>NZ_BAAKIZ010000001.1:0-1314421 GCF_059703725.1 Pseudazoarcus sp. NS34
CGCCAGCGTTCAATCTGAGCCAGGATCAAACTCTTAAGTTCAATCCACAGCACTCAAAGTCAAAACTGACATATGAGCACTCAATCTTTGTGATTCTCGGAGCCCGAAGGCCCCGTGGATCCACAATCAACCAAGCACCCACACTTATCGATTGTCCAAATTTTTAAAGAACCGCTGCCACCCGGCAGCGAAGAAGCGAGATTATGTACAAACCACCTCACCTCGTCAAGCCCCTCAGCACAATTTCTACAACCCGCCGAAGAACCCCTCAAACCCCTCAACTCCGCTAAACACAACACTTGTAGCGGCGAAGAGGGGCGCAGTATATAGACCAAACTGAAGGTGTCAATGGCTTGATGACGACTTTTTCTAGGCGCGTCTCCAGCCACGCCGAACCTCCCTTGATCCGTCAGGGACTTAGACACTGAATCCCGTCTCCAGGCACCGGCACGATAGAATGCCAGCCTCAACAGATCACCTGCGAAAGCGATGAAACAGTACCTCGACCTGATGCGTCACGTGCTCGAGCACGGCGACGAGAAGTCCGACCGCACCGGCACCGGCACACTGTCGGTGTTCGGCTGGCAGATGCGTTTCAACCTGGAGGAAGGTTTTCCGCTGCTGACCACCAAGAAACTGCACACACGCTCGATCATTCATGAACTGCTGTGGTTTCTGCAGGGCGACACCAACATCCGCTACCTGAAGGAAAACGGCGTTTCGATCTGGGACGAGTGGGCCGATGCCGACGGCGATCTCGGCCCGGTGTATGGCAAGCAGTGGCGACGCTGGGAAACGCCCGACGGGCGCGCCGTAGACCAGATCACGCGCCTCATCGACGGCCTCAAGAACAATCCGGACTCGCGCCGCCACATCGTCTCGGCCTGGAACCCCGGCGAGATCGACGGCATGGCGCTGCCACCCTGCCACGCGCTGTTCCAGTTCTACGTAGCCAACGGCCGGCTGTCATGCCAGTTGTATCAGCGCAGCGCAGACATCTTTCTGGGTGTGCCCTTCAACATTGCCTCTTACGCGCTGCTACTGGCGATGGTGGCGCAGGTGTGCGGCTATCGTGCCGGCGATTTCGTGTGGACCGGCGGCGACTGCCACCTGTACAGCAACCACCTAGATCAGGCGCGGGAACAGCTTTCACGCGAGACGCGCGCGCTGCCCACGCTGAAGATCAACCCTGAGGTAAATGACCTGTTCGCATTCCGCTTCGAGGACTTCACGCTGGAAGGCTACGACCCACACCCCCACATCAAGGCTCCCGTCGCCGTATGAGCAAGAAGACCGAAATCGTTTTTGTCGTTGCCGTTGCCCGAAACGGGGTGATTGGCCGAGACAACGCCCTTCCCTGGCGACTGAAGGCCGACCTTGCCCATTTCAAGCGCACGACGCTCGGCCACCCGATCGTGATGGGCCGCAAGACTTGGGAATCACTGGGACGGCCGCTGCCGAGTCGACGCAATCTTGTGGTCACCCGCAACGCGCACTACGTCGCCGAAGGCGCCGAGGTTTTTGCCGATCCGCGTGCTGCCATCGCTGCAGCCGATACCGACGCGGTGCACGTCATCGGCGGGGCCGAGCTGTATCGAACCTTGCTGGATGAAGTGGATCGCCTGGTGCTGACGGAGGTGGACGCTGACGTAGAGGGCGACGCCTACTTCCCTGATTTCGACCGCTCTGCGTTCGTCGAGGTATCGCGTGAGGCGCACCACGCCGATGCGGACAACGAACACGACTACGCTTTTGTGGAGTACCGACGGCGCTGAATCAGTCTTGCTTGTAAACGAGATCTCACTTCACGCAATCGACGTGATAGGAAGTCACACCGTCACGTTCGTCACGCACCAACCCGTGGATATCCGTCTCGAAGCCCGGGAACTTGGCGTTGAAATCGCGCGCGAACTGCAGGTAACGCACGATCGTCGGGTTGAAGCGCTCGCCCGGGATCAGCAGCGGGATGCCCGGCGGGTACGGAGTCACCAGCATCGCCGTCACACGGCCTTCGAGCTCGTCGATGGGCACGCGTTCGATCTCGCGGTGCGCCATCTTGGCAAAGGCGTCAGCCGGTTTCATGGCCGGCACCATGTCCGAGAGGTACATCTCGGTCGTCAGACGGGCAATGTCGTGCGCGGTGTAGAAGCTGTGAATCTGCGCACACAGATCCTTCAGACCGACTTTTTCGTAGCGCGGATACTTGGCAATGAACTCGGGCATCACGCGCCACAGCGGTTGATTGCCGTCGTAGTCGTCCTTGAACTGCTGCAGCTCGGTCACCATGGTGTTCCAACGACCCTTGGTGATGCCGATGGTGAACATGATGAAGAAAGAGTACAGACCGGTCTTCTCGACAATGATCCCGTGCTCGGCCAGATAGCGCGTGAGGATGCCGGCCGGAATGCCCGACTCGGCAAAGTCGCCATCCACATCCAGCCCCGGTGTGATGACCGTAGCCTTGATCGGGTCGAGCATGTTGAAGCCTTCGGCCAGATTGCCGAAGCCGTGCCAGCGCTCGTTGGCCTTCAGCGTCCAGTCTTCGCGCGTGCCCATGCCCTCCTCGGCGAGGAACTCCGGCCCCCACACCTTGAACCACCAGTCGGCGTCGCCAAACTCGGCATCGACCTTGCGCATGGCGCGACGGAACTCGACTGCCTCGTTGAGTGATTCCTCAACCAGCGACGGCCCGCCCGGCGGCTCCATCATTGCGGCCGCGACGTCGCACGAGGCGATGATCGCGTACTGCGGCGAGGTCGAGGTGTGCATCAGATAGGCCTCGTTGAAGATGTCGCGGTCGAGCTTGCGCGTCTCCGAGTCCTGCACGAGGATCTGCGAGGCTTGCGACAGGCCGGCCAGCAGCTTGTGCGTGGATTGCGTTGAAAAGATCATCGACGACTTGCAGCGCGGGCGGTCCGCGCCGATGGCGTGGTAATCGCCATAGAAGTCGTGGAAGGCGGCGTGCGGCAGCCAGGCTTCGTCGAAATGCAGCGTGTCGATCTGCCCGTCGAGCATTTCCTTGATGGTCTCGACGTTGTACACCACGCCGTCGTAGGTTGACTGCGTGATGGTCAGGATGCGCGGCTTGCGGTCGCGCGCCTCACGTGCAAACGGGTTGGCGTCGATCTTCTTCTGGATGTTCTCCATCGAAAACTCTGCCAGCGGAATCGGGCCGATAATGCCGTAGTGGTTGCGCGTCGGCGTCAGGAACACAGGCACCGCACCGGTCATGATGATCGAGTGCAGGATGGACTTGTGGCAGTTGCGATCGACCACCACGATGTCACCCGGCGCCACCGTGGTGTGCCACACCATCTTGTTCGAGGTCGACGTACCGTTGGTGACGAAATACAGGTGGTCGCAGTTGAAAATGCGCGCAGCGTTGCGCTCACTCGCGGCCACCGGACCGGTGTGGTCGAGCAGCTGACCAAGCTCTTCCACCGCGTTGCACACGTCGGCACGCAGCATGTTCTCGCCGAAGAACTGGTGAAACATCTGCCCGACGGGGCTTTTCAGGAAGGCCACGCCACCCGAGTGCCCCGGACAATGCCACGAATACGAACTGTCGGCAGCGTAGTGAACCAGCGCGCGGAAGAACGGCGGCGCCAATGTCTCGAGATAGTTCTTGGCCTCACGCACGATGTAGCGCGCCACGAACTCCGGTGTGTCCTCAAACATGTGAATGAAGCCGTGCATCTCGCGCAGCACGTCGTTCGGCACGTGGCGCGTGGTGCGCGTCTCACCGTAGATGAAGATCGGGATATCGGCGTTGCGGTGGCGGATTTCCTGCACGAAGGCGCGCAAGCCCTCGATCGCCACGTCCGCCGCCTCAGGCGAAGAAAACTCTTCATCATCAATCGACAGAATGAACGCCGAACCGCGGCTCTGCTGCTGCGCGAACGAGGTCAGATCACCGTAGCTGGTGACGCCAAGCACCTCGATTCCCTCGTCCTCGATGGCCTTGGCCAGCGCACGGATACCGAGGCCCGAGGTGTTCTCGGAACGGAAGTCCTCATCGATGATGATGATCGGAAAGTGAAAGCGCATCCTAACTTCTCCCGGCCTGGTCGGCTCTGCCGACAGCCATGTTGCGCGCGGCGCATTGCCGCATCGTTACCAATAAAGCACAAGGGGCCGTGCCCGGCCCCGGTTCAACGTTATGGCATGTAGCCGCAAACGTCAGATTTTCGGCAGTGTTACGCCGCGTTGGCCCTGATACTTGCCACCACGATCGCCATACGAAGTCTCGCAAATCTCGTCGGACTCGAAGAACAGCATCTGCGCCACGCCCTCGTTGGCGTAAATGCGCGCCGGCAGCGGCGTCGTGTTCGAAAACTCCAGCGTCACATGGCCCTCCCACTCCGGCTCCAGCGGCGTCACGTTCACGATGATGCCGCAGCGCGCATAGGTGCTTTTGCCCAGGCACACCGTCAGTACGCTGCGCGGAATGCGGAAGTACTCGACCGTGCGCGCCAACGCAAAGGAGTTAGGGGGAATGATGCACACGTCGCCAGTGAAATCGACGAAATTGCGCGAATCAAAATGTTTCGGATCGACGATGGTCGAATTGATGTTCGTGAAGATCTTGAATTCGTTCGCACAGCGCACGTCGTAGCCGTAGCTCGAGGTGCCGTAGGACACGATCTTGCCGGACTCATTCTCGCGCACCAATTGCGGCGCGAACGGTTCGATCATGCCTTGCTGCTCCGCCATGCGGCGGATCCACTTGTCGGACTTGATGGACATGAAATGCTGTTCCTGTGCGGCCAGCCGGCAGGGCCACCGGCGAAAATGCGCGTAGTGTAGGGCATGCCATCCCTCAGGGAAAGGCACGCCCTGCTTCGCCAGACTTAAGACTGCGGCGAGCCCGCTTGTGCGCGGGCGACCGTGATCGCGGCCGACTCAGCGGAGACGATCTGGACGAGCTCTCCGGCGCGTATTCCGGCGTCGCCCAATGCCGCATAAGTAGTGTCGCCCACACGAATGCGTCCGCGTCCGGTATCGAAGTCACTCGCCGCCTCGCAACGCCGCCCAACCAGCCCCTGCAGCTCGCGATTCATGCCCTGTGCGTCGCTGCTTTCACCACCACGACGCTGGATGACAAAACCGAGTCCGATCGATGCGAGCATCGCGATCGCAAACAGCAGCAACTGCGCAGTAAGCGACATGCCCGGAGCAAGCAACAGAACCAAGCCGACCAACATCGCACCGAGGCCGATCCACAGCAGGAACACCCCGGCCGCCACCATTTCCAGACCGGCAATGATCAAGCCCCCGATCAGCCAGTACCACGGCGACACGAAGAGATCTTCAATCCCGCTCATGTCTTAGCCCACCTTCGGCTGCGTAGCGCGCACCAACTCCGAGATGCCGGCGACTGCGCCTGTGATGCCACTGGCCTCCAGCGGCATCAGCACCAGCTTGCTGTTGTCGGATCTGCCGATCTCCTGCAGCGCCTCGACATACTTGAGGCCCAGGAAGTACTGGATGGCTTGGATGTCACCTGCCGAAATGGCCTCCGACACCATGCGCGTAGCCTTGCCTTCGGCCTCCGCCTCGCGCTCACGCGCTTCGGCATTCAGGAACGCAGCCTGGCGCTCACCCTCGGCGCGCAGTACTGCTGCCTGCTTTTCGCCCTCGGCCCGCAGAATCTCGGCTTCCCGCGCACCGGTGGCCTCGGTCACCTGGGCGCGGCGCTTGCGTTCGGCGGTCATCTGCAGGTTCATCGCATCCTGCAGTTGCGGCGGCATCTTCAGATCGCGGATCTCGATGCGGATGATCTTCACGCCCCACGGGTTGGTCGCCTCATCCACGATGGCCATCAGCGATTCGTTGATCCGCTGCCGGTTCGACAGCGTTTCATCCAGATCCATCGAACCGATCACCGAACGAAGATTGGTCGTTGTCAGATTGACGACGGCCTCTTCGAGATGGCGCACCTGATAGGCTGCCCGTGCGGCGTCATCGATGCGGAAGAACACCACACCATCAGCCACGACCGCAGCGTTGTCCTTGGTGATCACGGTCTGCGCCGGGACGTCCAGGACTTGCTCCATGACTGTCAGACGGCGACCGATCTGGTCCACAAAGGGCACGATGAAGCGCAGGCCAGAGTCCAGCGTGGTGGTGTAACGGCCGAAGCGCTCCACCGTCCAGCGCTCGCCCTGCGGAACGGTCTTGATGCCAGCAAAGATCAGTACAACCGCGACGACAACGACGATACCCGCGAAAATCAGTACTGCATCCATAGCCACTACTCCTCTCAAAGCTCGAAATCAGATCGGGCGATCATACGCCGAATGCATACCCCGCAAACGCGCAAATCGAGCCCGGTAATCAGAACGTCGCGGCGCGCGCTTTCCGCCCGCGAAGATATCTGTCACACCAGCGCAAACTGGCCACACAACCGCCCAGCAGCAAGGCCAACGGCCGTAGCAAAAACTGCAGCAGCAATATCAAAGGCACCAGCACCAGTGCCCATCCCACCGACTGAACCAACCACACCGGATAACCCAGCACCTCGGCTGCACGCGCAAAGCCAGAGTGCAGCAAGGATGGATGGCGGATGACGATGTAAGCCAGCGCAACCGGCCCGCCAACGCGCGCCAGTTGCGCGCCAACGCGGCTACCACGCAGCAAGTTGCTGCCGAGCGCGGTAGTGGCCGGCCGGGCCACCGTAGTGGTGCGCGCCGCGGCGGCGCCGCGCCCCATGCGCAGCAGCTTCAACGCGCTGACGCCAATCGCCACATCCACCGCGGCCCAGCCCGCATCGCTCATACGCACTTCTTCTCCGCGCCGCACCCGCGTTTCGAGGCCGCGGATACCGCCAGTGAAGAAATCCGTCACGCCTTCGGTCAGGCGTTCGGTCTGCACACGCGCCACCTGGCCATCATCCGCGATCACGAACTGACCGAGAAAGTCATGCCCCTCTTCGGCAATGAAGCGAATCGCATAGCGCCCGCGCTCGACCGACGACGGCAGCTCATCCGCATCCTGCACGGTCTCCCCGCTCCAACGCTCGCGCAACGCTGTTGCGGCGTCCCCGACGCGCTTGTACAGGGAGAGCGAAAACAGTTCGTTGTGCATGAAATAGTGGATCGGCGGCACCACCGACTCGCCGTGCTCACGCAATACCTCATGGAACTCTGCATCGGCGCCATACGTCATCAGCACCTCGCGCGTCATATCGCCATGACGCAGCAGCGCCAACTGTGCCTTGGTCACCAGCACCTCATCCATTAGCGCCAATTCCAGGATTACCGCCTGCACCTCGATATTTTCGCGCTGCAGGCTGGCGGCGTGCTGCGGCATCGTCGCCTCGATCTGCACCGCGAGCAAGCGCTGCTCGATCGGCTCGGAGGGCCACATCCGCGACAACGCCAGGCCCACCAGCACCGCAACCAAAACCGCAAAAATCAGTCTCCTCATCGGGCCCTCCCGCCTTTCCTGACCGATCTGACGACTGCGCCAGCCGCCTTGCGGGCTGAACTATCATTCGTCGTATGGAGGTTCGCATGAAACGCATCCACTTCGTCGCGCTATGTGCGCTCTTGATCCCGACAATCGCCTCTGCTCAGGTGTATCGCTGCGAAGTGAACGAGCGCACGGTGTATTCCCAGGTGCCGTGCTCCGACGAATCCGTACGGATCGACCTCGGGCCCAACGCCACCAGTTCGGTCACCGCCCGCGAAGCTGCGCTGCAACGCGAGATCGACTCACTGCGCGCAGAAGTCCGCCGCCTGAGCAGCGAACTCGACAAGCTCGCCGTTCAGCGCGACACGGGCCGCACGGAATCCGATCTTCGCGCCGACAAATCCGACTCGTTCGCATGCAAGCAGGCCATGCGCTCCTACGAGATCAGTTCGAACCGGCGCAGCTACGACACCGAACAGCGCCGCCTGGCCGCCTACGCCGCCTGCCGCCTGCGCGAACCCGACGGCACCACCACGATCATCGTCCGCTAGCGCGCCACCACTGATTGTGGGCGCAGCCGCGCCTCGAGATCCGCCAACAAGGCCCGGATCCGCTTTGCGTTAACGCCGAGATCGCTTTGCCCGACGCGCGAACGCGAGCGCATATCGACGCGCGCGCCCTGCTCCACGGCACTTACTTCCACGGCAATCTCATCGGTAAAGCGGAAGATCAGGCTGCGGGTCGTTGCCTCGATGCGCAAGTCTTCGGAATCCTCGACCACCACGGTCCAGCCACGCTCGCGCACCAGGCTGATCAGCGCTTCGTATGCACGCTGCGGCGTCGTCCCAAGCAGCAGCGGTCGCACGTCCGGATAGGACTCGCGTTGTCGGCTTGCAAACGCCTCCCCCGGGTAGGCTGCGGCAGCCGGCATGCCGCGAAACACCAGTGGCCGTGACGGATCGGTCACCACGTCGTTGATGACCGGGTGCGTCAGGCCGGCATGCAGCCAGAACGCGGCAAGACCCAACACGGGCAGCAGCAGGACGCCAGCCGTGAGCAACCAGACATTCATCGTTCCGCCCTCCGAAGCCAATGCGTTCTCTCCCGGCATTCACGCCGACCTATCTCGATCAGCTGACCGACACTTCCTTCCAGCTCAGGCTCACGATAGCCCCAGCCAGCCCGGCCAGCCCGAGCAATACAATCGCAGCCTCCACCGAAATCGCTGCCGCGAGCGCCCCTAACAGCCCGGTCAATAGCAGCACAAAGCCGATGACTGTATTGCTGACCGCCACATATTCGGTGCGTCGATTGCCTTCGGCCATGTCCACCAGATAGGTCTTGCGCCCAAGACGCACGCCAGCATGCGCTACGCCGAGACCGAAGAAGGCCAGTGGATAGAACCACAGCGCGGCCGCCTCCGGCAGGTCAGCCCACGACCAAAGCGCAACCACAATCGACAACGCGCCCGCAAGCGCACAGGCAACCGCAAACACGCGACGGCTCGAACGATCGGCCCAACTCCCCCACAGTGGCGAACTGACCAGCGCGGCCAGCCCTTCCACTGCGATGAAAATGCCCAGCAAAAGCGCAGCACTCCCCAACTCGTCACGCGCCAGCGCAATGTAGAACGGCGCAGCCAGACCGGATCCCATCGCCAGCGCACGGGCGATCACGAAACGGCGGAACGGCGCATCATCGCGCAGCAGCGCGAGCCTGGCCCAAGCTTCGGTGAAGCCATTGGCGCCGCCCTCGGTCGCGCCCGGATACTCGACGATACGTGAATACACGCCCGCTGCCGCCAGCCACAAGCCCGCCGCAACCAGCAGCAGCCCGGCATACAGGTTGAGACCAGCCGAGTCGGGCAGCAGCGCGAGCACGCCTCCCGTGGTCATCGTCGCAAAGCCCGCGAAGGAACTGATCCAGCCGGACAGCCGCCCCCGCCGGGTCTTGGGAATGGTCTTGCCAAGCACGTCCTTGTAGGCCACCGAACAGGCGCCGCGGGCGAGGCTGAACACTGTCAGCAGAAGCAGGATGACCAAGCCTGCATCAAGGCCTTGCAGGGTCAATGCCGCCACGGCCATCGCCGCCAGGCAAGCAGCCTGCAAAGCGCCGCCGCCGGCCCACACCCATTTGCGCAGCGCCAGCGAGCGTACGGCTGCGCCGATAAACATCTGCGGCAGCATCGAGCCCGCTTCGCGGATGGGCACCAGCAGACTCAGACACCAGGCGGGCGCACCCAGCACCCCGAGAATCCACGGCAAGGTGGTCTTGGCACTGGCAATACGGTCGGATACGTTCGATAAGGCATTGGCAACCAGTGTGCGCACGAAATTGCCCGGCGACTCGCGACAGGCCTCATCGCTGATGGCCTTGCAAACGCGGCCTTCGTCATCTTCGGCAAGACGCTCGTAAACTGACGCCATCCAGTCTGGATGGCGTGGCCGCACTTCTGGAACACTCATCTCAATTCAAATAGAAGCCCACGTTGAACATCACGCCCGCCGTGCCGAACGGGACCATCTCTACATTCATGCGCCGATACTCGACGCCCACTGCAGGCAGAATCGCTGGCGCCACACCAAAGCGGTTGAATGGAATCTTGTCACGATACTCGCCCCGATAGCCATGCAGCAGGCCTGCCGTCACCTTGGCGTAGACGCGCGTATTGCCTGCCTGGTGCAAGTCATAGCGCCCACCACCGTACATATAGATGCTGCGTTGCCCGAAGGAGTTGCGGAAAGTTGCGGCCCCGGCCAGCCACTTCACATCCTTCAGCCACGGCGCGTGCGATACCGCCGCACTGCCTCTCTGCCATTCAAAGCGCGTCGATGCCGGAGCCTGCCATTCCAGATTGATCAGATCCTGCCGGTTGGTATGGTCCGGATCGGGGCTGAAATGCTTCGTCCATACCGAGGTCTGCAACAGCAGACGGTCGCCCGGCACGAATACCCCCGAGGCGAGTACTGCCGAAGCCGGCACCCCCACAAGCATCAGCAACAAAATAATACGTTTCATGGCCAACCTCCCGTCCACACTGCTTGGGCACCAGGCGAAATCGCGCTTGATACCCGCAGCAACGGGAGGGTAGAAACCCGCTGCCGCCTAAAGTTCGAGCACGCATAATTGACCACCACGCCGCACCTGCTCAGAATCAAGGCCCCTGAAGGCTTCCGCCCAGTTTTCATCAACCATTCCGGAGATCACCATGAACCTCACCATCAGTCTTGCACCGCTGATTTCGCTTATCGCCGGCATTCTGATTTTGGTCGTGCCGCGCCTGCTGAATTACATCGTCGCGCTGTACCTCATCGTGATCGGCGTTGTAGGCCTGTTCGGCATCGGCAGCGTTAACGTCCGCTAGAGCAGCGTTTCAGCGCGGAGCAACAATGCAGAATCCGCGGATGACACAAAAAAGCCCGCTGGCATGCCAGCGGGCTTTTTTGGTTTCAACGGCGCGTTCGCCGCAGGCTCACTCCCACTCGATCGTCGCAGGCGGTTTGCTGCTCACGTCATAGGTCACACGGTTGATGCCGCGCACTTCGTTGATGATGCGGCCGCTCACCTTCTTCAGCAGCGCATAGGGCAGTTCGGCCCAGTCGGCAGTCATGAAGTCGCTGGTCTGAACGGCGCGCAGCGCGACCACATAGTCGTAGGTTCGGCCGTCACCCATCACGCCGACGCTCTTGACCGGCAGGAACACCGTGAAGGCCTGGCTGGTGAGGTCGTACCAGCTCTTGCCGCTGGGCTTGTCGATGAAGTTGCGCAACTCTTCGATGAAAATGGCGTCGGCCTCGCGCAGCAGGTCGGCGTATTCCTTCTTGACCTCGCCGAGAATGCGCACACCCAGGCCCGGGCCGGGGAACGGGTGGCGATACACCATCTCGGGCGGCAGGCCAAGGGCCACGCCGAGTTCGCGGACTTCGTCCTTGAACAGATCACGCAGCGGCTCGAGCAGCTTCAAGCCAAGCTGCTCGGGCAGACCGCCGACGTTGTGATGGCTCTTGATGGTCACGGCTTTCTTGCTCTTGGCGCCGCCGGACTCGATCACGTCCGGGTAGATGGTGCCTTGGGCGAGGAAGGTGGCGCCCTTGTGGCCCTTGCCGCCAGCCTTGAGCTTGGCGGCTTCGGCCTTGAAGACTTCGACGAACTCGCGGCCGATGATCTTGCGCTTCTGTTCGGGGTCGCTGACACCAACGAGGTGGCCGAGAAACTGGTCGCACGCGTCGACTGCGACGATGTTGGCGTGCAGCTTGCCCGCAAACATGTCGATGACCATCTTGCCCTCGTCCTTGCGCAGCAGGCCGTGGTCGACGAACACGCAGGTCAGCTGGTCGCCGATAGCGCGGTGAATCAGCGCCGCCGCCACCGAGGAATCCACCCCGCCGGACAGGCCGAGAATGACTTCTTCGTCCCCGACCTGTTCACGAATGCGGGCCACGGCCTCGTCGACGTAATTGCCCATGATCCAGTCGGCCTTGACCGCACAGATGTCGAGCACAAAGCGGTTGATCAGCGCCCGCCCTTGAATGGTGTGGGTCACTTCGGGGTGGAATTGCACGCCGTAGTAGCCACGCGCCTCGTCGGCCATGCCGGCAATCGGGCAACTCGGAGTGCTGGCCATCAATTTGAAGCCCGGCGGCAGCGTGGTGACCTTGTCGCCATGGCTCATCCACACCTTGAGCATGCCGTGGCCTTCGCTGGTGCTGAAGTCCTCGATGCCCTGCAGCAGCGCGGTGTGTCCGTGCGCGCGCACCTCGGCATATCCGAACTCGCGCGAATTGCTGCCCTCCACCTGGCCGCCCAACTGCTGCGCCATGGTCTGCATGCCGTAGCAGATGCCCAGCACGGGAATGCCAAGCTCAAACGCTGCGTCCGGCGCGCGGTCGTCAACCTCGTACACGCTGGCATGGCTGCCTGACAGGATGATGCCCTTGAGCTGGCCGTCGGCCGCAAACTCGCGCAGCCATTCGCTCGTCACATCGCAGGGATGCACTTCGCAATAGACGTGGGCCTCGCGCACACGACGCGCGATGAGCTGGGTGACCTGGGAGCCGAAATCGAGAATCAGGATTTTCTGGTGGGCCATTCGGGTACTCGAAAAGAATAAGGGCGGCCGAAGCCGCCCGGACGACACGCAACGCGCATCAGTCGATGTGGTAGTTCGGCGCTTCCTTGGTGATCTGCACATCGTGCACATGCGACTCGCGCACGCCGGCCGTAGTGATCTCGACGAACTCGGCGCGGTTGCGCATTTCCTCGATGTCCTTGCAGCCAACGTAGCCCATCGATGCACGCAGACCACCGGCGAGCTGATGGATCACCGCCGAGACTGAACCCTTGTACGGCACACGCCCCTCGATGCCTTCCGGCACGAGCTTGTCGGCGTTGCTGGCCGGGTCCTGGAAGTAACGGTCTGCCGCACCCTGCTGCATCGCACCCAGCGAACCCATGCCGCGATAGGACTTGTACGAACGCCCCTGATACAGCACGGTCTCGCCCGGCGCCTCTTCGGTGCCGCCGAACAAGCCGCCCAGCATCACCGCATTGGCGCCGGCTGCAATCGCCTTGGCGATGTCGCCGGAGAAGCGGATGCCGCCGTCGGCGATCATCGGCACACCGGTGCCGGCGAGCGCAGAAGAAACGTTGTCGATGGCCGTAACCTGCGGCACGCCCACACCGGCGATGATCCGCGTAGTACAGATCGAGCCCGGACCGATACCGACCTTGACACCGTCGGCACCGGAATCCACCAGCGCCAGCGCGGCGGAAGCCGTGGCGATGTTGCCACCGATGACCTCGACGTGCGGGAAGGTCTTTTTGACCCAGCGCACGCGATCCAGCACGCCTTGGGCGTGACCGTGGGCGGTATCGACGACGATTACATCGGCACCGGCCTCGACCAGCGCTTCTGCGCGCTCTTCGGTTCCGGCCCCAACGCCAATGGCAGCACCGACACGCAGGCGACCAAGTTCATCCTTGGCGGCATACGGGTGCTCGGTGGACTTCATCATGTCCTTGACCGTGATGAGGCCGCGCAGCTCCCATTCGTCGTTGATGACCAGCACGCGCTCGAGGCGGTGCTTGTGCATCAGGTGGCGCGCCTCGTCGAGGCTTGCCCCTTCCTTGACGGTAACCATGCGGTCGGCCGGCGTCATGATCTGCGACACCGGCTGGTCAAGATTGGTCTCGAAGCGCAAATCGCGGTTGGTCACGATGCCGACCACCCGCTTGCCCTCGATCACTGGCAGCCCGGAGAACTTGTGCTGGCGCGTCAGGGCCACCACATCGCGCACGCTCATCGTCGGCGGGATGCAGATCGGATCCTTCAGCACGCCGCTTTCGTGGCGTTTTACGCGAGCGACCTCGGCCGCCTGCCCCTTGATGGACAGGTTCTTGTGGATGATGCCGATGCCGCCTTCCTGAGCGAGTGCAATCGCCAGGCGGGACTCGGTCACGGTGTCCATTGCCGCCGAAACCAGTGGAATATTTAACTGAATGTTTCGAGTCAGTCTTGTCGCGAGGCTTACATCACGCGGCAGAACATCGGAATGGGCAGGAACTAGAAGGACGTCATCGAACGTCAGCGCCTTCTGGATGACGCGCATGGCTTTTTTCCTTTCGGCCAAAACCCTATTATACAGACCGCCCAGCCCGCGTGTAAGCTGGACGACTGTCCTGATGCGGGATGACTACGGAGACTTCCGATGCGCAAACTCTGCTTCGCCATATTGTTCGGTACGCTGCTCGTCACCTCGGCGCACGCCCAGGTCTATCAGTGGCGCGACGACAGCGGCCGCCTCGTGTATGGCGATCAGCCGCCTCCCGGCGTCGATGCCACGGTCGTGCGCTCGCACCCCGCTTCCGGGGCCCGGGCGCCGGTGCGTGAATCGGCCAGCACTGCCACTACCGCCACCACCGAAACACCTACAAGTGAAGACGCGCCAAGCAAGTCGGAGCAGGCCGCCATTGCCAAGCGTACGCGCGAGCAGGAAGAAGCCCGCGAGCGCGCCTGTCAGGAAACCCGCAACTACCTTGCGGCGCTTGAGAGCGGTCAGCGGGTGGCGCGTTTCAATGAAAAGGGCGAACGCGAATTTCTCGACGACGCCGCCCGCATGCAGACTATCGAGCGCACGCGCGGGACATTGCGCGACAACTGCGACAAGTAAGCCTCAGGCGGCGGCCTCAGCGTCGCCACCGCCCTTCTTCATCGCCTTGCCTTCTTCCGCCCGCTTCTTGCGCACGGCCTTCGGGTCGGCAATGAGCGGGCGGTAGATTTCTACCCGATCGCGGTCGCGCAAGGGCGCATCAAGCTTGCTCAGCTTGGCGAACACCCCCACCTTGTTGTCGCCTTCCAGGTTGATGTCCGGATATTTTCCGAGCAGACCCGACGCCTTCACCGCATCTTCGACCGTGGCCCCTTCGGCCAACACCAGCTTGACCAGTTCATAGCGGTGCGGATGCGCGTAGGTGACTTCAACATTGATGACTTCGCTCATGCTCCCCCCTTGCGGTAAATCTGGCCGGCACGCTTCACGAAAGATTCGACGAAGGTATTGGCGATGTGATTGAACACCGGACCAAGCGCCTTTTCGAGCAACCGGTGCTCGAATTCGTAGTGCAGACGGAATTCCACCTTGCACGCGGATTCGCCCAACGCCCGGAAGTACCAACCGCCGTCGAGCTGCTTGAATGGCCCTTCGCGCAAGCGCAGGTGCATCTCGTCCGGGTAGTGCTTGGTGTTCTCGGTGGTGAACTGCGTCTTAATGCCGTGGTAGTTCACGTGAATGGTTGCGACCGTGAGAACGTCGTTGCGCTCAATCACGTCCGAACCACCGCACCAGGGCAGAAACTGCGGATAGTCCTCGCAGCGGTCGACCAGGTCGAACATCTGGGCGGGGGTGAACTCGACGAGGACGGTCTTGCTGACTTCAGCCATGTGCGGGGCGGTCGGAGCGGCGAACTGTTAAGATCCACGATTCTACCGTAAGCACTCCAACCCCGCGCCCCGCGCCGTACCCAGCCCATGAGCATCATCGACAACCGCAAGGCTTTCCACGACTACTTCATCGAGGAGCAATTCGAGGCCGGCCTCGTCCTCGAAGGCTGGGAGGTCAAGGGCATCCGCGCAGGCCGGGCCAACATCAAGGAAGCCTATGTCGTCGTGCGCAACGGCGAGATATTCCTGATCGGCATGCACATCACGCCGCTGGCCAGCGCCTCGACCCACGTACACGCCGACCCGACCCGCACGCGCAAACTGCTGCTGCATGCCCGCCAGATCTCGACGCTGATCGGCAAGGTCGAACGCGCCGGCTATGCGCTGGTGCCGCTCGACCTGCACTATTCGAAGGGCCTGATCAAATGCTCCATCGGGCTGGCCAAAGGCAAGAAGCAGTTCGACAAGCGTGAAGACGAGAAGAAGCGCGACTGGGAGCGCGAGAAAGGCCGCCTGATGCGCATCAAGGCCTGATCGTTCGCATTCCGAATTCCGGAGAAACCCGATGCTGCTGCTCATTGCCGGTCTGTGGCTGTTCTTCAGCTTTCACTCGGTGCGCCTGCTGGCGCCTGAAATGCGCGAGCGCGCCGTCGCACGCATCGGCGAACCGAACTGGAAGCTGGTCTTCGCCGGCGCCTCGCTCACCGGCCTGATCCTGATCGTTCTCGGCTTCAGCGATGCACACATGAACCCGGTGCACCTGTGGTCGCCGCCGCTGTGGACGCGCCACCTCGCCGCACTGCTGATGGTGCCGGCCTTCATCCTGCTCGCGGCCACCTACGTGCGCGGCAGCGTGATGCGCGCACGCATCGGCCACCCCATGCTGGCCGGCACCAAGCTGTGGGCGCTGGCCCACCTGCTGGCCAACGGCACATTGGCTGACGCAGTGTTGTTCGGCAGCTTCCTGATCTGGGCCGCGCTGAGCTTCTCGGCCTCGCGCAAACGTGACCGCGCAGCTGGCACCATCAGACCGCCGGGGCGCTGGTCGCGCGACGTGCTGGCGGTGGCCATCGGTCTGGTCACCTGGTTCCTGTTTGCCATGTATCTGCATGGCCTGCTGTTCGGCGTGAGGCCGTTCGGCTGAGCTGCGCTCAGGAACTGCAACTGAGCATCGAGCAACCTGCCTTCTGGCGCGCCCACTCCGGGCGCCTGGCGGCGAAGTGCTCACGCCCCGGCTGCTCGTCGTATGGCCGGCGCATCACGTCAAGCAACTCTTCCACGCGCGACAGATCACCCGCCTCGGCCGCATCAATGGCCTCCTGCGCCAGGTAATTGCGCAGCACGAAACGCGGATTGGCCGCATTCATGCGCGCAATGCGCTCCTCCGTCGGCATGCCGTCCTGCAGCACACGCGCGGCGTAGGCATCGAGCCACGCGCTCAGCGCTTCGCCGTGGCGCGTGCGCGCTTCCTCGGTATAGAAGGCATCGGCCACGACCTCGATCGACGGCGCGGAAACATCCAGCTGCGCCAGCTCGCGGAAGAAGATCGTCATGTCCACCTCGGCACGTGCCAGCAGGCCCTGCAAGCGCTCGACCGCCGCGCTGTCGGCTTCGGTCATGGCCGACAAACCCAGCTTTTCGGCCCACATGCGCCCGCTCTCGGCGGCAAACACTTCGGCGTAGCGGGCGAGCCCGTGCTGCAGCGGCTCGACCTCCTGCATGATCGGATGCAAGGCGTTGGCCAGACGCACCAGGTTCCAGTGGCCGATCTGCGGCTGCGCGCCAAAACGGTAGCGACGCCCGGATGCGTCCGTGGTGTTCGGCGTCCAGTTCGGGTCGTAGTTGTCGATCCAGCCATAGGGGCCGTAGTCGATGGTCAGCCCGAGGATGGACATGTTGTCGGTGTTCATCACGCCGTGCACGAAGCCCACCCGCATCCAGTGCGCAATCATCACAGCGGTGCGCTCGCACACTTCCACGAACCAACGACGCCGCTGCTCGGCCGGCTCGCCTTCGATCCACGGAAAATCGCGGGCGATAGTGAAGTCGACCAGCTTCTCCAGCACCGCGTGCTCGCCACGCGCAGCAAATATCTCGAAATTGCCGAAGCGGATGAAGGACGGCGCTACGCGACACACCACGGCCCCCGGCTCGGCACGCGGATTGCCGTCATAGAACATGTCGCGCATGACGCTCTGGCCGGTACCCACGAGGCTCAGCGCACGCGTGGTCGGCACACCGAGGTGATGCATGGCCTCACTGCACAGGAACTCGCGGACGGACGAACGCAACACGGCACGGCCGTCCGCTGTGCGTGAATACGGTGTGGGGCCGGCGCCTTTGAGCTGCAACTCCCAGCGTTCACCCTGCCCGTTCACCGTCTCGCCCAGCGTGATGGCACGGCCGTCGCCGAGCTGGCCGGCCCAGTTACCGAACTGGTGTCCGCCGTAACAGGCCGCGTAGGGCTGCATGCCGTCAAGCAGCGCATTGCCGCCGAACACCTGGGCGAACCACGGCGCCGCGACCTCGGCGGGCGCAAGCCCTAGCGCATCCGCCATCTCCCGCGACCAGGCCAGCAAACGTGGCGCAGCCACCGGGGTTGGCATGACGGGCGACCAGCACGCGCCGTGCACCTGACGCACGCCCGGCGAATCGTCCGGGTCGCCCGGTAGATCACGCACGAAACGGTTGTCGAACTTCATTCCATCCATATCTTCATCCAGTATTCATTTCCCTACGCTGCCCACATACGGCCAGCCTGCAGGCTTCGGCTATAATCCGGCGATCGTAACCATGGAAACATACCGACAATGGGCATTCTCGCCGGTAAACGCATTCTGATCACGGGTCTGCTGAGCAACCGCTCGATCGCCTACGGCATCGCCAAGGCGATGCACCGCGAGGGCGCAGAACTCGTTTTTACATTCCAGAACGAGCGCTTCAAGGATCGCGTCGCCAAGCTCGCTGCCGAGTTCGACAGTGAGTTCATCCTGCCGCTCGACGTACAGAGTGACGACGAAATCGCCGCTTTGTTCGCAGCCATCGAACAAAAGTGGGGCGGGCTCGACGGCCTGGTGCACTCGATTGCGTTTGCCCCCACCGACGCGCTGGAAGGCGACTTCCTCGACGGCTTCAGCCGTGAGGCCTTCCGTATTTCGCAGGAAATCAGCGCCGCCAGCTTCCCGCTGCTGGCCAAGGCCGCCCGCCCGCTGATGAAGGGCCGCAACGGTTCGATGCTCACCCTGTCGTATCTCGGCGCCATCCGCACCATGCCGAACTACAACATCATGGGCATGGCCAAGGCCAGTCTCGAAGCCGCCGTGCGCTACATGGCGGTCACCCTCGGCCCTGAAGGCACGCGCGTCAACGGCATTTCGGCCGGCCCGATCAAGACGCTGGCCGCGTCCGGCATCGGCAGCTTCGGCAAGCTGCTGTCGTTCAACGAGCGCAACGCCCCGCTGCGCCGCAACGTCACCATCGAGGAAGTCGGCAACGCCGCGGCGTTCATGTGCTCGGATCTGGCCAGCGGCATCACCGGCGAGGTCATGTTCGTCGACGGTGGCTTCAACACCACCGCGCTGGGTAACTCCGACCAGGGCTAAAAGCGCCCCAATCGCCCATGAAAAAGCCCGGCCATGCCGGGCTTTTTTCTTGCTGCGACGGCGCAGCGTTCAGTTCTGCTCCGGATCGAGCATCGACTGGTCGATCTCGACGCCGTAGCGCTTGCGCAGCGCACGCACGAAGGCGGCGAACTCCTGCTCGGCCACGAGGTTGTCGTACTGTCGCGCCAGCGCGCGCACCTCCGGTGCGTCGTCGGCGATATCGAGCTTGCCCGCGCTCTCCACGCGGAACACCACATAGCCACCGTCCGGCATGTGCGCACCGGCATACGCCGGCAGCGTCTCGGCATCCACCGAAAAGACCGCACGCAAGGCCTGTCCCGGCAGCGTAGGCGCACCGCGCTGCTCGGCGTAGGCATCGCTCCAGCGGCCACTAACCTGCTCGCCGGCGCGCAGCTTTGCCAGAGCCTCTTCCCCGCGTTCCAGCGCAATGCGTGCGCCCTCGTCGGCGCGCAGGCGGGTGCGGATGGCCTCGCTCACTTCTTCGAGCGGCATCTGCGTGGCTTCTTCATATTCGACCACGCGAGCCGAAACCATGACACCACGCTCGACTTCGACTGCCGGCACGTTCTCGCCACTGGCACGCGTCTCCGGGTCGAACAGTGCGTTGATCAGGCGCGGGTCGTCATACCCGGCAATCTCGGCGCTGTCGCGCGAAATCCAGTCGCTGCGGCGCACTTCCAGCCCGAGCGCTTCAGCTGCCGGCGCCAGACTGTCCGGCTGTTCATACACGGCATTGGCGAACTGCTCGGCCAGCTCGGGCAGGCGGCGCGAAACTTCCTGTGCCAGCAGTTCATCGGCGATCTCGTCGCGCACTTCGTCGAAGGGGCGCAGGTCGGCCGGCTTGATTTCGGTGACCTCGATGATGTGGAAACCGAAATCGGTGCGGACCACGTCGCTCGTCTTGCCGACCTCACCGTCGAAAACCGCCTTCTCGAACTCGGGCACCATCGCGCCGGGGCCAAAGAAGCCCAGATCACCACCGCGGCTGGCGGAACCCGGATCCTGCGACTCGCGCTTGGCGATCTCCTCAAAACGCTCGGGATTGGCGCGCACCTCGGCGAGCAGCTCATTTGCCTTGGACTGAGCCTGCTCGATTTCGGATTCGCTGGCCGACGACGGCGCACGGATCAGGATGTGACGGGCACGACGCTCTTCCGGCACCCCGTAGCGCGAGGAATTGCCTTCGTAGAATGCGCGCAGGCGGCCGGCGTCGAGGTTGATATCGCGGCCCACCGCGGCGGCGTCCAGCACCAGGTAGTCGGCCTTCAGGCGGGGCGCCCGCTTGAAGGCTTCGGCGTTGTCACGATAGAAGTCTTCGACCGTCTCGTCGGAGATGGTCACGTCCGCCTCGTATCGCTCACGCGGGAACGACAGCTCGCTGATCACCCGCTCTTCGAGCTGGATATCCACCAGCCCCTTGACTGCTGCACGGCCGGCAAACGCCGAACGGCCAACGCCCTGCACCACCTGCTCCTGACGCAGATCCTGCGCCAGGGTGTACTCGAACATCGCGACGTTGGTGTTCTGGGAAGCTACAAAGCGCTCGTAGCGTTCGCGCGAGAACTGTCCGTCGACCTGGAATGCGGCCTCTCCGGCGATCAGCTCCTGCAGCTGCACAGCCGGCACGTTGATGCGGCTCTCGGCCATGAACAGCTGCACGGCGCGGTCGTTGATCATGCCTTCGAGCACCGCCTGGCGGAATTCGCGCGTCCTGAACAGCGCCGCATCGACCTGCCCTTCGCTGTCCCGACGGATGCGTTCCTGACGCTCCTGCAACTGGCGATCAAATTCGACCGTGTTGATGGTGGAGTCGCCGACGCGGGCGACTTCGCCGCCTCCAGGACCATCGCTGAAATAGGCGTCCATGCCGAACAAGGCGAGCGGAACCACCAGAATCGCGAGAACGATCTGAGCGAGGCGTTTGTTGTTGCGGATGAAGTCGAACATCGATGTCTTCCGTACTGAACGGCGCGGGAAATTCGTTCCGGCCCTGCGTCCTGAACGCGGGCAGAACGCCAAAGCTGAGCATTATCGCATTCCCCGCGGCGCGGAGCCACCGTAGCGCAGGCACTACAACCCGTTACTGCTGCAGCGCAGCGCCTATAATCGGGCATGCTCGCGACTTTCCGACTCCAGCTTGGCATTGCCGCCCTGTACGGGATTGTCGGCTGGCTGTCACTGCAGATTCTGGTCCCCACCGGTTACGTAGCACCGGTTTATCCGTCTGCCGGCGTCGCACTCGGTGCGATCCTGCTGTTTGGCTATCGCCTCTGGCCGGCAGTGCTGGTCGGCGCCCTGATCACCAATGCCATCGCCTCCGTCTATTCCGGCCTCACGCCGGGGCCGGGCATCCTCGTCAGCGGAGCCGGGGCCGCGCTGCAGGCGGTGGCCGGTGCGTGGCTGGCTCGACGCCTGATCTCCTTTCCGAATCCGCTCGACTCCCCGCGCAACATCGGCCGCCTACTGTTCATCGTGGCGCCGGCCAGCAGCCTGATCAATTCCACGCTATCCACCCCTGCACTGCTTTTATCCGGCGTCATCGCGCCCGACCAAGCGCTCTCCAGCTGGGGCTCCTGGTGGCTGGGCGACACGCTTGGCGCACTCGTCGCGCTGCCCTTGATGTTCGTTTTTCTGGCGAAACCTGCCGACCTGTGGCGCCCGCGCCGGCTGGCCGTCACCGTGCCGCTGGTGCTGGTGGCCCTGCTCACAACGGTGGTGTTCGACCGGCTGGAGCGTGCCGAGAACCTGCGCATCAAGAACCAGTTCGAGCGCGATGCCGAGAACATTGCCACGCTGATCGAGAAGCGCCTGCTCGCCCAGACCGATGCCCTGCGCGCGCTCGAACGCTTTGCGGCGCTCAGCAGGGATTTCGACCGCGACGACTTCCGCGCATTCACACAGGCTTTGCTCGAACAGAACCCGGGCACCCAGAACTTCAGCTGGAACCCACTGATACGCAGCGCCGAGCGCAGCCGCTTCGAACAGGCCGGGCGCGCTGAAGGCGCCGGCGACTTCAGCATTCTCGATCGCGACGACGCGAGCCCAAAACGCACCGCTGTGGCGGCTGAGCGCAGCGAATACCTGCCCATCGACTTCGTCGAGCCCTTGGCAAGCAACCGGGGCGTCCTCGGCTTCGACCCGCTGTCGATGCGCAACACCGCAGCGGCCATTGCCGACACGCGCGGCCACGGCCGCCCAACCGCCAGCGATGCATTCACCCTGACTCAGGAGCGCGGAGACCAGCGCGGCGTCGTGGTGTACCAGGCCGTTCAACGCCGAAGCGCTGACGGTGCTGCACGCTTCATCGGCATCGTCAGCATGGCCTTCCGCATGGACGACGCGCTGGCGGCAACCCTTGGGGATTTACCCGCACGCCGCATTGCCCTGTGCCTGCTCGACACGTCAGCCCCGACCAGCAACAGCCGTCTGTCCGGCCCGGCCGGGTGCGAAGCCGCGGACTGGCTGGGCAAGCCGCTCTCGCGCAGCTTCAGCCTGCCCTTCGCCGAGCGCCCGTGGGAGATCCGCCTGCTCGCGGAAGCGGGCTACGCCGAAGGGCTGCGCACCCTCACGCCGTGGCTGTCGATCGTCACCGGCATCCTGTCGGCCGGCATCCTCGCCGCTTTTCTGCTGATGACCTCGGGCCATGCCCGACGCGTCGAACGCATGGTCGAACAACGCACGCGCGAGCTTGCGGCCGCCAGCGACGATCTGCGCGCCCAGCGCGCAGCGCTCAATCGCGCCCAGGAGATCGCGCGCATGGGCAGCTGGGAGATCGACACCCACAGCGGCGCACTGCATGGCTCCGACGGCCTGCGCAACCTGCTGCCACTGCCCAGCGGCGAAGAGCTGCGCTACGACGATCTGCTGGCAGCCGTCGACGCCACCGACAGGCCCCGCCTGGACCGGGCCGTGAGCGCAATACGCAATGGCGGCCTCAGCATCACACTGGACTGCCACCCGAATGACGCACAGACCACCACGCTGCAGTTCGTCATCGACATCGAGAACCTCGGCGCCGAACACGAACGCGTGGTCGGCACGGCGCAGGACGTTTCCGGTGCGCGCAAGGCCGCGGCCGACATCCAGCAACTGGCGCATTACGACTCGCTCACCGGCCTGCCCAACCGCATGCTGTGGACGCTGCGCGCCACCGCCGCGCTGCAGGTGGCGCGGCGCCACAACGACGCGCTGGCCGTGCTGTTCCTTGATCTCGACCACTTCAAGACGGTGAATGATTCGCTCGGCCACAACGCTGGCGACGCCCTGCTCAAGTCCGTTGCCAGCCGCCTGTCGCAGTGCGCGCGCGAGGAAGATCTGCTGGCGCGCCTGGGCGGCGATGAGTTCGTGGTATTGCTGCCGCGCCTGGCAAAGCGCGAAGACGCCGACCTGGTGGCGCAGAAAATGCTCGACAGCATGAGCGCTCCGGTCGAAGTCGGCGGCCACGTGCTGCAACCGTCGATCAGCATCGGTATCGCGCAGTTCCCGGACGACGGCCAAGATGTCGAGACGCTGCTCAAGCACGCCGACACCGCGATGTATGGTGCCAAGAACGCGGGGCGCAGCACCATCCGCCACTTCATCGAATCGATGAACACCCGCGCGCTCGAGCGCCTGACCATCGAGAACGGCCTGCGCCGCGCCATCGAGCGCGACGAGCTGACGCTGCACTATCAGCCGCAGTACGATGCCGTCGCCGAGCGCTTCGTCGGCGTTGAAGCCCTGCTGCGTTGGGATGCGCCGGAGCTGGGCGGCTTGATTCCGCCGGACCGCTTCATCCCCATTGCGGAAGAAACCGGCATCATCCTGTCACTCGGCGACTGGGTGCTGCGCGAGGCCTGTACCCTGCAGCGCAACTGGCAGGACACGTCGAACGACACCCTGCTGATCGCGGTGAATATCTCCGCAATCCAGTTCAACCACCCCGACTTCGTCGAACGCGTGTCGCGCATCCTCGAAGCAACCGGCGCCGATCCGCACTGCATCGAGCTCGAAATCACCGAAACCGCGATCATGGGGTCGGGCGACGAACTGGTGGACCGCCTCAACCAGTTGCGCAAGCTTGGCCTGACACTGGCGCTCGATGACTTCGGCACCGGCTATTCCAGCCTCGGCCGCCTGCACCGCCTGCCCATCACCCGTCTCAAGCTCGACCGCTCCTTCGTGCAGTACCTGCCCGGCGATCTGGACAACGCGGCGATTGCCAACGCAACCCTGTCGATGGCGCGCGCGCTCAAGCTCGAAGTGGTGGCCGAAGGCATCGAAACCGTCGCGCAGAAGGCCTACCTTTTCGCACGCGGCTGCCGGCTGATGCAGGGCTACTTCTACAGCAAGCCGTTGCCGCTCGATGAACTCGAGCGCTTCCTCGCCGAAGACGCTGCGCGCGCCACGCCGCGCGCATGAAAAAGGCCCGGAGCCAAAGCTCCGGGCCTTTGACGCACACACTCCCGATCAGGCCTTGGCGAACACCAGCTTGCGCTCGTCCGCGTCGACCAGAATGCGGTCCTTCGCCGCGAACTGACCTTCGAGAATGGCCTTCGCCAGCGGATTCTCGATCTTCTCCTGGATCGCGCGCTTGAGCGGCCGCGCGCCGAACACCGGGTCGAAGCCGGCATCCGCAATCTCCGCCAGCGCCGCCTCGGTGATGTCCATCGTCATTTCCAGCCGCGCCAGACGCTTCTCCAGGTACTGCAACTGGATGCGCGCGATGTGGGCGATGTTCTTCTCGTCGAGCGCGTGGAACACCACCACCTCGTCGATGCGGTTGATGAACTCCGGCCGGAAGAAGGTCTTCACCTCGGCCATCACCGCCAGCTTGATGACCTGGTAATCGTCACCTGCCATGGCCTGGATCATCTGGCTGCCGAGGTTGCTGGTCATCACGATCACGGTGTTCTTGAAGTCCACCGTGCGTCCCTGCCCGTCGGTCATGCGACCGTCGTCAAGCACCTGCAGCAGCACATTGAAGACGTCCGGATGAGCTTTTTCGACCTCGTCGAACAGGATCACGCTGTAGGGCTTGCGACGCACCTGCTCGGTGAGATAACCGCCCTCTTCGTAGCCCACGTAGCCCGGCGGCGCACCGATGAGACGCGCGACCGAGTGCTTCTCCATGAACTCGCTCATGTCGATACGGATGATGTGCTCCTCCGAATCGAACAGGAATTCCGCCAACGTCTTGCACAGCTCGGTCTTGCCGACGCCGGTCGGACCAAGGAACAGGAAGGAGCCATACGGCCGGTTCTCATCCGACAGGCCGGCACGCGAGCGGCGGATGGCGTCGGAGACCATGCGCACAGCCTCGTCCTGCCCGACCACGCGCGAGTGCAGGCGCTCTTCCATGTGCAGCAGCTTCTCGCGCTCGCCCTGCATCATCTTGCTCACCGGAATACCGGTTGCGCGTGACACCACCTCGGCGATTTCCTCCGCGCCCACCTGTGTGCGCAGCAGCTTATTCGGCGACGCCTCGCTGCCGGCGGCTTCGGCTGCCTTCAACTGCGCTTCGAGTTGCGGCAACTTGCCGTACTGCAGCTCGGCGACCTTGCCGAGCTCGCCCTTGCGCTGCAGGTCGGCCATCTCGGCCTTCACGCGGTCGATCTCTTCCTTGACGTGGGCCGAGCCGGCGACCTTGGCCTTCTCGGATTTCCACACTTCCTCAAGGTCGTTGTACTCGCGCTCGAGCTTGGCGATCTCTTCCTCGATGAGCGCAAAGCGCTTCTTCGAAGCCTCGTCCTTTTCCTTCTTGACCGCCTCGCGCTCGATCTTGAGCTGGATCACGCGACGCCCGAGCTTGTCCATGACCTCGGGCTTGGAGTCGATCTCCATCTTGATGCGCGCGCCGGCCTCGTCGATCAGGTCGATGGCCTTGTCGGGCAGGAAGCGGTCGGTGATGTAGCGATGACTCAGCTCCGCCGCGGCGACAATCGCCGGGTCGGTAATCTCGACGCCGTGGTGAATCTCGTACTTCTCCTGCAGGCCGCGCAGGATCGCGATGGTCGCCTCCACCGTAGGCTCGTCCACCTGCACCTTCTGGAAGCGGCGCTCCAGCGCCGCGTCCTTCTCGATGTACTTGCGGTACTCGTCCAGCGTGGTCGCGCCGATGCAGTGCAGCTCGCCGCGCGCCAGCGCAGGCTTGAGCATGTTGCCGGCGTCCATCGCGCCCTCGGCCTTGCCGGCGCCGACCATGGTGTGGATCTCGTCGATGAACAGGATGATGCGCCCCTCATCCTTGGCGATGTCCTTGAGCACGGCCTTCAGCCGCTCTTCGAACTCGCCGCGATACTTGGCACCCGCCAGCAACGCGGCCATGTCGAGCGACATCACCTTCTTGCCCTTGAGCGTCTCCGGCACTTCACCGTCGATGATGCGTTGTGCCAGCCCTTCCACGATGGCCGTCTTGCCCACGCCCGGCTCACCGATCAGCACCGGGTTGTTCTTGGTGCGACGCTGCAGGATCTGGATGGCGCGACGGATCTCATCGTCGCGACCGATCACCGGGTCGAGCTTGCCCATGCGGGCCCGTTCGGTCAGATCCAGGCAGTACTTCGACAAGGCTTCGCGCTGGCCTTCGGCTTCCTGGCTGTCGACCGACTGGCCGCCGCGCACGGCTTCGATCGCCGCTTCCAGCGCCTTGCGTGTGACGCCGTGCTCCTTGAGCAGGCGCGAGGTTTCGCCCTTGTCCTCAAGCAGCGCGAGCAGGAACATCTCGCCAGCGATGAATTGGTCGCCGCGCTTCTGCGCTTCCTTGTCGGTGAGGTTGAGCAGCCGGCCCAGATCGCGCCCGACCTGCACTTCGCCGCCATGCCCTTCGACCTTCGGCAGACGCTCGATGGCGTTCTTCAGTGCGTTCTTGAGCGGCGGCACATTGACGCCGGCGCGCTGCAACAGCGAGGCCGTGCCGCCACCTTCCTCGTCGAGCATGGCCGCCAGCAGGTGCTGGGGCTCGATGAACTGCTGGTCGTTGCCGACCGCGATGCTCTGCGCTTCCGCGAGGGACTGCTGGAAACGAGTGGTGAGTTTGTCGAACCGCATGATCGGGTTCCTCATGTTGAATTCAGGATGAATCCAACATGGAGGCGCGCCGGCTTAATTCAAGCGTCGGGGAAAGGGTTATTTCAGCGCAGGCGCAAGTTCAAATGACGCCGCGCACCACCGAATAGACGCCCGCCACCAGCGCCGTGCCCAGCACGAAGACCCGGAACCCACGCCGCGGCACGCGCGAGCCGAGATGCCGGGCGCACCAGAAGCCGGCGAACACTGCAGGAATCATCGCCACCGCCAGCCACACTTCACGCCAGCCCATGCGGTCGAGCAGCACCAGCGCGATCGACGACATGATGCTCAGCGGAATGAAGATGGCCGACAGCGTGCCGCGCACACGCGCCGGATCAGCTCGCTGAAAGGCCACCCCCAGCGGCGGGCCACCGACACCGGTGATGGTGCCCATGCAGCCCGAGCAGAAGGTGCCGATGAAGATCGCCGGCGGGTTCGGCTGAATGTCCAGACGCAGGCAGCTGACCGCCACCGCGAGGATGATCAGCACCCCGAACATCCACTGCCAGGTGGTGGCGGTGAGCAAACCGACCAGCAGCCAGGCCGCGACCACACCGAGCGCGCCGGCCGGCAGGGCGAAGGCCAGGTCGCGAGCGACCACGGCGTGGCGGTTGGCGCGCAGCATCAGCAAGGGCACGACGCCGCCGATGATGACCAGCGGACCCGGCACCAGCAGCGGATTGATCAGGAACAGCAAGGGCGCACTGAACAGACCCACGCCATAGCCAACTACGCCCTGGATCGTGCTGCCGATGAAGACCACGAGAATGGCGAGCGCCCATTGCGTCAGATCGAGTTCGATCATCGCGGCACCGCAGAGAACATTAGGCTGGAGATTACTTTCCCTGCCCCCAGCGCTCGGCGGCCGAATCGTCGGCGTCACGCGCATCGACCCAGCGTGCGCCCTCGGGGGTTTCCTCGCGCTTCCAGAACGGCGCGCGGGTCTTCAGGAAATCCATGATGAATTCGCAGGCGGCAAAGGACTCGCCGCGGTGTGCACTCGTGACCGCCACGAACACGATCTGGTCGCCCGGCATCAGGCGGCCGAAACGGTGGATGACGCGGATGCCGTCCACGTCCCAGCGACCACGCGCCTGCTCGACGATTTCCTCAAGCGCGGTCTCGGTCATGCCGGGATAGTGCTCCAGCGTCATGGCCTGCACGCCCGAGCCGTCGTTCATGTCGCGCACCAGGCCGGTAAAGGTCGCCAGCGCCCCGACCTGGTGGCGGCCTTTGGTCAGCGCCGAAATCTCGGCGCCGATATCGAAATCTTCCTGCTGCACGCTCACGGACATGACTCAGCCCCCCGTCACGGGCGGGAAAAAGGCGATCTCGTCGCCATCGGTCAGCGGCTCGTCGGCCTTGACCATGCGCTGGTTGCGCGCCATGCGGACGTTCTTCGTCGCGGCCAGCGGCGCCCACTGCTCACCGCGGCCGGCCAGATGGGCGCGCAGCTCGCCGAGCGTGGCCACACCTGCGGGCATGGCCAGGGTTTCGTCGCCGCAACCGAGCGCATCGCGCAGCGCTGCGAAATACAGGATCTTCACGGTCATATCGTTCTCAACACCTTCAGTACAACAGATCGCCATACGGCAGGTAGCGCACCGGCTCGCCGCGGGCAATGGCCGTGCCGGGCGGCATGTCGATGAGGCCGTCGGCCCACACGGTGGACGCCAGCGCGGCCGAATTCTGGTTGGCGTGCAGTTCGACCCCGTCCGGGCCGATACGTGCGCGCAGGAATTCGCGACGGCGATCCGGCTTGGGCCAATCGAAGGCGGCCGGCAGCGTGATCGCACGCGGCTCCGACTGCAGCGCGCCCTGCGTGGCCAGGATGAAGGGCCGCACCATCAGCAGGAAGGTCACAAAACTCGACACCGGATTGCCCGGCAGCCCGATGAAGGCCGCTGCGCGCACCTTGCCGTAGGCCAGCGGTTTGCCGGGCTTCATCGCGATCTTCCAAAGGTCCAGCGAGCCTTCGGCTTCGACCGCCGGCTTGACGTGGTCTTCTTCGCCGACCGACACGCCGCCACTGGTAAGAATCAGATCGTGCCCTTCGGAGGCCTCGCGCAGCGCCTTGCAGGTGGCCTCGAACTCGTCCGGCACGATGCCCAGATCCGTGACTTCACAGCCGATCTGCTCAAGCAGCGCACGCAACTGGTAGCGGTTGGAGTTGTACACACCGCCCGGCGGCAGTTCTTCGCCCGGCATGACCAGCTCCGAGCCGGTCGAAAACAGCGCGACCTTCACGCGGCGCAGCACCGGCAACTGCGCAATCCCAACGCAGGCAGCCACGCCCAGCGCAGCCGGGCCGATGCGCGTGCCGGCCTGCAGCACCACCGATCCCCGCTCGACCTCGCCACCGGCGCGGCGCACGAATTCGCCCACGCGCGGCGTGTGATCGATGCTGACGTGGTCGCCATCGACTTCGCACAACTCCTGCATTACCACCGCGTCGGCCCCCGGCGGCAGCGGCGCGCCGGTAAAGATGCGCGCCACGGTGCCGGCCTCCAGCGTGTGGCCGACGCTGCCAGCCGGAATGCGCTGGCTCACGCGCAGCTTCACGCCGGGCGTGACCTCGGCTGCGCGCACGGCGTAGCCGTCCATCGCCGACATGTCCATATCGGGGATGGAGATGGCCGAATGCTGATCGATCGCGAGCACACGGCCACGCGCGGCGTTAAGGTCGGCCAACTCGGTTTCGGTGACCGCTTGGGCGTGGCCGAGCAGTGCGGCCAACGCGTCGTCAAAGGAAAGCAGATCGGACTTCATCGTCGGGTCGGGTGCTCCAGTATGAATTGCGCAATGGCCGCCGCATCGTCGAGCGGCAGCACCGGATGCGGGCAATCGATTGCGTCCGCGGTGGCCACAGCCACCACATTGGGGTTTTCCTGCCACAGCGTGGGCTTGCCGTTGCCTTCGCGCCAGACTTCGATCTTCGGCACCGGCGCGGCCTTGAAGCCTTCGACCAGCACCACGTCGCTCGGTGCCAGCAGCCGCAACTGCTCGTCCAGCCCCGGCTCGGGCTCGCCGCGCAGTTCGTTCATCAGCACCCAGCGCTCGCCGGACAGCATCAGCACACGGGCTGCGCCGGCCTCGCGGTGGCGCCACGAATCCTTGCCCGGGCGATCCAGATCAAAGCCGTGATGGGCGTGCTTGATGACTGCAACCCGCAGGTCGCGCGCAGTGAACTGCGGAATGAGCTTCTCGATCAGGGTGGTCTTGCCGGAGCCGGACCAGCCCGCGATGCCGAACACGATCATGGGGCGGAGGTTCTGCGCGAAACGGAAGGCGCAAGCATACAACAAGCCCTTCCCACGCTGCCCGCGCGGACTGCCATAATCGCTCCATGCCGCCCGACGACGCCCTCGCCGACGAGATGATCCTGCCGACCCGGCCGATGATCGAGATCGACACGCCGCGTCTGCGTATGCGTCAGTGGCGCGCCAGCGATGTCGTGCCATTCGCCGCGATGAACGCCGATCCGCGCGTGATGGAATTCTTTCCCGAACTGATGCGCCCGCCCGAGAGCCGCGCCGTGGCGCGCCACATCCGCGATCTGATCTCGACGCGCGGCTGGGGTCTGTGGGCGGTCGAGGTGCGTGGTGGTGCGCGTTTCATCGGCTTCGTCGGCTTGCACGTACCTTCTTCCGAATTGCCGTGCTCGCCGTGCGTCGAGATCGGCTGGCGGCTCGCGCCGGCGCACTGGGGCAAGGGCTACGCCACCGAAGCCGCGCACGCAGCGCTCGAAGTCGGCTTTGCGCGCCTCGGGCTGGACGAGATCGTGTCCTTCACCTCGGCGCCCAACCTGCGCTCGCAAGCCGTCATGCAACGCCTGGGCATGGTCCGCGACGCCCACAGCTTCGAACATCCAGACGTACCCAAAGGCAGCCCGCTGCGCGAGCACGTTTTGTACCGCATGCGCCGCGAGCACTGGGAGGCGCGGTCATGAGCTCTCGCGCCTATACCTTCGCGGCCGGCGCCCACGGCGAGTGGTGCATCGAACGCATCGACACGGTGAGCGGCGAAGGCCTCGCACCCGCCCCACGTCTGACGGTTTACAACGCATTGACCGAAGCTGCGACGGGCATATGGAGCCTGCGCGGCATGCTCAGCAATGAGCGCTACGTCACGCGCACGGAGAAATCCGCGCTGCTCGCACTGCCTCCGGCCGCGGCGCCGACGCGCGCGGCGCCGACGCGCGCGGCGCTGATCCCGCTGCGCAAGTCCGCCGCATGGTGGGCCATGACGCAGGACGAACGCCGCGCCATATTTGAAGCGCAGTCGCGCCACATCACCATCGGGCTCGAACTCGGCGCCGGCATCGCGCGCCGCCTGCACCACTGCCGCGATCTGGCGGACGACGCACCCTTCGATTTCCTGACCTGGTTTGAATACGCGCCGGCAGACGAAGCGCGTTTCGACGCGCTGCTGGCCCGCCTGCGCGCAAGCGAAGAATGGCGCTTCGTGGAGCGCGAAGTGGACATCCGACTGGTCCGGCCCGGCTAGCCCGCGATCGGCGCCAAGCGCGCATCAACACGGCCTACAGAATGTCCCTGTCACAATTTGCGCGCTGCACAGCGCCACTGGCCCAAGTCCCCGCGCTAAACTGAAGCCCTGCCTTCGCTACGGAGACCCCCGGCGTGCTCACCAATTTCAAAATCGGCGACGCCTTCAAATGGGTTCGCGCCCAGGCCGTGTTCTGGTATCGCGTGGTGCGCGATTCGGGCAAGCTATGGCTCGATTGCAACGCCTTCAGCTACGCCGGCTCGCTGGCTTTCTACACGCTGTTCTCGCTGGCTCCCGTGATGATCATCGCGGTCACCTTGATCGGCCTGGTGTTCGGTGAAGAAGCCGCCCGCGGCGAGCTCTTCAATCAGCTGCAGGACATCATGGGCCCTGGCGCCGCCTCGGCCATCGAGAATGCCGTGCTGCAGTCCCGTCCGGAGCAGTCCGGCATCATGCCGACGATGCTCGGTGTCGGCGCCTTGTTCATCGGCGCCACCACGGTGTTTGCGCAGATGCAGTTTTCGCTCAACGTGATCTGGGGGGTGACTCCCAAGCCCAGCTACAACGGCGTCCTGCTGTACCTCAGAAACCGTGTGCTGTCGCTTACCGTGGTGCTGGCCATCGGCTTCATCATGCTCGTGTCGCTGTCGATCGGCGTCGCCGTGCGCTCGGCGTTACGCGCCGCAGAAACCGTCATCCCGGCGGTCGCGACCGTGCTCAGCGGGCTGGAGCTGGCGATCTCGTTCGGGGTCGTGGCCGCGCTGTTTGCGACCATCTTCAAGGTGCTCCCCGATGTGGTGCTGGGCTGGCGTGACGTGCTCATCGGCGCCGTTGTCACCGCCGTGCTGTTCTCCTTCGGCCGTTATGGCATCGCCTTGTATCTGGCCTACGCCGCCACTGCCTCGACCTATGGCGCGGCCGGCTCGGTGGTGCTGATCCTGATGTGGGTGTACTACTCGTCGCTGCTGCTGCTGTTCGGCGCCGCCTTCACCAAAGTCTATTTCCTGGCGCGTGGCCGTTTCATCATGCCGCGCAACAGCGCCGTCGTCGTCAGACGCGAGTACATCCCTCGTGAGGAGCTCGAGAAACCGTGAAAGCCGTCATCCTGCAGCATGTCCCGTTTGAGGGCCCCGGCAGCATCGCGGACTGGCTGACGGCACGAAAGACCGATGTCCAAACCGTGCAGCTGTACGCCGGAGAGGCATTGCCGGCGGCGACGGAACCGGATCTGGTCATCGCCATGGGCGGTCCGATGAGCGTCAACGACGAGTGGTTCCACGACTGGCTCGCTGACGAAAAGCGCTTTCTCGCGCAGTGCATTGCCGCCGGCAAGGCAGTGGTCGGCATCTGCCTCGGGGCGCAACTCATCGCCAGCGCGCTGGGCGCCCAGGTCGGCCCCAACGAGCATTCCGAAATCGGCTGGTTCGAGATCGAAGCCAAGCCCTCCGATGACACATTTCACTTCCCCGAGCGCGCCACCGTGCTGCACTGGCACGGCGAGACCTTTTCGCTGCCGGCCGGCGCAAAACTGCTCGCCAGCAGCGCGGCGTGTCGCAATCAGGCCTTCCAGCTCGGCGAGCGCGTCATCGGCCTGCAGTTCCACTGCGAAACCACGCCGGACAGCCTGGAGGCATTGCTCGAAGCCTGTGGCGACGAACTGGTGCCGGAGCGTTTCGTGCAGGAAGAAAGCGCCATCCTCGACGCTCTGCCGCAGCACGCGGCGAACAACCAGGCGCTGATGTCGGCCGTGCTCGACTACGTCACCCGAGGGCTGACGTGAGCGGGCCGCTCGCGGCCGACGTGGCCTGCGGCAATCTGCTCGCGACACTGCCCAATTCGGAAGGCGGCGAGGCATTCGAGAAGCTGTTCGAGGCTGCCGGCCTGCGCATCGAGCGCATCGTCTCGCACGAATACGCCAGCCCCGAAGGCTTCTGGTACGACCAGCCGCAGGACGAATGGGTGATGGTCACCACCGGCGAGGCCGTCATTGAGTTCGACGATGGCAGCCGTCGCAGCTTGCGGCCTGGCGACTGGCTGGTGCTGCCTGCCCACATGCGTCACCGCGTCGCGGCCACTTTTGGGCGTACTGTGTGGCTGACCGTGCATCACTACCGCAACAGCCGCTGAAGGTGTTTGTCGCCCTCCCCCGCTGCAGCTAAGGTGAGCCAGACGCGGCATCCGATCGCGTGCAGTCCAGGGAGCAGCCTACTCATGAGCATTCACCGCAGCGTGTTCCGCCTCATCCTGCTTGGCCTTATGCTGGCACCCGTCATCGCCGGCGCCAAACCGATGGCCTACGTGCAGTTTGTAGGCGCATACGGCGAGGACTACGGCACAGCCACCCTCACGCAAACGCCCAAGGGCGTGTCGATCAAGGCCATTCTCAAGGGCTTGCCGCCCGGCGAAGCGGTGCTGCGCATTCACACCGTGGGCGCGTGCAGCCCGCCGTTCAGTTCTGCCGGCGGGACGTTCGAAGCGGCGGGCGAGATGCCCAAGATCGACATCTCCGGCGCGGAAACCTCCGTGGAAATGCTCAACTCCCGCGTTACGCTCGAAGCCGGCAGTGCCAACAGCCTCATCGACGGCCGCGGCACCGCCCTGATCGTGCACGTGCGGCGCGGCAGCAACTCGACCATGCGCATGGCCTGCGGAGTCGTCCGCCTCTAAGGTTTTGAAACGGTAGTTGGATTGTTGCCGTGGGCGGCGGCAACTATGCTGGAGAGACGCTCGGTACTGCCGGGTTTTCACAGTTGCCAACCGTTTCGGAGACCTTCATGAAATCCATTCACACCCTGCATGCACTCGCCTTGACCGGTGGCCTGCTGCTCGGCACGTCCGCTCTTGCCGCAACAACCGCCAACGCCGAATTGAAGGGCGCCGACGGCACGAGCCATGGCAGCGCCACGCTCACGCAGACCCCGACCGGCGTCCTGATCAAGGCCACGCTCAAAGGGGTTGCACCAGGGGAACACGCGTTCCACATTCACGGCACGGGCGTATGCGAGCCCCCGTTCAGCAGCGCCGGCGGCCATTTCAACCCGCATGACAAGAAGCACGGCCTGATGGCGGCCGACGGCCCGCACGCCGGCGACATGCCGAACATTCACGTGCCGGAGTCGGGCGACCTGACCGTGGAAGTGCTCAACACCCTCGTTACGCTCGAAGACGGCAAGTCGAACAGCCTGCTCGCCGGCAAGGGCACAGCACTGATGCTGCACGCCAAACATGATGACCATGCCAGCGATCCGGCCGGCGACGCGGGCTCGCGCATCGTCTGCGGCGTCATCCGCTAACGCGCCGCACTCCACCAAAAAAACGGGGCCCGCCAGGGCCCCGTTTTTCATTGCCCGCTCTAGTGGCCGGTTGCCGCGTGCAGCGGATCGCTCAAGCCCATGACATACACGGCGATCAGGCCGATCAGACCGGCAGCCGTAACGTAGTAGAGCGTGGGCAGTATGGTCTTGCGCAAGGTGATGCCCTCACGGCCGAGCAAACCCACCGTGGCGGACGCCGCCACCACGTTGTGGATGGCGATCATGTTGCCGGCCGCAGCCCCGACCGACTGCAGCGCCACCATCATCGCGCCCGACATGCCCAGCAACTCGGCTGTGTTGAACTGGAATTGCGACAGCATCAGGTTGGATACGGTGTTCGAGCCGGCGATGAATGCGCCCAGCGCGCCGACCCATGGCGCAAAGAACGGATAGACCCCGCCCACGCTGTCGGCCACCAGTTGCGCCATCGCCACCGGCATCGACACCAGCTCAGAGCCATTCACCCCGGAGTTGATCAGGATGCGCACCATCGGAATCGTGAAGATCAGCACGAAGCCGGCCCCCAGCAGGGTCTTGCTCGATTCGCCGAAAGCCTTCACCAACTCGCCGGCGCGCATGCGGTGCAGGAAGAAGGTGATCAGCACCACCATCACCAGAACGCCGCCCGGCAGGTACAAGGGCTCAAGACTGCCGCTGACGCCCTCCTCGCCGAGGATGTTGGACCAGCCGAAAGCCAGCGACTGCAGCGCTTCTTTCACCGGCGGCACCGTGCGCGACACCACCAGCAGCACCGCCAGCAGCAGATAGGGCGCCCAGGCCTTCACTGCTGAAACAGGGGCGCGGCCGGCCACGTCATCGAGCTTCATCTCGATGCGGCCCATCCATTCGCTCGGCCACTCTTTCGGGTCGGCAAAATCCCAGGTCCTGCGTGGCACCAGAAAGCCGCGCTTGGCCGCCGGCACGACAATCGCCAGCCCCACCATGCCGCCGATCATCGACGGAAACTCGGGCCCGAGAAACACACCGGCCAGCATGTAGGGCACGACGAAGGCCACCGCCGTGAAGATTGCGAACGGGGCAATTTCGAGGCCTTCACGCCACGAGCGGTTGCGGCCAAAGAAGCGTGTCATGACCATGATCATGATCAGCGGCATCAGCACGCCGATGATGCCGTGGGTAATCGCGACCCGGCCGACGATGGTCATGAAGAACACGTCCCAGCTGCTGCCCAGCGGCACCAGCAGATCGGTCATGCCCACGCGGTCCAGGCCGGCGCCGACACCCACCAGCATCGGCGTGCCGACCGCGCCGAAGGACACCGGCGTGGACTGCACCATCATGCCCAGCACGACCGCCGTCAGCGCCGGGAACCCGAGCGCCACCAGCAGCGGCGCCACCACTGCGGCCGGCGTACCGAAGCCCGATGCACCCTCGATGAAGCAGCCGAACAACCACACCACGATCAGCGCCTGAATACGGCGGTCGGGGCTGATGTTCGAGAAGCCGGAACGAATGGCGGTAATGCCGCCCGAATGCTTGAGGGTGTTGAGCAGCAGGATGGCGCCGAAGATGATCCACAGGATGGCCGCAGTCAGGATCAGCCCCTGCAGCGTCGAGGCCAGCACCCGGTTGAAGGACATGTCCCACACCAGCAAGCCAATGACCGCGGTCGTCACATACACCATCGGCATGGCGAACTTCGCGGGCCAGCGAAAACCCAGCAGGAGCACGCCTGCCAGAACGAGCGGCACGAATGCCAGCAGTGAAAGCACGGTCTGATTCATCGTCCCGGAATCTCCAGTTGTATGCCGTATCCGTTCGACGCCGCTCCAGCCTCGGCCGGGGCGGCTGAAGCTTGCTCAGGAGGCCCGGACATCGTTCCCGCACATTCCGGGCTCCCGCGCGACCGAGGCCTTGGTCCACGTCGACACAAGCAGCGCAGCGAGCAGGCCGTCGAATGGGCATCATGCACCGCCAAAACGGGTGCCAAGTATCTGGATCGTTACGGAAAATTCCGTGCCCGGCCAACGCCATGGCGGGCGTTAGCGAGTCCGCTGAGGGCGCAGGACAGCGCTCACAACGGCGGCGACGGAACCCGGCCCTGCATCCGCTCCACCAGAAACGCCACGCAGGCACGCAGCCGCGCCGGCACAAAACGCCGATGGGCATAGACGGCATAGATGTCGGCGCCGGTGTTGTGCCAGTCCGGCAGCAGCTCGACCAGTTCGCCTCGCGCCAGCGCCTCGTGCGCATCCCACCACGAGCGCAACATGATGCCGTGGCCGTCCAGCGCGAGCCGATGCACCGCCTCGCCGTCATTGCTCGACAGTCGCCCACCCACGCGCACCGACTGCACTTCCCCGCCGCGCTCGAAGCGCCACAGCGCGTAGTCGCTGTCGATCTCGCGCACGATCAGGCAGGCGTGGGCGGCCAGATCGGTCGGATGCGCGAGTGGCGGCGCGCTCTCCAGATACTTGGGGGCAGCGCACAGCATGCGTCGGTTGGCCAGCAGCTTGCGCGCCACCAGCCGCGAATCCGGCGGTATGCCAATGCGGATACCGATGTCCACCCCGGCATCCGAGAGGCTGAGCGGGAAGTTGGTCAGTTCCAGCTGGATGTCCAGCCCCGCATGTTGCGCGGCGAACTCCGACAGCAAGGGCGCGATGTGGCGTCGTCCGAAACCGAAGGTGGCGTTAACGCAGATGCGCCCGGAGAGTGCGCTGCTCGGGTCATTCAGGCTGTCTTCCAGCTCCGCCAGATCATCGAGAATGGACGCTCCGCGCGCGAGATAGCGCTCACCCTCGGGCGTCAGGGTCAGGCTTCGCGTGGTGCGCTGGGCCAGCTGCACGCCAAGCCGCGCTTCGAGCAGCTTCAGCCGCTTGCTGACGGCCGACAGCGACAGGCCCAGTTCCCGCGCAGCCCCGGTGAGGCTGCCGGCGCGAGCAAGATGCTGGAAGAAGGCAAGATCATCGACGGCGGACATTCATGCACTTTATTTCAACAATGAATTGCGCACCAGCCTGATTATCTACGCCCGAACAATCGCTACAGTAAGCCCATCCTGCGGGTTCCGGCTATGCCGGGCGCCTGCAAAATTTCAGGAGAACCGGATGTTCAAGGGTTTCGACACCTTCGATCTCGACGTCGGCGACGGCATCGTCATCCACGGCCGCAAGGGCGGCAACGGCCCGCCGCTGTTGCTGCTGCACGGCCACCCGCAGACGCATGTGATCTGGCACCGAGTGGCCGAGCAACTGGCGCAGCGCTACACCGTGATCGCCACCGACCTGCGCGGATATGGCGACTCTTCCAAGCCTGCCGGCCTGCCCGACCACAGCAACTACTCCAAGCGCGCGATGGCGCAAGACCAGATCGCGGTGATGCGTCACTTCGGTTTCGAGCGCTTCTTCCTGTGCAGCCACGACCGGGGCGCGCGCGTGGCGCATCGGCTCGCGGCCGACCATCCGGAGTGCGTGGACAAGCTGATGCTGCTCGACATCGCGCCGACGCTGGCGATGTACCAGGGCACGGATCGCCGCTTCGCGACCATGTACTTCCACTGGTTCTTCCTGATCCAGCCATCGCCGATGCCCGAGACGCTGATCGAGGCCTCGCCCGACGGCTACATCACCCGCACCATGGGCGGCCGCCACGCCAGCCTCGACGTGTTCGACCCGGCGGCGATCGCCGAATACCAGCGCTGCCTGTCCCTGCCCGGCGCGGCGCATTCGCTGTGCGAGGACTACCGCGCGTCGAACACCATCGACCTCGAATTCGACCAGGCCGATCTCGACGCCGGCCGTCGCATCCAGAGCCCGACCCGCGTGCTGTGGGGCGAACACGGTGTGATCCAGCGCTGCTTCGACCCGCTCACCGAGTGGACTCCACTCGCTACCGAACTCGACGGCGAGGCCCTGCCCTGCGGTCACTACATCCCGGAAGAAGCGCCGGAACTTCTGTTGCAGCACATCACCGACTTCATGAGGTAAGACCATGAGCAAAGCCCACAAGATCGCAGTCATCCCCGGCGACGGCATCGGCACGGAAGTGGTGCCCGAAGGCGTGCGCGTACTCAAGGCCGCTGCGCAGCGCTTCAACATCGCGCTGGAGTTCAGCGACTTCGATTTCGCCAGCTGCGACTACTACCTCCAGCACGGCCAGATGATGCCGGACGACTGGTTCGACACGCTGATGCAGTTCGACTGCATCTTTTTCGGCGCCGTCGGCTGGCCGGAGAAGGTGCCCGATCACGTCTCGCTGTGGGGCTCGCTGATCAAGTTCCGCCGCGACTTCGACCAGTACATCAACCTGCGCCCGGTGCGCCTGCTGCCGGGCATCCGATGCCCGCTGGCCGACCGCAAGCCCGGCGACATCGATTTCTACGTGGTGCGCGAGAACACCGAGGGCGAATATTCCAGCCTCGGCGGGCGCATGTATGGCGGCACCGAGCGGGAGTTCGTCACGCAACAGACGGTGATGAGCCGCATCGGCGTCGACCGCGTCTTGAAGTACGCCTACGAGCTGGCGCAGTCCCGCCCGCGCCGGAAGCTGACCTCGGCCACCAAGTCCAACGGCATCTCGATCACCATGCCGTACTGGGACGAACGCGTGAAGGGAATGGCCACCAAGTACCCGGACGTGGCCACCGATCAGTTCCACATCGACATCCTCAGCGCCCATTTCGTGCTGCACCCGGACTGGTTCGACGTGGTGGTGGCGAGCAACCTGTTCGGCGACATCCTGTCGGACCTCGGCCCTGCATGCACCGGCACCATCGGCGTCGCGCCCTCGGCCAGCATCAACCCGGAAGGCAAGTTCCCCAGTCTGTTCGAGCCGGTGCACGGCAGCGCGCCGGACATCGCCGGCAAAGGCATCGCCAACCCCATCGGCCAGATCTGGTCGGGCGCGCTGATGCTCGAACACCTTGGCCACAAGGAGGCCGGCGCAGCCGTTTTGTCGGCCATCGAGAACGTACTGGCTTCAGGTGACAAGGCGGTGCTGACTGCGGACGTGGGCGGCACTGGCTCGACCGAAACGCTGGGTCGTGCGATCGCGGAGCTGGTCGCAAAGGGGTAACCAGTCAGTTATGCACCACCGGTGCGTACCTGACGCCCACGCAGTCAGGCGGCAGGTGTCGAATGGTCACTGCGCTGCGAAATTCGCCTTCGCATTCGAACCACCTCGGGCAAAATCGGTCTGTTCGGGGTTCTCCCGAGTGCAAGGCACCATGAATCAACACAACACCTCCCCCGGCCGTTTGCGACGCATCGCAAAACGCGTGGCAATCGGCCTGTTCGCCGTCACGCTGGTGTACTTCGTCCCGGTCGGCGCCTCGTATCTGATGCGCACCATCGGCGAGGCGCAGGCCAGCGACTGGCGCACCGCCCGACGCGACAGCGCCGGCATTGCGCCCAAGGTCGCCCGTGACGAGGCCAGCATTCAGGCCTGGTGTGCGCGCGCCTTTCGCTGGCGCGGCGCCTTCGGCGTGCATTGCTGGCTGGCTGCCAAGACCACCGACAGCGACGCCTGGACGCGCTTCGAGGTGATGGGCTTTTACGTCATGCGTGGCGGCCAGGCGGTACGCGTCGGCCCCGGCATTCCCGACGGTTACTGGTACGGCGCCGCCCCCACGCTGGTGCGCGAGGTGCGCGGCGGCCCCAACGTAAACGAGATGATCGGCCGTCTGCATGCGGCCAGCCGCGTCTATCCGTACAACGATGAATACCGCATCTGGCCCGGCCCTAACAGCAACACCTACATTGCCTACCTGGGCCGCGCGGTGCCCGAGCTGTCGCTCGACCTGCCTCCCACAGCCATCGGCAAAGACTTCCTCCCCGAAGGCGGCGTGTTCGCGCGCCCGGCCAGCGGCTCAGGCATGCAGTTCTCGCTGGCCGGCCTGCTCGGTGTGGTGGTGTCGCCCGAAGAAGGGCTGGAGCTGAATGTGCTCGGGCTGACGGCCGGGGTGGATGTGTGGCCGCCGGCCCTCAAACTGCCCGGCATCGGCCGCATCGGCGTGCCGTCCGAGCCGCGCAGCAGCAGCGGCACGGCCCACGCCGCAGAATAGAGCGAGCCTTCAGGGCTTGCTCGACGTGGCGGTCGGGCTGCGTCCGAAGAAGTGGCGGTACGCCGGCTCCTTGGGCGCATTGTTCTCGATGTGGAAGGCCACCGTCTTTTCGCAATACGCCCGCTGCGACTCGATCACGCGGCGGAAGAACGGGTCGGCCGTCGATTCGCGTTCGATCACGACGTCCCAGGCCTTGAGCTGCGCCTGCAGCACTTCGTCCGGGGTGATGTAGGTCTTCACACCCTGCTCGGTGCGCATCTTCTCGAGGTCTTCGGGATAGCGACGCATGGCCTTCCAGTACATGTCGCTCGACGAAGCCTCGGCGGCGTATCGCAGGATGGCCCGCAGCTCGGGCGACAATTGCTGAAAGCGCGTGCGGTTGAAGATGATCTCGAAGGACTCGCAGTCCTGGTGGTAGCTGCGCATCATCAGGATCTTGGAGACCTCCGGCAGACCGAGCAGGCGGTCCGACGACGGGCCATTGACCTCGGCCCCGTCCAGCAGACCGCGCTCCAGCGCCGGCACCACGTCGCCGAAGCCCAGAATGGTCACGGCGGCGCCCACCTCGCGCATCACGTCGGCGGCAAGCCCGACCGTGCGGTACTTCAGGCCCCGGAACTGCGCAGCCGCGCGGATCGGCTCGCGAAACCAACCCAGCGGCTGTGTGGGGATCGGTCCGGTGAGGAAGCCCACCAGGTCGAGCTTCATGCGTTCGAGCAGTTCGTCGTAGAGCTGCTGGCCGCCGCCGTACTTGATCCAGCCCAGAAACTGATGCGCGTCCCAACCAAACGGCGGCGGCGTGCCGAACAGCGAGAAGGCCTTGGATTTGCCGTACCAATATGCAGCAACGCCATGGCCGCCGTCGAGCACGCCCTTGATCACGGCATCCTGCAGGCGGAAGGAACCGACCACCGAACTGGTGGGCAGCAGGTTCATGCGCAAACGCCCGCCCGACATTTCATTGACGGTGCGCACGAAATCACCGGCGTACTCATGGAAGATGTCGCGCGACGGCCAGGTGCTCTGGAACTGCAACACCTGCGTCTGCGCAAACGAGACCATCGGGAAACCGGCAGCAGCCACACCAACCGCCGCGCCACTCAGAAACTTGCGCCGCGCGGGCCTGGCCGCCTCGTCAGGTTTGGCGGGCACTTTGCCGCCTGAGATGTTGTTCTGCATCGTCTGTCCTCCCGGGGGAGCGGCCTCGGGGGCGTCAAACACCGGACCGCTTTGCATTCTTGTTGTTGTTCTGCACGACAGTAGCGCAAAGCTTATCTGCCATGGCAGTTCTCAAGAAAAATACGCCGGCGTGTACGAATACGCCATCCGTACATGCAACAAGTCCGCGCCGCCCGCGATTTCACTGCGCAGACAGCCCTGCCTAACCTGTCGCCGCCCGCAAAGTCAAGCAGCACGGGGCACATTCCGGTATGATGCGCGGCACCGGAGTTGTGACCGTTCGCGCAAAGCAGACAGCCGCCTCCCGAACGATGCACCATCGCCTTCGGCGCTGCCCCGCATTACCCCTTCCTCTGTTACACCACCGGCAGCTCGCCGTAAGACCATGACCATCACAATAGAAAACTTCAAACAGCTCGACCTCGGCCCCCAGCTACTCTCGGCGCTCGAAGAAGTCGGCTACGAAACCCCGTCGCCCATCCAGGCCGCGTGCATCCCGCCGCTGCTCGCTGGCGCCGACATCCTCGGCGAAGCGCAGACCGGCACCGGCAAGACGGCCGCCTTCGCGCTGCCCTGCCTGGCTCGCATCGATCTGTCCGACAACCGCCCGCAAGTGTTGGTGCTCGCGCCGACGCGCGAACTGGCCATCCAGGTATCGGAAGCCTTCCAGCGTTACGCCAAGAACATGCCTGGCTTCAACGTGATGCCGGTGTACGGCGGCCAGAGCATGGTCGTGCAGCTGCGTCAGTTGAAGCGCGGCGCCCACGTCGTGGTCGGCACGCCGGGCCGCATCATGGATCACATCGAGCGCAAGAGCCTGGTGCTCGACAACCTCAAGACGCTGGTGCTCGACGAAGCTGACGAGATGCTGCGCATGGGCTTCATCGACGACGTCGAATGGATCCTCGGCCACACCCCGCCGGAGCGCCAGACCGCGCTGTTCTCGGCCACCATGCCGGACCCGATTCGTCGCATCGCCCACCGCTACCTGCGCGACCCGCAGGAAGTGAAGATCAAGGCCGCCACCACCACGGTGTCGACCATCACGCAGAAGTTCTGCCAGGTCAGCGTGCCGCACAAGCTTGATGCCCTCACGCGCATCCTCGAAATCGAGGACATGGACGCCGGCATCATCTTCGTGCGCACCAAGATCGCTACCGAAGAGCTGGCCACCCGCCTCGAAGCGCGCGGCCACGCCGTCGGCGCGCTCAACGGCGACATGACCCAACAACTGCGCGAACGCGTGGTCGAACAGCTCAAGCGCGGCGCGCTCGATCTGGTCGTGGCCACCGACGTCGCCGCGCGTGGTCTGGACGTCTCGCGCATCACGCACGTCATCAACTACGACATTCCGTACGACACCGAAGCCTACGTGCACCGCATCGGCCGTACCGGCCGCGCGGGTCGCCTCGGCACCGCCATCCTGTTCGTCACGCCGCGTGAAGTGCGCATGCTCAAGACCATCGAGCGCGCCACCCGCCAGAAGATCGAGCCGCTGCCGCTGCCCTCGCGCGAAGCCATCGCCGACCGCCGCATCTCGCAGTTCCGTGAGCAGGTCGAAGGCGTACTGCAGTCCGACGACCTCGATTTCTTCCGTGAAGTCGTCGCCAGCCTCGAAGCCGACGGCACGCACGAACTGCACGACATCGCCGCCGCGCTGGCCGCCATGGCCACCCGCGACCGTCCGCTGCAACTGCCCGAAGGCGGCCGCGACTTCGCCAAGTTCGAAGCCGCGCCGCAGCGCTCGTCCGACGAGCGCGCGCCGCGCGAAAACCGCGAGAAGATCCTCGAGCGCCGCCGCGACTTCTCCGATGGCAAGCTGATGCGCTATCGCATCGCCGTCGGCAAGAACCAGCTCGTCAGCCCCAAGGACATCGTCGGCGCGATCGCCAACGAAGCCGGCATCGACAGCCGCTTCATCGGCCAGATCAACCTGTACGAGGACTACTCCACCGTCGAACTGCCGGCCGCCATGCCTGCCGACGTGCTGGAAACGCTGGCCCGCCTGCGCGTGCGCCAGTTCGTGCTCTACACCCGCCCGCTCACGCCGGAAGAAGACGCCCACGCCGCCAGCAACCCGCGTGCGCGCCCCGCTCCGCGTACCCGCGGCGAAAACGATGCCGGCGACAAGCCGCCGCGCAAGCCCTTCGGCAAGCCCGGCATGGGCAAGCCCTTTGCCGGCCGTGAAGATCGTCCGCAGCGTAGCGAATCCGGCGAGCGTCCGTCCTTCCGTTCCGAAGGTGGCGACAAGCCGCCGCGCGCCCGCAAGAAGTTCTGATCGCAGCCTGATCAACACGCCGGCCCCAATGCTCACGCGTTCGGGCCGGCGCGCACGTCTGCGCTAGAATGCGCGGCTGCTGCCCGCATGGGCGAGCGGCCGGGGTGGTGAAACTGGTAAACACAGCAGACTTAAAATCTGCCGGCGCAAGCCTTACGGGTTCAAGTCCCGTCCTCGGCACCATGTCTGCTGCGAGCCCGCGGTGATCGTCCTCAATCTCAGCTGTGACAAGCAACACCTCTTCGAAGGCTGGTTCGCCAACGCCGGGGCGTTTGTCGACCAGTCCGCGCGCGGCCTCGTAGCGTGCCCGCAATGCGGCTCCACGCACGTCGAACGCCGCCCTTCCGCCCCCTACGTAAACACCTCTGCGCCGCGCGGCGACGCCACCCCGCCACAACCTCAGGTAGACCCGGCCCAGGTCATGGCCGCGCTGCGCATGGCGGCGCGCAGCGCTGAAGACGTGGGCGAACAGTTTCCCGACGAGGCCCGCCGCATCCACCACGGCGAATCGCAAGCGCGCAGCATCCGCGGTCGCGCCAGCAGCGACGATCTCGGCGAGTTGCTGGAAGAAGGCATTCTGGTGCTGCCAGTGCCGGACGAACCGTCGCTGCAGTAGCGAAGACGAAGCCCGTAAAGCCGCCTCGCTTCAGCCTCGGAGGCGCTTCTGACTGACACAAGCACCCAGCTCAAAACGCATCGGCCCCGCGACCTTTTCAGGTCGCGGGGCCGATGTTCATTCAAGGCTGCAGCGAAACGGCCTAGGCGTTGCCCACCATCAGGCAGTGCTTGCCGGCGCGCAGGCAGTAGTCCTGCACGCGGCGATAGGCCTCATGGCCGATCTGTCCGATGTGGCACACCACCATGTCGGCAGCAGCCAGGCAGGCTTCGACGGCACCGTAGTCGCGCCCGTCAGCCGGTGGCTGGCGCAGCACGAACGACCCGCCGGAGCGCTCGATCAGATCACGCGCAGCGTCGACGTCCGGCGCGGAGCTTCCAAAGCACAACACCAGCTTGCCGCGCAGCCCCGGCAACATGTTGGGCAAGGCACGTCGGCGTGGTTGCGAGCGCCGCTCGCGCATCAGATCCTGCACGCGCGACATCAGCGCATCCACCCGTCGCGCCAGCTTCGCGCGGCGCGGCAGCCCCGGCGAGGCGGCTTCGAGCGCAGCGCGCTCTTCTTCGGCAAAAGCCAGCGCAGTACGTTGCACGATCATCTCGCCGCGCATGCACATCATTTCGGCGGATAGCCGTTCGATCTCGCTCGCCTGCTGGGCGATCAGCGCCGCGCAATCCTGCTGCTGACGGCCGAACGGCCCGGCCAGCACGCGTTGTCGCGGCGACTCGGATTCATCGGAAGGGGTGTTCATTACGGATTCCTCACACACATTCGGGAGCAGGGCTTCCCGGGTCGGGAGCTATTATGCGTGAGAACCGTTCTCAACAAGCCTCGCGCAATGAATGGATACACCATCAGCGCAATGCCGCCATCTTGCTACGTATCCGGCTGCGCGCTCCCGACGCTACACCGGGCTTGCTGGCACATGCATAGCGGCCCACAGCATGAACAGCGGCAGCGTGATCAAACCGGCGAAGCGTGCCCAGCGCCATAGCTTGCCCGGCATGCTGCTTGGCACGCTCGCATCCAGCGGCTCAGCTGGCGTCGGTTGGCGCCGCGCCGTCGCGGGTCCTCGTCCGGCAAAACGCGGCAGCACCAGCATCACCAACGGCACAGTGGCTGCTGTCAGCGCGGCAACCCACTCCACCACCCCCACCGTCTGGCCCCATCCGGCCACGCCGATCGCCAGCGCCACCAGCAGCGAGACCCAGCCGGTGATGCGCAGCATCGCCCGCCGGGCGGGGGACGGAGCGCGCCCCAGCACATCTTTCGAATGTCGATCCATGCCCAGCGCAAGCGCCACACAAGCGCTCACGCTGACCAGCACAAGTCCAGCCGCCATCATGCTGCGCCCCCTTGCATCAGCCACCAGTCGAGCGCGGCGAACACGGCAGTACAACCCGCGATGCCAAGCCAGGCACGCCAGGCCGAACGCGTGGTGAATACCCACATTGCCGCCGCTGCGTAGATCACGAAGCCGAGCATCGTTGCCGCGCCCGCCGCCTCGGCACGCGGCAGCGGCCAGATCAGCGCCGCCAGCACAATGGCCGCCCAGGTGAAGGCGTACGCACCAACGGTGGCGGCAAGCACGCGCGAGAACACCGCCCAGCGATAACGCGCGGTATCAGACACGGCCTTCATGCCGCCACCTCCGCCGCGTTCCAGCGCCGCTTGAGCTTGCGCAGCATGTACAGAAAGGCCGCCGCCAGGGCCAGCACGGTCAGATCGAAGCCGGCCAAAGCCCAGTCGCCATGCGGCACGGTCACGCCCAGATGGCGATCGGTGGTGAGAAGGTTGAGCAGCGGCAACAGCGCGTAGGCGGCCACCGCCAGCCACAGAATCTCGCTCCAGGCCCGGCGCAAAGGCCGCAGCGAGGCGTACAGGAACAGCCAGCCCCACACGGCGAACATCACGTGGGCTTCCCACAGCGCGCGGTCGGCCATCTCCAGCGGCAACAGGCGGTTGGCCCAGAAGTACGCCGCCACGGCCACCGGCAGGCCGGCAATGGTGCCGACGTTGAGCACCTCGACGAGGCGCAGCCCCGCCGCATCAATGCGCGAAACCACCTCTCCGTTCTTCGCGTGACGCTTGCGTCGCTTCACCGTCCACAGCACCAGGCCGGTGCCGATCATGGCGCAGCCCAGCAAGCCGGAGCCGAAGTACAACCAGCGCAGCCACGGCCCGGCATACAAGCCTTCATGCAGCGCATACAGCACGCCGCGAATTTGACCGGAAGCATGCTTGCCTTCGGGCGACGGCAAGGCTTCGCCGGTGGTCGCGTCGAAGCTCAGTTGCTCGGGTTGGCGGAAGTCGATCTTGCCGCCGTGCGTGCGCTGCGCCGTCACCGTCGCAACGGAATCCTCGAGGTGTTCCAGCTCGAGCGCCGACACCTGCCCCGCACCCCATTGCTGCTCCGCCTGCGCAACGATGTTGTCGAGCGACGCAGCCGGACGCTGTAAAGGCAGGTAGCTACGGTTGCGATCGGTCTCGAAGAACTCGTCGATGAACACCCGCACTTCCGCCTTCGAGCTGCCATACAGCGTGAACACCGCGCCCGGCATGTACTGCAGCGGGAACAGGATCAGCCCGCTGTAGGTGATCATCAGGAAGAACGGCAGCGCCATCACGCTCGTCACGTTGTGGGCGTCCAGCCACGAGCGTTGCCCCTTGCCGGGCCGGAAGGTGAAGAAGTCCTTGAATATCTGCTTGTGCGTGACGATGCCCGAGAGAATGGCGATGAACATCATCATCGTGCACACGCCGACCAGCAGAATGCCCACGGTGGTCGGCATGTAGTGCAGCAGGTAGTGCATGCGATACAACAGCTGCCCGCCACGGGTGTCACGCGGCTCAACTTGAGGTAGCGGCTCACCGCTATCGACATCCAGACGTTCGTTGCCGCGCTGCCCCTGATCGCGCCCCGCCTCCGGCATTTGCTGCCAGCGGATGCCCAGCCCGCGCGGGCCGCGCGGCGCCGCAGGTTCGCCCGGCAACTGGATGATCCATTGCCGCGCACCCGGCGCCACAACCGCCAGCCGGTCGGCAGTGCGGTCCAGCATCGCAGCGCGGTCCCCGACCTGAACCTGTTCGGCCAACGGCAGCTCCGGCTTCATCCAGCGGTCGATCTCGTCGTCGAAATAACCCGCCGTGCCCGTCACGAACACAAAGAACAACACCCACCCGGTGACCAGGCCGGTCCAGGTATGCAGCCAGGCCATGCACTGGCGAAAACCTTCCTTCATCGATTCCTCTCGGGTACATCATCCGTTCACCGAAAACAGCGCAGCGCCCGATCCGACGTTGCGCTGCGTAATTCACTGGCCCGCTCAGCGCCGTCAGCCGACGCGCCGCGCGTACATCCCGCCTCACTCCACATGCCGTTTGAGCGCCACGAAGGTGCCATCTCGTTACGGCTTGTTACGCCTGCGTGGCGTCGTGCAGGTGGGTACCACAGGCCCCAGTGGCCATCAGCCGGACAGAAGGCCACCCATGCGCCCGGGCAAGCTACTGCGCTCAATGGCACGTCCGCCTCCAAACGTTTCATTTCGCGCGCGGCTCTCTACCGAGCCACCGTAAATGATAACCATTATTAAGTGAGCGAGCCAAGCCTCGCGAAGTGCCGGCCCCCCAGTTGCTGTTCGAAGCCGACCGGAACATCGTCTCCGACTCTGACGAGGGCCCTGGCGAGCAATGCGCGGATTCGCCATCTGCAGATGCGACGCGCAGTGCCTTGTGGCGACCGCTTTCGCTGATCGCCGGCAAGGCCGATGATCAGACAGTGCGGTCAGTGGATAGGGGCGAGCCGCCTCGATGGGCTTCGGCACACCTTGCCCTCTCCCCCTGCAAAACCGGCCATACTGCGCGCATCACCAAGCATCCAGCATCGAGGGAATCCATGGCCGAAGGCATTGCCATCATCTTCATCACCCTGCTGACCTACAGCGGCCTGCTGCTATTCCAGAAGCGCCGCAGTGGCGTCGCGTGGAACCGCATGTTCAAGAAGGGCGACCCGTGGTTTTTCCTGAACCTGCCGATCGCGCTGGTGTGTGGCCTGGCCTTTGCGCCGCATCTGATCGATCTGCTCGGCTGATCTGCGTAGCGACGTTTCAAGCGCCTGGCCGCAAGCGGCACGAGCACCAAGGCAAACGCGGCCGCCCCGCACCGGCCGGCGCAGCTTCCTGCGCGGCCTGACTCACTCACTCTTCTGTTGGCGGGCCTCACCCGCAGCCGTGCCTTCGCCCGCTCACACCCCGTAACTACCGATTGGTTGTTAAGGCGATCTCGCTTGCTATAATTTTTGCTCCGCCGTCAGCGAGCTCCAGTCTGGATGAACAGCCGATTTCCCCAAACGCCCGAGCAGCCCAAGCGTGTTCGCCTGCCGCCCGAGGTGCGTCGCCGGCAGATTCTGGATGCGGCGCTCATCGAGTTCAGTGCGGTCGGCTTCGAGGGCGCCACGATGGAGCGCATCGCTCGGCGGGTGGGCATCACCAAGGCCGGCATCTACGCCCATTTCGAGGGCAAGGATGCGATCTTTGAAGCGCTTCTGATCGACAACATCTTCAGCCAGACGCAGCAGCCACAATGGCACTGGCGCGAGGGCTGCGCGCTGGAAGAAGTCGTGGACGGCTTTCTGGAAACCATCTACGGGCTGGTGGGCAATCCGCGCGCACAGGCCACCTTCCGCCTGCTGATCACCGAGAGCGGACGAGACCAGGAGCGCGTGCGCCGCTGGGCTCGCGAGATTTTCGAGCCCTACACGCTGGAGCGGCAGGCCGAGATGGACGCCTGCGTGGCGCACGGAGCGGTGCCCGATTGCGCGGTGTCGCGGCGCTACTCCTTGCTCTCCTCGCCGGCGCTGCTGGCCATGATGAGCTACCTGATTCTCGGCCCGGACGACGCCGAGCAGGACGTTGCGCAGATCCGCGCCGCGCATCGCGAGATGCTGCTGACGCTGCTCAGCCGACCGGAGGCCGCGCGATGAAGCCGGCTCTGCTTCCACCATTTCTGCGGCCGCTGGCCGCCACACTGGCGGCGGCATCGCTGCTGGTCGGCTGCGCCACGGTCACGCCCGAGCCGGCGCAGTTGCCGTTCGCTCTGCCGCAGAATTTTTCTGCGACTTCAGCGTCACCCACCAGCCCGACATCCGAACACTGGTGGCGCGACTTCGGCGACCCGCAGCTCGACCTCTTCGTCCGCACCGCATTGCAGCGCAATCCGGGTCTCGCGCAGGCCATCGCACGCGCCCGCATGGCCGAGGCCCAGGCGCGCCTGCAAGGCGCCGACCGCCTGCCGCAGATCGGCCTGGGCCTGGGCGCCACGCGTCAGCGCCAGAACGTGGCCGTCCTTCCCGGCGCGGAACCCGTCGAGGTGCTGAGCACCACGCACAACGCCGCGCTGGACATCAGCTGGGAGCTCGACCTGTGGGGCCGCCTGTCCGCGCTGTCGGCGTCCGCCCGCGCCGATTACCTCGCCAGCGGCGAACAGTTGCGCGCCATGCGTCAATCCGTGGCGGCCCAGGTCGTGCAGCTGTATCTGGAAATCGTGCATGCGCGGGCGCAGGTCGCGCTGTCCGAGCGCACCGTGAAGTCGCTGGCGGAGATGTCCCGCCAGATCGGCAACCGCGTGAGCGCGGGCGTCACCTCTCCGGCCGACGGCAAGCTGTCCCGGGCCAACCTTGAATCCGCGCGGGCCGGGCTGGAGCAGCGCCGCGAAGCGCTCGAACGCAGCCTGCGCCAACTCGAAGTGCTGATGGGCAGTTACCCGTCCGGCACGCTGAGTACCGCCACCGAACTGCCAGCCGTGCCGGCGCCCCCGCCTGCCGGCATTCCCGCAGAACTGCTCGCCCGCCGCCCCGACATCCAGGCGGCCGAACTGGGGCTGCTCAGCGCGGGCTACCAACTGGGCGCGGCGCAGCGCTCGTTCCTGCCATCGCTGTCGCTCACCGGCTCGGCCGGTTTTGCCGGCAGTGATCTGTCCGAGCTTTTCCGCAGCGGCAATCTGATCTGGTCGATTGCCGGGCGGCTGCTGCAGCCGGTGTTTCAGGGTGGGCGGCTGGTAGCGCAGGTGGATATCGCCGAGGGCCAACGTGACGAAGCCCTGAATGCGTATGCCGAAACAGCCCTCAATGCGCTGTCGGAGGTCGAGACGGCGCTGGCGGTGGACGCGCTGCTGAACCGCCGCGAGGCGGCGGCCGACGCTGCCGCCAGCGCCGCGGAAGAGGCCGTGCGGGTGTCGTACAACCGCTACGTACAAGGCATCGACCCCTTCCTCAACGTGCTGGAGAGCCAGCAACGCGCCCTGGAGGGGCGCAGCGCCCAGATCACCGCCCGCCATGCCCGACTGGAGAACCGCATTGCCCTGCACCTTGCGCTGGGCGGCGGGTTTGAAGATGCACCCCTGCCCGTCGCGCCGACCGGCTTCGCCCCCGTAACGGACACCACCCGATGATCAAGCCAGCCCCCATCAACGCGTCCCGCATGATCGTCCTCGGCATCTTCGCCCTGCTGGCGCTTGCCGCCTGCGGCGGCGCCGACGACAGCGCCAACGCTCAGCCCGAAGGCGACAACGGCGCGCAGCGCGAGGAGCCGGCGGTCAGCATCAAGGTCGTGCCCGTCGAGCAGCGCCAGTTGCAGGCGTGGATCTACAGCCAGGGCACGGCGCGCTCCTTGCAGCGTGAATTCCTCACCTTCACGCAACAGGGCACGGTCACCTTTGTGGATGACGCGCTCAACGTAGGCAGCCCGGTCAAGGCCGGGCAACTCATCGCCCACCAGGCGCCCGAGCGCTTGCAAGCCGACCTGCGCGCGGCACAGGCGGCGCAGGCCGAGGCCGAGGCGAATGTCAGGCTGTCGCAGGTCACCCTCAAGCGCTATCAGAACCTCATCGAGCAGCAGTCTGCCTCGCAACAAGAGCTGGACCAGGCCGCCGTGCAGGTGGAGCAAGCGCAGGCGGCGCTGGAAAGCGCACGTGCCCAAGTGGCCCAGGCCGAACTCGCCGTGGAGGAATCGCGTCTGGTCTCGCCCATCGACGGCGTGCTGGCGCGGCTCAACATCGAGCAAGGCCGCTACTTCTCGCCCAGCGCCGTGCAGACCGCGACCGAGCAGGACGCCCTGCGCACCGTGCCCGCACTGGTCATCGACCCCGACCGTTTCGAGATCCGCGTCGAACTGCCGTCCTACAACTTCCGGCAGGTCTCGCCCGGCGCCCGTGCCGTGGTGGGCGCCAACCCGCCGAACGAAGGACAGCACATGGATCCGGAGGCGCTCAGCAACAGCGTGGAAGGCCGCGTACACGCGGTCAGCCCCTCGCTGGACCCCGGCACGCGCACCTTCGAAATCCTCGTGCACGCCGAGGACGACACTTCGGGCCTGCATGACGGCGAGTTCGTCGCGGTGTGGATCGCCGGGCCGCGGCAGGAAGAAGCGCTGGCCGTACCCCTGCAAGCCCTGCGCTTTCGCGACGATCAGAGCTTCGTCTTCGTGCTCAACGAGAACACCGGCAAAGTCATTGAACGGCGCGTTGAACTGGGCCAGCAATCCGGTGAATACCGGGCCGTTACCCGCGGCCTGGAGGTGGGCGAACGGGTGGTCACCGAAGGCCGCGCCGCGCTGCGCGACGGCCAGGCCGTGCGCGTGCTCAACGCCGGGCCGGACCAACAATGAGCGAACACGCCCCCGAAGACAGCGCGCAAGCCCGACGCGCCCCGGCAGACGAAACGCCGGAAGTGCGCGACGCCAACCGCTTCGCCAGGTTTTTCTTCCTGCAGCCGATCTTCGGCATCCTGCTCGCGACCACGCTGGTGCTCGGCGGCTTGATGGCGTACTCGCAACTGGTCAAAGAGGCCCTGCCCGATCTCGACATTCCCCAGGCCACTATCACCACCATGTGGCCCGGCGCCGACCCGCGCACCATGGAAGAACAGGTCACCGACCACATCGAGGACGAGGTGACGACGCTGCAAGGGGTCAAGCGCGTCGACAGTGCGTCCTTCGATTCCTACTCCATCGTGTCGGTCGAGTTCGAAGCCTCTGCCGACCCGGTGGACGCGATGACGCGGCTGCGCGCCGCCGTGGCCGACGCCGAGGCCGAGCTGCCGGCCGAGGTCGAGCGGCCGGCCATCGATCAGGCCTCGGTGGACGACCGCCCCATCTTCACCTTCACGCTGCATGGCGACGGCAGCTCTGCCGCCATGAACGAACTGGCGCGCCGCGTGCGCGACACCCTCGAACGCGTGCAAGGGGTCAACGAGGTCGACATCGGCGGCGAGCGCGAAGAGATCGTGCAGATTCTGCTGCGGCCCGAGCGCATGCTGGCCCTCGGGCTGTCGCCCTCCTCCATCCGCAGGGCCGTGCAGCAAGCCAACATCGAACAACCATTCGGCGAAATCCGCAGCGACAGCATCGGCGCGGTGGTGCGTCTGGAAGGGCGCTTCCGCGAGGTGGACGACCTGCGCGCCCTGCCCGTCGCCCGTCTCGACGGCGTGCTGGCCGGGCGTGCAGTGCCTCTGGACGAGGTGGCCACGGTACGGCGCATGCAGGAAACCGAGACCACGAGGGCCTTCTTCAGCGATCGCGGCGCGCCCTACGAGCCTTCATTGGAGCTGTCGGTGCGCAAGTCGCCGGGGGCCGACACGGTCAATCTGGTGGCGTCGCTGCGCGACACGCTCGACCAGATGCGCAACGAAGGCAGCTGGCCGGCCGGGCTGGAGTACACCGCCACGCAGGACGAAGCGACGCAGATCTGGGATTCGCTCACCGACGTCTTCGGCAGCGCGCTGCAGACCATGCTCATCGTCTTCGTCATCCTGTTCATCACCATCGCGTGGCGCGAAGCGCTGGTGGCCGGGCTGTCGGTGCCGATAACCTTCGCCGGCGTGCTGCTGATCATCCTGCTCATGGGCTATTCGCTCAACGAGCTGGTGGTGATCGGCATGGTGATTGCGCTGGTGATGATCATCGACGTGTTCATCATCCTCATGGAGGGGGTGCACGACGAGATCTACAACCAGCGCAAAACCTTCGGCCAGGCCGTGCTGGCCACGGTAAAGCGCTACGCCGTGCCGACCTTCGCAGCGCAGATCACCACCATTCTGGCGCTGGTGCCGTTGATGTCGATCAGCGGCACGATGGGCGAATTCATCCGCGTGCTGCCCACCACCACGGTGATCTGCCTGGTCCTGTCGTTTGTGGTGGCCATGTTGTGCTCGCTGCCCTTGTCACGCTATTTGCTCGGGCGCCAGCGCGCACCCGAAGACGCCAACAATATGGGCCGGTCGGACCGCATTACGCGCGCGGCCGTCGAAGGGCTCGAACGCTGGAACACGCGCCGCGTGGTCGGCAGCCGCAAGCAGTCGTGGGCCTGGGCGCTCGGCACGCTGGCGATGTTCATCGTGGCCGTGCTGGCCTTCACGCAGGCGCGTGTCGAACTGTTTCCGCCGGTAGACGGCGAACGGCTGGGCATCAACATCGAGCTGCCACCCAATGTGCAGCTGGAGCAATCACAGCAGCTGGCCGACGAGATCGGCGAGATCCTGCGCGACAAGCCTTACTTTGAAAGCGTGGTCAAACTGGTGGGGCTGAAAAGCCCGTTTGCCGCCACGTCGATGGCCGCCAGCCTGCAGCCGAGCGAGGCGGAAAACTTCATCGGCTTCTCGGCCATCTTCCACCCCGTTGAAGAGCGCGACGCCCAATCCTTCGAGCTGGCCGACGAGCTGCGCCGCGAGCTGTCGGCTTATCTCGATCAGAACGCCGTCGCCGCCCAGCTGCTGGTGGTGTCCGAAGGCGGTGGCCCGACCACCGGCGCGCCCATCGAGATTCAGCTCATCGGCCCCGACATGGATCAGCTGCAACGCCTGTCCTACCAGGTGCAGGCGCTGCTGACCGACACCGCCGGCGTGGTGGACGTGCGCGACAACATCGGCATGCTGCAACCGCAGATCGCGCTGCGCCCCAACCGTGAGGCGGCTGATTTCTTCGGCATCACGCATGAAGACCTGGCCGCGCAGCTGCGCATCGCGTTCAGCTCGGACGAAGTCGGCCAGTTCGTCACCGCCGACGGCATCGACAACATCGACATCCGCCTTGGCACCGAGTGGCCCAGCCGACCCGGCGAAGCCGGCGGCCCTCGCAACATCAACGAACTGTCGCGCATCCGCGCCTTCACGCCGGACGGACAATCCATCGCCATGCTGCAGCTGGTCGAGCCCGTGTCATCAGAATCGGCCATCGCCATCTCGCACGTCGATGGCGAACGCGCGATCACGGTCATGGCCAAGAACGAAGGCCGCACCGTCACCGAAGTCATGGCCGAAGTGGCTCCGCGCCTGGACGAACTGAAACGCGATTGGCCCAACGACTACCGCAGCTCCATCGGCGGGGAGTCGGCCGAAACCGCCGAAACCTTCGGCTCGGCGCTGATCGCCCTGGTGGTGGCCATTGTGCTGGTGGTGGGCGTACTGGTGATCGTGTTCTCCAGTTTCCGCCAGGCCTTCATCATCTTCATCACCATGCCGCTGGCCGTAATCGGCGCAGCGCTGGGCTTCTGGGCCTTCGACATCACCTTCTCGTTCTTCGCCATGATCGGGCTGATTTCGCTGATCGGCATCGCCATCAACAACGGCATCATCATGGTCGACACCATGAACGCCTACGTGCGCGAAGGGCTGTCGATTGCCGAAGCCGCCGCGGCCGGCTCCGCACGTCGCCTGCGTCCGCTGCTGTCGACGGCCGTCACCACCATCGTGGGGCTGATTCCACTCACGATCAGCAATGCGTCCTACCGGCCGCTCACGCTGGTGATCATCTTCGGGCTGATTTCGGTGTCGATCTTCGCGCTGTTTGTGGTGCCTGCGCTGTACCTGCTGCTCACACCAGCCAATGCCGGCGAAGCAAAGTCACTGGACTGAGCCGCAGCGCGCCCTACAACTCGACCACCAGGTAACGCCCCATCGCGCGCAGCAGAATCCGGTAGATGTCGTAGTCGAAGGCCGGCGCGCCGTCGGCCAGCAAGGCCGCGACCGCAGGCTGGTCGGCGGCGCTGCCGAGGTAGCGCCAGCCGTCGACGATGTGCAACGTGCTTCCCTCGCGCAAGCCAATCGGGCCACTGTACGGCCAGGCTTCCACCTTGATTTCGCGCAGCGCGTCGAGCAGACGCGTGGTGTGCTCGGCCGCGCTCTCGCGCCCCGCACAGGCGCCGCGACAACGCCGCAACTGAAGATTGAAGCAGCGCTCGCCACCATGTTTCTCCAGACCCAGCATGGGCGGGCACAGCTCGTGTTCACGCGCCAACACATGCAGACGCTCGACTGCCGCACGCCGGCTGCGGAAGAAACCGTAGAGGTCGTCGCGGCGCCCCGGGTCGAGGTCGGCGGCGCGCATCAATCGGATATCGAGGTCGCCGATCAGGTCCGGGACGACACGCCAGGTGCACAGTTCGCGGTTGCGCCGCAGCATGCGGTTGTGGGTCGGGTGCAGCGTTTTGATCAGCGTGGCTTCCTGCAGCAGCGCGCCCAGATCGCCGGAACTCTCGATCCAGCTCACGCGCCGGATCTGCGAGCACAGGCTGAGTTCGCGGTCGCTGCGGTGGTCGCTGCTGAAATGCGACATCACCCGCGTGCGCAGCCGCATGCTCTTGCCGATGTAGAGCGGCAAGGCGTTTTCACCGTGGAAGATGTACACGCCGGGGCGTTCCGGAATGGCGTCGATCTCGGCCGCGTCGAGGTACGACGGCAACGCCGGCCGGCCGAGCAGATCGCGCACCACGGTGTCGATTCGCGTCACCGGAAAATGCTCGTGCATGCGCTGCCAGAATTGCCACAGCAACTGCGCGTCGCCGAGGGCCCGGTGACGCGCGGCCATCTCCAGCCCGTGCCGGGCGATGAGGTGGTCGAGGCTGTGGCGCGAGTGCTCCGGATACAGCCGTCGCGAGAGCTTTACGGTGCACAACACGCGCGGGCGGATGTCCACGCCCATGCGCTTGAACGCCGCCTTCAGGTGGCCATGGTCAAAGCGCGCGTTGTGCGCGACGAAGGTGCGCCCGTCCAGCCGGTCGAACAGCGCATCGGCCACTTCGGCAAAACGCGGCGCGTTGGCCACCATCTCGTTGGTGATGCCGGTGAGCCGGATGATGTGGTCGGGAATGCGCGTTTCAGGGCGCACCAGCGTCGACCACTCGCGCACGCCGTCCTCGTCGACCTCGACGACGGCGATTTCGGTGATCGATTCAAGCCGCGTCGGGCCGCCCGTGGTTTCGATATCCACGAAGGCGAGCCCGTCGGCGAGAAAGGCAGGGAGGCGGATCATGCTGTGTGACGGTGACTCCGCCCGGCAGGCAGCGCGAACAGCCTCAGATGTTGTCGCGCGGAATGCTGCGGTTCCAGTTGTCGGAGAAGATACGGTGACCCGACTCGTAGGCGTCCAGTTCCGCGTGGATCACAAAATCATTGCGCGTGCAGGTCAGCACCGTGCGCGTCACCACGAACACGTCCCAACCGTCGGCGCGCAGGCCGCGCTCGGTGTAAGTCTCGCCGCGCAGCGAGGTGAAGTCGTCGTGGTTGAACGAATACCACTCGCGCGTGCTGCGCCGCACCTCGGTGCCGGTTTCGTCCAGGCGGAACTCACCCTGGTCGTTGATGATTTCGAGCACCGACGCCTTGTTGGCCAGATCACGGTGGAGCAGCCAGTTGTGCCGGCTCGGCGCGGTCCGTGTCGTGGGCGTGTCGGGCGCCTGCTCGGGCTCGCCGAACGGGCGTAGCGACACGTCTTCGGCACGCGGCGATCGCACCGGCAGCAGCAAGGCGCTGTGCTCGGGGTACACGGTCAGCTCCACCGGCTCGGGCGACGCCCATGCCAGCGGCCAGTACGAGGTCGAGATCGAAACCCGCAAGCGGTGGCCGCGCGGGAAGCGCTGCGCGATACCGTTGAGCGGCACTGTCACGCGATAGCGGCGATGCGGCTCCAGCGGTTCGGGAGACGCATCGCTTTCGCGGTGCGTGAGGTTGAGCAAGCCGTAGGTGACGCGCGTGGACTTGCCGTCCGGCGCGGCGTCGGACAGCCGGACGGCCACCATGGCCTGCGGCTTGTCGGCGGAAATCTCCAGCTGCAGCAGCGGCATGCCGGCAATTTCCAGCGTGTCTTCAAGCGGCCGGCTGCTGAACACCAGCGAGCCGCCGTCCTCCTCGCGCTGGTCACCCGGCAAGTCCGGCGTGGCCGCGTAGGAGCACCATTTGCCTGCCGCCGTGCCAACGCTGAGCGGTGATTGCACGGTGAGCGGGTTGGCGCGCAGCGTTTCGGCCGGCACGGATTCCGCGCCTTCCTCGTCCCCGGGGCAGCAGATGGTGTACGGGCCAAGCGAAAACTTCTGCAAGCGCACGTCGGGCGACGGCCACTGCGCCTCCGAAATCCAGCGGCCGGGCCGGTCTTCGTAGGCATTTTCGGGCGGGACGCTGTCCTGCAGCCAGGCCCGCAACATCGGTTCGTCCATGATTCCGTTGTCTTCGCCCTTGAGCCAGTAGTCCCACCAGCGCACGGCCTCCTGCAGAAAGCCGATCGCCGGGCCGGGCACGCCGTGGTGCGGATACTTGTGGCCCCACGGCCCGATCAGGCCCAGGCGCGGCACTTCGAGATGTTCGAGCAGGCGGAAGACGGTGTTGGTGTAGCCGTCCGCCCAACCGCCAATGGCGAACACCGGGCACTGGATGGCCGCGTAGTTCTCGCACACGGAGCTGCGCGTCCAATATTCCGAGCGGCGCTGGTGCTTGAGCCAGGGTTCCAGCCACAGGCCGCTACCGCGCAGCCGCTCCATCCACATCTCGCGCCAGCGCTCGCCGACGATGCGCGGGTCCGGCGGCAGGCTGTTGAAGGCGAGCATCACCGTCGCCTCGGACAAGTTGTCGCCGAGCAGGCAGCCACCCATGTAATGCATGTTGTCGGCGTACAGATCGTCGCTCGAGCAGATGCTGATGATCGCCTTCAGCGCCGGCGGGCGGTGGGCAGCCACCTGCAGGCTGTTGAAGCCGCCCCACGAGATGCCCATCATGCCGACCTTGCCGTTGCACCAGTCCTGCCGCGCGATCCACGCGATCGCGTCAACGCCGTCTTCCTGCTCCTGCCAAGTGTATTCGTCCACCACCACGCCGTCGGAATCGCCGCTGCCGCGCATGTCGACCCGCACGCAGGCGTAGCCGTGGCCGGCCAGATAGGCGTGGTTGTTGGCATCGCGCCCGCGCGTGATGTCGCGCTTGCGATACGGGATGTACTCCATGATGGCCGGCACCGGGTGCGCCTCGGCGTCTTCCGGCAGCCACACGCGGGCGGCCAGGCGAGCGCCGTCGCGCATGGTGATGAACACATTTTCGATGACGCGCACTGAGTGCGGAAAACGCGTGACGAACTCCATCCGTCGTCCTCCTTGTGGTTCAAGCGCTCTGCCGGTCGTCGTCCTCGACTGTGGTGATGTCGAAACGCAGGGCCTTGAGGCAGGCGCGGTAGTTCTGTCCGATCTGGGCGTGGCTGTCCGCGCCCAGATACAAGGTGCCCAGGTGATAGGCGAAGCTCTCCTGGTTGGGCAACTCGCTCAGCCGTGTGCCCGGCGCCACGTCGAGCCGCACCTTGGTGCCCGGAAAGCGCTGCGCCAGCTCGGCAATTTCCTCGTCGCTGGGCACGCGGGTCACCACGCCGTCGCTGTGTTCGTGCGGGATGATGCATTTCGCCGCAACGGGAAATTCGCCCATCCGGTTCGGCATCGCCGGCCGCTCACCGCAGGCGATGTCGATGGCCACCTCGTGGTTCGACATGCCGTCCACCATCACGAACATTTCGCTGTGCGACTGCGAGATGCGCGTATTGAATTCGATCAGCCACAGCTGGTCGTCCGCCTCGTCCCACATGAACTCGGCATTGAAGCAGCCGTTGTCGAAGCCGATGTGTTCGAGAAAACGCCGGCAGGTCTGGATCATGCGGTGCTGCACCGCCTCGGGCAGCGCAGACGGATACTCCAGCCGGTCCCACGTCGCCTCGATCTGCTCCTTGGGCTGGTCGATGACGCCGTGCACATTGAATTCGCCCTGAAACACCGTGCCTTCGGGCGCGCCCTGCACACCGGAGATGAGCTGTTCGGCAATGCAGGTGTTGCCGCTGTCCGGCGCGATCTCCGGCGGCAGTTGAGCGTGCGCCAGCGCCTCGTTGAACGGCTCGCCGAAGTGGCGGATGCCTTCGCGAATGGTCGCCAGCGCGTCGCGAAACTCCGCCTCGTCGGTGATCCGGAAGCCGAGTTGTGATGCAAAGGCCTTCACCGGCTTCAGCCAGAACGGGTAGCCAATGGTCAGCTGGGCGACGGGGTCGTCCGCGAACGGGTCGATGCTGCAAAAGCGCGGAACCACCTCGGGAATCGACTTCTGCTGTTCGAGTCGGCTCCAGTACTTGTGTTCGCACTTGAGCACGCTCTCCAGCGAAGGCGCCGGCAGACCGCGCTCGCGACACAGGATCGGCACCATCACGCTGGTCGGGAAATCCCATTGCGCGATGATCGCGTCCACCGTGCCCGGGATGCCGTCGAGCTCTTCCCTGGCCTGCGCCAGCAAGGCGTCGAACGACAGCGATTCGGGTTCGACCAAAGTCTCGATACTCAAAAGGCTGTGGAACTCCATCTCTTCGGCCGTGCGAAGCGTACGAAGCCCCGCGCGCTGAACCTCTTCCAGCGCGGGAATGACAATGTTTTTCTTCATGCAGAAAGCCCCTTGCAAGCCGGAGCCACTGCCTCGCGCAGGCCTCCGACACCCTGCTCCATTCCGGCGGGGCGGCCGTCATGGAGCAGGCTGAACGTTGAAAGCGGCGGCGGCCGGTGGCCTCGCCGCACGCCCCGGTTACAGACCGCGCTCGAACTCGCGCACCTGCTTCTCAGCCTCGTCACGTGCGATGCCGTAGCGCTCCTGCACCCGCCCGATCAGATAGTCACGGTGGCCTTCCGCAGTGGTCAGATCGTCGTCAGTGAGCTTTCCCCACTGCTGCTTGATACGGCCAACAGCCTGCTTCCAGTTGCCTTTGATGATGTCTTCGTTTGCCATGGTCTGACTCCTTGGGTTGTGATCCATCCGGTCGCACTGCCCCATACACCGGGAAAGCGACAGGCCTCATTGCGCTGACACGACAAGCCTCCGAACCGTGTCGAACCTGCGTTTGCTTCGCTGCTTCAGCGCGCAAACCGCAACGCCCGAAACACCTGTTTGAAAGAGACCGGCTTCTTCCATCGCGCTGCCCAACCCGCAAACCGGGCCGGCGGCGCCATCGAGCGGCGGCACCTCGGTCAAGGCTTCTGGCCCAGGCGCGTTCGCCTGAAGTGGGTAGCAACTGGCGTGCCGTGGAGGTGACGGAGCGGCATCTCCCGCGCTGTGCCGCACGTGGCGGGCTCAATCGCGTGACACGCCGTAGGCAGCGCCAAGGGCCCCGCGCTGAACTATCTACACAGCGGCTGGAGGAATTACCGGAGGTCGGTCAGGCCGATCTGAGAACGCCCGTAAACGGAAAGCGGCGCCGGATGCCCACCAGGGCAGCCGACGCCGCAAATGCCTTCAACCCAGCTCACAGGCCGGATTGGCAGCACGGCTCAGTAGCGGGTCGTGCCGCCAGTACCGGTGCCGGTACCGGTGCCACGGTAGTCGTCGGCACCGGGCCCATCGCCGCGGGTGCCGCGCGTGGTGTCACTCTCCCCGCCAGTCCGGTCAGTGCCCGTGCCGGCACCTGCGCCACCACCGGTCGGGCTGGTATCGGTGCCCCTGCGCTGGACGTCGCTACCGCTGCGGTTGTCCCGGCGCTCCGGATCATTCATCTGGTCACGACGCATGTCGGCATCCGTGCCCGGCGTGCTGCTCATGCCCGGGTTGGTCGTGGTGCCCGGGCTCGACCTGCCGTTGGGCGTGCTACCCGGCGTAGTCGTGCTGCCCGGCGTGACCGAGGTGTTCGGATCGCCGTCCATGTTCGGGCTCGTGCGGGGAGTGGTTGAGCTGCCCGCGCCGGTGCCTGTGCTGGTACCGGTGCTTGTGCCCGTGCCAGTGCTTGTCCCGGTGCCAGTGCTTGTTCCGGTACCGGTGCTCGTCCCCGTGTCGGCGCCAGTGCCGGTACCCGTGCTTGTTCCGGTGCCGGTGCTGGTGCCAGTTCCGGTGCCGGAACCTGTACCGGTTCCCGTGCCCGAGCTGCCACTGCTGCCCGAGCCTTGAGCGATTTGCATGGCGGTGGTGCCGCCGGCCGCGTGAACGTTCGCGCTGGCCAGTAGCGCCAGGAGGAGAGTGCTTCCGACCGCTGCAGCAATGCGGCCCTTCGAAGTGATGGTGTTCATGGGTTACTCCTTTGGTGAGTTGTAACGCCACGGATCTGGTCCGTGTGCCACCCCGCTGCAAAGCCTGTTCCCGAACCCCACCTCCACACCCTTGCACTCGCCGTCGCCGGGCCACATGGCTGTGCCATTTCAAAAATCCACATGCGTTGCGCCACCACGCGGCCCTCAGCAGGTAAGCGGTGTACTCCTTACCGCGGGGGTGAAGTTTGTACACCCGGCAGCGGCGGCCCGCGCCGCCCCGACGCCTTCAGGGGCGGGAACGCCGTTTGCGACAGGCAAGCGTGTCGGGGGCTCTCGCCGCCTCCTGCCCGGTTGTGATCGGGAGGCACATGTCCGATGAGATCGCGAAGTTGATGGTTGACTCCTCCACCTTCGAACACTTCCAGATCGAATCGCACAGGCCGCTCATGACCGCGGTGGATGCGGCGGGAGCACCCGACGTGCGACGCACATGCGGGACCATTCTTCCCACGCCGGGAAGCAATGCTCGAATGGTTTGAGAGGCGCCGGGCGTACTGCGCCAAGCCCTTTCAAGCGTGCACGCAAGAAGTCAGCGATCAGGCACGAACCCGGATTTGCAAGACCGTGCCCAAACAAACGATCAAGGAGGATCACATGATCAGAACCCGACTTACCACGACCGTCGCAGCCACTAGCTTCGCCCTCTTCTCCATGACGGCCTTTGCCGTAGACACCTCCACCGGCACCACCGCGCCCACCCAGCCGCCGGCAGACCCGCGGCCGGTCACGCAGCAGCCGGGCACCACGTCCACCACGCAATACGGCCAAACCGAGCAACTCGCCGAGCAAGACCAGGATTTCCTGGAGAACGCCGCCCAGTCCGGCCTGGCCGAAGTGGAAGGCAGCCGCATGGCACTGGAAAGCGAAGCCAGCGCCCCCGTGCGCGAGTTCGCCCAGAAGATGATCGACGATCACACCAAGGCCAACGACGAGCTGCGCCAACTCGCAGCGCGCAAGGGCTTCGTTCTGCCGGATGATCCTTCCGTGGTGCAGCGCACCGAGCTGCTCGCCCTCGACGCACTGAGCGGCGGCCCGTTCGACGCCATGTACGCGGCCCGCATCGGCGAAGCCGCCCATGAGGAAGCCGTCGAACTGTTCCAGGAAGCCGTCAACGAAGTGCAGGATCCCGAGATCCGCGCCTATGCCGAGAAGTACCTCCCGAAACTGAGGGACCACCTCGAAATGGCCCGCGCCCTGCGCCGCCAGATCGACGACTGACCGGCTGGATCCAGCCGCTGAAAAAGCGCCTGCCGACCTGCAAGGGTTGGCAGGCGTTTTTACGTTGGAGTGGCCGATAACGCGCTCGCCGCGAAATCACTGGCTGGCTGAGCTAACTGGCGTAGGTCAATGTTCCCGATCGGGAACGAATACCGCCCTCTTGCCGAAAATCATCCACATGTTCCGGTTCGAGAAACATTCACGCTGCACAAGACTCCGCCGCTGGTGCCACGTAGGGTGGCAAGTGCTCCAGGTCGGCGCGTCTCCCGGAAGTACAACTTCCTACACGCCAATCCAAAACCATTGGTGACAAACTGGCACCACGATATATACTTTCCGCGTCCCCAGGATCGACAGCGCGTCGTGCTGAAGCGCCCACAGTGCGATACGAGCCCGACGAGGACATACACCTCAAGCAAGACGCGTACAAAGACATAGAGATAGCCGACATGGCAACCAAGACAGAAGAACGAGGCCGCATCACGGCACGCGCGCCGCAGCCCGTCGTAGACGAGCTGGAGGAAGCCGCAGCGCTGGTAGGCATCACCGTCAATCAATTCATCGTTCAGGCTGCCTCCGAAAAGGCGCGCACGATCATTGATGCCTTCACGCGGGTGAGCCTGTCGCGCCGTGACGCCACCTTCATCGCCACCCTGCTGGACAACCCGCCCGCCCCCAACCAGGCGCTGCAACGGGCTGCCCGGCGCTACGAGCAGGAAGTCGAGCGTGCAGATCCTTCCGCTGCAAAGTCATCACGACACTGAGGCGTTCTCGTGCGGCAGCGACGCGCTGGACAAGTGGTTCCAGCGCATCGCCAAGCAGCACCTCAGCAAAGGAATTTCCCGCACCTACGTAGCCGAAAGCCCAGCCGACCATCGAATCGTGCTGGGCTTTTACAGCCTCACCGTAGGCGAAGCGCAGACCGAGGATTTACCGGCAAGCATCGCCAAAACGCTGCCGCGAAAAATCCCCATCGTGCTGCTGGGCCGCCTGGCGGTCGCTACCGGCGCCCAAGGCCAAGGGCTTGGCGGGCTGTTGCTGGTGGATGCGCTGAAACGCACCGTCCGCGTTTCCACACAGGTCGGCATCGCGGCAATTCTCGTGGATGCGAAAGACCCGCAGGCGGAAGCCTTCTACCAACATTTCGGGTTTCAGACGCTGCCCGGCTCTCCCAACAGGCTGGTTCTGCCGGTCAAAACGGCTGCGGCGCTGTTTGGCGCATAAATGGCCAAAGCGAAAGTCGGCGGCTAGTCGGCTCATCTCGCGGAACCATATGCAAGCCGAAACCCGACTTTAGCGCGGTACAAACTCTGAGCCCGCGTATGCCATGAGGGGAGCTGTTCGGTAGCTGAGATCGAATTGCGTCAGGTACAACTTCCAGACCCCGAGCACGGTTCCAGACCCCGAGTACGCACGTGCGCTTTTTCATCGGCGCGCCCGGGAGGGCCCCGCAAACTTCGGCTTACTGCGCCAGATCCACCCTCAACCAGATCGATTGCTGGCTCGCTTCCCGACGAGTGCCGCGCCCGAGCAGTTCGCTGCTCCTGCTCTGGTCTGAAGTAGCGGTGCCGCCGAGTTCAATCCATTCGCCAAGTTGGCCGCTGATCGTTGTGCTCAGTTGGCTGGTGTCGGCATCTCCGCGTCTGCTTGTGGCGGTATCAGCGAACTGGGTGATTTCGAGCGTCACGCGTTGTCCGCTGAGGCGCGGCACCGCATGAAACCCGCTCCCGACATCCCGCCAGACGGTGGTCTCACGGATAACCGCCCCGTTCGGGCCGATCACCACCTCGCGCAGCGGGATCGCAAACGAGCGCCCGACCTGTATGAAGGCGGGGCTGCCCTCGGTGGCACGTACACGCTGCTCGCCAGAACTGCTGCGCGTGCGTTCGCTGTCACGGGCGCTGCCTTCAATTCGGGTGCCGCTGCCCCCGACGACCACATCACCGCCGATCGAGTAGCCTCGCTGGCCTTCGCTATGCTTGCCCTGACTACTGACCTGGATGATCAGTTGCCGTGACGGGGCGTCGATCTCGGCAAGCACCTGCAGGATCTGCTGGCGGTTATCTGGCGTCGTGCGCAGGAAGAGCTTGTCATTGAAACCGGTCAGGGTTCCGCCGGGCGCGAGCAGAGGCTGGAGTATCGGCAGCACGCGGTCGGGCGTCTGATGGCGGAGCTGAATGGTTTCAAGCTGCTGCGCCGAGGCTGCCGAGGCCAGAACGCACAGCGGAAGAGCGGCGAGCCGGCACAGCATCCGGCGACGCGGCAGATCGGTGATGGCAGGGAGCGGAAGGCGAGGCATGTCGGGGCTCACAACGTGTGTTCGTCTGACGGGCGGGTAGGCGCGTACTGCAACGGGGCCTCTCTGCGACAGGCTACCCGATAGCGCATGACGTCGCGATCCAGGAGACACCGTTTTATGCTGTATTTACGTCGAAAAAACGAATTGACCAGGACGACAGTAGGCAGCAAATCAGCTCAGCGAACCGAACTGTGTAAGGCCCAGGATAGCGATTCTGTGGGGTATAAAATCTAGACCTGACCCCGCGTATACCCATTCCGTATCTTCGAGTGCTGCGAGAACTTGGTTTCTATTCACTATGCGTCCCAAGATGTATAACGTTCGACATGAGCGGCAGACGCAAGAACTCGCTGTTGCGACCGACCGACACCCAATGAATGTTTGGTTCGACGAAGTGGATGTGCTGTATTTCATCCTTTCCTTCCGTTCGCCGAACAATCGCTACTGACGACTCGTCGGCTGCGACGATTCGATAGGAGCAAACCGTGCGGTCGTCTTCGAACTCGGTGAACACGCGAGCCGCGGTATAGCGCATTTCTAGTTTGCCGAAGCTCTTGGCGATGCTTGCTTTTGCCTCGCCCTTCGAACCCCGCGCGAACACCCATTCAGCCAATGTGAGCGCAGCGTCAGAACGCCACGTTCCCAGGAGGCGGTGGTCAACAAGACGGGTGGACATACGAGGCCTAACGTTCGAATTAACGGGCGCCAACAGCGGGCGAAGCCTGCTGTTGTGCGTCCCTGTTGAATGAAGTGTTAGACGTGTTTGGTGCCCCAGAGCCGAATAACCATTTGCCGGATGAGTAACTTGCTGGAACACGAACCCCATTTCTTTCGATATACGTCCCGTTCTGATCATCCTTCTTTTCAACCCACCACCCGTCTTGATACCAATGAAGGGTATCGCCAGTAAGTGAAATTTTGGTATCTGGCTGGCCATCAAAGTCGGAATCGATGGTGATTCCACTGTTGGGGAAATAGGTTATTTCATCAAGGTAGCCATCATTCCCTTGATCAGTAACTCGTACTCCACCAAGTGGATTGTTTGAGCCGTGAATCACAATAAAGCGAATATTGTCGGATGCCTCAGAGATGCTAGCTATTTTTTTTCCATCCCGTGCGATGGTGATTCCGGCTCTAGGGTTTTTAGGGTCTGTGAGCATTTTCCAGCCGTATAACTCATCAGATTTCATGAGATATTTCGAGCCTTGCGGAGTCCTTATTTCGTAGAGTTGTTTCCCGTTATCGGCTTTTGCGGGCCAAGGGGCAAGATAGCTTCCAGCCACAAAAGCCAAGAGACCAATAATGACGATTCCGATTAGATTTCTTTTCATGGCTCTGTACATCTAACTTTGTTTTAGGGCGACTGACCTGCTGCGTAACATCGGGCCTGCTCCAGAACATCAGGCATCGACCCGCCACGGAAGGCGCTTGCTGCCTGGACACCCGGGACACAGGCTGTACAAAAAGCCGTCATAACAAACCATGAAAACCAGCACTGCACTATTGCCGCCGCTGCGCCGGGCAATGGCTTTGGATCAGCCACGTGAGCACATACGCAATTTGAATGACAGCTTACGAAGCTAACAGGCCCATGTCCACGGATTCGTGCCGCCGTACGCTTCCACAATATGCGGCACCCCGCATCTTTGGGCGGCAGACAAGGCGAGGCACTTCTGTACTGGCTGGAAGGTGGGCGTCCAGCACATCGACAAGATGTGGTTGAACGACTCGGGGATGGTGTCGTTCGGGTATGACCTGTCGGCGGTCAGCCGCTGCTCTCAGGTGCGCGCCCGGAGGGCGCTTACCTGAGCTACGGGGACCCGATTCAGGCCACCTCCGCCCGCAACACCCTCGCCGCCTCCACCATATTGCTAAGCGCCGGAATCACCTCATTCCACTGACGCGTCTTCAGCCCGCAGTCCGGATTCACCCACAGCCGCTCAGCCGGGATGCGCTCGGCGGCTTTTTTCATCAGCTGAACCATGTGCTGCTGGTCCGGGATGTTGGGCGAGTGGATGTCGTACACGCCGGGGCCGATTTGGTTGGGGTAGTTGAAGTGGTCGAAGGCGTCGAGCAGTTCCATGTCGGAGCGCGAGGTTTCGATGGTGATGACGTCGGCGTCCATGTCGGCGATGGACGCGATGATGTCGTTGAACTCCGAGTAGCACATGTGGGTGTGGATCTGCGTTTCGTCCTCGACGCCGTTGGCGGTGATGCGGAAGGCGGTGACGGCCCAGTCGAGGTAGTGCTGCCATTGGGCACGGCGCAGCGGCAGGCCCTCGCGCAGGGCGGCTTCGTCGATCTGGATGACGCGCACGCCGGCTTTTTCGAGGTCGAGCACTTCTTCGCGAATGGCCAGTGCGAGCTGCCAGCAGGTGGTGGCGCGCGGCTGGTCGTCGCGCACGAAGGACCAGTTGAGGATGGTCACCGGACCGGTGAGCATGCCTTTCATGGGCTTGTCGGTGAGCGACTGGGCGTACTGGCTCCACTCCACGGTCATGGCTTTCGGACGGCTGATGTCGCCGAACAGGATGGGCGGTTTGACGCAGCGTGAGCCGTAGCTCTGCACCCAACCGAACTGGCTGAAGGCGTAGCCGGCCAGCTGCTCGCCGAAGTATTCGACCATGTCATTGCGCTCGGCTTCGCCGTGCACCAGCACGTCGAGCCCCAGGGCCTCCTGCTCGCGCACGCTGCGGGTGATCTCGTTTTCCATGGCGGCACGGTAGGCCGCCTCATCCAGCTCGCCGGCCTTGAACTGGCTGCGCGCCTGGCGGATGTCGGCGGTCTGCGGAAAGGAGCCGATGGTGGTGGTGGGGAACTTCGGCAGCTTCAGATGTGCGGCCTGCTTGCCGGCGCGAGCGGCATACGGGCTCTTGCGCTGGCCGAGCTGGGCAGTGAGCTTTTGCAGCGCGGCTTTGACGGCCGGGTTGTGCACGCGCGGCGAAGCGCGGCGGGCTTCGACTGCGGCGCGGTTGGCGTCCAGTTCCGCCTGCACGGTCGCGCGGCCGAAATTGAGCGCTAGGGCTAGCACGTGCAGCTCTTCGAGCTTCTGGCGGGCAAAGGCCAACCACGAACGCACATCCGGCTCCAGGCGCTCTTCGCTGTCCAGATCCACCGGCACATGCAGCAGCGAGCACGACGGGGCGATCCACAGGCGCTCGCCCAGGCGTTCCTGCAGCGGTTCGAGCCATTCGAGTACGGCGGCGAGGTCGGTCTTCCAGATGTTGCGGCCGTCGATCACACCCAGCGACACCACCTTGCTGGTCGGCAGCAGGCCCAGCAGGCTGTTCACCTCGTCACGCCCGCGCACGGCATCCACATGCACGCCGGCCACCGGCAGGTTGGCGGTCAGGTGCAGGTTCTCTTGCAGCGTGCCGAAGTAGGTGGCGAGCAGCAGCTTCACCTTGCTGGCCTTGAGCTCGTGGTAGGCGAGGTTGAAGGCGTGCTTCCAGTCGGCGTCGAGCTCGGTAACCAGCACCGGCTCGTCGATCTGCACCCACTCGGCGCCCTCGTCGGCCAGGCGGTCGAGCAGTTGCGCATACACCGGCAGCAGGCGCGCCAGCAGATCGAGCTTGTTGGAGTCGTCCTTGGCCTTGCCCAGCCACAGGTAGGTGACCGGGCCGATGATCACCGGCTTGGCCGCCACGCCCTGGGCGCGGGCCTCGCGCAGTTGCTCGACAAGGCGCGAGGCGTCCAGCGTGAAGCGGGTGTCGGCGGCAAATTCCGGGACAATGTAGTGGTAGTTGGTGTCAAACCACTTGGTCATTTCGCCCGCGGCCACGCCACCGCAGCAGCCGACGTGCTCTTCTGCAGACTGCGCGGACCGACCGCGCGCAACACGGAAGTAGTTGTCCAGCGCGTCACCTTGGAAGCCGCGCACGCGCTCGGGCAGGTTGCCGAGCGTGAAGCTCATGTCCAGCACCTGGTCGTAGAACGAAAAGTCGCCCACCGGAACGAGGTCGAGCTGCGCTTGCTTGCCCCAGTGGCGGGCGCGCAGATGGGCGCCGAGCGCCTTGAGTTCGTCGCGGGTGGACTGGCCTTTCCAGTACGACTCCAGACCGAATTTGAGTTCGCGCTTCGCGCCGATGCGCGGAAAGCCGAGGTTGTGGGTGAAAGCCATGATTTACGCCTTGCGTAAAGGCATCCCAAATAACCTGCTGCGCGGTCGGATTGCTGCGTTGCGCGGTGCTCGGATGCTCGCCTACCTATTTGGTATGTCTCGCATCCTGCGCTCCGTGCGCCTTGCACTCCGACCGCTCGCGACGGTTCTTCGGGTCGCCCTGTTGAAGAAGGACGCAATGCTAGGCCGAGCGAATCATGAATAAAAATGGTACTTTTTCATGAATTCATGAATACGGCTCACGCAAACCCTTATGCCTCTGCTTGAACGCAACCACCTGGCCATCGTGCGCGCCGTGGCCGATCACGGCTCGCTCACCGCCGCGGCCGAGCAGCTTCACCTCACGCAGTCGGCGCTGAGCCACACCATGCGCAAGCTCGAAGACCAGCTCGGCATTGCCATCTGGCACCGCGAGGGCCGCAGCCTGCGCCCGACGCAGGCCGGCGAATACCTGCTGGCCGTGGCCAACCGGCTGATCCCGCAGCTCGACCATGCCGAAGAGCGCCTGCGCCAGTTCGCGCGCGGCGAGCGCGGAGCGCTGCGCATCGGCATGGAATGCCACCCCTGCTACCAGTGGCTGCTCAAGGTGGCTTCGCCCTACCTCGCGGCGTGGCCGGCGGTGGATGTGGATGTGAAGCAGAAATTCCAGTTCGGCGGCATCGGCGCGCTGTTCGGATACGAGATCGACATGCTGGTCACGCCCGACCCACTGTTCAAACCCGGCCTGCACTTCGAGCCGGTGTTCGACTACGAGCAGGTGTTGGTGGTCGGGCCGCAGCACGCGCTGCGCGGCGCGGCCTACGTGCGCCCCGAACAGCTGTCAGACGAAACACTGATCACCTACCCCGTGGAAACCGACCGGCTCGACATCTACACGCAGTTCCTCACGCCGGCCGGCATTGCACCCCGCCGCCACAAGCCCATCGAGACCACCGACATCATGCTGCAGATGGTCGCCAGCGGCCGCGGCGTGGCGGCGCTGCCGCGCTGGCTGGTGGAGGAATACGCCACCAAACTCGACATCGCCCCGGTGCGGCTCGGCAAGAACGGCATCGCGAAGCAGATCTACCTCGGCATCCGCAAAGCCGACGCCGACATCGACTACCTGCGCGCCTTTGTGGAGCTGGCGCGCACGCACCGCGTCCCGGTGCCTTCGACTTGAGGCCGCTCGACCGACGTTACGGCGGCACACCTCCCGCAAGTTGCAGGCAACAAAAAGCCCGCTCGACTTCGAGCGGGCTTGAGAACGTCCGGCAACTCTCCGATCAGAACACGTAGTTGGCGCTGATCAAGGCCGTGCGTGGTGCGCCCGGCATGCTGGTCGAGCGCAAGTACTTGGTATCCGTCAGGTTGGTGATGGCCAGCGTGATGGTCCAGGGCAAGAGGCGCCAACCCACGGAAGCATCCCACCGCGTATAGCCGTCGCGTTTGCTGGTGTTGGCGCTGTCGGTGTAGGAATCGCCACGATAGGTCACGCCCACTTCGCCATACCAGTTGCCCGGCGGTGCGTAGCGCACGAAGAGGTTGCCGGTGCGGCGCGCGATGTCGGGCAGGTAGTTGCCTTCCACGGCGGGCGAGACCTTGTCCTTGCTGACCTTCGCTTCCTGGAAGCCCAGGCCGCCACGTACATACCAGTTGGGCACCACCTGGCCGGCCATGCTCAGCTCCAGCCCGCGTGAGCGCTGGCCGCCGCGCACAGCCCAGGTGTAGGGGTCGTTCACGGCGTCCGGACGGTAGCGGATGTTGTAGAGCTCCAGCTCGTACAGGGCGACCTGGGTGGACAAACGGCCACCTGCCCAGTCGCTCTTCACACCGATTTCGTACTGGTTGGAGAACTGCGGCTTCTCGTCATACACCGCGCTGTCGCCCACCGCCACACTCATCAGGCCACGGCCGCCATAGGGCGCGAAGTTCTTGCTGTACGAGGCGTACAGGCTGTGGTCCTTCACCGGTTGCCACACCACGCCCAGGCGCGGGCTGACGGTTGTGCCCTTGTAGCTGCGCTTCTCGTTTGAAATGAGGTTGTGGGAGCCAAACTCGAAGCGATCGAAACGCAGGCCGGCCAGCACCTTCCACTGTTCGTTCAGGCCGATCAGATCCTGCAGGTAGAGGGCCTGCGATTCGGCCTTGTGGCGGTTGGAGGTTTTGGCCTCGCCACGCGGCGTTTTGGGCGCCACCCAGACCGGGTTGTAGGGATCGACCGGATACGGGTAGGCGAGCGAGGGGTCGGAGCTGCTCTGCGAGGTAGCCAGATCAGGGCTGCGGTTCTCCCGGCTCAGTTCGAGGCCGATCAGCACGTCGTGGCTTACCGAGCCGGTGTTGAACTTGCCGGTGAAGTCCACGTTGTTGGTCAGCGTGCGGTTGCTGGTGTCCTGCCACGCCCGCGTGAAGGTCATCAGGCCGGGGTTGGCGCATGCATTGCCATTGCTCTTGAGGGTGCCGTCGAGCTGGCAATAGGCGCCGCCGTAGAGGTGGTCGAAGCTCTGGTTGGCCTCATGCACGGCAGCGGTCCATTTCACCGCCCATGCGTCGTTGAAGCGGTAATTCATGACCGAGCGGAACATCTCCATCTCGTCTTCAACGTAGTCATCCGGGTGCGCATAGGCAGTTCTGTGCGACACATCGTCGGGCAAGGTGTTGAAGGCCGGCGCGCGGTCGGGGCGGCGCCACACCTTGTCGTAGGTGTACTGCAGCAGCCAGCTGAAGTTGTCGTGGTTGTCGTACAGGATGCTGGGCGAAACCATGCGGTTGCGGTTGGAAATGCCCTTGCGGAAGCTGTCCGCCTCTTCGTAGTCCGCCGTCAGGCGCACCACCAAATTGGGGTTGATGACGTGGTTCAGATCGAGCGTGGTGCCCTGGTTGTCCCACGAGCCGGCACGCAGGTTGATGCTGCTCACGGCGTCGAAGCTCGCCTGCTTGCTGATGAGGTTCACCACCCCACCGCCCAGACCGCGGCCGTACAGCACTGAGGCCGGTCCTTTCAGGATTTCGATGCGCTCGACGTTGGCGGTGCTGCGCCGGATCTGGCCGGTTGCGCGCACACCGTCGCGGTAGATGTCGTTCGAATCTGCCGAGAAGCCCCGGATGTTGATGCCGTCTCCGCGCATGTCGTATTCGGTGTCGACGCCGGGCGTGCCGTCGAGCAGAACGCTCAGGTCGTTCAGCCCGTAGACCTTCGACTTGCTCATCTCCAGCGTATTGATCGCCTGCGGCACGTCCTTGGGGTCGAGCGCGGTCTTGGTGGCAGTCGACACGGTACGCGGCCGTGAATCATCAGGATCAAGCACGTCAGCGGTGACGACGACTTCCTCCAGAGTCTTCACCTTCTCGTCGTCGGCGGCATGCGCCGCAAGAGGCGCGAGTACGGCGAAAAACGCCGCCACCAGCGGTTTCAGCCGAGGCGCGGCCTGGCTGAGAGGAAGTTCATTGCGCAATCGATCACCCATGCATGTGTCAAACGGACACGCATCTTACGCACTATTACAAATACGAATCAATCTCATTTGTATTTTTTAGAATAACTGCAGCATTCCTGCCAATTTCCTCCATCAGCGTTGCCTCAATCGAGTCCGCCCCCCTGCCGGAGCGGCCTCGTCGCGCTGCGCTTACGAGCACAACAAGCATCCACGGCACGGCTGGCTCACAGCCGCGAGCCGCTGAGCAACGCAGACAATATCGCTGAAGAAAGTCGCTACTGAGGGCTGGCCTTGTCGCGCTCGATGCGTTCGAGCTTGTGCAGCTCGCCCACCGGGCAACTCACGCGGCGCCCCATGTCGAACACCACCACGCGCTCGCTGCGGCCGAAGCTGCCGGCGCTGTCGGTGTAGCCGATGCGGTCGGCCCAGGCCAGTTCGCGGCACGGGAAAAGGAAGGTCACCAGATAGGCGCGCCCGGGCCCGCCGTCGATCTGCATGTGGTGATCGTCAATGTAGTTCCAGCCCGATATCTCGAACGACGACACCCGGCGCACCTCTTCGCCCATGCGGTAGCCGCGCTTCTCCAGTTGCTGCGACACAACCGCCGGCCGCTCGGGCATTTCCTGCACGCCAGCGCAGGCCGTCAGCACTCCGGCCAGCGCCACGGCCCCTGCACAGCCCGCAAGACGGGCAGACGCGTGATTCATTTTTCCCCTCCCGGCGGCACTCGACCTGATGCAGTCCGCCATGCGGTTTGACGATGGCGAGCGAACCCACCACAATGATAACGATTCTCAATTATAGCCAGCCACCCCTTCTCGGGCCAGCCAGCGCTTTCGCACTCGGAGACATCCTTGAGCACCGCTGCTCCGCCCCACGCACTCGACTCCCTCTACCGCGAACACCACGGCTGGCTGCATGGCTGGCTGCGGCGCAAGCTCAACTGCTCGCATCAGGCGGCCGATCTGGCGCAGGACACCTTTGTCCGCTTGCTGGCCAAACCGGAGAGCGTGGCCTTGCGCGAGCCGCGCGCCTACCTCACGACCATCGCCAACGGGCTGGTAATCAACCACTGGCGGCGGCGGGCGCTCGAGCAGGCCTACCTGGAAGAACTGGCCCGCAGACCCGAAGCGCTGTCGTCGTCGCCCGAGGAGCGCGCTCTGGTGGTCGAGGCGTTGGAAGAAGTGGCCCGCCTCATTGACGGTCTGCCACCGCAGGTGCGCGACATCTTTCTGCTGTCGCAACTGGACGGCCTGACCTACGCCGCCATCGGCAAACGCCTGGGCGTCACCGTGAACGTAGTGCAAAAAGCCATGATTCGCGCCATCGCCCATTGCTACAAGGCGTTGTACACGGCATGAGTCCGCCACTCGCGTACCCGCCGAACCCCGCCACGCCGGAAGACGAACGGCCGATCGACGACAGCGTGCTCGACCGCGCCATCCACTGGTTCGTGCTGCAGGCCTCCGGCCACATGACTGCGTCTGAAGGCCGTGCGCTACTCGCCTGGCGCAGTGCGCACGCCGACCACGAACGCGCCTGGGCCCGGCTGGAGCAGATGAGCAAGCGCCTGCAGGGCAACACCGCATTGCCCCCCGATGTGGCGCGCAACACGCTGGTGCGCGCCAGCCGCATGAACCGGCGTCGCATGCTGAGCCACCTGCTGTGGGCCGGAGCGGCCGGCACGCTACTGTGGTCGGGCCGCGATGAACTTTGGGCCGTTGCGCGACCGGCCGAGCTGCGCACGGCCGCAGGCGAGCGGCGCAGCATCACGCTCGCAGACGGCACGCTGCTGCGCCTGAACACCGCAACCGAGGTGGATGTAGTGCAAGACGTGGATGCGCGCCGCATCCTGTTGCGCAAAGGTGAAATCGAAGTCGTCACCGCCACAGACCCGAGCGGGCGACCGCTGTGGGTGGAGGCGCGGGATGCGCGTCTGGTGCCAGTCGGCACCCGTTTCAGCGTGCACCAACAGGCCGACCACAGCCGGCTCGGCGTGCGTGAAGGCGCCGTAGATGTGTACCCCGCCAGCGGAAACCCGCCGACACGCGTCAAGGCCGGCGAACAGACGCTGTTCGCGCGCAACTTCCTGACTCCGCCCGAGCCCCTCGACGAAACCCTGCAGACCTGGGTGGACGGCATGCTGGTGGCCGCCAACCGCCGGCTCGACGATCTGCTCGCCGAGCTTGCGCGCCACCGCCCCGGGCATGTGCACTGGAGCCCGGAGGTGGCCGACCTGCGCATTACCGGCACCTGGCCGCTGGACGGCCCGCGCCCCACCGACGCCGTGCTGGCCTCACTCGAACGCGCACTCCCGGTGCGCGTCCAGAGCCTCACCCGCTACTGGGTGCGCGTCGTGCCTCACACCGGATCCTGAAGCTGCTGGCGCCGAGGCTGGCTTGCTGGCTGGTTGACGCCAGCGGCGGCTGCGAACACTTCACACAAAAAAATAGGCAGGTTTTTCGATCTCGCGGGGCAAACGCATCAGGAGCCCTGCGGACCTTTCAGCCGCAGCGGTTCGACTCGAACCCGATGAGAGGAAATCCGATGCGTACCACCCGCAGTGCCAACCCCTCGCAACACCGCATGGCCCCGCTGGCCCGCGCCCTGCTGCTCGCCTTGCTGGGCGGCGGCATGGCCGTGGCCGCCACCTCGGCGCTCGCGCAAACCGCCAGCGAGCGCGCCGTGCGCGAGTTCAATGTACCTGCCGGCGACCTCGACCAAGCCTTGAGCCGCTTCGGTCAGCAGGCCGGCGTGCAGCTGGCGGTCGATGCCCGCCTCACCGCCGGCCTGACCAGCCCCGGCGTAGAGGGGCAGCTTTTGCCTGACGAAGCCCTGCAGCGCCTGCTGCGCGGCACGGGCCTGGAAGCGGTGCGCGAGGGCGGCGGTGAGCTCACGCTGCGCAAGGTTTCCACCCGTACCACCACGCTGAAGGCCGTGCAGGTCACGGCCAACCAGCTGGGCGAGATCACCGAAGGCTCCGACACCTACACGCCGGGGGCCATTGCCACCTCCACCCGGCTGGTGCTCACGCCGCGTGAGACGCCGCAGTCGATCAGCGTGATCACGCGCGAAGAGATGGACGACTTCCAGCTCACCAACATCGACAAGGTCATGCAGCACACCCCGGGCGTGAGCATCCTGACCTACGACAGCGAGCGCACGGTGTATTACGCGCGCGGCTTCGCCATCAACAATTTCCAGTACGACGGCATTCCGATGGAGCGCAACTCCGGCTATTCCGCCGGCAACACGCTCAGCGACATGGCCATCTACGACCGCGTCGAAGTACTCAAAGGCGCCACCGGCCTGCTCACCGGCAGTGGCGACCCCGGAGCCACCATCAACCTCGTGCGCAAGAAGCCCACGCGCGAATTCCAGGGCCACGTCAGCGTCGGCGCCGGCGCGTGGGACAACTACCGAACGGAAGTGGATCTGTCCGGCCCGCTCAACACCGCAGGCACGCTGCGCGGCCGTGCGGTGGTGGCCTATCAGGACCGCGAGTCGCACCTCGACGGCTACCGCCGCAAGACGCCGCTGTTCTACGGCATCCTCGAAGCCGACCTCAGCCCGAGCACGCTGCTGACCGTGGGCGCCGACTACCAGGACAACAAGCCGACGCGCTCGACCTGGGGCGGCATCCCGATCTACGACACCGAGGGCAACTTCAACAAGCGCTCGCGCTCGTTCAACAACGGCGCGAAGTGGAGCAGTTGGGAGCAGTACACCCGCACCGTGTTTGCCACGCTGGAGCACTACTTCGCCAACGACTGGGTGGCCAAGCTGCAGCTCAACCACCAGATCAACGGCTATGACGCGCCGCTGGGCGCCGTCGGTGGCGGCAACCCCGACCCGTCCGACGGTTCGGGCACCAACATGTGGGTGGGCCGCTATGTCGGCAAGACGCGCGCCAACGCGGCCGACTTCTACGCCAACGGGCCCTTTGACCTGTTCGGTCGCAAGCACGAACTGGTGCTCGGCGGCGGGCTCAGCGACCGGCGCTGGACCAACAAGGGCGACGGCCCGAATGTGGGCTACCCGACGGCTGTCGACGATTACTACGAGTGGGATGGCAACGTTCCCGAACCGGACTGGAACGACCCGGCCGCATGGCACGGCGAGAACGACGAAACCACGCGTGAGAAAGGCCTCTACGCCACCGCACGCTGGAACCTGCGCGACGACCTGAAGCTGATCACCGGCGCCCGCGTGTCGAGCTACAAGGCCGAGACCATTCAGGAATCCGGCGTGGTCGTGCCCTACCTCGGGGTGGTCTATGACCTGAACGATACCTACTCGGTGTACGGCAGCTACACCGGCATCTTCAAGCCGCAGTCGCGCCGCGATGAGTCGGGCAGCACGCTCGATCCGCTGGAAGGCACCAACATCGAGCTGGGCATCAAGAGCGCCTTCCTCGGTGGCCGCGTGAATGCCAGTGCCGCGATATTCCAGCTCGAACAGGACAACTTCGCCGAAGCCACCGGCGGACTGACCCCGGACGGCGGCACGGCCTACCGCGCCATCAGCGGCGTCAAGACCAAGGGCGTCGAGCTGGAGCTGTCGGGCCAACTCAACGACTTCTGGAACCTGCACGCCGGCTACAGCCACAGCGTCTCGCGCCGCCAGGGCGAGAAGGTCTCCACCCTCGCCCCCGCCAACCAGGTAACGCTGTTCGCCACCTACAAACCGTGGGGCCAGAGCAGCCGCCTGACGCTGGGCGGCGGTGCGCGCTGGCAGGACGAGACCTGGGGCGACGTGAACAACCCGGCCGCCGGCGGCATGGTCAAACACACGGTGGATGACTACTGGGTGTTCGACGCCATGGCGACCTATCGCTTCGACGACAACCTGACCGGCTCGATCAACATCAACAACCTGTTCGACAAGAAGTACTACACCATCTTCAACGCCTACAGCACCTACACCTGGGGCGAACCGCGCAGCGTCAATGTGTCGCTGAAATACAGGTTCTGAGCCCTCCCCCCTCTCCGGCCATGCGCTGCATGGCCGGGTTCTTTGCATCCGGGCAACACGTTAGGCGATCTCGACTTGCCCCACGTCAACATCCCGGAATCCAGCTCTTTGGCGTCGGCTTGCCCGATGCTAGTATCGCGGCACGCTAGGGGTCCTGAAGACGTCGTCTTCGGGTGAGAAAGACCCTTGAACCTGACCTGGATAATGCCAGCGTAGGGAAGCATGACGTTCATGGGGTGCCCTCCGCCCCGCTGTCTCGTCCGCCCCTTCGCGCGCAGTCCTCACGCGATCGAGTCGAACGAAGATGCCCTTCCTGCCCCGCCCCCCGAAATTGCTCGCACTGCCCGCAGTGCTCGCGCTGTCGTCCGTCGCTTTTGCACAGGACGTCGAACCCGCTGAAATCACCCTGCCCGATGTCGTGGTGAGCGACACCGCTGCATCCGACGAGATCGGCCGCAAGGCCAGCGTGGGCGGCTTCTCCGAAGCGCCGCTGCGCGAGACACCGGCCTCGATCACGGTAATCACGCAGCAGCAGATGCAGGAGCGCGGCATCCGCAGCGCCACCGAAGCCGGCAAGTACGACGCCAGCGTGCAGAACTCCTACAACGCGGTCGGCCTGTCGGACCGTCTGGCGATCCGTGGCTTCGAGCTCGACTACGGCTCCAGCTACCGCAAGGACGGGCTGGTGATCCTGGGCACTTCGCCGGTCGCGCTGGAGAACAAGGAACAGATCGAGATCCTCAAGGGCCTGGCCGGTCTGCAGGCGGGTATTGCCTCGTCCGGCGGCGTGCTGAACTACGTCACCAAACGCCCGACCGACGTACCGCTGCGCACCGTCACGCTGGAAACCAGCGAGCGCGGCACGCTGTACGGCGCGGTGGATCTGGGTGGGCGCACCGAAGACGGCCGCTTTGGCTACCGCCTCAATGCGGCGGCCTCCAAGGTGCGTTCGTATGTGCGCGGCTCGAACGGCGAGCGGCAGTTTGTTTCGGGCGCCTTCGACTGGCGCCTGAGCGAGCGTGCGCTGCTGCAGTTCGACCTCGACCGCATGCACAAGTCGCAGCTCTCGGTGCCGGGCTTTCAGCTGCTGGGCGGCACCACGGTGCCGAAGAACGTGAGCGCCCGCGACATGCTCAACAACCAGCCGTGGAGCAGCCCGGTGGTCGACGACACCACCAACTACGGGCTGAAGTTCAGCTACGACCTCAACGACGACTGGCGCACCGAACTGTCGGTCAACCACCACACGCTGCGCCGAGACGATGCGGTGGCGCTGCCATCGAACTTCCAGTCCAACGGCGACTACACGGTGGTCGATCTGCGCCGCGACAACGACAAGCGCACGGTGCTGAGCACGCAGGCCCTGCTCAAGGGCAAGCTCGCCACCGGCTCGGTGCGCCACGAGCTGACCTTCGGCGCGGCCACCATGAACCGCCGCGACAGCTTTGCCGACTATGTCTTCGACCCGCGCGGCACCAGCAACATCTACGACCCGGTCGACGTCTCACCCAGCCCGCTGGCCAACAACCCGGTGAGCCTGCGCCGCAAGGATGCCGAGCGCGCCGTGTTCGTGCAGGACGTGCTGCACCTGAACGATCAGTTCAAGCTGCATGCCGGCCTGCGCTACGTGACGCTGGATCGCGACCAGTTCAACGCCGCCGGCACGCTGCTGCGTCGCACCAGCGACAACTTTGTGCTGCCCAACGTGGCGCTGGTGTACAGCCCGAACAAGGCGCTGTCGTTCTACGGCTCGATCTCGCGGGGTCTCGAGCCCGGCGGCACGGCGCCGGTGGGCTCGACCAACAGCGGCCAGGTGCTCGACCCATCGAAATCGCGCCAGCTCGAACTGGGCGTGAAAGCTGATCTCTCGCCCGACCTGAGCGTGGCCGCCGCCGTCTTCCAACTCCAACGCCCCTATGAATATCTGCCGGGTGTGGGGCAGGCCTTCCAGGCCTCGGGCACCGACCGCCGGCGCGGCCTGGAGCTGTCGGCCAACGGGCGCGTCACGCGCAACCTGCTGATCGGCGCCAGCCTGACGCTGACGCTGGCCGACGTGCAGGGCGACGCCACCGAATCGAGTCGCCGCGTGGGCAACGTGTCGCGTTACAAGAGCATCGTGTACGGCGAATACACCGTGCCGTCCATGCCGGCGCTGCGCTTCAACGGCAGCTGGCAGTACGCCAGCAGCAAGCTGTTCGCCCCGGCCGGCACCATCCTGACCAAGGTCAGCGGCTATCACGTGGTCAACGTCGGCGCGAGCTACCTGACGGAAATCGGCGACACGCCCACCACCTTCCGCTTCGGCATCAACAACCTGTTCGACAAGTTCTACTGGGGCGACACCTCGAACACGCTGGGCGGTTACCTGATTCCGGGCGCACCGCGCACGCTGCGGCTGACGGCACAGTTCGATTTCTGATCGCTGACTGCAATGAAAAACGGGCCTCGGCGTTTGCCGAGGCCCGTTCTTTTTATGGTGTTCGAGCCGGTGGCTCGCCACCGACAGTGATCAGATATGTTCCTGACTGAGCGTACGCGTGCTCGCCGACAGCGAGTCCAGATCAAAGGCCGCGTTGCCGCGGCGCACGAAGCGCAGCGCGTAGATCACCACCACCGGCACCACCGCCGCCAGCAGGAAGGATTCGAGCAGGTAGGTCATCGGCGCACCCGGCATCGGGAACATCACCAGACCGGCCACCAGACCCGCCAGCGTGCCGACCATGGCCGAAAAGCCGTCGTGCGCGCGGCTGAACAGCCCGAAGAACACCGGGAACGCCGCCGCCGCGCACAGCAGATCGGCCAGCAGGAAGAGGTACAGGACGCTGAATCCCTGCGCCGCCACGATCAGCGCCGGGATGGCCATCACCACCACCAGCCAGCGCGCCAGACGCAGCAGGTTGGCCGGACTGGCCGTGGGCATGGCGCGGCCCACATCCACCGCGACGATGCTGGAAATGGCGCTGATGCCGGTATCCACGCTCGACATGACCAGCGCGATGCCCAGCGGAATCAGCGCAATCGCCAGCCACAGCGGCATTTCCGACAGGATCACGGTGAACAGGGCGATGGAGCTGTCGCCATCCGGCGTGAGCGCCATGAAGGCCAGGCCGAACAGACCCATGATGAAGATGAACGGCACCACCAGCACGCCGCCCAGCAGAAAGCCGCGACGCATGGACGGAATGTCCTTGGCCGAGTAGATGCGCTGCCAGTTGCCCTGGTGGAAGATGCCGGTCAGCAGGATGGCGAAGAAGAAGGTCAGGCCGGCCTTGATGCCGGCCATGTCGCCCAAGTCGAGCAGGCGCGGCGCGGTTTCCTGCAGGCGCTCGACCACCGGACCGAAGCCGCCCGTGACCTGCCAGCCGAGCCCGATCAGCGCGCCCACCAGCGGAATGATGATGATGACCTGCATCTTGTCGGTGAAGATCGACGCGCGCAGCCCGCCGTAGGTGGTGTAGATCAGCGTCGCCACCATCACGATGGCCGCGCTCACCCACAGCGGCACCGGCGCCAGCAGCTGCACCAGCTTGCCGATGGCGGTCAGCTCGGCGGTGAGCGCGATGAACATGTAGAAAATCATGATCAGCAGCGTCAGCCAGTACATCGGCCGGCCGTAGCGCGCGATGAGGAATTCGGTGAGTGAATGGCCATTTGGCATCAGCTCGCGCATGCGCTTGCCCAGCGGAATCATCGCGATGCGCGGCGACATCGAGCCCAGCGCATAACCGATGACGGCGGCCAGACCGCCCCAGGTCGCCGCCTGCGCCGGCGAGAACAGAATCCACGCGCCCAGCGACGAGGCCAGCAAGGTCATGATGGTCGCGACCGACCCCTGACTGTTGCGGGCGACGATGTATTCCTCAAGGTTGCCGCGATAGCGGCGGGCATAGGCCATGCCGGCAATGGCAAAGGCTGCTGCAAAGAAGGTGAGCCACGTGATGGCGGCTGGTGCGCTGAGCATGCTGCGGGACTCCTGAAACGGCTATGGACGGAGCCCGCGCTCGGTGAGGGCGGTGCATCCTTCCTTACGCCGGTATTACCCGGATCAAGTATCGGGGTCATGGCTGGCGCCATCTCTCAGCCGCATGCGGCTCCCCCAGGATCAAGGCGCGGATTATACGCCTGCGAGCGGGCGCAACACACCCGCCCAGGCCGCCCGAGTGCTCTTCCGTGATAAGGTTTGCGCCCGACACGGGGTGTCCTGCATCTGCGGACTGAGATCACACCCGTCGAACCTGATCCAGCTTGTACTGGCGAAGGGATGTCCTCACGCACCGCTCGTGCATCCCCCTTGCCAGCTTCATCACAAGGGAAAAGCATGTCCAGCCATTCCGCGCCCCTCGCGCAACAACTCGTTCTCGTCACCGGTGCCGGTCGCGGCCTCGGCGCACACATTGCCCGCGCCTTTCTGGCGCATGGCGCCAAAGTCATCGTCAATTACCTGAACAGCGCCAGCGCGGCCAACGATCTGGTCAGCACCGCCGCACCGGGTCAGGCACTCGCCATCCAGGCCGACGTAAGCGACCCCGCCGCCGTGCAGGCCATGTTCGAGCGCGCGCAGACGCACTTCGGCCAGCCGGTGACCACCGTGGTCAACAACGCCCTGCCCGCTTTCAGCTTCAACGGCGACGCCCGCGAGCACGCCGACGTGCTGCGCTGGGAGAGCATCGCGCAGCAGATGGAAGGGGTCGTGCGCGGCGCGCTCAACACCACACAGATCGCGCTGCCGGGCATGAAGCAGGCCGGCTTTGGCCACATCATCAACATCGGCACCAACCTGTTCCAGAACCCGGTCGTGCCCTACCACGACTACACCGCCGCCAAGGCCGCGCTGCTGTCGCTCACGCGCACGCTGTCGCAGGATCTGGGGCCGGATGGCATCACCGTGAACATGGTGTCGGGCGGCTTGCTGCGCACCACCGATGCCTCGTCCGCCACACCCGAAGCCGTGTTCGACCTGATCGCCGCCAGCACCCCGCTGCGGCGCGTCACCACGCCCGAGGAATTCGCCGACGCCGTGCTGTTCTTCGCCTCGCCGTGGTCGCGTGCCATCACCGGGCAGAACCTGGTGGTGGACAGCGGGCTGGTGAAGAACTGAGGCCACCACCATGATGCACATCAACCTCTTCCTGTTCGGCTGCGGCCATCACAACGCCGCGTGGCGCCACCCGGATTCGCCGGTCGAGCGCCTCGGCGACATCCGGTTCTATGAGGAAATGGCGCAACTGGCCGAGCGCGGCAAGCTCGACGCCGTGTTCCTGGCCGACGGCCACGCCGCCGTCAATCTCACCGACGGCCCACGCTGGTTCCTCGAACCGGTCACCATGCTCACTGCCATGGCCCGCGCCACCAGCCGCGTCGGCCTGATCTGCACGGTATCGAGCACCTTCTACACACCCTTTCATGCCGCACGCCTGATCGGCTCGCTCGACCATATTTCGGGCGGGCGCGTGGGCTGGAACGTGGTCACTTCGATGTTCGACGCCGAAGCCCGCAACCACGGCTACGAAGCCATGCCCGGTCACGCCGAGCGCTACGCCCGCGCCGACGAGTTCATCGAAGCCGTGCTGGCGCTGTGGGACAGTTGGGACGACGGCGCGGTGCTCAACGACCGCCACGGCCTGTATGCAGACCCCGAGCGCGTGCGCAAGATCAATCACCACGGCCAGCACTTCCTCGTCGACGGCCCGCTGACCGTGCCGCGCCCGCCGCAGGGCAACCCGGTGCTGATCCAGGCCGGCGCGTCGGACGAAGGCCGCGCGCTGGCCGGCAAGTACGCCGAAGCCATCTACGCCGTCGCCTACGACCTGCCCTCGGCACAGGCCTACTACAACGCCATCCGCGAAAGCGTGAAAGCCGCCGGGCGCGACGCACCGGTGCCGATCCTGCCCGGTCTCGTCACCTACGTCGGCTCCACCGAAGCCGAAGCAAAGGCCAAGCAGCGCGAACTCGACGAACTGCTGCCGACTGAGAGTTCACTGCGGCAACTACAGACCTTCATCGACCAGGACTGCACGAACTGGGAACTCGACGCCCCCGTGCCGCCGCTGCCGCCGCTCGAAGCCTTCAAGGGCCCCAAAGGCCGCTACGCCACGGTGCTGCGCATCATCGAAACCGAACAGCCCACCGTGCGCCAGCTGCTCGGCCGGCTCGCGGCCGGCGGCGGCCACTGCACCATGGTCGGCACACCCGAGCAGATCGCCGACAAGATGGAGCACTGGTACCGCAACGGCGGCGCCGACGGCTTCAACCTGATGCCCCCGGCCGAACCGGGCAGTGTGGAAGACTTCGTCAATCACGTCATCCCGGTGCTGCAGAAGCGCGGCCTGTTCCGCCAGGACTACGAGCACGCCACGCTGCGCGGCCATTTCGGGCTGAGCCGGCCTCCCCGCTCGCCTGGCTGATACGCAGGCCTCAGGCAATTCGACCGCCGAACGGCACCCTCGCGGTGCCGTTCCTTTTTGCCCACACCTCTTCAAGCCTCGGCATGACTGCGATAACATGAGAACAATTCTCAATCCGAAATAGCCAGCCAACCCTCCCGGGGCCAGCCACGCTTTCGTCTCCCGGAGAAACTCGTGAGCACGGCTGCCCGCCCCACCGACCCCATTGGCAACATGTATGCCCAGCACAACGGCTGGCTGCAAGGCTGGCTGCGCAAGAAGCTGAACTGCTCGCATCAGGCTGCAGATGTTGCGCACGAGACCTTTCTCAAACTGCTCACGGGCCGCAGCACCAGCCACATCCGCGAGCCGCGCGCCCTGCTGACGCACATCGCCAAGTGTTTGGTGATCGACCACTGGCGGCGTCAGGAAGTGGAGCGGGCGTACCTCGACAGCATTGCCAACCTGCCCGAACCGCAATCGCCCTCGCCCGAATCACGCCTGCTCGTGATCGAGGCCATTCTGCGGGTTGATGCAATGCTCTCGGGGCTGCCGCCGCGCACTCGCGAGGTGTTTTTGCTGGCGCAGCTCGAAGGGCTGACGCTGGTGCAGATCGCCGAGCGTACCGACACGCCGGTGATCACCGTGCGGCGCCATATCCAGAAGGCCTTGCTGGCCTGCATGACGGCACTCTGAGCGCACCGCATGACAACCGCCGACCAGCCCGAACACAAACTTCTTCAGGAAGCTGCAGAGTGGGCCACCACCGTGTGTTTCGGCTCGCCGTCGGATGCAGAGCGCCGCGCCTTCGAGCGCTGGCGCACGCGCAGCCCGGCACACGAAGCCGCATGGGCGCGCCTGCAGTCTGTGTTCAATGCCTTCGACCCGCTGGAGGATGAGGCCGGGCGGGCCACGCTCAATGCCCTCCAACGCTCGCGGCGCCGGCGCAGCTTGCGCGCGCTCGGCGCAGTGCTCGTTGCCGGGCCGGCTGGCTGGCTGGCGTGGCAGCAGGCTCCCTGGCAGGCATGGACAAGTGACGTGGCCACCGCCACCGGCGAGCGCCGGCAGATCGATCTGCCGGACGGCTCCAGCCTGGTGCTCAACAGCGCAAGCGCCGTAAACATCCTGTTCAGCGCCAGCGAGCGCCGCGTCCGACTCGTGCAAGGCGAGATTCTCGTCACGACCCGGCCCGACCCCCGCCCGTTCGTAATCGAAACCCCGCAGGGCATCGCGCGCGCGCTCGGCACGCGCTTCAGCGTACGCCGGCTCGATGAGCAGCTGGCGCGTGTTGCAGTGTTCGAGAAATCGGTGCGGATCGAGCCCGGCAACGCCCCCGCGCACACCCTGCAGGCTGGCGAGCAAGCCGACTTCGCCGACAACGGGCTGCAGGCCACCGCGGCGGTCGAAGCCAATGCCGCGCTGTGGGAGCGCGGCATGCTGCTGACGCGCAACATGCCGTTGGCCGACGTTGTGGCTGAGCTGGGGCGCTATCGGCGCGGCATTTTGCGCTGTCACCCGGAAGTGGCCGGCCTTCGCGTATCCGGCGCAATCTCGCTCGACGACACCGATTCGGCCCTGGCTGTGCTGGCCGAATCGCTGCCGCTGCGCATCGAACGTGTCACCGACCTGTGGGTCACGGTGGGGCCGCGTTGATCTATCGGTTACAACGCAACGCATTCAAATTTTTCGAACTTGAATGATCACATTTCGCGTTTCGCACGGCGCACAGAAGAAGGCCTCGTCTGCAATAGCCGAGCGCCACTTCGAAACCCGCCAGCGAAAGGACGAAATGAAATGACTGCAGCAAACCTGCCCCGCCCGGTGCGGGGACGGCCCACCACGCCCTCTGCAAAACGCCCGCACACTTCCGCCCGGCTGATTGCCATCGCCATTCACGCGGCGCTTGGCAGCGTGTTGATGGCCGGTATTGCGCCTGCACCCGCCGTGGCGCAGGAAGCTTCCGCCCAGCGCCAGCACGCCATTGCCGCCGGCCCCCTGGGCAACGTGCTGGCAGAGTACGCCGCCAGCAGTGGCGTACAACTGGTGTTCGACCCGGCCGCGCTCCGGGGCCTGAACAGCCCCGGGTTGAACGGCCGCTTCACCGTGCGGGAGGGCTTTGAGGTGCTGCTGGCAAACAGCGGATGGCAGGCCGTGCCCCGCTCGGGCAACGCCTGGGGCTTGCAGAAGCGCGCCGAGACGACACTGGGCACGGTAACGGTGACCGACAGCGCCGCGCGCCACGCCAGCGCCCTGCCGGAAGCCTACGCTGGAGGGCAGGTGGCACGCGGTGGCCGCGTCGGCCTGCTCGGCAACCGCGACGCGCTCGACACCCCGTTCAGCACCACGCAATACACCGCAAAACTCATCGAAGACCAGCAGGCCCAGAACATCGGCGACGTGCTGGTAAACGATCCCGGCATCCGCAATACCTATTCGCGCAGCGCCGGCCGTGATGAGTTCAACATCCGCGGTTTCACGCTGTTCAACTACGACGTGGCTTACAACGGGCTGTACGGCATCTCCCCGCGCAACTCCAGCACGCTGATCGGCGTCGAGCGTGTCGAGGTGTTGCGCGGCCCCAATGCCTTGCTCAACGGCATGGCACCGTATGGCTCGGTGGGCGGCGCGATCAACCTGCGGCCCAAGCGCGCCGGGGCGGAGCCGCTGAACCGTCTGACGCTCTCGTACATCGACGAGAGCCAGCTCGGCACGCACCTCGATGTCGGTCGCCGCTTCGGCGAACAACAAGAATGGGGCGTGCGCTTCAACGCGCTGCATCAGTCCGGCGACATGTCGATGAGGGGCGCCAAGGAGAAGCTCAGCGCCTTCGCGCTCGGCGTCGATTATCTGGGCGAGAACTTGCGCGCCGAGTTCGACCTCAACTACCAGGACCGCCTGACGCATGCGCGCAGCGGTTTGCTGTTCCCTCCCGCCGCAGGCACTCCAATCACTTCGGCGCCGAACGCCGATGGCAACTTCTTCCCGGACTGGACGTACTGGGACGCCAAGGAGCTGTCTGCCTCAGGCCGTGTCGAGTTCGACCTGAACGACGACTGGACAGCCTACGGCGCGCTCGGCCACATGAAATACGACTTCAACAGTCTGCAGATCACGATGCGATTGGAGGACGATCAGGGCACTCTGGCGGGGCGCCCCACCCGCCTGAGGGAAGAAATCACCACACTCACCGCTGAAGCGGGATTGCGCGGCCGCTTCCGGACCGGATCGGTGCTGCATGAACCGGTGTTGAGCGTAAATCACCTCGCGCTCGAACACCGCCAGAAGCGGGTCAACGGCGATTTTGTGTTCTCTGACATATACAACCCGGTCACGCTGCCTGAACCCGATCTCGCCCTGACACCGGGGCTTCCCAAGGTTGGCGAGACGCGGCTCAGAAGCGTTGCGCTGGCCGACACGATGTCGTTCCGGGAAGGTCAGGTTCAGCTCACATTGGGCCTACGCCATCAGCAGGTAACGACCAAAACCTTCCCGGTCACCGCCGTTAATCGGCACTACACCAAATCAGCGGTTACTCCGGCCGTCGGCCTCGTCGTCAAGCCAAGCGAAAGCTTGTCGCTGTATGGCAACTACATCGAGGGGCTGAGCCCCGGCCCGCGGGCGGGCGCGGGGACTGACAACGCAGGCCAGACGTTCCCCCCGCTGGAATCAAAGCAATTGGAAATTGGCGCGAAGCGCGACTTCGGGCGTTACAGCGTCACCCTGGCAGCCTTCCAGATCGAGCAGCCCAGCGTTTTCCTCCAGAACAACCGCCTTACCGTTGGCGGCGAACAACGCAACCGGGGCATTGAACTGCTCACCCAAGGCGAACTGCGCCACGATATCCGTCTGCTGGCCGGCGCGGCCTGGACTCGAGGCGAGCTTACTGAAACCGTGTCAGGCACCAACGATGGCAACACCGCCCCCGCCGTGCCGAAGTTCCAGTTCAACCTCTCCGGCGAATGGGATACACCGTTCGTTCCAGGCATGACACTCACGGCCCGTTTGCTGCGAACCAGCTCGCAATATGTTGATGCGGCCAACACACAGAAACTGCCCGGATGGACGCGCGTTGACCTCGGCGCTCGCTACACCTTCACCGCCGGCGGCACGCCATTGACGGTTCGAGCAAGCGTGGAGAACGTGTTCAACAAGGACTACTGGCAATCCGCCGCCCGCGAAGGCTTGACCGTGGGCGCGCCGCGCACCTTCCTGTTGTCGGTGTCGGCGGATTTCTGACTCGCAAAACACACCGGCGCGCGTAGCGCCAGCCTCCACTTCATGCAGGCCCGACCGAGCACACCGGCTCGCTCGGGCCGCACTTCGCCCCCCCTCCGATGTGCGGCAGCTGCGGAGGCACTTACTCACGCCAGCATTAGCCACGGCCAGCGCAGCACCGTGCCCCGTTCGTGGAACCTCAGCTCGTGCCGGCCTTCTGACAGCCGTACCGGCCCGTGGATTTTCCCGGTATGGTCGATATGCGTGAGCCGGCTGTAAGGAATGACGTTCTCGCTCGACAAAGCCACGGACATCACGCAAACGTAGCCCCGCGCCCCCTCCTGCGATGGGCTCGTTGGCAGGTGTTCATCCAACCCACAGAAGGAGATCAACATGTCCAGCAAACAGAAACTCGTCTCGCTCGCCCTCGGTTCCACCTTCGCCCTCGCCTCGATGGGCGCGGTTGCCGCAACGGCGGAGAACCCGTTCTCGGCTTCTTCGCTGTCGTCCGGCTATCAGGTTGCGGCGAACCACGCCAAGGGCGAAGAAGCCAAGTGCGGCGCCAAGGACGACAAGAAAGAAGAAGCCAAGTGCGGTGCAAAAGACGACAAGAAGAGCGAAGCATCGTGCGGCGCCAAGGATGACAAGAAGGGCGAAGCCTCTTGCGGCGGCAAGAAGTAATTTCGCAGGCTGTCTGAGAACCGGCGACGGGGCTTCGGCCTTGTCGCCGTTTGACGGAGATTTCGCATGCCTGTCGATCGCATACCCGCTGGCGCCGGCCTGGGCTTTCGCCGCGAGCTGATGGCGCCACTGCGCGAGCAAGGCGTGCCGTCCGCCGTCGGTTTCTTCGAGATCGCGCCCGAGAACTGGGCCGGTGTCGGTGGCCGCAGCGCTTCTGATCTGCGCGAATTCACCGAACGTTTTCCCTTCGTCTGTCACGGCCTGTCGCTGTCGCTCGGCGGCCCCGGCCCGCTCGACGAAGCGCTGCTGCGCCGCGTGCGCGCCTTCATGCGCGAGCACGGCATCACGCTGTACACCGAACATCTGTCGTGGTGCGCCGACGCGCATCACCTGTATGACCTGCTGCCGATTCCGTTTACCGAAGAAGCTGTGCGCTGGGTGGCCGAACGCATCCGCCGCGCGCAGGACATTCTCGGCATGCGCATGGGCATCGAGAACACCTCGGCCTACCTCGCCCCGCCCGGCGCGGAGATGAGCGAACCGGAATTCGTCGCCGCCGTCGCGCGCGAGGCCGACTGCCTGCTGCATCTGGACGTGAACAACGTCTTCGTGAACAGCCGCAATTTCGGCTTCGATCCGCTCGCCTACCTAGACACCCTGCCGCTGGAGCGCGTGGCCTACATGCACGTCGCCGGCCACCACGCGGAAGACGACGGCCTGCTCATCGACACCCACGGCGCCGACGTGATCGACCCGGTGTGGGCGCTGCTCGATGCAGCGTGCGCGCGTCTGGGCCGCACGGTGCCGACCTGTCTGGAGCGCGATTTCGACTTTCCGCCGCTGGCCGAGCTGGCCACCGAGGTCGAGCGCATCGCCGCCATCCAGGCGCAGCACGCGCCGGCTGCGCGGAGCGTCGCGCCATGAACGCGCCGGCGCCCTTTCAGGATTTCCAGCGCGAGTTCGCGCGCCACCTGCGCGACCCGCATCACATTGCCCGACCGGCCGGCCTGCCCGCGCGCCGCAGTGGCGTGTATGAGCGCCTGCTGTTCAACAATGTGCGCGGCTTTGTCGACCGCTGTTTTCCGGTGTGCCGCCGGCTGCTGGGAGAGACGCGCTGGACGCGGCTGATCCGCTGCTTCTACCGCGACTGGCCGCTGGCCACTCCGTGGTTTCGCGAGATTCCGCGCGAGTTCGTGCGCTACCTCGACGAGGCCGACATCGCCATGCCGCGCCCGCGCTGGCTGGCCGATCTGGCGCGCCACGAATGGGCCGAACTGGCGGTGGATGTGATGGATGCGCCGCGGCCGCCGCATGACCCGGCCGGCGACCTGCTGGCGCGCGCAGTCGTGCTCAATCCGGCGATGATGAATCTGGCGTATGAATGGCCGGTGCACCGGATCGGCCCGGACTTCCGGCCGCGCAAACCGCAGCCGACCTTCATCATCGTGCATCGCAACGAGGCCGACGAGGTGCGATTTACGGAGGTGAATGCGGTGACCTCCCGCCTGCTGGACCTGCTCGCCGAGTCCACCAACGGCCGCGAGGCCGTCGAGCGTCTGGCTGCCGAACTCCACCATCCCGACCCGCAGGCGCTGTGCGTTTTCGCCGCCGGCCTGCTGGCCGACCTGCAGGCGCAGGGCATCGTACTCGGGGCCGCATCGTAGGGCAGATTAGCGCAGCGTAATCCGCTGGATGTGTAGCCTATACGGCGCAATGCCCTTCGGTTATTGCGCCCTACGAGACCTGAAACCTCAGCAACTCGCCCGGATCAGCGGAATCCACATCTCGTCCGACGACAGCCCGCCGTGTACGCCGATCATGCTGTGCCGGTGTTCGCCCGGCACGCTGTCGACCACCGTCCAGCCCGGCTCCATCAGCAGCGTGTGCGTGCCGGTGCGCTCGGCCAGCCGCGCATTCAGCGGCCCCGGCCCGAACAGCCCGGCCGTCACCAGATCGCGCGAGCGCGCCACCACCGCCTTGCCGGCAAACACCTCGGCAGCCGCCGATTCAAACTCGGCCTCTTGCCCCTTTTTCACCGCGCAGAAGGCCGCGCGGCGCTCGCCCCACAGCGGGCACTCGAGCATCGCCATGAGCTGCGGATGTTCGTCCATGTCGACCATGCGCTCGTCCGAGGCATCGGCGAAACCGTGATCGGCCGTTACCACCACTTCGCAATCGAGCCCGCGCAAACGCTCCAGCAAAGTGGCAAACGCCGCATCCACCTGCCAGAACTCCTCCGCTGCCTGCGGCGAGGTCGCGCCGAATTCGTGACTCAGCGTGTCGAAGCGCGGGTAATAGGCGTGGATGTAGCCGCCGCCCGCCTGCTGCATTTCTCCGGCGCCCTTCACCACCGCCTCGACGAGGCCTTGCAGCCCGCGTCCATAACCGACGAGGCGTGCACCACGGCAATGCCGCCTGGAAAAGCGCGACCACGCGATCTCGCGCGGCGATACCACCAGACTCGGACGCGCCCGCCCCTGGAACAGGCTGCGGTACGGAAACAGCCGCTGCGTGAGGCGCAGCGCGGCGAGTTGATCACCACCGCGCCGATATAACGGCAACGGGGCGACGATGCCGCCGAAGCGCTTGTCGCGGATGTACCAGCCAGTCAGCCCGTGCTGCGCGGGCGACAGACCCGTCATCGTCGCGGTGACGGCGGCTGAGGTGGTGGACGGAAAAACCGAGGTGATGCGGCCCTGCCGGTGAGCCGCCAGCACGCTGCCGGCGCCGAAACGCTGCAGGAAGGCATCGCCGAGCCCATCGACAAGCAGAAACACTACGCTGCGCCCGGACGACGTGGGCAGGTCGGGCAAGGGCTGTGCGCCCGGCTGCCGATCCAGATAGGCCGCAAACGCGCGCACCAGACCGTACAGACCACCGCCACCGTAGTCCGGCAGCACGCTGTCGTGTGGCAAGGCGAAGGGGAATGCGCGGGTGTCCATGACTGGAAGGGTAGCGAAAACCGGCGCCAACTGCGCAGCACGATTAGGCTCGCCGCGCCGTCCGATACGCTAGAGTTCGCGCACAGGGCAGGCGCGCCCGCATCAGGAGGCCTTCGTGAAGTTTGATACCGCAACCGTCCGGCTGATCATGGCCATCGTCGAGCACGGCAGCATCTCGCGCGCTGCCGACCGGCTGGACCTGGCGGTGGCCGCAGCCTCGCGGCGCGTGTCAGATCTTGAAGCGCAGCTTGGCGCGAAGCTGTTCCAGCGCGTGCCGCACGGCGTCGTGATCACCGAATCCGGCGCCCGACTGCTGGAGCACATCCGCCAGATCGACAATCTGGTCGGGCGGTTGGAGGGCGACGCCAAGGCCATTCATGATGGCTTGAGCGGCCGCATCCTGATCGGCGCGCCCAAGGCCGTGGTGATTCCGTTTCTCGCGCAGGATCTGGCGCGCATGCGCCGCAAATTTCCCGACATCGCGCTGCGCGTGGTCGAGGAAAACAGCCAGATCGTGCAGCAGATGCTGCGCGACAAGGTCGTCGACATCGGCATCTACGAGAACAAGAGCGGCTACCTGGACATGGACAAGCTGCCTTACCGCAGCGACCGTCTGGTGCTGGTCTACAGCAAGCCGCATTACCGCTTCGACGGCACGCCGCTGAGCATCGAAGCGCTGCTCGCACTGCCGGTGGTCAGCCTCGGGCGCGGCTCGGCCATCCTGACCGCGGTGCAGCGCGCGTACCGCAGCCGCGGCCGGCCGTTCCCGAATGATTTCGAGGTCTCCGGCTTCGACTCCATGCTGGCGCTGGTGCGCAACGGGCTCGGTGTTGGGCTGATGCCGCCGGACGTGCTCGCGAGCTTCCGTCCGGAATCCGCTCTCGCCAGCGTCGAGCTCGACGGCGACTGGCACCACCGCAGCTTCGTGCTCTCGCGCGTCGCGGGCCACGCCCAGGCGCAAACGCTGGAAAACGTGGTGAGCGAGCTCATCGGCACCACCGCTCACTAAACGCCGCTTTCGCAATTCGCGAAACCTGGCATGCCGCACGCGTCGTTGCCGCGCTGCGGCCAGCGGCAGATAGTCCTTCCTGAAACCATCGTGCTCCTGCGCTAGCTGCGCAGGCCGTCCGTCGCACATCAGGAAAGGAACCCCCCGCCATGCAAGACAAGAAACTCCCGCTCGAAGGCATCCGCGTACTCGACGTCAGCCAGGTCATGGCCGGGCCGTTCGCCTGCATGCTGCTGGCCGACCTCGGTGCCGACGTGATCAAGGTCGAGCCGCCCGAAGGCGACCAGACGCGCGGTGCGATGGGCTTCAAGATGAAGGGGCCGGACAGCATGGGCTTCCTCAACATGAACCGGAACAAGCGCTCGCTCTCCCTCGACCTCAAGAGCGACGAAGGCCGCGAGTTTTTCTACGAGCTGGCCAAGACCGCCGACGTGATCGTCGAGAACTACCGGCCCGGCGTCGTGCAGCGCCTGCGCATCGACTACGAAACCATCAAGGCCATCAACCCCAAGATCGTCTACGTCAGCATCTCGGGCTTCGGCCAGAGCGGCCCGTGGGCCATGCACCCCGGCTTCGACCTGATGGCGCAGGCCATGAGCGGCGTGATGAGCGTCACCGGCTATCCCGGTGGCAAGCCGGTCAAGGCCGGCGTGCCGGTGGCCGACATCGGCTGCGCACTGTTCGCCACCTACGGCCTGCTGTCGGCCTACATCGGCGCGCAGAAGAGCGGCGAAGGCCAGCACATCGACGCCTCGCTGTTCGACGCCGCGATGGCCTTCTCGATCTGGGACATGTCGGCCTACTGGGGCAACGGCGAAGTGCCAGAGCCGCTCGGCACCAGCAACAAGATGAGCGCGCCCTACCAGGCCGTGAAAGCCAAGGACGGCTACTTCGTGATGGGCGCCACCAACCAGAAACTGTGGACCCAACTGTGCGAACTCATCGGCCAACCCGAACTCGCCACGCAACCGGAATTCGCCACCATCGCCCAGCGCCTGAAGAACCGCGAACTGCTGATCGAGGCGCTGGAAGAGGAATTCGCCAGCAAGACCGCCGATGAATGGATCGAGCTCATGCTCGCCGCCAAGATCCCGGCCGGCCCGATCCTCTCCTACCCCGAAGCCTTCGGCAGCGAACACGGCCAGCACCGCGGCATGTGCATGGAGATCGACCACCCCATCGAAGGCAAGGTCAAGAACATCGGCTTCCCGGTGAAGATGCTCGGCACACCGCAACAGGTGCGCCGCCACCCGCCGCTGCTGGGTGAACACAATGAGGAAATTGCGGCGGAGATCGGGGTGATCGCAGGCTAAAAAGCAGCACCGGTATCGACACAATTGCTGTTCCGCGCCGCCAACAGCCGTGCGATGCGGAGCAGCAGGAGTGGGCTAGGGAAGCGCTCTTATCTGGGTCAGCGAGGGATGACCGGCATGATCACCGTCAGTTCGCTACGCGACATTCCGCCCAGATTCTGCTCTTGGGTGCCCTCTTGAATGGCTGCGCCAACCTGAAGCTCTGCAAGTTTTGGGAACTTCTTTCTGAACATCGCCAGATCTCGCTCCGCCATGTCCTTGTAGGTTACGGCCGCACCAGTAACCGCTCCGCCCCACATTCGTCCCGTCTGCAAGAACTCGAAATTGCCGACGTACACGATCTTCCCGGGCTCCACATCAAGAGGAATACTGAATTCCGAGACGGGTCGCACGTTCACCGCCCCACTATGTACGTGCCACGAATAGAGTTCATAGCGCCCCGCGGGAAGCTCAATCGCAAAGACGTCGCCTCTGACCCCGGTGCCGTGAAAATCACTCTTCGGGAAATACGGGATCAACATCGCCCCCTTGCCCGTTTCGACATAGCCTCGTTTGCCGTCGGGCACCTGCCGGTACATCACCTGGTATCCCGCATACGAGCCCTTGTAGGTCACGGAACCCACAACGACGCCTTTACCGGAAGCCGTATCTGGCCGGTAGTCAGGATCAATACTTTTGGTGGCACATCCGGCCACCATCAGCAACGCGGTCATCAAGAACGGCATGCACTTCATCGCGGGATATTCTCGTCAAGTCTTTGGTTGCCGCGCAGCATACTTGATGAATGACGACTGGGTGTTCTGGATGACGCAATCCCGTGTGGCGCCGGGTTCAATCGCAGGTAGCATTGTGGCTCGTTACCGACCAGACGAACCCTATGAACGACCTCCGCGACCTCAAAGCCCTGATCCGCTCCGTCACCCCGATCATCGAGATCGAGACGATGGAGGAAACCCGCGCGATGCGGCTGCTGGAAGCGCTTGCTCGCGACCAGAACCTGCCGCTGTATCGCTGGTCCGCAGCGGGCGGGCTGACGCAGCCGGGGTTTGCTTACGGTTCGGCGCCGACGGGTCGCGGGCTGAACCGACCCGATCTGGCGCTGCAGGATGACTGGCGCGACACGACCGAGCGCGGCCCCGGCGGCGAGCGGGTGGTACCGGACACGCAGGAACTGGCCTCGGCGCTGAAGTTCATCGACGAGCGCGGGCAGCGCGGGCTGTATGTGCTGCTCGACGTGCAGCGCCATCTGGAAGACCCGGTGGTGCTGCGGCGGCTGCGCGAGATCGCGCTGGATCATCCGGTGGATCAGCGCACGCTGGTGCTGGTCGGGCCCCAAGTGGAATTGCCGCCCAAGCTGGCGCGGCATTCGGCGCACGTGTCGCTCTCCTTGCCGGAAGAGGCGCGCATTCGCGAGATCCTCGGCGAGGAAATCGCGGTGTTCGAGCGCGACGGCGACAAGGTGAAGCGCACGCCGGCGGTGGAAGACGCGCTGGTGCGCTATGCCTCGGGCCTATGCGAAGAGGATGTACGGTTGCTGATGCGTCAGTCGGTGCGCAACGACGGCGCGCTGACGCACGATGACCTGCTGCGCGCAGCCAGATACAAACAACAAACCACACCCGGCCTGACGCTGGAAACGGCGCCCGAGAACCCGGCCTCCATCGGCGGCCTGCTGCGGCTGCGACGCTGGATCAACCAGCGCAAGCCGATCTTTCTCGGCGAAGTCTCACGCCCCGGCCTGCCCTCCCCGAAGGGCGTGCTGATCACCGGCGTGCAGGGCACGGGCAAGAGCCTGGCGGCCAAGGTCACGGCGGCCGAATGGGGCGTGCCGCTGGTACGGCTGGACATCGGCTCGCTCTACGACAAGTTCCACGGCGAAACCGAGCGCAAGCTGCGCGACGCGCTGGCCGCGGCCGAGGGCATGCAGCCCATCGTGCTGTGGATCGACGAGATCGAGAAAGGCCTGTCGGCCGATGCGTCGGGCGGCGACGGCGGCGTATCGCGCCGCGTGCTCGGCACGCTGCTGACGTGGATGGCCGAGCGCAGTTCGCGCATCTTCATCGTCGCCACCGCCAACGAGGTGCAGGCATTGCCGCCGGAACTGGTGCGCAAGGGCCGCTTCGACGAGCTGTTCTTCGTCGACCTGCCGGATGCGCCGGCGCGCGAGACCATCTTCCGCATCCACCTCAATCGCCACCGTCTCCCGCTGGAGAGCTTCGACTTGCGCGCGCTGGCCGAAGGCTCGCCCGGCCTGTCAGGTGCAGAAATCGAGCAGGCCGTGGTGTCGATGCTCTACGAAGCCCTGCCCGACAACCGCAACCCGGACATGGCCATGCTGCTGACCGAACTGGCTCGCACACGGCCGCTGTCGGTGGTCATGGCTGAGCGGGTGGCCAACTTGCGCGCGTGGGCGGCGGAGCGCTGCGTAATGGCGGACTGAAGACGCCACCGTGCGCTGCCCTTGCGCTTGCCTGAACGTATCCACAAGGATACGATCATAGCCATGTACTTGATCAGGCAATCCGAGACCTTCGTCCGGTGGCTGATGAAGCTGCGTGACGCGCGCGCCAAGGCTCGAATCGTCGCCCGGCTCCGGATGGCGGGCGCAGGCCATCTCGGTGACGTAAAGAGCGTGGGCGACGGTGTATCGGAGATGCGGATCGACACGGGACCGGGCTACCGGCTGTACTTCACGCGGCGCGGTGAGCTGATGATCGTGTTGCTGGTTGGCGGCGACAAATCCAGCCAAACACGGGATATTCAGCGTGCCAAGGCCTTGGCGAAGGAGATCCAGGAATGACCGAACGACTGATTGATTTTGATGCGGCGGACTACCTCGACAGCAACGAGGCCGTCGCCGAATACCTTAGCGCCATCCTCGAACAAGGCGACCCGGAGCTTACGCTGAAGGCTCTGGGAGACGTGGCAAAAGCGCGCGGCATGACCCAGATTGCCCGCGAAACCGGGCTGGGCCGGGAAAGCCTGTACAAGGCATTTCGCCCGGGCGCCCAGCCACGTTTCGATACGGTGATGAAGGTCATGAGCGCACTCGGCGTCAGGATCGCAGCCACTCCGCTAGAGCACGATTCCTGAGCTGGGGAGCAACCGCGCGGGCCACGCTGGCCGAAAAAAGAGCAGGCCAAACGGTCTGCTCTTTTTCTTCAAGCGGGGAACGTGAACTGCGGCCGATCAGTACCCTCGCGCAGGCATACCCGGCAATCCTCAACCCGCCTTAAGCAGCCTTCCCCTGCAACCAGCCCAGATACGCCTTGCGCGTCACATCCGACACCGAATCCAGCGCCTTCTGGTGCTGCACCTGATGCCGCATGATCAGCCGGGCATCGGCCACGGCGCGGGATTTGCAGAACCAGTGGCAGCTGTGCTGGAACAAATACAACTCCGCCGACAGGTGGAAGGCGCGCGCTTTGGGGTTGAGCTGATCTTCGTTGTCCACCAGATGGCGCAAGCCCGCTGCGTGAATACGCAGCAGCGCACGGAAATCACGCGCCGCTGCTGGCAGCACGCGCTCGACGTACGGCACGCAGAACGCGAGCCTGCCCATTGCCGTGGCCTGCGGGCTCTCCCTGCGCAAGGCGTCGGCCAGCGTGTGCACCTGCGCGGCGACCGCATGTTCGGTCTGGGCAAAGGTTTCCAGCACCTGCAACTGGCGTGATTCGGACTGTTCGCCGATGGCGCGGGTGTAGCCCTGGGTCAGGGTCTCGATGTGCTTTTCGAGCCGCAGGCCGGCCAGATGCCGGCCGAGCAAAGTGATGTGCGCGCGCTGATAACGCACGCGCAACACCTGCCAGACCACGAAAACCATCAACAGGAGGAATGCAATATCCATCGCCCGCGTTCCTTCGTCATTCAATCGAGATGCCAGGGCATGTTCCGCATGCGGCCAGCCTGCACGGAAACACTGCGGCAAAACAAAAGGCCCAAACCTGGGTTTGGGCCTTTTGACTTTTTGGAGCGGGAGAAGAGTCTCGAACTCTCGACCTCAACCTTGGCAAGGTTGCGCTCTACCAACTGAGCTACTCCCGCATTACTTCTGGAGGCGCGACTCGGAATCGAACCGGGGTACACGGCTTTGCAGGCCGCTGCATAACCACTCTGCCATCGCGCCAACGTACCGGCTCCCGATGCGCCACGCTCGGGCGGAACCGCCTGAGGCAATTCCGAAAAACTCTGGAGCGGGAGAAGAGTCTCGAACTCTCGACCTCAACCTTGGCAAGGTTGCGCTCTACCAACTGAGCTACTCCCGCTCGGGAAGACCGCAATTATAGCGGCCGAAAAGTCACTGTCAAGCCATCTCAGAACACCGAAAACATCGCGGGACGCGCTACGCTAGCCGCTCTTCCTTCAGCGCCCCACGGCCGTGACCGACTCGACCCCATCGCCCCCGGAAATCTGCACACCGCGCTCGCTCACGGAGCTGTTCGTGACCTTCACCCTGCTCGCCCTGCAGGGCTTTGGCGGCGTGCTGGCAGTCGCGCACCGCACGCTGGTCGAGCGCAAGCGCTGGATGACGCGGCAGGAGTTCGTCGAACTGCTGTCGGTGTCGCAACTGCTGCCCGGCGCGAACATCGTGAATCTGGCGCTGATGATCGGCGACCGCTATTTCGGCTGGCGCGGGGCGGTGACGGCGCTTGCCGGCATGATGACCGTGCCGCTGATCATCGTGCTGTCGCTGGTGGCGGTGTACAACGAATACGCTCATCTGCCGGCTGTGGCCGGGGCGCTGCGCGGCATGGGTGCCGTGGCAGCGGGCCTGACCATCGGCATGGGCTTGAAGCTGGCCGGGGCGCTGCGTGGCAATCCGATGGGCATCCCGCTGTGCCTGGCCATCGGGGTGACCACCTTCGTACTGGTGGCGGTGCTGCGTGCGCCGCTGGTGTGGGTGGTGCCGGGGCTGGGCTTTGTCGGCTGGTGTCTGGCGCGCTGGGCGATTCTGCGGGCGGAGAAGCGCACATGACCGAGTTCGCGCTGTCCAATCTGCCGGAGTTCTTTCTGCGCTTCATGATGCTGTCGCTGCTGTCGGTAGGCGGCGCGATTTCGACCGCGCCCGAGATGCACCGCTATCTGGTCGGCCAGAACAGCTGGCTCGACAACACCGAGTTCACCACCTCGATCGCCATCGCGCAGGCCGCGCCGGGGCCGAATCTGCTGTTCGTCGCGGTGCTGGGCTATCAGGTGTTCGGACTGATCGGCGCGGCAGCGTCGCTGATCGGCATGCTGCTGCCCTCGACCATCGTCACCCTCACGGCCAGCCGCTGGGGCCGCAAGCGGCGCGGAACGCTGGGCGTGCGGGCCTTCATCCACGGTCTGGCGCCAATGACCATCTGCCTGCTGGTGGCGGCCGGCAGCATCCTGGCGCTGCCCTTCATCAATCAGCCCGATCATCGCCTCGGCGGCCTGACGCTGATCGTGCTGACGATTGCCGCAATGCTGACGACCAAGGTCTCGCCGATCTGGCTGATTGCTGCCGGCGCGGCATTCGGCGCGCTGGGCGGCGTCTGACGCGGTACGCGTTGTGCACCCAAGCGCTGCCACGGCGGCATAATCCACGCATCAAACACACGGAGTCCGCCATGAGCGTCATGTACCGCATCGCCCCTGCCCTGCTGTTGCTTGCACTGCTGGCCGGCTGCAGCAAGGTGACCGCCGAGAATTACAACAAGATCCGGCCCGGCCAGAGCTTCGAGGAGGTGCAGGGTCTGATCGGCAAGCCGACGAGCTGCGATGACTTGATGACGGCCAAGAACTGCACCTGGGGCAAGGAGGGCAGCGCGCGCGTCAATGTCACCTTTGCCGGCAACAAGGTCGTGCTGTTCACCGCGCAGAACCTGCGCTGAAAAGCCCCGCCGGGGCGGGGTGCTAGAATTGCGCGCATTTGACGCAAGCCCACTCCGCCCATGAACGCCCCGCTGCACACTCCCCCGCCTGACATCAGCGCCGCCGAATGGCAGGCGCGCATCGATCTGGCCGCGGCCTACCGTCTGGTCGCCCGGCGCGGCTGGGACGACCTGATCTACACCCACGTTTCGGCACGTCACCCCGAGCTGGAAAACGCCTTCCTGATCAATCGCTTCGGCTTGCACTTTGCCGAGGTGACAGCATCGAATCTGCTGGTGATCGATGGCACCGGAAAGGTCATTGGCGATCAGCAGTACCGCGCCAATCCGGCCGGTTTCGCGATCCACGCCGCCGTGCATTCTGCTCGTGAAGACGCCCACTGCGTGATGCATCTGCACACCGACGCCGGCATGGCCGTGTCGATGCTCGACTGCGGCCTGCTGCCGGTTTCGCAGCACGCGATGCGCTTCTGGAAGAGCATCGGCTATCACGACTATGAAGGCATTGCGCTGACGCCTGCCGAGGCCACGCGTCTGGTCGCAAACCTTGGCCCGCACCCGGCGCTGATCCTGCGCAATCACGGCACCATGACCGTCGGCCGCACGGTGGCCGAAGCCTTTGTGCTGATGGACACGTTGGAGAAATCCTGTCGCACGCAGCTGGCCGCGATGGCGGCTTCGCCGGGCGGACTGAAGCTGCCGGCCGAGTCTGTGCTCGACCACACGCTGGCGCAGCTCACCGGCGACTGGGAACCCGAAGGCGAGCTGGAGTGGCCCGCACTGCTGCGTATGCTCGAACGCGAAGAACCCGATTTCCTGAGCTGAAACCCTAACCCATCAAGGAGAACCAAGATGCCGACCTACCGCGTCGAACTGTTCGAAGGCCGCACGCCGGAACAAAAGAAGGAACTGATGGAAGCCATCACCGAGGCTTCGGTCCGCGTGCTGGGCTGCTCGGCGGATTCCGTCGACGTCATCATCTATGACCTGCCCAAGCACAACTGGGGCACGGCCGGCGTACCGTGGTCGGAAGCCAAGTAAGCGACTTCCCCTCCCGACAGACCCGCCCCGCGCGGGTCTTTTTTTTGCGCAGCGTCCAAATGCCCTGTTGATCCACATCAAGGGGCAGCTTCGCGGCCTCTCCATAATTGGACTCGATAACCACGAGACAAGAGAGGAGAAGCACATGAAGCGCACGACACTCGCCGTCGCTATCGCGCTGCTCGGAGGCATCGCCATCCAGGCCGCCGCGCAAGCCGTAAAGAACGAACCGATCACCCCGATCCGACCAGTCGCCGAAGTAAATCTGGGCATGGTCGAGCTGGGCAAGAAGCTGTATTTCGACCCGCGTCTGTCCAAATCGGGCTTCATCTCGTGCAACTCCTGTCACAACCTGTCGCGTGGCGGCAGCGACAACCTGCCGACCTCGATCGGCGACAAGTGGCAGCAGGGCCCGATCAACTCCCCGACGGTGCTCAACTCCAGCCTCAACCTCGCGCAGTTCTGGGACGGCCGCGCGGCCGATCTGCAGGAACAGGCCGGCGGCCCGATCGCCAACCCCGGCGAAATGGCCTTCAGCCACACGCTGGCCATCGACATGCTCGAATCCATCCCGGCCTATGTGCGCGACTTCCACCAGGTGTTCAAGGCCGACAAGATCGGCATCGAGCAGGTCACGGCCGCCATTGCCGAATTCGAGAAGACGCTGGTCACACCGAATTCTCGCTTCGACCTGTGGCTGCTGGGCGATGAAACCGCCATCAGCGCCTACGAGCGCGAAGGCTACGAGATCTTCAAGAACAGCGGCTGCGTGGCCTGCCACAACGGCGAGGCCGTGGGCGGTAACTCGTTCCAGAAGATGGGTATCGTCGAGCCCTACCAGTCCGCCAACGAGGCTGAAGGGCGCGCGGGCGTGACCGGCAAGAACGCCGACCGCTTCAACTTCAAGGTGCCGACGCTGCGCAACGTCGAGATGACTTACCCGTACTTCCACGATGGCGCGGCCAACACGCTGTCCGAAGCGGTGGACATCATGGGGCGCCTGCAACTGGGCCGTCACTTCACGCTCGACGAGAACACCAGGATCGTGGCCTTCCTGAAAACACTGACCGGCGATCAGCCCAACTTCACGCTGCCGATCCTGCCGCCGTCGGCAGACCTCACGCCGCGCCCGACGCCCTTCGATTGAGCGCCGCCCGAGCCGCCCCACAGCCCCGCCCTGCCGGGGCTTTTCTTTGGGCGCCAGCGCCGCGGGTACAATCGCAGCTCGCCACACCCCGCTTCGCCCATGACCCCGCAGCCCGAAACGCCCGCCTGCCACGCCGACCGCAAGCTGTTCGAACCGATCGCACATCTGCTGCGCCGCTTCGATGCCACGCCCTTGCCGGACATGAACGCGCTCGACGCGCTGCTGCAGGAAGCCGCCCCCGGCACTACCACCGCCTCGGGCCAGCCAGTGCATTTCGACGCCGGTACGGCCCCTGTCGAAGGCTACGAGGCGCATATCCACGACACGGGCGCGGTGCCAACGCGAGACAACGACTGGCATGATTTTTTCAACGCGCTGTCGTGGTGCGTTTGGCCGCACAGCAAGGCCGCGCTGAACGTCGCCCATGTGCGCGAAATTGCCGCCCGCCGTGCGGCGGGTATCGCCGGTCGCGGCCTGCTGCGCGACGCGCTTACGCAGTTCGACGAATGCGGGCTGCTGGTGGTGTCGAGTGATCCGCAGATTCCGGCGCTGCTGGCCGCGCATGAGTGGCTGGAAGTGTTCTGGCAGCGGCGCGCAGAACTCGCAGCAAACACCGCCTTCCTGGTGTTCGGGCACGGCAGTTGGGAGCAGCTGCGCGGCCCCTTCGTCGGGCTGTGCGCAAAGACCCTGCACCGCGTCGTCCGCCCCGAATGGTTCGATCTGCCGCCGCAGGCGCGTCAGCGCGAAGCCGACACCTGGCTGGCCGGCCGCATTCGCTCGGGCGAGACGCTGACCAGTCCGCGTGCCTTGCGCCCGCTGCCGCTGCTCGGAATTCCGGGCGTCACGCCGAACAATGCGCATGCCGACTACTATCACGACACGCGCCAGTTCCGCCCGCCGCCGCATGCTCGTAAACTCACGGCCTGAGCCGCTGAAACCCCGGTCTGCTGCAGAATCGGGCAGCGTGACTTTTTACCGCCTTTTCAAGGTGAAATAGTTTTATCCACAGCCCCACTCACAGCCTTGTCCCCGCAGGCTGTGCAGAAACACCGCCGCCTGACGCCGCACGGAGAAGCTACCGAATGAACGAACTGCCACGCTTTGCCGAGCGCCTCGCCGACCTGGTCTCGGCCAACTTCCTGCTGGTGGCCGGCGTGTTCGTCGCCTGGCTGGTGCTGATGGCGGTGGCGGTGCAGCGCGGTGGCGCGCGCTGGCGCCCCACCCGCCCGCTGGCGGTGCTGACGGCCATTGTGTCGAGCGTTTCGGCGCTGTTCATGGTGCCGATGATTACCGGCATCAGCTTCGGCGCTGTCGCCAACTGGACTGCGTGGCTCGAATTGCTGGCCATCGCGCTGGGATCAGGCCTGATCACCTTCGCCTTCGCCTGGCCTGCGGTAGCCACGGCCCTGCGCGAAAGGCGCTGACTCAGCCGCGCACGACGAACAGCAGCGCCGACAGCGTCACCACCGAGAACAGCGTCGACAGAAACACCGTCGACGCCGTGCTCGACAGACACACCTGATAGCGCTGTGCAAACAGATACGGCGTGACGCCCGCCGGCAAGGCGGCCAGCGTCACCGCCACCATCACCCACAGCTCGGGCACGTCGAAAACCTGCGTGGCGATCAGCCACACCAGCAGCGGATGAACCAAGGTCTTGAGCGCCACCAGCGCCAGCGGCTCACGCAGGTTGCCCGAGAGCTTGTAGCGCGTGAGTGATGCGCCGAGCGCGAACAGGGCGCACGGCGCGGCGGCGGCGCCGATGCCCTTGGCGATGGAATCCACCGGCCCCGGCAGCGGAAAGCCGGCCATCGCGAACACCAGCCCGGCCGACAAACCCCAGATGATGGGCGTGGCGGCAACGCCCTTGAACAGCGTCCACAACAGCGTGCCGACGCTCTGCCCTTCACCGCGCGCGGCCTCGATGAGCATGGTGGTAGGCGGCAACAGCACCAGGCTGTGGCAGGCAATCAGCGCGAACAGCGGCAGCGCCGCGTCCGGCCCGAAGGCGGTGATGACCAGCGGAATACCCAGCATGGCGGTGTTCGAGAAACTGGCGCCGAGGCCCAACACGCCCTGCTCGTCGAGCCGGCGCGCGAAGAAATGTCGCCCCACCAGCATCGCCCCGCCAAAAGCCAGAAAGGCGCCGCCAAAATACGAGATCAGGTAGCCCCACGGCATGCTGTCGGGGAGTTCGGTCTGCGCGATCGAGCGAAACAGCATCAGCGGAATGGCGAAGTTGAAGACGAACACCGACAGCCCGCGATTGGCCGCCTCGTCGAATACGCCGAAGCGCGCCGCGGCATAGCCGATGCCCAGCGTGCCGAAGATCGGCAGGATGATGCCGAAGATGATGTCCAAGCAGCCTCCCTAGGCGGCCAGCGTATCGAGCCGCGGCACCGCCGCCAGCAACTTGCGGGTGTACTCGTGCTGCGGGTCGGCCAGCACCTCGGCCGTGCGGCCGGTCTCGACCAGCTTGCCGGCATGCATCACGGCCATGCGGTCCGACAGGTATTCGACCACGCCCATGTTGTGCGTGATGAACAGCATGCCCAAGCCCTCCTCATCCACCAGCCGGCGCAGCAGCTTGAGGATGCCGGCCTGCACCGACACATCAAGGGCCGAAGTGATCTCGTCGCACAAAATAAAGCGCGGTTCGAGCACCAGCGCGCGGGCAATGGCCAGACGCTGGCGTTGGCCGCCGGAGAATTCGTGCGGGTAGCGCCACAGGCTGTCGGGCGGCATTTCGACGCGTTCGAGCAGCGCGGCGGCGCGTGTGCGGCGTTCGTCATCATTCGCGCCGACGCCATGCACGCGCATCGGCTCGATCAGCGTGGTGGCAATCGGCAAGCGCGGGTTGAGGCTGGAGCCGGGATCCTGGAACACCACCTGCATGCGGCGGCGCAGGGCGCGCATGTCGTTGCCGGACAGATGCGTGATGTCCTGCCCTTCCAGCGCCAGCGTTCCGGCGGTGGGTTCGATCAGGCGCAGCAGCGCTCGGCCCAGCGTGGTCTTGCCGCAACCGGATTCGCCCACCAACGCGACGACCTCGCCCGGATGCACATCCAGGCTCACGCCGTCGACGGCGCGGAAGTGATCGACCACGCGCCGCAGCAGCCCGCGGCGCACCGGGAAATGCACGGCTAGATCGCGCACCTCGACCAGCGGACGGGCGGCCGCCTGCTGGCGCACCAGCCGCGGCAGACGCTCGGGCAACGCGGCGATCAGGCTTTGGGTGTATTCGTGGGTCGGGTTGCGCAGCACTTCACTCACCGGCCCGCACTCGACGAGCTTGCCGTGGCGCATCACGCCCACCGTGTCCGCGATGCGCGCAACCACGCCAAAATCATGCGTGATGAACAGCATGCCCATGCCGCGGCGCTGCTGCAGTTCGCGCATCAGGCGCAGGATCTCGGCCTGCACAGTCACGTCCAGCGCGGTGGTCGGCTCGTCGGCGATCAGCAGCGCGGGCTCGCAGATCAGCGCCATCGCGATCATCACGCGCTGGCGCTGCCCGCCGGACAAACGGTGCGGGTACTCGCGCATGCGGCTGGCGGCATCGGGGATGCGCACTTCTTCGAGCGCTGTGCGGATGCGCTCGTTGCGGGCGTCCGCGTCCAGTTCCGGGCGGTGCAGTTGCAGTACTTCGTCGAGTTGTTCGGCGATGGTCATCACCGGGTTCAGCGAGGTCATCGGCTCCTGGAAGATCATGCCGATGCGCCCGCCGCGCACGCCGGTCATCACTTCGTCGTTGGCGCCGAGCAATTGCACACCGGCTTCGGCCTCGTCGTAAAGATGCACTTCGCCCGCCGGATGGCGATGTCGCGCATACGGCAGCAGGCCCATCACCGACAACGCGGACACCGACTTGCCGCTGCCCGACTCACCCACGAGGCAGAAGGTTTCACCGCGCCGGATCTGCAGACTCACGCCATCAACGGCGCGCATCCAGTGCTCGCCATCCGACAGCTCGGTGATGAGGTCGCGGATTTCGAGGAGCTTCGTCATCGCGCCCTTCCTGAGCGTTGCGTGTGCGGATCGACCGCGTCGCGCAGCGCCTCGCCGACCAGGTTGTAGGCGAACACCGTGAGGAAGATCGCCCCACCCGGAAACACCGCCAGCCACCAGTTGAAGGTGGACGACTGCACCGCCTGGTTGAGCAACTGCCCCCACGACGGATCATCGACCAGCCCCAGCCCGAGGAAGGACAGCGTGGTCTCCGCGAGGATGGCCGAGGCCACGCCGAAACTCGCCGCCACCAGCAGCGGCGCGACGCCATTGGGCAGCATGTGACGGAACAGGATGGAGCGCAGTGGCAGGCCGCTGGCAATGGCCGCCTGCACGAAATCCTGCTCGCGCAGGCGCAGGAACTCGGCGCGCACGTAGCGCGCATAGCCCGACCATGAGGTGATGCCGATGATGATCATCATCATGTAGATCGAGCGGCCGAAGAAGGCGACGAAAGTCAGCAGCAGGAACAGCGTGGGGATGGCCTCGAAAATCTCGACCAGGCGCATGCCGATGATGTCGACCACCCCCGAGAAATAGCCCATCAGCCCGCCGATGATGGTGCCGATGACCAGCGCGATGCCGGTGGCGATGAAGCCGATGCCGAGCGCGATGCGCGTGGCCTCGATCATGCGCGCGGCCACATCGGCGCCGCTGTCTTCGGTGCCGAACCAGTGCGTGCGGCCGTCGCGGCCCTTGAGCGGCGCTTCGATGCCGGTGTCGCCGTAGTCGCGCAGGTAATCCTTGGCGGAATACGGAATCGGTGCGCGCACCATGCTGTCCACCTGCCCCGCCATTTCAAGCTCGCGGTACTGCTCGTACACCACCAGCGGTGGCGGCACGACCGTGGCCCAGGCCACTACCCCGACCGCCGCCACCGCCACGAACCAGCCCACGAAGCGCAAAAACACCGGTCCGCGCAACCGCCAGGCGACGATGGCCAGCAGCGGCCCGGCCAGCCAGGCCACGTCAATGGCCTGCAGATGATCAAAGGCCGGAAAACGCGCCTCGCCATCGACCACCATGTACAACGGATGGCTGTTGGCGAGGAAGGGCGCGAAGGCCGCGACCAGCACCAGCAGGCCGATCCAGGCCAGCCCGAGGCGGGCCGAGGTGCGCAGCAGCAAGGCGCCCAGCACCTGCGCCGACCACGGGCGCGATGGTTTCAGGCGGGCTGTTTGCTCAGTCATAGCTCACCCGCGGATCAGCAATGGCGTAGGCGATGTCGGCGAGCAGATAACCCGCCAGCGTAAGCAGGCCGGAAATCAGCGTCACCGACAGCACCAGTTCGCGGTCGCGCGTCTGCACCGCCTCGATGGCGAGTTTGCCCATGCCGTCGATCGAGAACAGGCTCTCGATGATCACCGAGCCGGCCAGCAGGCTGGGCAGCAAGGTCGCCGACACTGTGATCAGCGGCAGCAGCGAATTGCGGAAGACATGGCGCCACAGCACGCTCTCTTCATCCACGCCCTTGGCGCGCGCGGTGCGCGCATAGTCGGCGGCGAGATTTTCGAGCAGCGAGGCGCGTGTGAGCTTGGCGAGGAAAGCCAGCCCGCCGTAGGACAGCGCAATCACCGGCAGCACCAGATGCCATGCGCGGTCGAACAGATAGCCTGCCTGCGTCACCTGCACACCGGCCGCGCGTGCCACCACCACCCCGAGCACCAGACCGAGCCCGCCCGCAATGGCGATGCGCAGCGCCGTACCCGGAATGCCGGCCAGCGCGCCCAGCAGGCCCGCACCGGCAAGTGCCAGCAGCAGATGCAGGAAGCCCGGCGCCCAGCCGGCCAGATCGGCCGCCATGGCGTACCCCAACAGTGCGCCCAGCGCCGCCCCGCCAATATTGCGCGTGCGCGGCGCCGCCTTGGCCACTGTCCATACCAGCAGCGAGGTACACAGCGCCACGATCAGCAGCATCAGCAATACGCCGGAACCGCTCGCCAGCCACGGCAGGAAGGTCTGGTCCACCGCCTCGCGCCGCACCAGACCACCCGTGGGAAACCAGCGCCAGTACTGTTCAGATGCCAGAAAGCCGATGGCCAGCACGCCGGCCAACATGGTCGGCACCGACCACAGGCCGAGCAGCACCACGTTGGAGGCCACATCGAAACGCCCGCCGCGCGTTCGTGCGGCCTGCACGCCGATGGCAATCGCCACAGCGTAGATCAGCGGAATCGACAACAGATTGAGCAGCAAGGTGATCGGCAAACGCTCGGCGAGCAGATCGGTAACTGGCCGGCCGTAGCGGAAGCTGAGACCCAGATCGGGCCCCTTGGTGAAGGAGAAGTCGCCCAGCGTGCCGTCGGCCGCGCGCTCGAAGCCGATCGGCGAGATGTTGTTGAGCCAGCGCAGATACTGCACGGGCGCCGGCTGATCGAGCCCGTAGAGCTTGTTGTAGTAGTTCTCGAGAGACTTGCGCGCCTCCGGCTCGAGGCTGTTGCCGTCGACCAGCGACTGCGCCGTGAGCCCGCCGGGTGCCGCCGCCATCACGACGAATACCACCAGCGTGATGCCGAGCAGGGTCGGCACCATCAACAACGCGCGGCGCAGCAGATAGCTCAGCATGTCTGGCTTACCTGCTGCGCTGCTGCGCGGCGGGCACCCAGATCTCGACCGGCACCGCCATCAGGTTCAGACCCAGCGCGGTGTTCTCCAGCCCGGCGATGCGCTTGTCGACGAAGGCCAGGGTCTGGCGTCGGAACAGGAAGGTGTAGGGCTGATCGGCCACCAGCTGCCGCTCGGCCTGACGCCACAAGGCCATGCGGCGCTGCTCGTCGACTTCGGCCCGGGCAGCGTCGATGAGGCGGTCGAGCTCGGCATTGCGGTAGGTGGTGAAGTTGTCCCCGCCATCAAGAATCTGGCTGGAATGGAAGATCTGGAAGATGTCGGTCTCGACGCCCGAGGTCCACGCCAGCGTAATGGCGTCGAAATCCTTGCGGTCGATGTTCTCGAGCATCACCGACCATTCGGTCGGGCGTGGCTTCATGACAATGCCGGAGCGTGCGTAGAGATCGCGCAGAAACAGCACCATGCGGCGCGTGTCTTCGTTGTCCTGGAAGAAGGTCAGCTCGAACTCGAAAGGCTGGCCGTCTTCGCTCTCGAGAATGCCGTCACCGTTGCGATCGGCAAAGCCCGCTTCGGCGAGCAGCGCCTTGGCGCGTTCGACGTCATGCGAGACCGGCGTAAGCGTCGGATCGTGTTGCTTCGAGCGCGGGCTGAACGGGCTGGAGGCCGGCTCGGCATAGCCAAGGAAGACGTCCTGAATGATGCGTTCCACGTCGGTGAGATGGCTCATCGCGAGACGTACGCGGGGGTCGGCAAAGCGCGTGGGCTTTCCGGCGCGCTGCTGGTTCCAGGCGATATAGCCGTAGCTCGCCACCGGGCTCATGTACTCGAAATGGTGGGTGCGCTCGCGCAGCGCCTTGTCGTCGAGCAGCTGTTGGTACTCGCGCGGACGCGCGCCATAGAGGTCGATGTCTTGGTTGCGGAAGGTCGTCAGGCGGGCGCTGTCGTTCTCGATGATGCGCCACACGATGCGCTCGAAGGGCGGGTCCACCGGCCCCCAGTAACGCGGATTACGCTCGAGCTCGACACGCCCCTGATCGGGCGTCCAGTTCTCCGGATCGGCCAGTCGGTAGGGACCGGAACCGAGCAGCAGGCCGCGGCTCTCGTTGAAGCGTCGCGGGTCATCCAGAAAGCGGCGGTAGAAGTGCTCGGGCAGGATTTCCATGCCACCTGCGAGCTGCAGGCTGTTGAAATACGGCTCGGCGAACACGAACTCGACGGTGTAGTCGTCCAGCGCCGTGACGCGCTCAATTTTGGTCAGATACGCACGGTGACGCGGCGCGGCAATGGCCTCGTTCATGACGAATTCGAAGCTGAAGGCGACGTCGCGCGCGGTCAGCGGCTGACCATCGGAAAAGCTCACATCGCGCTTGAGGCGGAAGGTCAGCGTCAGCCCGTCGTCCGAAACCGTCCAGTCCTGCGCAATCAGGCCTTGCCATTCGAGCGTGTCGGGGTCGCGCGACAGCAGCGATTCGAGCACGTAGCTTTGCACCTCGCTCGCATAGGCATCGCTGGATACCAGCGGCGTGATGGTCTTGAGGCCCGAGCCAAAGGCCAGCATCAACCAGTCGCCCGGCGCGTAACTCGGGTCAGCGGCGGCGCGGCGCGCTCGCGCAAAGGCATCGGAATCCGATCCTGCTCCAGCGAATGCGTCGGATCCACCGGGTGCGCTGCGGAATTCGGCGTTGCGCAGGCCCTGCTCCAGATCACGCAGCAGGCCGCGTGTGCGTCGGATGTCCTCGGCTTGCTCCTGCATCACGCGCGTCATGTCACCCATGCGCTGCCACTGCCGATCAATCTGGACCATCAGCAAGACGATCAGCGCGGCGATCACGCTGAAAGCCAGCCAGAAAACCCAGCGTCCCGTACCTGTTGCGTTCTTCATGCGGTTTGTCCGAAGCCCCGTTAGTCGCGCGTCGGACAAACTTTAACGCAATTCGTGCCGGGCGCCGGAACCCTTGGTTGGCGTACCATCTGGACTCCTGCAGCCGACCCCGGAACGCCCCGCAATGCTCCGCCTCAGCCTTATCGCCGCAGCCCTGCTTGCTGCCCTGCCCGCCGCCCACGCCGACGACGCCTTCCGCGCCTGTCTCGCCGATCTGCGTGCCGAATCCGCCAAGAACGGCGTGCAGGCTGCGACCTTCGATCAGCACACTGTCGGGCTCGAGCCCGACATGGACGTCATCGCCCTGCTCGACCGCCAACCCGAGTTCACGACCCCGATCTGGGACTACATGGCCGGGCTGGTGGACGAGGAGCGCGTGCGCGAGGGCCGTGCCATGCTGGAACGCTGGAGCAAGGAACTGGCCATCATCGAGCGCGACTACGGCGTCGATGCGGCCGTGGTGGTCGCGGTGTGGGGCGTCGAGAGCAACTACGGCGGCAGCTTCGGCAAGCGGTCGGTGGTGCGTTCGCTGGCCACGCTATCGTGCATCGGCCGCCGCCAGAGCTATTTCCGCGGCGAACTGTTTCACGCGCTGAAGATTCTCGAAGATGGTCACATCGAGCCGGAGGCTTTCAACGGCTCGTGGGCCGGCGCCTTCGGCCACACCCAGTTCATGCCCTCGACCTTCAACCGCATCGCGGTGGATTTCGACGGCGACGGCCGGCGCGACCTGATGGGCAACGCGGCCGACGCATTGGCCTCGACCGCCAACTATCTCGCCCGCTCGAACTGGCTCAGCGGCGAACCCTGGGGTTTCGAGGTCAAGCTGCCCGCCGGCTTTGACGCCTCGACCGCCGGCCGGCGCAGCAAGCAGCCGATGAGCGAATGGGCTCGGCGCGGCGTACGCAAGGTTGACGGCTCGGCACTACCCGCCGGCAACACCGCTGCAGGTCTGCTGCTGCCAGCCGGCCCGGACGGCCCGGTTTTCATCATTACGCGCAACTTCGACGCGATCTTTTCCTACAACGCGGCCGAAAGCTACACGCTGGCCATTGCCCATCTGGCCGACCGCATCCGCGGCGGCGGGCCGTTCGTTACACCATGGCCGACAGACGATCCTGGCCTGTCGCGCGTCGAACGCCGCGAAGTGCAGGAATTGCTGATCGCGCGCGGCCACGACATCGGCGCGGTGGACGGCATGATCGGCACCAACACACGCCGCGTGATCCGCGAAATTCAACCGGAGCTCGGTCTGGAGCCGGATGGCCGCGCCGGGCGCAAGCTGCTGCAGGCGCTGCGAGCATCCAGGCCGTAAGCGGCGTACCGATGACTTGCATTCCCGCCGAGCGCCCCCACATGCGCTCGACACTGCCGGTTTGACCAGCACTTACACCGGCCTCACGATGGTGATCGCAGCCCATCGCACGACACGGAGCTTTTCATGCAACACGACCCGCGCAGCCGCTACACCTTTCCCGGCAAACCTCCGGGCATCCTGACCCGCGTCTTCGCCGTGGTTGCGGCGGTGGCCATCGCCATCGTCGGACTGATGTTCTCGGTGGTGGTATTCGCCATCGCGCTGGGCGTCGGCGCCGTGGTGGCGATCTGGCTGTGGTGGAAGATGCGCAAACTGCGCAAGCAGATGGAGCAGGATCCGCGCTTTCAGGAAATGCGCCGCCGCCAACAGGGCGGCGACCGCAGCGAGGTCATCGAGGGCGTGGTGATCCGCGAAGTGAACGAAGAAGAACCGCGCGAACGCCGCGACTGAGCGCCGCGCAGCATCTCACCCAGCGTCGCTTCAGCCGAAGCGGCGCAGCTCAAACACCTCCGCCAGCACGCCGTCAAAACCGGCTGCGCGCGCGACAGCGCGATTGACCTCGAGTACGCGGGTATCGAAACCCGCGCCACGCGTGCGCAGGTTGCGTGACTGCTGCGAGTCATGCAGGCGCAGCAAGCGCGCCTTCCACTCCGCCTCTTCCGCACCGAACAGGGTGTAGACGTCCTCGCGCATGGCCAGGGTCTTGGCATCGCGGTTGAGCCACGCCCAGACCTGCAGGCCTTCACTGCGCGCAATCGACTCGAACATGGTCCAGGTGCGACGGTGCGCGGTGTTGCTATCCTCGCCGTGCGGCATGAACACGCAGTGCGGCGCGGCAGCAGACAGAAAGCGAGCCACGCGCTGGCGATTGGCCTGGTCTTCACGCTGGTGGCCGGCGGCGTCTTCATCCAGGCGCAGGAAGTGCAGGTTCTCGGGCGGCAGCCCGAAGGCAGTGCAACTGGCGCGCTGCTCGGCTTCACGCAAGACGGCCTTTTCATGCGCCTCGATGGCGCCGCGATAACCGTCTTCGACACCGGAAACGCCGGTGGTCAGCACGGCGAGGTGAACGGCCCAATCGCTGCGGGCAAAGCGCCGCAGCGTAACCGCAATCGCGTCGAAATCATCCGGATGCGGCGCAAGCACGGCCAGACGACCGCCACGCGGCATGGCCAGCGCATCAAAGCTCAGAGGGAGCGTAGCCTCCAGCGCGCGGTCGAGCGCCTCCATCACCATCACACGGTGCTCACACCGACTGCTGCCACAGGCCGATCAGCGCATCACGATGACGCGCGAGTTCGGCCACGGCCACTTCGATCACCGGCCCGCTGATGGTGTGGCCGGCATAGCTGGCCTTGAGGCGCAAGCCTGCGCCCGGCACCTCGATGGCGACTTCGTGCTGGCCCGGCAGCAAACGCTTCTGGCGGTCGTGCGACTCGATCATGACGCTGCCATTGGTCAGGTTCAGCGTGGCGTCCAGCGTGCCGGGCTGCTCGGAGGTCAGCACGGCGTGCACTACGCCCGGCACCAGACGGAACTCGTTGGCCAGCGCCAAGGCGTGACGACGCACGGTCTTGATCCGGTCGTCGGCTTGTTCGGGAAGCTTGCCGGCCACGCGCCCGGCCAGGCGGCGCAACTCGTCGTCGGTAAGATGAGGCGCGGCCGCAATCAGGAGTTCGCGGTCGATCTCGGCGGTCGACAAATCAACGCTCGCGGCCACCGCGTGGGACTGCTGCACGATCGAGACCCCGACGCGGGCGAGCTGCTTGGCGGCAATCGTGGGCAGCCCCTGCAACACCATCGCACCCAGCGCTTCGGCAAGAGAGCGCTGCAGGGTATCGGCATCGACCGCAGCCATCTGTTCGGGCACGGCGAGCTGGAAATCGAAGTTCAGCTGCAGGCGTACGGCGGGGGGTTTCATGATGGGCGGCTCTCCTTGACGCTGCGACTATGCCGCATCCGGCCCCCAACGCAAACCCTGGTGCGCCTCAGGCAGACTTGAGGCAGTTGCGCCCGGCCGCTTTAGCCAGACGCAGGGCCGTATCGGCGCGGTTGATGGTTTCCGACGGTGTTTCGCCGGTCCGATGCTCGGTCACGCCCAGGCTGACGGTGATGGGGATCAGTCGATCAGCATGCTCGAAGTGCGCAGCTGCAACCGCAGCGCGTACACGCTCACACACCGTGATGGCAGTCGCCAGGCCCGATTCGGGCAGCGCGATGATGAATTCCTCGCCGCCCCACCGGGCGAACACGTCGTAGTCGCGCAGCGTGGCGCGCACGACCTCGGCAACGCGGCACAGGACCTCGTCGCCGGCGTCATGACCATGCTTGTCGTTGACCTGCTTGAAGTGATCGATGTCGAGCACCGCCAGCGAAAAGACGGCTTCCACACGCCGGGCGCGCTCGACTTCCTGGCGCAGGCGCTCGCTCATGTAGCGACGGTTGCCGATGCCGGTGAGCGGATCGCGCAAGGTCAGCGCCTTGAGCTCTTCGTTCAGATGCAGCAACTGGCTCTGATAGCGATCGGAAATGCGCGCGAGCTTTTCGAGCCGCATGATCTGGCGGTCGTACTCGCGGATCAGGTCGAGATTCTGCGTGCGTGAAACGTTGTGGTAACCGTCCGAAATGCGCACCAGCTTTTCCAGCCGGCCGCGCTGCTCTTCGTTCTGGGCGAGCAGCTCGCGCAGCACTGGCCGCATCGGATTGTCGGCGTGAGCCGGGTCTTCGAGCAGCGTGAGCGCCCGCGCGACCAGCTCCTGCTCGTCCTGGCTCAACGGAAACACGACGTCAGGCATTGTCCTTCTCAATGTCGAACGGGAAGGTGCAATCCTCGCGGAACTCGGCTGCCAGATCGGCCACGCGTTCGTTCTGGGGATCGTGATACCAGCGCACGGCGACCTTCCGGCCTGCCTGGTGCGCGTCTTCGAGCATGTCGAAGATGTCCATCATGGCCTTCACCGAACTGGTGTTCATGTACATCAGACGCAGATCCAGCCGCAGCGGGCGGTCGGAGCCGGCGAGATAGCGTTCGATCCAGTCGATCACGCCACCGAAGAATTCGTAGGAATTCTCGGGAAAGGAATCTCCCCCCAGGCTCAACACGCCCTCTTCCCATTGCCCCACGACCGAGGGGGTGGATTGAGTGGGTTCGATGTTCAGTTCGTTCATCGTCAGATTTTCCATTCTCTTTACGTCAGATCACCGCACGTACGCTGAAGAACACGCGTTCTCCACCGATGTCGGAGAGGGTCGCCGCGAGCGGCTGCGAGGACTTGCGGGCAACGTCGATCAGCCCCAGTCCGGCGCCGCTCAGCGCGCCCTCTTCGCGCGGTTTGCGCAACTGTTCCTTGTAGGCGGCCTTGAGTTCGACCTTGTCCATGCCCGCCAGTTGTTGGATGCGATCGAGCAGGCCCAGACCGTCCGCCCGCTCGACCACGTTGCCGGCCTGCACGGCGTAATGACCATCGTCCTCGCGCGCTACGACCACCGTCACGGCGCTGTCGTTTTCGTCGTAAGCGCGCGACTTGCTGTAATGGCGAATGTTCTGCGTCAATTCAATGTAGACGCCGAACACATCCATCACGGCCGAAGGCTGCTCCTGCTCGGCGGTGAGGTAGTTGCGCAAGGCCTTGCCGAGCTCTTCGATCAGCCCGTGCGAAATCGGGCCGTTGAAGCACAGCAGGATGCGGCGTCGCGTGAATTGGTCGCGCAGGTCAAACAGATCGATGGCGTTCATGGCGTGCGTAATCAGTCCAGACGGAAGGATAGTATCGTGATGTCGTCGCGCTGCGCGAACTCGCCTCGGTAGGATTCGAGCTCACCATCCAGCGCCTCGGCCTGCTCACCCATCGGCAGCGCCGCGATCGAACGCAGCAGCTCGGCAAAGCGTGTGTTGCCGAAACCAAAGCCGCGCTCGCCACCGGCCTGATCGAGAAAACCGTCGGTGGCCAGGTAGCAGGTGGTGTTCGGAGCCAGCGTCAAAACAGTGTCTTCGTAGTCGCCACGCCTGCGGTCGCCGATGGCTCGGCGGTGGCCGCGCACTTCGCCGGATTCGGTGCCGTCGCTCCAGTACAGCGAAATCTTGGCGCCCGAGAAATGCATGCGCCGCGCAACGCGGTCGATGCACACGATGCCGGCGTCCATGTTGGTGGCAATGCCCTTGGGCAGATCGAAATCCGACAGCATGGTGCGCATGGCGTCGTCGGTGTGGCGCAGGATGGCCGCCGGCGAGTCCATGCCTTCCTGCTCGATCGCCAGATCGATGGCGGTTCGCGCCAGCATCGTCATCAGGGCGCCCGGCACACCATGGCCGGCGCAATCGACGACGCCGATCAGGCAGCGATCACCCTCGGAGCGGAACACGTAGAAATCGCCGCCGACCACATCACGCGGACGCCACAGGATGAAGTGGCCGTCGCCGAGCTCGCGCAGGATCTGGCGATCAGGCAAGGTCGCGCGCTGGATTACGCTGGCGTAGTCGATGGAGGCGCGGATCTGGCGATGTGCGTCTTCCATCTCGCGGTTGCTGCGCTCGAGCTGCGCCGTGCGGTCGCGCACCTGGCTCTCGAGCTGTTCGGTATGCGTGCGCACCTGATCGGCCATGCTGCCAAAGGCACGGCTGAGATCCCCGATCTCATCGGACGAAGCCGCCGGCAGTGACACGTCGTAACGCCCACGCGCAATCTCGGTGGCTGAACGGCGCAGGCTGCGCAAGGGCTCCAGCACCATGCGATCAACAGCCCAGGCCGACAGGCCGAGCAACAACAGCATGACCACCCCGACGCCGATCAAGACCGTCTGCACCCAGCCGCCTTCGAGCACCTCGGCCACGTTCAGATCCACCGCCGTCACGATGTGCCAGCCGAGTTGCGGCGCGTGCGCCACGGCCAGCAACTGGTCACGCCCGTCGACCTGGGCGTGCAGCGTCTGCACGCTGTCGGGCGTGGCCGCCGCGCGCGCCATCGCGTCGCGCATGGCCGCCCGGTCGGCTTCGCGGGGGAACAGGCGCTGCAGGCCGGCGGCCTCGTCGGCCACGCCGGCGGCCGAACCAAAGGCAATCAGGGACGCATCCGGGTGAGCCTGGATGGCGCCCGCGTCGTCGAAAATCATTGGCGTGACGCCCGGCTCGTCGACGGCCACGAAGGCGCGAAGGAACTCACCCAGATCAAGACCGGTGCCGGCCAGACCGATGCGGCGCTCGCCGTCGGTCACGACCACGTTCAACCACACGCGCGTGGTGCCCAACGCCTCGTCCGGATTGACGTTGACGTTGTACGGCGCCTCGCCTGCCATGGTGTTGAAGAACCAGGCATCCTTGGACGCATCGGGGTCGAGCACGTAGCGCGGGTCATCGCTCCACGGCTCGTTTGCGGCGTTGTAGTAGTAGTTGCCGCTGAGCGCGCTGATCAGGAAGTAGGAACGGCTGCTGAAATCGGCCCGATAGCCCTCGGCCTCACGGAAGAAGATGTCCTTGTGGGCCTCATTGGATTCATCGACCAGCCATTGACGGGTCAGCTCGGAGCCTGCGAAGCGCGTGGACAGCGCGAGATCGCGCGCCACCGGAGCAACGATCTTCTGCAGATTGAGTTGAGTGAAGTTGCGGGCGTAAGCCTCGCCGAAATGGCTGCGCACCCCGTCGAGCAACTGCCAACCCACCAGCACTGCCGGCACCAGCGCCAGCAGGCAGGCGAACAGCAGCGCGACCATGGACTTCCCGCGCAAACCCATCACCAACGACGCCATGCCGGCACTCCTTCAAAACGCAGAGACATTGCTGCGCATATCCATCTGTTATAGCCGCCGTGTTGGCGGCGACTGCAGCACGGCGCCCGCTACGCCCTGATGCGGGGCGCCTCTGCCACGCAAAACGGGCGCCTCTCGGGCGCCCGTCTGTTCGCCACTTGCTCGCTCAGGAAAAGGGGCGCGGGTCTTCAACCGAAACACGGTACTGATGGGTGATCTTCTCTTCACCCGCCTCCGGCTCCGGCAGTTCCTGCAGGAAGCGCGCGTCGAGCGGAGCCATGTAGAGCGGACGACGGTTGCCGTCGGGCATGTCCTGCCACTCGAACACGACGTAATGACCACCGGCAAATTCGATCATGTCGAGCGTGAACATCCCGATCATCGATCCACCACGGGATACCAGGCAGCGTACTTTGGAAACATCCATGTGGAATTCCTTGCAGCCCTGCCAATACCAATCGGCAGCGCGGATAACTGGTTGAACAATGCAGCCCGGAGACACTTCCCGACCGGGCCGGAACAGGCAGGAAAGCCCGCCCGCAAAGGAAGGCGCACGGTATCAGATGCCCGCTCGACGGTCCACCGCCGAGCCGGGAACTCAAGCGTAGAACTGTTGACCTAACTCAACACGCAGTCTTCAGCCTGACGTACTCTGCTTGAAAGATTCCGTAGCATGTATTGCAGTCGCGCAGGTCTAGAATGAAATCAGAAGCCGGTGACCTGCGCTATTCCGGCTTCATAAAACCAACTCAAAAGGAGGCTTCCATGCACGCAGCAGAAATCATGACCCGTAACGTCATCACTGCCACGCCGAAAAGCGAGGTGCGCGAGATCGTCGACATGATGATCAAGAACCGCATCAGCGCGGTTCCCGTGGTGGATGACGGTGGTCGCGTAATCGGCATGGTCAGCGAGGGCGACCTGATGCGCCGCGTTGAGAACAAGACAGATCGCCGCGATTCCTGGTGGCTCTCCGCACTATTCTCCGCTCGCAACGATGTCGATGCGTACGTCAAATCCCGCGGCCGTCTTGCCGACGATGTGATGACACGCGACCCGATCTGCATCAGCGAGGACACCCCGCTGTACAAGATCGCCCAGACCCTTGAGAAGAACCACATCAAGCGCGTGCCGGTCGTCACCGGTGGCAGGCTGGTCGGCATTGTCAGCCGCTCCAACCTGCTGCAGGGCTTCTCGACCATGCAGAAGGACGCTCCGGCCGGCGTCGCTGATGACAAGTCCATCCGCAATGCCATCGTCAAGGAAATGGAAGACAAGCTCGACATTTCCGAGAACAGCACCAACGTGGTGGTGGTCGGTGGCGTCGTGACCCTGTGGGGTCTGGTGCAGAACGAAGCCCAGAAGAAGGGTGCCGTCATTGCCGCGGAAAACACCCCCGGCGTGAAGGAAGTGCACAACAACCTCAGCGTCTCGCCGACGCAGATCGGTGCCTACTGATCGAGGCTGATTGAGCACCACACGGCCGCCTTCGGGCGGCCGTTTTCGTTTACGGCGCGCGTTCAGCGCACGATGCGCAGCGTGCTGCCGGCCGCCCCGGCCACCACTTCGAGCCGCACGTCCATGCGTTCGCGCAGCTCGGCCACATGCGAGATCACACCGACCAACCGGCCCGCCTGCTGCAGGTCGATCAGCGTGCGCAGCGCGAAATCCAGGCTCTCCGGGTCAAGCGTGCCGAAGCCTTCGTCGATGAACAGCGTCTCCATACGGATACCACCTGAGCGCGACTGCACGACGTCCGCCAGCCCCAGCGCCAACGACAAGGACGCAAGAAAGCCTTCCCCGCCCGACAGCGTGGCCGCCGGCCGGCTGGTGCCGGTGTAGTGGTCGAACACTTCCAGCTCCAGGCCACCGGCACTGCGCAGATCAGTCACGCCGCGCACGCGGCGCAGCTCAAAGCGGTTGCGGCTCATGCGTGTCAAGCGCAGCGACGCAGCCTCCAGCACCTCATCCAGCAGCGTGGCCAGGACGAAGCGCTGGAAGGTCATGCGCAGCGGGTTGTTGCCGGCCGCGACTTCGGACAGCCGGCCGAGCACCGCGTACTGCCGCTCGACCTCGCCCGCTGCAGCGGTCAGCTCAGCAATCGACTTCAAGGTGTGGTCGGCGGCTTCCACCTTGGCCGCCGCATCGCGCGTGGCGAGCAGCGCCGCCTCCAGCGCCTGGGCAGCTTCGGAGGTAGCCAATTGGAGCGCATCCAGGTCCGGCGACTGCAGCCCCTCGGCTGCGGCCTGAGCGCGCGCAAGGCGCGCCGATATGGCCGCACGGGATTCGTCGTGGGCGCGAATGGCTGCGGTCATAGCCTCCATTACGCCCGCTTCGCGCAAAACCGCGCGCCAGGCGGGTTCGTCCGCAAAGCCGGCCTGCAGCAGCGCGGCAGCAAAGCGGGTCTGGGCAGCCTCGGCGTCCTTGCGCACACGACCGAGTTCGCCCTGCGCACCCTGCTCCGCCGCGCGCGCTGCGGCGAGTGCGCTCTCGGCGCTCTTGGCTGATTCGGTGGTCTGCACCAGTGCCGCGTCGAGCGCTTTGCGCTGAAGGGCAACCCGCTCCGTCTCGGCTTGCAGGTGCGCCGGTTCACGCAAGGCCTCCGGCACGGCCTGCTGCAATACGCGCAGGTCGGCAGCGGCCTCGGTCTGCTCGCGCTCGGCGGAGGCCAAATCGAGCTTGCGCTGCGCCAGGGCGGCATCGAGATCGCGCAAGCTTTGCTCAAGCTGCGGCAAGGCGTTGTCGAGTTCCAGCAGGCGTCGTGCAGCGTTCTGTGCGGCCAGCAATTCCGCCTGCAGCGCCGCGGGATCAGGCAGCGCGTCTTGCGGTGACGGCGCGCCGCGTTCCAGCTCCTCGACCACAGCCCGTTGCTGACCGGCCAGCTTGTCGGCGGCGTGACGCTGCGCCAGCAAGGCGTCGCGTGCGGCAGCGGCGTTGCGCACGGCGTCGCGTGCGCTGCGCAGGGCGGCCTCCGAAACGTCTTTCGCCAGCACGGCGGGCAGCGGGTGGTCGGTGCTGCCGCATACCGGACACGCTGCACCAGTCTCCAGCGCCGCCGCAAGTCGCCCGGCCTGCGCGGCGGCCCAGGCGTGCTCCACCTCCTCCAGCCTGCGCTGCGCTTCGACCTGCGCGGCCTCGCCTTTGGTCACAGCCTCGACGGCCCGCCGCAATTCGGTTTCGGACTGCTCGAGGACCTTGCGCGCCTTGCCGAGCCGATCCAGCCTTTCCCGCAAGGTATTGGCCTCACGCAGACGCTGCTCCAGCACCTCGACGCGCGCGGCCTGGGCGGAGACCTGGTCCCGTTCGCTGCGATGTTTCTGCACTCGCTCGTGTTGCGCCGCCAACGCCTGCTCTGCCTGCGCGCCGGCGGCTTCCGCAGCGCCCAGCTGCTTGTGCGCTAAGGCCTGCCTGGACTGCACACCCGCCAGCTCCGCCACCGGCTTTGCCAGCGCATCGAGTTCGCGCTGACGCACCGCCAGGGTTTCGCGCTCCGACTCACGGGCTGTCTCGATGGCGAGCTTCGCTGCGGCATCGGTGTGCGTTCGCGTCGCCTCCTCACACTTCGTGATCGACTCACGGTGGCGCTCGCCCGCTTCTTCGGCTGCGCGCGCGGCCTGTGTGCGGACCTCTTCCAGCGCACACAGGGCCGCCGCCTTGCGCGCGGCGTCGAGTTCGCGGCGCTGCGTATCGACAGCCGCAGCGGCTTCGTTGAGCGCTCGTTCGGCCTGCACGGCTTCGGCGCGCTCGTGCAGCACCTTGGCCGCGCCGCGACCGCGTTCCAACGCTGCGCGGGCCGCGGCATCGCGCTCACGGGCAGGCGCTTCGCCAGTTTTCAGGCGGGCGTGTTCTGCAGCGAGTTCGCTGCGGTGTGCAGCCAGTGCCTCGAGCGTTTCGTGACCGGCGTGTTCCAGCAATTGCTCGCGTCGCGTGCGGTTGTCGCGCCCAGTCACTTCGAGTTCACGGGCGCGACGTTTGAGCTCATCGGCCAGGGCACGGCAGATCTCGGTGCGAAACAGCGTCTGCAAAATGGCTTCGCGCTCGTCCGAGCGCGCCACCAGCAGTTCGCGGAAACGCCCCTGCGGCAGCACGATGACCTGACGGAACTGCGCGCTGTCGAAGCCAAGCAATTCGCGCGCAGCCTCGCTGACTTTCTGCGGCTGGGAAGCGACGCTTTTCCACTCGCCACCAACCAGGCGGTCAAGCTGCGCTTCGGGCTTGGCCTCGACCATGCCTTCGCCGCGCTTCTTCGGACGCTGCTGAGCGGGCGAGCGCGTGACGCGATAGCGCTCGGGGCCGAGCGAGAACTCCAGCTCGACCTCGGTGGCCAGATCCTGCAGGGCGTGGTCGCTGCGCATGGCGCGGGCCTCGCGCTCGCCGCCGGAGGTATCGCCGTACAGCGCGAAGCAGATGGCGTCGAGCAAGGTGGTCTTGCCGGCGCCCGTCGGGCCGTGGATCAGGAACAGCGCGCGCTCGCCGAGCAGTGTGAAATCGACGCGTTCGCGACCGGCAAACGGCCCGAAGGCCTGCATGGTGAGGACCAGCGGCTTCACGGCACTTCCCTCCGCGCATCGGCAAGCGTCTGCAGCGAAGCGTCGAGGGCGTCGGATGCGGCCGGGTCGAGCGGCTCACCAGCCACTTCGCGGAAGAAATCGCCAAACAGCGCCCGCGTGTCGAGTTCGCGCGCACGCGCCACGGCCAGGCCGGCCGTGCCGGTGTTGGCCAGCACGGTGCGTTCGCAGCCGAGTACGTTGGGGTAGACCTCGCGCAGTTTCGCCATCGGGTCGAGCAACGCGCCGCGGTCGTTGAGACTGGCAAACACGTAGTCCTCGCGCGAGCGGTCCGCACGCGCAGTCGCCAACACCTCGTCCAGCGTGCCGGATACACGGCGCAGGTCGCGGCGCGGCGACAGCGCGATCTGCTCGATCTTCAGTTCGCCCGGCGCGCCAAGTTCGACCAGCGACAGGCTCTTGGCGTGGTCGGCCTCGGACAACGAATACTTCAGCAGCGAACCGGAGTAGCGCACGTGATCCGCGCCGGCGCGCTGCGGCCGATGCAGGTGGCCGAGCGCGACGTAGTCGAAACCCGCAAACAGCGCCGCATCGACTGCGCCGCTGCCGCCGATCGACAGCGGGCGCTCGGACTCGCTCTCGGCGCCGCCAGCGACGAAGGCATGAGCCACCAGCACCGAGCGCGCGCCAGCCGGATGAGTAGCGCGCACGCGTTCGAGCAGCGCGGTCATCGCCGCCTCGTGCCCTGCAATATCGGCCGACAGCGCATCACGCACGGCGGCCGGCTCGGCATACGGCAAGGGATGGACGACCACGCGGCCCCAGGCGTCGTCAAAACCGACGCCGGCCTGTGGCGCGTCGATGCGCCCGGCAATCGTCAGCCCGTGCGCGGCGAGCAGGCGCGCGCCGAAGCCGAGACGGTCGGGGCTGTCGTGGTTGCCGGCGATCATGACCACCGGTACGCCTGCGCCAAGCACGATGCGGGAGAGCGTGTCGTCGAGCAGGCTCACCGCCTCGGCGGGCGGTACGGCGCGGTCGTAGACGTCACCGGCGATCAGCACCGCGTCGGGCCGGGCCTCGCGCACCAGCGCCACAAACTGGTCGAGTACGTGGGCCTGATCCTCGATCAGCGAACAGCCGTGGAAGATCCGGCCGAGATGCCAATCGGCAGTGTGGAGAAAACGCATGCGGAGCCTCGGGTGAAATCGGCCCCGATGATGGGCGCGCGCGGCGCGGCGCGCAAGCCGCTACAGCACGCGTTCAATGGCCTCGCGCAACTGCTGCTCGTCGGGCTCGACCGAACTCGGGAACACCGCCACAACCTTGCCCGAGCGATCCACCACGTACTTGTGGAAGTTCCACTTCGGCTGCTGACCGGACTGACGCGCCAGTTCGCGGAACAGCGGGTGGGCGCCGTCGCCCTTGACCGGGATGGTGGCGAACATGTCGAAGGTCACGCCGAAGTTCACGAAGCACACCTCGGCCGCCTTGGCTTCGTCCTTGGCTTCCTGGTTGAAGTCATCGGACGAGAAGCCGAGCACTTTCAGACCCTTGTCGGCGTACTTCTGGTGCACCGCTTCCAGCCCCTTGAACTGCCGGGTGAAACCGCAATGACTGGCCGTGTTCACGATCAGCAGAGGCTGGCCTGCGTAGCGCTCAAGCTTCACGCTCTCCGGCGAATGCAGCCGGCGCAGTTCGTGACCGAGCAGCGCATCACTGCCCGCGACGGCCATCTGCGAGGTGCCAACGAGCGCGGCGGCAAGCAACGGGGACATCATCTTCATGCACGTTCTCCGGTTGGGTACGCCCGGCAAGGCGCGTCATTTTGACAAACTCGCAAGCTTCGACCACGCTTGGCCGCTTTCGTGCGTGCGGCGTTGCAACATGGTTGAACTCCTGTGGTACCAGTACGTACTGATCGGGCTGATCTTCGTGTGGAGCGGATTTGTCCGTTCGGGGCTTGGCTTCGGCGGTGCCGCACTGGCCCTGCCCTTTCTGCTGCTGGTGGTGAATGACCCGCTGGTCTTCCTGCCCATCGTGGCAGTGCACCTGCTGATCTTCTCCAGCCTCATCGCATGGAAGGGCCACCGCGCCACCAAGGCCCTCGCCGCCGACGACCCCGCTGCCAGCAACATCGACTGGCCCTATCTGAAGTGGTCGCTGAAAGTCATGATCGTGCCCAAGCTGATCGGCGTGCTGGGCCTGCTGACGCTGCCGCCGCGCGTGATGAGCACCATCATCTTCAGCATCGTGATCTGCTACGCCATCGGCTATGTGCTGAACAAGCCGATCCGTTCGACCGGCCGCAAGCTCGACTTCGTGCTGCTTTCAATGGGCGGCTACGCCAGCGGCGCCTCGCTGATCGGCGCACCACTGATCGCTGCGGTGTACGCCTCGCATGTGGCCAAACACCAGCTGCGCGATACCTTGTTCGTGCTGTGGTTCATCCTGGTCGTGATCAAGATGGCGTCCTTCCTGATCGCGGGCGTCGACCTGCAGCTCATCCACCACCTGTGGCTGCTGCCCTGCGCCTGGGTCGGCCACCTCTTCGGTGAGCGCTTCCACAAGCACATCGTGGCGGCCGAGACACCGCTGTTCTTCCGCGTGCTCGGCACGGTACTGATCGTGGTCAGCCTGATCGGGATTTTCTGGAGCCCGAATTAAGGTCGGGCAGCAAACACCGGCAAGCCCCACTTGAAGGCGATTGCCGCCAGCCGGATCACCAGCACCACCAAGCCGCCTGCCAGCGCCGCCCAGCCCGCTGCAACACCGAGAGCCCCAAGGCCGACCAGCACCAGTGCGCCGGCCAGCGAGGCCGTGGCATACAGTTCGCCCGAGAACACCAGCGGCACCTCATTGCACAGCATGTCGCGCAAGATGCCGCCGAACACACCGGTGATGACACCCATCAGACACGCCACCATCCACGGCGCGCCCAACACCAGCGCCACCTGCGTGCCGCTCACAGTGAACAGCGCCAGCCCGACCGCGTCCGGCAGCAGAAACAGGCGCGGCGGCAAACGCACCATCCGCACCAGCGCAAACGTCGCCAGCCCCGCGATAACGGCCGTGATCAGATAGGAAGGATCAGCAATCCAGAACACCTGCCGGTCAAGCAACACGTCGCGCAGCGAGCCACCGCCCAACGCCGCGGCCAGCGCGACCACCACCATGCCGAACAGGTCAAAAGGCTTGCGCCCGGCTTCCAGCACGCCGGAAGCGGCGTTTACCGCAACCGCCGCGAGTGCCACGACGTGAAGTATCAGCACCAGATCCATGCGAGGCACGATAGCAGATCGCAAAAAACAAAAACGCCACCTTTTTGAGGTGGCGTTTCTGATTGATTTCGTGGCGCGCTCGGCAGGATTCGAACCCACGACCCCCTGGTTCGTAGCCAGGTACTCTATCCAACTGAGCTACGAGCGCGCTGAAAAGAAGCGGGATTCTAGCACCCCAAAACCTTTCGTCAAGCAATTTGGCGGAGAGGGTGGGATTCGAACCCACGTGCCAGGTTTCCCTGACCATCCGATTTCGAGTCGGCGCCGTTATGACCACTTCGGTACCTCTCCGGGCTTCGACGGGGCTCAGTCCGTCGAAGAGGCCGAATTGTACGCACAGGCCACGCGCCAGACAAGCCCTGATCGGCGTTTTCAGCGCGCCGGCTGCAAGACCTCGACACCACCCATCCACGACACCAGCGCTGGCGGCACGATAACGCTGCCGTCAGCCTGCTGGTAGTTCTCCAATACCGCCACCAGCGTACGGCCGACGGCCAGGCCGGAACCGTTAAGGGTGTGCACCAGCACGTTCTTGCCGTCGGCGCCGCGCACGCGGGCCTGCATGCGGCGGGCCTGGAAATCACCGCAGTTGGAGCACGAGGAGATCTCGCGGTAGGTGTTCTGCGCCGGCAGCCAGACTTCGAGGTCGTAGGTGCGGCGCGCGCCAAAGCCCATGTCGCCGGTGCACAGCAGCATCTTGCGGTACGGCAGGCCGAGCTTCTGCAGAATGGCCTCGGCATGCGAAGTCAGCTCTTCGAGCGCCGCGTCGGAGTTATCCGGGTGCTCGATGCGCACCAGTTCGACCTTGTCGAACTGGTGCTGGCGGATCATGCCGCGCGTGTCGCGGCCGTAGCTGCCGGCCTCGGAGCGGAAACACGGGGTGTGGCCGGTGAGTTTGATGGGCAGCGCGTCGGCGGCGAGGATCTCGCCGCGCACGAGGTTGGTCAGCGGGACTTCGGACGTCGGGATCAGGAAGTTGCGCTCGCCCTCGCCGCGCGGCACGGCAAACAGGTCTTCCTCGAACTTGGGCAACTGGCCGGTGCCGAACATCGAGGCTTCGTTGACCAGATACGGCACATAAGCCTCGGTGTAGCCGTGCTCGGTCGTGTGGGTGTCGAGCATAAACTGCGCGAGCGCCCGATGCAGGCGCGCGAGCGGGCCGCGCATGACGGCGAAGCGCGAGCCGGTGATCTTGGTGGCGACTTCGAAGTCCAGGCCCAGACGAGCGCCGACATCAACGTGATCGAGCGGCTCGAAATCGAAAGCGCGGGGCGTGCCGACGCGGGCGATCTCGACGTTGGCGGTTTCGTCCTTGCCGTCCGGCACGCTGGCGTCCGGCGGGTTCGGCATGCTCGCGGTGATGGCTTCGATGCGCGGCAGCAGGTCGGCGAGCTTCTGCTCGGACGCCTTCAGCTCATCGCCCAGCCCGGCCACCTCGGCCATCACGGCGGAGGCGTCTTCACCCTTGCCCTTGAGCATGCCGATCTGCTTGGACAGTGCGTTGCGCTTGGCCTGCAGCTCCTGCGTACGCGTCTGCAGCGTCTTGCGTTCGGCCTCCAGCGACTGGAATTCGGCCGGGTCGAAAGCGAAGTTGCGGCGGCGCATGGCGGCTACGACGCCGTCCATGTCGTTGCGGAGGAACTGGATGTCGATCATCTGGAATCCGGGGTTTCGGGTTTTTCGGGTGCGCTCTTGCGCGCAGCGGCGTCGAGCTGGCGCAGGTGGGCGAGTTTGGCGGCGATCTGCGCCTCCATGCCGCGATCCACCGGACGGTACCAGCCGGGCGACGCCATATCGTCGGGAAGGTACTGCTCGTTGGCAGCGTAGCCTTCGGGCTCGTCGTGCGCGTAGCGGTAGGCGTGGCCATAGCCGAGCCCTTTCATCAGCTTGGTCGGCGCATTGCGCAGGTGCAGCGGCACCGGGCGCGAGGCGTCGTCGGCGACGAACTTGCGGGCGGCATTATAAGCCTTGTAGAGCGCATTCGATTTGGCTGCGCAGGCGAGGAACACCACAGCCTGCGCCAGTGCCAGCTCGCCTTCCGGCGTACCGAGCCGCTCGAAGGCGGCGCAGGCATTGAGCGTGATGTCGAGCGCGCGCGGGTCGGCCAGTCCGATGTCCTCGCTGGCCATGCGCACCAGCCGCCGACCCAGATAGAGCGGATCGGCCCCGCCGTCGAGCATGCGGCAGAACCAGTACAGCGAGGCATCGGGGTCGGAGCCGCGCACCGCTTTGTGCAGCGCCGAGATCTGGTCGTAGAAGGCCTCTCCGCCCTTGTCGAAGCGCCGCAGCTTGCTGGCCAGCGCCTCATCGACGAAGGCCGGCGTGACGGCGTCGAGCCCGGTAGTCTCCGCCGCCACACGAACCTGATCCACGAGGTTGAGCAGGCGCCGCGCATCGCCGTCGGCAAAGCCGATGATGCGATCACGTGCGTCATCTTCGAAGGTGATGTCCGGGCAGGCTGTGGTGCGCGCGCGCTCGAACAGATCGCGCATGGCCTCGGCATCCAGCGGTTCGAGCACATACACGGCCGCGCGCGAGAGCAGTGCCGAATTGACTTCGAAGGACGGATTCTCGGTGGTCGCCCCGATGAAGGTCACGAGCCCCTGCTCGACATACGGCAGAAAGGCGTCCTGCTGGGCCTTGTTGAAGCGGTGCACTTCGTCGACGAAGAGGATGGTGTGACGACCGCGTGCCTTGGCGGCCTGCGCCGTGGCAATCGCCTCGCGGATGTCCTTGACGCCCGAGAACACGGCTGAGAGCGCCACGAAATCGGCATCGAAGGCCCGTGCCATGAGCCGCGCCAGCGTGGTCTTGCCCACGCCGGGCGGCCCCCACAGGATCATCGAGTGCAGCTTGCCGGACTGAAAGGCCAGCCGCAGCGGCTTGCTGGGCCCGAGCAGATGGCGCTGGCCGGCGACTTCGTCGAGCGTGGCCGGGCGCAGGCGCTCCGCCAGCGGGATGTCGCCGGACTGTTCCGAACCGAACAGGTCCGCAGTCACGGCGCTCAGTTGCCCAGCACGTCCGCGCCGGGCGGCGGCGTGAAGCGGAAGCACTCAGCGGCGGGGTTGACGCCGACCTTGAGCTCGACGAAATCGATCACCGTGGTCTGACCGAAATGGTCCTGCATGGCCATACGCCGCAGCATGTTGTCGGACAGGCCGATGCGCACTTCGGCGAAGGGACCGTCGCTGGCCAGCGGCTCGGCGCGCACCCAGGCCAGCCCGCCCTGCTCGCCTTCGGCGACAAGGCGGAAGTTTTTCTCGAGCGAACCGTCACCGGCAAGAATGGCAGCCGGCGTAGCGCCCAGGGCATCGCCCATCGGCTGCACGGTAACCTGATTCAAATCGGGATCCCACGACCACAGCTTCTGGCCGTCACTGACCAGCAATTGCGGATACGGCTTCTCGTATTCCCAGCGGAATTTGCCTGGGCGCTGAAACACGAACGTGCCTTTGGAGTACTCGGTGCGGCCGCCGGATGAGGCGCCCACCACCTGCTCGAATCGGCCTTCGGCGGACGCCGCCTTGGCCATGAAGCGTTCGAGCTGGGAGATTCCGCTGTCCTGGGCGAGGACAAGAGTGCTGGCAGCCAGCAACAGGGCCGCGCTCAAGGCACGGCAAAAAGGGCGAAACATGTTCAGTCTTCCTCTCGCGCAGGTGCAAGCACTTCGCGGTTGCCGTTGCCGCCCATGGACGAAACCAGACCGGCGCGCTCCATCTGTTCGATCAGGCGCGCAGCGCGGTTGTAGCCGATGCGCAGATGACGCTGCACCAGTGAAATAGACGGGCGGCGTGTCTTGAGTACGAGCTCGACGGCCTGGTCGTACATCGGATCAGCCTCAGCGTCGCTGTCCTCACCCAGACCTCCGCCACCGTCGGAAGATTCCTCGGGCGCGGAAAGAATGTCGTCGATGTAGTCGGGCGGGCCCATCTTCTTGAGGTTCTCGACCACCTTGTGCACTTCCTCGTCCGCCACGAAGGCGCCATGCACGCGCACCGGCAGGCCAGTGCCGGGCGGCAGGTAGAGCATGTCGCCCATGCCGAGCAGCGCTTCTGCGCCCATCTGGTCGAGGATGGTGCGCGAGTCGATCTTGGACGAGACCTGAAAGGCGATGCGCGTCGGCACGTTGGCCTTGATCAGGCCGGTGATGACGTCCACCGACGGGCGCTGCGTGGCGAGGATCAGGTGGATGCCGGCCGCGCGCGCCTTCTGCGCCAGCCGCGCGATGAGCTCTTCGACCTTCTTGCCGACCACCATCATCAGGTCGGCCAGCTCGTCGATGACCACCACGATATGCGGCAGCGTATCCAGCGGCTCGGGCGACTCCGGAGTGATCGAGAACGGGTTGGTCATCGGCTTCTCGGCCTTGCGCGCATCGAGCACCGCGCGGTTGAAGCCGGCCAGGTTGCGCACGCCGACCGCCGCCATCAGCTTGTAGCGCTTCTCCATTTCGCCGACGCACCAGTTCAGCGCGTTGGCGGCGTGACGCATGTCGGTCACGACCGGCGCGAGCAGATGCGGAATGCCTTCGTAGATCGACAGCTCCAGCATCTTGGGGTCGACCATGATCATGCGGACGCGGGAAGGCTCGGACTTGTAGAGCAGCGACAGGATCATGGCGTTGATGCCCACCGACTTGCCCGAGCCGGTGGTACCGGCCATCAGCAAATGCGGCATGCGCGCCAGGTCAGCCACCACCGGCTGACCGCCGATGTCCTTGCCGAGCGCCACGGTCAGCGGCGAACTCATATGGTGATAGGCCTGCGAACCGAGAATCTCGGACAGGCGCACGACCTGGCGCTTGGCCACCGGCAGTTCCAGCGCCATGCATGATTTGCCCGGCACCGTCTCGACTACGCGGATCGACACCAGCGACAAGGCGCGCGCCAGATCCTTGGAGAGGTTAACGATCTGGCTGCCCTTCACGCCGACCGCGGGTTCGATTTCGTAGCGCGTGATGACCGGGCCGGGATAGGCCGCCGAAACACGCACCTCGACGCCGAACTCGGCGAGCTTGTTTTCGATCAGGCGCGAGGTGAATTCCAGCGCCTCGGCGCTGGGCGGCTCGACGTCGCCAGACGGCTGATCGAGCAGTGACAGTGGCGGCAGGCCCTCGGCGGGCAATTCTTCGAACAGCGCCTTCTGGCGCTCTTTCTCAACGCGCTCGGATTTGGGCACCGGCGCACTCGGCTCGATACGCAACTGCGCAGCAGGCTGGGCGTCGGTCTTGCGGCGACGCGTTTCGACCACCGCTTCACGCCGCTGCGCCAGCTGGCGCCCGGCCTGACGGTCACGCCAGCGATCCCACGCGTCGAGCAAACCGAGCCAGCAACGTTCGAGGAAGGTGCCGAAACGCTCGACGATGCTCAGCCAGGAAATGCCAGTAAACAGACTCAGGCCGCTCGCGATCAACGCCAGCAGCAGCAGCGTGCCGCCCGTAAAGCCGAAATAGCGCTGCACGATGGCGCCCAGTTCGACGCCAAGCAGCCCGCCGGGCGCCAGCGGCATGCCCGCGCCGTGCGAGTGGAAGCGCATGGCTTCGATCGCGCTGCTTGCCAGCAGCACGACGACAAAGCCGAGAAAGATGATGAAGAAGGAACGGCCATCCGCATGCGTCTCGCGCCGACGCATGCGGCGAAACCCCCAGAACAATCCGTAGCCGAGAAAGGCCACCCACCACCAGGCGGACATGCCGAACAAGTAGTAAAGGATATCCGCCAGCCAGGCGCCAAAGCGCCCGCCCGGATTCGATACGCGGCCGACCTCTGCCGCGTGCGACCAACCGGGGTCGGCCTGGCTGTAGCCCAGCAATATGAGGGCGACATACAGCGACATGACCCCGAGGATCAGCCATCGGGCTTCCTGGAGCAGCAGGGAAATGCGCTCCGGGAGCGGTTGCGGGCGGGATTTTTGTCGCAGGGGGGTTCTCAAGGCAGTGCCGCCGGGAGCCGTTGGAAGCCTTTGATTATATGCGATCGCCACTCCCCGCTGTTGCAACAGACTGCAAAGGGTTGGCCCGCCTCCGTCGCATCTGTACCACCCTCTGGTGTAGGCGTATTCTTGCTTGCATATCCGCGAGGCAGCACACCGGGCCGGCTGCGGATGGCATCGAGAAACGGAAACCAAGGAGTCTGGCAAGCCAACAAAATCGATAGGGGAGAGGACCATGGGAGGTGCTTTGCTTTTTGCATTGTTGTGCGCCCTGGCTGCACTGGCGTATGGCGGGTATTCGGTCAAATGGATTCTGGCCAAGCCCGACGGAAACGAGCGCATGCGCGAGATCGCGCAGGCCATCCAGGAAGGCGCCACCGCCTACCTCAACCGGCAATACCTCACCATCGGCATCGTCGGCGCCGTGTTGTTCGTGTTGGTCGCCCTGTTCATCGGCATGGGCAGCGCCATCGGCTTCGCGATCGGCGCAGTGTTCTCGGCACTGGCCGGCTACATCGGCATGAACATTTCGGTACGTGCCAACGTGCGCACCGCCGAAGCCGCCAAAAACGGGTTGGACGCGGCCATGCAGGTGGCCTTCCGCGGCGGCGCCATCACCGGCTTGCTGGTGGTCGGCCTCGGGCTGCTGGGCGTTGCCGGCTATTACGGGCTGCTCGTCGCCTTCGGGGTCGAAGACCCCATTCATCCGCTGGTCGGTCTGGCCTTCGGCGGTTCGCTGATCTCGATCTTTGCGCGACTGGGCGGCGGCATCTTCACCAAGGGCGCTGACGTCGGCGCCGACCTGGTCGGCAAGGTCGAAGCCGGCATCCCCGAAGACGACCCGCGCAACCCGGCGGTGATTGCCGACAACGTCGGTGACAACGTCGGTGACTGCGCGGGCATGGCGGCCGACCTGTTCGAGACCTACGCCGTCACCGTGATCGCCACCATGTTGCTCGGCGGCCTGCTGCTGCGCGACGCCGGCGACGCAGCGGCGGTCTACCCACTGGTGCTCGGCGGCGTGTCGATCCTGGCGTCCATCGTTGGCACCTTCTTCGTGCATGCGCGCGAAGGCGGCAAGATCATGAACGCGCTGTATCGCGGCCTGATCGTGTCCGGCGTGCTGGCGGCAGTGGCGTTTTACCCGGTCACCACCTGGATGCTTGGTGACAGCGTGACGCTGGCCAGCGGCGGCACCATCAGTTCGCTGAATCTCTACTTCAGCGCGCTGATCGGCCTTGCTCTGACGGCGGCGATGGTGTGGATCACCGAGTACTACACCGCCACCGAGTTCGCGCCGGTACGCCACATCGCCGAAGCCTCGACCACCGGCCACGGCACCAACGTGATCGCCGGCCTGGGCGTATCGATGAAGGCCACCGCCGCGCCCGTGCTGGCGGTGTGCGCGTCGATCTGGGGCGCATATGAGCTGGGCGGGCTGTACGGCATCGCCATTGCCGCGACGTCCATGCTGTCGATGACCGGCATCATCGTGGCACTCGACGCCTACGGCCCGATCACCGACAACGCTGGCGGCATTGCCGAAATGGCCGGCCTGGACGAGTCGATCCGCAACATCACCGACCCGCTCGACGCCGTCGGCAACACCACCAAGGCCGTGACCAAGGGCTATGCCATCGGTTCGGCCGGCCTCGCCGCGCTGGTGCTGTTTGCCGACTACACGCACGGCCTGGAGGCTGCCGGCAAATCGATGACCTTCGACCTGTCGAACCACATGGTGATCATCGGCCTGTTCATCGGCGGCATGATTCCCTACCTGTTCGGCGCGATGGCCATGGAGGCTGTCGGGCGCGCTGCGGGCGGCATCGTCATCGAGGTGCGACGGCAGTTCAAGGACATGCCGGGCATCATGGATGGGACGCAAAAACCCGACTACTCACGCGCGGTGGACATGCTGACCAAGTCCGCCATCAAGGAGATGATCGTGCCGTCGCTGCTACCCGTGCTCGTGCCGGTGGCGGTCGGCTTGATCCTCGGGCCGCAAGCGCTGGGCGGCGTGCTGCTTGGCACCATCGTCACCGGTATCTTCGTTGCGCTGTCGATGACGGCCGGCGGGGGCGCTTGGGACAATGCAAAAAAATATATCGAAGACGGCCACCACGGCGGCAAGGGCTCGGAGGCCCACAAGGCTGCCGTAACCGGCGATACGGTGGGCGATCCCTACAAGGACACGGCGGGCCCGGCGATCAACCCGCTGATCAAGATCATCAACATCGTCGCCTTGCTGATCGTGCCGCTACTGTAAACACCCATGCTCCCTCCCCTTCAAGGGGAGGGCCGGAGTGGGGATGGGTTGAAGGGGAGCACACCAAAAAAACCCATCCCCCTCCCAGCCTCCCCTTGAAGGGGGAGGAGTTTCTTGCCCGCTGCAGTCGCAGAGAACAACCGCGCCGCAAAGCAATTGTTGCAGCGCACCCTTGAAAACCCGAGGCCGGCTATAATGCCGGTCTTTTCATTTTTCGCACCCAGAAGAGGCACTTGCAATGAATCTCGATCGCGTCAACTCCGGTTCCGATGTCCCGAACGAAATCAACGTCATCATCGAGATTCCGTCGCACGCCGACCCGGTGAAGTACGAAGTCGACAAGGAAACCGGTGCGATGTTTGTGGACCGTTTCATGAGCACGGCCATGCACTACCCGTGCAACTACGGCTACGTGCCGCACACCCTGTCGAACGACGGTGACCCGGTGGACGTGCTGGTGGTGACGCCGGTGCCGCTGATTTCCGGCTCGGTGATCAAGTGCCGTCCGGTGGGCGTGCTGAAGATGACCGACGAATCGGGCGACGACGCCAAGGTGCTGGCCGTGCCCATCGACAAGCTGTGCCGCAGCTACCGCAACATCCGCGATATCGCTGACGTGTCGCCGGACCTGCTCAACCAGATCGCCCACTTCTTTGAGCACTACAAGGATCTGGAAGACGGCAAGTGGGTGCGTGTCGAAGGCTGGGGTGGTGCAGACGATGCCAAGGCCGAGATTATCGCCAGCGAGAAGATGTACCAGGATTCGCCGGTCAAGCTGAACTTCTGATCGACCCCGGGGCGTTCGGCAGCCTCGCCCTCGGGCGTGCTGCCGAAGCTTCAGTCGGCGTCCCGGCGATCCTTCAACAGGATGCCGTCCGGGCGCTCTTCGACAATGCCGCCGCGCGACAGGTCGCGCATCACACGGCTCACCATCTCGCGTGACGCCCCCACCATGCGGGCGATGTCCTGCTTGGTGATGCGGGTGGCGACAAAGCTGCCGCCATCGCAAGGCTCGGCCATTTCACGCAGCAACTCTTCCACGCGCGCATGCACGTCGCGCAGCGCCAGGCTTTCGATCTTGCGATCCGCCTCACGCAGGCGATCGGCCAGCAGGCACATCACACGCCAGGCCAGCTCGAAGTTCTCCTGCATCAGGCGGCGGAAGTCGGTGACCGGAATCTGCACCAGATCGGAGGGCTCGGCCGTGACGACCGAGGCCGAGCGCGGACAGCTTCCGAACATGGCCATCTCACCAAAGACCGCGCCGCGCGCCAGCAGGCCGAGAATGGCGTCGCGCCCGCCCTCACCGGACACGACCACCTTGGCCGAGCCCGTCAGCACGAAATACACGTGATCGCCCTCGTCGCCGGCATCCAGCACGTGATGGCCTCGCGGATAGCGTCGCATGCCGGATACGGCGGCCACTTTGCCGAGAACCTCGTCCGGCAACCCCTGGAACAGCGCAAAGGTCTTGAGCGCCACAGTCGATACTGCTGAAAGCATGAACCCCTCCACCGCAATGCCACCTGACCGGCGCCACACCGCCCTGCCGGCCGAAAGCTTCTGTATTTGTGCTGGAACTATTTCACGACAATCCCTGCAACACAATAGCCGGCGTGCCATGAGCCCTGACTATCGACGCGATCGGCGGATGTCTCCGACCCCTCGGCTATAATCGCCCCTCGCTTCAGCCAACCCCGTTTTGCAGGATTTCGCATGAGCACCCGACACGCCCGACTTCTCATCCTCGGCTCAGGCCCCGCCGGTTACACCGCCGCAGTCTATGCCGCACGCGCCAACCTCGCGCCGGTGCTGGTCACCGGCCTTGCCCAAGGCGGCCAACTGATGACCACCACCGACGTCGACAACTGGCCCGCAGACGCCGACGGCGTGCTCGGGCCGGACCTGATGGCACGCTTCCAGCGTCACGCCGAGCGCTTCAACACCGAGATGATCTTCGACCACATCCACACCGTGAAGCTCGGCGAGCGCCCCTTCCGTCTGGTCGGCGATTCCGGCGAATACACCTGCGACGCGCTGATCATCTCCACCGGCGCCACCGCCAAGTACCTTGGCCTGCCGTCCGAAGAGAAGTTTGCCGGCCGCGGCGTATCGGCCTGCGCCACCTGCGACGGCTTCTTCTACCGCAACCAGGAAGTCGCCGTAGTCGGCGGCGGCAACACCGCCGTCGAGGAAGCGCTGTATCTGGCCAACATCGCCTCCAAGGTCACGCTGGTGCATCGCCGCCAGACCTTCCGCGCCGAGAAGATCATGATCGACAAGCTGATGGAGAAGGTCGCCGCCGGCAAGATCGAACTCGCGCTCGACTCGACGCTGGACGAGATCCTCGGTGACGCTAACGGCGTGACCGGCATGCGACTTGAGAGCGCTGTCGACGGCAGCAAGCGCGAAATCGCGGTGCACGGCGTGTTCATCGCCATCGGCCACAAGCCGAACACCGACATCTTCGAAGGCCAGCTCGACATGGAAGGCGGCTACATCGTCACCAAGGGCGGGCGCGAGGGCAACGCCACCGCCACCAGCGTTGCCGGTGTGTTCGCCGCCGGCGACGTGCAGGATCATATCTACCGCCAGGCGGTTACCTCGGCCGCCTCCGGCTGCCAGGCCGCGCTCGACGCCGAGCGCTATCTCGATTCGCTGGCCTGAGCGAAGCACGGTGCAATGACGCGACGCAAGGACTCCGGCCTCGACAAGCTGAAGTCCCTGCGCGCGCGCATTCTGACCAGAACGCCCGAGAAGGCGCCGGCAAGGAAACCGCCTTCCGCCGGTGAACCGCAGCAAGAAGCCGACGACCCGGAACTGTTCCGACGCGAAATGCGCGGCATTGCGCCGATCGACGATGGCGGACGCGCCGAGATCGCCCAACCGCGTCCGGCGCCGGTGCCTCGCCCACGCGCGGCCGACCCGGAACCGGACGCAGCGCCTCATGCGCCCGACCGAGCGCAACCCCTAGGCGCTCGCGAGCTCTTCCAGGCTTCGATGCAGGACGTGGTGCCACTCGACAACAGCAACCGTGTCGAGCTTTCCGGCGCGCGCGCCTTGGCTGCGCGCAGCGAACGGCAACGCCCGATCGATCCGCTCGCCAAGCCTGACGTTGAGAATGTGCCGCCACTGCTGCCGGCCAACCCCGAGAGCATGGATGCGGCGGAGCTCTTTCGCCACGCAGTGCGCGGCGCAGCACCGGTTCCCGACAAGAACCGCATCGAGGCCGAACGCCTGCCGCCGCTGCCCCTGCCGATCAAGCGCAGCGAGGACGAGGCCTCGGCGCTGCGCGAAACCATGGAAGCCCCTATCTCACTCGAAGATCGACTGGAAATGGGCGACGAGGCGGTGTTCCTGCGACCCGGCATGCCGCGCCGCGCCCTGCTCGATCTGCGGCGCGGGCGTTGGACGCTGCAGGGCGAGCTCGACCTGCACGGCTTGACGCGGGAAGACGCGCGTCTGGCGCTGTCACGCTTTCTGGCCGCCAGCCTGCAGCGCGGCGCGCGCTGCGTGCGCGTCATTCACGGCAAGGGCCTGGGCTCGCCAGGCGGCGTATCGATCCTCAAGCAACTGTCACGCGGCTGGCTGGCGCAGCGCGAGGAAATCCTTGCCTTTTGTCAGGCTGGCCCGACCCAGGGCGGATCAGGCGCGCTACTGGTGCTGCTGCGCGGCAACGCACCGACACGCGGCAACACATGAAAAAGGCCGCCTCGCGGGCGGCCCTGACTCGATGCAGTTCGGGTGGCGCTTAGAGCGCGTCCTCGTCGGTCTCGCCGGTGCGGATGCGCACCACCTGCTCGACCGGCGTCACGAAGATCTTGCCGTCACCGATCTTGCCGGTACGCGCCGCCTTGACGATGGCCTCGATGGTGGCCTCGACCTGGCCGTCGGCCAGCACGACTTCGACCTTGATCTTGGGCAGGAAATCGACCACGTACTCGGCACCGCGATACAGCTCGGTGTGGCCCTTCTGACGGCCAAAGCCCTTGACCTCTGTCACCGTGAGCCCGTTCACGCCGATTTCGGCCAACGCCTCGCGAACTTCGTCGAGCTTGAACGGTTTGACGATGGCTTCGATCTTCTTCATTCCTGTCTCCTCGATGGGTCGTCTTGTAGCGACGCTGTTTCAGTACTCGTCGCGGTAGCGCGATGTTATCGGATAACGCCAATCCCTGCCGAATCCGCGGCGTGTGATGCGGATGCCGACCGGCGCCTGACGGCGCTTGTATTCATTGCGCTTGAGCAGGTCGACCACGCGCCGCACGTCGGCCTCGGCAAAGCCACGCGCGATCAGCTCGCGCGGCGACTCGTCGCGTTCCATGTAGGCCTCGATCACGGCATCGAGCACTTCATACGGCGGCAACGAATCCTGATCCACCTGATCGGGCTTCAGCTCGGCCGAAGGCGGACGCACGATGATGTTCTCGGGAATCACCTCGCCGCGCGTGTTGCGCCAGCGCGAAAGCCGGTACACGAAGCACTTGTACAGATCCTTGAGCACCGCAAAGCCGCCGGCCATGTCGCCATACAGGGTTGCGTAGCCGGTGGCCATCTCGCTTTTGTTACCCGTGGTCAACACGATGGAGCCAGTCTTGTTCGACAACGCCATAAGCACATTGCCGCGGATGCGACTCTGCAGATTCTCTTCGGTGGCGTCTTCGGCCATCCCGCGAAACTGCTCGGCCAACATGTCGTGATAGACGCGCATGGCCGGCTCGATGGCGATCTCGTCGTAGCGCACGCCCAGCCTCCGCACCATCTCGCGCGAATCGTCCAGGCTCATCTGCGCGGTATAGGGCGACGGCAACATCACCGCGCGCACCTTGTCGGCGCCCAGTGCATCGACCGCCACGGCCAGCGTCAGCGCCGAATCAATGCCGCCCGACAGGCCGATGATCGCGCCCGGAAAGCCGTTCTTGCCGACGTAGTCGCGTACACCGGTGACCAGCGCGGCATAGACTTCCTCTTCGGGCGAGGGCTCCGGCGCAGCCGGCAGATCGTGCGACCAGCGCGCGCCGTCGAAACGCAGCACGCTCAGGGCCTCCTCGAACGAGGCCCCGCGCCAGGCCAGAGTGCCATCGGCGTCGAGTGCAAAGGAGGCGCCGTCGAACACCAGTTCGTCCTGCCCCCCCACCGTATTGCAATACAGCACCGGCAGCCCCGTCTCGGCGATGCGCGCCCGCAAGGTTTCAAGCCGCAGCGCGCGCTTGTCGAGATGGAAGGGCGAGGCGTTCAGCCCCAGCAACAGTTCGGCGCCGGCCTCACGTGCCGCCTTCATCGGCCCGGGCTCCCACAGGTCCTCGCAGATAGCCAAGCCGATGCGCACGCCATCGAGCTCGAACACGCAAGCCTGAGAGCCTGGCGAGAAATAGCGCGCCTCGTCGAAGACCGAATAATTCGGCAGCAACTGCTTGAGGTAGGTGGCCTCCACCCGCCCGTCGCGGATCACCGAAGCAGCGTTGTAACAGCGCCCGTCCTGCATGTGCGGGTGCCCCAGCACCAGCACCACGTCGGCAGTGGCCGCCGCGATACGCGCGACCTCACGCTCGCACGCACGGTAGAAATCCGGGCGCAGCAAGAGGTCTTCGGGCGGATAGCCGGACAGGGCCAGTTCGGGCGTGAGCAACAGGCGGGCACCGCCGGCGCGAGCCTCGGCGAGGGCGTCGAGAATGCGTTCCGCGTTGGCGGAAACGTCGCCTACCATCAGGTTGAATTGGGCGACAGCAAGGGCTAGCGATTTCGTCATGAGTGTAACTATACCGGCTTCCCCCATGCCGCAGAATGCACCATCCGCCCAGGCCGGCTACACTGCGAGCACGGCCTTCCGGAGCAGGCAGTGTTGCAAAAGTGTTCGCTTACACTTTCCCGACCGCGTCCGCTTCGACGACAGCCCTAGAATCGAAAAACGGCTATTGGAGCAAACGTGATGCACCGCACCCCCCTCATTCCCGCCTTCATCTGTACTGCACTCTTTATCGTAGGTTCGGCCCCGGCATTTGCCGCAAAACCCGATTCATCGAAGCAACAGCTCGACTTCGAATTGGGCAGCGGAAGTTACCAATGTGAATTCGGACAGAGCGTCGACGTGCAACGCGGCGGGCGCGAGCAGGGATCGATGCAGATCAGCTGGCAAGGGAAGCGCTACAATCTGGCACGTGACCCGTCGGAGTCGGGCCTGCCCCGCTATGAGGATCGTCGCAACGGTCTGGTCTGGATCGATCTGCCGTGGAAGGGTGTTCTGCTCGACGGACGCACCAACAAGCCGCTGGCAAACGAGTGCAAGACCGTCTGACACGCCCGCAGCACTGATTCCCCCGGCCCGCCCTACGGCGGGCTTTTTTATCACCGGAGCGCCCCGCCACCTCGCGCACGGCAACCCGCAGGATGGCCGGGAACGAGGCCTTCACCAACCGGATGGACATGAGCGCTTCGCTGACTGCACGCATCATCCCCAACATCGCCGAAATTGACGCTACCGCGTGGGACGAACTAGGCGACGGCGCCTGCTGCGTGTCACACGCCATGCTGTCTGCGCTGGAGGATAGTGGTTCAGTCGGAGAAGGCACCGGATGGCACCCACGCCATCTGCTGCTACACGACGGCGCCACGCTGGTTGCAGCAATGCCGCTGTACGAAAAACTGCATTCATACGGCGAATATGTATTCGACTGGGCCTGGGCCGATGCCTACCAGCGCCACGGTCTGGCCTACTACCCGAAGTGGCTCTCGGCCGTACCCTTCACACCGGTGCCCGGCCCACGCCTGCTCGTCCGTGACGCGAGCTACCTCGCCCCACTCGCGCGAGCTGCACAAATGATCGCGGCAGAATCCGGCATGTCCTCGATGCACGTGCTGCTACCGTCGGAAACCGAGGCGAGCGCACTGGCAGACGCCGGCTTCATGCTGCGCAGCGGCGTGCAGTTTCACTGGCACAACCGCGGCTACGGAGGTTTCGAGGATTTCCTCGCCGGCCTCAATCACGCCAAGCGCAAGAAAATTCGCCAGGAACGACGGCGAGCCGCGGAGCACGGCTTGGAGCATGTGTGGCTCGATGGCCACACGGCGAGCACAGCGGACTGGCAGTTCTTTCATCGCTGCTACGCGACGACCTACGCGATGCATCGCTCGACGCCGTATCTGACGTCGGACTTCTTCGCACTGCTGGCAGAGCGCATGCCGGACAACGTGCGTCTGCTGCTCGCCAAGCGCGACGGCTCGCCGGTGGCAGGGGCATTTTTTCTCAAGGATAAGCACGCGCTCTACGGTCGCTATTGGGGCGCCGCCGAGGCCCTGCCCTTTGTGCACTTCGAGCTGTGCTATTACCGCGCCATCGAATACTGCGTCGAACACGGCATTGCGCGCTTTGAAGGCGGCGCTCAAGGCGAGCACAAGCTGTCACGGGGGCTGGAGCCGGTCATCACACGTTCCGCGCACTGGCTGCGCGATGAACGCTTCGCCGACGCGGTGGACCGCTTTCTGGCGCGCGAAACCGAGGGGATTGGTTTCTATCTGGATGAGTTATCCGAGCGCTCGCCGTTCAGAGTCGACACCCCCTGATCAACTCAGGGCGCAGCGTCGAATCCTGCGTCGGTGATCGCCTGGCGCAAGGCCTCGACGGTGACCTGGGCCGGGTCAAACTCCACGCGCGCCTCAGCCTCTTCCAGACACACTTCTGCGTCGTAGACGCCCGGCAAGGCCTTCAGCACACCGGTCACATTGCGCACACAGCCACCGCAGCTCATGCCGTCTACGCGAATCGTCACTTCACTCATGCCTGCCTCCTGCGTTGACTTCACATTGCACCGCAACAAAATGCGGCGTCAGCATATCACGCCGCTCCACAGCTGCCCGCCAAGATGCGGCGCATGGTAGAGCCCGAATACGCCGAAACCGAGCACCAGCAGACCGGCGACGACACGCACACGACGATCACGAGTGAGATCCCGAAAACGCTTGAACAACATGCCCGCGAGCATCAGATTGGGCAATGTACCGAGGCCGAAAGCCAACATCAGGCCGGCACCGCGGCCAGCCGAGCCGGTGACCAGCGACGTGGTCAGCACGCTGTAGACCAGGCCACAGGGCAGAAAACCCCATAGCAGACCGAGCGGCAGCGCTCGCCCGACGGTACGCGCCGGCAGAAAACGCGTCGTGAACGGCTGGACGCGCCGCCAGATCACGCCGCCGGCCCGCTCGACCGGGGCAAGCAACTGGGTGATCCCCGTCAGGTACAGCCCGAGCAGGATCAGCATGATGTTGGCGGCCACGTACAAGGTGAGCTGCACCGGCAGCACATCGCCAAACAGCATGCCGGCGCTGCCAACGGCGCCGGCAAAGCCGCCCAACGCGGTGTAGGTGGCGATGCGACCGAGGTTATAGGCAAGGTGGATGGGCCACTGACGCGCGGTTTTGCCGGGCATCTGCACCGACAGCGCACCGACAATGCCGCCGCACATGGCGACACAATGCGTGCCGCCAAGCAGGCCGACGAGAAAGACCGCGATATAACCGGTTTCGGGCATTAAGAAGGGGAAAGCAACGACGCGAGGCGCAAGTATACCCGTCTGCGTCGTTCCGGACCTCGGCTCAGATCACGCGAGAGTAGCGCTTGCGTTCGCGGTCGGCGCGCAGATAGCGGTCGAACACCATGGCTATGACCCGCACCAGCATGCGCCCGGCAGGCTGGACGGTGATCCAGCCGTCACTGATCGCCAGCAGACCGGCGACCTCCATTTCACGCAGATCGGACAGCTCATCGGCGAAGTAGTCGTCGAAGCTGATCAGGTGCGCGATTTCGATGGACTCGATCGACAGTTCGAAGTGACACATCAGTGCCTGGATGATCGACCTGCGCAGGACATCGTCCGCCGACAGCTGGATACCGCGCATGACCGGCAGTTCGTCGCGGTCGAGCGCGTCGTAATAGTCGTCGATGACCTTGTGGTTCTGCGCATAGATCGGTCCGATGCTGGCGATGGCCGACACACCGAAGGCCAGCAGATCGCACTCGGACTGCGTCGAGTAGCCCTGAAAGTTGCGGTGCAGGCGCCCTTGACGTTGCGCCACGGCGAGTTCGTCGTCAGGCCGCGCGAAGTGATCCATGCCGATGAATACGTAGCCCGCCTCGGTAAGCCGACGGATGGCCAGTTGGAGAATCTGCAGCTTGCCGTCGGGACTCGGGAGCAGGGCTTCGTCGATACGTCGCTGCGGCTTGAAGATGGCCGGCAGGTGAGCGTAGCTGTAGAGCGAGATGCGATCCGGCGCGAGTTCGATGACCTGCTGCAGCGTGCGGTTGAAGCGGGTCACGGTCTGCCCGGGCAGACCGTAGATGAGGTCGATGCTGACCGAGCGAAAGCCGGTGGCGCGCGCCGCGTCGAGCACCAGTTTGGTTTCCTCGAAGCTCTGGAGGCGGTTGACCGCCTTCTGCACCTCGGGGTCGAAGTCCTGCACGCCCAGACTCATGCGGTTGAAGCCAAGCTCGGCGAGCAGCGCGACGGTTGCGAAATCGACCTTGCGCGGGTCGACCTCGATCGAGTACTCGCCGCCTGGCTTGAGCGTGAAGTGCTCGCGCACCGAAGCCATCAGGGCGCGCATTTCGTCGTGCGACAGGAAGGTCGGCGTACCGCCACCCAGGTGCAGCTGCGTGACTTCGCGGCAGCCCTCGATGTGCGCCGCCTGCAGCGCGATCTCCTTGGCCAGATACTTCAGGTACCTGGCCGAACGGCCGTGGTCCTTGGTGATGATCTTGTTGCAACCACAGTAGTAGCAGATGGTGTTGCAGAACGGGATGTGGAAATACAGCGACAGCGGACGCACCACCCCGCCGACGCTGCGCTTATGCAGCCACTGCTCGAGCGCCTGCGCGTCGAACGCCTCTACAAAGCGATCGGCCGTAGGGTAGGATGTGTAGCGCGGCCCGCTGACGTCAAAACGACGAATCAGTTCGGGATCGAAGACCACCGGTTTGTGGATGTCCATGAGTGCTTTTTCCTGCATGGACCCAACGATCCCGGATTCCGGTTCGGGCTGCTTTGACGTGTATCAAACGCAGGCGTGAACGACGCCTCATGCCCTACGGAGCGGCCCCTGGCAGTGACGAAAGCGACGGTTCAGATTAGCGCCCCCGCGATACGTGCGGCCTGCTCGCAGTGCAATCTCCACGAGCTGTGTCTTCCGGTGGGAATGTCCGCCGAGGAAATCGAGCGGCTCGACAAGCTTGTCGGCGATCGACGCAAGATCCGCAAGGGACAGAACCTCTATCGGGCAGGCGACGCCTTCGACGCCATCTACGCCATCCGCGTCGGCTGGTTCAAGACGGACGTGCTGCTTGAAGACGGGCGTGAACAGGTCACCGGCTTTCAGATGACCGGCGAAATGCTCGGACTCGACGGCATCAGCACCGAAACCCACAGTTGCAACGCCGTCGCGCTGGAAGACAGCGAGGTCTGCGTACTTCCGTACAGCCAGCTCGAAGGGCTCTCGCGCGAAGTCGAAGGCCTGCAGCACCAGTTTCACAAGGTCATGAGCCGCGAGATCGTGCGCGATCACGGCGTGATGATGCTGCTCGGCTCCATGCGGGCCGAAGAGCGGCTGGCCGCTTTCCTGATGAATCTGTCGCAACGCTTCAATGCGCGCGGCTTTTCGCCCGCCGAGTTCAATCTGCGCATGACGCGTGACGAAATCGGCTCCTACCTCGGACTCAAGCTCGAAACCGTATCGCGTGCCTTCTCACGCTTCCAGGATGAAGGCTTGATCACGGTTCAACAGAAGCACATCCGTATCATCGATCTGGCCGGTCTGCGCCGCTTGGTTCAGCAATCCGGCAACCGCTGAGGCTCTCGCCTCACTGCAGCGATTCGACCACTCCGGCTTCGGCCACCCGCACTGTCCACCCGACCGCGCATCGTCCAACGCTCGCGCGGCGGTTCTCTCACCGTGTCCATCGGACATTAATGGGAGCGCGCTCAAATCAGACATCCGCGTCCGCAGGCTCTCTAGCGACGCATTCCGCCCGCCCGAATACCTGCCACTACGGCGCACGACCGATTGCCTCCCCGGCTGCACAGCGAAACTCGATCTGCATCAAACCTGCGGGGACATTGCCTTCCGCAAGGGCTTGCGGACGGTGGCTATAATGGTGTCATTCCAATTCGGTCTCGGAGTTGCGCCATGTTCCAACACATTCTTGTCCCGACAGACGGATCCGAACTCTCGCAGGCAACAGTCGAAAAGGCTGTCCGTTTCGCCGCAGAGATCAGCGCCCGCACCACCTTCTATTACGCGCAGCCCGATTTCCCGATGCCGATCTACGGCGAGGGTGCGCTGATTGATCCGACCACGCCCGAGCAGTTCGCTCAGTCGGCAGCCTCGGAGGCCAAAACCATTCTGGCGCGCGCCGAGGCTGCGGCGAAGGCTGCCGGGGTCTCAGCAGACACCGATTCGGTGGTGTGCGAAGTGCCTTATGAAGGCATCATTGAAGCCGCCGAGCGACACAGTTGCGACCTGATCTTCATGGCCTCGCACGGACGGCGAGGCCTGGCCGGACTGCTGCTGGGCAGCGAAACGCAGAAGGTGCTCTCGCACAGCAAGATCCCGGTATTGATCTACCGCTGAAGCATGAAAAACGGCCCGAAAAGGGCCGTTTTGTCATCCGTGCGCGTGGTGATGCCCGTGCAATGCGGGCTCCATCTTGCGCGACTTCGGCTTACCGGAGGAACGCGCTCTATGCGTCGGCTTTGCCCGTTCGGCGCTTGCCGGCTTTCCGACCAGATACAGCGTCAGCAAGCTGGAAGCCGCACACAAGGCCCAGAAGGCAAAAAAGCCGATTGAGTAGGTGGCGATCGGAGAGAACTCGACGACCTCCCCGAACAGATACAACTCACGCGGATTGACCAGCGTGAAGAACAGGCTCACCGCAACACCGGCGACCACAAACGAAGGCCACAGAACCAGGATCCATCTGATCATTTGCGATTCCTCCTCGCACGACCGGACTCCTACGCCCGCGCTGCCCGCTCTTGAGGCCGGCATGCGCAAACTCCGCCACTTCGGGATTCAGTATGTGCCTGAAGCGGTGAAGAATCAAACGTGGTACGGCAGGATGCGCACCCGCGTTTCATCGGGAATGCGCACATCGCCGTGCAGGCGCCACACCCGCTCCGTATCCTCGATCTGGACATGCCAGCGTCCCAGCGACATCGGCGCAATCGGGCCCGCATACGCGCCATCGACACGCGCCAGACGCAATACCTGATCGAAGCCCGCGCGCGTGGGATGGATGATGGTGACGATCAGCTCCGACGGCAACTCAACGCCATCATTGGCATCCAGTTCGATACGGATATCCTCCGCGCGGAGGCCGACATCCGCGGCCAACCCCTGCTCGGCAGCAACCACCGAACGCGCAATGGTCTGGTCGATCGCACGCCCCTGGCGGTAGTAGTCATCCACCACCAGACCGTCATTGGTCGTGATGGCGAAATACAGCAGCATGCTGCCGAGCATGATCGAGATCGCCGGCATCACCATCAGCAGCCAGGGCCAGCGCTGCTTGTACCAGGGGGTCGGATCGTAGGAAGGGTCGCTGCGGGTATTCATCTGCTCGTCCTGGTCATTGCGGCATGATGAAGGTGGTCTGCTCACGCACCTTCAGGTCTTCCGCGGTCACTTCAAAAACAATTTCGTGCACGCCCGGCTCGAGCGCGTCGTACGGGACGCGAACGTTCACCGACACCGATTCCATTCCGGCCGACGGCAGCAGCGCCAGCGTGGAACCGACGAGTTGAGCGCCTTCGATACCGCTTACGTCGACGAAAACTTCGCGAGGAAGTTCGGTCATGTTCATGATCTGCAAGCGGTAGACGTTCTCGATCATGCCGCCCTCGACCTCGCGTGCAAGCGCCGCGCGGTCACGGATGATGTCCACGCGCAGGTCCGGTCGCAGCACCAGTGCCGCCAGGGTCGCCGCGCAGATCGCCGTCAGCAAGGCCGCATAGATCAGGATGCGCGGACGCAGGATGTGGGCAATGATGTCCTTGCGCGTCCAGTGCTGCTTGACTGCATTCTCGGTCGAATAGCGGATCAGGCCGCGCTCGTAGCCCATTCGGTCCATGACGTCGTTGCAACCGTCGATGCAGGCGCCGCAACCGATGCACTCGTACTGCAGGCCTTCGCGAATGTCGATGCCGGTGGGACAGACCTGCACACAGATGTTGCAGTCGACGCAATCGCCCTTGCCGATGCTCTTCGGATCAACGCCCTTCTTGCGCGAGCCGCGCGGATCGCCACGTTCGCTGTCGTAGGTGACAACCAGCGTATCCGAATCAAACATCACGCCCTGAAAGCGCGCGTAAGGGCACATGTAGAAGCACACCTGTTCGCGCAGCACGCCGGCGAAGATGTACGTGAAAGCGGCGTAGAACAGGGTCCAGAACAACACCCAGCCGCCCACATCGAATGCGGCGAACGACTCGATCAGCCCGTCCAGCGGGGTGAAGTAGGCCACGAAGGTGAAACCGGTCCATAGCGCAACGATTGCCCACACCGAATACTTTGCGGTGCGCAGCATGGCCTTGCGGGCGCTCATCGGCGCCTCTTGCAATTTGCGGCGGGCCACGTGATCGCCTTCGATCTTCTCCTCGATCCACATGAAGATCTCGGTGTACACCGTCTGCGGACAGGTATAGCCGCACCACAGACGCCCGGCAATCGCAGTGAAGAAGAACAGGCCGAAAGCGGAAATGATCAGCAGGACGGCCAGATAGATGACGTCCTGGGGCCAGAACACCCAGTTGAAGATGTAGAACTTGCGTTCGGCCAGATTAAACAAAACGGCCTGCCGCTCGTTCCATTCGAGCCAAGGCAAGCCGTAGTAGAGAATCTGCGTAAACCAGACGAAGAACCAGCGCCAGTTGGCAAAGTTACCTTTGACCGAACGCATGTGGATCTTCTTGCGTGATGCGTACAGTGAGTCGCCTTCTTCCTGTTGCGCCTTGCCGCCTTTCGCCATGGTCTTCCGTTCCGGATGTTGCAGAAATCCGCCCGGCCGAAGCCGGGCGGACGAGACAGCCTTACTGCTCAGGCTTGTTCGACAAGCCCCAGACGTAACTGGCCAGCAGATGCACCTTGTCTTCGCCAAGGAAGTCGCCGAAACCCGGCATGCGGTTCTGACGGCCGTTGTTGATGGTGTAGGCGATCATCGCTTCGCTCGATCCCCACAGCCAGGTGTTGTCTGTCAGGTTGGGGGCACCCAGCGCCGGGTTGCCCTTGGCTTCCGCACCGTGGCACGCCGCGCAGTTGGCCGCAAACACGTCCACGCCACGTTGGGCGCGCAACGAATCATGTGCCAGACCGTTGAGCGAGCGAACGTAGTGCGCCACGTCACGCGTGCTTTCCGGACCGATCGCGGCACCCAGTGCCGGCATCACACCCAGACGGCCGTTGGTGATGGTGGCCTTGATGTTCTCGGGCTCACCGCCATACAGCCACACCTTGTCGCTCAGGCGCGGGAAACCACTCGAACCGCCGGCATCCGTACCGTGGCACTGGGCGCAATACGTCTGGAACAGACGGCCACCCATGGCCTGGGCTTCCGGATCAGCGGCCACCGCAGCAACGTCCATCTCGCGGTACTTGGCGTAGATCGGACCGTAACGGTCGTCAGCAAGCGCCACTTCAGTTTCGTACTCGCCGATGGACGTCCAGCCCAGATACCCCTTCACGTTGCCAAAACCCGGGTACAGCGCCAGATACACCACCGCAAAGATCAGCGTGATCCAGAACAGGTACAGCCACCAGCGCGGCAGCGGGTTGTTGTACTCGGCGATGTCCTCGTCCCACACGTGACCGTGCAGCTCCACCGGACCGGGCTTGGGTTTCTTGTTGTTCGACATCAGCACGAACAGACAGAACAGCAGACTGAGGGTCACCAACACCATGACCCACAGATTCCAGAAGCCGCTCACGAAGTCAGCCATGTTTTTTTCCTTGCGTCATATGCCCGTCGTCACGCTCGGCGGGCATGTCTTCGTCTTCGGTAAAGGGAAGCATGGCCGCCTCGTCAAAGCCCTTGCGAGCATGTCGGCTGTAAGCCCAGAAACAGATTCCCAGGAAACACAGGAAACCGACCACGGTCACTATGATCCTCAAGATATTGACGTCCATGCTTACCCCCGGATCACTTGAAGTTGGATAGCGCGGTGCCCAGACCCTGCAGGTAGGCAATCAGCACCTGCATCTCGGTCTTGCCTTCCAGCGCGGCCTTGGCACCGGCGATTTCCTCGTCGGTATACGGATGACCCAAGGTACGCAGCGCGATCATCTTCTTGTCGATGCTGCTGGCGTCCGCCGGGCGTTCCAGCCACGGGAAGGCCGGCATGTTCGATTCCGGCACGACGGCGCGCGGGTTGGTCAGGTGCACGCGATGCCATTCGTCGGAATAGCGGCCACCGACGCGAGCCAGATCGGGGCCGGTACGCTTGGAGCCCCACAGGAACGGGCGATCGTAGATGTACTCACCCGCCACCGAGTAGTGGCCATAACGCTCGGTTTCAGCGCGGAACGGACGGATCATCTGCGAGTGGCAGTTGGAGCAGCCCTCGCGGATATAGATGTCGCGACCAGCCAGACGCACCGCGTCGTACGGCTTGATGTCGAGCGGGTTGCCTGACCGGTCGATCGGCTTGGTCAGCGAGTGCTGGAAGAACAGCGGGACGATTTCCACCAGCCCGCCGACGCTCACCGTCAGCAGCGTCAGCACGATCATCAGACCGACGCTGCGTTCGATAAGCTCATGCTTGAATTTGCGCATCGCTCAAAACTCCTCAGTGCGCAGCAGCCGGGGCGAGCACCGGCGCTTCGTATGTCTTCTGGCCCGAAACGGTCTTGATCACGTTGTAGAGCATGATGAACATGCCCGACAGGAACAGGATTCCGCCAACCAGACGAATATTCCAGAACGGGTAACTGGCTTTCACGCCCTCGATGAACGAGTAGGTCAGCGTGCCGTCGGCGTTGACTGCACGCCACATCAGACCCTGCGTGACACCGGCGATCCACATCGAGGCGATGTACAGCACGATGCCGATGGTCGCGACCCAGAAGTGCGTGTTGATCAGCGACACCGAGTACATCTCGGTCTTGCCGTACATGCGCGGGATCAGGTAGTACACCGAGCCGATCGAGATCATGGCCACCCAGCCCAGAGCGCCGGAGTGAACGTGGCCGATGGTCCAGTCGGTGTAGTGCGACAGGGCATTGACCGTCTTGATGGCCATCATCGGCCCCTCAAAGGTCGACATGCCGTAGAACGACAGCGACACGATCAGGAACTTCAGGATCGGGTCAGTGCGCAGTTTGTGCCAGGCACCCGACAGGGTCATGATGCCGTTGATCATGCCGCCCCAGCTCGGCGCGAGCAGGATCAGCGAGAACACCATGCCCAGCGACTGGGTCCAGTCGGGCAGCGCGGTGTAATGCAGGTGGTGCGGGCCCGCCCACATGTAGGTGAAGATCAGCGCCCAGAAGTGCACCACCGACAGGCGGTAGGAATACACCGGACGACCAGCCTGCTTCGGCACGAAGTAATACATCATGCCGAGGAAGCCGGCGGTCAGGAAGAAGCCGACCGCGTTGTGGCCGTACCACCACTGAACCATTGCATCCTGCGCGCCGGCGTAGGCCGAGTACGACTTCCAGAACGTCACCGGAATCGCAGCGCTGTTAACAATGTGCAGCAGCGCCACGGTCAGGATGAAGCCACCGAAGAACCAGTTCGCGACGTAGATGTGCGAGACCTTGCGCTTGGCGATGGTGCCGAAGAACACGATGGCGTAAGAGATCCACACCACGGCGATCAGGATGTCGATCGGCCATTCCAGCTCGGCGTATTCCTTGCTCGACGTAAAACCCATCGGCAGCGTGATGGCGGCCAGCACGATGACCGCCTGCCAGCCCCAGAACGTGAACGCGGCCAGCCTCGGCGCGAACAGCGGGGTATGACAGGTTCGCTGGACGACGTAGTACGAGGTCGCAAACAGTGCGCAGCCACCAAACGCGAAGATCACCGCGTTGGTGTGCAGCGGGCGCAAACGCCCAAAGTGGAACCATTCACCGAGTTCGCTCAGGTTGAGCGCCGGCCAAGCCAGCTGGGCAGCAATGAAGACCCCCAGAGACATGCCGACGATGCCCCAGATGACCGTCATCAGGGCGAACTGGCGAACGACTTTGTAGTGGTAAGTCGTCTGCGATTGCACTTGGATTACTCCTCTTGTTTACCGAATCTCACTGCCAGCGGCTTGCCGCCATGCGCACCGGCACGAACATACGCCAAAGCGCCTGAACGGATTTGACCCCGATCAAGCACTGGTTAAATCAATGGTTCTGAATGTAGGTCATGGCCTGCGTTCTTGCCCCGGAGGGCACATCACGACAAAAAAACGGGGTGCGCATGCGCGCACCCCCAACCCCAACAGAGAGACTTGCAATCCATGGCATCGGTAGCGCTGCTGGCGCCACCCGAAAACCACGAGGGCAGTATGTCATCGTGCCCGTGGGGCTGGTTTGATCTGGATCAACCGGGCTCGTTCTTGCCGGATTTCGAGGCTTCTTCCTCTCGTCTGGCGCGCGCTTCCAGTTCTTCCTGTTCTCGCGGGGGGTCTGGATCATCGACGAGGATCCGGAAACCCGGCCCCTCAAGGTCGTCAAACTGGCCACTTCGCAAAGACCGCAAGAATACCACGCCGATCACGAAGACGAGAACGACTGAGAGCGGAATCAACAGGTAAAGACCGAAATCCATGTCAGGCTCCAATGGGCGGTTTGCGCTGCAGGCGCAAGGCATTCAGCACAACCAGCAGCGAACTCAGGGCCATCCCGAGACCCGCCATCCACGGTGTGATGAACCCCGCCATGGCCAGCGGGACCGAAGTGAAATTATAGGCAAACGACCACCACAGGTTCTCGCGCACGATGCGCATGGTGCGTCGGGAGTGCGTGATCGCCGCCGACAGGCCGGCCAGGTTGTTCGACAACAACACCATGTCGCCCTGGTTGCGAGCCAGATCGGTGCCGCCGCCCATCGCCACCGACACCTGAGCCTGCGCCAGCACCGGAGCGTCATTCACGCCATCGCCCACCATCGCAACCAAGGCGCCGGGCTGTGCCTGCCAGTCGGTCACGAAGGCCTGCTTCTGCTCGGGCGTGGCGCCGGCGCGAAGCTCGACAATGCCCAGATGCGCCGCAACCGCCTTGACGGCCGCTTCGCCATCGCCGCTGACCAGCGCCACCGGCACGCCCTCGGCGGTCAGGCGGCGTATCAGCACGGGCGCCTCTTCCCGCGGCGTGTCGGCCAGCCGGAACACCGCCAGCAGGCCCTCTGCCGAGCCGAGTGCAACGACACTCGCTGCACCCGAGCCTGCCGGCAACGGCGCGCAGCCCGACAGCGCCGCCACGAACTCGGGCCGACCGATGCGCAGCAGACGACCTTCAATACGCCCTTCAACGCCCTGCCCGGTCACCGCGCGTGCGTCCTCGACCTGTGGCAGGACTGCAGCGCCGGCAGCGCGCCGCAGCGCGGCCGCAATCGCGTGTTCGGAGCCTTGCTCAAGCGCTGCCGCCAGTCGTCGCGCAGCAGCCTCGTCTCCACCGAACACGTCGATGGCCTCAACGCGCATGTCGCCATGGGTCAGCGTGCCGGTCTTGTCGAAGACGAAACGGTTGGCCTTGGCCAGTGCCTCGATGGCGTGTCCGCGCGTGACCAGCACACCCATGCGCGCCAGCGTGTCGGTTGCCACCGTCAGCGCCGTCGGCGTGGCCAGCGACAATGCGCACGGGCACGCCACGACCAGTACCGATACGAAAATCCACAGTGCGCGATCCGGATCGATGAAGTGCCAGATCACCCAGGTCAGGGCCGATGCGCACAGCAGGGCCGCGATGAAATAGCGCGCCACACGGTCGGCTTGTGTTGCCACCGCCGGGCGCTCCAGTGCGGCGCGGTCGATCAGGCGTCGGATGGCCGCCAGCCGCGTGGCCTCGCCCACACGCACGACCTCGACCACCAGCGGACTGGCGATGTTGATGCTGCCGCCGATGACTTCAGCACCCGCGGCCTTCGCCACCGGACAGCTCTCCCCGGTGAGTAGTGCTTCGTTGGCCGAACTCGCCCCCTCCAGCACCAAGCCATCTACCGGAATGACTTCGCCCGGACGCACCCGCACGCGCTGGCCCGAGGCCAATTGCGACACCGGCACGCGCTCGGCGCTGCCATCCTCGGCCAGCCGCTCGGCAAAGGACGGCAGCACCTTGCCCAGCTCCTCGACACCGCGCACCGCCTTCTGGCGTGCCAGCATCTCGACATAACGCCCGCACAGCAGCAGAAAGACGAACATCGTGACCGAGTCAAAGTACACGTGCGGCCCGCCCGCCACGGTGGCCCACACGCTGGCCAGGAAGGCGCTGCCCACGCCAAGCGCAACAGGCACGTCCATGCCCAGCGAGCGCAGGCGGATGTCGCGCCAGGCGCGGCGGAAGAACGGCGCAGCGGAATAGAACACCACCGGCAGCGTAAGCACCAGACTGGCCCAGCGCATCAGCACCTCGGCCTCGCGCGACAGGTCGTCGCCCGAGGCGATCCATGCCGGGTAGGCGTACATCATCACCTGCATCATGCCGAAGCCGGCCACGAAGACGCGCCACAGCATCGAGCGGCGCTCGCGGTGCGCGACCTGCTCCAGCCGCTCGGCGTCATACGGATAGGCGCGATAGCCGATGGCCTGGATTGCACCGAGGATGGCCGAGAGCTGCGTCGTACGCGTGTCCCAACGCACGCGTGCGCGCCGCGTGGCGTAATTCACCTCGACCAGCGACACGCCGGGCACGGTCTTGACGTGGCGCTCGTTGAGCCACACGCAGGCCGCACAGGTGATGCCTTCAAGTATCAGCGCAGCCTCGCGCTCGTGCTCACCCACCGGCTTGACGAAGTCGGCCTGGAAGTCGGGGTGGTCGAACAGGCCGAGATCCTGCAGTTCGGCCGGCATGGCCTCGCGCACCGGCTCCGGCATGGCATCGCGGTGGCGGTAGTAATCGGTCAGGCCGCTGGCGACGATGGCACTCGCGACGGCCTCGCAGCCGGCACAGCACATGCGCCGCTCGGCCGCATCAATGCGCACCCAGTGTGCGGTCGATGGCGGCACCGGCAGGCCGCAGTGGTAGCAGGATTCGTCCGATGCGGCGGAACTGGCAGGGGATGCTGCGGAGGTCATTGAGGCGGCGCGGCGTCCGCCCCGGCGCAGGGCGCACCGGATCGCGGGCAGAGGCCACTATTTAGCACGATTCCCCGCGCGGCCGCCTTGCGCAGGGTCAAGGGTCCGGCGTTTTGTCAGCGCGTGCGGCGTGCACGTTCCTGCAATTCGCTCAGCGAAACCAGCAGATCGCTGAAGCGCTCGCCCTGCACCGTGACGTGATCACGCAGCAACTGCGCCGCGCGCTCGCCTTCGCCGGCCACGATGGCCGCGGTGATGCCGCCATGTTCGTCGAACGAGGCCTTGACGCGGTCACGCACATGCAACTGCATGCGGCGATACGGCCGCAAACGACGCTGCAGCTGACGCGCCTGCTCGATCAGGAACTGGTTGTGACTGGCCGCATAGATCGCGTGATGAAAACGTTCGTTGAGGTAGAAGTAGGCGTTAGGGTCGCCACCGTCGAGCGCGGCATGGCTCGCCTCGTGCGCGGCCACCAGTTCGGCGCGGCCTTCGGCAGTGAGGCGCCGTGCGGCCAGGCGCGCGCACATGGCTTCCAGCTCGGCCATGACCTCGAACATTTCGCACAGTCGCTGCGGCGACACCTCCACCACCACCGCACCGCGCCGCGGACGCATCTCGACCAGCCCCTCGGAATCGAGCTGGATCAGCGCCTCGCGGATCGGCGTGCGGGAGACGCCGAACTCTTCGGCCAACTCGCTTTCATCCAGACGCATTCCCGGACCATACTCACCGGTGGCAATGCGTTCCTCGATGGTTTCGCGCAGATACTCTGAGCGGCGCGTCGCCACCGGCGGGGTTGCGGGACTGTTCATCGTGCGATCTTCCTCACCTGCGGGCCAAGCTACGTGGACTTGAATCAACTTCATGTTAGGTTATTCTCGTATACAAGAAAGCAATTTTGGAATACAAAATGCATTCACCGGATACCCATGAGGTATGGTCGCCCAGCCGAAGCGACCGACGCGCATGCTAGCAGCATGCCGTGCGCAGGTCCGGCATAACAAGAAACGACAGCTTTTACATTGGAGACAACCAACATGACCCGGAAACTTCCCTCCGTCCGCAGGAACTTCCTGCGTTCCGCCCTGAGCGTAGCTGCAGTCGTCACCCTGGGAGCCGGCATCGTCGGTCAGGCCAGCGCCCAGCAGACCCTGCGCCTGTCGCACCAGTGGTCCACCAACGACATCCGCCACAAGGTCGCACAGATCGTCGCAGACGAGGTCGAGAAAGCCAACGTCGGCCTCGCCATCCAGATATTCCCGAGCCAGGCGCTGTTCAAGGCCAATGACCAGTGGGGCGCAATGACCTCGGGTCGTCTGGACATGACCGTGCTGCCGCTGTCCTATGCCGGCGGCCGTCACCCCGAATTCAACCTCACGCTGATGCCCGGCCTGGTCAAGAACCACGCTCACGCCGTACGCATGAACAGCTCGCCGTTCATGGGCAAGATCGAGGAAATCATCAACAAGGCCGGCGCCGTCACGGTCGCGAAGGGCTGGCTGGCCGGCGGCTTCGCCTCCAAGAAGACCTGCATTCTCGAACCGGACGACGTCAAGGGTCAGCAGATGCGCGCAGCCGGCAAGGCCTTCGAGCAGATGCTCGCCGGCGCCGGCGCGTCAATCGCGTCGATGCCCAGCTCCGAGGTCTACACCGGCATGCAGACGGGTGTGCTGGACGCGGTCAACACCAGTTCGTCGAGCTTCGTCTCATTCCGCCTCTACGAGCAGGTCAAGTGCTATACCCCGGCCGCTGAATACGCGCTGTGGTTCATGTACCAGCCGGTGCTGATGTCCAAGCGCGCCTACGACAACCTCAACGACGCACAGAAAGCCGCAGTCGCTGCTGGCGCCAAGAAGGCCGAGGCTTACTACGCTGAGGAAGCCGCCAAGGAAGACGCCGACTCGGTCGACGTCTTCAAGAAGGCCGGCGTGGAAGTCGTCATGATGAACGAGGCGCAGTTCGGCAAGTGGCGCAAGCTCGCCGAGGCGACCTCGTACAAGGCCTTCAACGAGCAGGTGAAAGGCGGCCAGGAGCTGCTGGATCTGGCTCTGTCGGTCGAGTAATCCCCATCGGGCCGGCGCCTTCAGGCGCCGGCCTTTTCACGTCTCACGCCCCAGAACCGGAGCACGAAGATGCTTCAATATGTCCGTGTCGTGCATGCGCTTTCGCGTCTCTGCGGCATCGCCGCCGCGATGATGATCCTCGCGTCGGTATTCATCGTTTGCCAGCTCGTGTTCATGCGCTATGTGCTCAATGAATCGACCGTGTGGCAGACCGAGATCGTCACCTATCTGATGATCGGCGCGACCATGCTGGGCATGCCTTACGTCCAGTTGCTGCGCGGCCACATCAACGTCGACCTGCTGCCGCTGTACCTGAAAAAGTCGCCGCGCAAGGTCTTGTTCGTTTTCTGCGTGCTGATACAAGTCGTCGCCTGCTCAATCATCGCCTTCTACTCGGCCGAGCTGTTCCTGCAGGCCTGGGACGGCGGCTGGCGCTCGTCGTCGGTATTCGGCACGCCCTTGTGGATTCCCTATCTCGCAATGCCGCTGGGCTTCGGCCTGACGGTGCTGCAATACACCGCTGACCTGATGATGACCACCCGCGTCGACGACCCCTTCCTGCCGGCCAGCCACCAGCCGCTCACGTCAGTCACCAAGGGAGAGCGCTGATGGATCCGCTGCTGCTTTCCCTCTTCGTCCTGATCGCCACCATCGCAGTGCTGTTTTCGGGCATGTCCGTCGGCTATGGCCTGATCATCGTGTCGACGATGTTCATCCTGTGGCAGGACGGCGTGTTCGGCCTGGCCGTGATCCCCGAGGTCATCTTCGGCAAGCTCGACAGCTTCGCCCTGCTGTCCATCCCCATGTTCATCCTGATGGGTGCGGCAGTCGCCTCGTCGCGCGCCGGCGGTGATCTGTACGAGCTGCTCAGCCGTTGGCTGACCCGCGTGCCGGGCGGCCTGGTGGTATCCAACCTCGGCGCCTGCGCGCTGTTCTCGGCCATGTCCGGCTCCTCGCCGGCGACCTGCGCCGCGATCGGCAAGATGGGCATTCCCGAGATGGTCAAGCGCGGTTACCCCAAGGGCGTTGCCGCAGGTTCGATTGCGGCCGGCGGCACGCTGGGCATTCTGATTCCGCCCAGCGTCACGATGATCGTCTACGGCATCTCCACCGAAACCTCGATTGGCCGGCTGTTCATCGCCGGCATCCTGCCCGGCCTGATGCTGACCTGCCTGTTCATGGCCTGGGCAATCTGGTCGACCTCGCGTCAGACCGACGGCGTGATCGTCTCCAACATCAAGTACACGCTCAAGGAACGCCTTGAGCTGATGCCCAAGATCGTGCCCTTCCTGCTGATCATCGTGTTCGTGCTGTGGGCGCTTTATGGCGGCGTGGCAACGCCGTCCGAAGCGGCCGCGGTCGGCGCGCTGGCCTGCCTGGTGCTGGCCATCGTGGTCTACAAGATGTGGAAACCCACGGTGCTGTGGCATGTGTTCCGCGACTGCACCAAGGAGTCGGTGATGATCATGGTCATCATCGGCGCCTCGGGTCTGTTCAGCTTCATGCTCTCCAGCCTGTACATCACGCAGAGCCTGGCGCAGTGGATCATCGACATGAACCTCAACCCGTGGATGCTGATGTTGATGATCAACATCTTCCTGCTGGGTGCGGGTTTCTTCCTGCCGCCGGTCGCGGTGATCCTGATGGCTGCACCGATCCTGCTGCCGATCATCATCGAAGCCGGCTTCGACCCGTACTGGTTCGCGGTGGTGCTGACCATCAACATGGAAATCGGCCTGATCACGCCGCCGGTCGGCCTGAACCTGTTCGTCATCAACGGCATCGCGCCGGACATCAAGCTGCAGACCATCCTGTGGGGCTCGCTGCCCTACGTCGGCTGCATGGTGCTGGCCATCGTGCTGCTGTGCCTGTTCCCGGGCATCGCCACCTGGCTGCCGACCTTCCTGATGGGTCCGGCCGTGTAATACCGACCCGTGCCCGGCGCAAGTCGGACACGCCACGGAGAAACGAAAATGAACGCCAACGATCACCGCCAACCGGGCAACCGGCGAGCCGAGCGCAAGACGCGCGCGGCGCAGCTGGCTACCGGGAAGCGGGTCGAGGCTGCCGACATCGTCGCGCTGCTCGAAGCCGTCATCGAATGTGGCGACCGTGTCTGCGTCGAAGGCAACAACCAGAAGCAGGCGGACTTTCTTGCGCGCTCGCTGGCCGCAGTCGATCCCGAAACGGTGAACGAGCTGCATCTGGTGCAGTCGGTGATCGCCCTGCCCGACCACATTGCGCTGTTCGAGCGCGGCATCGCCAAGGAGGTGGATTTCTCCTTCTCCGGGCCGCAGGCCACGCGGCTCGCGCAACTGGTGTCGGAGGGACGCATCCGCGTTAACGCCATCCACACCTATCTGGAGCTTTTTGCGCGCTACTTCGTCGATCTCACGCCGAACGTGGCGCTGATTGCGGCCGAAGCCGCCGATCGTGACGGCAACTTGTACACAGGCCCGAACACCGAAGACACCCCGGCCATCGTCGAAGCCACAGCCTTTCGCGGCGGCATCGTGATCGCGCAGGTCAATGAGATCCGCGACACCCTGCCGCGTGTGGACATCCCGGCCGACTGGGTCGATTACGTCGTCGAAGCGCCCACGCCGTATTACATCGAGCCGCTGTTCACGCGCGACCCGGCGCAGATCTCCGAGATCCAGGTGCTGATGGCGATGATGGTCATCAAGGGCATCTACGCGCGCTACGGCGTCACGCGGCTCAACCACGGCATCGGCTTCGACACCGCCGCCATCGAGCTGCTGCTGCCGACCTATGCCGAGTCGCTCGGTCTGAAGGGCAAGATCTGCACGCACTGGGCGCTCAACCCGCACCCGGCGCTGATTCCGGCCATCGAGGCGGGCTTCGTGCAATCGGTGCACAGCTTCGGCTCGGAGCTGGGCATGGAAAACTACATCGCCTCACGCCCAGACGTGTTCTTCACCGGCGCCGACGGCTCGATGCGCTCCAATCGCGCCTTCTGCCAGGCGGCCGGCCATTACGCCTGCGACCTCTTTATCGGGTCCACCTTGCAGATCGACCTCGCCGGCAACAGCTCGACAGCCACCAAGGGCCGCATCGCCGGTTTCGGCGGCGCACCCAACATGGGCGCGGACGCGCGCGGCCGACGCCACGAGAGCGAAGCCTGGGTCAAGGCCGGCGAAGAAGCACGTCAGGGCCGCGACGAGATGCCGCGCGGACGCAAGCTGGTGGTGCAGATGGTGCAGACCTTCCGCGAGAAGATGGCGCCGGCCTTCGTCGAACGTCTGGACGCGTGGGACCTGGCCGAAGACATGGGTCTGGCCAACCCGCCGGTGATGATCTACGGCGACGACGTCACCCACATCGTCACCGAGGAAGGCATCGCCAACCTGCTGCTGTGCCGCGACGCCGCCGAGCGCGAACAGGCCATCCGCGGCGTGGCCGGCTACACGCCGGTAGGTCTGGCGCGCGACCGCGCCAAGGTGGCAGAACTTCGCCAGCGCGGCATCATCCAGCGCCCCGAAGATCTGGGCGTCGTGCGGCGCGAGGCCACGCGCGACCTGCTCGCCGCACGCTCGATCAAGGATCTGGTGCGCGCCTCGGGCGGTCTGTACGACCCGCCCAGCCGTTTCCGCAACTGGTGAGCGCCATGGAAAGACTGCACTACGACATTCCCTCGCAAGCTGCCACGCCGCAGCGCGCGCCGGTGCTGGTCGGCGTCACCGCCTCGGGCAATTGCGAGGTGCTGGTCGAGTCGGGCGAGGACGCCGCGCACTGCCGCATCAGCATCCACACCTCGGCCATCGGCTTCGCGCCGATCTGGCAGGCGGTGTTGCGCGACTTCGGCGAGCGCCACGCCGCCGGCGGTCTGGCCATCGAGATCAACGACGTTGGCGCCACCCCGGCGGTGGTCAGCCTGCGCCTCGATCAGGCCCTCGAGGCCTGGGAGGAAACCCATGCGTAAAAGCTACTCCGAGGCTTCCGCGCGCGAGCGCGTGCTTGGCATCCTCGACGCCGGCAGCTTCCACGAATTCGTACCGCCCTCTGAGCGCGCCTCCAGCCCGCATCTGGCGCAACTTGATCAGCCGGTGGCCTTCGACGACGGTCTGATCGCCGGGCGCGGCCTGCTCGAAGGCAAACCGGTGCTCATCGCGGCGCAGGAAGGACGCTTTCTCGGCGGGGCCGTCGGCGAGGTGCACGGCGCCAAGCTGGTCGGCCTGATCGGCCGCGCGGTGGAAGAAAAGCCCGCCGCCGTGCTGATCCTGTTCGACTCCGGCGGCGTGCGCCTGCACGAAGCCAACGCCGGCCTGATCGCCGTGTCCGAGATCCTGCGCGCGATCTGCGCTGCGCGCGTCGAGGGCGTACGCTTTGTCGGCCTGGTGGGCGGCTCGGCTGGCTGCTTCGGCGGCACGGGCCTGGTCGCACGCTGCTGCGACGCCATCGCCATGTCCGAGGAAGGCCGGCTGGCCATGTCCGGCCCCGAGGTGATCGAAACCGTGCATGGCGTCGAGGAATTCGACGCACGCGACCGCGCGCTGGTGTGGCGCGTCACCGGCGGCAAACACCGCTATCTGCTGGGCGACGCGAGCCGCATCTGCGAAGACGACGTCGCCGACTTCCGTGTCGCGGCCATCGCGCTGAGCGACGGTCCCGCCGGCCTCACGCTGGAAGACGTCGAAGCCGAACACGCCCGGCTCGCCGCGCGCTGGGAAGCCTTCTCCGACTGCGACGACGGACTGGATGTCTGGCGCCGCCTCGGCGTTGCGCACCCCGAAAACGTGTCGATGCTCGACACCGCGGACTTCGTGGCCATGGCCGACGCCACCACCGGGAGGGCCCTGCCGTGACACGCAACGAACTGCTGGAGGCTTTTTTCAGCGACACGGGCTGGACGCCGCGCACGCTCGACGACCATTACTTCGACGGCCGCGCCCGCATCGGTGATGAAACCGTCACCATCATCGGCACCTCGGAGCGCGCCGAAGTCGGCGTCGACCTGTGCCTGCGCATGGCCGCGGCCGTGCTCGACACGGTGCGCAGACACCCCGGCGAGGCCATCGTGTTCTTCCTCGACACGCAAGGTCAGCGCCTGCGCCGCCGCGACGAACTGCTCGGCCTCAATGGCTACATGGCGCATCTGGCCAAGTGCTGCGAGGTTGCCCGCCGCAAGGGCCACCCGCTGCTCTCCGTGGTGTATGGCGAAGCCGTGTCCGGCGGCTACCTCACCACCGGCATGATGGCGGACGCCTGCTATGCCGTGTCCGGCGCCGAGATCAAGGTCATGAACCTGCCGGCCATGGCGCGCATCACCAAGGTGCCGCTGGAGAAACTGCAGGCGCTCGCCAAGGATTCCCCGGTGTTCTCGCCCGGCGTCGACAACTACCTGCGCATGGGCCACCTGCGCGCGGTGTGGAGCAGCGACCACGCCAGCCGGCTGGCCGAGGCGCTGGCCGAACTGCGCGCCGCGCCCAGCCTCGTGGACCAGCGCATGCAGCTCGGGCTGGAGCGCGGTGGCCGGCTCGCCGCTGCGCCGCTGGCCGAACGTATCGCCCATGGCTGACCTCGCTCCTGCCCGGCACGACCTGATCTGGCTCGAAGCCGACGCGGCGGCGCACGCCCGTGCCATGCCCGGCTGCGCCGCGGCGCTGACCGATGCCGGCATGCGCCTGTCGGAATGGGCCGCCGCCGGCCGGCCGCTGGTGCTGTCGCGCCAGCCGCGCGAACTGGCCCCCGGCCGCACCTTGCTCGGCCTGCCGCTGCCGCCTTCGGCCGGCAAGCACCGCATCGCCTTCGACGTGCCGACCTCGCGCATCGCGCGTCGCGCACCACCGCCCCCACTGCGTGCCATCACCACCCTGCTGCCGACACACTGGCAGCCGACACTGCAGGCGCTCAACGGCCACACCGATATTGCCGCGACCGCCCCGCGAGCCTATGGCTCGGCCGCCATGCAGGCCGTCACCGGCATTGCCTGCCTGGGAGAGGATTCCGACCTCGACCTGCTGCTCAAGCCGAGCAGTCGCGAGGCCGCCGAGCGAGCGCTCGACGCCCTCGGCGGTCTCCTCGCGCGCGGCACCTGCCCGACACTCGATGGCGAGATGATTGACCGCCACGGCCGCGCCGCCAGCTGGCGCGAACTGCTGATCGGCACACGCCAGATCCTGTTCAAGCACATTGATCACGTCGGTATGACCACGCGCGAGGACTTCCTCACCGGCTGCGAGGCAGGGCCGGCATGAACTTCGCGCAGCGCATCGATAACGCGGCCTGGAACGCGCTGGTCTTCGAGCTGACCCTGGCACCCAAACCCGGCCTGGTCACGCCGTTCTCGAACGGCAGCCATGGCGACATGAATCACCGCCACTTCAGCGCCAGCATCGAGTCACTATCCGGGTTTTTCGGTGACTGCGCCCGCCTTGCCGCAGCCGGCGCCGACCTGTTCACGCTGCAGTTGCGCGGCAGGCAGGCCGAGAGCGCGATGTTCAGTGCCACCCGTGGCGTCAACACGCACAAAGGCGCGGTATTCACGCTCGGTCTGCTGGCTGCCGCAGCCGGTGTGCAGCAGGCCCGCGGCGAACTGCTGCCCGAACAGCTCGGCAACGTCGTGGCCGAGGAATGGGGCAATGCCCTGCTGGACGCAGCCGAGCAGGCGCCGGCCGACACCCACGGCGTGCATGTGCGCCGCAATCTGGGCCTGCCCGGCGCGCGCGAACAGGCCGCAAACGGTTTTCCGGTGCTGTTCGAAACCACCCTGCCGGCTCTGCGCGAAGCCCGCCGACGCCTCGGCAAGGACCCGCGCGCGCTGCTGCACGCCCTGATCGCCACCATCGCCGTGCTGCCCGACAGCAACCTCGCCCACCGCGGCGGGCGCAGCGGGCTGGAGTGGGCACAGTACGCGGCAGCCGATTTCATCACCCGCGGCAGCGTCTTCAATGCCAGCGGGCAACGCCGTCTCAAGGCGCTGTGCGGCGCATTCGAGCGCCGCTGGCTGAGCCCCGGCGGCAGCGCCGACCTGCTGGCGGCGGCCCTGTTCATCGACGGCATTTCGGCGCCCTGCCCGCTCGCCCAACGCAGCGAGGCAACCACCGCATGAGTCTGTGCTGGCTATGTCCCGGACAGGGAAGCCAGACGCCCGACATGCTGGCGCAACTGGCGGATGACGATCTCGCCGCGCCGGTGCTGGCCAGACTGTCGCGCCACGTCGCGCCCGACACACTGGCGCAGGCCGCCGACCCCGAACACTGTTTCGACAACCACCACGCCCAACCGCTGATCGTGCTGTACGGCTTGAGCGTGGCCGAAGCCCTGCGCGCGGCGGGCATCACGCCCGGCGTGGTGGCCGGCTACAGCGTCGGCGAACTCACCGCCCACGGCGCAGCGCAAGGCCTCGCGGCGCACACCGCGCTGAGCCTCGCACGCCGACGCGCCGAATGCATGGATGCCGCCTCCCCGCCCGATCACGGCCTACTCGCAGTGCGCGGTGTCGCCGTCGAAGCGCTGCGCGTGCAGGCCGAGGCCGCCGGGGCGGTGCTGTCGATCACCAATTCAGCCGATCACGCCGTGCTGGCCGGACCGCGCACGGCGCTCGATGCGCTCGCCGCGACGCTGGCGGCGCAAGGTGCGCACGTCGTGCCACTGGCGGTCAGCGTGCCGGCCCACTCGCACTGGCTCGCGTCAGCAGTCGTGCCGTTCCGCGAGGCGCTTCAAGCCGCCGACTGGCAAGCGCAGGCTGCGCCGGTGCCCGCGTGTGTCGATGGCCGCAACGCAAGCTCAAGCCGCCAGGCCGTCGAGGCGCTGTCGCGCCAGCTCGACGAACCGCTGGACTGGGCGCGCGTGCTCGACGTCGCGCGCGAACTCGGCGCCACCCTGTTCTTTGAACTCGGACCGGGCGACAGCCTGACCCGGATGGTGCGCGAGCATCACCCGGACCTCGAAGCGCGCGCGCTGTCCGATTTCGCCACCCTGCGCGGAGCGGCCGCCTGGCTGGCCCGCGCCACACGCTGAACCACGGCGGCTCGACCGCCCTGCAACCCGGAGAGTCCCCATGACCCAGGCCAAAATCGTACAGATCACCGAAGCCGGCGCACCGGAAGTAATGAAGCTCGTCAGTGTCGAACTGCCCGCCCCCGCTGCCAACGAGGTGCGTCTGCGCCAGAGCGCGATCGGCTTCAACTTCATCGACACCTATCAGCGCAGCGGCTATTACCCGGTGCCGATGCCCGGCGGCCTGGGGCATGAAGCCGCCGGCGTGGTCGAAGCCGTTGGCGCCGACGTGAAAGACCTCAAGGTCGATGACCGGGTGGCCTACATGAACGCCGGTCTGGGCGCCTATGCCACCCACCGCAACGTCCCCGCCGACAAGCTGGTGAAGCTGCCCGACGCGGTGTCCGACGAGCAAGCCGCCGCGCTGATCTTCAAGGGCATGACCGCTCAGTACCTGCTGCGTCGCACCTACCGCGTTCAGCCCGGCGACATCGTGCTGGTGCATGCCGCCGCCGGTGGCGTTGGCCAGATTCTGTCGCGCTGGGCCAAGGCGCTGGGTGCCACGGTGATCGGCACCGCCGGCTCGCCGGCCAAGTGCCAGGCTGCGCTGGCCGCCGGTTGTGACGCCGCCATCGACTACTCGCAGCCGGACTGGGTGCAGCAGGTGATCGACGCCACCGGCGGCAAGAAGGCGCGCGTGGTGTACGACTCGGTGGCCAAAACGACCTTCCTCGGCTCGCTCGACTGCGCCGCGCCCTTCGGCCTGGTCGTTCTGTACGGCGCGGCCTCCGGGCCTGCGCCCGACATCCATCCGGAGATTCTCAACAAGAAAGGCTGTTTGTTTCTGACGCGGCCGTCGGTTTTCCCGCACAACGCCAAGCCGGAGATCTTCCGCGAGAACGCACGCGAAGTGATGGACGCCATTGTCGCCGGCACCGTTACCGCCCCGATCGGCGCGCGTTTCACGCTGGACGACATCGTTGCCGCCCACCGCGCCGCAGAGGCCCGCAGCTATAGCGGTGCAATGGTGATCACGGCGTGAATTTTGCACCCCCGCGCGCGTCATTGCGGGGCGTAGACTGAAGTTGTTGCGTGCGCGGCCGATAAGCCAGTCAAGGAGTGCGCCGGTCGACCGATCGGTGCTTACTTCAGCCACCCTTGGAGTACCGTGATGAAAATGCTGCTCGCCCCAGGTATTGCACTGTGCAACCGGCTCGGCCACGGTCAGAAATACGGACTGGTTACCGCACTGTTGCTGCTGCCGCTTGCCATCCGCGGCTACGAGATCGCGCAGGGCGGCGGTGCGCTCTGGCTCAGTGTCGTGGCACTGAGCGCCACGCTGATCGCGCTCTACTTACTCGCCGCACTGGCGCACACGCAAGGCGAAACCGCGCAGGCTTTTTCCGTCGCCATCGCCCGCTTCGCCAAGGGCGACCTTTCCGCCCGCGTCAAGCTCGAAGGGCGCGACGAGATGGCCCGCGTGGCGAAGTCCTTCAACGATATGGGCAAGGAGATCAAGCGCATGATCGCGCGCGTCTCGGGCCATGCCGAAGAAGTTGCCGAGGCCGCCAGCAAACTCTCCCAGCGCAGCGCCGAAGTGCGCTCCGGCAGCCACCAGCAGAACGACGCCACTACCAGCGTGGCCGCCGCCATGCAGGAAATGACGCAGAGCGTTGCGCAGGTCTCCGGCCATGCCGGCGACACCGAAAGCGCCTCGGAAACAGCCTGTCGCCTGTCTGAAGACGGCGAACGCGTGGTCCGCGAGGCCTCTACCGAAATGGAACGCATCGCCGAGGCCTTCAGCCATTCGGCCGAGCAGATCAGCGAACTCGGCGGGCGCACCGACGAAATCAGCAAGATCGTGCAGGTCATCCGCGATATCGCCGACCAGACCAACCTGCTCGCGCTCAATGCCGCCATCGAAGCCGCCCGCGCCGGCGAACAAGGCCGCGGCTTCGCGGTGGTGGCTGACGAAGTACGCAAACTGGCCGAGCGCACCGGCAACGCCACCGCCGAAATCGGCGAAATGATCGGCGTCATCCAGCACAGCACGCAGTCGGTGGTGTCGGGCATGGAAGCCGGCGTCGGCCAGGTGTCGCACGGCGTGGAGCTGGCCTCTCGCGCCGGCGACTCGCTGTCGCACATCAACAAGGGCGCTCACGAAACCCTGCGCATGGTGCGCGACATTGCCGCCGCGGTGAAGGAACAGAGCACCGTCTCCAGCGACATCTCGGAGAGCGTGGAGCGCATCTCCAGCATGCTGCAGAGCGGCAGCGTGGCCGTCGACCACATGTCCGGCGAAGCCGACCGCCTCGACACCGTCGCCGCCAGCCTCAAGGAAGCCATCAGCCGCTTCTCCGGTGGCACCGCCAACGAAGCCTCGCAGCTCGTCGAGCGCGCCGCCGCGCTCTACACCAGCCGCGGCCAGCAGGCGGCCTTCGAGGCCTTCTGCGATCCGCATGGCGAGTTCGTGCAGCGCGATCTCTACATCTTCGTGTACGACATGGACGGCGTCGTGCGCGCCCACGGTGGCAACCCCACGCTCATCGGCAACAACATGCGCGAAGCCAAGGACGCCAAGGGCGCTCACTTCATCCAGGACCGCATCCGCATCGCCCAGCAGGCCGGCAGCGGCTGGCAGGACTACATGTTCAAGAACCCGGAGACCGGCGAGATCGAAGCCAAGACCTCGTTCATCCGGCGCGTGGATGACTTCATCTTCGGCTGCGGGGTGTACAAGTAGGCGTTGAACACTGCGCATCCACCGACCACGGCCCGGCCAAGCCCGGGCCGTTCGTTTTTGGGAGGTGTTTGCCCGCGCCTCAACGCACTGCAGTTTCACGAATCGTGCACCGCAGCGTATCCTGACAAACGCAGGCTATCTGCCCCAAAGGGGCCTGGGACGGACTTCTGGAGAGTGCTGCATGTCGATTGACTGGAAAAGCTACGACCCTTCACCGTTCTACGACGAGCTGATCGCCGGGCGGGGCAAACCGCGGGCCGCCGGCAGGATGCTGACCGACTACCTCGCCGGACTCGGCGCGGACGAAATCCAGGCGCGCAAGAAGGCCGCCGAGCTCGCCATCATCGAGATGGGCATCAGCTTCACGGTGTATAGCGAAGGCGAGAACATCGACCGCGCCTGGCCATTCGACATCATTCCGCGCGTGATCCCGCGCAAGGAATGGCGCCAGGTCGAGGCCGGGCTGACGCAGCGCCTTACTGCGCTGAACCTGTTCATCCAGGATCTGTACAACGAGCAACGCATCGTGCGCGACAAGGTGCTGCCCGAGTACGTACTGGCGCAGTCGAAGAACTTCCGAGAGCAGTGCCGCGGCTTCACGCCGCCGCTGGGCGTGTGGGCGCATATCTGCGGCTCGGACCTGGTGCGCGACGGCGATGGCACGATCTACGTGCTCGAAGACAATCTGCGCGTGCCGTCCGGCGTGTCGTACATGATCGAAAACCGCCACGTCACCAAGCGCGTGTTCCCGGAGCTGTTCGAGAACACCTCGATCCTGCCGGTGGACGAGTACCCGTCGCAGCTCTTCGACATGCTGGCGGCGCTCTCCCCTCGTCCGCAGGACTACCCCAACGTGGTGGTGCTGACGCCGGGCATCTTCAACTCGGCCTATTTCGAACACTCGTATCTGGCACAGCGCATGGGTGCGCAACTGGTCGAGGGCGCCGACCTGGAAGTCGGTGATGACGACTGCGTGTACATGCGCACCATCGGCGGGCTGGAACGGGTGGACGTGATCTACCGCCGCATCGACGACGAATTCATCGACCCCGAGGCCTTCAAGGCGGATTCCATGCTCGGCGTGCGCGGGCTGATGCGCGCCTGGCGAGCCGGCAATGTGGCGATTGCCAATGCACCGGGCGCCGGCGTAGCCGACGACAAGGTGATGTATGCCTTCGTGCCGGCGATGATCCGCTACTACCTCGACGAGGAACCGATCATCCCCAACGTGCCGACCTTCCTGTGCGTGGACAAGAAGGATCGCGAACACGTCATCGCCAACCTCGAACATCTGGTGATCAAGCCGGCCAACGAGTCCGGCGGCTACGGCATGCTGGTCGGGCCGCACTCGACGAAGAAGCAGCGCACCGAATTCGCCCGCCTGATCCGCAAGGACCCGCGCAACTACGTCGCCCAGCCGACCCTTGCGCTGTCGGTGGCGCCCACGCTGTGCGACGAAGGCCTGGCACCACGACACATCGACCTGCGCCCCTTCATCCTGCAGGGCGTACGCACCGACGTGACGCCGGGCGGGCTGACGCGCGTGGCGATGAAGCGCGGCTCGCTGGTGGTCAATTCCTCCCAGGGTGGCGGCAGCAAGGACACCTGGATCGTGGACGAGGAGAACTGAGATGCTATCCAGAGTCGCCGAACGCCTGTACTGGATGGCGCGCTACATCGAGCGCGCCGAGAACACCTCGCGCATGGTCATGGCCTTCAACACGCTGTCGCTGGACATGCCGAAGTCGTTCGAACTGTCGTGGAAGGAGCTGGTCGCGGTGACCGGCATGGACGCGCTGTTCGAAGAGCGTTACCAGCGCGAGGACGACCGCAACTGCGTCAAATTCCTGATCGCCGATGCGTGGAACCCGGGTTCCATCCTGAGCACGCTGCGCAGTGCCCGCGAGAACGTGCGCACCACGCGCGACCTGGTGCCGACCGAGGGCTGGGAGATCGTCAACGAGCTCTACCTCTTCGCGCGCGACAACGCCGACCAGGGCGTGAGCAAGCGAGGCCGGCACGAATTCCTGTCCGAAATCGTGCAGCGCTGCCAGACGCTCAACGGCCTCATGGCAGGCTGCATGAGCCATGACGCGGCCTATGATTTCATCCGGCTGGGCTACAACATCGAACGCGCCGACATGGCCACGCGTCAGATCGACGTCGGCGCGCTGCGCCTGCTGGCGCGCGAAAGCGACGAGGCCGAGCCTTACGAGGGCCTGCTGTGGACCAGCATCCTGCGCTCGCAAAGTGCCTTCCAGATGTATCGTCAGCACGTCAAACGGCGCGTCAATGGCGGAGACGTCGTGCGCTACCTGCTGCAGGATGCCGATTTTCCGCGCTCGGTCGCACACGCGCTGTCGCGCTGCGAGAATGCACTCGACTGCCTGCCCAACAACGAGTTGCCGCTGCGCATGGCCATTGAGGCACGGCGCCACGCGCAGGACGCCGACGTACCGAAGCTGATCACCGACAACGCCCTGCACGGCTTCATGGATCGCGTGCAACTCGAAGTCGGCGAACTGCACGAATCCATTGCCACCTGCTGGTTCCCGCGCGACGCGGCATGAACACTGCGCACCCATGCCCGCTGGTCTGATCGACACCTATCCGTTCGCCACCGATCGCTACGACGAGATGCTCGCCGGGGCCGGTGCGCCCCGTCCGCACTGGGACGCCTTTGCGCGCCGCATCGAGGGCCTGCCCTCGCAAGCCCTGCGTCAGCGCGCTGCCTTCGTCGCCGACGCCATCGCCGCGGACGGCGTCACCTACAACGTCTATGCCGACCCCGAAGGCATGCGCCGCCCGTGGGAGCTGGACATGCTGCCGCTGGTCATCAGCGCGGCCGAATGGCGCAATCTGTCGGCCGCCGTGGCGCAGCGCGCGCAGTTGCTCGACCGCGTGCTGGCCGACCTCTACGGCCCGCAGACGCTGCTCTCCGAAGGTCTGCTGCCGCCCGCGCTGGTGTTCGGCCAGCACGGCTACAAATGGCCGTGCCACGGCATCACCCCGGTCGGCGGGCATTACCTGCACTTCTACGCGGTTGATCTCACGCGCGCCCCCGACGGCGGCTGGTGGGTCATCGCCGACCGCACGCAAGGCCCGTCCGGCGCCGGCTATGCACTGCAAAACCGCATTGTCGTATCGCAGGCCTTCCCCGACGCTTTTCGCAAGCTGCGCGTGCACAAGCTCGCCGCCTTTTTCCGCTCCATGCAGGACGGCATGGCGCGCATGGCACCGACCGACGGCGACGCGCCGCTGTGTGTGCTGCTGACGCCCGGCCCATACAACGAAACCTATTTCGAGCACGCTTTCCTGGCGCGCTACCTTGGCTTCCCGCTGGTTGAGGGGCAGGACCTGACGGTGCGTGACGACACCGTCTATCTCAAGACCCTGCGCGGTTTGCGCCGCGTGCATGCGGTGCTGCGCCGGTTGGATGACGACTTCTGCGACCCGCTTGAACTGCGCGCCGACTCCGCGCTGGGCGTGCCCGGCCTGCTCGGCGCCGTACGCGCCGGACGCGTGCTGGTGGCCAATGCGCTGGGCAGCGGCGTGCTCGAGAGCGCGGCCCTGTTCGGCTTCCTGCCGGGCATTGCCGAACGCCTGCTGGGCGAGAAGCTGGCCATTCCGTCGGTGGCCAGCTGGTGGTGCGGCGAGACGCCGGCCATGGAACACGTGCTGGCCAACCTCGACGATCTGGTGATCAAGCCCGCCTACCCCGACATGGGGCGCGACCCCGTGTTCGGCCACACCCTCAAGGGCGAGGCGCTGCAGAGCATGGTCGACAGCATCGTGGCCCAGCCGCACGCCTACGTCGCGCAGGAATGGGTGCGGCTGTCGCAGGCGCCGGTATGGTCGTCCGACGCACAGGGTGATCGGCTGCTGTCGCGCTCGGTGGGCCTGCGCATGTTCGCCGCCGCCACCCCGGATGGTTATGTGGTGATGCCCGGTGCCCTCACGCGCGTGGCGCCCGAAGCCGGTGTGGAAGTGATCTCGATGCAGCGCGGCGGCATGTCGAAAGACACCTGGGTGCAGTCCGAAGGCCCGGTGCCGCGCGGCAGCCTGCTCAAGAAGCGCCTCGGCATGATCGACCTGATGGTCACCGGCACCGAAGTGCCCTCCCGCGTCGGCGAAAACCTGTTCTGGATGGGTCGCCACTCCGAACGCAGTGAGGCCTCTGCGCGCGTGCTGCGCACGGTGCTCACACGTGTGGCCACCGGCACCGACGAGGTCGACGAGGAAACCGCCGGCCTGCTCGCCGCCGCCGAAGATCTCGGCGTACTGGCCATCACTACCGAACCGGACGCCGACCTCGAAGAGCGCCTGCTGTCGGCCGTCTCCAACTATGAGCAGCCAGGCTCCATTGCCGCCAACCTGCGCGCACTCGGGCTCAATACCAACCACGTGCGCGAACGGCTCTCGTCGGACAACTGGCACGTGCTCAACCGTCTCGAAAACGCCCTGCGCCCGCGCCCGGCGACGCTTGACCGGGCCATCGGCGCGCTCGATCAGGTGATGCTCGACTGCATCTCGCTGGCCGGCTTTGCCATGGACGACATGACGCGCGACGAAGGCTGGCGCTTCCTCATCCTCGGCCGCCGCATCGAGCGCCTGGCCGCACTGTCCAAGCTCGTCAGATCGGTGCTGCTGACGCCGGCCCAGGATCGCGAGCGCATGCTCGACTGGCTGCTCGAAGCCTGCAACTCCATCGTCACCTACCGCGCACGCTATCGCCGCGTGCCCGAGCTGCTGCCGGTGGTGCACCTGCTGGTGTTCGACACCACCAACCCGCACTCGGTGGCGTTTCAGGCGCAGACGCTGATGCGTTACCTCACGCTCGCCTCGCAGGAACTGGGGCATACCGTGCCGCCGCACATCGGCGAACTCGAGCGCCGGCTGGCACGTTTTGACCTGACTGCCTTCGAGGCGGAGGAATGCGATCCGGCCTGCGCACGGCTGGCCACCCTGCTCGGCGACGCCTGGGACACTGCCCAGGCCCTGAGCGACGACGTGCACAACCGCTTCTTCATCCACACCGTGCACGTCTCGCGGCTGAGAAACCCGGCATGAGCCGCGCGCGCTACCACGTGCTGCACGACACGCGTTACGGCTACGAGCAGCCGGTGCGCGAATCGCACCAGCTGTTGCGCCTGCAGCCGCGCGAGCTGCCCTGGCAGCATTGCGCCGACCACCGCCTGCGCATCAGCCCGGAGCCCTCGCGCAGCCAGTCTTTCCAGGACAGCTTCGGCAACCGTATTCTGGCCATGCACTTCGATACCGCCCACGACGCGCTGAGCGTGCGCAGCGAATCGTGGATCGAACTGCAGCCACGCATCATGCCGCTGCTGACGAACTCTCCAGCCTGGGACCTCGTGCGCGAAACCCTGCGCTACAAGTCCGGAGTGCGCATGAGTGCCCCGCTGCTCGAAGCGTCGGCCTTCCTGTTCGAGTCGACCGACGTGCGCCTCAAGCGCAGCTTTGCCGAATACGCTGCGCCCAGCTTTCCGCCCGACCGACCGCTGCTGGCGGCCTGCGATGATCTGATGCGGCGCATCTTCGACGAATTCACCTTCGACCCTGAGGCTACCGACGTCAGCACGCCGGTAATCGAGGTGTTCGAGACGCGACGCGGCGTATGCCAGGACTTCGCGCACTTCATGATTTCCTGCCTGCGCTCGCTGGGGCTGGCCGCACGCTACGTCTCCGGCTATCTGCTGACGCGTCCGCCGCCGGGCCGCAAACGCCTGATCGGCGCCGACGCCACACACGCCTGGGTGTCGGTGTTCGTGCCTGGGATGGGGTGGTACGACTTCGATCCGACCAACGCCGTGTGGGCCGACATCGAGCACATCACGATCGGCTGGGGGCGCGACTTCAGCGACATTTCGCCGCTGCGCGGGGTGATCCTCGGTGGCGGCTCCCACGCTCCCGAGATTTCGGTCACGGTCGTGCCGGAGGACGAGTTTTCAGACCTGTACGACGATGTGGCGCTGCCAGGGCTCGACTTGCCGCCGGGGCGCGGCTAGTCTGGTGCCCCCTCGCCGACCCGACGCGCGAACTTGCTGCGCCGGAAGTTGCCTGAACCGGGCCCACATCCCTCTACAGGAAGCCGCAATGCCCACACCCGTACTGACCTGTTGCCGCCTCGCAGCCCTGCTGCTGCTCACCTCCTTCGGCCTGCACGCTGCCGAGCCGCCGGCGCAGGAATCCACCGTTCCCATTACGACCGGCGTCGACACCACGCCCGCGCTCGACGTCGACTACGTCCCGACGCCGATGCCGACGGTGCGCCGCATGCTCGACATGGGCGGCGTCGGGCCCGACGATCACCTGGTGGACCTCGGCTCGGGCGACGGCCGCATCCTGATCACGGCGGCGCGCAAGTACCGCGTACGCAGCGCGCTGGGCATCGAGCTTGACCCCTGGCTGGTGCAGTATTCAAAGGCCGCGGCCATGGAGGCCGGCGTAGCCGACCGCGTGCGCATCATCGAGGGCGACCTGTTCGAGTTGGATTTCGCCAACGCCGACGTCGTCACCATGTACCTGCTGCCGGAGCTGAACCTGCGGCTGCGCCCCTACATGCTCACACGACTGTCACCTGGCACGCGTATCGTGTCGCACAGCTTCGACATGGGCGACTGGAAACCCGACGCCCAGGCCGAGATGTACAAGAAGCCGATCTTCATGTGGGTGGTTCCGGCGCAGGCAGCCGGCACCTGGGACATTGAACTCAACCGCGAAGGCCCACCCATCGTGCTGACGCTGAGCCAGAAGTTCCAGCACCTTCAGGGCACGGCCACCTACAACGGCAAGCCGCTGCGCATCGACGGGCTGGAGCTGCACGGCCGTGACATCCGCTTCAGCATTGGCGAGGATGTATTCGAAGGCCGTATCAACGGCCGCACCATGGAATCCACCGGCACCATGCCGTGGTTCGCGATGAGCCGCTGAACCGACCACCAGGAGCCCGCATATGAAGGACTGCCGTATCGTTGCACTGACTTCGCAGAAGGGCGGCTCGGGCAAGACCACGGTAGCCATGCAGTTGGCCGCCGGTCTGGCCCGACGCGGCCTGCGCGTCAGCGTAGCCGATCTAGACCCGCAGGAAAGCGCCTCGCGCTGGAGTGAAGCAGCCGCGGCCGACGCACCCTTTCCCGCCACGGTGATGCGCCCGCAGGGCGCGGCCGGCGACCTCAAGCGAGAGCTGCGCGCGCACGCCAAGGCCAGCGACGTGTTGATCCTCGATTGCCCTCCTTCGGTCGAAAACGCCTTCACAATCGCCGCGCTCGACCTCGCCCGCTTCGCCATCGTGCCGGTGGTGCCGAGCCCGACCGATCTGTGGTCCACCCGCGCCATCGAGCGGCTGATCCTCGACCGCCACGGCAAGCTCTCGGGCGTTTTGCTGCCCAATCGCGTCACACGCACCGCGCTGTGCGACGATGTGCTCGAAGTCATGCAGGATTTCGAACTCCCGATCCTCGACGCCGCCCTGTCGCAGCGCAGCGCCTACGCGATGTCGGCCGTGCGTGGCAGTTCCGTTTTTGCACTCGGACGTTCGGCCCTCGCTGCCCGCGCGGAAGTCGAACGACTCGTCGCCGCCGTTCTTACCAAGCTGGAGAAATGACCATGGCTACCCCCCGCAGCACGAACCGAAACGCACTGCGCGCCAGCCTCAAGCAGGAAGACGCGGCCCTCGAACAACGCCTGCCGACCAGCCGCAGCCCGCGCGCTGCAGCGAAGCCTCCCGCAAAGCCAACAGCAAAACCGGCAGCAAAACCGGCCGCCAAGTCGACGGCGAAACCGGCGGCCAAACCTCCGGCCAAACCCGCAGCGAAACCGGCCGAAAAGCCGGCGGGGGCCAAGCCCGCCGCTCGCCCGACTGCAACCAGAAGCACAAGCACCTCCGCCAGAAAACCTTCGGCGGCACGCCCGGCAGGTGTCAAGGCGCCGGCCGCGAAACCGGCTGCTACCAAGACCCCGACGAAACCGGCTGCAAAGCCGCCGGCCGCGGCTACGGCGAAGCCGGCTGCCAGGAAGGCCCCGGCAGCCCGCACAGCGGTAGCGAACAAGCCGGCCGCGCCCAAGCCCGTCGCCACCAAGCCAGCAGCTCCCGCAGCGCGCAGCCGTCCCACTTCCGGCGCACGCACTCAGCCCGGCACCAAGGCCGCCAGCGCGGCAGCGGCCACGCCGAAAGCCGAGCCCGTCAAGGCCGGCAAGATCGTGCGTGATTCGATGTCGATTCCGGTGATCGAGCAGAAGGGCCTCAAGGCCCTGCGTCAGGCGCTCGACAAGGCTGGCCGCAAGGCGACCAAATCGGAAGTGCTGCGCGCCGGGCTGGCCCTGCTGGCCAAACGCCCGACCGCAGAAATCGCCGCGCTGATCGACGGCTTGCCCAAGGTCACCAAGGGCGGCAGCAAGAAAAAGAAGAAAGGTTGATCAGGCGGGACGTGCGCGCACGTACAGCGTTCCGGAGCGGTCCTCGCACTGGAAGATGTCGGTGCGCGCACGCACCAGATCGCTCAGCTTGCGAAAGCCGTACAGCCGCGAATCAAAGTCCGGCTGCAGCTTGTTGAGATAGCTGCCGAAGGCGCCCAGCCCGGCCCAACCGGAATCGTCCCCGGCCTTGTCGAGCGCTTCGAGCACAAAGGCGCGCGGGAAATCCTGCGCGGCCGGCTCCTCCACGGGAGCCTGCGCCGGTGCCGCTTTCGGCGCGGCCTTGCCGGCCGGCTTCTTCGCCGGTTTCGCAGCCGGTGCCGCCTCGGCAGGCTTGGCACTGACCGGGCGCAGCACTTCAGTGAACAGGAAGCGGTGGCAGGCGTTGCGGAAAGCCTCGGGCGTCTTCTTCTCGCCGAAGCCATACACCACCAACCCCTCCTCGCGGATGCGCAGTGCCAATCCGGTGAAATCGCTGTCGCTCGATACCAGACAGAAGCCGTCGAAACGTCGCGTGTACAGCAGATCCATGGCGTCGATGATCAACGTACTGTCGGTGGCGTTCTTGCCCGAGGTGTAGGCGAACTGCTGCACCGGCTTGATGGCGTGACGGTTGAGCACTTTCTTCCAGCCGGCGCTGTTCGACGAGGTGAAGTCGCCATAAATGCGTTTCACGGTAGCCTCGCCAAAACGCGCGATTTCGGCCAGCAGGCCTTCGATCACCGCCGCCTGGGCATTGTCGGCGTCGATCAGCACCGCCAGACGCAGGGCGGAATCGTCGGATTCGAGCTTGTCGCTGCGCTTGCCATTGCTCATCGGATGCTCCTCAGGTGTTGTAGGCAATCAGCACGCCGTCAGACGCTTCCATGCGCAGCGGCAACAGGGCCTGATATGCGGGCGAATCATGCCAGGCGTGCACGGCCGCCTGATCCGGGAAACGCAGCACGACCACATCGGTGTGCGCATGATCGCCAGCCAGCACCGCATCCACCGTGCCGCGAAATACCACCTCGCCGCCATGCGGCGCCAGCGTGGCCGGCACGCGCGACTTGTACTCGGCCCACTTCTGCGGGTGCTTGATGGTGATGTGGCCGATCATGTACGCCGTGCTCATGCTGCGCTCCTGCAGTGTGCGAAGGTGCTGGAACTCTAGCCGATCTCGAAAGAGGTGATGCCGAAGATGCGCTGGATGGGCAGCTCTGGTGCCGGTCCGGTGTACATGCGCGCCGTCTCGAAGCTCAGCTTCATGCCGTGCCGCTCGGCCAATGCCACCGCCTCGGGGTTGGTCTCGGGCACGTCGAGGTAATACGCTTCGCCCGCCGGCACCTGGGCGATCAGCGCGGCAAACAGCGCCTCGGCCAGCTCCGGCCGTTCGGCGCAAAGCGGCGCGATCTTCCAGCCCGTGCGGCAGGGCCGGATCACGCCGTGACCGACCAGCCTGCCCTGCTCGACGATGCCCAGCGCCGTCGCGCCCGGCTGCGTGATCCAGCGCCGCTGAAAAGCCGGCCGCTCGGCCGGGAAGAAGGGGCGATCCCACGCCGCAAACGTGTCGAACGCAACGGAGGACAGCGGCACAATGCGTCCGTCCGATGCTGCGGCTGCGCCGCGGCTGAAACCCTCGAAGCGCATGTTGCGCCAGGCGAGCTTGAAACCCGACTTGCGGTAGTTGTCCTGCTGCGCGACGACGCCATCAAGCGCTACATTGCAGCCCGCCAGCCGTTCCATGCCGGCCTGCCAGAGGCGCCAGCCGTGGCCACGCCCGCGCCAGTCCGGATGCACGATGTAGAAGCCGAGAAAGCCGAAGTCGCCATAGCGCACGACCGAAATCGTGGCGACCGGCTGCTGGCCGACGTGGCCGATCAGAAAGCCCTGCGGATCGGCGCTGAAGTAGTTGTCGCCATCCTGCAGGCCGGGATTCCAGCCCTCCTGGGCGGCCCAGTCGATGGCGATGTCGAGCTGCGGGCGCGACATCGTGGAAATGGTGAGTTCATCTGCCATGCAAGCCTCGTCAGTTCTGCCTGTTCATAGGTGCAGAGCCGACCATAGCGGATTTTGCCGCGTCCGGCGTGGCTGTCAGGCAGCGCGCAGCATCGAGCGGCAAATGGCGTCGACGTGCCGATGATCGGTGCCGCAACAGCCTCCGACCACCGCCAGGCGCGGCAGACTGCGCCGCAAGGCCGCGTACTGCGCGCCCAACTCCGCAGGGTCGCCGGCGTCGAGTTCGGTGCATTCGTCCAGCTCGGCATGGCTCAGGCGCGAGGCATTGGCGCGCAGCCCGCGCACGCGCTCGGCCAGCAATGACTCATCGAGCACATGCGTGAAGTGATCGGGGTGGGCGCAGTTGAGCATGTAATAGGCCGCGTAGCCGTCGGTGAGCTCATCGCATCGGCGAATCGCATCCACCAGCGCATCGCCCGCGGGCAGGCGGCCGTCGGTCTCGACGGTGAAGGAGATCGCGACCGGCATGGCATGGTCGCGCGCGGCGTGGATGATGCCGGCGGCTTCCTCGACGTAGTTCATCGTGAAGGCCGCCACCATGTCGGCCGCAGACGCGGCAAACCCGGCCACCTGCGCGGCGTGATAATCGCGCGACTCGGCGGCCGTCATGCGCAGACTCGGCACATAGCCGTCGCCGCGCGGACCCAGGTTGCCGCTGATGACCACCGGCGTGCGCTCGCATTCGTAGTCGGCGCGGATCTCTTCGAGCAAGGCCACGGCCTTGCGATTCACCTCCGCCAGCGCGGCCGGCCCATAGCCCAGCCGCAGGCCCCAGTCCGGATTGGCGCGCCAGGTGGCGGTTTCAAGCACGATGCCGACGCCGTGGCTGCGGGCCAGTTCGGCGTAGCGGGCGTAGTAGCGGCGCAGGACGCTGCTGCCGTCCGCGTCCCTGAGCAGATCGAAGGCCGCGAATGCAGGCAGTTCGAGGCCTTCGTGAAACACCAGCGTGGTCTCCAGGCCGCCGTCGGTGATGCAGGTGTCGTACAGTTGCGGTAGTTTGTTGCGGTAGCGGCTCATGTGCTCTCTCCGTTGTCGTGCCTTCAGGGCATGACCGGAGAATAGAACCAGCGCCCCCCGCGTTCGAGGGTCAATCCGGCAACAAAATGGACGATTCGGCCATGAGCACATCGCGCACCCCGGTATCCGTCGCCATCCTGGCCTTCCCCGAGACATCCGCCTCGGTCGTGTACTCGATGTACGACCTGTTCATGTCCGCCGGCCACGACTGGAGCGTGATCGTAGACGGGCATCCCGGCGAGCACGCCATGCGCCCGCTCATCGTCGCGCGCAGCACCGCGCCGATCGTGGTCAGCAACGGCATCAGCGTCAGCCCGCAAGCCACCATGGCCGACACCGCACCGCCCGACATCGTGTGCGTGCCGGAGGTCAACGTGATGCCAGGCGAGGTTCTCACCGGGCGCTTCGATGAGGAAATCGAGTGGATAAAACGCTGCTACGACGCCGGCTCCATTCTTGCCAACTCGTGCTCGGGGGCGATGCTGCTGGCCGAAGCCGGCCTGCTCGACGGTCATGACGCCACCACCCATTGGGCCTGGTGCGACGTGCTGCGCCAACGCCATCCGGCAGTGCGGGTGCACCCGCAGCGCACGCTGGTGGTGTCGGGCGACGAACACCGCCTGGTGATGGCCGGCGGCGGCACCTCGTGGCTGGACGTTGCGCTGTACCTGATCGCCCGCACGGTGGATGTGGAAACCGCCATGCGCGTGGCGCGCATCCATCTGATCGACTGGCACAGCGTCGGCCAGCAGCCGTTTGCGCGTCTCGCGCGCTCACGGCAGGTCGACGATGCGGTGATTGCGCGCTGCCAGGGCTGGATCGCCGAACACTACGAAGACCGCGCGCCGGTCGCGGCGATGGTGCGCCTGTCAGGGCTGCCGGAGCGCTCGTTCAAGCGCCGTTTCCGCGAGGCCACCGGCATGTCACCGCTCGAATACGTGCACACCATGCGCATCGAAGAAGCCAAGCACATGCTCGAAACCGGCGATGCGCCGGTGGAACAGGTCGCGGCGGGAGTTGGCTACGAAGACCCCGGATTTTTCAGCCGGCTGTTCCGCCGCCAGGTCCAGCTCACGCCTGCGCAGTACCGCAGGCGCTTCGGCGAGGTGCGCCGGGCGCTGCAGCAACCGCATGTCGTGCCGACGTAGCAGGCCGACTTACGACCCGTACTTGATGGTGCAGCCATAGGCGCGCGTGACCGGGTTCGGCACTGCCTGGCCAGACTTCATCGCGTCGAGCGCCTCGACCACGTAGTTGGTGGCCTTGGGAATATCGGCCTTGCGCGCCGTCGCGATCGAATCAATGCCGCCCATGTACTGCAGCACGCCTTGCGCGTCGATAACGTACATGTGCGGCGTAACCTGCGCGCCATACGCCCGGCCAACCTTGCCCTGCTCGTCGAGCAGCGTGGTGGCGACGTTCTTGACCTGGCGGTCGGCGTTGAGCTTGCGGGCCTGTTCGCCGCTGACGTGACCCTGCGAACCGGGTTCGGAGGAAATCACTTGCAGCCACACTGCGTCATGCGCCGCCGCAATCGCCTGCGTGGCCTGCATGTTGCCGCTGTCATAGTGCTTCATCACGAAGGGGCACTCGTGGTTGGTCCACTCCAGCACCACGGTCTTGCCGCGCAGCGCCGAGAGCTCGACGGTGCTGCCGTCGGCACCGGCGACCTTGAAATCCGGCGCCGGTTTGCCGACTTCGGGCGCAGCGAGAGCGGCCAATGGAGTGAGCAGGCCGGCTGCCAGTACGGCAGTGATCAGGGGGCGAATCGTCATCTTTCTACTCCTTGAGTTTGTGCGTGAAGAATCGCCATCGCCTAGGCGCCCTGCAGGGCGCGCAGCACGATGTCAGGGGTAAGAATCTGCGGCAGCACAATCGGTTCCGCATTGCGCGCCGGCGGGTAATACAGGTACAGCGGCACGCCACTGCGGCCAAAGCGCGCCAGCACCTCGCTGATGGCGGCATCCTGATTGGTCCAGTCGCCCTTCAGGTACGCGATGCCGCGCTCGCCAAAGGCCGCCGCCACCTCGGCGCGCTCCAGCGCGACCTGCTCGTTGACGATGCAGGTGATGCACCAGGCGGCCGTCATGTTGACGAACACCGCACGACCTTCGGCACGCAGCGCGTCGAAGCGCTCCGGCGTATAGGCTTCCTGGGCAAGCAACGCCGTCTGGCGCGGGGCGCTCTGCTGTGGCTGCGTCGCCAGGCCGGAGCCGAGGGCCAGCGTCGCCACCACGAGCGCCAGCGCGGCCAGTTGCGCGCTGCGCCGCAAGCGCACACCGGAATGCCAGGTGATGTCGTAAAGCCACGCCGCCAGCGCAATCGCCAGCATGCCGCCGGCCGCCACCAGCACGCCGTGGGCTCCAGCCTGCAGGGCCAGCACCCAAAGTAGCCACACCGCCGCGCCGTACATCGGGAAGGCCAGGAACTGTTTGAAGCGCTCCATCCACGGCCCCGGCCTGGGCATGCGTGCGATCAGCGAGGGCCGGAAGGCCAACACGACGAACGGGATGGCCAGCCCCAAGCCGAGCGCAAGAAAGGTCGCCAGCAAGCTCAGCGGTGGCTGTGTCATCGCAAAGCCGATGGCCGCGCCCATGAACGGCGCCGTGCACGGCGTGGCCACCACGGCCGCCAGCACCCCGGTGAAGAAGCTGCCCGAGTGCCCGCCGCGCCTCGTCAGCACGTGCCCCACGCCGGCCAGCCCGCCGCCAATCGTGAACACCCCGGAAAGATTGAGGCCCACCGCGAACAGCAGCCAGGCCACCAGCACCACGAACACCGGCGACTGGAACTGGAAGCCCCAGCCCAGTCGCGCCCCGCCCTGCTGCAGCGCCAACACCACCGCCGCCAGCAACGCAAAGCTGGCCAGCACACCGGCCAGATAGGCCAGGCCATGGCCGCGCACGCTGGCGGCGTCGCCGCCGGTACGCACCAGCGCCAGCACTTTCATGGCCAGCACCGGGAACACGCAGGGCATCAGGTTGAGGATCAGGCCGCCGGCCAGCGCGAACAGCAGCGCGAGCCCCAGGCCGATGGATGGGGCCGCGGCGGCCGACGCCGCACGCACTGGCTCGCCCGCTGCAACGGCTGCAACGCGTGGCGCCGAGAGTTCGAAGGCGGTGGTCAGCAAGCCGTCGGCACTGTCCTCACGGATCACCAGCACGCCGGCAAGTGGTGCGTCCTGCGGCGGTGCCTGGCCGCGCGGCGCCTCCAGCACGATGCCCTCGGACGTGCGTGACAGCTGCTGTGGCGCGGAATGGTTGATGCGCCCCCACTCCAGCGGATAGAACCAGATGTCGGTCGCGCCGTCGGGCAGCGCACCGGTGTCGACGGCGATGCGCACTGCGTCCTCGCTCACCGCATGACGCGCGGCCCACGGCGAGGGCTGCGGCAGGCGCGCGCGCGCCGCTTCGATGGCCGGATGAGCGCTGCCCGCGGTCTGGGCTGCCACAGGCAGATCCAGCGTCAGCTCCACGTCCTCGGGAATGCAGATATCCGAGCACACCAGCCACGACACCGCGGCACGCACAGCCAGCGTGGAGCCCGGCGCGGCGTCGGCCGGCACGGTGAGCGGCGACAGCAGCATGACCTCGCCCTCGTAGCCGTAGTTGGTCACCGGCCCGAGCGCATGGCGCTGCGGTGCCGGCCACTGGATGTCGCCGACCTCGACACCGTCCGGCACTTCCCAGGCAATGGTCGTCGCCAGGCCGGAGTCGCCGGGGTTCTGCCAGTAGGTGTGCCACTTCGGAATGATGGTCTTGGCCACGCCCAGCGTCAGCGTATCGCCCGGCGCTACGGCCTCGTTTGACGCGACCAGGCGCGCCGAGACATATGGCGTGTCGACCTGCGGCCCCTGCAGCGCGGCGTGGGCCGGGGCGAGCAGGCAGAACGGGATCAGAGCTGCAGACAGGACGGCGCGGCGAATCATGCAAACTCCGGAAGACACGAGTGGTGGCCGGGCGCGGCATGGCAAGCGCCCCGTCAATGGAGTGTCACAAGCTGCAAGGGTTCCGGTGCGCGTGAAGAAGTCTGATCGGCTCAACTGCCCGATCTGCGGGCAGTCGCTGGCAATCCATCCATACCAATGACTTGGCCCGCCAATACCGCGACTATCCACAGGCTTGTCCACGCCTGGCGTGGACAAGTTTCAGTACACCGGAGACCTGGCGCCGGCAGCGCGGAGACCCGCAAGCAAGCGTGTCGGGTGTGCGCCCCACCCGGCGCCGATCACTCACTGCTGTTCATGCCTTTCGGTATCAGCAGCGTTGCGACGATTGATCGCATAGCCGCCCGCCCCGCCACGAAATGGAATCAGCAGCATGGCGGGCAGCCGGTCGGCCACGCGCGGGTCGCGGTATTCGACCAGTCCGATGCTCATGCCTTCATGGCCGTCGCGCGGCTGTGCGCGGTAGGTGCCGAACAGGCGATCCCACCACGGCAGGTTAAAGCCGAAGTTGGAGTTGGTTTCATCCTCGTGCACCGAGTGGTGCACGCGGTGCATGTCGGGCGTCACGACGAAGCGACGCAGCACGCGATCGAGGCTTGCCGGCAGGCGGATGTTGGCGTGATTGAACATCGAGGTGGCGTTGAGTGCCACCTCGAAAATCACCACCGCCACCACCGGCGCGCCGAGGACGACGATGGTGGCGAACTTGATCAGCATCGACAGAACGATTTCGATCGGATGGAAGCGGGCGCCAGTCGTCACGTCGTAATCCAGGTCGGCGTGATGCACCCGATGCAAGCGCCACAATGCCGGCACCGCATGCACCATGACGTGCTGCAGCCAGATCACGAAATCCATCGCAATCACTGCCAGCGGCACGGCCAGCCACGGAGACACCGCAAAGTGGTTGAGCAGGCCCCAGCCCTCGGCGGCGCAGAAGGCCGCCACACCCACCGCTGCGGCCGGAAACAGCAAACGCACGACCAGCGTGTTGAGCGCGACGATGCCCAGATTCGACCCCCAGCGCACGGCCCGCCCGAGCGTGAGTGCGCGACGCGGCGCGAACACTTCCCACAGCGCGACGACGGCGAACACGCCTACGAAAAACCCCAGGCGGATCACCGGCTCACTATCGAGGATCAACTGCTCCAGATTCATCCGGCCCTTCTCCTGAAAGCGCGATTGCCGCGCTATCGCGACGCCACGACTTCACTCTAATCTATTGCCGCGGCGGGTTCTGCCTGGTTTCGGACGAAGCCGCGCCGCTGCTCGCAGCGCGCGGCTATGGGGAGCTCAAGAGCAGTGGCGGAGTGGGAGGCTGCCGGCTTGCCGGTCGAGCGCGGAAATAACTGAGGGCTCCGCGCGGTCGGCGCAGAGCCCTCGGCATGTACGAGATCAGCGCTGCAGCACTTCCGGATTTAGAAGCGTCGGCGGCTGCTTGCCGGACAGCGCGGCAATCAGATTGTCTGCTGCGAGCATGGCCATGGCCAGCCGGGTGGCGCGCGTGGACGAGCCGATGTGCGGCGTGAGCACGACGTTGTCGAGTGCGAAATAGCGCTCGTCGAGCGCAGGCTCGTTCTCGAACACGTCGAGGCCTGCGCCGGCGATGCGCCGTTGCTGCAGTGCCTCGATCAGCGCCGAATCATCGACGATGCCACCGCGTGCGATGTTGATGAGATGCGCGGAAGGCTTCATCTTCGCGATCTCCGCCGCGCCGATGACGTGGTGGGTGGCCGGCGAATACGGCAGCAACAGCACCAGGAAATCAGCTTCGGCCAACAAGGTGTCGCGTTCGACCCAGCTCGCCTTGCAGGCGGCTTCCTGCTCGGGCGTGAGGTGCGAACGGTTGTGATAGATCACGCGCATGTCGAAACCCAGCGCACGGCGCGCCACGGCCTGACCGATGCGGCCCATGCCGAGGATGCCCAGCGTGGCGTGATGGATGTCCGACCCGAGCCAGTCGTCGCGAAACTTCCAGCCTTTCCACTGCCCTTCGCGCACCCAGCGGTCGGCGCCGACGATGCGCCGGCCGGCCGACAGGATCAGCGCCCAGGCCGTGTCGGCGGTGGTGTCGTTGAGCACACCGGGGGTGTTGGTGGCCATCACGCCGGCGGCGGTAATGGCCGGCAGATCAAAGTTGTTGTAGCCGACGGCAACGTTGCACACGGCCTTCACGCCCGGTGCGGCCGCCAACACGGCCGCGTCGATGCGGTCCGACAGCATGGTGATGGCGCCGGACTTGTCGGCCAGCCGTGCCTTGAGTTCGTCGGCCGGCAGCGGTGCGTCGCGGTCGTTGTAGTCGATGTCGAAATGCGGCGTGAGGTGTTCGATGACTTCCGGAAACACCTGACGCGCGACGAGGATCTTCGGTTTGATGGCTAGTCCTCCTTGCGACGCATTGATTCGTAGAACTCATAGGCCGCCATGCCGATGCCGATCGCGACCACGACGATCATCGCGATCTCCTTGATCTTGAACAGCGGCGGCAACAGGAAGGCCGTGAGTGCGGCCAGTCCGAGCAGACCTGCGAAAAGTTTGAAGCTCATTTGAGGTTCTCCTTTAATCGGCAGCCGTCAGGGAGGCCACAAGCCAGCGCGCGGTGCGCAGCAACCGTGCGTCGTCGCCAACGCGGCCGACCAGCTGCACGCCCACCGGAAGACCGTTGCCGGCACTGAGCAACGGAAGGTTGATGGCCGGCATGCCGCAGAAGGTCCACAGCGTGCAGAACTGGGGGCTGCCGGTCGACTCCAGACCGTGCGGTGCCGGCCCGTGCGCAGACGGGGTAATGATGGCGTCGAAGCGGTCAAAGACTTCATCGAGCGATTCGGTGATCGGCTCGATGCGCGCTTCGGCGCGGCGGTAGTCCACCACCGTGATCGCCCGACCGCGTTCGATCTGCTCGCGCAGCATGTCGGACATCTTGTCCTTGCCGCGTTCGTAATCGGTCTCGTAGCTCGCGGCGATATCCGCTTCCATGATGGTCTTGTGCCAGTCCAGCGCCTGCGCCGACGATTCCGGCAGGATGAACTCGCCGACCTGATCGCCGAGGTGCGCAACCAGTTCGCCAAAGCCCTCGCGCACATCCGCGTCCAGCTGGTCCCACCAGGGAGTGCGGATCAAGGCCAGCGTCGGCGTCAGCGGCGGCTCTTCCTCGCACACCTTGAGCATCGGAAGCGGCGCACGCGGACGCATGTCGGCCTCGAATTCGTCGTACGCCGAGATGACTTCGCCGATCAGCGCGATGTCTTCGACCGAGCGCGCGAAGCAACCCGCCTGATCAAGCGGCGGAGACTGCTGCAGGATCCCGCGGCATGACACCACGCCACGGCTCGGCTTGAAGCCAAACACGCCGCAAAACGCCGCCGGACGGATCACCGACCCATTGGTCTGGGTGCCGATCGCGAGCGGCACCATGCCGGCCGCAACCGCCGCTGCCGAACCGCTCGACGAGCCACCCGGCGTGTGTTCCGCGTTGTGCGGATTGCGCGTTTTGCCCGGCGACATGGTGGCCATTTCGGTCGTCACCGTCTTGCCAAGAATCACCGCACCAGCGGCACGCAGAGCGTCCACAACCTTGGCGTCGACGCGCGGGCTGCGCCCCGAATGCAGCTTCGTCCCGTCCTCGGTCGGCATGTCGGCGGTATCAATGATGTCCTTGATACCCACCGGCACACCGTGCAGCGGCCCCAGCGGCTTGCCCTCGGCACGCCACTTGTCGGCCTTGCGAGCGATGGTCAGGGCGTGCTCGACGTCCAGGTACGCCCAGGCCTGCACTTCGGGTTCGCGCGCCTCGATCTGCGCGAGACACGCCTTCACGATGTCTTCCGAACTGAACACACCGTCACGGATGCCTTGTGCTACCTGACGGGCGGACAACCAGTTAAGTCCTTCCATATCTTCGTTATGCCTCAATTTCCGTAGAACACTTCGGGCAACCAATACACCAGTTGCGGGAAGACGTAGACCAGCACCATCGACAGGAACACGAGCATCAGGAACGGCATGCAGCCCTTGAATATCTCGACCAGCTCGATGCTGCCCTTCGGCACGACCCCTTTGAGGTAGTACGCCGCCATGGCCATGGGTGGTGTCAGAAACGATGTCTGCAAGTTCAGGGCGATGAGGATACCGAAGAACAGCGGGTCGACTCCGAAGTGCGGCAGCAGCGGCAGGAAGATCGGCACGAAGATGATGATGATCTCGCTCCACTCCAGCGGCCAGCCGAGAATGAAGATGATCAATTGCGCCAGCAGCAGGAAAGTGATGGTGTTCAGATCCAGCCCGAGCACGAAGTCCTTGATCAGGTGCTCGCCGCCCAGATAGGAGAACACCGACGAGAAGGTCCACGAACCGACGAACAGCCAGCACACCATCGCCGTCGTGCGCGCGGTCAGGAACACCGCCTCCTTGAGACGATTCCAGTTCAGCGCGCGGTAGGCCGCAGCCAGCACAACGGCACCGGAAGCACCGATGGCGGCCGCTTCGGTCGGCGTGGCCAGGCCGAACAAGATGGAACCGAGCACTGCAAGGATCAGCGTCGCCAGCGGAACGACCGCCTGCAGCATCAACACGAAGACGCGCACTACGGATACGCCTTCGGTCTGCTCGCGCGGCAGTTTGGGCGCCAGCGACGGGTTGATCAGCACGCGGGTGACGATATACACGCCGTAGAGACTGGCCAGCAGCATGCCGGGGATCAAGGCGGCGGCGTAGAGCTTGACGACCGAAACGCCGGCCGTCGCGCTATACACGATGAGCATGATCGACGGCGGAATGAGGATGCCGAGCGTGCCGCCTGCGGCGATGACACCCGCCGACAGCCGCCGGTCATAGCCGGCCTTCATCATGGCCGGGAACGCCAGCAGCCCCATCAGGGTGACCACTGCACCGACGATGCCGGTGGCCGTCGCGAACAAGGCGCAAGTCACCAGCGCGGCGATCGCCATCGAGCCCGGAACGAAGCGGAACGCGAGTTGCAGACTGAAGAACAGGCGGTCGAGGATGTTTGATCGCTCGACCATGTAGCCCATGAACAAAAACAGTGGAATCGCCGTGAGCACGTCATTGTTCATGACGCTGAAGGTGTTCTGCGTCAGCAGGTAGAACACCCGGTTATCAAAGAACGCCTGATCGGGCGTGAAGTACGCGTAGTAACCAAAGCCCACACCCATTGCAATCAGCGTGAAAGCAATCGGGAAGCCAAGCAGGATGATGAATATGAACCCGCCCAGCATCAGGAGAGCAACTTGTGGATCGGTCATTTGCTGACTCCCGTCATGGCTTCTTGTTGCTCGGCGGCATCTTCGCGCGCCTGTTTCAATACAGAGGCTTCGAGCTCTTCGACGTCATGCAGACGCTCCGGCCAGAAACCGTTTCGAATGCACAGAACGCAGCGCAGAACTTCGGCTATGCCCTGCAGTACCAGCAAGGCGCCAGCCGCCGGGATGATCAGCTTGAGTTGCCAGATCGGCACGCCGACCGGGCTGTTGACGCTGCGCTCACCGATGCGGAAGGACTCCATGCCGTAGGACCAGCCCGAGTAGCACAGCGCGATCACGCCCGGAAAGAAGAAGATGATGTACAGGAACAACTCCAGACTGCCTTGCACGCGCGGCGGCATCAGTCGGTAAAACACATCGCCGCGCACGTGCGCACCACGTGACAGCGCGTAGGCACCCGACATCAGGAACAAGCCCCCATAGAGGATGTAACTCATGTCGTAGGACCAACTCGTCGGGTCGTTCAGCGCGTACCGGACGAAGACTTCATAGGTAGTACCCAGTGTCAGGACGACAATGCACCAGGCAAAGGCGTGGCCAACCGATTTTGAAATCTGGTCAATGCCATGCAAAAGGGTTTGGATCAACATGCAGTGCCGCTCCGCGAGACAGGGCGACGGACCGAAGTCCGCCGCCGTGTTGATGCGAGTACCCGATCAGAAACCGAGCTTGCCGAAGACGTGCTCGTAAGCAGCCTTGTAGTCGGCGTTGTTGAAGAAGTGGTAGTAACCCACACGCTGGGCCCAGCCCTTCTGCGACTCCCAGACCTTGGCGAAGAACGGGTCTTCCTTGATCAGACGCTCGGTCACCACGTCCCAGGCCTTGATCTGCGCGTCGAAGATGTCCTGCGGCGTGCGGATGATGTTGACCTTGTCCTTCTCCTTCAGCGCCTGCAGGTCGGACGAGTAGAGGTCCATCGCCAGCGCATAGTTGGCGGTAGAAGCCGCCTCGGCGCCGTACTTCAGGATGGCCTTGAGGTCGTTCGGGAGCGCGTCGTACTTCTTCTTGTTGAAGACGATCTCGAAGAACTCCATGGACTGGTGATAGCTGCCCATCATGTAGTTCTTGGCCACGTCCTGGGCGCCGAAACGGCGGTCCGAGGTCGGGTTGTTGAACTCGAAGGCATCGATCACGCCACGCTCCATTGCCGGGACGATCTCGCCACCCGGCAGCTGGGTCACACGCATGCCCATTTCCTGCATCAGGTCGGCAGCCAGGCCCACGGTGCGGTACTTGAAGCCCTTGAGCTCGGCGGCAGTCTTGATCGGGTTCTTGAACCAGCCCAAGGGCTGGGTCGGCATCGGCATGGCGAAGAAGCCGACCACGTTCAGGTTGAGCTTCTTGACCAGTTCGTCATAGAAGACCTGCCCTTCCTTGTGGATCCACGCCAGCGTCTGCGCAGCATCGCAACCGCTCACCGGACCGGAACCGAACAGGGACGCGACCTTGCTCTTGCCGTACCAGTACACGGCGACCTGGTGACCGGCGTCGATGACGCCCTTGGAGGTCGCATCCATGACTTCGAACGGCTTGACGACTGAACCGCCAACCAGATAGTCGATGCGCATGCGGCCTTCGGCCATTTCATTGACGCGCTTGACGTACTCCTCGGCCATGTCGTTGAAGACGTCCTTGGCGCCCCACGCGCCCTGCATCTTCAACACGACCGGCGACTGGGCAACGGCGATCATCGGGAACCCGGTGATCGCGGCACCCGCGGCACCAACCGATGCGGTGGTCAGGAACTTGCGGCGCGAGGGCTGCTTCACCGGCTCGGCCTGCGTTGTTTTGACTTCGGTCTCCATTTACATCTCCTCCGTTTGTGTACTGCGAAAGGGTGCTGCTGTCATCAATTGCTCCGACCGCAAGCACGGACAGAACGCCTGATCCTGTTTTTATGGTCTTCGCACTGCGTACCGAAGGAGCCGCCGCACTACCGTCCGAGAGTTGATCGGAGGAGACTCGTGGACTGCGCCTTCCGCCTGCCGAACCGGCACACGCATAAGAATGACTTATGCTTGTATACAAGGCTCTGATGGAGAGTATTCCTGGCCGGCAGACAACGGCTATTGTGGATATCGCGGACTGTACGGGGCGGTCAGATGCTGGTCCGTGAAACTGACATGTCAGCACGACGTAAGCTTGGGAGGCTCTGAAATGAAAAACGCGGCACCCGAAGACGGGTACCGCGTTTTTTTACTGGTGCTGCTGACCGGAATCGAACTGGTGACCTACTGATTACGAATCAGTTGCTCTACCGACTGAGCTACAGCAGCGAAGGGTCGCAAATATACCCGAGGGTGACGACTGCAGCAACCGCAGATCAGATCACTTCCAGGCGAATTCCGCCCACGCCCTCGACTTCACCTTCCATCACGTCGCCGCGCTGGATCGGCCCGACCCCCGCCGGAGTACCGGTCATGATCAAGTCGCCGGGTCGCAGTTCAAAATAGCGCGACAGGATCGCGATCTGCTCTGCCGTCTTCCAGATCATCTGGCTCAGGTCTCCCCGCTGACGCACTTCACCATTGATCGCGAACACAAGCGCGCCCGCCTCGGGGTGCCCCGCCACAGCAACAGGAACCAGCTCGGAGCACGGTGCCGAGTGCTCGAAGGCCTTGCCCACCTCCCACGGACGGCCGAGTTGCTTGGCTTCGGCCTGCAGGTCACGGCGGGTCATGTCGAGACCGACGCCGTAGCCGAAAACCAGGTCAAGCGCCTCGGCCACCGGCACGTCTGTGCCGCCTTTGCCCAGGGCTACGACCAGCTCGAACTCGAACTGCACGTCGGCGCTTTGCCCGGGATAAGGAAAATCCAGGCCGACCAGCAGATTGTCGGGATTCTTCTGAAAGAAGAACGGCGCCTCCCGGTCGGGGTCGTGCCCCATTTCGACAGCATGGGCAGCGTAGTTGCGGCCGATACAGTAAATGCGGTGTACGGGAAATCGCTTTGAACTGCCCCGTATCGGGAGACTGGCCCGCTCACACGGAGGAAAGATGTAGTCAGTGTCGTTGCTCATGTCACGCTCCTCCCGCATCAGCTGTCCCGGCCCGCGTCAGCGTCCATCCTCCTGGCCTTGTCGGCGAAATCGCGATTCCCAAACAAGCTGACTGTCACCTTACATTTTTTGCGCATCGCACCACGCCACGACCTGCAAAGAGTCGGCCTCGCTGGAGAATACTCGCTGCGCGCTGGCAAGCAATCTCGCAAGCCACTGTTATCTCTACACCGCAAGTGCATTTGATTTCCATCCTCAGAGCGCAAACTTGTTCTGTGTACGTATAAATACTATATTGCATCGCAGCATAACTTCCCCTAAAAAGACATTTCCCACCACCCCGGGTGTTATATCTTTTACAAGACCTGGTCGGCCCTCAAAGGGCGCGCCCCGGCATCTGCAGTGCGGATTTGCGGACAACCTTCGCAAGCAGCGCGCCGCGAACGATACGGGGAAGGTTGGCCGTCACACCCGGGCCGACCCGCCTCCCCGTCGATTTCATCGTTTTCGCAATCGACAGGAGCGCTCAATGATTCTCGACCGACACCCCGAGCAAGCCGCCGACGCGGCGCTCGCACCCGAACCAACCTCCAACCCCTTTCAGACGATGGAGGCCACTTCCATGACTTCCCGCATCCAGTGCGGCCAGCTGGCCGTCGACGCACGCCTGCACCGCTTCATCGAAGCCGAGGCCCTGCCGGGTAGCGGCATCGACGCACAACAGTTCTGGAAGGGCTTCAGCACGCTCACACACGATCTCGCGCCGCGCGTGCGGGCGCTGCTCGCCGAACGTGATCGCCTGCAGGGCGAACTGGACCAGTGGCACTGCATCAACCCGGGCCCGGTGCGCGACATGGTGGCGTATCGCGACTTCCTCGAATCCATCGGCTACCTCGCGCCAGCACCCACACCATTCAAGGTAACCACGCAAAACGTGGATGAGGAGATCAGCCGCCTCGCCGGACCACAACTGGTTGTTCCGGTCACCAACGCCCGCTACGCACTGAATGCCGCCAACGCGCGCTGGGGCAGCCTGTATGACGCGCTCTACGGCACTGACGCGGTGCCCGACGTCGACGGCGCCGAGCGCAGCGACGGCTACAACCCAGTGCGCGGCAAGAAGGTGGTGGCGCGCGTGCGCGAGATGCTTGACCGCGCTGCGCCGCTCGCCAGCGGCACCTATGCGCTGATTCAATCGCTGCGCGTGCGCGACGGCCGGCTCATCGCGCGACTGGCCGACGGCTCGGAAACCAGCCTGGTCGACAACTCGCAATTCGCCGGCCACCAGGGCGAAGCCGACGCGCCAACTGCGGTGCTGCTGCGTCACAACGGGCTGCACATCGAGATCTGCATCGACCGCGACACCCAGACCGGCCGCAGTGATCCGGCGGGCATCAGTGATGTGGTCGTCGAGGCCGCACTGACCACCATTGTCGACCTCGAAGACTCGATCGCCGCAGTTGATGCCGAAGACAAGGTGCTGGCCTATCGCAACTGGCTGGGGCTGATGCAGGGCACGCTGACTGCGAGCTTCGACAAGGACGGCACAGCGGTGCGCCGCACACTGGCCGCCGATCGTGAGTACGCCGCGCCCGACGGCAGCACGCTGCGCCTGCATGGCCGCTCGCTGATGTTCCTGCGCAACGTCGGCTCGCTGCTGACCTGCCCGGCCGTGCTGCTCGAAGATGGCAGCGATATTCCGGAAGAAATCCTCGACGCCGTGGTCGGCAGTCTGATCTCGCTGCACGACCTCAAATCGCGCCGCAACTCGCGCGCCGGCAGTATCTACATCGTCAAACCCAAAATGCACGGCCCGACCGAAGTGGCTTTTGCCGGCGAACTGTTCAGCCACGTCGAGCGCCTGCTCGGCCTGCCGCAGGACACCATCAAGCTCGGCATCATGGATGAGGAGCGTCGCACTTCGGTGAACCTCGCCGCCTGCATTGCCGCTGCCAAGTCACGCGTGGCCTTCATCAACACCGGCTTCCTCGACCGCACCGGCGACGAGATCCACACCGCCATGGAAGCCGGCCCGATGATCCGCAAGGCGGCCATGAAAGGCACGCCGTGGATCGCCGCCTATGAACGCCACAATGTCATCGCCGGCCTGGCCTGCGGCCTGCGTGGCAAGGCACAGATCGGCAAGGGCATGTGGGCCATGCCGGACAAGATGGCGGCCATGCTCGAGCAGAAGATCGTGCATCCCAAGGCCGGCGCCAACACCGCCTGGGTACCCTCACCCACCGCCGCCACGCTGCACGCCTGGCACTACCACGAAGTCGATGTCGCCTCGCTGCAGGAACAGATGGAGCATGACTGCGACTACGCGGCGGAACGCAATGCGCTGCTCAACGACATCCTCACCGTGCCGGTGGCGATCAAGCCCGAGTGGAGCGCCACCGAAATCCGCCAGGAGTTGGAGAACAACGCGCAAGGCATTCTCGGCTACGTGGTGCGCTGGATCGATCAGGGCGTGGGCTGCTCCAAAGTGCCCGACATCAACGATGTCGGCCTGATGGAAGATCGCGCCACGCTGCGCATCTCGAGCCAGCACATCGCCAACTGGCTGCACCACGGCGTGTGCACGGAGCAGGAAGTGCGCGACACACTGCGCCGCATGGCCACGGTGGTGGACGGACAGAATGCCGGCGATCCGGCCTATCGCGCGATGAGCGATGACTTCGACAATTCGATTGCTTTCCGCGCCGCGTCCGAGCTGATCTTCAAAGGCTGCGCCCAGCCCAACGGCTACACCGAGCCGCTGCTGCACCATTGGCGCCTGGCGGCGAAAGCCGCAGGCTGACCACCCTCCGCCAAAACACGTCGGCGCCCCACGGGGCGCCGTTTTCTTTGCGCCGCCGACTTGCAGCATCGGGCGCTCCGACGGAAACTGCCTGCATGCACAAGAACACGGACACCGCAGCCCAGCGCGTTCACTGGCGGAGCAATCGCATGCTGACGGCCGGCCTGCTGTTGCTGTGGTTCATCCTTGTGCTTGGCACGGCGCTGTTCGCGCGCGAGATCAACCTTCAATCCCTGTTCGGCGTGCCGCTGGCCTTCTACATCTTTGCCCAGGGCGCCCCCATCCTGTTCCTCGTCATCATCGGCATCTATGCCCGCGTGATGAATCGCCTCGATCGTCGGCACCTCGCCTCTCGGCAGGGCGACACCCCTCAGCAATAGCCCCCGAAATACTTGCGCCGTTTAAGGCTCTTGTAAGTTTCGACAAACATACTCTGAACCACGATGCATCATTCGTGGTTCTCCGAGAACACCCGCGCTGTTACGCGAAACCGGACTCCACGCATGCCACAGATTCACCAACCACTTCCACTGCGGACTTTTGCCCGCGTGCTTACGCCCCCGGTAGACATACCGGGGGTTTTTTTTGCTCTCACGCCATTCCGCTCTCACACTTTCCGCACAGTCATCCGGCACATCGAATCGGTGCCGAAAAAGGCACAAGACATTCAGAGCAGAGAGAACGAAGAAAGCCGTCAAGTGTTATAATTCGCCCCTTTTCTGACCCACTTTCGAGGTGCCGCCTTGTCCCTCGCCGTCCAGCCCACGCTCGACATCGATACCTTCCACCCGCCGCATCGCATCCTGCTCGGCCCGGGCCCGTCCGATCTGCATCCGCAGGTCAAGTCGGCACTGGCGCAGGACGTCATCGGCTATCTGGATCCAATCTTCGTCACCATGATGGAAGAGCTGAAAACGCTGATGCGTTACGCCTTCCAGACCAAGAATGCACTGACCTTCCCGATGTCCGGCCCCGGTTCGGTCGGCATGGAAGCCTGCTTCGTCAACCTGGTCGAACCGGGTGACAAGGTCATCGTGTGTCGCAACGGCGTGTTCGGCGGTCGCATGATCGAGAACGTCGAGCGTTGCGGTGGCACCGCCATCGTTGTCGAGGAAGACTGGGGCAAACCGGTCGACCCGCAGAAGCTCGAAGACGCGCTCAAGGCCAATCCCGGTGTCGCAGTCGTTGCCTTCGTGCATGCCGAGACCTCGACCGGTGCTCAGTCCGACGCGCAAACGCTGTGCGACATCGCACGCAAGTACGACGCGCTGACCATCGTCGACGCCGTCACGTCGCTCGCCGGCACCCCGGTGCTGATCGACGAATGGGGTGTCGATGCGGTGTATTCGGCCACGCAGAAATGCCTGTCGTGCACGCCGGGCCTGTCGCCGGTCAGCTTCTCCGACCGCGCCATCGCCAAGCTCAAGGCGCGCAAGACGCGCGTGCAGAGCTGGTTCATGGACCTGAACCTGGTGCTCGATTACTGGAGCGCCGGCCAGCGTACTTATCATCACACCGCGCCGGGCAACAGCCTTTACGGCCTGCACGAAGCCCTGCGCCTGCTCGCAGCCGAAGGGCTGGAGCACGCCTGGGCCCGCCACCAGCGCCATCACGAAGCCCTCAAGGCCGGTCTGGATACGCTCGGCCTGAAGTTCGTCGTGGCCGAAGGCGCACGCCTGCCGCAGATGAACGCGGTGTGGGTACCGGAAGGCATCGATGACAAGCTGGTGCGCCGCACGCTGCTCGACGAGTACTCGGTCGAAATCGGCGCCGGCCTCGGCCCGCTCGCCGGCAAGATCTGGCGCTTTGGCCTGATGGGCTATTCGGCACGCGAAGAGAACGTGCTCGGCGCCCTGTCCGCCATGGAAATGGTGCTCGACGCCAATGGCCGTTCTGTCGAGCCGGGTGCCGCCATCACGGCTGCCCAGCGCGTGTTCGCACAGCAGCATCACATCCCGCGCACTGCGGCGGTCTGATCGGCCCCTGCGGCAGCAACAAAAAAGCCACGGCATGCCGTGGCTTTTTTTCGTTCATCGTGCCGGACCTGCAGCTCGGTGACGACATCTCCGAAGCTACGCACCTCGCGCGCCGACGCCATCACGATCAGAGCGGTGGTGCGCCTTCCCGGCACCGCATTCGGCCTGTGCCCAACCGGCCGGCGACGCTCGAGCGAATTGACCTTGTGCGAGCAAAAGCTCGCAAGATCCAGATAGCGCCAGATACCTCAGAATGAAAAACGCCGGGACCAGCCCGGCGTTTTCTTAGGCAGAAAGAGCCGCCCTTTTTATCAGCCCACTCGCAGGCGCGGCACCTCAGGCACTCACTGCGGCCAGCGCGGCATTGAAGGTCGCGCTGGGGCACATTACTGCCTTGCATTTCGCCGCATCCACATGGAAGTAGCCACCGACATCCACCTCCTTGCCCTGAACCTCCTTGAGCTCGGCGACGATGCTCTGCTCGCCCTTTTCCAGCGATTTCGCCAGCGGCGCAAAGAAGGCGGCCAGTTCCGCGTCGTCGGTCTGCGCGGCCAGCGCCTGGGCCCAATACAGGGTCAGGTAGAACTGGCTGCCGCGGTTGTCCAGCTCACCGGTACGACGCGAAGGAGACTTATCGAGATCGAGCAACTTGCCGGTGGCTTCGTCCAGGGTTTTGGCCAGCATCTTGGCCTTGGCATTGCCGTTCTTGATACCAAGGTCTTCCAGCGACACCGCCAGCGCCAGAAACTCACCCAGCGAATCCCAGCGCAGGTGGTTTTCTTCCACCAGCTGCTGCACATGCTTGGGCGCGGAGCCGCCGGCGCCGGTCTCGTACAGGCCGCCACCAGCCATCAGCGGCACGATGGACAGCATCTTGGCCGAGGTGCCCAACTCCATGATGGGGAACAGGTCGGTGAGGTAGTCGCGCAGGATGTTGCCGGTCACCGAAATGGTGTCCAGCCCGCGCACAACGCGCTCCAGCGTGAAGCGCATGGCGCGCACCTGCGACATGATCTGGATGTCCAGCCCGCTGGTGTCGTGCTCCTTCAGATAGGCCCGAACCTTCTTGATGAGCTCGTTCTCGTGCGGCCGATAGGGGTCGAGCCAGAAGATCGCCGGCATGCCGGAATTGCGCGCGCGGGTCACGGCCAGCTTGACCCAGTCGCGGATCGGCGCGTCCTTCACCTGGCACATACGCCAGATATCGCCCGCCTCGACGTTCTGCGACAGCAGCACTTCGCCGGTGGCGAGATCGGTGATGTTGGCGACACCGGCCTCGGGAATCTCGTAGGTCTTGTCGTGGGAGCCGTACTCCTCGGCCTTCTGCGCCATCAGGCCGACGTTGGGCACGGTGCCCATGGTCTTCGGGTCGAAGTTACCGTGCCATTTGCAGAAGTTGATCATCTCCTGGTAAATGCGGGCAAAGGTCGACTCCGGCATCACCGCCTTGCAATCGTAGGGCTTGCCGTCGGCGCCCCACATCTTGCCGCCCTGCCGAATCATGGCCGGCATGGAGGCATCGACGATCACGTCGTTGGGCGAATGGAAGTTGGTGATGCCCTTGGCGGAATCCACCATGGCCAGTTCCGGACGGTGCTCCTGGCAGGCATGCAGATCGCGGATGATCTCGTCGCGCTGGGATTCCGGCAGAGTCTTGATCTTCTCGTAGAGATCACCCATGCCGTTGTTGACGTTGATACCCAGCTCATCGAACAGCTTGCCGTGCTTCTCGAACGCATTCTTGTAGTAAATCTTGACGCAGTGGCCAAAGACGATGGGGTGCGAAACCTTCATCATCGTCGCCTTCACATGCAGCGAGAACAGGATGCCGGCCTCGCGGCAGTCCTCGAGTTCCTTCTCGTAGAACTCGCACAGCGCCTTCTTGCTCATGAACATCGAATCGACGATCTCGCCGTCCTGCAACGCGACCTTGGACTTGAGCACGATGGTCTTGCCCGAAGCGGTGATCAGTTCCATCTTCACGTCGCGCGCGCCATCCAGCGTCATCGACTTTTCGCCGTGATAGAAATCGCCGTGATGCATGTGCGAGACGTGGGTGCGCGACCACTGCTTCCACTCACCCATGGAGTGCGGATGCTTCCTGGCGTAGTTCTTCACCGCCAGCGGTGCGCGGCGATCAGAGTTGCCTTCGCGCAGCACCGGGTTCACCGCCGAGCCCAGACATTTGGAGTAGCGTGCCTTGATGGCCTTGTCTTCGTCGCTCTTCGGGTCCTCCGGGAAATCCGGCACCTTGTAGCCCTTGCCCTGCAGCTCCTTCACCGCGGCCTTCAGCTGGCCCACCGAGGCAGAGATGTTCGGCAGTTTGATGATGTTGGCGTCCGGCTGTAGCGTCAGCGCGCCCAGTTCGGCCAAGGTGTTGGGCACCTTCTGATCGTCGCTCAGAAACTCGGGGAACTCGGCCAGCACGCGGCTTGCCAGCGAGATGTCGGCTTCCTCGACATTGATCCCGGCGGGAGCAGTGAAAGCTCGGACCACCGGCAGAAAGGCGGCGGTCGCCAGCATCGGCGCTTCGTCGGTAATGGTGTAGAAGATGGTCGGCTGCTGCGACATTGCTTGTTTCTCCCTCATGGACTGGGTGCGCTGATCGAACGATGGCACAGACGGGGAATGGCCCGAAGGCGCCAACACGTCGAAAGAGACGGGGCCGCGAGCGGGGCTGAAGAACCTGGTCACTCGCGACTACTTCCAGCCGTGTGCGCAACCACTTTCGGCGCGCCTCGACTTGCCTGCATCCACGGTGCCTCGCGACGCCCCACCGGCGTTTCGAGGCCCACATTATAGCGCCGCGACGCCACCCGAAGGCCAGCCACAAAATCGGCTTTCACAATATGAAAAATTACAGAATATAAAAGATATAAGACTTGCTGCCGCAGCATGCAGCAGATCCCAGCAAGACGGCCTTAAAGCATGTCTTCCTAGGATTCGACCGCATCCAACTGCACACCTGCCGCTTGACGCACAGCGCTCCGTTCCTCCTCCGGGCGGCCTGAACTTCAGGACGACGCGGCTCGCGCTGGGTGACTACGAGCACAGTCGGGCATTCGCGCCAAGCGCACCCGCGGTGTCCGAACATTGTCGCAAGCCCCCCCCCGGCCCAGTTCCTCGCCCCATGAAAAACGGGCCGCGCCTTCCGAAGAAAGCGCGGCCCGCCCGGAGAGAACATGCCGGGTTGCACCCGGCGGGAAATCAGGCGAGACCCGGGTTGCCGTCCATGCCCTTGAGCTTGGGCATGTTGATATCGACCTGACGGATGACCTTGCGGTCGCGCAGGTAGCGGCCGACGACGTCCCACACCGGCGGGCCGGAATCGCGCGCCGCTTCCGACACCGGCGCCCAGCCCGCCACCTTGTAGATCTTGGCCGGGTCGATAGGCTTGCCGTTCAGCGTCATGTCGCTGATGCGGTTACCCATCGACGCCGTGGGATCGCAGGTGTATTGCAGCCCGCCCACACGCACCATGTCGCCCCCCTGCTGATAGTAGGGGTCGGGGTTGAAGATGTTGTCGCAGACGTCTTCGAGCACCGTCTTGATCATCTCGCCGCTCATGTTCGTGACCGTGGTCCATGGATAGGTGATGGCGGTCTGGTCGAGCAGGTGTTCCATCGTGATGGTGTCGCCCGGCAGCAACGAGGTGCCCCAGCGGAAGCCGGGAGAGAAGGCGATCTCGGCATCCATCTCGGCCATCAGGGCATCCACCAGCAACTGGTCCCACGAGCCGTTGAAATTGCCGCGGCGGTAGAGCAGGCCTTCGGTCACGGCCAGCTTCTCGGACAGCGTATCCATGTACGGCGCGCGCACCTTGTCGATCAGCGCCTGCATCTCGGCGTCGGCCGGCAGCAGCTTGGAGAACACCGGCAGCAGCTTGTAGCGGAAATCGCGCACCTTGCCGTCGCGCACGTCGAAATCCATCACGCCGAGGAACTTGCTGTTGGAGCCGGCATTGGTCACCAGCGTCTTGCCGCCGGCGTTCTCGACGACGCTCGGGGCCGGCACGCCATCGTGGGTGTGGCCGCCGAAAATGGCGTCGATGCCAGTCACGCGGGTGGCCATCTTGAGGTCTACGTCCATGCCGTTGTGCGACAGCACGACGACCACTTGCGCGCCTTCGGCACGCGCGGCATCGACCGCTTCCTGCATTTCGCGGTCGCGGATGCCGAAGGTCCAGTCCGGCGTCAGCCAGCGCGGGTTGGCCACCGGCGTATAGGGGAAGGCCTGACCGACGATGGCAACCGGAATGCCATTGATGTTCTTGATGACATAGGGCTTGAAGACCGGGTCTTCGAAATCGGTGGTCTTGACGTTCTGCGCCACGATGTCGACGTGACCGGCGAAGTCCTTCTCTTCGATTTCCTTCACGCGTTCAGCGCCCAGCGTGCTCTCCCAGTGCAGGGTCATGACATCCACGCCGAGCAGCTTGCAGGCGTCGACCATGTCCTGGCCTTTGGTCCACAAGGCGGTGCCCGAGCCCTGCCAGGTGTCGCCGCCGTCAAGCAACAGCGAACCGGGGCGGCTGGCCTTGATGCGCTTGACCAGGGTCGCCAGGTGCGCGAAACCACCAACCTTGCCGTAGTTGCGGGCGGCCTCGGTGAAGTTCAGATAGGTGAAGGCATGCGCCTCGATGCTGCCCGGCTGGTAGCCGTAGTGCTTGAGCAGCGCATCACCCACGAGGTGCGGCGGCTCGCCAAACATGCCGGCGATGCCTAGATTCACGCTGGGCTCACGGAAGTAGACCGGCGTCAGCTGGGCATGACAGTCGGTGATGTGCAGCAGGCTGACGTTGCCGAAAGGGGGCAGATCGTAAAGCGTTTCGGCTGATTTCGCGGCACGCGCGAAGTCACTCGAAAGCGTCATCCCGCCTGCGGCAGCCACCGCGAGGATCTGCATGAATTCACGACGGTTCATCGACATGGCTTACCCTTTCTGTTTTATATCAATGTCTTGAGCAGCGCTCTACAGAACTGCGAGGCAAAAAAAGCCCGCGGCCTGCGCCGCGGGCCGTGGTGCTGGGCTTACTTGTTGACCGGGGACTCCGGATCAAAGAGATACGCCATCACGTGGCGGATCTGGTCTTCGGTCAGGATGCCGCCGTAGCCGTTGCGCGGCATGTCGCTGCACGCGTTGTAGGCCTTGGAGTTGTAGAGCTTGCCCCAGGTGTACTTCACGATCTCGTCGGAACGACCGCGAACCTTGGCGTAGCCCTGCAGATTCGGACCAATCGTGCCGTAGGACATTTCAGCCGGGTCCAGACCGTGGCAGTTGTAGCAACCGCCGCCCACCGTGGAATCCGGCTTGTCCGACCAGGTCAGGCCGCGGCCGCTGAACGCGATCTTGTACCCTTCCTTCCAGTCGCCGCCCTCCCAGTACTTGCCATCCGAAGGCCATTTGATGGTCTTCATCTCGGCCGCTTCCAGCTCTCGCGCACGGGCATCACTGAGCGAACCCGGATCCGAGCAGGCCTTCTGGGTTTCGTCCTGCACCATACGGTCCATGGTCGCCTGGCCGCTGGCCTTGAACGATTCCTGGATCATCTTCTGCATCTTGTCGCCGCCGTGGTTGTCGGCGAACGCCAGTCCGGCGCACAGCGCCAGCGGCGCAATCATCAGCATTTTTTTCATGGCCGTTGCTCCTCAGCGCTTGGCAGCGGGTGCGTTCATCTTGCCGCCGTTGGCCGTACCGGCCATGTAGACGGACAGCGCGATGGTGACGTCGGAGCCATAGATCGGCTCAGCCGTGCGCTGCTGACGGTAACAGTCGTTCAGACGGTGCTGCATGGTCCAGAACTGCGAGTTGGACACGCGATACGCCGGCCACGAACCCCAGCCTGCAGCAGCCCCTTCGTGCTTGGTCAGGTTGGGCAGATCCTGCATGCGGATACGCTCGCCATCGCTCGAGTGGCAAGTGGCGCAGGCGAAATCCATCGGTCCCGAGCGGTACCAGAAGGCCTGCTGGCCCAGCTCGTACATTTCCTTCATCTTGGGATGATCGAGGTTGACCTGGATGGTGTCGCCGCGCGACTGACCCACCACGTAGGCAACCAGTTCTGCGACCTTGCCGCGCTCGCCCTGACGGAACTTGCCGTTGATGATTTCCGAGGACGGAATGCCCTGCAGGTTCTCGATACAGGTCATCAGACGCGACTCGAGATCCTGCACACGGCCGGTGTCCTGGAAATAGCGCGGCATCTGGGCGTATGCGCCCTGGACCACGCCGGGCCCGAGGCCCAGATCACATTGTTCGAGCGTGGCGTTCTTCGGCCCGCGCGGCGTGACCCACAGTTCCTCGCCGGCCATCTCGTACAGTTCCGCCGGGTTGCTGTCCTGAATCATCTGGCGGTACTGCTCGAGGGCTGCGGCGGTGTTGTCCGCAAACGCTCCGGACGACCCCCCTGCGATCGCGGCGGCAACCGCCGCTGTGACTATGCTTTTCTTCATCGTCTCTCCTCCGGGTTAATGCTGGTACTGCATTGCAGTGCCTCGCGCTGACCGGGCTGCCTCGACTGCGAAACGGGTTCGCCTGCCGCTGCCGACCCGGCGCCGGCAGGCATCAGCGGATCTGCACCTTGTCGGTACGCGACTCACCCTTGTTGTCTTTCCAGCTCACTTCGACCGTATCGCCCGAGGCGCCGCCCTTGAACTTGAACGCCAGGTACGGGTTGGTCGAAACCGACGGCCCCATCTCGACGTTGAGCACGACCTTGTCGTTGTGCTTGGCCGTGAGTTCGGTGATGTAGTGCGCGGGAATCGGTTGACCGTCGCCACCGCGACGCTGCCCGGTTTCCATCGGGTGCGACATCAGCACTCGTACTTCGGTAACGCCGTCCGCAGTGGCGGCGCGAATTCGCATGGGTCCTGCCATGTTGATCTCCTTTTGTTCCTGAATGGCTTAGCCGCCGCAGCCGCCGAGGGTGACCTTGATTTCCTTCTTGGCCATGTAGTACTTGCCGTCCGCCTTCACGACGGCATACACGTCCGAGGTCTGGCCCATCTTGATGCGGGTCTGCACTTCACCCAGGGTTCCTTGCGGGAACGTGAAGTTGGCTGCGACCATGTTCGGGTTCTTCTCGACCATGATCGAAACCGACTCGGTTCCATCCAGCGAACTGCTCACGCCCACCGGAACAACGGCACCGTTCTCCGCGATGTCCGGCGCAACGATCTGCACCTTGTCACTGACTTCCGGCTTGCCGGCACCCAGCGCGGCCAGCGCGTCGTCCATGCTCTTGGCTTCGAACACTTTCGGGTCGCGCGCCAGCGCGCTACCCGGCTTGACCAGGCCCGCGGCAACCAGCATGCCGAAGATTCCCAACCCGCCCCCGGTCTTGAGGGCACCCCTGCGTTGATGATTCATCCCGTCTCTCCTCTGAGTGAAACCTGCTTTACTGCGCCTTGGCGCCTGACAACAACCACTGGACGATCGCCTCGACTTCCTCGTCCGTCACGTGGCCCTGCGGCGGCATGGGAACGGCTCCCCATACGCCCATTCCACCTTTCCGAATCTTGTCTGCAAGATACGCAGCCGCGTCAGCCCGATCGCGATGTTTTGCCGCAACATCCTTGAGGCTCGGCCCGACAATGCGCTTGTCCACGCCGTGACAGGCAAGGCAACCCTTGGCCTGTACCGCAGCATAGCCCTTGCCGTCGTCCGACGGCGCGGCCGCTGCCGGCTCGTCAGCCGACTCGCTCGTCTGCTGACCCCGCACCGGGCCGACCACGCGGTTCTGGTCGGCAAGGTTGCCGTGCGCGTCGCGCGCGTGTTCGGGCAGGGCGGACACGAGTTCCACTTTGCCCTTGCAGTTAGTCATGCACGCGACGTTCTGTACATCAGGGATTCCCCCGTTCCCAATGCCGCCCTGCGCTGCGGGCGCCCCCGGCCACATGCCGTGGTCGGTGCTCATGCCGTTTCGGTTGGGCATGCGCTGCTGCACTTCCCGGATGGTCCGGTCATTCAACTCGTAGTCAAACGGAATCACTTCTGCCAGGTTCAGCATGTAGGCCAGCAAGGCGTATACGTCATCGTCCGACAGCGACTTCGGCGCGGTCCATGGCATTGCGCGACGAATATAGTCGAACAAGGTCGTCACGGTCGGCACTTTCATCATCGTCGTGCGCTGCGGGAAGCCGCCTGTCACCAGCGCGCGCACCCGGCCGGTCTTGATGTCGTCCTGCGTGGTGCCGCCGACCAGCGGCGTGAACACCTCGTTGGATTCGCCGAAGATGCCGTGGCACGAGGCGCACTGCCGCTCCCACAGCACTTCGCCATCGGCCGCAATACCCTTGCCCGTAGGCAGGCCCTTGAAGTCGGGGCGCACGTCGATGTCCCAGGCCTGGACTTCGGCGCTGGTTGCAGGGCGACCGATGCCGGGATACTGCTCGAAAGCCACAGCCGAGCTTGCGCCGGACACCAGCGCCGCAGCGATGAGCATTTTAGAGAACCTGGACATTGCCCACCTCACCCGACTCCGACACCTTCCACGATTGAATGGCGTTGTTGTGATAGATCGATGACGACCCGCGCACCTTGCGCAACTGCCCGTAGGACGGCTGCACGTAACCGGTTTCGTCGACCGCGCGCGACTGCAGGATGTAGGGCTTGCCATCCCACACCCAGTCACAGTTGAAGCGCGTCAGCGCCTTGCTTTGCACCGGCCCCTCGATGCGCGCCGGCATCCAGTTGATGCCGCCGTCGACCGAGACATCGACGCGCGTGACCTTGCCGCGACCCGACCAGGCCAGCCCACTGATGTTGTGGAAGCCTTTGTCGAGGAGGATCTGACCGCCCGACGGGCTGGTAATGACCGACTTGCACTCCTGGATCGAGGTGTACTGGCGGTGCGTACCGTCCGGCATCTTGTCGATGTAGTGCACCGCCTCGTCCTTGGTGCCCCATGGCATGTCGCCGACTTCGATGCGACGCAGCCACTTCACCCAGCTGACGCCCTGCACGCCCGGCACCACCAGACGCAGCGGATAGCCGTTCTCGGGACGCATCATCTCGCCGTTCATGCCATACGCCACCAGCACCTCGCCGGACTCGACCATCTCCATCGGGATGGTGCGTGTCATCGACGAACCATCGGCGCCTTCGGCGAGGAGGTAGCGACCCTTCTTGTAGTCGGCACCGCACATATCGAGGATGAGCTTCAGCGGCACGCCGGTGAATTCCGAACAGGACAGCATGCCGTGGCTGTACTGCACCGTCGGCACGGCCACGTTGCCCCACTCCATGCCGGTGTTGGCGCCGCACTCGATGAAGTGGATACGCGACACCGAAGGCAGACGCATCAGCTCATCCATGGTGTAGATCGCCTCGGTCTTGACCAGACCGTTGATCATCAGGCGATGGCGACTGGGATCGACGTCATGCCAGCCCTGGTGGTGGCGCTCGAAGTGCAGGCCGGAGGGCGTGATCATGCCGAACAGCCCTTGCAGCGGCGCAAAGCTCACCGATGAACCCGGCACACGGGTCAGGCCCGGGCTCTCGCGACGCACCAGCCCCGCTTCGTATTTCGAGGGCATGCCGTAGGGGTTGGCTGCCACCGGCTGGCCCAGCGTGGTGGACCACTGCGGCAACTCCAGAATCGCCGGATCACCGGCGTTCCTGCTACCGACAGCCATGGCGGCCGGTGCAGCCATGGCTGCGCCAGCGGCGAGAAAGGCATTGCGCAGGAAGTCACGGCGCCCGGCGGCAACCTCTCTGATCTGCTCCCCGCTCAGGAAGTTTTCCGGAGCCGGGCGAATACGGCCGGGCCGGAAGTCTGGGTGTGTCATTCCTTGCTTCTCCAGTGATACGAGTTCACTCGGCCTTGCCGGCCAGTTCTTCTTCGAGACGGCGCAGAGTCGCCCGGCGCGGCTGATCGACGTCGCTGCGCGCCGCGATCGTCACGCATACGGTGCGGCACATGTCCTTGAAGTTGGCGTCGCAGATCCAGTAGAAGACCTGACTGCCTTCGCGGCGCCGATCAACGATGCGTGCGCGATAGAGCATGTTCAGGTGACGCGAGGTGTTGGCCTGCGTCAGCTCGGTGCGCTCGACAATGTCGTTGACCGGCAGCTCCGCATCGCACAGCGCGTGCAGGATGCGCAGCCTTGCCGGCTCGGACAGCAGGCCAAAATAATCGGCGACGCTTTCGAAGACCTTGGAGAGTTCATCCATTTCGTTTATCGATCCATGCAACATGTTTATACGACTATATGAGCATGCACTCATACGGTCAACGAAAATGTTCAGTGCAGGGACGTTCATTTTTTGGACCGCGCGGTGTAAGTTCCGGATGCAACACTAGGCCGACCCGCCGAACCTATCTGTCGGTGCGGGCCCGACCGCTTTGAGCCACGTCGCACGGAGGAGACACCCCATGAAAGTCCGACTCATCATCGTGGCAGCCTGTCTGGTCGGCTTGCCCGGCCTGGCATCTGCTGAATACCCGAACGCGGCACGCGATCTCGCCGCGACCTGCGCCAACTGTCACGGCACCAACGGCCACAGCGTCGGCGGGTCCGACGCGCTGGCCGGAGTACCGGCCGCCAACATCCTGCAGAAACTGCAGGAATTCCGCTCCGGCGACCGGCCGGCGACGATCATGCATCAGATCGCCAAGGGCTACACCGAAGATCAACTCAAGCTGGTCGCGGACTATTTCGCGGCGCAGAAATAAGCGGGGGACACGAACATGGTCAATCGACGCAAGTTCCTGAAAACAGCCGGCGCCTTCACTGCCGGCACCGCCGCTTTCGGCACGGCACAGGCCAATGATCTGCTCGAAGCCGGCCGCAACCTGCTGCGCGATCTGAGCAAGAAGGAAGAGCCCAAACCAGCGGCCGCCCCCACCACCGCACCTGCCCCGGTAAAGGCCGGCGGCCACGTCGTCATCATCGGCGGCGGCTACGGCGGCGCCACCGCGGCCAAGTACATCCGCATGTGGAGCAACGAGACAGTCAAGGTCACGCTGGTCGAGCGCAACACGCAGTTCACGTCGTGCCCGATCTCCAACCTGGTCATCGGCGGCATCAAACAGCTCGAAGACATCACGGTCAGTTATGACAATCTGCGCAGCAAATGGGGCGTGGAAGTGATCACCGACGAAGTCATCGGCATCGACGTTGCCCGCCGTCAGGTTCGCCTGGGCCGCGGCGCGACAGTGGGCTATGACCGACTCGTGCTGTCGCCGGGCGTGGATTTCATGCCCGACCGGGTCGCCGGCCTGACCGGCAACGAGCACCTCGTGCCGCACGCCTGGAAGGCCGGGCCGCAGACCGTGCTGCTGCGTCGCCAGCTCGAGGCCATGCCGGATGGTGGCGTCTACGCCATGCACATTCCGCAGGCGCCCTACCGCTGCCCGCCGGGACCGTACGAACGCGCCTGCATGGTGGCCAACTACTTCAAGCAGCACAAACCCAGGTCGAAGGTGCTGGTGTTGGACGCAAACCCGGACATCACCTCCAAAAAGGGTCTGTTCATGAAGGCCTGGGAGAGCAACTACCAGGGCATCATCGACTACCAGCCCAACAGCCGCCTGATGTCGGTCAATGCGGCTGCGCGCACCGCCGAGCTGGAGTTCGGCAACGTCAAGGCCGACGTGCTCAACGTCATCCCGCCGATGCGTGCCGGCCGTCTGGCCGACTTTCTCGGCGTCGATCTGGCCAACGACCGCTGGGTGGACGTCGACTTCCGCACGCTGGAAGTCAAGGGTCTGCCGGGCGTACATGTGCTCGGTGACGCCACACTGTCGGCCCCGGCCATGCCCAAGTCCGGTCACATGGCCAACCAGCACGCCAAGGTCGCGGCTGCCGCGATCATCGAAATGCTGGCCGGCCGCGAGCCCAATCCCGCACCGGTGATGGCGAACACCTGCTACAGCTTCGTCGACAGCGAGAACGTGGTGCATGTGGCCTCGGTACACCAATGGAGCGCCGAGAAGAACACCCTGCTGGCCGTGCCCGGTTCAGGCGGCGTGTCGACAGCCGCCAGCAAGCTGGAAGGCCGCCACGCGATGGCCTGGGCGCAGAACATCTGGGCCGACATGCTGGCCTGATGGGTTTCGCACCCGGTAACGCAAAGGGGCGCCGCAAGGCGCCCCTTTTTCGTCCGGCTCGGACAAGCTCAGTCGAGCGAACTGACGTACACCGCCAAGGCCTTGATCTCGAGCTCGGTCAGCTTGCCGGCAATGCCCGCCATCACGGGGTCTCCGCCTTCGGCGAAGGACTTCAGCCGGCTCTCGATGTAGCGCGGGATCTGGCTCGCGAGCCGTGGCATCTGCGCGCTGCCATGGCCGTCCAGCCCGTGGCAGCTGGCGCATGCCGGCACGCCGGCGTATTCGTTGCCGCGCGTGTAGATGAAGCGCCCGACCTCAAGCAAGCCAGCATCATCGGTAACCTGGCCAGTAGTCGGCTTCCTCTCGAAGAACACACCCAGCGCGAGCATATCCTGCTCGCTCAACTCGGCCACCACGCCTTCCATCATGCTGCTCTTGCGCTTGCCGCTCTTGAAGGCCGCAAGCTGACGCACGATGTACTGGTAATGCTGCCCCGCCAGTCGCGGAAACAGTTTGGTCGAGCTTTCACCGTTGGGGCCGTGACACATGAAACAGCTGTCCATGTGAAGGCGCTCGGCGCGCGCCAGATCAAGCTGCGGCGGTTCAACTGCAAACACCGCACCCGCTGCGGCGAACGCCGCCACAGCCATGCTGATGCGTTTGAAATTCATTGCGCCTCCTCGCTCTTCGCTGCATCCCGTCGCGCCATGGCGTGCCGGGTGCCGCAGGCTGGAGAAAGCGTATCAGAATCTTCTGATGGAGAAGCAAGCACGGATGCTCACCAGCCGTGCTCGAATATCCACGGCGGCGTCGGCTGCAGCAATGCAGCGCGGACGTAGGGAACGGTGGCCTCGGGCAGCGCATTGCGCGCATGCCAGGCCAGCGCGTCACACTTGTCGGGCTCGGCGATCACCGGCCCGCCAGTCCAGCCGGAAGCGCGCAGGAAGAAGTCGATACGATTGGTGTCGGACTTGCGATGCACCGCCCCGAGCATCTGCAGCATGTCTTCCGCCAGTTCGATACCCAGCTCTTCGGCCACCTCGCGGCACGCCGTCTGGCGCAGCGACTCGCCCGCTTCAACATGGCCGCCCGGCAGGCTCCACAAGCCGTCAAAGAAACCGGTGCCGGCGCGCCGCATCAACAGGATGTTGCCGTCGCGCTCGAGCAGCACATGCACCCCGGTCGGGATACCAGCGTGAGCGATTACAACCATGCTGCGCTGCTCAGGCCTTTCCGGTGCTGCCGAAGCCACCTTCGCCGCGTTCGCTGTGCTCGAAGCTGTCGACGATGTTGAAGCCGACCTGCAGCACCGGCACGATCACCAGCTGCGCAATGCGCTCCATCGGCTGGATGGTGAAGCTGGCATGCCCGCGGTTCCACACCGACACGAAGATCTGGCCCTGATAATCGGAGTCGATCAGCCCGACCAGATTACCCAGCACGATGCCGTGCTTGTGCCCGAGGCCCGAGCGCGGCAACACCATTGCCGCCATGCCGGCATCGGCCAGGTGAATGGCGATGCCGCTCGGCACCAGCGTTGTCTCGCCGGGATGAAGCTCGATCGGCGCGTCGATGCAGGCACGCAGGTCAAGTCCGGCAGAACCGGCGGTGGCGTAGGCGGGCGGACTGGCGCGCAGGCGCTCGTCGAGAATGCGGACGTCGATCTGGGGCATGAGAAATTCCGTTCAGCGGCGCGCCGCAAGCATGGGCGCAAGGTGGTCGATGATCTGGCGGGCGATGGTGTCTTTCGGGGCGCGTGGCAGCGGGTGTGCGCCGGCTGCGTCGTACAGCGTGACCATGTTGTCGTCGCCGCCCAGCCCGTCTTGCACCAGGTTGCCGACCACAAGATCGAGCTTCTTCGCCACGCGCTTGCCTTCGGCGTAACGGTCGAGCTCGCGGCTCTCGGCGGCGAAGCCCACGCACAGCGGCGCGTCCGGGCGCGCGGCGACTTCGGCGAGGATGTCGGGATTGGGCACCAGCGTGACCGAACGCGTCTCCGCTGATTTCTTGATCTTGTGCGCCTCGGCATTCTCCGGCCGGTAATCGGCCACCGCCGCGACGCCGATAAATACGCTGGCGCCCGGCAAGGCTCCGAGTACCGCCTCGCGCATATCCAGCGCGCTGCGCACATTCACGCGATGCACGCCAAGCGGCGTGGGCAGCGCACTCGGCCCGGCCACCAGCACCACTTCGGCACCGGCGCGCTGGCAGGCCTGCGCCAGCGCGAAGCCCATCTTGCCGGAACTGGAATTGGTGATGCCGCGCACCGGATCAATGGCCTCGAAGGTCGGCCCGGCGGTCAGCACCACCTTGCGCCCGGCGAGTTGCTTGGGGCTGAAGAAAGCGCATAGGTGCTCGAACAGTTCTTCGGCTTCGAGCATGCGCCCGAGGCCGACTTCGCCGCAGGCCTGCTCGCCCGCCGCGGGGCCGAGCACCGCCGCGCCGTCCTCGCGCAATTGCGCGACATTGCGGCGCGTAGCCGGGTGCTCCCACATCTGGCGGTTCATGGCCGGCGCGACCAGCAGCGGGCAGTCGCGCGCGAGACACAAGGTGGTGAGCAAGTCGTCGGCGCGCCCCTGCACCAGCTTGGCAATCACGTCGGCCGTGGCCGGCGCGACGAGGATCGCGTCGGCATCGCGCGACAGGTCGATGTGCGCCATGTTGTTCGCCATGCGCGGATCCCACAGATCGGTCCACACCGGCTTGCCCGACAAGGCCTGAAAGGTCACCGCGGTAACGAAACGCGCGCCACCTTCCGTCAGCACCACATGCACGTCGGCCCCGGCCTTGACCAGCAGACGCACCAGCTCGGCCGACTTGTAGGCCGCCACGCCACCGGTCACGCCGATTACGATCTTCCGTCCCGCGAGCTCGCTCATGTCAAATGCATTACCATTCAAACGTCATCAAAACGGAGTCGCAACATGGCGATCACCGACTGGCCCGAAGACGAGCGTCCGCGCGAGAAACTGCTCGCACGCGGCGCCATCGCGTTGTCCGACGCCGAACTGCTGGCGGTATTCCTGCGCGTGGGCATGCGCGGCAAGAGCGCGGTCGATCTGGCGCGCGATCTGATCACGCGTTTCGGATCACTGACCCGGCTGTGCGCCGCCTCTGCGGCCGAATTCTCGGCTGTCCCGGGCATGGGAACGGCCAAGTATGCCCAACTGCAGGCGGTGATGGAACTGGCGCGCCGCGCGCTGGCCGAGCAGATGACCGACCGCGACCTGTTCGATTCGCCCCGCGCCGTGCGCGACTGGCTGCGCCTGAAGATCGGCGCGCTGCCGCATGAGGTGTTCATGGTGCTGCTGCTCGACGCCCGCAACAGCCTGATCGCGGCGGTCGAACTGTTTCGCGGCACGCTCACCCAAACCAGCGTGTACCCGCGCGAAGTCGTCAAGCTCGCACTGGCCCACAACGCCGGCGCAGTGATCTTCGCGCACAACCATCCGTCCGGTGCCCGCGAGCCGAGTACCGCTGACGAGACCCTCACGCGCAGCCTCAAGCACGCGCTGGATCTGGTCGACGTACGGGTGCTCGACCATTTCATCGTAACCGCCCACGCCGACCCTGTTTCGTTTGCCGAACGCGGGCTGCTGTAGCCAAACAGCGGCGGGCTTACTCCGCCACCAACTCCAGCGCCTCGCCACCGAGCGCAACCTTCTGCCCGACCCGCAGCTTGGCCCGCTTGCGCGACTCGACCTTGCCGTCAACCCGCACACGCCCGGCCTCGACCGCCGCATGCGCCTCGCCGCCGCTGCTCACCCAACCGACCGCCTTGAGCAACTGATCGAGCTGGATGTGGTCTCCCTTCACTGCGAATGTCGCGCTCACCTTGTGGTCCCCTTTAGAATTCCGTGCATGAGCCTACACCAACCGGACGGACTGCCCGAACTCGCCGCGATTGACGCGGCCATCGCGCAGGCCAGCGCCACCGGCGCCCTGCATGCAATCCATACCGAACAGACCTTTATCGACGACCACGGCATCCGCTTTCTGGTGCGCTGGGCGTCGTCCCTCGCGGCCAAGGATGCCGCGCGCAAACCGACCGCCAACGCGGCCCCGGCCAACCCTTTCCTGCCGCCCGAGCCGGCACTGACCATTGGCCCGGCAGGCGCACGACACCTTCTGGTGCTCAACAAGTTTCCGGTCATCGAACGGCATCTGCTGATCGTCACGCGCGATTTCGAGGACCAGACCGCTGCGCTGAGCTGCGCCGACTTCGACGCACTCGCGGCCGTCATGCAATCCCTGGACGGGCTGGGTTTCTACAATGGCGGCGAGGCCGCCGGCGCAAGCCAGCATCACAAGCATTTGCAGTGGATTCCGGAATCGCCGCAGAGCGACTGTCTGCGCAGCATGACAGCGGCCCTGCCCGCCAACAGCCGAGCGCAGGAAGTGGTGCGTCATCCCTTGCTGAACTGGCGCCACGCCTTCATCCGGCTCGGCCCCGGCGCCTCGGGCTCCGAACTGAACGAAGCCTTCGCTCTCGGCGCGGCGGAGTGTGGTCTGAACGCCGAGGCTGGTCACATGCCGCCCTACAATCTGCTCGCCAACGATCAGTGGATGCTGGTCGTGCCGCGCTGCACCGAGCGCTGCGAGGGCATTTCGATCAACGCTCTGGGTTTTGCCGGGTCGATGTTCGTGCGCAACCGCAACGAGATCGACAAGGTGCGCGCGATCGGCCCGCTGGCGATGCTGGCGGCCGTCGCGGCCTGAACCGGGTCAGCTCACGCTGCGTGCGGCCAATCGAATACCTGCAGCGGCGGCAGGCCGACGGTGGCGCGCAATTCATCGCATTTCGGATTCGGCGTGCCGTCCTCGAAATACACCGGAAACTCGCGGCATGGCGTGGGGCGGTTCTCGTAAATCGTGCACATCACCTCGCTGCCGACCTCACCCGCCAGCGCGCTACAGCGACGCGGCACGCTGTTGCTGCCCTGCATGCAGCGCATGTGGTCGTTGAGCTTTTCGGTCATGTGGGCCGGCACGAAGCCGCCCGGAGCGTCATCACCCTCTGCCCAGTAGAACGAGATGCGGAAGTGCGTGCAGCAGATGCCACAGGTCATGCAGGGGTTGTAGTCGCTCATATCCGCCAAACGCTCAGCTCGCGCCGGCTCCCCCGGACGGGTGGAACCACCGCGTCGATGACATCCATCGGAATGACCTTGGTCGCGGCGCGCGAATTCTAGCGCTTAAGCGGCTCGCCGCAATCTGTTTTTAGCGCTGGATCAGATAGTTGCGGACAAATACATTCAGCGCGCAAGAGGCTGCAGACCGTGACGGCGCCGGGCGTCGTCGCAGCCCGCTTCGCCAATGCCAAGCGCCGCATACGGCGCGAAGTCACGGCAAGGACCAGGGCGAGATTCATAGATGGCGCAGCTCACGGCCACACCAACTTCGCCTTCGAGCGCACAACAGCGCGGTGCTGCAGTGTCGGTGCCGCGCATGCGCCAGATACGCTCGGTGACGGGTACCGCAAGCGCATCGGGCACGCCGCCGGGCAGGCGGCTGGCCAGTTCGGAGAAATGGAAGTCGACGCGCAATGCAGCACAGCAAGCACCGCAGGCGCTGCAATGGTCAATCATGTCACGCAGTCGCGCCGCAACACTTCTTGAACTTCTTGCCACTGCCGCACGGGCAGGCCTCGTTGCGACCGGGACCGGTCGCGGCAACCACCGACATGTCGGTGGCGACTGGCTCGGGCAGCGGCAACTCCAGATCAGACCAGCGCGCACGGATTTCCATCACCGCATCGCACGCATCGGCAAGCCATTCAAGCCGGGTACTGTCGGGCACGTCTTCGTCTGCGGCTTCCCACGGCCGGATAACCGACTGCAGGGTTTCGGTGACGATCTCGGCGTCCTGATGCGGAACGAGCCCGGCCCAGTCGGTAGGCCACAGCTCCAGACCTTGCAGGAAGCCCTCGATCCACTCCTCGCCCACGACCAGCTCATCGGCGCTCGAACCGGCGTAGCAGAACGGCTCCCAGCCCTCGGGAGCGCCGACCGTAGTAACGAGCTCGTTGTAGTAGCGCAGCACCAGCCGGATGGCCTGCTGCATACCACCGCCGGACGCAAACGACGCGTCTTCGTGCGCACTCCACACGGCGGGCATCCAGTCTGCCGGGGCCAACGGCGTGGGCGAGATGACGACCGCCGCCAGGTAGCCGTCGAGCATCTCCAGGTTCATGCAGTCTTCGGGCACTGCGTCGGAGGTCAGGATTTCCTCGAGTGCATCGAACTCGTCATCGCTCAGTTCGTGCGGATTCGCGTTCTCATCCGTCATCGGCATTCTCCGTGGTTGGCCCGAGACTGCGCTATCGAGGCCCAAAGCGCAAGCCGGCCGGGCGATTCAGGCTCGTCCAGCGTCGTCTGGATCCGGTACAGGGGCTGCCCGGAATCCCGGTATTTGCGCTCGAACGGTGTCAACGGCGCATCGGCCACGAAGGTCTCCACCCGCAGCTCGCGACCCAGCGCATAGCCGGTCGCCCAGGCAAACTCGTCGGCATATACCTGCCAGTTCGTGCGGCACTCAAGTGTGCCGCCAAGCGCCAGGACCCACGGAAACACCGGATGGGCATGCCAGCGCCGGCCCACGTGCCCGATCTTCGGCCATGGATTGGGATACAACACGTAGTGCTGCGCCAGACGCAGCCCCGCGTCGAACAACAGGCGCCAGTAATCAATCAGGTCAGCACGCGCAAACACCATGTTCTGCGGCCACATGGATTGTGGATAGGGCTTGCGGCGCGACAGGCGATCATCCGACTGATCCACTCCAATGACGAAGTGGCCGGGATGGGCGCGCGCCAGCTCGATGGTGCTGTGACCCACACCACAACCCGCGTCCAGAATCAGCGGCGCTCTCGCATCCCAGCCTTCGAGACTGCGCTCGAAGGCCTCGCGATTGTAGGGCGCCACCGGCTTGCGGAAGGGCTCGCGCAGATGGCGTTCGACGCGCACCGACAGGCTTTCGTGCACGCCCTGTTGGGCGCTGAGCGGGATACGGGAGTTGGCGTAGGACATCCGGACATGTTCTCATGCGGCAGCACGGCATTATCTCTTGCTTTGGTCCGCGAGTTAGCCGATAATGCGCGACTTCTCGCAATTAGGCCGGCCACATCCGCCTGCCGCTCGACCCCAAGGATTTCACGATGAAAGCCGACATCCACCCGAAATACGCCGATGTGCAGGTGAATTGCTCCTGCGGTAACAACTTCACCACGCGTTCGACGAGCTCCAAGCCGACGATCCAGGTGGAAGTCTGCTCGGCCTGCCACCCGTTCTACACCGGCAAGCAAAAGATCGTTGACACCGCCGGTCGCGTCGAGCGCTTCCGTCAGAAATACGGCAACGTCCAGCGCCTCGGCTAATCGCAGCGCAGCACGTTCAAAAAAGGGGCAGCTCAGGCTGCCCCTTTTCTTTTGCTTTCGGAATTTGAACACCCAACACCGCTAGAATCGGGTTTTCAACGAAAACGTCATAGCGCTCATCAATGCACGACCGGTCCCTGCCACGCTCCGCGCTCGAACGCCAACTCTACGGCGCCGCCGGTCTGACCTTGCTCGTTCTGGTCTATCTGCTTCCCGGCGCCATCGGGCACGAGCCCTGGCGCGGTTCGGATATCGAACATTTCAGCGCCGTGCATTCCTTGCTGCAGGGCGAATGGTGGCTGCTGCCGACCATTGCCGGCGAACCCGTACCCGGCTTCGGGCCCTTTCACTACTGGCTGTCTGCGTTGTTTGCCACCGCCTTGGGGTGGCTGCTGCCGCTGCATGATGCGGCGCGTCTGGCCACGCCGTTTGCTGCGGCGCTGGCCACGCTGTGGATCACCCGCGCCGCGGCCCGACTGTATGGCCGACACACGCGTGCTGCGGCCGCCCTGCTGACCATCGGCACGCTCGGCCTGGCGGTTCACGTGCACGAAAACCAGCCCATGATCACGCTGATGGCGCTGCAGGCCATGACGCTGGCCGGGCTGGCGCTGATTCCGACCCAGCCCCTCAAGGGCAGCATACAGGCGGGCCTGGGCGTTGCACTGGCCTTCCTCACGGCCGGCTTTGCCGGCGTGCTGCTGACCCTGCCGCTGCTCGCGCTGGTTGCCATAGCCGTTCCCGAGATTCGCACCCCGCGCTCCAGCGGAGCGCTGATCATCGGCCTGACCATTGCCGTTGGCGGCAGCGCCTTGTGGCCGATCGCGCTCGGCGCCACACAACCCGAGTTGCTGGACCTGTGGTGGGCGCGTGCCTGGGCCGACTTTGTCGGCGATCCGCTGTCGCGCGCGGACCTGCCGCGGCTCGCGGAGATGCTTGGCTGGTTCACCTGGCCGCTATGGCCCATTGCCATTTGGGCGCTGTGGCGCGCCCGCCGCCAGCTTCGTCGTCTTTCATGGCTGTTGCCGCTGGTTGCAGCCGGCATCGCATTGATGTGGATAGGTCTCGGCGGCAGCCTCAGCGCAGAAGCCATGCTGCCTGCCGTACCTGCGCTCGTCTTGCTCGCCGCCGGTGGAATACCCACGATGCGCCGCGGCGCAGCAAACGCCTTCGATTGGTTTGCGTTGATGACCTTCGGCATCTTCGCGCTGCTCGTCTGGCTGGCCTGGACCGCGCAGATTTTCGAATGGCCGCCCGGACTGGCGCGCAGCCTCGCGCGCATGGCCCCCGATTTCGCTCCGGGCGGAACCACGCTGCAAGCCACACTCGGCATCCTCATCATGCTGCTGTGGGCCGTGCTGGTATGGCGGCTGCCGCGCACGGCTGATCGCGCCTCGACCAATTGGGCGCTGGGCATGACCATGCTGTGGTGCCTGATGGTCACGCTCCTGCTGCCGTGGGTCGACAACACCCGCAACTACCGCCCGATGGCCGAATCCCTTCGCCTGGCGCTGACGCAGGAACAGCCGTCGTGCGTCGCGACAACCCATCTCGGGACAACTCACCGCGCCGTGCTCGATTACTACCTCGGCCTGCGCCCGACCGCCACGCGCGACAACGAAACCAACTGCCGCTATCTGCTTGTGCACGACGACGAGGCAATCGCCGCACCGTCACCCGAATGGGTTCCGGTCTGGCGCCATCGTCACGCTGGCGGCAAACGACTCGAGGTCTTCACTCTTTACCGCCGTGACTAAACAACAAACCTCCCCCTCCGAACTTCCCGCCTGGCTGGCTCTGCAGGCTCATGCACACCGTCTGGCCAGCACGCGGGTTACCGCGCTATTCGATGCCGACGCGCAACGTCCGCAGTCGTTTAGCCTCCAGCACGACGGCCTGCTCGTCGATTTTTCAAAACAACGCATCGACGCGGCCGTACGCGACAGCCTGCTCGCGCTGGCAGACCAGGCTTCGCTGCCAAGCGGTATTGCCGCCCTGTTCGATGGCGAACAGATGAATTGCACGGAAGGGCGAGCGGCGCTGCACATGGCCGTACGCGGCGGCGCGCGCACGCCGACAGCCGACCTGCTGGATCTGCAGGCCAGCGATCAACGCCTGCGCGCCTTTGCCCGCGCCGTCCGCGAGGGACATGCCGTCGGGCACACCGGAAAGCGCTTCCGCCGGGTCATCAATATCGGCATCGGTGGCTCGGATCTGGGACCGCGCATGGCTTGCGAGGCTCTCGCAGCGCCGGGTGACAACTCGCTTCTGGTGAGCTTTGTAGCCAACATCGACCCGCAGGAACTCGATGCAGCACTCGCTGACGCGGACCCGGCCACGACGCTGTTCATCGTCTCGTCCAAGAGCTTTTCCACGCTCGAAACGCTGGCCAACGCCCGTGCGGCGCGGGCCTGGTTGCGCGCCGGCCTTGGCGCCGACGCAGACACCACCGCGCACTTTGCCGCCGTCAGCAATCGCCCTGATCTTGCCGCCGGATACGGCATTTCGGCCGATCGCGTATTCGCATTGCCGGCCTGGGTGGGCGGCCGCTTTTCGCTCTGGTCCGCCGTCGGGCTGCCGGTATTGATGGCGATCGGAGAAGCCGGCTTTGATGCAATGCTGGCTGGGGCGCGCTCCGTCGACGAGCATTTCCGCGACGCTCCGCTGGCGGACAATCTGCCGGTGATGCTCGGCCTGGCGGGAATCTGGAACTCCAACTTCCTCGGCATCGGCGATCTTGCTGCACTTCCCTACGCCCACGGTCTGCGCAACTTCCCGACCTGGCTGCAGCAGCTCGAAATGGAGAGCAACGGCAAGCGATGCCGCCGCGACGGCTCGCCCGTCGACACCGACACTGCACCGGTTGTGTTCGGCCATGTGGGCACGGTGGGCCAGCACGCTTTTCACCAGTTGCTTTACCAGGGTACGCGTCAGGTGGCGATCGACTTCATCGTTCCGGTCATGGCAAACGATGAGCGCTCACGCGCACTGGTCGAAAATGCGCTGGCGCAGTCGGAAGCCCTTATGAGCGGTCGTGACCTGGAATCGGCAAGGCAGCACCTGATTGCTGCGGGCCGCAGGCCGGACGAGGCTGAACAGCTCGCTCCGCATCTGGTCTGCCCGGGCAATCAGCCCTCGACCACCCTTCTGCTGCCGGGACTCACACCACACACCCTGGGCCAGCTGCTGGCGCTGTACGAGCACAAGACCTTTGTGCAGGGCTGGATCTGGGGCATCAACAGCTTCGACCAATATGGCGTCGAGCTGGGCAAGGAAATGGCCCGCCGCCTGGCGGAGCCCGACAGCGGAGCGACGCATCCCTCTACCGCTGCCCTGCTCGCCGCGATCGCGAGCATGCGCGACGCGGGCTGACCGGAGTCAGGCCTGCATACGCAGGAAGTGCTCGCGGTAATGCCGTAGTTCGGCGATGGACTCGTAGATGTCGGAGAGCGCTTCATGCTTGCCGGTTTTGGTGAAACTCTCGATGACGTCCGGCCGCCAGCGACGCGCCAGCTCCTTGAGCGTGGACACATCCAGATTTCGGTAGTGGAACCACGCTTCGAGCGTCGGCATGTAGCGCGCCATGAAGCGGCGATCCTGGCAAATCGAATTGCCGCACATCGGCGAGACGCGCGCGGGCACATGCTGACCGATGAAATCGAGCATGCGTGCCTCGACCTGGGCGTCACTTTCGGTCGCCGCGCGCACTCGCGCAGTCAACCCCGATTGCCCGTGTGTGCGCGTGTTCCACTCGTCCATCCCGTCAAGCACGGCATCCGGTTGATGGACCACCATCACGGGCGCCTCGGCCACGGTTTCGAGGTTCGCATCGGTAATCACCACGGCGATCTCGAGGATGCGATCACGATCCGGTTCCAGACCGGTCATTTCCATATCCAGCCAGATCAGGCGGTTGTTGTCCTGTGCCATAATCGACGCGCTCCATCCCCAATGACGAGGCCCGGATTGTGTCATACAAAGGCCCGTCCACCGTCCTCCGGGAGGTCATATGGACATCCGCCATTTCGTCGTTGTCGGCCTGTTTGCAGCCGGCCCTGCGCTCGCCGATCCGTTTCAGGGGGCCAACCTTGAAGCCGGCGCTGAAATCCACGCGAATCAGTGCGTCGCCTGTCATGCCGCCAAGTTCGGCGGCAAGGACGGCTCCGACATCTACACCCGCGCCGATCGACGCGTCAGCAGCCCCGACAGCCTGCTCCAGCAACTCACCGCCTGTACCACGATGCTGAATCTGGCCCTGTTCCCCGAGGACGAGCGCGACATCGCCGCCTACCTCAACAAGCACTACTACAGGTTCGAGTGAGTCGCGGAGACGGCGCCCGGCACGCGGGCATGGTGGTCGCCTCTTTCGGGCGCAACTACGAGGTTCTTGGCAACGACGGCGCCACCTTCAAGTGCGTGCCGCGCGGCAAGAAGAGCGTCTACGCCTGCGGCGACGAGGTCGATATCGAACAGACTTCGCCCGGCCAGGGCGTCATCGCCGAACTGCATGAGCGCCGCAATCTGCTGTGGCGCTCAGATGCCTTCCGCGAAAAACTCATCGCCGCCAATCTGACCCAGATTGCGGTGGTCGTGGCGACCGAACCGGGCTTCTCGCCGCTGCTGGTCTCGCGCTGCATCGTCGCGGCTGAAACCCAGGGCATGGGCACGCTGATCGTGCTCAACAAGTGCGACCTGGAGGACAAGCTCGCTCCGGCGCGCGACATGCTGTCGCCCTTCGCTCGGCTGGGCTATCCGATTGTCGAACTCAACGCCTTGTCCGGAGTCGCCCCGCTATCCGCGCACCTGGCCGGCCAGCGCAGCATCCTGGTCGGCCAGTCCGGCATGGGCAAATCCACGATCACCAACGCGCTGATCCCGGAGGCGCAGGCCGTGACCGCCGAGATTTCCACCGTACTCGACTCAGGCAAGCACACCACCACCTTTGCCCGCGCCTACCCTTTCGAGGACGGTTGGCTGATCGACAGCCCGGGCATGCAGGCCTTCGGGCTGGCGCACGTCGGCGCCGAGGAGCTGCTCGAAGCCTTTGTCGAATTCCGCCCGCATCTTGGCAATTGCCGCTTCCGCGACTGCCGACATGATCAGGAACCGGGGTGCGCCCTGATCGCCGCACTCGAACGCGGCCACATCGACCGCCTGCGCTTCGAGCATTTCCACACCATCCGGGCTGAAATCGAAAGCGCGGGACGCCAGGCAAGAGGCTGGTAAACGCAAAAGGGCCCGCTCAGCGGGCCCTTGCTTGTGCGCCAGGCGGATCACATCCGCTCGAAAATCACCGACAAACCCTGACCACCACCGATACACAGCGTGACCAGCGCGTAACGGCCCTGAACGCGGTGCAACTCATGGATGGCCTTGGTGGCAATCGCCGCGCCGGTCGCGCCGACTGGATGACCCAGCGCCACCGCGCCACCATTGGGGTTGGTCTTGGCCGGATCGAGGCCCAGGCCCTTGATCACCGTCAGCGCCTGCACTGCAAAGGCCTCGTTCGATTCGATGACATCGATCTGATCAAGCGACAGGCCTGCGCGCTGCAGCACGATCTTCGTCGCCGGAATCGGCCCTTCGCCCATCACTTCGTTCGGCACACCGGCCACCGCGTACGCCACCACCCGCGCCATCGGCTTGTAGCCAGCCTTTGCTGCGGCATCAGCAGCCGCCAGCACCAGAAAAGCCGCGCCGTCATTGATGCCCGAGGCGTTGCCGGCCGTGACGGTGCCGTCCTTCTTGAAGGCCGGACGCATTTTCGCCAGAGCTTCGACGGTCGTCTCCGGCTTGCAGTGCTCGTCGGTGTCGAACACCGTCTCGCCCTTGCGCGACTTGAGCACGATCGGAACGATCTGGTCCTTGAAGCGCCCCTCGGCAATCGCCACGCCGGCACGGCGGTGCGACTCGGCTGCGAAGGCATCCTGCTCGTCGCGTGAAATACCCCATTTCTCGGCCAGATTCTCGGCCGTGATGCCCATGTGGCCGACACCGAACGGGTCAGTCAGCACCGACACCATGGCGTCCACCATGGTAGTGTCGCCCATGCGTGCGCCGGTGCGCATTGCCGGGGCCAGATAGGCGCCGCGCGACATCACCTCGACACCGCCACCGACACCGTAATCGCAGTCACCGAGCATGATCGCCTGAGACGTCGACACGATGCCCTGCAGACCCGACGAGCACAGGCGGTTGACCGCCATCGCCACCGAATCCGCGGGCAATCCAGCCTGGATCGAGGCCACGCGCGCCACATAGGCGTAGCGCGTTTCCGTTGGAATGCAGTTGCCGACCGTGACGTAGTTGATCAGTTGCGGATCAGCACCGGAACGGGCGATCGCCTCTTTCATCACCATGCCGGCCAGTTCAGCCGGCTCAATCGAGCTCAAACCTCCACCGAACGTCCCGATTGCAGACCGCACGGCACTCAGTACCACTACATCGCGAATCGCCATCTCACACCCCCAGTTCGTTCAACGACCCACCCAGCCGGCAATTGCCAGCAAGGCCAGAACCAGCACATACAACACCAGCACCCGCCAGATCATGCGCGCCACGCGCAGCAACTGGTCAACGTCGACCGCCGCACCCAACCCCAGTTCAGGTCGATCGACAAGCTGCCCATCCTGATGCACCGGCATCCCCAGACGCAAGCCAAGCGCCCCGGCCCCCGCCGACAACACGATACCGGCGGCGCGCCCCGCCCACTGCCCGGCCTGCGTCCGCCAGCAGAACAACGCATCCTCGAAGTTGCCGATCACCGAAAAGGCCACGGCCGTTATGCGCGCCGGCACGGCGTCCAGCCACTCCCAGGCTTGCCGGCCAAAAATCCCGAATGCCGAGTCAGCTTCCTGTTCGCGTGCACCGCAACGCTCGCGAAAGCGCCGCGCCAACCGATACATGACCACTCCAGCGGGCCCTGGAAGCACCACAAACCAGAACAACACGCCATACAGCCCCTGATGAGCCGTGAGCAGCGCATGTTCGGAGGCAACGCGGGCCAGTTCCGTGGCGTCAGCACCCGAATGATCACGCCCGGTCCAATCGCTCAAATGCCGCGAAGCCGCCGCAACGTCGTCGTCAGCAAGTGCACGCTGGACGTCAGTAAACATGCCCTCTTCGCGGCGAAAGCCCAGGGCGAGATACAGCACCCCTGCGCCAAACGCAAAGGCCAGAACCGGATGAAGGGAAAGCAGAAGAAAATGTGCAAGCAGCGTGAGCACGCCACTCGAAACAACCACCAGACACCACGCCAGACGACCGTTGGAGAAACTGCCGTCGTCGTACAACTCCCCAACCCGTGCACAGGCGCGCCCGAGCAAGTCATCCACCGCCGCATGTTGCTGCAGCGGTCTCACCTGCTCAAGAATCAGGGCCAGGATCAGCGCAAAAAGTGTCATTGCAATGCCATTGTTGCAGTGCAGCTATGGCGGGCAACATAACACAAAAGTCCTATGCCAGCCGGCGGCTTCCGTCAGGTTTCGCGCAGGAAGCGGTGCAGCGAAACAAGGATCGCGGCGGTCGTCCCCCAGATGTCGTAATCGCCATACGGCATGGAGACCACGCGTCGCGGACGCCCCTGAAACTCGGTATCCAGCTGGATGTGATTCGACTCGTCCATCAGAAACCCGAAGGGCACCTCGAACGACTCGGCTACCTCGAAGGGATCGAGCCTGAGCTCGAACGGCGGATGCACCAGCGCCACCACCGGCGTCACCCTGAAGCCCGTGCGCGAGAAGTACTCCGGCAAGCGCCCCAGAATTTCGAGCCGGTCGGCGCCCAAGCCAACTTCCTCTTCCGTCTCGCGAATCGCCGCCATCGTGGGCGACGCGTCGCTCTCCTCAATGCGCCCACCCGGAAAACAGATCTGGCCGGGATGGTGATGCAGGCGATTGGAACGCAGCGTCAGCAACACCGACAGCCCTTCGTCACGCACCACCAGCGGAACGAGTACGGCTGCCGCAATGTGTGAGGAAGACGGCTCGACGCCAAGCTCGACGATAGTCTCCGTCACATACGAGCGACGAAACCCCTCGCGTAGCCTGCTGATGACCTGCTCTACTTCGTCGGCAAGATTATTCATCGAGAATGTCTGATATGCGCTGCGATGGCTTGCAAGTATAGTGCTACAGGCCCTCCCGCGAGCAGTCCCTTGCCGCTGATCGGCCGCAGCAGCGCGTTTGTCGCCAGCTGCTGTCTTGTTCAGTCAATGCAGATTAGGTTAAGCGCATGGTCAAAGCCCGTGGATTCACCCTCGTCGAACTCGTTATCACGATGGCCGTTGCGGCGGTCTTGATGGCAATCGCCGCGCCAGCATTTAACAATCTTCTGGCCGGGTGGCGGCTGTCGAGCGTGACGAATGAACTGATCGCGGCAGTGCACCTCGCACGCTCGGAGGCCGTCCGGCTCAATCGTACAGCCTCCATTTGTCGCGCAAACGACGCAGCGGCTTCCGTATGTGTTGGAGGCGCCGCCGGTGACTTGTGGCAACACTGGATTGTCAGCAGCGGCAACGTCGCAAGGCGAGCCTCTCCAGGAAACACCAACGCCATCGAGGTTACCAGCGGGTTTGCCACCAACACAGTGACATTCGGTCCCGACGGACTCCCGCGCGGAAGCAACACAATCACGGTCTGCAGCACTGCGTTGGCCGCTTCCAACCTTCGTGTCGTCAGCATCGGTCCCGGCAACCGTGTCTCTCTCGATCGCCAAACGGGAAACTGCCCATGAATCGTTTCCGCCGCGCGCCGTCGCAAAGACAATCACAGAATGGCCTGAGTCTTCTTGAAGTACTCATCGCAATGATCGTTCTCTCCCTCGGCCTGCTCGGGCTGGCGGGTCTACAAATGAACGCATTGCGCAACAACCAAAGCGCCATGGAGCGCAGCATGGCCGTTGTTGAAAGCTATTCCATCATCGACGCCATGCGTGTCGATCGCGAGAACGCGGTCAACGGCAACTTCAATCTCGCCGTAGATGCCGACGACCCCGCAGGCGCAACCTTCGCCGCCAACGAACTCGGCAAATGGCGCACCCGTCTGCGAACACTGCTCGGACCGGACGCTGTGGGTGCCGTTGCATGTGCCGCTAACACTTGCACGGTAACGGTGCGCTGGAACGATCAGCGCGGCAGCGGCGGCGCTCAACAACAGACCATTTCGACCCAGGCCCTGCTATGAGACATCGCGCCCCCACTTGCCGCGCCAAGACACGCGGGCTAACTCTGATCGAGTTGATGGTCGCCATGGTGCTGGGGCTGGTGCTGCTCGGCGGCGTCGGCACCATCGTCATCGCCAACGGCGACGCCTATCGAACCAATGAAGGCCTGTCGCAGGTACAGGAGAGTTCCCGCACCGCATTCGAGCTGCTCGCCCGCGACATCCGCCAGGCGGGCGCTACCGCCTGCGGCAGTGGCACCCTAACCAATGTTGTGAATGACACCAATCAATGGTGGCAGGAAGACTGGACCGGCGTCCGAGGCTACGCAGCTGGCACAGCGGCACCCGGCGTTTCCGTCGGCAACGGCGTCCCAGATCGGGTTGCAGGAACCGATGCGATCATGCTGCAAGGCATGGTGGGCGCGGGCGTCACCGTCGACGAGCATAATGTCTCCTCAAGCGGCGCAGCCGCCAACTTCAAGCTGAACGTGCCCACCACGGCCTTCGGAGATGGAGACGTCGTCATCGTGTGCGACTTCAGTCACGCCGCAATCTTCCAGATCACGAACTACAACGACAGCAACAACACGGTTGTTTTCAACACCGGCAATGCCACCAACCCCGGCAATTGCACTAAAGGCCTCGGCCCAGACAGCGCCTGCGGCTCGCCGAACATAACCCCAAACGGCGACACCTACTCTTTCGAGGATCGCGGAGCGCAGATCGCCCGCCTGGAGACGACGATCTGGTATGTGGGCAACAACGGGCGCGCAAACGAGGGAGGGCGCTCCTTGTATCGGCGAACGCTCCGAGGCGGCACAGAAGAGGTCGTCCCCGGCATCACCGATATGCAATTGGAGTATCGCCTCGACAACGAGGCAACCCTGACCGAAGCGCCAGGCGCAACCCAATGGGAAAACGTGACCGCAGTGCAAGTCCAACTCACCGCCGAGAGCCTCGATTCCCGTATCAGCACCGACGGCGGTGCGGGCCGGCTACAGCGCGACTTCACCACCATCATTGGCGTAAGGAACGCGCTATGAAGACGCCACATCACCTCTTGCCTACGACGCACGCGCAGCGCGGTGTCGCCCTTATCGTCTCGCTGATCCTGCTCCTCGTGATCACGCTGATGAGTCTGGGCGGCATGCAGAACGCCACGTTGCAGGAACGCATGAGCGGCAACATGTACGACCGATCGCTGGCCATGCAGGCGGCAGAATCCGCTCTTATCGCGGCACAAGACGCGATCACCGCAGACCCTGCCAATTTCAACGTCGACTGTATCAGCGCTGACCCTGCTTGCCCGGCGGTGCCGGCTGACGCCTTCACCGGGAATAACGGGTGGACCAACGTCGGCGCCGGCTATGTGCTCAACGGCGGCTTGTCGGCCGGCACCCCGCAGTACCTGATCCAACGTATTTTCGCTGGCCCTGTCGAAGCAGATAGCGATCAAGGCAGCGGCTTGAGTGACATTTCCGGCAACTACGGCATGGGCGGAGGCTCGGCCGGCCCCGTCACCGCCACCATCTATCGTGTCACTGCGCGCAGTCAGGCGCCGACTGCGAACGACCCGCGCGCTATCGTCGTGCTGCAATCGGCCGTGCGTCGCAACGACTGAAACCGTCTCGGGAATCGCCATGAAAACATCGCACCGCGTCCGCCGTATCGCTTCGACCGCCTGGCTGCTGGCGGGCTTGACCGCCACGAGCGCCAGCGCCCAGGTCACCGTCGACCAACAACCCTTGGTCGTGGCTCGACCATTGCCGCCGAACATCTATTTCCTGATGGACGATTCCGGCTCGATGGCATGGCAGCACATGCCCGGCACAAATGCTTCGTGGAGTAGCAGTGAGCCGAGCGGCGTCCCGGGAAACGGAGTCATCGCACATGACATAAGGCTGCGCACTTCAAGCGTGAATTCCCAATGGTACGACCCGCGCAAGACCTACACCCCCTGGAAACAGTGGGATGGTTCTTCATGGGGCGACGTCAATCCTACGGATGCTCCTTACGACCCCTCCACCGAGGTTCAGTCCGGTCGATTCAATCTGGCTCAAACGAGCTGGCCGAGCGTCAGTGTCAGCGAGACGTCGAGTGCTGCGTCTCCCGGATACGTGCAAACAGACTGTGAATGGGTGCGCATTGGTGGGCGAGATCGATACGTTTGTACTGATACCTTTATTGCCACTCACCCTTGGCGGTACCAGGGGTTTTACTTCCTCGACTCGAACAACAACAACATCCCTGACACCGGGCAACTCCCTGCGCCGGCGGATACCAGCAACAGTAAGTACAAACGCTATGACTTCCGCTGGAATTCGAGCACCAGTCGGTGGCAAGCCAGAATTCATACCTTGAGCGACAGTAACGGAACATCCAGTTCCTACACGAGCCTGTCAGGGAGCACGCTGTCACCCTGGGGTCGAACCGTGGCTCAAGAGGTCCAGAACTACGCCAATTGGTTCTCCTATTACCGATTGCGTGCGAGCATGGCCAAGGCCGCAGCCAGCCGCGTCTTTTCGACGCTAAGTGACGACTATCGCGTCGGCTACAACACCATTCACAATCGTCAACGTCAAAGCATCCCAGTCGGCACCGACGATGGCCTGTTTCGCAGCAGCAACAAGCAAACATGGTTCCAGCGACTGTTCGACACGCGCGCCTCCAGCGGCACGCCACTGCGACGGGCGCTTGACGACGCTGGTCAGTACTTTAGCGGCACCGCAGATGACGGGCCGTGGGGGCCACCGGTCAACGGCCGGCATCTATCCTGCCGCCAGAACTTCACCATACTGACGACCGACGGCTACTGGAACGGCGACGAGGCCAGCGTCGAGGGCGCCAGACTCGACAACGACAGCATTACCGGAGAGACCATCACCGGCCCAGGCGGCGCCAGCTACCAGTACGAGCCCGCCGCGCCGTATCAAGACGGCCGAGCCAACACATTGGCCGACGTGGCAATGCATTATTGGAAAAATGACCTGCGTTCAACCCTGCAGAACGACGTTCCGACCAGCTCGGCAAACCCTGCATTCTGGCAGCACATGGTCACCTTCGGGGTGTCGATCGGAGAGCGTGGCACGTTCGACCCCAGGAATGATCTGGATGACCTGATAAGCGGCGATCTGGTGTGGCCGGAGCCCGCCGATGACCGCAAGGCCAATATTGACGACCTGTGGCATGCGGCGCTGAACGGAAGGGGTGAATTCATTGTCGCTGCCGACTCGGACGCTTTCGTGCAAGGTCTGACGAATGCACTGGGAACCATCGCCGACCGCCTCGGATCCGGCGCCTCCTTGGCGGCCAACTCGACTCGTCTCGACGACGTACACGCCGCCTTTGCCTACCAAGCGCAGTATTGGAGTGGTACCTGGCGCGGCGACCTGGTTGCGTATCTTATCGATCCAAATACCGGCAGGCTTGCCTCAACTCCGACCTGGCGCGCCGCGCAGCGTCTTGGGGCCGACACCCCCGCCTCTCGCAACATTTTCGTTTCGACCGGGCTGAGCGGCAACAATGCTTATCGCAGCTTCACCTGGAACAACTTAAGCAACGCCCAGCAGTCAGCCATCAACGGATCAGACATCGTCTCCGGCACGGCTGCGACCGGAACCGACATCGTCGCCTACCTCCGTGGCGTACGTGCGTTGGAAATTACACCCAGCGGTACAGGAATTCTGCGTACCCGGACCAGCCTCCTCGGCGATATCGTTAACTCGCAGCCCGTCTATGTAGGCGCGCCAGACGTCAATCTGTATCAGAACGCCGACTTTACCGGCGCCAGCACCTACGCTGCCTTTGCGTCCGCACAAGCAGGTCGGACTCCGATGTTATACGTCGGCGCCAACGACGGCATGCTGCACGGTTTCAACGCCGATACTGGCGACGAATTGTTTGCTTTCATTCCAAGTACCGCAATCATGAACGGCATCGCCGACATCGCCGATCCGGATTACGCCCACAAGTATTTCGTCGACGGTGAGCTCACCGTGGCCGATGTCCATACCAACGCGACGGGCTGGCGCACAGTACTGATCGGGACGATGGGTCGCGGCCGCCCAGGCATCTTCGCGCTCGACGTGACCGACCCAACGAACGTTACTTTCCTGTGGGAAAAGAGTGCTACGGACATCAGCGCCCTCGGACAAAATCTTGGCAAACCGTTGATCGTGAAGCTTGGCAACAACGACTGGAAAGTACTGCTCGGCAACGGCTTCAACAACTCGGGAGGCACCGCGCAGTTGCTGATGATCGACGCCTTATCCGGGTCAACCGCCGCCGTGAGTACCCAAACCTCCGGCAACAATGCACTGTCAGCTGTTTTCCCGTGGGATTCGAACGGCGACGGGTTTACCGACATGGCCTACGCCGGCGACCGACTGGGCAACCTGTGGCGATTCTCCAGCCTTGGAGGGAACCCGACGGTCTCCAAACTGTTCGAGGCCCGTAGCGCCGGCGGGGTAGCTCAGCCGATCACGGCCGCACCGCTGGTTGGCCGCAACATCAAAACCAATCAACGCTGGGTATTTTTCGGCACAGGGCAATACCTCAACACCAGCGACGTCACTTCTCTGGCGGCGCAAACCTGGTATGGACTGATTGATGACGGCACGGCTATCAGTGGTGGCCGAAGCGATCTGGTTTCGCGCTCCATCATCGCCGAGGGCACTGTCAACAACACGCCGGCCCGCGCCATTTCGGCGGGCAACGCTACTGATTTGGCGAATAGCCGCGGTTGGTTTATTGACCTCGTGTCGCCCACCAATGGAGCGGAGGGCGAACGAATGGTAACGCCCAATCAGTTCCGCGGGGGCGCCTTGATCGGCACCAGCCGCATCCCCGACGGCTCTGACCCTTGCAACCCGAGCGGGCGCGGCTATGTGATGGTTATCGACCCTTTCACCGGCGCGCGCCTGAGCTATAGCTTCTTCGACATGACACGCGATGGAATCTTCGACGCGGATGACCAACTTACGGTCGCCGGAGAGAAGATCAACTCCTCCGCCTACGGTTTCGGTGCGAGCCCCAACAACCCGATTTTCGTCGGGAATAACCTCTTCATCAGTCTTGACGACGGCGAGGCCGATGAAATCCCCACCGCGCCCCCACCGGATGACAACGGTGCCGTCCGCCGTTCCTGGCGCGAACTTCTCAATCAGTGAGCGCGAACATGACGACCATTCGAAACAACCTCTGCCAACGCAGGAAACTCGGTGGCTTCACGTTGATTGAGCTCATGATTGTGGTGGCGATTCTCGGCATCATCGCGTCGGTCGCCTACCCCGCCTACCAAGACCACATCCGCCGCACCAACCGGGCGGCGGCAAAGGCCTGCATGGTTGAGCACGCCCAGTTTATGGAGCGCTTCTACACCACAAACCTGACCTACGTCGGCGCCAATCCCAACCTTGGATGCCGAACCAACGGCAACCTGAATCAGCGTTACACCATCGCAGTAGCCAATCAGGCGGCCACCACTTACCGTGTCACTGCAACCCCGCAAGGTGCGCAGACTGCTGATACCGAGTGTGGAACCTTGACCGTCGACCAAACCGGCGCGCGCGGCGAATCAGGCACTGGAACGGTCGCGAGCTGCTGGTAAGAGATCAGGTGCAACCTGTACTGCGCTCTACGCGTACGCGCCCCGTGGCGCTCACGATGAGTGCGCGCTCGTGGCTGCCGTTGCAGATGCGGATGGTGCCCATCTGCAACGCCCCCGTGACCGTACGGGATACCCCGCTCGGAAGGTAGGAAAGATAGCGCGCCAGGCTTGCGTTTCCCGGCGCAACAAGCCCAGGAAAACCGACATTTCGGGAGACGATGAGCGTCTCGTCCGGGTCGCGCAAGGCATTCGAATTGGCATCGGGAAACATGATCCATCCCGAAGCCCATCCCGCCCCCGCCACGCATTGCAGACCGTCGGTGCTCGCGCACAACGTGACTCGACGACCTCGTCGGATCGCTTCCGAACGAGCCAGTAGCATTGCCGCCCTCAGGTCATTCGAAAACACTGTTAGACGGTGGTCTCGCAAAGTGCTGGCGAACGATGGCAATCCAATGCCAAGCAACACTGCTGACACCGCCAGAATGACGAGCAGTTCGACTAGAGTCAGCCCGTAGGCTGCGGCCTTTCGTAACTCGAGCATGAACACCTCCGACAGAAAAGTTCGGATGTTTCATGCACTATAGATTTTTATGTACCCACTTGGCATTAACAGAAAAGGCAATGCCAAATAGTTCCGACCGGCGGCTATCAGTCCCGGAAGTTGCCGAACTGCAGCGGAATGTCGGTGACATCCTTCTTCACCAGCGCGATGGCATCCTGCAGCACGTCGCGTTTGGCGCCGGACACGCGCACGGCCTCGCCCTGGATGGCGGCCTGGACCTTGAGCTTGCTGTCCTTGAGGATGCGCACGATCTTCTTCGAGGCTTCCTGCTCGATGCCGACGCGCACCTTGAGTTCCTGTTTGACCTTGAAGCCACCGACCTTCTGCACGTCGCCATGCTCGAGGCAACGCACGTCGATCTTCTTGCCGGTCATCTCGGGCAGCAGGATGGCCATCATCTGTTCGAGCTGGAAGTCGCTGTCGCCGATCAGCGTCAGCAGCTTGTCGGCCTGCTCGATGGTGGCGCTTGTGCCCTTGAAGTCATAGCGATTGGTGATCTTGCGATTGGCGACGTCGACGGCGTTCTTCAGCGCAACGAGGTCGACTTCGGACGTGATGTCGAAGGAAGGCATGCAGAGAACCTCCTGAAGGGGATTCTTGGGGGTAGTGCCGGAGAAGCGGCGCTTGTCCGGCCAGCAGTCGCGTGCAGTCTCAGGTCAAATACGCGCAGCGCGTCCGACCGAAAGGCGTTCAGCCGTAGTGGCAGATGTAGTGAAAGGCCTTATCCACTTCAATGTCGAAGCTCGAATCGCCCGGAATGCTGAACATCTCGCCAGCCGAGCAGCTCTTCCACTCGCTGTCGCCCTTGAGCAGGTAACGGCAACCACCCGCCACGCATTCCATGATTTCGGGCTTGCCGGTACCGAAAGTCAGCTTGGCCGGCAGGACGACACCGACCGACTTGTGATTACCGTCGGCGGTGATGAAGTTGTGGCTGACGCATTTGCCGTCGAAATACACGTTGGCCGCGGTCTGCAGTTCAACGCCGGAATATTTTTCGGTAATGCTCATGAAGATCCCTTTACTCGATGCCCAGATAACGCTGGATGAGAGGCTTGGAGATAAACCCGAGGAAACCCAGGCCAAGCGCGACGAACATCCACATCGTGCCGTACTTGCCCGCCTTGGACTTCCAGGCCAGGTTGCCAATGATGAAGATCATGTACAGGATCAGGGCGGTGAGCAGCACCTTCAGCGAGATCGCCTCGAACTCGGCGACCGTCAGGCCGAAGATGGTCGGCGGGGTCTGCATGCCTTGCTACCGCCCCATATCCCGTCAGCCGCCGCGCCGGGTCTTGGCGTTGGCGGCAATGCGCATGCGCAGCGCATTCAGGCGGATGAAGCCGTGGGCGTCACGCTGATCGTAGGCGCCTGCGTCGTCCTCAAACGTGGCAATGGTCGGATCGAACAGCGAATCGCTCTTCGAATCACGGCCGGTGACGATGACGTTGCCCTTGTACAGTTTCAGGCGCACCCAGCCATTGACCACGCCCTGCGTCTGGTCGATCAACGCCTGTAGCGCCTGGCGCTCGGGGCTCCACCAGTAGCCGTTGTAGATCACGCTGGCGTAGCGTGGCATCAGGTCGTCCTTCAGATGCGCGACTTCGCGGTCGAGCGTGATCGACTCGATGGCGCGGTGGGCCTTGAGCAGGATGGTGCCGCCCGGCGTCTCGTAGCAGCCGCGGCTCTTCATGCCGACGTAGCGGTTCTCGACCAGATCCAGCCTGCCGATGCCGTGCTTGCCGCCCATTTCGTTGAGCTTGGCGAGCAGTTCGTGCGCCTTCATGCGCGTGCCGTTGATGGCCACCAGATCGCCGCGTTCGAATTCCAGATCAACGTATTCAGCCGCATCCGGCGCAGCTTCCGGCGACACCGTCCAGCGCCACATGGACTCCTCCGCCTCGGCGGCAGGGTCCTCAAGGTGACGGCCTTCGTAGGAAATGTGCAGCAGGTTGGCGTCCATCGAGTAGGGTGAACCGCCCTGTTTGTGCTTCATCTCGATCGGAATGCCGTGCTTCTCGGCGTAGGCCAGCAGCTTCTCGCGCGACAGCAGGTCCCACTCGCGCCACGGCGCAATGACCTTCACGTTGGGCATCAGCGCGTAGTAGCCGAGCTCGAAACGCACCTGGTCGTTGCCCTTGCCGGTCGCGCCGTGCGACACGGCATTGGCGCCGCTAGCCTTGGCAATCTCGATCTGGCGCTTGGCGATGAGCGGACGCGCGATCGAGGTACCGAGCAGGTACTCGCCTTCGTAGACGGTGTTGGCGCGGAACATCGGAAACACGAAGTCGCGCACGAATTCTTCGCGCAGATCGTCGATGAAGATGTTCTCGGGCTTGATGCCGAACTTCAGCGCCTTGGTGCGCGCCGGCTCAAGCTCTTCGCCCTGGCCGAGGTCGGCCGTGAAGGTCACGACTTCGCAGGCATAGGTATCCTGCAGCCATTTCAGGATCACCGAGGTATCCAGCCCGCCCGAGTAAGCGAGCACGACTTTGTTCACATCGCTCATCTGTGTTTCCAGTCAGTTTGGCGCGCAAGGCGCCGTGATTGAATTCGTCGTTCCCGCTCAACGCAGCCCACGTCGAGAACCCGCGCGATACTTCCGCCCGACGCGCTGCACTTGTAGCCGCGCGGCGGCTAGGTTTCTACCTTGCCGAGCAACAGGAACTCCATCAGCGCCTTCTGTGCGTGCAGGCGGTTCTCCGCCTCGTCCCACACCACCGAATGCGATCCGTCGATCACGTCGGCCGTCACTTCTTCGCCACGGTGCGCCGGCAAGCAGTGCATGAACAGCGCCTCCGGCCTGGCCACCGCCATCATGTCCGCATCCACGCACCAGTCCGCGAAGGCCTTCATGCGTTCTTCGTTCTCGGCCTCGAAACCCATCGACGTCCACACATCGGTGGTCACCAGATCGGCGCCCCGGCAAGCGTCCATCGGGTCGGCAAACTCCTCGAAATGGTCGGTGCCGTACAGGCCCGCACGTTCCGGCTCGACTTCGTAGCCCGGCGGGGTCGACACATGCACGTTGAAACCAAGCACTTCAGCCGCCTGCAGCCAGGTGTTGCACATGTTGTTCGAGTCGCCGATCCACGCCACCGTCTTGCCCTGAATGGGGCCGCGGTGCTCGATGAAGGTGAAGATGTCGGCCAGGATCTGGCACGGGTGATATTCGTTGGTCAGGCCGTTGATCACCGGCACGCGCGAATTCGCGGCAAAGCGCTCGATGATTTCCTGCTCAAAGGTACGGATCATCACCGCGTCACACATGCGCGAGACGACCTGCGCAGCGTCTTCAACCGGCTCACCTCGGCCGAGCTGCGAGTCGCGCGTATTCAGATAGATCGCCGAACCGCCAAGCTGATGCATGCCCGCTTCGAAGGACAGCCGCGTACGCGTGCTGGCCTTCTCGAAGATCATCACCAGCGTGCGATCGAACAGCGGGTGATACGGCTCGTAGCGTTTGAACTTGTCCTTGATCCAGCGTGTGCGTTCGAAGATGTGGTCGTACTCTTCGCGGCTGAAATCACGGAACTGAAGATAATGTCGGGGCGCAGTCATAGGCTGTAATCACTGCGCCAGAAAGTCGCGGAGCAAGGGGGTCAGCAACTCGACCAGCTTCGCCGCGTCCTGCTCGCTGAAGGTCAGCGGCGGCAACAGCCGCACCACGCGCTCGGAGGTGACGTTGATCAGCACGCCGGCGTCCAGCGCCTTGCCAACCAGCTCGCCGCACGGCCGATCAAGCTCGATACCGACCATCAGACCGCGGCCGCGGATGTCGACCAGCCCGGGAACGCCGTCGAGCGCCTTGGCAATGCCCGAACGGATGGCGTCACCCACCTTCACCGCGCTGGCCATCAAGCCGTCGTCTTCAATGGTCGCAACGGTCTCGAGCGCTGCGGCGCAGGCCAGCGGATTGCCGCCGAAGGTCGAGCCGTGGTTGCCCGGGCCGAACAGCCCCTTAGCCCGACCTGAAGTCAGGCAGGCGCCAATCGGCACACCCGACCCAAGGCCTTTGGCCAGCGTCATTACGTCGGGCTTGACGTCAGCATGCTGGAAGCCGAACCACTTGCCGGTACGGCCCATGCCGCACTGCACCTCGTCGCAGATCAGCAGCCAGCCACGCTCGTCGCAGATCTGGCGCAGGTCGCGCTGGAAGGTCTCATCGGCAATGTGAACGCCGCCCTCGCCCTGAATCATTTCCACCATCACGGCGACGACGTTCGAATTGTGCTCGGCGACCTTGCGGATGGCTTCGATGTCGCGATACGGCACACGCAGGAAACCCGAAACCAGCGGCTCGAAGCCGGCCTGCGCCTTGCGGTTGCCGGTGGCAGACAGCGTCGCCAGGGTGCGGCCGTGGAAGGCGCTCTCCATGACGATGATGGTCGGGTTGCTGATCTCGCGCTTGTGGCCGTGCATGCGCGCGAGCTTGATCGCAGCCTCGTTGGCCTCGCAGCCGGAATTGCAGAAAAACACCTCGTCCATGCCGGACAGCGCCGCCAGACGATCGGCGAGCTCTTCCTGCAACGGGATGCGATAGAGATTGGAGGTATGCAGCAGGCACGCCGCCTGCTGGGCGATCGCACGCACGAGACGCGGGTGATTGTGGCCCAGCGTTGACACCGCAATGCCGGACAGCGCATCGAGATAACGCTTGCCGGTCTCATCGAAGAGCCAGACACCTTCGCCATGGGTAAACGCCACCGGCAACCTGGCGTAGGTATTCATCAGGTGCGACATCGGTAATCCCCGGTCGGATCAATCCAGAAACGCACACGGCGGCAGGCGCCGCCGTGGGTCGGAAAGCGCAAGATACTAAGCGAAAGCGCCGCGAAAGTACAGGAAACGCGGGCGCTCAAGCCCCCACAAGTACCTGCGGCACAAACGAAAACGGCGGCCTTGGCCGCCGCATTCGCTTCATCCGGAACGGATCAGGCAGCCATCGCCTTGACGGCGGCCGACAGGCGGCTCTTGTGACGAGCGGCCTTGTTCTTGTGGATGATCTTCTTGTCAGCGATGCTGTCGATGGTGCTCATCGACGTGCTGAACACCGTCTGCGCGGCAGCCTTGTCACCACCTTCAACAGCCTTGCGAACGGCCTTGATGGCGGTACGCAGGCGCGAACGGAGGCTGATGTTGTGACCGCGGGCCTTGACGGCCTGGCGGGCGCGCTTGCGGGCTTGTGCCGAATTGGCCATGTTTGTTCTTCCGAGGTAATAGGTTCTACGAAACGCGGCAGTCTACCGGGTGATCTGCAAATGTGCAAGACGCGGTTTCGTCCGGGTAAGCGCCGCAGCCATTGAGGCAGGCCACATGGTAGCGCGGAAATGCACACGAGCTCTGTCGATCCAGCGCGCGGCAGCGGCTCGACGCAAACCTGCCCACTCTTCCCCGGTATCATGGCGGCTTTCACCCCAAAGCCCGCCGCATGAACCTTCTTCGCGCCCTCGCCACGGTCAGCAGCATGACGCTGATCTCGCGCGTACTCGGCTTCGTGCGCGACTTCGTCATCGCGCGCACCTTCGGCGCCGGCGTGGCGAGCGACGCCTTCTTTGTCGCCTTCCGCCTGCCCAATATCCTGCGCCGCATGTTCGCCGAGGGCGCCTTCTCGCAGGCCTTCGTCCCCATCCTCGCCGAGTACCGCAACCGCCGCGGCGAGGAAGAAGCGCACACGCTGGTCAACCGGGTGGCCACCCTGCTCGGGCTGGTCGTCACGGCCATTTCACTGCTTGGCATCGTCGCCGCGCCGATCATCGTCTACATCTCGGCACCAGGCTTTGCCGCCGACCCCGACAAGTTCGCGCTCACCGTCGAAATGACGCGCATCACCGCGCCCTACATCCTGTTCATGTCGCTGGTGGCGCTGGCCGGCGGCGTGCTCAATACCTGGAGCCGCTTCGCGATTCCGGCCTTCACGCCGGTGCTGCTGAACCTCTCCTTCATCGCCATGGCGCTGTTCGCCGCACCGTATTTCGATACGCCGGTGCTGGCGCTGGCGTGGGCGGTGTTCATCGGCGGCTTGCTACAGCTCGCGCTACAGCTGCGCCCACTGGCGAAGATCGGCATGCTGCCGCGCTTCGACTTCAAATGGTCCGATCCCGGCGTGCAGCGCGTGATGAAGCTGATGCTGCCGGCCATGCTCGCAGTTTCGGTGGCACAGATCTCGCTATTCATCAACACCATCTTCGCGTCATTCCTGCAGAGTGGCAGCGTGTCGTGGCTGTATTACGCCGACCGGCTGATGGAATTCCCGGCCGGATTACTCGGCGCCGCGCTCGGCACCATCCTGCTGCCGGGGCTTTCCAAGCTCAACGCCGACGGCAAGGCCGAAGAATTTTCGTCGATGCTCGACTGGGGCCTGCGCCTTACGCTGATGCTGACCCTGCCGGCCGCGCTCGCACTGGCCGTGCTGGCCGTGCCGCTGATTTCCACCCTGTTCCAACACGGCGCCTTCACGCCGCAAGACGTGCTGCACACGCGTACCGCTCTCGTGGCTTACAGCGTGGGCCTGACCGGCCTGATCGCGGTGAAGATCCTCGCGCCCGGCTTCTACGCCCGGCAGGACATCCGCACACCGGTGAAATTCGCGCTCATCACGCTGGCCGCCACACAGGTCATGAACCTGATCTTCATCGTGCCGCTGCAACACACCGGGCTGGCGCTGTCGATCGGGCTGGCTTCGCTGCTCAACGCCGGCCTGCTCTACCACCGGTTGCGTCGCAACGGCGTGTTCATGCCGCTGCCGGGCTGGACCAGCTTCATCGCGAAACTCGCGGTGGCGCTGGTCGTGCTCGGCGTCGTGCTGTGGTTCGGCATGGGCGAGCAATCGGCGTGGCTGGAATGGTCAGCCGTCGAACGGCTGTGGCGCCTGGGCGCGCTGGTGGCCGGCGGCATGACGGCCTATTTCGCCACGCTGTTGCTGCTGGGCTTTCGCCCAAGCGATTTCCGCAAGAGCGTGGCGCGCTAGTCGGCGCCCTTCCGCTCCTCGATTTCCACAACAAGCGCCTCGACGGCCCGATCGCGCTCGGCCTCATCGGCCTCGCCGAGCAGGGCCGACCAATCCGGATGGCCGCGCGCCCGCGACAGCGTGGGCAGCAATTCGCCCTCGCGCCAGCGCTCACCTTCGACGGTCTGACGCAACGGCGCCATCGCCGCATGGCCGCGCGCCTCCAGCGCCGCCACCAGCGAGAGCTCGCGCAGGGCCAGCAGGCGCAGGATGGAATCATCCACGGCAAGGTCTCGCTTGCCGGTGAATACGCCGAATACACGCTCCCCGAAATGCCGCACCGCCTGCACACCGCCGCCGGCCAGAGCACCGATCGCCGCTGCGGCGCCCAGCGTCATGCCGCCGAACATCAAATCAACGCCAACACCGGCCGCCGCACCCGCCGCCGCACCGGTGCCGAGCTTGACGCCCATGTCCAGCACGGTCTCCGGGTGGAACAGGTCGTGCTCCCAGCGCCCGTCTGCGAGCGGCAAGGCGTCGGCATCGACGTCGCCGGAGCGGAATCGGTAGAGCGACAGCAGCGCATCAATGCACGCCTGCTCGTGTCGACGCACGCGCTCGGACAGATCGGAAACGGCTCGCCGCTCGGCCGCCTCATCGCCGGCATCAATACGCAAGCGCGCCGCAGCAACATCAATCAACAGCCCGGCGACCAAACACAGCGCAGCCACATGCCGCTCCTGCGCCTCACGCTCGCGACACGCGATCAGCCGCTCCAGTGCCGGCTGCCACACATCGAGCACGGTGCCGAGCTTTTCATACAGCCGACGCTCACCATCGCGCTCGGGCGTCACGCTATCGAAGCGCACCACCGCATGCAGGCCAAGGCGTGACAAAGCCTCGCGCCAGGCCGCTTCGTCTGCATCCGGGCTGCGCACGAAATTCAGCACCGGCAACAGCGGCACGGCGCAGGCGCCAAGGATGGCGAGCTCGTCGCGATGCTTGGCCAGTACGGGATCGCGCGCATCGACCACATAAAAACCGGCGTCACTCGCCAGCAGCTGACGCAACACCTTGGCCTCTTGCTCGAAGCGCGTACGCGCCGCATCGCTGGCCAGAAAGCGCTCGACGCGCGCCGGGCCGTCGAGCCGGCCGCCGTCTTCGGCCGTGATGCCTTCGAGCAGCTCAAGCAAGGCGATCGGGTCTTCCATGCCCGGCGTGTCGTACAGCTCGACCAGCACTTCGCCGTCGGCCATCAGGCGCACGCCTTCTACATGGCGCGTCGTGCTCGGCCGGCTCGACACTTCGCCGAAGCCGGTGTCGCGCGACAGCGTTCGCATCAGCGACGTCTTGCCGGTATTGGTATGGCCCACCACCGCAAGACGGACCGGCCGCGTATTGTCGGCGTGCTTCATGCGCCCTCCCCGGCGAGCCAAGCGAGTGCCGCCGCTTCGTCCGTGATGATGGCATCGGCGCTCAAGCCAACGCCCTCCAGCGCCTCATGCCAACGTGCAGCGCGCTCGCCCGAAGCGCCCAGCAGCCATACCGCGCAGCGCCCGGCGTGATGCGATAGATCGGCAATCAGCGACAGGCTGCCGCGATCGGGCGACAGCCGCCCGTCGCACGCCACCAGCAGACGGCGCGCCGGGCTGGCCGCCAGCGTCTCGCGCAGCTGCGCGCGCTGCTCCCGCGTGTCGGCCACGCCGATGTCGCGCACGCCGCGCGGCAAGTCGGGCGGCCAGTGGCGGTCGCCGCGCAGCTCGATACCGATCAGTGTGGGCGGGCCGTCGAAGCCGTGCGGATTATCGATACGCGCAAGCGCGATCGACGCCGGCGCGGCGTCGGTCACGCCCATGCGCACACTGGCTGGAGCCAGATCAGCGGCGAGTTCGGCAAACCCCGGCAAGGACACATCCAGCCGCAGCCGCGCCCGCCCGGTCCGCACGCGCCACACGCAGACGGCCCACAGCACCACTCGCGGCAACCAGCCATACACCAGCACGCAACCCACCAACCACCAGGCCCAGGTACGGCGAGCTGCCTCGTCAGTCAGCGCCGACGTCCCGCTGGCCACCACGGTCGCCGCGTCGGGCAGCGGAAATCCAAGCAGCGAAGGGAGGTAACCAAGCGCGGTAACCAGGTCGACAAAGAACCCCGGTGACAACAAGGTGGTCTCCCACACGAAGACGTGCCCGCGCAGTAGAAAGGAGGCGGTCAGACCCGCCAGGGCGCCGGTCAGCGCCATGCTCCACATTGCGTGGGTTGCCGCCCCCAACCACCACGGCATGATCCCGGCGCGCCGGTGCAGCGACACGAAGGCGCGCGGCACCTCGGTGACACCCGCCGCCATCCGGGCAGATAGCCCGTTCCACAGCGCACCGAAGCCGAGTGGCGCGCCGCCCGCAAACACAAACCCCGCCAACCACACCAACAGGCTCAATACATGCAGCCCCAGCAATCCGCCCAGCGCCCACACCACGTTGATCGGGCGCAAACCGTCACCGGCCACGGCCAGCCCGGCGCCCACCCCGGCCACCAGCCCCACCAGGAGCATGACAAGGGCCGCCAAGCGAACCCGCCCTGACCAGCTTTCGAGTGCTTGCCTCAGGCCCAGCCGCTCACCCAGCCGGGCGGCGCGCGCGACGACACGCGGCTCGAACCCGCTCGCTTCGCTGCGCGCCACCACGAGCGCGGCGGCATCGTCGAGCCGTCCTTGCGTACGTTCGCGCAACCGCAAGGTTTCGGCCAACCAGCGGGCTTCAAACGAAGAGAGTGGATCGGTGAGCATATGACGCAATTCACATCCGGCAGAATCGAGCCCATAGCATAGCCGAGACCCCCGCCCGGACAGGATCAGCGCCAGCTATACTTGTGTCGTCAGTACGCACATGGAATGACATGAGCAAGCTCCCGCTACAACCTCTGGATATCGCGCGCGAAACGCTCAGACAACTGGCGCAGCGCCGGATCCCACCCACTCCGGACAACTTTCGCGAGCTCTATCACGAAATTGCCGGCACGCGCGCTGACGCCCCATTCCCCTCACCGGAACTGCGCCGCATCGCCGCCGCCCTGCCGCGCGACACGCAGGAGCGCGTGCGGCTGGCCAACCAGTTCGATGACGCGATCGACAGCACCGACTGGATCGCCATTGGCAACGCCTTGCACGCAAGCCTTGCCGCCCTGCCCGACGCGCCACCCGCCTGGAGCGCGCTGCTGCGCGAGTTGATGGGCCAGATCGACACGCCCCACCAACGCCTCACCCGCGCGCGCAAACTGGCATCGCTTGATCACGTACTGAGCGCCAATGCCAACAACCCGGATCTGCTCTTCTCGCGTCTGCGCGGCCTGATCCAGGGGTGGCAGCGCGAACCGCAGGCCGATTCGCGCAACGGACTCACTGAAACCGAAGCCGAAACCGAAGACGCACCCGCCGAAGTCGTCGAACGCCGCTCTGCCCGCCCCAGCGAAGTTGCCGCCCCGTCCGACGACGATCTGCCGTTCGCCCAATGGCTGGTGGTGCTGCTGCAACGCGGCGTCGTCCCGCTGCTGGCCGACAACGCCGCCCTAATTTCCGAAGCCGAACAACTCGCCACCGCAATTGCCGCCGTCGCGCGCCACGACAAACCGGACGACAACATCGCCGCCCGCCTGCGCACCTTCGGCTCTCAGCTTGAATGGGCCGGCGAGGATCAGCGCGCCATTCGCGGCGCCCTGCTCAACCTGCTGCGCCTGATCGTCGACAACATCGGCGAACTCGTCATCGACGACCAATGGCTGCACGGGCAGGTCGAAGCCCTCGCCCGCATGTTCGACCTGCCGCTCGACATTCGTGCGCTGGACGACCTCGAACGCCGCTTGCGCGACGTCATCGACAAGCAGAAGCACCTCAAGCGCCAGCTCACCGACGCGCAGGAACGCCTCAAGAGCATGCTCGTCGGCTTTGTCGACCGCCTGGCCGGGCTCAACGAGTCCACCGGGGCCTACCAGCAGATTCTCACCGAATGCGCCGAGCGCATTCGTGACGCCGACGACGTCAGCCAGCTCGGCGACGTAGTCGAACGCCTGCTCAGCGAGACACAGGTCGTCAAGGAAACTGCCGAACGCTCCAGCGCCGAGATCGGCGCACTGCGCGAACAGGTCGATGCCGCCAACTCGCTCATCACCCGCCTGCAGCGCGAACTCGACGAAACCAGCGAACTCGTGCGCTTCGACCCGCTTACCGGCGTGCTCAACCGCAAGGGGTTGGACGAAGCGCTCGAACGCGAGATCGCGCGCATGCGCCGCCAGAGCTCGATCATGTGCGTCGGCCTGCTCGACCTGGACAACTTCAAGCAGCTCAACGACACCTTCGGCCACCGCACCGGCGATGAAGCCCTGCGCCACCTCGCCGACGTCGCCCGCGGCTCCCTGCGCCAGGAAGACATCATCGGCCGCCTCGGTGGCGAGGAATTCCTCGTGCTACTGCCCGACGCCGACGAAGAGCAAGCCACGCTGATCATGACGCGCCTGCAACGCGCGCTGACGACCCACATTTTCCTGGCCGACAACAGCCGCGTACTGATTACCTTCAGCGCCGGCATCGCCCGCGTACTCCCCGACAGCAGCGCCCACGACGCCATCGACCGCGCCGACAAGGCCATGTACGCCGCCAAGCGCGCCGGCAAGAACCGCGTTCTCGTCGCGGTCTGAGCGCCACGCCCGTCCCCGCACCGCCGCAATGGTGGACGTGCCAAGCACTTTGCGGCCAGCGCCCCAGGCGCTGAATTCCTAAAGACTTCCCGCCCGCTGCCGTTAATACATCCGTGGCCAGACCGGAAACACCGGGCTGACCGCCGGCGGCGGCAATCCGTCGGGGTGTGCGGGCAAAGCAAACAAATTTCCTGCCTGAAAACCCTCAAGTTTTTCCGCCGCCGGCCGTTAATTGAATCATCGGCAGGCAGATCGAGCCTCAGCGGATCAAGCGGCCGGGATAACCAAACCCCTCTTTCTCGAAGGAGAAGAAGAATGTCTCAGGTAATCAACACCAACGTCGCTTCGCTCAACGCCCAACGCAACCTGCAGTCGTCGCAGAGCTCGCTCGCGACCTCGCTGCAGCGCCTGTCCTCGGGTCTGCGCATCAACAGCGCGAAAGACGACGCCGCCGGCCTCGCGATCTCGGAGCGTTTCACCACCCAGATCCGCGGTATCAACCAAGCCATCCGCAACGCCAACGACGGTATCTCCCTGGCTCAGGTCGGTGAGAGCGCGCTGGCCGAAGTCACCACCAACCTTCAGCGTATCCGCGAACTCGCAGTTCAGTCGGCCAACGCCACCAACAGCGATTCCGACCGCCTCGCACTCGACCTCGAAGTGCAGCAGCGCCTGCAGGAAATCGATCGCGTCGCCTCGCAGACCGCCTTCAACGGCCGCAAACTGCTCGACGGCAGCTTCGGTAGCGCCACCTTCCAGATCGGCGCAGAAGCCGGCCAGTCGCTGAGCCTGAACCTCGGCGCCAACGCCAGCACCCGCCTGTCTGCAATCGGCCGCATCGCCCAAACCGAAACGGCCGGCGCAATCGGCGCATCGTCGACTGGCGGTAGCAACACGATTGCACCGAGCACCCTGACGTTCGGAACCGCTGGCTCGGCCGATGGCAGCCTGACGGTCGGCGCCTCGAACCGCCTGTTCGGTGACACCGGCGTCAGCGCCACGCTTACCCTGGTTCCGGCGAATGCCGACTTTGCCACGGGCACCAACGCCGACCAAGACGGCACCAACATCCAGACCGCCACGACATTCGATTACTCTGGCGGTGGCCTCTCACAGTTTGACGTGACCATCGGCACCGACACGGTTGGCGTGACTCTGAACGCCGACTACACCGATGCCACCGGCCTCGCCGCAGCTATTGAAGCCCAAGTTCAGCTGGGCGGCGGTGATCTTGCCACCACCACGGTCTCGGTCGACGGCGACGGCAACATCCGCTTCCAGAACGTCGGCAACGATGCTGCAGTTGTCATCTCCGACACTGACGCCAACTCGATTGCGGCTGGCTTTGCAGACAGCGCAGGCCAGGCCGGCGGCGCAGTTGGCGCCCAGTTCTCTATCGACGGCATCGCAATTTCGCTGACCAGCGATCTGGACACTGACGCGGCCGCCTTCGCCAGCGGCATCCAGACTGCGCTGAACACCGCAGCCGCCGGCACCTACACCGTCGCGCTGAGCGGCAGCGACATTGTCATCAGCAACAACAATGCCGGCTCGGGCCCCGTCACGATCACCGGCGCCAATGACATCGCCGCCGCTGCAGGCATCACCAACTCCGTTGGCAGCACCGCCACCAACGCGGCGACCGCTGGCAGCTTCGAAATCGAGAACGGCGCCACCGACATCACGGTCGCCCTCGACGAGAACTACGCGGACTTCGACGCGCTGGCTGCGGCCATCCAGACCCAACTGGACACAGCCGCAAGCGGCACCTTCTCCGTCACCAATAACGGCGGCTCCATCAGCATCGCCCGCGATGCCGGCGGCGTGGTGCAGATCAACAGCGCCAACGCTCGGGCCACCGCGGCCGGCTTTGGAGCGACCTCGGGTGTGGTCACCACCAACGCCTCGTTCGACGTCGATGGCAACACGGTGACTCTGGCCACCGACTACGCCGACTATGACGCGATGGCCACGGACATCGGCACGCAACTTGGCAGCGGCTACACCGTGACCAACGATAGCGGCGAAATCAGCATCGTCAATAACGCTCCGGGTTCGACTGGTGTGGTGATCTCGGATGCCGATGCCAACGCCCTCGCAGCAGGTATCGTGGAGAGCGCAGGTACCGCCGGCATCGGTGAAGGCTCGGTCGCGCTGACTGACTTCTCGATCAACGGGACCAGCGTAACCGGCAACTTCGCCGACGCCGACGCCCTTGCAAACGCCATCAACACCTCGGTCAGCGGCGTGTTCGCAACGGTGGAAAATGGACGCCTGACCCTGAGCTCTGCCCAGGAGATGACTCTCGGCGGCGCCGATGCTACCGGCTCGCTGGGCTTCGCCAGCACCTCGGTGGCGGTGGATAACGGTTCGCTGTCGGGTGGCAATGTCACCACGGTGTCCGACGCCAACGCGATGATCCAACGCATCGACTCGGCCCTGACGCAGGTCAGCACCTTCCGCAGCACCTTCGGCGCGATCCAGAACCGCTTCGAATCGGTGACGGCCAACCTGACCAGCTCGGTGGAAAACCTCAGCGCCTCGCGCAGCCGCATCCTCGACGCCGACTTTGCGGCCGAGACTGCCAACCTGACGCGTGCCCAGATTCTGCAGCAGGCCGGCGTGGCGATGCTCGCCCAGGCCAACGCCCTGCCGCAGAACGTGCTGAGCCTGCTCCGTTAAGATGAGGGCCTAAAAGCCCCACTGCATGCGCGGCGCGACCCTCCAAAAGAGGTTCGCGCCGTAAGCCCATAAGGGAGATGCATCATGAGCATTCCATCGATTCCCGCCGGCTCCACCGGCACGATCGTTCCGCAGGCAAGCGGGCGTAGCGGCGAAAGCAGTGCCGCTGCTGCGCCGGCCAGCCAGCCTGCGCCGGTCGTCGTCGCGTCCGGCTCGGGTGGCGGACAGGGCACCAGCGCCGCGGAACTGAACGAAGCACTGGAGCGTGTACGCGAAGTACTCGCACCGGTGGCACGCAACTTGCAGTTCTCGGTCGATGACGACACGGGCAAGACCGTGGTCCGCATCATCGACAGCAGCACCAACGAAGTGATCAAGCAGTTCCCTTCGGAAGAGATGCTGGCGATCTCGCGATCGATCGATAAACTGCAAGGACTCCTGTTACGACAGGAGGCGTAAAACAGGAGGCAGCATCATGGCCATCACCGTATCCGGTCTCGGCGGTTCGGGGCTCGACGTCGATGGGCTGGTCACCCAGCTCATGGCGGCCGAGCGCCAGCCGCTGACCCAACTCGCGACACGCGAAGCCGGTGTGCAGGCGAAAATTTCCGCGTTTGGCAGCATGGCAAGCGCGGTCGCCAACCTGCAAACCGCGGCCAACGGCCTCAACAGTACGGCAAAGTTTGCCGCCACCAAGACCACCATCAGCGGCAGCAATGCCGGTTTCACGGCAAGTTCTACCACCAGCGCCGCGACGGGCAGCTACGCGATCAAGGTCAATACCCTGGCCGCGGCGCAGCGTGTGGCCCTGTCTGCTGACGCCTTCACGCAAGACGGCGAAGAGATCGCCGCCGGTACGCTCAGCTTCAACTTCGGCACGGCCGACAACCTGCTCGCCAACGAGCCCGCGTCGACCAAAACCGTGGACTTCGCCGGCGGTTCGCTCGAAGACCTGCGCACCGCCATCAACGATGCTGACATCGGCCTGAGCGCCAACATCATCAACGACGGCACCACCGATCGGCTCATCATCTCCAGCGCCGAAACCGGCGCCGCGCAGGCCTTCAGCATTGACGGCATCGGCGTGGCCTTCGCGCCCGACGCTCCCGGCGCCGAAGGGGATGCGGCCTATCAGCTGGAAGCCGCCAGCGACGCCTCGATCACCGTCGACGGCCTGAACGTCACGCGCGCCTCGAATACCATCAGGGACGTCATCGACGGCGTCACGCTGAACCTGACCGCCAAAGGCGATTCGACCAACACGCTCAAGGTCGCCGCCGACAACGGCACGGCACGCGCCGCCATCGACGCCTTCGTGACGGCCTACAACGGCCTCGCCAAAGGTCTCACCGACAGCCTGAAGTACGACCCCGAATCGGGCGAAGCCGCCCTGCTCAACGGTGACTCGACTGCCCGTGCAGTGCAGAGCCAGTTGCGCAGCATCGTCGGCGGAGCGTTCTCCGGGTTGGGTGGCACCGACCGGCTGGCCGACATCGGCATCAGCTTCCAGCTCGACGGCACGCTGTCGGTCGACAGCACCAAGCTCAACGCTGCCTTCGAAAATCCGGACCTGGATGTCGCGACGTTCTTCGCCGGCAATGGCTCGACACCCGGCTTCGGCAAGCAGGTGTCCGACTCGCTGGGACGCCTGATCGGCACCGACGGGCTCATCACCGGCCGCGCCGACGGGCTGAAGGAATCGGTCAAGACGCTGCAACAACGGGCCGAGGCCCTGAACCTGCGGCTGGAGACGGTCGAGAAACGCTACCGCGCACAATTCACGGCGCTCGACGTCATGCTTTCGAACATGTTGCAGACCAGCAACTACCTGCAACAGCAACTGGCCAACCTGCCAGGCGCCAGCAACTGAGGACTTCACGATGTTTGGAACCCAACGCAACCGTGCCGCCAGCTATGCCTCGGTGCAGGTCGAGACCGGCGTCGGCGCGGCAGATCCGCACAAGCTCGTGACCATGCTCTTCGACGGCGCAATTCTCACGCTGTCAAAAGCCCGTGCCGAGATGGAAGCCGGTCACATCGAGGCCAAGGGCAATTCACTGTCCAAGGCCATCGAGATCATCAACGCCGGACTCAAGGCCAGCCTTGACCAGAGCGCCGGCGGCGATCTGGCCGGGCGTTTGGCTGCGCTGTACGACTACATGTGCGAGCGCCTGCTGTACGCCAACCTGCACAACAACACGGCCGCGGTGAACGAAGTGAGCAGCTTGCTCACCGGCCTGCGCGAAGCATGGCTCAGCATCTCGCCGAACAAGGCCGAAGCGGCCGCCACTGTCTGACGGAGTCGCCATGAGCACAACGCAGGAACTCTACGAAGCCCTCGGCCAGGTTTCCGCCACCATGGTCGAAGCCGCGCGCGCCAACGATTGGGACCGCCTTGCCGAACTCGAACTCGAGATGACCGCTACGCGCGAAGCGCTCACCCGTCAGCCCGAGCAAACCGGGCTCGACGACAGCGAACTGCTCCGCCGCGCCACCCTGATCACCGCCATCCTCGAGAACAACCGCGAGGTTCGTCGCCACGTCGAACCGTGGATGCAGAGTGCGCGCAAACTGTTCAAGAGCGGCGAGCGCGAACGCTCGGTACGCGCCGCCTACGGCGTGTCGCCGCGCTGAGCGGCGCGCGGCCCTGAGGCGGAGACGCCAACGTGATCCCCGGCGATCTCGCTTCCAGGCTGCGCATGCTCGCGGAAGCGAGCTTCTTCGACAGCGAGCCGCCCGTCCAGGGCACGGCGCGCGTCCGCGAGATCCAGGCGCGGCTGCCGCAGCTGCTGCCGGGCCAGCCGTTCACCGCCCACATCACCCGCGCCCTGCCCGACAACACTTTTCAGGCCATTGTCGCTGGCCGTGAATACACGCTGTCGCTCAACCATGCCGCCAAGGCCGGCGACACGCTGGAACTCGTCGTCACGCGCCAGGCATCCAATGCCGTGTTCGCCCGGCTCGCTTCGGAAGCCCCAGCCGGCGCAGGCAACGACGCCGCGCGTTCCAGCCTCAGCCCCACAGGCCGCCTGATCAGCTTCCTGCTCACCGGCCAGCCGACGCCGCAGCCGGCCGCACTGGCAGGCGGCAAACCTCTGCTCAACACGCCTCCGATGAATGGCGCCCAGCTCGCGCCGGCGCTGCGGCAGGCCGTGGCGCAAAGCGGTCTCTTCTACGAAAGCCACCAGATGCAATGGCTGGCCGGCAAAGTCAGCACCGAAGCCCTGCAGCGCGAACCGCAGGGACAGCACCCGGCAACGCCACGTCCCGGGGCCGCCGGCGGCAACGAAACGGCCGCTGCACCGCGCGTCGCGCCGAGCCCGATGGCCGCCAGCGGCGCGGCACCTGCCGTCGCTGAGGCGCGTGCGGAACGCGCCGCCGAAGCCGCTCTGGTGCGCGTACCGGTCGTCGCCGAGCGGCTGATGCCGGTCGTGCACCAACAGCTTGATGCCATGGCCAGCCAGCAATACGTGCTGCTGGGGCAGGCATGGCCGGGCCAACGTTTTGAATGGGAAGTCGACGATCCGCGTGGAGAAGGACGCCCCCCGGAAGGCGAAGCCGAACAAGCCTGGAATTCGACGCTGCGCCTGAGCATGCCGCAGCTCGGCGACGTGGAAGCCCGCCTTCACCTGACTCCTTCTGGCGTTGCCATCCGGTTGATTGCGGGCGACGAAGTCGTCGCGCGCATGCTGTCCGACGGTCGAGAACGCCTCGACAACGCATTGGCGGCGGCCGACGTGCCACTGACCGGCTTCGTCAGCGAAGCCAGGGCAGAGGCAGACCCCGTTTTTTCCGAAGGGGAAGAACGCGGCCTGTCCCCTGAAGCGGGCTGAGCCATGGACAAGCCACGCGGCGAAGCCGTTGCCCTGACCTATTCAACCGGCGAATCCGCCCCGCGCGTGGTGGCCAAGGGACGCGGGCTGATCGCGCAGGAGATCATCGAGCGCGCCCGTGAGGCCGGTGTATACGTTCATGAGTCACCCGAGCTGGTCGGGCTGCTGATGCAGGTCGACATTGATGAGCGCATTCCGCCGCAACTCTATGTAGCCGTTGCCGAGCTGCTGGCTTGGCTGTACAGCTTCGAACGCGGCGCGAACACCACACCGGCACCGCCTCGCGCAAAAGTGCCGACCCCCGGCCCACAGTCCGGGCAGACGGGCTGATAGAATCGCGCCCTGACCAGAACCAGCTCACAACAATCGCGGATGTCCGAACAAAACGAAGCCAGCGCCCAGGTCGGCCTGCTGAATGCAGAGCATTACGCCGACTACATGATTCGCAACGCCAGCGAGATCATGTTGATGCTGCGTCGCATGCGCGACAGCCGTGTGCTGCTCAACGTGTTCATCGACGGCGGCCCGCACCGTTTCGTCAGCGCAATACTCGATGCCGGTCCGCGCGGCATCGTGCTTGATTCCAGCGCCGACGAACGACTCAACAAGCACGCGGCCGCCTCCGAATTGCTTACCGGCAGCGCGCAGCTCGACGGCGTCCGCGTGCAGTTCGATCTGCCCGGCGCTCAGGCTGTGTTGTTCGACAAGCTCCCGGCGCTGCACGCACAGTTGCCTGTAGCCATGCTGCGTCTTCAGCGGCGCGACACCTACCGCCTGGCCGTGCCGCGACACAGCCCGGTCGGCTGCGTCGTGCGATTTCACCCGAAACGACCTGAAGACGCCGCGCCCGACACGCCTCCGCCTGAGCCGATCACCGCCAAACCACGGGTCGTCGACATCAGCATGGACGGCATTGCGCTGGTCTTCGGCGAAGACGAATTGCCGCTGTCGGTCGGCATGGACCTCGCCGACTGCAAACTCACGCTGCCCGACTCGGAGAGTTCACAGGTGCTCCTGCGGGTGCGCAACCTGCATCACACCACCAACCCGCAAGGCGGACGCAACGTGCGTGCCGGCTGCGAGATGATCAACGTACCAGCGCGCTTCACGCAGCTGATCCAGCGCTACATCTTCAAGGTCGAGCGCGAGCGCCGGATGATGGAAGCAGACTGATCCGGCTGTGAACGCCAGAGCAGACAACAAAAAACCGCCCGAGGGCGGTTTTTTGTTTACGCCGAGGATGTACTCACATCGGCATGTTCATGATGTCCTGGTAGGCCGACACCAGCCGGTTTCGCACCTGCACCATCTGCTGGAAGGACAGGCTGGCCTTCTGCAGGTTGACCATCACGTCCTGCAGGTTGGCTTCCGGATTGCCGGCACTGAATTCCTGCGCCATGGTGCGCGCCTCTTTCTGGGCAGAACTCACATCCTGCAGCGTTGATTGCAGCACCTGCGCAAAATCGACCCCGCCCTCGCCGGCTGCCGGCTGGACGGAATTCGACCCCGCCGTCTTGGCGGTGGAGCGCAATTCGCCGATGAGCTGTTCGATTCCGCGAGTATCCATGTGCCCGTACCTCTTTAACGGGACGATTCCGAAAGACAGTCTAGCAGAGCAATCTGCGTGCCAAAAGACGAAAAGCGACGCAAAACATGCTCTGGGTCACACACGCATTGCGCTAGTGAGACTTACGGTCGAGCCCGGTCGTTCCTTAAACGTCGTGACCTTCATCACGGTATTGCTGGAGTTTGTAGCGCAAGGTCCGCTCGGATATCCCCAGCCTTTCGACCGCCAGCTTGCGTGACCCATTGACCTCGCGCAGCGTGGCGAGAATGTGTTCGCGCTCGAGATCCTTCATGTTGTCGGGCCGTGCGGCCTGCGCAGCGGCAAAGCTTGCCGGCATGGCGGCAGGTAGCGGCGGCGGCAGACCATCCATCGCGCCGGCCGGCAGGCACAGCGCGAGCGTTGCCGCATCAATGATGTCGCCCGGCGCAAGGATCAAGGCGCGCTGCATGGTGTTCTCAAGCTCGCGCACATTGCCCGGCCAGGAGTGAGTCTGCAACATGGCTTCGGCCACGCCATCCAGCCGCGCCGAACGGCGAATGGTGGCGGCATGGCGCGCGAGGAAGTGATGCGCCAGCGGCAATATGTCGCCAGGGCGTTCGCGCAGCGACGGGATCTGCAGCGGGAAAACGTTGAGGCGGTAAAACAGGTCTTCACGGAAGCGGCCGGCAGCCACTTCTGCGGTCATGTCGCGGTTGCTGGTGGCCAGCACGCGGATGTCGAGCCGGATGGCCTTGCGTCCGCCGACGCGCTCGACCTCACGCTCCTGCAGCACGCGCAACAGCTTGGCCTGCAGCGCCAGCGGCATTTCGGAAATCTCGTCGAGCAGCAGCGTGCCGCCCTGGGCCTGCTCGAACTTGCCGGCCTGCGACACCTGAGCGCCGGTGAACGAACCCTTCTCGTAGCCGAACAGCGTGGCTTCGAGCAGATTCTCGGGAATCGCCGCACAGTTGATGGCGACGAAGGGCTGACCGGCGCGCGGCGAATTCGCGTGGATGTAGTGCGCGAACACTTCCTTACCGGTGCCGGACTCGCCATTGAGCAAGACCGTGGCGTCCGACGCGGCCACGCGGGCGGCCATCTGCAGCAACTGGTGAGTACGCGCGTCGCCCGTCACCACCTCGTCCCCGGAAACGGGCTGCGCGGCGTGGCGGCGGATGTGGCCGAGCAAGGCCTCGGGCTCGAACGGCTTCATCAGGAAATCGCAGGCGCCGCCGCGCATTGCGGCCACGGCCTTTTCGACATCGCCGTAGGCCGTCATCAGCAATACCGGCATCTGCGGCAACCGGGCGCGGATGGCGCCGAGCAGTTCGAGACCGTCCATCGGCTGCATGCGCAGGTCGCTGACGACGAGATTGAACGGCTCGCGCTCAAGCGCCTGCAACGCGGCAGGGCCGCCATCGACACCGACAACCTGATGGCCGGCGAGCTCAAGCGTCATGCACACGGCGTCGCGCAAGGCGGCATCGTCTTCGACAACGAGCAGGCGGATGGCGGATTCACTCATGCGCGGGAGCTTCCTGATTGGGTTCGTTGGCGGCCGTGGCCGGCAGGATCAGCGTAAAGGTTGCGCCCTTGCCGGGCACCGAGTCGAGTGCGATTTCGCCACCATGGGCGCGCGCCACCCCACGCGCGATGGCCAGGCCGAGACCGGTGCCTTCGGCGCGCGTGGTAAAGAACGGCTCGAAGATACGCGCCTGCTCGGCCGGCGCAATGCCGGGGCCGTTGTCGCACACGCTGAACACGATGTGATCATTGTGGGCAAACACCTCGACCTGCACACGGCCCTCGTCGCCGCAGGCCTGGATGGCGTTTTCCATCAGATTGGTCAGTGCGCCGGCCAGCGCCTTGCGGTCGCCGACCAGCTCGCTGTCGCCGCAGGCACAGTCGGCGCCGAAATCGACGCGCCGCGCGCGCGCCACCGGTTCGAGCGTGTGCACCAGCTCACGCACCAGTTCGCACACGGCAAAGCGCTGGCGTCCGAGCTGGTCGCCACGCGCAAAGCGCAGCATGTCGCCGATCAGACGTTCGAGGTAACGCAGGCGTTCGATGGCACGTTCGCCGACGCGCTCGCGGTCGGCGGCGGGCAATTCGGGCTTGCGCAGGCTGGAGGTGTAGAGCATCGCGGCCGACAGCGGCGTGCGCAGCTGGTGGGCCAGACCGGCGACCATCTCGCCCATCGCCGCGAGGCGCTCGTTGCGCTCGGCGTGCAGACGCATGCGGTGGGCTTCGGTGACGTCGTGCAGCAACACGATATGTTCATCGCCCGACTCCACCGCTGCTTCCGACAGCGCCAGGCGGCGCGCCCTCACGCCGTCGCCCGCGGCAACTTCACCCGGCGTGTCGGTGGCCTGAAAACACGCGGCAATGGCGCTCCAGGCCAAGCCTTCGCAGCCCTCGCCAAGCAAGTCATGGGCGGCACGGTTGAGCTGTACGACGCGTCGTTCGCGGTCCAGCACGACAACGCCGGCGGGCAGCGCGCTCATCAGCACGTTCATGCGCTCTGTGAGCTGGGCGACCTGGGCCTGCAAGGCGTTGTAGGCGCCGGAGAGCTCTTCGGAGGCGCGCGCAAACAACGTGAACGCCTCCGCGAGCTGCGCGGCGTCGAGGCGCTGCCCGGGATCAGGTTCCGGCACGGTGAGGTCAGAGGGCTCTTTCACGGCTGGCAGAGTACTTGCAGGGTGACCTATGGTAACCGGCAAACAGGCGGCAAAAAATGCCGCTTATCCATGCTTCGTGCTTGCCTTGCCGCAGCCACAATGCCGCCATCCGTCAAAGCGACGTGCGAAGGAATACGAAAATGGCCACAGCCGACACTGCTCCCCCGCCCTCCCCGCAGCAGGTGATGCAACACCTGGGCAACCTGAGCCAGCGCCAGAAACTGGCCGGTGCCGCCCTCATCGCCTTGCTGGTGGCCTTTCTGGTCGCCACCTGGTCATGGTCGCAGACACCCGAGTACGACGTGCTGTTCGCCAACCTCGAAGAGCGCGACGGCGGTGCCATCATCACGGCGCTGCAGCAGCAGAACGTGCCCTACAAGGTCGGGCCGGGCAATGGCACGATCATGATCCCGTCCAGCCAGGTCCACGAAGTGCGCCTGCGCATGGCCGCACAGGGCCTGCCCAAGGGCGGCCTGGTCGGCTTCGAAGTGATGGAAAACCAGCGCCTGGGCGTTTCGCAATTCCTCGAACAGGTGAACTATCAGCGCGCGCTCGAAGGCGAGCTGTCGCGCACTGTGCAGTCGATCTCGGCCGTGGCTGCGGCACGCGTGCACCTGGCCATTCCCAAGCAGAGCGGTTTCCTGCGCGACGAGCTCAAACCGTCGGCCTCGATAATGGTCACCCTGTACCCGGGCCGGGTGCTCGACGAGGCGCAGATTGCCGGCATCGTGCACCTCGTGTCGTCGAGCGTGCCGCAGATGTCCAGCGAAGGGGTAAGCGTCATTGATCAGACCGGCAAGCTGCTCACCCGCGCGCCCGGCGCGATGCAACAGGCCGGACTGGATGCCACTCAGATCGGCTACGTGCGCGAGCTCGAGTCGGGCTATCAGCGCCGCCTTGAAGCCCTGCTGACGCCGCTGGTCGGCCCCGGCAACTTCCGCGCCCAGGTCGCCGCCGATGTGGACTTCAACCGCGTCGAGGAAACCGCCGAGACCTATCGCCCGAATCCGACCCCCGACCAGGCCATCCGTAGCCAACAGACTTCCGAGCAGTTCAGTGGCGTAGCCGGCCCCGGCGGCGTACCCGGCGCCTTGAGCAACCAGCCGCCGGTTCCGGCCACCGCACCCGTCGTCACCGGTGACACCGGCGTGGCTGATGGCGCGGCGGTCGACGAGCGCCCGGTCAATCGCAACCGCTCGGCTACACTGAACTACGAGCTGGACCGCAACATCCAGCACATCCAACATGCCTCGGGTCAGGTACGCAAACTGTCTGTTGCCGTTGTAGTGCGCCAGCGCAGCGAAACCATGCCCAATGGCCAGGAGCGCAACGTCGTCCTCACACCCGAGGAAATCGCGCGCATCACGGCCTTGATCCAAGGCGCCATCGGCTTTGATGCCGAACGTGGCGACAACGTGCAGGTTTCGAGTGCGCCGTTTGCGGAAAGCGGCGAGCCGGCCGTGACGGCCATGCCGTTCTGGAAGGATCCGGACATCACCGGCCCGGCCATGATCGCGCTCAAGTACTTGCTGCTGGTTGCGGCGCTGGCCTTCGCGTATTTTGCAGTGGTGAAGCCACTCACGCGCTGGATCATCACCTCGATGCCGCCGCCCCCGCCGCCGCAGTCGAGTGAGGACGAAGACGAGGATTTCATGGTCAAGCTGTCGAACAAGCAGACCCATAAGTCGTTCGACCACCGACTCGCCAACGCGCGCGAAATGGCCAAGAGCGATCCCAAGGCGGTGGCAAACCTGATCCGCGGCTGGATGGCCAGCGGCGGCGCAGGCACCGAGGAGAAAAAGAAATGAGTTCGGCCGATCCAGGCATCGAGAAAAGTGCCCTGCTGCTGCTCACGCTTGGTCCCGACGAAGCCGCCGAGGTGCTGCGCCATCTCGGCCCCCGCGAGGTGCAGAAGCTCGGCATGGCCATGGCCTCTCTGCCGGCGCAGTCGCGCCCCAAGGTCGAGGCCATCATCAACGAACTGGAAGAACACTTCGAGGCCGGCGCGCCGCTGGAAGCCAACGAAGAGCACATTCGCGACATGCTCACCAAAGCGCTGGGCGACGAGCGCGCCGGCCACATCATCTCGCGCATCATGCAGGGCTCGGACACCGCCGGCATCGAAAGCCTGAAGTGGATGGACCCGGCCACCGCCGCCGACCTGATCCGCAACGAACACCCGCAGATCATCGCCACCATCCTGGTGCACCTCGAGTACGACCAGGCCGGCGAGATTCTCAAGCAGTTCACCGACCGCCTGCGCAACGACGTCGTGCTGCGCATCGCCACGCTCGACGGCGTACAGCCGATCGCACTCAAGGAACTCAACGACGCGCTCACGCAGTTGCTGGCCGGCGCCTCGTCGTCGATCAAGAAGGCGGCCATGGGCGGCGTGCGCCATGCAGCGGAGATCCTCAACTTCGTCGGCGCGGCCTCCGAAACGGCGGTGCTCGACAACGTGCGCGAATACGATCCCGAGCTGGCGCAGAAGATCCTCGACGAGATGTTCGTCTTCGAAAACCTGCTCGACTTGGACAACCGCGGCGTCCAGACGCTGCTGCGCGAGGTGCAGTCGGATTCGCTGGTCATCGCGCTCAAGGGCTCGTCCGAAGAGTTGCGCGAGAAGTTCTTCACCAACATGTCGCAGCGCGCTGGCGAGATGATGCGCGAGGATCTGGAAGCGCGCGGCCCGGTGCGCCTGTCGGAAGTCGAAGCCGAGCAGAAAGAGATCCTCAAGACCGTGCGCCGTCTGGCCGAGGAAGGTCAGCTCGCGCTCGGCGGTCGAGGCAGCGACGATGCCTTCGTGTAAGAGGGCCAACTCATGAGCGTGACACGTCATCAAGCCGTCGGCGCCTATCAGCGCTGGACGCCGCCCTCCTTCGACACCGCGGAGGAAGCGCCGGTCGAAGAAGCGGCTGCAAAGCCAGCCGAAGCGGCCGCGCCGCAAGCCGAGCCCGAGCCGGCCGAGCCACCCGTCAAGCTGCCGACGGCCGAAGAAATCGAGAACATGTACGAGCAGGCCCGCAGCGACGGCCACAAGGCCGGCTTCGACGAAGGCATGAAGAAAGCCCAGGCCGAAGCTGCGCAACTGACGCGGCTGGTTCGCGCCATGGATACCGCGCTCGACGCACTCGGCGGCGACGTCGCCGAAGAAATCGCCACGCTGGCCATCAGCCTGGCGCGCCAGTTGGTCGGCGACACGCTCGAAGGCCAGCCGGAAGCCGTGGTTGGCGTGGTGCGCGAGGCCCTGCAGCAGGTGCCCCAGGGCAAGGTGCGCATTCACCTCAACCCCGAAGACGTGAAGCTGGTCCGCAGCCATCTGGACGACCAGCTCGAAACCGGTCACCACCACCTCATCGAGGACCCGGCTGTGGCACGCGGCGGTTGCCGCCTGGAAGCCACGGGCTGCGACGTCGACGCCACCCTGGCGACACGCTGGGAGCGCGTGCTGGCCGGCATCGGACGCAGCGAACCGACCGAGGCGGAAGACGATGCGTGATCACGCCACGCTCTGGCGCAAGTTCGTGTCGCAGCACACCGAGCGCGTCGGCGCTATCGATCCGATCCGCGTGTCGGGCCGCCTGACGCGCATCAACGGGCTGGTCATGGAAGCCGCCGGCATCAAGCTGCCGCTCGGCGCCAGTTGCGAAATCGAAGCACTTGGTGGCGGCACGGTCGAAGCCGAAGTCGTCGGCTTCCACGGTGAGCGCCTGTACATGATGCCGACTGACGACGTACAGGGTCTCGCGCCCGGCGCCCCGGTACGTCCGGTGGAAGTCGGCCCGCCGCCGGTGTCGCTGACTGGCAATGCGCCCGTGCACCGTCGCAACGCCGATCGCGCCAAGCGTCTGCCGGTCGGCAATGGTTTGCTCGGCCGCGTCGTGGACGGCGCGGGGCGGCCGCTCGACGGGCTTGGCCCGATCTCCGCCGACACCACTCGCTCGCTGCAGGCCCGCGCTTACAACCCTTTGTCGCGCGCGCCGATTCGCGACGTGCTTGATGTGGGTATCCGCGCCATCAATTCGCTGCTCACCGTCGGGCGTGGCCAGCGTATCGGCCTGTTCGCCGGCTCCGGCGTCGGCAAATCGGTGCTCATCGGCATGATGGCGCGCTACACCGTAGCCGACGTGATCGTGGTCGGGCTAATCGGCGAACGCGGCCGCGAGGTCAAGGAATTCATCGAGGAAAACCTCGGCAAGAAGGGGCTGGCGCGCTCGGTGGTGGTCGCTGCGCCGGCCGACACCAGCCCGCTGATGCGGCTGCAGGGCGCGGCCTACGCCACGTCCATCGCCGAGCATTTCCGCGATCAGGGCAAGCAAGTCCTGCTGATCATGGATTCCCTCACGCGCTACGCCATGGCCCAGCGCGAGATCGCGCTGGCCGTGGGCGAACCGCCCGTCACGCGCGGCTATCCACCAAGCGTGTTCGCACGCCTGCCGGCACTGGTCGAGCGAGCCGGTAACGGCGCCGAAGGCGGCGGCTCGATCACCGCCTTCTACACCGTACTGGCCGAGGGCGACGACCAGCAAGACCCCATCGCAGACTCCGCTCGCGCCATCCTCGACGGCCACATCGTGCTGTCGCGCGCGCTGGCCGATCAGGGCCACTACCCGGCCATCGACATCGAACAATCCATCTCGCGCGTGATGCACAACCTGGTGCCCGACTCGCACATGGCGCGGGTGCGCCGCTTCAAGCAACTGTTCGCCCGCTATCAACGCTCGCACGACCTGATCGCGGTCGGCGCCTACCAGCCCGGCGCCGATCCGACGCTGGATCAGGCCGTGGCGATGTACCCGGGCCTGGAGGCCTATCTGCAGCAGCGCATCGACGAGCAAGACAATTTCAAGAGCGCCGGCGACCGCCTGAACGGCCTGTTCCCCGAGCTGGCCGGAGTGTGACGGCTTGCGGTGGCACATTGCCCACTCGCGGATTAGACTGACTTGTAGCCGGCTGCTTTCGGCGCCGGCCCACCGATAGCACCTCATGTCCCGACCCTTCGCACTACAACCCCTGCTGGATCAATCGCGCAGTCACCTCGAGACCGCCACCGGCGAACTCGGGAAGCTGATCGCGCAGGAACAGGAGGGCTCGCGCAAGCTCGAGTTGCTGCAGGAATACCGCAGCGAGTACATCGAACGCTTCCGCAATGCTGTCAGTGACGGGCTGGGCGTGGAAACGCTGCGCAACTACGGCGCCTTCATGGCGCGCATCGACGAAGCCATCGACATCCAGCGCAGTCTGCTCGACCAATCGCAACGCCGTACCTCGGCCGGCAAGGAAGCCTGGGTCACCCAGCGCAATCGCCTGAAGGCCTTCGACACCCTGCACGAGCGCCACCTCGAACGTGAGCAACAACAGTTCAACAAGCTCGAACAGCGCGCCTCGGACGAACACACCACCAACCGCTATGCGCGGCGCGAACCGTCCGACGAACAGGACCAGTAAGCGCAGGCGGCTCTTCGCTGCGCCCACGCAACCCAAACTGGCACGCTGATTGCTCTATCCGGTTGAACGAATCAACCAGGAAGCAGAGCACATGGCACACACTTCCATTCAGTCCGGGGCCGGCAGGCCCGACATGAATCCGGCAGCGCTGTTTCAAGCCACGCCGAATCCGGAGCCTTCGGGCAACGCCAGCTTCGAGGCCGTGCTCGACCGCGCCCGCGAGCCGGAACGCCAGGAAGCGCCCCAATCCGTACAACCGCGCCAGAACGAACGCAGCAGCGAACGCCAGGGCGAGCCGTCACGTCCGAACGAAAGCCGCGCGCAAAACGCCGAGCGGCCGCAGCAAGCTGGCGCCGAACGGCCGACCGAAGAAGGCCGCAGCAGCGAAGTCGAAGCCACTGCGCGCACGGATGCCCCGGCCGAGCAAAGCGGCAAAACCGCCGCCGCGGAAGAGGAAACCCCTGCCGCCTTGCCGGCAGAGATTGCCGCCATCCTTGCCGCACTCGCCCTCGCCACCGGCCGCGGTGCCAAGCCGATCGACGGCGATGCCCCCGATGCCGCCCTCAGCCCCTTGCTGAGCGACGCCGGCAAGGGCAAGGGCGGCAACGCCGCGCAAGGCAACGCCCTTCCCTTCACATTGTCCGCCACGGCCGACAAGGACAGCGGCGAGTTGCCAATTGCCCTAGCCAGCCGCGACAGCACCGTGCAGCAGGCCGTAACGCTGGCCAGCCAGTCCGCTCCGGGCCGCAGCTTTGCCGACCAGGTGCTGGCCGGGCTGCGTGGTGAAGCCACTCCCGGAATCCAGGGCGCAGGGCTGCCTTTCTCCGCTCGCGGCGAAGCCGGCCAGCAGATTCAGCAGCTGACTCAGTTGCCGGTCAACACTCCGGTGAACCAGCGCGGCTGGGCCGCAGAAGTTGGCAACCAGGTTTCGTGGATGCTCGGCCGCAACGAGAGCAAGGCGGAACTCGTGCTGACTCCGCCAAGTCTCGGTAAACTCGGTGTTTCGATCCAGGTGAATGGCGACCAGACCACCGCCCACTTCGTCGCGGCATCGCAAGCCGCTCGCGACGCGCTCGAACAGGCCATGCCCCGGCTGCGTGAAGTCCTGCAGCAGGCCGGCATCAACCTTGGCCAGACCAATGTCAGCACTTCCGGCGACCAGCGCGCCCATGACGGCGGCGGCAACGAGCAGCGTGGCGGCTGGGGCAGACATGATGGTGGCGAGGCCGGCACGTCCGGCGTAGCCGCTGCACCGGCAACGAGTTCGTGGGTAAGGAGCGGCAACGGTGTCATCGACACCTTTGCCTGAAGCACGAATTGAAGCCGACCACACCTTTTATTCGGGCGTTGCCGCCATCCGGGATCGAGCATAATCATCGAGAATCGACCGGAGAATTGAATGGCAACGACAAAACCGCCCGAAATGGAAAGCATGCAGAGCGAAGAGCCTGCTGCACGGCCTTCCGGCCTGGGCAGCAAGCTCAAGCGACTGATCCTGATCATCGTCGTACTGGCGCTGATCGGCGGCGGCGCGGTGGTGTGGCTGTTGCTGCAGAAGAAAAACGAGCTCAGCTCGGGTGAAGAGGGAGCCGAACCAGTGCAGGCCGCTCAAACCATTGATCTCTCCCGTCCGCCGGTGTTCGTGCCGCTGGATGCCTTCGTGGTGAACCTTCAGCCTGAAGGCGGCGAGCGGTACCTGCAGGTGATCATGGCCGTGCGAGTGGACAGCAGCAAAACCGGCGACGCGCTGAAGAACTTCATGCCCGAGATCCGCCACCGCATCAATCTGCGCCTGACCGGCAAGCTGCCCTCTGAAATCAGCACGCCGCAGGGCCAGGAAGTACTTGCCACCGAGATTGCTGCCGACATCAACAGCGTCCTCGGGTCTGCGCTCACCGGTGGTGCTAGCGCGCCGGTGCATTCGGTGCTGTTCAACTCCTTCATCATTCAGTAAGGGGCGACCTGCATGTCCGACTTTCTCTCCCAGGATGAAGTAGATGCCCTGCTCCGCGGCGTCACGGGGGAGCCGGACGAGCAGGAGGCTGCCGAGAGTGAGGAAGGCGGTGTCCGTGATTACAACCTCGCCACGCAGGAGCGCATCGTCCGCGGCCGCATGCCGACGATGGAGCTCATCAACGAGCGCTTCGCCCGCTACCTGCGCATTGGCCTGTTCAATTACATGCACCGCAGCGCCGAGATTTCGGTGGGGCCGATCAAGGTCCAGAAATACAGCGAGTTCGTGCGCAACCTGGTGGTGCCGACCAACCTGAACCTGATTCAGGTCAAACCCCTGCGCGGCACCGGGCTGGTCGTGTTCGACCCCAACCTGGTGTTCCTGGTGGTCGACAACCTGTTCGGCGGCGACGGGCGTTTCCACACCCGGGTCGAGGGGCGCGACTTCACGCCAACCGAGCAGCGCATCATTCAGGGCATGCTCGACGTCGTGTTCACCGAGTATTCCCGCGCCTGGGCGCCGGTGTACAAGATCGAGCTCGAATACGTGCGCTCGGAAATGAATTCGCAGTTTGCGAACATCGCCACGCCGTCTGAAATCGTCATTGCAACGACATTTACCCTTGAGTTTGGCGGTGCACAGGCCGAAATGCATATGTGCAAGCCGTACTCGATGGTCGAGCCCATTCGCGACGTGCTGTATTCGACGATGCAGAGTGACCACCTCACTCAGGACAATCGTTGGATCAAGCTGCTGTCGCGGCAGTTGCAGACCGCCGAGGTGCCGCTCACGGCGCACTTCGGTTCCGCCGACGTGACATTGGGCGACATCGTCAACCTGCGTGTTGGCGACGTTATCCCGGTCGACGTGCCGGACCAGCTGTCGATGGAAGTAGACGGCGTCCCCGTGATCCGCGGCCATTTCGGCACGCAGAACGGGCACTACGCAATCCGGGTGGAAAAGTTCGTGGCCGAAGAAGAGTCCGAAGGCGACACCACCCAGCAAGCCGGAGAGAAACATGGCTGAGAACGAAACCCAAGACGATCAGATCAGCGAAGACGACTGGGCTGCCGCCATGGCCGAGCAGGCCACCGCCGAATCCGGCACCGGCGACGACGAGGCCCAGCGCGTTGCCGACGAACTGGCCGCCGCCGCCGAGGCCGGCGAATCGCCCTATCAGGCCAAGCCGGCCAGCCATCTTTTCGAAGATTTTGGCTCTGGCAGTGCGCGTGCCGGGTCGATGAACGACTTCGACATGATTCTCGACATCCCGGTGCAACTCACCGTGGAACTGGGCCGCACCAAGCTGTCGATCCGCAACCTGCTGCAGCTCGCGCACGGTTCGGTGGTCGAGCTCGACGGCCTGGCGGGCGAACCGATGGACGTGCTGGTCAACGGCACGCTGATCGCGCAGGGCGAGGTCGTGGTGGTCAACGACAAGTTCGGTATCCGCCTGACCGACATCATCACGCCGGCCGAACGCATGCGGAAGATCCGCGGCTGATTGTCTGCAAGCGCCCCGCATCAACGGGGCGCATCCTTCCAAGCGCGGATTAGACGCGCCTTTCTACGCTTTTTTCACGCGAGGCCGCACGGCCTCGGCGCCTATTCTTGTGGCGTCGAAGCCTTGCGGATTGCCCTCGTGCGAATCACCGCCCTCCCCCTGCTTTTCATCGCCAGCGCGCATGCTCACGCACAGGCCACGGACGTCGCACCGCCTGATCTGGGCTCCAGTCTGATCCAGCTCGTCGGCGGTCTGGGCGTCGTCGTGGCCCTGCTGCTCGGCAGCTTGTGGCTGATCAAACGCCTGTCCGGCCCGCGCGGCGCCGCCAGCGGACTCAAGGTGCTGGGCGCCGCGTCGGTCGGCACGCGTGAGCGCGTGGTGCTGGTCGAACTGGGTGACAAGGTGCTGGTACTGGGCGTCACCCAGAACAGCGTCAACACCCTGCACACGCTGGACACCGAAGAATTCCGCAAGAACGCAGCCCCTCCGCCGCAAGCGCCTGCCGCCAGTTTTCAGACCTGGTTCTCGCAGGCGGTTGAACGCCGCCGCGGAGACAACTGATGCTGCGCCTGTTCGTCGCCTTGCTGCTGCTCGCGCCGGCACTGGCCGCTGCCCAGGGCCTGCCCGCCTTCACCAGTTCGACCGGACCCGGCGGTGCCACGACCTACAGCCTGAGCATCCAGACCCTGCTGCTGCTCACAGCGCTGTCCTTCATTCCGGCCGTGGTGCTGATGATGACCTGCTTCACGCGCATCATCATCGTCTTCGCGCTGCTGCGCTCGGCCATGGGCACGCAGACCTCTCCGCCCAACCAGGTGTTGCTCGGTCTGGCGCTGTTCCTGACCTTTTTCATCATGTCGCCGGTGGCCGAGAAGGTGTACGCCGAGGCCTACCAGCCGCTCAATTCCGGTCAGATCCAGTTCGACGAAGCCATCACGCGCGCGGCCGATCCGATCAAGGCCTTCATGCTCAAGCAGGTGCGCGAGAACGATCTGGCGCTGTTCGCGCGCCTGTCCAAGACGCCGCCGGTGGACAGCGCCGAAGACCTGCCGATGCGCGTGGTGGTGCCGGCCTTCGTCACGTCCGAATTGAAAACCGCCTTCCAGATCGGCTTCATCGTATTCATTCCCTTCCTCATCATCGACATGCTGGTCGCGTCGGTGCTGATGTCGATGGGCATGATGATGATGTCGCCGGTCATCGTTTCACTGCCGTTCAAGATCATGCTGTTCGTGCTGATCGACGGCTGGACCCTGCTCATCGGCTCGCTCGTGCAGAGCTTTGCCGTCTAAGGAGATGCTGCAATGACCCCCGGGATGGTGATGGACATCGGCCGTCAGGCCGTAGAGATCACGCTGCTGATGAGCGCACCGCTGTTCTTCGCTGCACTGGTCACCGGCCTGACGGTGAGCATCTTTCAGGCCGCGACGCAGATCAACGAAATGACCTTGTCGTTCGTGCCGAAGCTGATTGCGATCTTTCTCGCAGTAGTGCTGGCCGGGCCGTGGATGATGACCTTGATCACCGATTTCGCCACCCGGCTGATCACCTCCATCCCCGGCACCATCGGGTGACACGCCCCATCACGGCCCGGCGCGGGCCCGATCGGCCGCCCGCCCACTGAAGCCCCACCATGCTCGACGTCACCGCCGCTCAACTCGATACCTGGCTGGCCGCCATGATGTTTCCGCTGGTGCGGCTGCTCGGCCTGTTCGCGTCGGCGCCGCTGTGGAGCAACCGCGGCATTCCGGTGCGCATCCGGCTGGCAGCCGGGCTGGCCATGGCCATGGCGGTGTTGCCGGCGCTGCCGCCGATGCCGGCGGTTCCGACTGATTCCTGGGAAGCGCTGGTCATCCTCGCGCACCAGTTCATCATCGGCGCGGCGCTGGGCTTCATGATGCGGCTGTTCTTCGCCGCGGTAGACCTCGCGGGCGAGATGATCGGACTGCAGATGGGCCTGTCCTTCGCGGTGTTCTTCAGCCCCACCACCGGCGGGCAGACATCGGTGATCGCAGAATTTCTCGGCCTCATCACGCTGCTGATGTTCCTCGCGCTGGACGGCCACCTGATGCTGATTCAGGTGCTGGTGCACACCTTTGAGTGGCTGCCGGTCGGCGAATCGACCTCGTCACAGGGTTGGCTGGTGATCGTGCGCCATGCCTCGGTGATGTTCGCGGCGGGCGTGATGATGGCGCTGCCGATGGTCGCCACGCTGCTCATCGCCAACATCGGCCTGGGCATCCTGACGCGTGCTGCCCCGCAGCTGAACCTCTTTGCGGTGGGTTTTCCGGTAACGCTGACGGTGGGCTTCTTCGTGCTGATGCTGAGCCTGAGCATCCTCGGGCCAATGCTGCAACGCCTGTTCGAATATGGATTCGAGGCAGTGGACGCCTTGTTACGGGCCCTGGCCGGCGTCTAGGCGAAACAACTCCCGCCCTACATTCCCCAGCTTTGCGACTGCACCACGCGGATCTCACCGCTGGCACCGCGACGCGCAAAGAACATGCCGGAATCGATCGTCTCTTCGTAGCGCACCACGTCGTAACTGGCGTAACCGCCGGCATCGACGATCTCGCGCGCACTGCGCAGGAAGGCCGTGCGCGCCTCGCCATCGCCGCCGGTGATCAGCGGGCGCATGCGCAAGTGCAGGCGGAAGCGCTGTTCGCCCACCTGAGTGACCTTGACCTCCCAGCCGGGAATCATCAGATCGGGGATTGCCGCCCACACCGGCGTGCGGCTACCGGGCGGCGGCGGTTCTTCGACCGGCTCGGGCCTGGCTGTCTGCGCCGGCATGGCGAAGGTATCCGAGCCACCACTCGAATGCTGCTCGGGTGAATGCACACAGGCGGTCAGCAACAGTGCGGCGCAAAGGGTGGCGATCAGGCGCATGACGATCAGCTCAGGAAGTTGAACAGCGACAGACCGGTGACGCGCAGATAGGTCTGCTGCGCGGCCTCGAGGAAGACCTGTTGCTGCGACAGGCGGGAAATGGCCTCGGCGTAGTCGAGGTCTTCCAGGCGCGAAATCTCGGATGCGTACTGCAGCCCTTGATCGGTACCGACCTTGCCGAGGTTCTCGATTTCGCTCATCTGCGAGCCGACCTGCGCGCGTACGCGCATTACGCTCTCCAGACCCATGTCGAAGGAATCCAGACCGAAGGCCACGGGCCCATCGGCCATCACGCTGGGGCCGGGGCGCTCAAGCGAGTCGATCAGCACCGCCATGTTGGCGAAGATGTCGCGCGAAGCGACAAAGATCTCGGCCTGGTCGCCGTCGCGCGGCACACCGCCAACGTCGAAGGAAACGGTTTCTCCCTCGGAGTTCTCGAAATTCAGCGTGCCGGTGTCGGGGTCGAATACCGCATCCACCACCGTGTCGTCCATGCCGGGCTGACGGCGGATGACGCTGAACTCGCCGCTGCCATCGGCGCCGATGTTGTAGCCGATGATGTAGCGCACACCCGGATCGGGCGCGGCAGAGTCAGCTGACAAGGCCAGCGTCAGCGGCGCGTTGGCCGCGTCGGTCGGCGTGCCGGCGCCGGACACGAACACATCCTGCTCGGCAATGTTGATTTCCAGCACGTCACCGGCCTGCGGGGTGCCGGGCAGGTCGAAATCGACGCCGTCAAAACTCAGCGTTCCGCCGATCGGGTCATAGTTCGCGACCCCGACGCTCGACTCGGTGCCGTCTATTTCGCGGCGGATGACGTCGTAGTCGCCGGCAAGGTCATCCCAGCTGAGCACGTAGCTGACGCCCGCATCCGGCGCGGCCGAAGCCAGCGCCAGCGTCGGGCTGGTCGCCGTGCCGCCGACGCCGGTGGCATCAACGGTGATGTTCAGCGGGCTGATCGCGACCTGCACCACGTCGCCTTCAAGCGGGGCGCCGGTGAGGTTGAACTCGAGCCCGTCGAAGGCCAGCGTGCCGGCAACGGCGTCGTAGCTTGCCGCACCCAGTGCGGTCTCGGTGATGCCGTCGGCCTCGCGGCGCGTCACCAGGTAGTCGCCGGCCGCATCGTCCCACTCAACCATGTAGCGCACGCCGGGATCGGGCTGGGCGGACGTATCCGACAAGGCCAGATCGAAGCCGGCGCCGGTCTGGCCACTGCCGTTGGCGACGGTGATGCCGTTTGCGCCGACGAAGACCTGCAGGGCATCGCCATCTTCGGCCGTGCCGGAAAGATCGAACACCACGCCACCGTCAAAGCTGATGGTCTGCGCGCCAGCATCGAGCGTGGCGGCGCCCAGGTCGGTCACGGTGCCGTCTGATTCTCGGCGCGTGACGAGATAGTCATCAGCCGTTTCGTCGTAGCGGATGGTGTAGCTGATGCCGGCCTCGGGCGTCACCGAGGTGGTCGACAACGACACATTGAAGGATGCCGCGGCATCGTCCTGCGCGGCCACCGTGCGCACCTGCACGCCCGGCTCGGGCAGGCGCCCGCTGCCGAACACGTCGGACCCGGTGAACGAAACCGGCATGTAGCGCGAGGACGAGACCTGCACCGCGATCTGGTTTTCGTCGCCCTGATAGGCGATGTTGCCGAAGCCGCCGGCATACGGCGGCTGGCGTGTCTGGTAACCCGCAAAGACGTAGTCGCCCTGCGCATCGCGGCTGTTGGCGAGGCCAAGCAAAGCGTCAAACTGGCCACGCAAATCGGTGGCGATGTAGCTCAGCTCCTGCGGCCCGAGCGCGGCGTTACCGGCCTGCACGGTGCGCTCACGCATGTACTGCATGATGTCGCCGATGCCGGTGAGGCGGTTCTCGGTGGTGCGCAGACGGTCGTTGGCGGCCGCCTGGTTGGACAGGAATTGCTCGTTGCTCGACTGCGACTGCCGGATCTCCAGGGCCCGCGCTGCAGCCACCGGATCGTCGGCCGGCGTCAGGATGCGGCGGCCGCTGGCGATCTGCTGCTGGGTCTGCAACAGTCGAGCGCTCTGGGCCTGCATCTGCTGCAGGCCCTTGTTGTACATCATGCTGGTCGATACGCGCATGGTGGGTCTCCTCAGCGGCCGAAGCTCAGCACTTCGTCGAACAGGCGCTGCGCCACCGTCAGCACCCGACCGGCGGCCTGATAGGCCTGCTGGTAGCGCACGAGGTTGGCAGCCTCTTCATCCAGGTTAACCCCGGAATACGATTCACGTGCATCCGTCGCCTGCTGCAGCAACGAGGCCTGTGCTTTCTCGGCGGTCTGCACTTCGCGCGTCTTGTTGCCGACGAAGGACACCAGTTGCGAATAGGCCGACTGCAGCGTTGAAGTGGGCGTGCCGCCACCGCTGTCGAGCATGATCTGCTGGTTCTGCAGCGCGCCCAGTGCAACGGCGTTGCGGTTGTCACCCGGGCCGGTACCGGTGGTGGTCTCGGTCACTTCAATGCTGAAATCGAAGCCGAACTCGTCGCCGTCGGCAGGCTCGCCGCTCAAGGTGAAGTCGAAAGTTTCACCGGTCGGCGTGGTCACCGTGAAGGTCTTGCCCACCAGGGGATCCACCGGACCACTGGTGTCGTAGCCGGAATCCGGAACAATGGTGTAGCCCGCCGCCGGGTCGATGACCAGTTCGTTCAGAGCCCCGTCGAAACGCACGGCAAACGGAGCCATCGCACCGTTGGACTCGAACTCGCTGGTCGCTACCGAAACGACTCCGGTGCCAGGCCCGTCGATGTCCGGCGTCACGCCGGGCGTGGCCGTGTAGACCGTTTGCGGGGCCACCACGAAGCTCAGGGCGAACTCATCGCCATCGACCGGTTCGCCGTCCAGCGTGAAATCGAAGGTCTCGCCAGTCGGCGTGGTCAGCGTGAAAGTCTTGCCCACCAACGGATCCACCGGACCACTGGTGTCGTAAGCGGAGTCGGGAACGATGGTGTAACCCGCCGCCGGGTCAATGACGACCTCGTTCAGGCCACCGTCAAAGCGAATCACGAACGGCGCCACCGCCCCGTTGGCCTCGAAATCAGCCGGCAGCGACAGGTTGGCAGTGCTGGCCAGATCGAGCGTCGGGACCGACGTCGGCGATGCGAAATCGACGTTCTGGCTGGTCACTGCAAAATCGAAAACGAACTCATCGGCATCGACCGGCTCGCCCGCCAGCGTGAAATCAAAGCTCTCGCCCGTCGGCGTGGTGACCGTGAAGGTCTTGCCCACCAGCGGGTCCACCGGACCACTCGTGTCATAGCCGGCATCCGGCGAAATGGTGTAGCCCGCCGCCGGGTCGATGACCAGCTCGTTCAGGGCCCCGTCGAAGCGCACTGCGAAGGACGCCATCGCTCCGTTTGACTCGAAGGACGGGACCGCCAGGGACAGCGACGCCGAGCTCGCGCCGGTGGGCGGCGTCACGTTCGCTGTGGCCGTATTGACTGTCGTGACCGAGGCCGGAAGCCCTGCCGCAAAACGTGCGGGATCACTGATCAGCATCGAGATGTCACGCGCACTGCCAGCGAGCGGGCGGATCAGGTATTCCTCCCCGTCCTGGGCGTCGGCCGGCACCGTGATGTTCAGACCGATGGTGGCCGGATCGGTAATGGTCGCGCCATCGCCTTCGCGGGTGAGGGAGTAGGTGCCGCCCGGGCCGTAGGTCAGGCGATAGCTGTCGTAGGTCAGCAGGCTGTCGTTGGCAAGACCCACCTCGGGCGGGTTGGACGCGCCGCCCACGCCGCGCACCATGTTTGCCCCGAAGAGGTCACCGCCCGGCAGACCATCGAGGTCGACGCCATTGCGGTGCAGCTCGTTGACCGCCTCGATGAAATTGCGCGCGATCAGGTCGACCTGGCGCTGCGTGGTTTCCAGCGCCTCGCGGCGGAAATCGAGCAAACCGCCCAGCGCACCGTTGGTCAGGGTTGCTTCCGGCACCAGCACCGTCGCCCCGCTCGGCGTTTCGATACCCACACGCACTTGCTCGGGATTGTCGGGGTCTGGGGCGGTGGTGACGCGCGAAACGCTGGTACCCAGCACCAGCGCCTGGCCGGTGCCGATGAACACGTTGATGGAGCCGTCGTCGGCCCGCACGCCGCGCGCCGAGATGATGGTATTGAGTTCCACCATCACCTGGTTGCGCTGGTCCTGCAGGTCGTTGGCGGTGGCACCGCCGCCGGCGGCTTCGGCCAGCGAGATGCGGTTGTTCAGTTCGGCGATCTGTGTCGCCAGCGTGTTGATGCGCCCGACGTTGTAGGCGATCTCGCCATTGGTCGAGCTGCGGACTTCCTGCAGCCGGGCATCCATGGAACGGAAGCGCGCCGCGGCGCTCTCGGCCGCCGACAGCAGCGACTGGCGCGCCGGCACGTTGGTGGGGTTGGCCACCACGTCCTGCACGGCCGCAAAGAAGCCGTTCATGACCGGCGACAGACCCACTTCGGGGTCGGCCAGCATGTTGTTGATCTGCGAGATCTGCGCGTTGTAGGTGGCGTACTGCGCCTGGCGCGAGGTGGAGCTCTGCACCTGCTGTTCGAGAAACTGGTTGTAGGCGCGCGTCACGTCGGCGACCTGCACACCGCGTCCGAAATAGCCGGTGCCGCCGTATTCGGCATCAATGGCCACCTGCACAACCGACTGTCGCGAATACCCTGGGGTACCGGCGTTGGTGATGTTGTGCGAGACCGTATTGAGGTGCGACTGGGCTACGTTCAGGCCGGACAGACCGATTCCGAAAATGCCGGACATGATTTACTCCTGGAGGCGTCTGTCAGGCATGCTGCAAGAAGCTTGCCAGTTTCAGCGCAGGCCCGACGCGATCTGCGTCGCGCCCTGCCAGGCATGGCCCAGCGTGTCGCCGCCAATGATGCGCACGAGCTTGTCGGCGTACTGCGGATCGGTGGCGTAGCCGCCTCGCGCCAAGCCTTGCGCGAAGTCGGCCGGCTGTTGCTGGCCAAGCGCCTCGGCATAGCGCGGGTTGTCGCGCAGCAGCGAGACGTAGTCGCGGAAGGCCTCGGCATACGAGCCATAGGCGCGGAAGCGCGCGTTCTCTGTATAGGCGCGGCCGTTGGCGTATTCGGTCACCGGCAGTTCAACCGTGTCGCCCTTCCAGCTGGAACCCGCCTTGATATTGAACAGGTTGTGGCTGGTCGAGCCATCGCCACGACGCAGCTCTGCACGGCCCCAGCCGGTTTCCAGCGCGGCCTGGGCGACCAGGAAGTGCGCCGGCACACCCAGCTCGCGGCCGGCCTGCTCAGCATCGCCGCGCAGCTTGCGCACGAAGCCAGCGACATGCTCGGGCACGTTCGATACCGCCTGCGAGGCGGCCTGCGGGGCGGCAACTTCCGCCGCTGATTCGGCTGCATTTTCCGCCGCCGGCTCAACGCCGGCAGGATTTGCCGGCCTTGGCAGCACCTGCATCACCGGCGGGCGCGCGACATTCGACAGGTCGAAATAGCGCCGCCCGTCCGGCCCGATGAAACCGTTCTCCTGCTGCGCCTGCATCGCCTCGCCGCCGAGCTGGCGGAAGATCGCGTCGGCCAGGCCCATGCCGTTGCCGCGCGAGGCCAGATCGGAGGCCAGCTGCTGGTCGTGCATGGACTGGAACATCTTGGTGTGCTCTGAATCGAACAGCCCGCCTTGCGGCGAGGCCTCGCGCATGGCCTTGAGCACCATCTGCATGAACACCGACTCGAACTGCTGCGCAGCAGCGCGCAGCGCCTCGGGCGAATCACCCTTGGCGGTGAGCCGCTGCAGGTCGCCGAAAGAGCGCGGGTCCAGGGTGTTGAGGGAGGCCATGGCGCTCATGATCAGATCACTTCGAGCTCGGCCCGGAGCGCCCCTGCCGACTTCATGGCCTGCAGGATGCTGATGAGGTCCATCGGCGACGCGCCAATGGCATTGAGTGCATTGACCACGTCCGACAAGGTAGCGGACGCCGGCACGTTGAACAGGATGCTGTCCTGCTGATCGATATCGACGTTGGCGCGACGTACCACCACCGTATCGCCGCCCGACAGCGGCGGCGGTTGCGATACGCCGACGTCCGTGCCGATGGTGACGGTGAGGTTGCCATGCGCCACGGCGACGTTCTGCAGCGTGACGCGCTGGTTCATGACGACCGAGCCGGTGCGCGAATTGACGATGACCTTGGCGACCTGCTGCTCGGGCGTGATCATCAGGTTCTCGAGACGTCCGAGGAAGGCCACGCGATCGGTCGGATCGAGCGGCGCGAGCACCTTGACGGTACGCCCGTCGAGCGCCTGCGCCGTGCCCGGCGCGGTGACCATGTTGATGGCGTCGACCATGCGACGCATGGTGCCGAAATCAGCTTGATGCAGCTCGAAGGTAACGAATTCGCCCTGCCCCAGGGCGGTTGCCACCGATCGCTCGACGGTTGCACCACCGGGAATACGGCCAGCCGACAGGTGGTTGACGACCTGCGACGCACCGCCGGCCGAAGCCCCCGCGCCGCCGATCAGCACGTTGCCCTGGGCAATCGCGTAGACCTGACCGTCGACGCCCTTGAGCGGCGTCATCACCAGCGTTCCGCCGCGCAGGCTCTTGGCATTACCCATCGACGACACGGTGATGTCGATCTGCTGGCCCGGGCGCGAGAACGGCGGCAGGTTGGCGGTGACCATCACCGCCGCCACGTTCTTCAACTGCAGGCTGGTACCGGGCGGCAGCGTGACGCCCATGTTGCTGAGCATGTTGATGATGCTCTGCACGGTAAACGGCGTCTGCGTGGTCTGGTCACCGCTGCCGTCGAGGCCGACAACCAGACCGTAGCCGACCAGCTGGTTGTTGCGCACGCCGGCGATGGAAGCCAGATCCTTGATGCGCTCGGCCGCCTGCGCGGTCAGCGACAGCGCCAGTGTTGCAGCCAGGGCAAGGCGGAGAAGAAAACGATGATTCATGATGCGCTCCGCGTCAGAACGGCAACAGGGCCAGGAAGAAACGTTGCAGCCAGCCCATGCGGGTGGATTCGTCGATGAAGCCGCTGCCCTTGTATTCGATGCGCGCATCGGCGACCTGCGTCGACTGCACGGTGTTCGAGGTGGTCACGTTGTTCGGATTGACCACGCCGGAAAAACGAATGAACTCGTTGCCCTGATTGATCGCCACCTGCTTCTCGCCGGACACCAGCAAATTGCCGTTGGGATACACGTCGATCACGGTGACGGTAATGGTGCCGGTGAAGGCATTGTTGGCCCCCGCTGCACCCTGGCCGGCAAAAGCCGATTCGGTGCCGGCGTCGACGCTCAGTTGCCCGAGCTTGCCGATCGACACGCCGCCCAGCGCATTGATGCCGCCCGCAATGTTCGAAGACCGGTCGGCCGTGGCATTGGCGCTCTTCTGCGCCGAGGTGCGTTCGACCAGGTTGATGGTGATGGTGTCGCCGACGTGGCGGGCACGACGATCCTCGAACAGTGGGCGCACGGCGGCGTTCTGATAGATCGATCCGGTGGTCGGTACGGTCTGGCCCTGCATCTCGGGGCGTACGCTCATCGGCTGATGCACCGCGGTGCTCGGCGTCGTGTAGATCGGCGAGCACGCGGCCAGGAAGAGCAAGGCCAGCGGTGCGAAACGGAGCGGCGAAAACATCCCGATGCCTCTTAGAGCTGCGTCAGACGGCCGAGCATCTGGTCGGAAGTCTGGATGGCGCGCGAATTGATCTCATACGCACGCTGCGTGATGATCATGCTCACCAGTTCCTCGGCGACGTTCACGTTGGAAGTCTCGACATAGTTCTGGTTGAACACGCCAACTCCGTTGGTGCCGGGAGGCTGTTCGTTGGCCACGCCGCTCGACGCGGTTTCCAGATACAGGTTCTCGCCGGCGCTCTGCAGGCCGCCCGGGTTGATGAAGGTGGCCAGCAGCAGCTGCCCGACCTCCTGAATGGTGTTGCCCGGCTGCAGCACGCTGACCGTGCCGTCCTTGCCGATGGTGATCGACAGCGCATCCTCGGGAATGGTGATGCCGCCACCAACCAGATAGCCGCTGGGCGTCACAATCTGCCCGGCGTTGTCGAGCTGGAAGGAACCATCACGGGTGTAGCCGGTGACGCCGCCTTCAAGCTGAATGGGGATGAAGCCGTTGCCCTGGATGGCGACGTCGAGCGCGTTGCCGGTCTGCTGCAGGCTGCCCTGCGTAAAGATGCGCTCGGTGGCCACCACACGCGTGCCGGTGCCGACCTGCAGGCCGCTGGAGATCTGGCTCTCGGCGGTTTGCTGGGCGCCCGGCTGACGCAGCGTCTGGTACAGCAGATCTTCGAATACCGCGCGCTGACGCTTGAAACCGTTGGTCGAAACGTTGGCGAGGTTGTTCGAGATCACATCCAGCTGGGTCTGCTGGGCATCAAGGCCGGTACGCGCGGCCCACAGTGAGCGAATCATGTCGGTACTCCTTTGGCGGGGGCTCCGCGGCGTAAAGGCCAGCGGGCCGACGGTGCCAGATTACGTCCGGCGCGCGCCGCGCGTTGCGGCGATTAAGGCCGGAAAAGCGCCCCTATTCGCTGACGCGTCAGCGGTTGGAGAGCAATTGCGCCGCGGCGCGGTCATTGGTTTCGGCGGTCTGCAGCATGCGTGTCTGCATCTCGAACTGACGCGCCAGCGAAATCATCGAAACGAGTTGGTCGACGACATTGACGTTGCTGCCCTCGACGTAGCCGGACGCGACCTCGATGTCTTCGTCGGGCAACACCAGGGCATCGCCGGTGTAGCGGAACAGGCCGTCCTCGCCGCGCTCCAGCCCGGCTTCGGGCGGATTGACCAGCTTCATGTTGGCGACCACGTTGATGGTCGCGGCATTGCCACCGGTAACCACCGAGATCGAGCCGTCCTTGCCGATCACGACTTCGCTGTCGGGCGGCACCGTAACCGGGCCATCAACCCCCAGCACCGGGCGCCCACCGCGGGTTTGCAGGATGCCGTTGGCGCTGACCGAAAAGCTGCCGTCGCGCGTGTAGGCTTCGCCGCCGTCGGGCATGGACACGGCGAACCAGCCCTGGCCCTTGATGGCGACGTCGAAAGTCCGGCCGGTGAACTGCATCGGTCCCGGCGTGAAGTCGGTCGCGACGCTCGCATCCACCGCGAAGGCGCGGGTGCGCAGCGCATCGGTCTGCACTTCGACCGCGCGCAGCCGGTGCATTTCCGACCGAAAGCCCGTCGAATTGACGTTGGCGAGGTTGTTCGACACCGCAGCCTGCTGGTCCAGCGTGCTGCGTGCGCCCGTCATGGCGGTGTAGATCAGGCGATCCATGCCCTTCTCCCGGCAACCTGCGGCGGCGTCCCGCCATCAGGCCGCGTTGTGCTTACCTGAGGTTGACGACCGTCTGCAGCAGCTGATCCTGGGTGCGGATCGACTGGGCGTTGGCCTGGTAGTTGCGCTGCATGATGATGAGCTGCACCAGTTCGCGCGTGAGGTCGACGTTGGAGTCTTCCACCACACCGGACGAAATCACGCCGTTGAGGCCCGCGCCCGGCGGCTGCGGCTGGTTGGCACCAGCGGCCGGGGTGGCTTCCCACAGGTTGTTGCCCAGCGAGGTCAGCCCGTTCGGGTTGGTGAAGGTCATCAACTGCACCTGACCGAGGGCCTGGGTGCGGTTGTTGCTGTAGCGACCCTGGATGGTGCCGGTACGGTCCACCGAGATGCCGACCAGACTGCCCTGGGTGTAACCGTTCTGACCGGTCTCGGTCACCGAGAACGGGTCGCCAAACTGCGTCAGGCGCGACAGGTCGACCGTGAAGCCGAGCGGATCAACTGCCGGACCGAGGTCGGTCGCCGGGAACGTGAAGCTCGTACCGGCAGTGCCTCCGATCGGGCTACCCGAGGTGTCGAAGCTCAGCGTGCCGTCGGTGCCGTTGCTGATGCGCTGGGCGGCGGCGCCGTCAAGCGAGGCCCACACTTGCCAGTCGTTGACGCCGCCCGGTTCGCGGGCGAAGTACAGCGACAGGGTGTGCTCCAGACCAAGGCTGTCGAAGATCGTCAGTGAGGTGGTCGAGTTGTAGCTGCTGGTGTCAGCCGGATCGACGGCCACCGTCGGGTTGAGGAAGGCCACGGCGGTGTCGTCGGGCAGCGCCTCGGTCGCAACGTTGGCTGCGTCGACATCCGTGTCGAGGCTCCAGCCGGCGACGGCATCCCAGTTGAAGTTCAGGTCCAGCGCCTGGTCGAGAGCGGGCAGCGTATTGGTAACCGTCGCAGACAGGGTCGCGCTGGTTCCGTTGGTCAGCAAGTTGCCGGCACTGACGGTCTGCGGCGTCACGCCGTCACCGGCGTCGATGACGTAGAAAGCTTCCCAGTCATCCCCGCCGGTCGCCTGGCGACGCAAGTACACATCGACGGTCTTGGTGTTGCCGTCGTTGCCAAGGAAGCTGACCTGCGTGAGCTGCGCATCGTAGGTGGTGTTATCGGCCGGATCGAAGGCCGGCCATGCCGGCTGCGGCTGTACCGTCGGGTCCTGCTCGGCATCAAGGTTGGCGACGAGACGGACACCCAAGGCGCCGGGCAGGTCGACGGTGGCGCGGGCCGCGATCGGCTCACTCGGCACGATCAGCGAAGTCAGCGCTCCGTTCGGGTTGACCACGCCGTTGACCGCCTGCACACCTTGCAGCCGGTCACCCGTCGGTGTGGTGATGAAGCCGTCGGCATCAACCTCGAACTGACCGTTGCGGCTGAAGGCCTGGCTACCGTCGGAACGCGCGATGATGAAGAAGCCGTTGCCGTTGATCGCCATGTCCAGCGGGTTGCCGGTGGAGGTCAGACCACCCTGCGTAAAGGCCTGACGGACCACGTTGGATGCCGCACCAATACCGACCTGGCCGCTGGACGAAGCGCCGGTGAGCGCCGAGGCGAACACGTCGGAGAACAGCGCGCTACCGGCCTTGAAGCCCACCGTCGAGGCGTTGGCGATGTTGTTGCTGGTGACGTCAATGGCTTTAGCCGACGCACTCAGACCGCTCAATGCTTGCTGGAATGCCATGGTGTCGCTCCGTCAGAGAATCTGCTTGATGTCGTTGAACTGGAAGATGCCGAGATTGCCAACCTGCAGGTCGGTGCTCTTGGGCCCGCGGATCACGCCGGTGACCTGACCGAACTCGAGTGAGTTGGCATCCACGGTCTCGCCGCCGATGGTGGCCGTGACCTTCACCGAATACAGGCCGCCTGCGGCTGCCGAACCGTCAATGGTGGTGCCGTCCCACACATAGTTGTGGCTGCCGGCATCGAAGTCCTCGAAGTCGACCTTGGCGACCTCCAGACCCGAGCTATCGCGGATCGACAGCGTCACCTTGTCGGCGCCGTTGGGCAGCTCGAAGCCACCAACCGCCCCGGCTTCGGTCAGCACCAGGCCATCACCTTCGACCAGCACACCGCGCCCGACCAGCGCCGCAGCCTGCATGGCCTCGGCCGATTCCTGCCCGGCCAGCAGCTGCTGGAACATGGTGTTGAGGCGTTCGATGCCGTCGACGGTGCTCATCTGCGCGAGCTGCGAAGTCATCTCGGCGTTTTCCATCGGATTCATCGGATCCTGGTTCTTGAGCTGGGTCGTCAGCAGCGTCAGGAAGCGAGTCTGAGAGTCCTCTTCCTTCTTGCCGGTCGACGTCGTGCCGGTGTTAAGGGCGGAATAGTCGTAACCAGTGGCGTTGACAGTACTCATCTCAATCTCCCGAAGGCCTCAGCCAATTACTGGCCGATGCTCAGCGTGCGCTGCAATAGGGTCTTGGCCGTGTTCATGACCTCGACGTTGTTCTGGTAGGAACGCGACGCGGAGATCATGTTGACCATCTCCTCGACCACATTCACGTTAGGCATTTCGACGTAGCCCTCACCGTTGGCGGCAGGGCTGGCCGGGTCATACACGAGGCGCATCGGCGCGGCGCTTTCAACCACTCCGGTGACCTTCACGCCCTGCGCCTCTGGCCCGGCAACCGGCACGGCCTGGAAAACCACCTGCTTGGCGCGATAGGGCTGGCCGTCTTCGCCGACCACACTGTCGGCGTTGGCGAGGTTGGAGGCCGTCGTGTTCAGGCGCAGTGACTGGGCGCTGAGCGCCGAGCCGGCGATATTGAAGACGTTGAACATGCTCATGATTCAGTCCCCCTCGCTCACTGGCCCGTGATGGCGGTACGCATGCCGCTCAGCAGGCCGTTGATGAAGGTCACGCTGGCCTCGTAGTGCAGCGAATTCTCGGCGTAGGCGGCGCGCTCGACGTCCATGTTCACGGTGTTGCCATCGACCGCCGACTGCAGCTCCTGACGAAAGCCGATGTGGCCCTCGAAAGGCGTTGCGCCAGCAACTGGCAGATGTCCGGCAGTAGTCGTCTTCATGTTCAGCGCCGCTCCCTGCTTACCCATCGCGCCGGCCAGTGCGCTGCGAAAATCAATGTCCTTGGCCTTGTAGTTCGGCGTGTCGGCGTTGGCGATGTTCGACGCCAGCAATTCCTGGCGGCGGGCTTGCACATTGAGCGCGGTCTGATGGAACCGCAGTGCGTCATCGAGCATGGCTTTCATGCGTCACCTCTCGTATCTCTGTGTCCCGTCGAATATTTCCGGCAGGGACAACTGCCCTATTGCAGCTTTCGTGCCAGCATCGTATGTCCGTACCGGGCCTGCTCTTCGTCCGATAAGAGGCTGCTTTTCCGGCCAATTTCGCCGCTTTCGCCGGCCGTCTTGCCGCCGCGCCGGCAGTCTTTGCCGGTTGTCGCCGCCCATCCTTGCCAGCGTGGCCGGCCCGGCCGTTGCGGCACGTCGCTTGCAACACCCATGCCTTGCCGATGCGCCGACCACGTGATGCAATGCCGCCATGAATCGATTCGCCTGCTTCCTGTTCGTCACCACCTGCGCAGCGGTTTCCGGCGCGCTCGCCCAGCAGCCCACGGCCCCGGTGGAGGCCGCCGTACGCACCCTGCTCGAACACGAAACCGACGGCCTGCCAGGGGAGATCGAACTTGAGGTCGGCGTGCTATCCCCCGCCAACCAGTTGCCACCGTGCGACGCCCCGGAGGCGTTTTTGCCGTCCGGAGCACTCGCGTGGGGCCAACTCAGTGTCGGTGTGCGCTGCACCGCGCCGGCGAACTGGACCGTCTATCTGCCAGCGCGCGTCAAGGTCATTGCCGATTACGTGGTCGCGCGCAACGGCCTGCGGCCGGGCCAGACCATCGGGCCGCAAGACTTGCGCCTGGAACGCGGAGATCTGGCCGCCCAATCGGGCAAGGTGCTGAGCGATCCGTCGCGCGCCATCGGCGTCCGCACCAGCCGAGGCATTGCCGCCGGCACCCCCTTGCGCGAGGAACACCTGCGCCTGCCGCCGGCGGTGGAATCGGGCCAGACGGTGAGGATCGTCGGCATTGGCAGCGGCTTTGAGATCGGCGGAGAGGGCCGCGCCTTGGGGCGCGCCGCCGATGGTGAAAGCGTGCGCGTGCGGCTGGCCAATGGCAGCATCGTCAACGGCATCGCGCGCGCCGGTGGCGTGGTGGAACTGCGTTTCTGAAGCCGGTGTGCGATCATTGAGGCGTTCGAGACGCGGAACCGGGCGCCCAGCGCCTGTGCAAAAACAATTAATTTAATTCGCTAAAGTTTTCTGCAGGGCTGCCGTCTACTACATCAGGAACCCATTCGGGCCGCCCTCACCGGAGTACACACGTGAAGATCGAAGGAACCAACAAAGGCGTCAGCTCCCCGCTCGCGGGCGAGAATCGCGCCAAGCCGGCCAGCCCCGCGCCGCAAGGCAGCAACGCTGGTCAATCGGGCACCGTCGAGCTGTCGCCGCTGTCGTCCAGCCTGGCCAAGGCCGAAGCCGTAGCCGCAGCAACCCCGGCGGTCGATCAGGCGCGCGTGGATGAAATCCGCCAGGCCATCAGCGACGGTCGCTTCAAGATGGACGCCAACCGCATCGCCGACGGCCTGCTCGACAGCGTTCGCGAAATGCTGGGCTACACCGGCAAGGCATGATCCCGGCCGCCGCCCGCGCACGATTCGTTCAGGCCATCGACGCCGAACTCGCGTCGCTGGAGCGTTTTCGCGAGCTGCTGCAGCGCGAACAAGCCCTGCTGATCGCTGGCGACACGGACGGACTGATCTCGCTCACGCCGAATAAATCCGCACTCCATCAGCAACTGCAGCGCCAGCACGACGCGCTCGGCATGCTGCTCGGCCAGCACGGCGTCACCCCGTCGGCCGAATCCATCCGCCAGATCTGCGAAGGCCTGCCCGATGTGCTCACGCGCTGGGACAGCATTCTCGACATCGGCGCCGATGTGCGCGCCCTGAACGAGATCAACGGCAAGCTCATCCACGAGCGCATGCAGAACAATCAGGCGGCACTGTCCGTCCTGCTCTCGGCCGCTGACCAGCCTTCGCTGTACGATTCCGGCGGCAGCGCACGCCCGAGCGGCCGCGGCCGCCACCTCGGCAGCGCCTGACCCCTACACCGCCCGTTTCATGCCTTGCGGTAGGCAGCTGCCAGCCGCAGCGGTTATGCTTGTGCGCCGCCATCCCACGGACCTCAGCAAGCATCCATGACAGGCAAGACCTACGACGAATCCTCCTTCCGCGTCCTCAAGGGCCTGGAACCGGTCCGCGAACGCCCGGGCATGTACACCCGCACCGACTCGCCCGCCCACATCATTCAGGAAGTGATCGACAACGCCGCTGACGAGGCGCTCGGCGGTTTCGCCAAGAAGATCCACGTCACGCTGCATCTGGACGGCTCGGTCACGGTGGCCGACGACGGCCGCGGCATCCCGGTCGGCCTGCACCCCGAAGAGGGCGTCCCGGTGGTGGTGCTGGCCTACACGCGACTGCACGCCGGCGGCAAGTTCGACAAGCGCGAGGGCAACAGCGCCTACGCCTTCTCGGGCGGCCTGCACGGCGTCGGCGTGGCGGTGACCAACGCGCTGTCCACGCGGGTCGAGCTCGAGGTCAAGCGCGAAGGCAAGATCTACCGCATTGATTTCACCGGCGGCGGCGAGCACATCGGCGAAATCCGCGTCGAAGGCGAATGCGGCCGCCAGAGCGGCACACGGGTGCGCGTATGGCCCGACCCGAAGTACTTCGAGGCCCCGCGCGTCCCGCTGAACGAACTCGAACGCCTGTTGCGCAGCAAGGCCGTGCTGCTGCCCGGCGTGTCGGTTCGGCTAGACACCGAACAGACCAACGGCCCGGCCCTGAGCAAGACCTGGAGCTACCCCGAAGGTCTGGCTGGCTACATGCGCGAAGTCGCCGGCGAGCAGGAACCGGTAGCACCGATCTACACCGCCGAGTCCTACGCCGGCCGCGACGACGCCAGCTACGCGGCTGGCGAGGGCGCAGCCTGGGCGATCGCCTGGTTTGAGTACGCCGTGCCGAGCGAATCCTACGTGAACCTGATTCCCACGGTGGCCGGCGGCACACATGAATCCGGCCTCCGCGCCGGTGTGTTCGAGGCCGTCAAGACCTTCATCGAGCACCACGCGCTGCTGCCCCGCGGCGTCAAACTGCAGCAGGAAGACGTGTGCTCGCGCATGAGCTTCGTACTCTCCGCCCGCCTGCTTGATCCGCAGTTCCAGGGGCAGGTGAAGGAAAAGCTCAACTCGCGCGAAGCCGTGAAGCTGGTGTCCAGCCAGATCCGCGACCCCTTCGAGATCTGGCTCAACAACCACGTTGAGGCCGGCCGCGCGATCGCCGAACTGTCGATCAAGCAGGCGCTGGCGCGCCAGAAAAACGCGCAAAAGGTCGAGAAGAAAAAGACCTCTGGCGTGGCCGTGCTGCCCGGCAAGCTGTCCGACTGCGAATCCGAGGACATCACCCGGAACGAGCTTTTCCTCGTGGAGGGCGACTCGGCCGGCGGATCGGCCAAGATGGCGCGCAACAAGGAAACACAGGCCATCCTGCCGCTTCGCGGCAAGGTACAGAACTCGTGGGAGATCGACCCCGATCGCCTGCTCGCCAACAACGAGATCCACGACATCGCGGTCGCGCTGGGCGTCGACGCCCATCTCGCCGACAGCTCGCCGGATTTGTCCGGCCTGCGCTACGGCAAGATCGTCATCATGTCGGACGCTGACGTCGACGGCGCCCACATCCAGACCCTGCTGCTGACGCTGTTCTTCCGCCACTTCCCGAAGCTCATCGAGCGCGGTCACGTGTATGTTGCCCAGCCGCCGCTGTACCGCGTGGACGTCCCCGCCCAGGGCAAGAAGCGCCCGGCACGCCGCCTGTACGCCCTCGACGATGGCGAACTCACTGCAATCCGCGACCGTGCCACGCAGGAAGGCTTCAAGCCCGAAGCGCTCGAAGTCGGCCGCTTCAAGGGCCTCGGCGAGATGAACCCCGAGCAGTTGCGCGAAACCACCATGGACCCGGCCACACGCCGTGTGCTGCCCGTACACGTACGCCCCGGCGCCTTCGACGACACACTGAAAATGTTCACGCTGCTGATGGGCAAGGGCGAAGCCTCCGGCCGCCGCGCGTGGATGGAAGAGAAAGGCGATAGCGTCGAAGCCGACGTGTGAGCTCCGAGAAACCCCGATACCGCTGATCAATGACTGACCACACCGACGACATCCTGGACCTCGCACCACCCGTCCCGCCCGAGCCACCCGAGCCGCCGCTGGACGAACTGGGCGACGACGCGCTGCCGCTGGACCGTTTCGCCGAGCAGGCCTACCTCGCCTACGCGATGAGCGTGGTGCGCTCGCGCGCGCTGCCGCAGGTGGAAGACGGCCTCAAGCCGGTGCAGCGCCGCATCCTTTACGCGATGAACGAGATGCGCCTGTCGGCCACGTCCAAGCACGTCAAGTCAGCGCGCGTGGTCGGCGACGTGATCGGCAAGTACCACCCGCACGGCGACTCCTCGGTGTACGACGCGATGGTGCGTGTGGCGCAGGATTTCTCGTTGCGCTATCCGCTAGTCGACGGTCAGGGCAACTTCGGTTCGCGTGATGGCGATTCGGCCGCGGCCATGCGCTACACCGAATGTCGACTGACACCGATCGCGGATCTTCTGCTGGCCGAGATCGATCGCGGCACGGTCGATTTCCTGCCGAACTACGACGGCGCCTTCCACGAGCCACAGTTCCTGCCCGCACGTCTGCCTTTCGTGCTGCTCAACGGCGCCTCGGGCATCGCGGTCGGCATGGCCACCGAGATTCCACCGCACAACCTCACCGAAGTCGCCGAGGCGGCCTGTGAACTGATCCGCAACCCCAATGCCGGGTTGGATGAGGTCCTGGCGCTGCTGCCCGGGCCGGATTACCCCGGTGGTGGCCAGATCATCTCATCGCCCGAAACCATTCGCGACGCTTACGCCTCGGGCCGTGGGAGCCTTCGCCTGCGCGCGCGCTGGCATTTCGAGGAGCTTGCGCGCGGCCAGTGGCGTGTAATCGTCGATGAACTGCCGCAGGGCGTATCCACTGCCCAGGTGCTGTCCGAGATCGAGACGCTGACCAACCCGCAGCCACGCACCGGCAAGAAGGACGTTTCGCAGGAGCAGAAGAACCTCAAGCAGCTGGTGCTCGGCGCGGTCGAATCGGTGCGCGACGAATCCAGCGACAAGGCGCCGGTGCGGCTGGTGCTGGAACCGCGTTCCAGCCGACAGAGCCGCGATGAGTTCATGGCCATCCTGCTCGCGCACACAGCGCTGGAAACGTCGAGCTCGATCAACATGACCATGATCGGCCGTGACGGCCGGCCGCAGCAGAAGAATCTGGTTCAGGTGCTGCGCGAATGGATCGACTTCCGCTACGTCACGGTCGAGCGGCGCACGCAGCATCGCCTGAGCGAGGTCGACCGCCGCATCCATATCCTCGAAGGCCGCATGATCGCCTACCTCAACATCGAGGAAGTGATCCGCGTCATTCGCGAGTCGGACGAGCCGAAACCGGCGCTGATCGAGGCCTTCGGCCTGACCGAGGTACAGGCCGAAGACATTCTCGAGATTCGTCTGCGCCAGCTGGCACGACTCGAAGGCATCCGCATCGAGAAGGAACTGGCCGAGCTGCGCGAGGAGCGCAACGGCCTGCAGACTCTGCTCGACAGCCGCAGCGCCATGACGAAACTGATCCTCAAGGAGATCCGCGAGGACGCGAAGAAATACGGCGACGACCGCCGCACCGTCATCGAAGCCGTCGCCGCGGTGGCGCCGGCCGAGATCAGCGTGCCCGACGAGCCGGTCACGGTCGTCATCTCGCACAACGGCTGGGTGCGCTCACGCCAGGGCCATGGCATCGACCCCACGAGCATTTCGTACAAGGCCGGCGACCACGCCTTTGCCGTTATCGAGACGCGCACCGTGTGGCCGCTGATCGTCATCGACACCAAGGGTCGCGCCTACACCGTCAAGGTGTCTGAACTGCCGGGCGGACGTGGCGACGGCACGCCGATTACCACCTTGGTGGAATTCCAGGACGGCGCCAAACTGGCGCGCCTGGTTTCCGCCGCTCCTGACACCAGCTGGTTCTTCGCCAACTCCGGTGGCTATGGCTTTATCTGCACGGTGGGCGATGCAAGCAGCCGCCAACGCGCCGGCAAGGCTTTCATGACCCTGGAGAAGGGCGAAAAGGTGCTCGAGCCAGCCCCCGTGCTGGGCGACTGGATTGCGTCGGTGTCCGAAAACGGACGCATCCTGGTGTTCGGCCGCAGCGAGATGAAAGTGCAGGCCGGCGGACGCGGCGTGATCGTGATGGGGCTGGATGAAGGCGAGTCGCTGGCGGCAGTGGCCGTACCCGCGCCCGACGCCTCCCTCACCGTGACCGGCGCCGGACGCGGCGGCAAGACCTCCGAACTGGAGATCAAACCCGCTCAGATCGAAGGCCTGCGTTTCCGCCGCGCCCGCAAAGGCAACACGCTCAACCGCAACTTGCGGCCGCTGGCGCTCCGTTGAAGCTCGGGGGTTGCTTTGTTTGATAGGGCGGGGAAGCCCCACCCATGTTTATGTGAGGTGCTACGGCCGCCCGTACTCACGGGTGGCTGCGCGCTGCAGCCACCCTCGCCAAGGCCACGCTGACGATTGGCATTGCGGTGAGGCAATGACGGGCTGCTCCTACAGCAGCACCTCCGGCGGTATGCCCCGCCGCTTGATCGACTGGCGCAATTGGCCGAGCGCCTCAAGCTGAATCTGGCGCACCCGCTCACGCGTAAGACCCAGCTGCACAGCAAGCTCTTCGAGCGTCATGATCTCGCACTCGTCGATGCCATAACGGTGCCGAATGACTGTGCGCTGTTTTTCGCTGAGCTTGCTGATCCAGTCGCGCACGAGATCCTCGACCTCATGATTCTGGATAGTCAGATCCACCGGACAGGCCTGATCGTCGGCAAGTGATTCGCCGATCGACAGGTTGGGATCAATATCCAGCGGCGCATCAAGCGAGGCGGTGTGTTCGCCCAAGGTCAGCAAGCCGCGCACCTCATCCAGGCTCTTGCCGGTCGCGGCTGAAACATCTTCGAGCGTGTATTCGCCGTTGCCCAGCGCAGCCAGCTTGCGCTGAGCGCGCAGAACCTGGTTGAGCTCCTTGACCACATGCACGGGCAGGCGAATGGTGCGCGACTGGTTCATGATCGCGCGCTCGATGTTCTGGCGGATCCACCAGGTTGCATAGGTCGAAAAACGGAACCCGCGCTCGGGATCGAACTTGTCGAGCGCGTGCATCAGGCCGAGGTTGCCCTCCTCGACCAGATCGAGCAGCGGAATGCCGCGGTTGAGATAGTGTTTGGCGATGTTCACGACCAGACGCAGATTGCGCTCGATCATGGTTTGCCGTGCTTCGAAATCACCCGTTTTGACACGCCGGGTGAGCACACCCTCCTCCGCCGCCGTCAGCAGCGGATTGGCGCCGATCTCATTGAGGTAGATCTGGGTGACGTCACTGAGAAAATCACCCTCGGACGACGCCGCAGACTTGGCCGCCGGCTCGCCGAGGGCTTCGACCTCGGGCGGCATATCCGGCTCGTTCGCAACGTCTTCCTCGTCGTTCTCGGCCGGATCGTACATGCCCCCTCCGTCGTGTCAGCGCGCCGGTAGATATTGCATCGGATCAACCGGACGACCCTGTCGTCGAATCTCGAAATGGAGCTTCGGACGATCGGTGTCGGTACTGCCCATCTCTGCGATCTTCTGCCCCTGCGTCACCTTGTCGCCCTCTTTGACGAGCAGCGTCTGGTTGTGCGCGTACGCGGTGTAGTAGTCACCGTCGTGATTGATGATGACCAGTTTTCCATACCCGCGCAAGCCGCTACCGGAGTAGGCCACACTGCCCGCAGCCGAAGCCAGGACCGGATCTCCGGGCTTTCCTGAGATGTCCACGCCCTTGTTCGCGCTTTCGTCAAACTTCTCGATCACCGGCCCATTGGCGGGCCACAACCACGGAACGGGCTTGGGCAAGGTCGCTTCCGGCGGCGTCGGGGCCGGCGTGGGGGTCGGGGTCGAAGGCGGTGCCGGCATGGGCATCGGCATCGGCTGCGGTCGTGGATTCACCGCGGCCCAGGCCTGATCGGTATACGGCGTCGTACCTCCGACCGGCGCTTCAAGCAACTGCGGCAACGCCGGCGTAGTACCGACGGAATCCCCGCTGAGGTCGATGGGCTGAACGATCACCCCGTCGGCGGGCGGAACAAATCCATCGGGTGCCGAAACGCGCAGCCGCTGCCCGACCTTGATCTGATCCGGGTTGGTAAGCCCGTTCCAGCTCACCAACTCCGCAAGAGTCCGGTTGTAAGTGCGACTGATGCCGAGCAAGGTATCGCCCGTTCGTACTTCGTGCGTCTTCCCGTCTTGGGCAATGACGCGCGTCTGCTGCCCGGAGTCACCTCCGCGCACGGGCGCCGGCAACTGCGACAGACAACCCGTCAGGAGGGCAATCGAAGCGGCCACTCCCAGCGTGAGAGACAGACGATGCGATTTTCGCAAATTGTTCATTCCAGTCCTTCCAGCAATGGCACGAAGCGGACTGCCTCATGCCGGCTGAGCTTGAATCCGTCGCGGCCGCGTTCGACCATTACGAGCGATTGTTCCGCGCCCGCCCCCACCGGCACCAGCAGGCGCCCACCCGGCGCAAGCTGCTCCTTGAGGGCCGTCGGCACGTCACGCCCGGCCGCGGCAACAATGATGGTGTCGAATGGGGCGGCCTGTGGCAAGCCCAGAACACCATCAGCATGTTTCAACCGCAAGTTGGCAAGTCTCAGCGGTCGCAAATTTTCTTTGGCTTTCTCGAGCAACGGTCGAATGCGTTCGACCGCAAACACCTCTGACGCCACGAAGGACAACACGGCAGCCTGATAGCCGCACCCAGCTCCGACCTCCAGCGTCTTCCCGAGTTCGCGCCCACCGGCCCGCAGCATCTCGATCATGCGCGCAACTACGTACGGCTGGGAGATCGTCTGTTGGTAGCCAATCGGCAACGGAGTGTCGTCATACACACTGAACGCCAGGCCCTTGTCGACAAAAGCTGCGCGTGGCACGCGCAACATGGCCTCAAGCACCTTCTCGTCGCGAATGCCCTGCTGGCGCAGACGCTCGACCATTCGCGCCAGAGCACGATTACCGGCCGGATGGCCCTGCAAGCCCATACTCAGGACTCCAGCCATTCTGTAACCGCCGGGATTTGACCGTTGTGAGTCAGGTCCATGCGCAAAGGCGTGATCGAAACGAAGCCTTCCTCCACTGCATGGAAATCCGTACCTGCGCCCGCATCAGCAGCCTTGCCTGCCGGCCCGATCCAGTACACCGTGTCACCACGCGGATTCGTGCCGCGAATTACCGGCTCGGCCTTGTGGCGCTTGCCCAGACGCGTTACGCATGTTCCTCGGATTGACTCGAAAGGCACATCCGGAATATTTACGTTCAACAATACCGGTTCTCGAAACGGCTGCTCGATGAAACGCGCCACGAAGTCGCGCGCGACCCGGGCCGCGCCACGAAAATCGCTGGCCGACTTGCTCGCCAGCGAAAACGCGATGGCCGGAACGCCCAGCAGAAACCCCTCGGTGGCTGCCGCGACGGTGCCAGAGTAAATGGTGTCGTCGCCCATGTTGGCGCCATGATTGATGCCCGACACGACCATGTCCGGCAGATGGTCGAACATGCCAGTAACCGCCAGATGCACGCAGTCAGTCGGTGTGCCGTTGACGAAGTGAAAGCCATTCGCCGCGGTGCGCAATGACAGCGGCCGATCCAGCGTCAGCGAGTTGCTCGCGCCGCTGCGATCGCGCTCGGGCGCGACCACGGTGATGTCACCCAGTTCCTCCAGCGCCTCGGCCAACGCGGCCAATCCAGGGGCGAAATAGCCGTCGTCGTTACTGATGAGGATGCGCATGGGGGTGGGAAGACGGCGCCTTCGACGGCGCTCTTGCGATGTTCAGACAGGCGTTGAGTCTAGCAGGTTGGCAGCAGACCGACCACGCTCGGGCCTGCCTCTTACTCGTAACAGGTAAACAAAAAAACGGGCGCCGAAGCGCCCGCTCTTTACGTCAAACCGTCTGCAACCGATCAGAAGTTGTGACGGATACCGATGTTCAGACCATTCGTGTAGAAGCCATTGGAACCTTCGGCGACGCCGATCGTGCCTTCAGCCTCGTCGTTGGTGCTGACCTTGGCATAGGTGGCATACACGTTGGTGCGCTTGGACAGCGAGTGGGTGTAACCCAGAGCCCACTGGGAGGCCTTGTAAGTACCATCACCCACATCCGCGCCGAGATTGACCTTCAGGCGGGTGTAGGAGAACAGCACCTTGCCGGCTTCGCTGACCGGAGCGACTGCTGCCAGCATCCACTGCTTGCCCTTCTCGTCGCCATCGTCTTCCTCAGCCTTGAACTGACCGTAGGAACCGCGCAGGCTCACCACACCGAAGTCATAGGAACCCACGAGGTTCCAAGCCTTGACCTTCTCGTAGTCATCGAAATCGCCAACGTCGTACTCTTCGTCGTCGTTCTTCACGCGCTCGTACGAGGCACCGATCATCAGCGGACCGTTGCTGTACTTACCGACCACGTTCCACAGACGGCTGTTGGGGTTGTCGGTACCCTTCTCGTAAGCGAGTTCATCCGGATCATCGTTGGTGCCTACGTTATTGGTAAACGTCGCCTCAACCGAGAAACCACCCATGCTCGGGGATGTGTAGATGACAGCGTTGTTCACACGGGTCTGCAGCTGATAGATGTTCTGGATGTTGCCGACGCCGGAAGCACCGAACGGATCCAGACCGGTCACCAGCGCACGGGTCGGGTTGAAATCACGGCCGAGGCGGACCTTACCGAAATCGCCCTGCAAGCCGACGAAGATCTGGCGGTTGGTCGGGGTGGAGCTGGTGTCAGCGCCCAGACCCTGCTCGATCTGGAAGAAGGCCTTCAGGCCGTTACCCAGGTCTTCCGTGCCACGGAAACCGATGCGGCTGGCCGCCTGGTTGCCGGAATCGATGGCATTGCGCGCCTTGTCCTTTGCGCCGCCAGTGACTTCGGAACCGCTCTGACGGGCAAAGCCCAGGTCCATGATGCCGTAGATCTGCACATTGGACTGAGCGAAGGCCGGAGCCGACACCAAACCGGCGACTGCCAGTGCGATGAGTTTTTTCTGCATTGAAATCCCCTCAGGATCTGAATTGAACGCCGAAGACGCTCTTCGGCAGGCCCAACTGCAGCCGTGAAGCCCCGGCGAGTTGTAACAGAATTATGCAAACCCCCTGCGGCGCATCACAAGAACAATGCAACTGACGGATCTGGAGATGTCGCGAACATGCAACGAAAACCGTGCACCAATAAAAAAACGGGCGCCGTAGCGCCCGCTTCTGCTTCAAACCGTCTGGAGACGATTAGAAGTTGTGACGGATACCGATGTTGAAGCCGCTGGTGAATTGAGCGACGGTAACGTCGTCACCACCAACATCTTCTTCACGACCATCGTATACACCGAAGGAGCCTTCAGCTTCGTCGTTGGTGCTGACCTTGGAGTACGTGGCGTACACGTTGGTGCGCTTGGACAGAGCGTGGCTGTAACCGATTGCCCACTGCGAAGCCTTGGCATCCGCTTCGTCGAACTTGATACGCGAGTACGACACGAGGACCTTGCCAGCTTCGGAAACCGGCACGACGCCAGCCAGCATCCACTGCTTGGCCTTCTCGTCGGGGGAGCCGCTCACGTCTTCCTTGACCTGACCGTAGGCACCACGCAGATCGACCACGCCGAAGTCGTAGCCACCAACCAGGTTCCAGGCCTTGACGGTTTCGTTATCAGTGTCAGTCTTGATGCGCTCGTACGAAGCACCGGCCGTCAGCGGACCGTTCTTGTACTTACCAACGACGTTCCACAGACGCGAGTTCGGGTTGTCCGTGCCTTTCTCGTAGGCCGATTCATTACCGTCCACGTTGTTGGTGAACGTCACTTCTGCAGTGAAACCACCGAAGCTCGGGGTCGTGTAGATGATGGCGTTATCAACGCGGGTCTGCAGTTGATAGATGTTCTGGATGTTGCCCACGCCCGAAGCGCCGAACGGGTCCAGACCGGTTACCAGAGCACGGCTCGGGTTGAAGTCACGGCCGAGGCGAACCTTACCGAAATCACCCTGCAGGCCGACGAAAATCTGACGGTTGGTCGGGGTCGAGGCACGGTCAGCGTTCAGACCCTGCTCGATCTGGAAGAAAGCCTTCAGGCCGTTGCCCAGATCTTCCGTGCCACGGAAACCGATGCGGCTGGAAGCTTGGTTGCCGGAATCGATGCCGGTGCGGCTCTTGTCAGCTTCAAAGCCAGGGATAGCTTCCGAGCTGCTGTGACGGGCAAAGCCCAGGTCCATGATGCCGTAGATCTGCACGTTCGATTGAGCGAAGGCCGGAGCCGACACCAGACCGGCGACTGCCAGTGCGATGAGTTTCTTTTGCATTGAAATTCCCCTCTAGGTTCAAGTTAAAACCGACAGCGCTTGCCGGCCCCACTTACCTCTCGTCCGAGAAGCTGGATTGCATTCTGCGCAACGCAGCCTGCCCGCCGCAAGCGTGGGATGGCTTTTGCGCGTAAGCCGCGGGAATCGTGTTGCGCTGGCGCAACGCGACGCTCTTAAGGGGCCGCTTTGCGCGTGCCCAAATGAAAAACGGGCGCCGAAGCGCCCGTCATCAACTGCAGCAAATTTTGCTCAGAAATTGTGTCGAATACCGACGTTGAAGCCTTTGCTGAAGTTACCCGACTCGAAACCATTCGCGCCGGGGCCGACGTCGTAGTAGCCGATAGCCTCGGCAAAGTCGTTGGCACTCGATTGCGCGTAGGTAGCGTACACGTTGGTGCGCTTGGACAGTGCATGGTTGTAGCCGACAGCCCACTGGCTGCCCTTGAGCGAGCCAATATCGAAGGGGCCGACGTCCACATCGCGCTTGGCGCGGTTGTACGACACGAGCACCGTACCGGCGGCAGACACCGGAACCGTGGCTGCAAGCATCCACTGCTTGCCTTTGGTTTCAAGGAAGTCGAAATACTGGTTCTTGACGGTTCCGTAGGTGGCACTGACCTTGACTACGCCGAAGTCGTAGGCACCGACGAGGTTCCAGCGCTTCTCCTTGAAGCCGACCGCGTCGTTCTTCAGCCGCTCATAAGAGATGCCGGCGGAGATCGGGCCCCGCGAATAGTTCGCCATCACGTTCCACAGACGCGTGTTGACGTTGTCTTCACCCTTTGGGATGGCGGCTTCGTCAGCCGGCAGCCCGACATCGATGCCGAGGAACTCGAAGCCGACGTTGTTCGAGAAGTTGCCGCCAACGGTCAGGCCGCTGAAGCTCGGCGACGTGTACTGGATGGAGTTGTTGATCCAGGTGGTCTGGCGGTTGATGTTGAGCATGCTGCCAACACCGGCGGCCGCGAACGGATCCATGTCGGTGACTTGCTTGCGTACCGAGTTCATGTGACGACCTAGCGAGACGCGACCGAAATCGCCACCAAGACCGACGAAAACTGCTCGCGAATTCGACGGGCTGGACGACGTATCTGCCGACAGGCCCTGCTCGATTGTGAAGAAGGCGCTCAGGCCGTTGCCCAGATCCTCGGTACCGCGAAAGCCGATGCGGCTGGCTGCCTGGTTGCCAGAGTCCATCGCACTACGGGATTTGAACCCATCACCGAGGAAACCGGCTTCGCTGCCACTGAGGCGGCTGAAACCCAGGTCCATGATGCCGTAGATCTGAACGTTGGACTGTGCCAGCGCCGGCACGGACACCAGTCCGCCTACCGCCAACGCCAAAAGACTTTTCTTCATTGCGTTCCCCGAAAATAAAAACCGACCGCCACTGGCCGGCTCAATCGCATCATCACTGATGCACCTCTTAGTACTGAGCAACATTTTGCAATACATCGCGACTCGGTTACAGCGCGGTGGTCTTATTCGCTTTGACTACATGACAAGCCGTTGCAGATGCGCTACAACACGCCTGTCAAGGGCGATGTAAAAAAGCGCTTGTATTCCGTACGGCACACCCCCATACTGCGTCCGCGGGTTTTCAAAGTACGACAGCTCTTACGCAGTACCTCGCGGTATACGGTTTGTGCTCCTCGCCTTGATTCTCGTACTACCGGGCTTTTGCCCACGCATCATCTCAATCATTGCAAGGAATGCATTTCATGGCACAAGGTACTGTTAAGTGGTTCAACGACGCCAAAGGCTTCGGCTTTATTACCCCGGCTGATGGTGGCGAGGACGTCTTCGCTCACTTCTCCGCCATTCAGGGCAACGGCTTCAAGTCGCTGGCCGAAAACCAGAAAGTTTCGTTCGACATCGTCAGCGGCCCGAAAGGCAAGCAGGCAGCGAACATTCAGCGCATCGACGACTAATCGTCTGTTGCTGCAGTGAAGAAAGCCCGGGCAACCGGGCTTTTTTTCGTTTACGGCGCCGGGACGGACGAACCCAGCCACTCACCATTGACGGGAAGCCTGTGATGCGGTGGGCGCATACGCTGCACTTGTAGGACCTACGACCGCTAGAATCCCTCTCTTTTCACCAAGGCAATTCCCATGACGCGTCGCGACGGCCCCATCGGCGTATTCGATTCAGGCATCGGCGGACTGACGGTGGTACGCGCGCTGATGGATCGGCTGCCCTTCGAGGACATCGCCTACTTCGGCGACACTGCCCGCGTCCCCTACGGCATCAAATCGGTAGCCACTATCCGTCGCTTCACCGCGGAGATCACGCGGTTCCTTCTGCAGCGCGACGTAAAAATGCTGATCGTGGCATGCAATACCATGGCCGCGGTGGCGGCTGACGTTGTGCGGGATCTGGCTCTGGATTTGCCGGTACTGGATGTGATCGAGGCTGGCTCGCAAGCGGCGCTGGCGCAGTCCGTGGCCCGACGCATCGGCGTCATCGGGACACCGACCACGATAAACAGCAACGCCTACGCCCTGCGCATGCATGCGCTCGACCCAACAGTGCAGGTGTATTCGTCGGCCTGCCCGCTGTTCGTCCCGCTGGTAGAGGAAGGCTGGCTGGATCACCCTGTGACGCGCATGACCGCTCGCGAGTATCTCAAGCCCGTGTTGGCGGAAGAAGTCGATAGTCTGGTGCTCGGATGCACGCACTACCCGCTCCTCAAGCCCTTGCTGAAGAAGGTTTCGGGCAAAGGCGTGCGACTGATCGACTCGGCCAGCACCACCGCCGACCTGGCTGCCGAACGCCTGACGACACTCGACCTTGCGTGTAGCAGTAGAGCCCCGGAACACCGCTTTTACGTCACCGACGTGCCCTTGCGCTTTCAGACCATCGGGGAACGCTTTCTGGGGCGTGCGCTGGGCCAAGTAGAGAAGGTTGACTGGGGAGAGTGAGCGCAGCGCCGCAGTCGTACATCTGACCCTGCGGAAACCTCACGGAGTATCGGTTGCCACCGGCCGTGCCGGATCGGCGCACCATTCGCTCCACGACCCCGGATACAGCCGCGAACCGTGCAGGCCCGCGACCTCCATGGCGAGCAGGTTGTGGCACGCCGTCACGCCCGAGCCGCACTGATGCACGATATCGACCGGCGAGCGGCCGCCAAGCAGCGCGTCGAATTCAGCTCGCAGTTCTGCCGCGGGGCGAAAACAGCCGTCGGAGAGGTTGCTGCGGAAAAAGCGATTGATGGCCCCGGGCACGTGGCCGGCTACGGGATCCAGGGTTTCGTTCTGACCCGCGAAACGGTCGGGGCTGCGGGCATCAACAAGGCGCACACTGCCCTCGCCCAGCGCAGCCTGAAGGGACAGCGCATCGACCGTGCCAACCGTCGATGCGCCTACCGGATGCTCAACAGCTGCCACATCAGGGGTGATCGCGTGCAAAGGAAGGCCGGCCTGGCGCCAGGCGCGGTAGCCGCCATCGAGCACGGCGGCGCGTGCATGGCCAACCCAGCGCAGCAGCCACCAGAGCCGGGCGGCGATGGCGCCCCCGGCATCGTCGCAGGCGATGACCTGATCATGCGGGCCGATGCCGAGCGCCCCCAGACGAGCAACGAAATCGGCCGGATCGGGCAAGGGATGACGGCCATTTCGACCGGTGCACCGGCCAGACAGGTCTTCATCGAGATGCATGAATACGGCACCGGGAATGTGGGCCTCGGCATACGCACGACGCCCTGCCTCAACATCGGCAAGGTCGTGACGGCAATCAACCACCCGCACATCGGGCTGACCAAGCAAGCCGGCCAGCGTCGGCGCGTCGATCAGCGTGCGGAAGTCGGTCATTCTGCCGACTCCGCGGCCTCGTCCAGCCACATCAGCGCATCACCCTCTTCGTCGAACACGCGCATTTCACCGTCGACGAACCACTGCGTCATCCACGCACTCCAGCTCAGCCACTGATTCTTCGTGAGAACGGCGACGCGACGGAAATCGTGGCGATGCTCGCGCGAAAACCGGACATCTTCCCAGGCCACATCCAAGGTGAAACTGATCATCTCGCGCAGGTCGACCAGCAGGTTCACCGGCCCTTCGAAGCGCGATTTGTACGTGAACAACTCCTCGAACTCCTTGAAGTCGGCCAGCGTGAACTCGCCAAACACGGCAATCGAGATTCTCTGCGGATTGTGGTCGATGGTGATCATGGCGCTACTCCACGAGTTATCGTGCGATCCACTATAGGGCGGGATGGCAAGCCCGTCGAGTGGCGAACTTGTTGTAGCCTGACGCAGAAAGCCGCCACGAGGGACACCATGACTTTCCTGCTTGCGCTCGATCAGGGGACCACCAGTTCGCGAGCGATGATGTTCAACGCGCGGGGCCAGGTGTGCGGGGCCGCGCAACGCGAGTTCACCCAACACTACCCACATCCCGGCTGGATCGAGCACGACGCACACGAAATCCTGACCACACAGCTCGATTGCGCGCGCGCCGCCATTGCGCAGGCCGGCATCGCCCCCTCGGCCATTGCCGCGCTGGGCATCACCAACCAGCGTGAGACCTCGGTGATGTGGGACCGCAAGAACGGCCGCGCGATTGCGCCTGCCATCGTATGGCAGGACCGCCGCACCGCGAGCGACTGCGACCGACTGCGTGACGCCGGTCATGCAGATCTGATCCGCAGCATCACGGGGCTGGAGGTCGACGCTTACTTCTCCGCCACGAAGATCGCATGGCTGCTGCACAACATCCCAGGAGCTCGGGAGCGAGCGGCGCGTGGTGAGCTGGCATTCGGCACCGTCGACACCTGGCTGGCGTGGCATCTGAGCGGCGGCGCGCTGCACGTCACGGATGCCGGCAACGCCTCCCGCACGATGCTCTATGACATCCATCGCCTTGGGTGGAGCGATGAACTGCTGACCTTGTTCGACATCCCTCGCACGCTGCTGCCGCAGGTCGTCGACAGCATCGGAGTCTGCGGCCACACCCGCGCGGACGTGCTCGGCGCGGCCATCCCCATTGCCGGCATCGGCGGCGACCAACAAGCCGCCACCTTTGGCCAGACGTGCTTCGCCCACGGAATGGCCAAACAGACCTATGGCACGGGATGCTTTCTGCTGATGAACACCGGCAGCGCAGCAGTGGAATCTCAAAACCGCCTGCTCACCACCATCGGCTGGCAGCGCGGGGGTGAAACCACTTACGCGCTCGAAGGCAGCATTTTCATCGGCGGCGCGTTGGTGCAGTGGTTGCGCGACGGGCTGGGCATGATCCGCTCGTCCAACGAAATTGAAGCGCTGGCTGCGTCGGTGCAGGACAGCGGCGGCGTGGTGCTCGTGCCGGCCTTCACCGGGCTCGGCGCCCCGTACTGGGACGCCTACGCACGCGGCACGCTGGTCGGCCTGACGCGCGGCACGACACGCGCCCACATTGCTCGCGCGGCGTTGGAGGCCATCGCCCTGCAGACTGTCGATCTGGTCGAAGCCATGAAACGCGACGGCGCAGGCCCGCTACACGAACTGCGCGTGGACGGCGGCGCGGCCGCCAACAATCTGCTGATGCAGCTACAGGCCGATCTGCTCGACGTGCCGGTCGTGCGTCCGCAGATGCTGGAAACCACTGCACTGGGCGCCGCCTACATGGCAGGCATCGGCGTCGGGGTATGGTCAGGGGAAGACGAAGTCGCGGCGCATTGGCAAGAGGCCGCGCGCTTTCAGCCGCGAATGAACGCGCCAGAACGTGAAGCGATGGTGGAGCGCTGGCATCGGGCAGTGGACCGATCGCGCGGATGGGCCGAGGGCTGACGCAGCACGTCGTTTGCTGCGCTCGCCGCACACCCTATACAGAGCTCGCGAGCTCGACTCGCGCTACAAGCCCGCCATCAGGCGCATTGGCGAGCGTTACCTCACCTCCTTGCGCGCGCAAAAGGTTTCGCGCGATGGCCAGCCCCAAGCCGGTGCCACCGGTATCGCGATTGCGTGATGACTCGGTACGGTAGAAGGGCTCGAACACGCGCTCGAGCTCCTCTTCGGGCAGACCGGTCCCGCGATCGCGAATGAGTACGACGGTTCCGGCCTCGATCAAGAGGTCTACGCGCTCACCGAACTTCACGCCGTTCTCGATCAGATTCCACAGCGAGCGCCGCAGCGCCATCGGGCGTGCGCTGCAGACGGCGGATTCACCGGGCGCGAGCGTCACACTCCAGCCCAGCTCCTGCGCATCCTCGGCGATGGTTTCGAGCAACGCACGCACGTCGACGCGCTGCACGCTTTCGCGATCTTCCAGGCTGCGCGCGTAGGCCAGGCCTTCACGCACCAGGGCCTGCATGTCATCCAGATCAGACTGGACGCGGCCGCGCAGCGCTTCGTCGTCAATCTGCTCGGCGCGCAGACGCAGCCGCGTAATCGGGGTCTGCAGGTCGTGCGAAATGGCAGCGAGGATGCGTGTGCGCTCATGAATGTGCTCACGAATACGCTGCTGCATGAGGCGAAAGGCGCTGGCGGCCTGGGCAACTTCGGCCGGGCCGGTGGTGGTGACCTCACCACGTTCGGGATCCTCACCAAGCACACGCGCCGCCTCAGCCAGTTCCGACAGCGGCCGAGTAGCCACGCGCACAGCAAGCCACGACAGCAAACCGATGCCGGCAATCAGCGCGGCCAGCGCGGCCAGCATGCGTTCGGGCGACGCAGGGCGGTCGGACTCTTGCTGGAAGCCGGGCAAGCGCACAGTCAACTGCGTGCCGTCAGACAGGCCGACAACAGCGAACACGCGCGGCGTCGAGCGCCCCTCGCGCGACTGCGGCGGTGGCGGCTGGAAATACAAGCGCACGGAGCGATCAGGCAGCGCACGCTCCAGCGCCTGGGTGAGCGAACCGCGCCAGGCGGCCGGTGTTGCATCGGACGGCGGGCCGTCGAGTGAAAAGCGCAGACGGCGATGACGCATCGTCTCGAGTTGCGTCGCACGCTCGATGGGCGTCAGGCGGTCGATGACGTCCACCACGGCGCCAACCTCGCGCGCGATGCCTTCGATCATCACGTCACGATCAAACCGCTCGCGTTCCCCGAGGAACAGCCAGAAGCTGGTGCCCAGCACCACCGCCAGGCCGACCAGCCAGATCCACATCAGGCGGGCGAACAGCGTGCGCGGGATCAGCTTCACGACTCGGCCTCGACGTCGGCGGCCAGCACGTAGCCGCCGTTGCGCACCGTCTTGATGATGGCCGGGTCGCGCGCGTTGTCGCGCAGACGCTGACGCAGGCGGCTCACCGCCAGATCGATGGAGCGGTCGAAGACCTCGGCGTCACGCCCGCGTGTCAGCTCCATCAACTGATCGCGCGAGAGCACCTTCCGGGGATGGGCGACGAACACCTCAAGCATGCGGAACTCGGAGCCCGACAACGGCACCACCACGCCTTCGCCGTCGACCAGATGGCGCGCCACGCTGTCCAGCGTCCAGCCCGCAAAGCGCAGAATGCGCGGCGTCTCGGCTTCGTCAAGGTTGGGCGGCAAGGCGCGCGCGCGGCGCAGAATGGCACGGATGCGCGCGTACAGTTCGCGCGGCACGAAGGGCTTGGGCAGGTAATCGTCAGCGCCCATTTCGAGGCCGACGATACGGTCCATTTCCTCGCCGCGCGCCGTCAGCATCAGCACCGGCGTCGACACATGCGGCCCGCCGGCGCGCAGACCGCGGCACAGGCTCAGGCCGTCTTCGCCGGGCATCATGATGTCGAGCACGATCAGGTCGATGCGATGGTGATCAAGCACCATGCGCATCTCGCGGCCGTTGCCGGCGGTGGTACAGCGCAAACCCTGCTTGGTGAGGTAATCGGCGAGCAGCTCGCGGATGTCGCGGTCGTCGTCGACGATAAGGATGTGGTCGGCTGTGGCGCTCATCGTGGTCTTGTCCTGGTGCATGTACGTGCACAACGGAAGCATCGCGCAAGCCGGGCGCCGCGTATGTACCGCCCTGTATCAGCGCGCGATCATGTTGTCGCGATGAATCAGCTCTGGCTCGTCGATGTAGCCGAGCAGCGCCTCGATACGGTCGCTGGGCTGGCGCGCGATGCGCCGGCATTCCGAACTGCTGTAGTTGACCAGCCCGCGTGCGATCTCGTCGCCGCCCGCAGTGCGGCAGGCAACGATGCCACCGCGCTCGAACTCGCCGACGACCCGTACCACGCCGACCGGCAGCAGACTGCGCCCGCTCTTCAGCGCCTGGGCCGCTCCGTCATCAACGACGAGGCTCCCAGCCAGCTGCAGGTGATCCGCCATCCACTGCTTGCGCGCAGCCAGCGGCGTGCTGGTTGCGTACAACAAGGTGCCAAGCGGCTCGGCTGCAGCAAGGCGAATCAGCACATCGGGTTCACCGCCACTGGCAATGCACGTGTGCGCACCGCTGCGCGCGGCGCGCTGGGCGGCGCGGATCTTGGTGATCATGCCGCCCTTGCTGATGCCGGTGCCGGCGCCGCCGGCCATGGCTTCGTAAGCGCGATCCTCGGCGCGACCTTCGCTGATCAGCGTGGCGGCCGGGTCGCGACGCGGATCGGCCGTGTACAGGCCCTGCTGGTCGGTCAGGATGATCAGCGCGTCGGCTTCGATCAGGTTGGCGACCAGCGCGCCGAGCGTGTCGTTGTCGCCGAACTTGATCTCGTCGGTGACGATGGTGTCGTTCTCGTTGATGATCGGCACCACGCCGAGTTCGAGCAGCGTGGCCAGCGTCGAACGCGCATTGAGGTAGCGCTTGCGATCGGCCAGATCCTCGTGCGTGAGCAGGATCTGAGCGGTGTGGAGCCCGTGGGCAGAGAAAGCCTCCTCATAGGCCTCGACCAAGCCCATCTGCCCCACGGCAGCGGCGGCCTGCAGGCGGTGCATTTCGTGCGGACGCTTGTGCCAGCCCAGCCGCTGCATGCCGGCCGCAATGGCGCCGGACGAAACCAGCACGATCTGCTTGCCGGCCGCACGCAGGGCCGCAATCTGACGCGCCCAATCGGCCATCGCGGTCTTGTCCAGACCGGCGCCGTTGCGGGTCACCAGCGCGCTGCCGACCTTGACGATCAGGCGGCGCGAGGAACGGATTTTTTCTCTCATGACAATGACGATGGTCGAAAGTCAGTGCTTGGGTTCGGGCTCTTCCGGGTCTTGCGCAACAGGCGCAGCATCGGATTCGTCCAGCGGCACCTCGGCCGGAGCATTTGCTACGCGCTCTGCTTCCAGACGCGCACGCTCGGCGTCGAGGAAATCCTGCAGCGCAAAGATCAGGCCTCGGCAACCTTCGCCATTGATCGCCGCGATCTCGAAATGGCGCTCGACCGGCCCATAGGCGTCGAGAAAAGCAGCAACGCGCTCGGCGCGCTCTTCCTCGGCGATCAGATCAAGCTTGTTCAGCACCAGCCAGCGCGGCTTGTCGAACAGTTCCTGATCGTAGCGGCGCAGTTCCTCGACGATGGCCTTGGCGTCATACACCGGGTCGGCGTCCGGATCGAAAGGCGCCAGATCAACCAGGTGCAGCAGCACGCGCGTGCGCTGCAGGTGGCGCAGGAACTGGTGACCGAGGCCGGCACCTTCGGCCGCGCCTTCGATCAGCCCGGGAATGTCGGCTATGACGAAGCTGCGTTCGTTGGCGGTGCGCACCACCCCGAGGTTGGGGTGCAGCGTCGTGAACGGATAGTCCGCCACCTTGGGCTTGGCCGCGGAGACCGAGCGGATGAAGGTGGACTTGCCGGCGTTGGGCATGCCGAGCAGACCGACATCGGCCAGCACCTTGAGCTCCAGGCGCAGCATGCGCTGCTCGCCTTCCTCACCCATGGTGCGCTTGCGCGGCGCGCGGTTCACGCTCGACTTGAAGTGGATGTTGCCGAGGCCACCCTTGCCGCCACGGGCTATCATGACCTGCTTGCCGTCCTCGTCGAGGTCGGCGATCAAGTCGCCCGTCTCGTAATCGGTGATGACGGTACCGACCGGCATGCGCAGCACGATGTCGTCGCCGCCCTTGCCGTAGCAGTCGGCACCACGGCCGTTCTCGCCGCGCTCGGCACGGAAGTGGCGCGTGAAGCGGAAGTCGATGAGCGTGTTGAGGTTGCGGTCGGCCTGCGCATACACGCTGCCACCGCGACCACCATCGCCGCCGTCAGGTCCGCCGCGCGGCACGAACTTTTCGCGCCGAAAGGATGCGGATCCGTTGCCACCGTCGCCGGCAACCACCTCGATACGCGCTTCGTCAAAGAATTTCATCGGTACTGCCTATTCAAAAACAAAAAAGCCCTATCGCAAGGATAGGGCTTTTCGGCGTCGGGAAGCGATCAGGCCGCGTTCGGGACGATCGTCACAACGCGACGCTTCTGGGCGCCCTTGACCGAAAACTCCACGGTGCCATCGGTCAGCGCGAACAGGGTGTGATCCTTGCCCATGCCGACGTTGTCGCCGGCGTGGTACTCGGTACCACGCTGACGGATGAGGATGTTGCCGGCAATGACTGCCTGGCCACCGTAGCGCTTCACACCGAGGCGCTTGGAATGTGAGTCGCGACCGTTACGGGAACTGCCGCCGGCTTTCTTGTGTGCCATGTCGAATTACCTCCTGACTCAGGCCGAGATGGCTTCAATACGAAGCTCGGTGTAGTTCTGGCGATGGCCCTGACGCTTCTGGTAGTGCTTGCGACGGCGCATCTTGAAGATACGGATCTTGTCGTGGCGGCCGTGGGAAACCACGGTGGCCGTGACTGCGGCGCTCGAAACCAGAGGCGTGCCGATTTTCACGGACTCGCCCTCGCCGACCATGAGAACCTGGTCGATAGTGATTTCGGAACCCACGTCAGCCGGTATCTGTTCTACTTTAAGTTTTTCACCGACGACGACACGGTACTGCTTGCCGCCGGTTTTTATGACCGCGTACATGGTGAAGCTCCAATAGATGGATGGGTGCTGCAAAGAATCGCGCATTCTGCCGGCCAAGTAGCGGATAGTCAAGGGAATTGGGCATCGAGGCAATCAGCCTCGCGAGTTCCCTCGGGCCGGGCTCACACCATCGGCGCACCTCCGAAGCTGCGCGTCAGTCGCACCGAAGGCTCAAGGCGCACTGGGCTGGCGTGACCTACGTCGGCGACGGCTGCTCCGCTTCAACCGTCGGCAACTCTGCCAGCAAGCCCTCCAAAGCATGCTGCTCTGTCCGATAGTGCGCGTGGGGCTGCAGTCGCTCCCACAAGCCGGTGCGCTCCATCGCATCGATGACCTGCTTCTTCAGCCCGCAAAAAGCCAGCGTCCGCCCTTCCGTGACGAGCCGGCCATGCACCGTGGCGATGGCGTCCAGACCAGTGGAATCGATGCCGTTGATGCCCGCAGCCGACACCAGCAGCACCTTGACGTCCGACTGGGCCTTCAAGGCATCCGATGCAGCGTCCTCAAAGAGTTCGGAAGTAACGAAAGTCAGCGCACTGTCGAAGCGCATCACGACCAGGTTGGGATGCGGGTGCGGCAAGCCGAAACGCTCGCGATCACGGTAGGTACCGTCTTCATGCAGGCCGAGGTACGCCACCCGCGGCTGCATGTCGCGATACAGCATCAGCGACAGCGAGATCAGCAGCCCTACCAGAATGCCGTTCTGGATATTCGGCGCGAAGGCCAGCGTAGACACGAACGTGGCCGTGGCGGCGATGCCGTCGTCACGGCCGGCCTGCCAGGCGCGACGAAAGGCGCCGAGATCGAACAGATTGAACACCACCAACACAATCACGGCCGCCAGCACCGCCGTCGGCAAATGCCACAACAACGGCGTCAGGTACAACAGCGTAACCACCACGAAGGCCGCCGCAACCAACGACGAAAGCCCAGTGCGAGCCCCGCTTGAGAAGTTCAAGGCCGAGCGTGAAAACGATCCACTGACCGGCATCCCCCCCTGGATTGCCGAGGCGATCTTGGCCAGCCCCTGCCCCACCAGCTCGCGATTCTGCCGCCAGCGCTCGCCCGTGCGCGCCGAGATGACGCTAGCGCTCGCCGTCACTTCCATGAAACTCACCAGCGCGATCACGAAGGCGGCCGGAAACAGCGCGACGATCAGATTCCAGTCGAACGCAGGCAGCACGAATGCGGGCAGCCCTTGCGGGATGTGGCCGACCACGCGTCCGCCGCCATCCTCATACCCGAATGCCGCAGCCAGCACGATCGCCGCCGCGGTCACCAGCAACACGCCCGGCACCCGCGGTGCATAACGGCGCAGCACGATCAACGCCGCCAAGGTGCCGACACCGAACAGCAGTGCGGGCACATGCAGACTGCCGAAATTACCGAGCATGCCCAGGAAATCGATCAGGAAATGCTCAGAGCGCGGCATGCGCAAACCGAGCATTCCCGGCACTTGCGACAGCGCAATGAGCAGCGCCGAGGCGTTGATGAAACCGATCATCACCGGGCGGGACAAAAGCTTGAGCAGCCATCCCAACCGCAACCCACCAAGCGCTAGCTGGATCAGGCCGGAGAGCAACGCCAACACAATGGCGGCTTCAATGAACGCCTCGGTACCGGGACGCGCCACCGCGATCACACTGGCACCGGTCAGCAGCGAGGTCAGCGCCACAGGGCCGGTGGCGATCGCCCCACATGAGCCGAACATCGCGCCGATGATGGCCGGCAGCAGCGCGGCATATAGTCCGATGTAGGGAGGCAGCTGCGCCAACTGGGCATAGGCCAGCGCCTGCGGCACCAGAACGAGGCCTACGGTAATGCCGGCAATGATGTCTCCGCGTACGCCCAGCTTGCGCCAGGCCTGCGGCCACGCAAGAAAGGGCAGGAAGCGGAAGCGCGTCGACGGGTCTTGATTCATGAGCGACGGAACAGGGTCGAGGCAACGTCGGCAGAGTGGGTCGGTCGTGTCACAGGCCCAGCCCCAGACGACTTTCGATGAACAGCTTGTGCGGATTCGGCGGCACGAAGAACTCTTGAAAGTACACCGCCGGCCCGGAGCCGAAGAACGCAGTGCAGCTTACCAGAGTGGCGAGGGTCGGATCGGGCACGTCGATTGCGATGCAGCCTGCATGCGGAATATGGGCCTGCTCGATGAAATGATGGGTGGTTGCAAGCTGGGTGTTGAACTCGGCGGCGATTAGCTTCTTGATATTCGCGCCATTGAGCTCCGCAAGGGGGAGTTCCGCGAGTTTAGCCACACGATCCACCCGTGCGTAGAAGCGCGCGTACACCGAGAAATCGTCACCAATCTGCATGCGCCGGTCGATGCGCAGAATCTGTTCGTTGCGCTGTGCGAGATGTTTGGTCCAGCGCCCGTGTCCGTTGATGCGATAGCGGCGCAGAACGTGTGCATACACCGGCAAAAAGGAAACTCCGTCGTCACCGAGAAAACGCATATGCCATGGATCGAAGAGCTCCTTCAGGCGCGGCGGAATGTAGGTGCCATAGCCGCGCTTGCGCACCACGATGCCTTCATCGACCAGATCTCGGAAGCAGCGCTGGATGGTCCCAAGACTGAACGGCAGGCTGGCGGCAAGCTCTGTCTCGGTGGGAAGCTTTTCCCCTGGATTCCATATACCTTCCTTGATCAATTCCTTGATCGCCATGCGCAGCTGCACGTGCTTGATGTGTTGCGATCCCGCTGCGGGAATGCGTCGAACGATTTCGCTGGCGCTGTCGATCACGTCGGACATGCGCGGTTCTCCAGTTGATGAGGTTGCCGATACGCCGCTGATGCCGGCGTCTTCAGTGTCAGCGCAGCGACCACATCAGACCCAACACGCTCACCGCCAGTAGCACTGCGCCCAGACCACGAAAAAATGATCGGGTGTTCGCTCGCAACAGACGGTCGTGCAGCCGACTTCCAGCGAAATGCCCGAGCAGCACGCAGGGCAGCAGCCAGAGTTGATGCCGCATTTGCAGGTCGACTCCGGCGATCACGAAAGACGTGAGCTTCATGGCGACGATTACCACCCAGGCGACCAGAAGTGTATCGCGCAGGCGGTGACGCGCGACGTGGTTTGCGAACACCGACACGATCAACGGTCCGCCAATGAGCGACGTGCCGTTGATGTAGCCGCCGAGTGCAAGGAGCGCCGCGTCGCGCTTCGGGCCGCGGCTGCGGATCGGACGGCCGAATACATAGCCGAGCGCGTAGGCGAACACGATCGTGAAGATGATGACGCTCATGACGCGTGCCGGCAGGGTCAGCAGACCGAGCACTCCGAGCAGCGCCGGCGGTGCCATCCAGCGCAATGCGCGGCCGAGGTAGGTCCAGTCCACGCCGCCCATGTCCGCGCCGGGCACGGACGACGGACCAGCGAACCAGCTCCGCACACCGGCCCAGCCGCCAAAAAGGATCTGCTGCATCGCGATCAGCGGCAGGAACACCAGCGGATCGTCGACGATGAACAGCAGGAATGGCAGCACCAACACTGCGCCACCAAAGCCCAAGCCGGAGCGGACAAAGCCGCTCCAGATGAACAGGGCGCCGATCAGCCCATACTCGGCCAGGGACAAATGCTCCACCCACAACCCCCTTCAAGACCGAGTACGACGCTTTCCGGCAATACAGGATCGGCTCCGCTACTGCGGAGCTGAATTTCGTCACGCGCCCGACGCGGAGGACACGATCTCGACCGTACCTGCATCGGGGTCGACAAGGATCTCATCTCCGTTCTTGATGAGCTGCGTCACGTCACCATCCTCGAAGCGGTCGCACAGCGTCATGCCGGCGAGTGCCGCGCCCTGCGCTAGGATCGTGTTGGCCTGGTTGAACAGGATCGCCACCGGCGCCATGTCGCGCGAACTCATTTCATGAAGCATCCAGGCCGATGCGACGCCGCCCTTGGCCGTGTTGAGCACCAGGATCTTGCCGACGTACGACTGACCGACGAGCTTGTGGGCCGGACGTGAGAACACGCCCTTGAGGCGATCGAGGTCGTAGCGCGCCGAGAAATTGTCCGACGCGACCAGCGCCTCACCACGCACCTTGGTGCCGACGCCGACGTGGCACTTGAGAGTCTTGCTCATACGATTTCTCCTGCGACCGCCGAGTCGATGCATGCTTCCATGCTCGCCAGCGAGGGTTGGTAGCCGTAACCGCCGATGATGTTGACGATCTTGGTCGAGTTGCTGAGCAGGCGCTTCCAGCCGTTGGCCTCACCCATCTCGCGCGCGTACTGCTGGTAGAAGCAGGTGCCGCGCAGCACCTTGCCGCCGGCGGTCTCGATGCGCTCAGTCAGGCCGAGGCGGTCGCAGTCGGCCGCAACCGGGGGCGACGTGCACACGATCAGTGCGGTGTCCGGATGCACGCGGCGCCCCTCGACCAGTTCGGCCACGCGCGACATTTCGATCAGCGACAGCTGCGGCGCGGCAAACACGACCACGTCCACCTTCTCGCCACGGCCGCCGAAGTTGCCTTGGAAGTCGCGATAGTCAGTCTCGGTGACTTCGATGGCAGGCGGCGGTGTGCCGTCGAACATTGCGGCCAGCGTAGGCGCCTCAGGCGTGATACCAACGATGTGAAACAACGGGGTTGAGCCATAGCTCGCCATGGCCGCGCCGAGATGCTTCATGTCGTCGGACGAGGGGGCCCCCTCGATGCCTTCGATGACGGGCACTTCCCAATACGAGCCACTGGCTTTTCCGATGATGCCCCCGAGGATGCCCCAGTCGGTCAGCCCACGCGGCTGGTGGCGCACCACGAAGCGCTTGGTGCCGCGGCGCTTCGCATCCAGATGCAGGCCGTAGCGCGGTGTGCGACCGGTGAGGCCGGCGGCGAGTGCCGACGGCCCGCCCTCGAAGTTGGAGTACGCACCCAACACGCTGTTGCAGTAGATCACCACACCGGTGTCACCGAAGGCGAGGTGATCACCACGTACCGGCGGCATGATGGTCTGGTAGTTGATGCAGGTGTCGGTCATCAGGATGCCGAGCGTGCGGCAGGCCGCGATGGTGCGGCGCTCGAGCGTGGCCATCTCCTCGGTCTGGCCGAGTTCCTTGTAATAGGACAGGTCGACGCCACGCGGGTCAGTGATCATCGGGATACGCACGCGGCCCGACTGCCCGACCAACCCTTCAAGGAACTCCACTCCAGCAGCACCCAGCGATTCAGGGTCGGCCATCATGTGAGCCTGCGATACCGGCACGAAATCCTCGGCGTCGAACAGGCGTCCGACTTGCATCATGTGCTCGATGGCCCATTTGCACGGCTGGCCGAACTCGCCGGCGAGCATCGCGCGCTCTTCTTCTGTAAGTCTCATCGGATGAACCTCTTTGTGTCAGTCATGGCTCGGGGGCGCTCATTTCATGGAATTGGGGAGCCAGAGCACCAGTTCCGGGAAGAAATAGATCAGGTACAACATGCCGATCTGGATCAGCAGGAAGGGCGCGGCGCCCAGCGCAAGGCGGCCGAGCTTGATGCGCGAGATACCGTGGATGGTGAAAAGGTTGACGCCGATCGGCGGCGAGATCTGGGCGATCTCCATCGCGATGCACGCGAAGATGCCGAACACCAGCGGGTCCATGCCAAGTTGCATTGCGACCGGGTAGAAGATCGGGATCGAGATCAGCAGCATTGCCGCACTCTCGAGGAACATGCCCATCACCAGGTAGGCGAGGATCATCAGGGTCAGGGCGGCGAGCCCGCTGGAGTTCTCGATGATGGCCGCAGCAATCGTCTGCGGAACCTGTTCGAAGGTCAGGAAGTGGGCGAAGAACTGCCCGAAGACGATCAGCATGAACAGCATCGAGGTGGTCGCCGTCGCCACCAACGCTGCATCGCGCAGCTTCGGCCAGTTGAGTCGGCGCTGGACGAAACCGAGCAGTGCGACATAGACCACGGCCAGCGCGCCCACTTCGGTCGGCGTGAACGCGCCGCTGTAGATCGCCGCGATGATCACAGGCGGCAGCAGGATCACACCGATGGAGCGACGCGTGATGCGCAGTTTCTCGGCCATCGGCAGGCTGCGATTGATGCGCACGACCGGCCTCGAAGTCAGCACGTAGAGCGCAAACAGCGACATCATCAGGATGCCCGGCAGCACGCCCGCGATGAAGAGTTGGCCGATCGATGTCTCGGTGATCACGCCATACAGAATCAGCGGAATCGACGGCGGAATGATGATGCCCAGCGTGCCGCCGCCAGCGACGAAGCCACCTGCGCGACGGTCGCCATAACCCTCGTTCTGCAACAGCGGGATCGCCACCAGCCCGACCGTGGCCGCGGTTGCGATACTGGAACCGGAGATCGCCGCGAAGATGCCGCAGGCAAGGATCGTCGCGACGCCGAGCGAGTTCGGGATCGATCCTGCCCAGGCCTTGGTCACGTCGAACAGATCGCGACCGGCATCGGTGCGCTGCATGATGGTGCCGGTCAGGATGAACAGCGGCAGCGCCACGAGCTCGAAGATCGACGCGCCCTGCCAGCTGATCTGGATGAACGAGCGGAAGGCGTGCATCGGGTCTTCGAGCAGGAGCGAGGCGATGAAGGCCGACAGGCCCATCGCGACAAACACCGGCATCGACAGCACCATGAACACGAACAGCAGTCCGATCGCGATGAAGCCGCCGTAATCGTAGAGAAAGTCCATCGTCCTCTCCTCAGTCGCCGGCTTCGGCGTGGTCGGGCATGCCACAGACCATGGTCACCAGGGTCTGCAACAGGAGCCCAAGGCCGCCGACGGGAATGGCGAGGTTGGGAATCCACTGCGGCACTTCGAGCAGCGTCGAGGAGGCGATGTCGTTCGACCACGAGTACCACGCGAAATACGCACCCGAGGCGATCACCAGCAGCGCGAAGGCCACTACCGACAGGTTCGAGATCAGATCGAAAGTGCTCTTCAGGCGCGGAAACAGCTGGGCCAGGATGGTCACGCGGAAATGCGCGCCACGTTTGATGGCAAGTGCATTGCCGAGAAAGCCGATGAAGATGAAGGCATACAGCGTGGTCTCGAACACCCAGATGGTCGGGTAGCCCAGCGCGCGCATCAGCGCGTCGTAGACGATGGGCAGCGCGAGCAGCAGCATCAGCGCGAGCGAGGCGCCCGTCAGGACACGGCCGAGCCGGTCCATTGCCCGGACGATGGCCGGGGCATGTTGCACGGAGGACATGGTGAATCTCCTGGCGTTGCAGGGAACCGGCTGCGGCGGCCGGAACGGCCACCGCAGCACGGCCTCAGTCAGCTGCAATCAGCTTGACGATGTCGGCGGGATACTCCTTGCGCGCCGTCTCGGCAAAGCCGGCGAGCGCGTCTTCCCACACCTTCCATTCAGGGCCGCCCTGCTGCAGAACCGTGACGGTCGAGCCCGACTGACGCACCTCGTCGGTCTGCTTGCCATAAATGTCGATGAGGTACTGCTGCATGCCCTCGCGCGCCTCGGCGACGGATTCGAGCAATGCCTTGCGCATGTCCGGATCAAGCGACTCGAATTTCTTGCGGTTCATCACATAGCCGTGGATCAGCGTGCCGATCACGCCGTTCTGCACCAGCATGTTCTTGGTGACTTCGTAGTGCTTCAGACCGACCGCGCCGCCCAGGCCGCCCATTGCCCCGTCGACGGTGCCGCGCTGTAGCGCCGAATACACGTCGCCGACGCCCATCGTGACCGGCGAACCGCCGAGTTCCTGGATCACCAGCCCGGCACCACGCGAGTACACACGCACGGACTTGCCTTTCAGGTCCTCGGGCTTGGCCAGCGGAAAGTTGGTCGAGACCACGGCCGGACCGATATCGAACAACGCCAAGATCACGGCACCTTGCTCACGGAACTTTGCGTCGAAGTAGTCGAACACCGGCTTGCCCGGCGTCAGGTTGTCGCGCGTCCAGGCCATCGACTTGTTCCACAGCGGCGTCGTCAGGATCGACACCTCGGGAATGCGGCCGGACCACGTATCCATGGTGGTCAGCGAAATATCGACGGTGCCCTGCGGAATCGCCGTCGGCACGAACTCCTGCTTGACCATCTCGCCGCCCTGGAAGGCGCGTACGCGAAATTTTCCGCCGCTCTTCTTCTCCAGCGCCTCAGTGAAGGCGGGCACGAACTGCGAGACCTGCGGGTGTTTCGGGCTCCCCCAACTCGATACCGAGAGCCGTTCGGCGTGTGCCGTACCGGCCACAGCCGAGGCGGCGAGCAGGGCTGCAGCCAGTTTCAGTGTGTGACGCTTGAACATCGTCGGACCTCCTTTGGTGGTGTGACGCTTCAACGCATGGTTTGCGGATACAGGCGCCGTCTTCTTGTCGTATGTCGTCATCCGAGACGGTCGTAACTGTGTAGTAAGTACAGCACCGAGTTTTTTTCTTGTCAATACTATGTAGTTTCTTGGTCGATTATTTTGCAATGCGCAATCAGCGACACGTGACAGGCACCCGCCCCCGCGCTAACATCCAACTTGTCTGACAACTTTCAATGGTGTGATGAGCGCACTTGATGCTCCCCAGCGAACCGCAAGACTGAGCGACGAGATTGCTGGCCGGCTCGAAGCCTGGCTGCGTGAAGAAGGCTTTCCGCCGGGCACGCAGCTGCCGACGGAGAAGGTCTTGTGCGCTCGCTTCGGCGTGAGCCGCCCGGTGATCCGTGAGGCGATTGCACGACTCAAGGCCGACGGATGCGTGCGTACCCGCCAAGGCTCAGGCGCCTTCGTGGCGGCGAAACCGGGTGCAGGCGTGTTTCGCCTGCCGATGCCCGAAACCTTGCCGCGCGATGTCGCCGAGGTATTCGAGTTGCGCTATGTGATCGAGACGGGTGCCGCCGCACTGGCAGCCGAGCGCAGGGACGACGACGACCTGAGCCGAATCCGCGCCGCACTCGAACGCATGCGCAATGCCATTGACGACGCGACGGACGCCGTGATTGACGATGACGCCTTTCACGTCGCGATCGCCGAAGCCACGCACAACCAGGCATTGGCGCGCTTCGCGCAGTTCATGGGGCAGCAGTTCTCGCACTCGCGCAAACCGACCTGGAGCGAAGCCGGGCATGCCGCAGGACGGGCGCACGAAGCACAGGATGATCACGAACGTATCTACCAGGCCATTGCCGCGGGTGACCCGGCAGCGGCGCGGCGGGCGGCGGCGGCACATCTGATCGGCGCCGCACGCCGCCTGGGACTTGACCCTGCGCGCTGGCGCGCGGTGGATGAAGGAGAGCACACATGAACACCGCCTTGACGGAAGCGCCGCCGATGGCTGCTGTCGAACACGACTTTTCGGGCATCGACCGCAGGCGCGTGATTGACGCGCTGAGCGCCGTGCTGCCGCGCGGTGCGCTGCTGTACGAGTCGGAAGACACCCGCCCCTACGAATGCGACGGCCTGTCGGCCTACCGCCAACTGCCGCTGGCCGTGGCCCTGCCCTCCACCGAGGAGCAGGTCGTCGCCATCCTGCGCTGCTGCAAGGCGCTGGGCGTGCCGGTCGTGGCGCGCGGGGCAGGCACCGGCCTGTCGGGCGGCGCGCTGCCACACGCGCACGGCCTGTTGCTGTCGCTGGCGAAGTTCAACCGCATCGTGGCGATCGACCGTCTCGCGCGCACCGCCGTCGTGCAGCCGGGTGTGCGCAATCTGGCCATTTCGGAGGCCGCCGCGCCACACGGTCTGTATTACGCACCGGACCCGTCGTCGCAGATCGCCTGTTCGATCGGCGGCAACGTGGCCGAGAACTCCGGCGGCGTGCATTGTCTGAAATACGGCCTGACCGTGCACAACGTGCTGCGCGTGCGCGGGGTCACGATGGATGGCGAGGTGGTCGAATTCGGCTCCTGTGCGCCGGATGCCCCCGGCTACGACCTGCTGGCCGCGATGATAGGCTCGGAAGGCATGCTCGCGGTGGTCACCGAAGTCACCGTCAAGCTCACTCCGAAACCTCAGCTCGCGCAGTGCGTGCTGGCGGCCTTCGACGACGTCAAGAAGGCCGGCGACGCGGTGGCGGCAGTGATCGCCGCCGGCATCATTCCGGCCGGACTGGAGATGATGGACCAGGCGACCACCATCGCCGTCGAGGCCTTCGTGCACGCCGATTACCCGCTCGACGCCAAGGGCATCCTGCTGTGCGAATCCGACGGCACGCCCGAGGAAGTGGCCGAAGAGATCGAGCGCATGCGCGAGGTGCTCGAAGCCGCCGGCGCCACCGAAATCCGCGTGTCGCGCGACGAGGCTGAGCGCCTGCGCTTCTGGGCCGGGCGCAAGGCGGCCTTCCCCGCCGCCGGCCGACTGTCTCCGGACTACTACTGCATGGACGGCACCATTCCGCGCAAGCGACTCGGCGAAATGCTCGAAGCCATTACCGAGATGGAGAAGAAGTACGGCCTGGGCTGCCTCAACGTATTCCACGCTGGCGACGGCAACCTGCACCCGCTGATCATGTTCGACGCCAACAAGGAAGGCGAACTGCATCGTGCGGAGGAATTCGGCGTCGAGATCCTTGAGCTGTCGATCGCGCTCGGCGGCACGGTCACCGGCGAACACGGCGTAGGCGTCGAGAAGATCAACCAGATGTGCAGCCAGTTCGACCGGCCCACGCTGAACGGCTTCTTCCGCATCAAGGCGGCCTTCGACCCGGACGGCCTGCTCAACCCCGGCAAGGCCATTCCGACGCTGAACCGCTGTGCCGAGTACGGCAAGTTGCACGTGCAGAACGGCCAGTTGCCTCACCCCGACATCCCCCGCTTCTGATGGACAAGGGCCTGCTCCAAGTGCTGCTGGTCGGCGGACCGGTGCTCGCGCTGATCGGCGCCTGGGCCACGCTGCGCTGCGTCAAGAAACGGCCGAACGACAGGAAGAAACCATGAGCGACATCATCGAACAGTGGCGCGACACCATCCGCGCCGCCACCACCGCCCGGCGACCGCTGCAACTGCGTGGCGGCGGCAGCAAGGATTTTTACGGCCGGCAGCCGGAGGGCGAAGTCTTCGACACGCGCTACCACCGCGGCATCGTCAGCTACGAGCCGACCGAACTGGTTGTAACCGCACGCGCCGGCACGCCGCTGGCAGAGCTGGAAGCGCTGCTTGCCGAGCACAACCAGTGGCTGGCCTTCGAGCCGCCCCATTTCGGCGAGGGCGCGACCGTCGGCGGCACTGTGGCCTGCGGGCTGTCCGGCCCGCGACGGCTGGCAGTCGGCGCACTGCGTGATTTTGTGCTCGGCATGAAGATCATGGACGGGCGCGGCGACGTGCTGAGTTTCGGCGGCCAGGTCATGAAGAACGTTGCCGGCTACGACGCATCACGCCTGATCACCGGCAGCCTCGGCACTCTGGGGCTGATCCTCGAAGTGTCCCTCAAGGTGTTGCCGCGCCCGACGATGGAAGCCACGCTGCGCATGGACTGCGACCAGAGCACGGCGCTGGCGAAGATGAACGAATGGGGCGCCGAACCCTTGCCGGTTTCCGCCACGGCCTGGCATCACAGCACCTTGCATGTGCGTCTCTCGGGCGCACGCGCGGCGGTCGAGTCTGCCATCAAGCGTCTGGGTGGAACGCGCGTCGCCGACGACGAAGCCGCGTCGTTCTGGCAAAGCCTGCGCGAGCAGCGCCATGCCTTTTTTGCGGAAAGCGAATTGCCGCTGTGGCGCTTCGCGCTGCCGACCACAACGCCGCCGCTGGCACTGCAGGGCGAGCAGTTGATCGAATGGGGCGGAGGCCAGCGCTGGCTGCGCTCGGACGCCCAGGCCGCCGCCCTGCGTTCGGTAGCCTCGGCATTGGGCGGACACGCCACGCTGTTCCGTGGCGGAGATCGCGGTGGCGAAGTATTCCAGCCACCCGCCGCCGCACTGATGGAAATCCACCGCCGCCTGAAGGCCGGTTTCGACCCCGCCGGCATCTTCAACCCCGGCCGCTTTTACGACGGAATCTGACCATGCAGACCCAGCTTGCCGACTTCATCCGAGACACGCGCGAAGGCCAGGAAGCCGACGCCATCCTGCGCAAGTGCGTGCACTGCGGCTTCTGTACGGCCACCTGTCCGACCTATCAGTTGCTCGGCGACGAGCTGGACGGGCCGCGCGGGCGCATCTACCTGATCAAACAGGTACTCGAGGGCGCCGAGCCGACCGAAAGCACGCAACTGCATCTGGACCGCTGCCTGACCTGCCGTGCCTGCGAAACCACCTGTCCGTCCGGCGTCGAATACGGACGCCTGGTCGACATCGGTCGCCAGGTGGTCTCCCAGCGCGTGCCGCGCAAGGGCCGCGACCGGCTGATGCGCTGGGCGCTGAAGGAATTCGTGCCCCGCACGAGCCTGTTCGGCGCGGCAATGAAGGCCGGCCGGATGGTGCGCGGCCTGCTGCCGGCCGCGCTCAAGGAGAAAGTACCGGATGTGCGCCCGGCTGGCGCCTGGCCAGCACCGCGCCACTCGCGCCGCGTGATTGCGCTGGCCGGCTGCGTGCAACCGGCGATGGCGCCGTCGATCAACGCGGCCGCCGCACGCGTACTCGACGCCATCGGCATCTCGATGGTCGAGCAGGCCGGGGCCGGGTGCTGCGGCGCACTGCGCCAGCATCTGGACGATCTGGAAGGTGCGAAAGCGGATGCGCGTCGCAATATCGACGCCTGGTGGCCGGCGGTGGCACGCGGGGAGATCGAGGCCATCGTGATGACGGCATCCGGCTGCGGCGTGCAGGTGCGCGACTACGGCCACCTGCTGGCAGACGACCACGCCTACGCCGACAAGGCCGCGCGCGTCTCGGAACTGACACGCGACATCGGCGAGATCGTGGCGGCCGAACACGAGTTGCTGCGGCAGGTGCTCGGCCAGCGTGGCGGTGCCGGCAAGCTCGCCTTCCATGCGCCGTGCACGCTGCAGCACGGCCAGCAGATCCGCGGCGTGATCGAGTCCATTCTGACCACCGCCGGCTTCGAGCTGGTGCCGGTGCGTGACGGCCATCTGTGCTGCGGCTCCGCCGGCACCTACTCGCTGCTGCAGCCGGAGCTGTCTCACAGACTGCGCGACAACAAGCTCGCGGCACTGTCCGAGCATGGCGCCACCGCCATCGCGTCCGCCAACATCGGCTGCATCACCCATCTGGATCCGGCCAGCAGCGTGCCGGTGCGGCATTGGGTCGAGTACGTGGACGAGCGGCTGAGCGCGTAAGGCCGCCGGGCCGCGCACCGCCCGACTTGTGACGAAGGGGGTGGAATCGGTATCATGCCGGGTCCTGTCTTGCCCGGATTTCGCCCTCATGCCGCTTCAACGGCCGACGGGTTGCAGCCGGGGGCCCGCCGCACAAAGGTTTGCGGCGGCGGGATCAACAACTCGAACGAATGACCTGATGGAGAATCTCGGATGCCACTGGTAATCGGCGTGGCCGCTGAGGCAGTTTCCGGAGAGCGACGTCTCCCGGTGGTGCCTGATGTGGTCAAGAAATATGCGGGCCTTGGCGCACGCGTCCTCGTTCAGCGAGGCGCGGGCGTTCAGGCGCACTTCCCGGACGAAGCTCTGGGCGATGTCGATTTCGTCGACAGCGCAGAAGAAGTCTATGCCCAGGCCGACGTCGTGCTGTGCATACAGCCGCCGGCGACCAAGCTGGTCAACAAGATGAAATCCGGCGCAGTGCTGCTCGGCATGCTCTCTCCGTGGGGCGACGCCAAGCGCGTGCAGGCCTACGCCAAGCATGGCGTAACGGCTTTCGCGCTGGAACTGCTGCCGCGCACCTCGCGCGCGCAGAGCATGGACATCCTGTCCTCGCAGGCCGCCGTGGCGGGTTACGAGTGCGCACTGATTGCCGCAAACCACAGCCCGAAGTTCTTCCCGATGCTGACCTACGCCGCCGGCTCGATCCGTCCGTCGCGCGTGCTCGTCATCGGCGCCGGCGTGGCCGGCCTGCAGGCCATCGCCACCGCCCGCCGTCTGGGCGCGATGGTCGAGGGCTACGACGTGCGTCCGGAAACGCGTGAGCAGATCGAATCGCTCGGCGCCAAGTTCGTCGACACCGGCGTCAACGCCGTCGGCGAAGGTGGTTATGCGCGCGAACTGACCGCCGAAGAGAAAGCACAGCAGGCCGAGAAACTCGGCCGCGCCATCGCCCAGTGCGACGTGCTGATCACTACCGCCGCAGTGCCGGGCCGCAAGGCCCCGGTGATCGTGACCAAGGCCATGGTCGCCGCCATGAAGGAAGGCGCAGTCGTGGTCGACCTCGCGGCCGAGACCGGCGGCAACGTCGAAGGCACCGAAGCCGGCAAGGAAGTGAAAGTCGGCGGCGTGCTGATCGTCGGCCCGACCAACATCACCAGCCGCATGCCGGTGCATGCCTCGGAGATGTTCGCCAAGAACCTCTTCAACTTCATCAGCCCGTTCATCAAGGACGGCACGCTCGCGCTCGACTGGGAAGACGACGTCATGAGCGGCGCCTGCCTCGTCCATGAGAGCGCGGTCCGCCATGCTGGCGTGCGCGACGCGCTCGGCATCAAGAACGAAGAATAAGGAAGCAAGGGAATGGACGGCTTTACCGCTCTGTATGTCTTCATGCTCGCGGCCTTCACCGGCTACGAGGTGATCTCGCGTGTGCCGGTGATCCTGCACACCCCGCTGATGTCGGGCTCGAACTTCGTGCACGGCGTGGTGCTGGTCGGCTCCATGATCGCGCTCGGCCACGCTGACCCCAGCGACCCGCTGCAACTGGCAATCGGCTTCTTCGCCGTGCTGCTTGGCGCCGCCAACGCCGCCGGTGGCTACATCGTCACCGAGCGCATGCTCGCGATGTTCAAGATCGGTGACAAGAAGAAAGAAGGGGGCGCCAAATGACTTCCAACTGGTTTGTCAGCATGGCGTACTTCGTGGTCGCCGTTGTCTTCATCATCGGCCTGAAAGCCATGAGTTCGCCGGTCACGGCGCGCCGCGGCATCGTCTGGGCCGGTTTCGCGATGATCGCGGCCACCGTTGTCACCTTCTTCATCCCGGGCCTGCAGAACATCGGCCTGATGGTGCTGGCCATCGTCATCGGCGGCGGTCTGGCATGGTGGTCGGGCAAGATCGTCAAGATGACCGACATGCCGCAGATGGTCGCCATCTACAACGGCATGGGCGGCGGTGCTGCAGCCGGCATCGCGGCGATCGAACTGATCCGCGGCGCCGATCACACGGCCATGGTGTCCACGCTGATGGTGCTCGGCGCCATCATCGGCTCGGTCGCGTTCTCGGGCTCGTGCATCGCCTTCGCGAAGCTACAGGGCCTGATCAACAAGGCCATCCGCCTGCCGCAGCAGAACACCATCAACTTCTTCCTGACACTGTTCACCTTCGGCCTCGGCCTGACGGTGGGCTACTCGGATGATCCCTCGCTGTTCGGCGTCTTCCTGTTCTTCGTGCTGGCGCTGGCGCTGGGCGTGGTGCTGGTGCTGCCGATCGGTGGCGCCGACATGCCGGTGGTGATCTCGCTGCTGAACGCCTTCACCGGCCTGGCCGTGGGCTTCAAGGGCTTCGTGCTGGGCATCCCGGCGCTGATCGTGGCCGGTATCGTGGTGGGCGCCTCGGGCATGCTGCTGACGCAGCTCATGGCCAAGGCCATGAACCGCCCGATCCGCAACATCATCTTCTCGCCGATCACCGGCGCTGCCGTCGAGGGTGGTGAAGGCCCGCAGGGCACGATGCGCGAGGTCTCGGCCATGGACGCTGCCTCGCTGATGCGTTACGGCAACAAGGTCATCATCGTGCCGGGCTACGGCATGGCGGTGGCCGGCGCGCAGCACAAGGTGTGGGAAATGTCCAAGCTGCTCGAAGAGGCCGGCATCGAGGTGAAGTTTGCGATCCACCCGGTCGCAGGCCGCATGCCGGGCCACATGAACGTGCTGTTGGCCGAAGCTGGCGTGCCCTACGACAAGATCTTTGACCTCGACGAGATCAACGACGAGTTCGCGCAGGCCGACGTGGCCCTGGTCATTGGCGCGAACGACGTGGTCAACCCCGTCGCACGCACCGACAAGACCAGCCCGATCTACGGCATGCCGATCCTCAACGCCGACATGGCGCGCGACGTGATCGTCATCAAGCGTGGTCGCGGCGCAGGCTATTCGGGCATCGAGAACGCGCTGTTCTTCAAGGAGAACTGCAACATGCTCTACGGCAGCGCGCAGGAAGCCGTGGCCGAGATCACGACGCAGATCAAGGCACTGGGCTGACCGCAGCCTTCGTTTGAATGCCAAACGGCGCGCCCTCGGGTGCGCCGTTTGTTTTTGTGCGATGCGTGGTCGATGATTCAGGAGATGCCCAACATTGCCGTTAAGCTCCGCATGAGTACCAGCCGCACTGCCCTCCTGCTCACGCTTGCCCTCGTCGCATCAGCCGTCGGGGCCCAGACCTCGGATCCGCCCGCGCCCGCTTCGCCCGCGGTCGATGAGCCTCTGCCCGACGCCCGCAAGGCCGGCGGCAAGCCCTATCGCTATCCGATGCCGGCCATTGCCCAGACCGTGCGCGAGGTTCAACACGCCACGCAGGCCATGCTGCTGCGCGAGTACTGTGCCGACGCGATGATTCCGGACCAGTTCGTGAACGAGCGGCTGGCCATGTTCAGCGCCCAGACAGGCCGACCGGAAGACTGCAGGACGCTGCTGGACTACTGATCGAGCGGCAAGCAGCCGCAGAGTGCAGGCCTTGCGCACACGTCACTTGTGCGACCTAGGCAAACAGCACTCCTTGTTGCTGGGGGCAACCCAGCGCTGCAAGAAAGTCACCTTCGGCTGCGCTGCGGATACCGCACACGCGGACTTCAGCACCGAAGCCCGCCGCCAGCCCGGAAATGGCTTCGATCAACGCTTCGGCGTGCTCTTCGTGCGCCAACGCCCTGACCAACCCTTCCGAAACCCGCAAGACGTCGATTCGACCGGCCGCCAGCTGTGCCAGCGCAAGCGGTGCAGCGCCGACATTGTCGAGCGCAGTACGCACGCCCAGCGCGCGCAAGGCGTCTAGCGCAGCGTCACCCGCCGCTCCTGACAGCGCGAGGGAAACCGCGTCAAAACCCAGTTCCAGCGCGGTGGCCGGCACGGCGCTGCGCATCAGCTCTGCCCGCACGCGCGCCACCATGGCGGCGTCCGGCAAACCGAGCAGGGTCGCGCAGACCCGCTCGGCGCGACCCTGCTCGATCAGCTCAAGTGCGCAATGCAGAACGCGGCCATCAAGACTAGCCGCAGCCTCTGCGTCAGGGCGCTGCTCGAGCGGGGCGAGCACGACCGCGGTGGCCAGACGCTCACCATGGTGCACATCAACCACAGGCTCGAAGCTGGGCTCGAACGGCACGGAGCCGGGGACGCCATCAGTCTCGCCCTCACCCGTTTCCACCAGTAGAAGCTTCCAGCCGCTGCGCGGCCCTGGCAGGACCCGCGCACGGCGTCCGGCCAGCAGCGCAATCGGGGCCTCGTGCGCGTCGGGCCAGCGCACCTCGATCACCTCGTCGATGCGCCGACCGATGACATCGCCGCCGCCGGTGCCCAGCTCGCTGCGTGCCGGGGCATTCAGCGCCTGAATGCGCTCGCCCTCATCCACCACCACCAGCGCCTGCGAGACCGCTGCGGCCAGACGCGGCCAGACGCGGTCTTCCCCGCCAGCGTGATCGCGACCATAGGCTTCGGCAACGATGTCCGGGCTCAGGATCAGCGCATGCATGCCGGGGCGCAGGCGCGCCGCAGCGATGAAACGCATGTCGCGGCTGCGCCCGCCGGGAAGCGCAACCTGGATGCTGCCGCGCATCTCGCCCTGGATCAGCAGACGATCACGTGCTTCAAGAAAGGAACGTTCGTTCGGAAAGAGTTCGGACAGCGGCTTGCCGACGAGCTGACGGTAGTCGCGCTCGAGCAGCCGGCAGGCGGCGCTATTGGCGTCGATCATGGTCTCGTCGCCGGTAATGATCAGGCCCTCGTCGATGAGTTCGAGCAAGGCCAGATACAGACCGGTTTCCAGCCCTTCGGAGAAGTCTGCAACGAAGGGCTCGCGCGGCGGGTCGGCGCGCGGGGGTTGGGGAGCAATCGGTGGCATGGCGGTGGCCGTGTTCTCCGGGCTGCGGCGGTTGCCGCTCAGAGTGCCCAGAATACGCGCCGCCCGCCCTGCCCTTCGGCCGAAAAAGCGCCGAAAGAGGCCTTATTTGCGGCCGAGACCACCCAGCAGCACCGCCACCGGGCGCTTGTCGCGACGCGGCAGGTCGCCTGCATTGGCAGCAGCGCTGCCATCGCCCGCGGCCACGGGAGCGGCGTAGGGTTTGCTGAAATCAAAGCCGTCCGCGGCGATCTTGCTACCACCACGACGGTTACCGCTCGTGCGCTTATCGCTGCTTTCACGCTTCGGCGCCGGCGCGGTCGGAGCGGCCGCCGGAGCCACGGGCGCGGAGGTTGCGGGACGTTTGTCGCCCGCGGCTTCGCGATGCTTGCGCCGGTGAGTGCCGGCTTCGTCGTAATCGGGCTCGGGATCGAAGCCGGCCACGACTTCCTGCGGGATGTCGAGCTTGATCAGCTTCTGGATCTCGGCGAGTCGCCCTTTCTCTTCGGCACACACCAGCGAAATGGCGTTGCCCTGGCGGCCAGCACGGCCGGTGCGGCCGATGCGGTGCACGTAGTCTTCGGCGGTATGCGGCAACTCGAAGTTGATGACCAGCGGCAGGTCGTCGACGTCCAGACCGCGGGCGGCCACGTCGGTGGCTACCAGCACGCGCAGCGTACCGGCCTTGAAGGCTTCCAGCGTTTCGGTGCGCTGCCCCTGGCTCTTGTCGCCGTGAATGGCGTCGGCCGAGATGCCCTGACGCGCCAGAAAGTGCGCGAGCCGTCCGCACAGCATCTTGGTGTCGACGAAGATCAACGCCTGCTCATCCGGCGCATGACGCAGCAGATGGGCCAGCAGATTGCGCTTGAGCCCGGACGACACCGGATGCACACGGTGGGTGATGGTGTCCGACACCATGTTGCGGCGCGCGACTTCGACCAGCTGCGGGTTCTTCAGCATGCGGTCGGCGAGCTTCTTGATCTCGTCCGAGAAGGTGGCGGAGAACAGCAGGCTCTGCCGTGCTTCGGGCAGCAGATCGAGAATGCGCCGGATGTCGGGGATGAAGCCCATGTCGAGCATGCGGTCGGCTTCGTCGAGCACCAGCATTTCAACCTGGCCAAGCTGGATGGTTTTCTGCTGCACATGATCAAGCAGACGCCCCGGCGTGGCGACGACGATCTCGACGCCCTTGCGCAGCTCTTCAACCTGCGCGCGCATGTCCACGCCGCCATAAATGCAGATGGAGCGCAGCGCGATGTATTTGCCGTAGGTCTGCACCGACTCGTGCACCTGCACGGCCAGTTCGCGCGTGGGCGCGAGCACCAAGGCGCGCACCGGATGACGTGCGGGGCTGGTCGAGGTGCTGGCGTGGCGGGCAAGCCGCTGGATCAGCGGCAGCGTGAAGCCGGCAGTCTTGCCGGTACCGGTTTGGGCCGCACCCATCACGTCGAGCCCTTGCAGGACAACGGGGATGGCCTGTTGCTGGATCGGCGTGGGTTCGGTGTAGCCAGTTTCGGCGACGGCACGTTGCAGCTCGGGCAGCAGCCCGAGATCGGCGAAGCTCATGGTCGGTGTTTGTCCTGTCGGCGAAAGCCGCGTGGGCGCGAATGCGCAACAAAAGCGCGATTATACACGCCCGGACAAGCGCTTTCCGTTTCGCCTCAAGCCCTTCCGAGGGGTATGCAGCGCGTCAGCGCACCAACGTCAGGTAGGCCGTGACTTCTTCGCGGTCGTGATACAGGTGCTTGATGCGCAGATCGTAGGACCCGACCGTGGCCAGCCGCTTGTGGATCAGCGAGCGGCACTGCTCGACGGCCTCAAGGCGCCGCTTCATCGGCAGCTTGAGGTTGAAGATGGCGTGACGCGCCCGCCCCATGGCGATCCACTCCGCCATCAGCGAAGCAATGCGCGAGGGCTGCTCGACCATGTCGCACACCAGCCAGTCCACCGAACGCTGCGGGCGCCAGGTAAAGCCGTCCGCACGCAGGTGCTCGACCATTTCGGTGGCCATCACCGTAGGCGCCATCGCGCCGTTGTCGATGGCCGTCACGCGCAGGCCGCGGTAGGCGAGCTGCCAGGTCCAGCCGCCGGGCGCAGCGCCGAGGTCGACGGCGCGCATGCCGGCGCGCATGGCCACCGTGCGCTCATGTTCGGTGAGCATGCCCAGAATGGCTTCGGCCAGCTTCAGGGTCGATCGACTACCGGCGTCGTGCGGCATGCGCAGGCGCGCAATGCCCATCGGCCACGGCGCGGCCATGCCGGGCGCGGCCGCGCCGATCCACGCGGTGGTGGCGTCGGTGAACAGCACGTGCAGTTCGGGCAGGTGCTTGCGACTGCTGCGGATGGCGCCCTTGGTGGACAGGCGCTTGACCAGCGGCTCGGCAAAGCGGCGGCAGAAACCCGACAGCGGTCGCGACGCGTCACTGTCCGGGTGCTCCAGCAACACCGTCGAGAAGCGCTGGCCGGCCTGCTTCACGGCGTCAACGATGGGCGTCGCGCGGTCGGCTTCGGGCAGATCATCCACGCGCGCCAGCCAAGGCATGAGATTGCGCGCGAACACCAGCGACTGCCATTCACAGTGCGGCAGCAAGTCTTCCAGCGCCACGCCCTCGTGGCTCTCGAACACGACGTGGGCTGTGCCTTCCTTGGCACGCACAAAACCCTCCATGCCCAGTTCGCGGGCGAAGGTGTCGAGTTCTGCGGCCAGCTCCTTCTCGAAGCCGGCGCGGCACAGCGCAATCAACCCCCAGGCAAGGGCTTGCTGCGGGCTATCAGGCTGATCGTCTTGGCTCATCGAAGGTGCTCGGGGTGGTGTGTATGATCATGGGCGTGTTCGGAGAACACACCGAAAGTCCGCGGATGATACGTTGCGGCCGGAGCCCGGCCAAATCGGCGTCGACCGGAAGCCGTTTCAGAGGAGCCCCGCATGGAGTATCGCCGCCTCGGCGCCAGCCCGCTGGAAGTGTCTGCCCTGTGCCTCGGCACGATGACCTTCGGCGAACAGAACAGCGCGGCTGAAGCCCACGCGCAACTCGATCGGGCGCTGGCCGCCGGCATCAACTTCTTCGATACCGCCGAGATGTACCCGGTGCCTTCGCGCCCGGAAACCAGCGGGCAATCCGAACGCATCGTAGGCCAGTGGCTGGCGCGCCAGAAACGCGAGCGGCTGGTGATCTCGACCAAGGCCGCCGGCCCCAACCGCGGGCTGGGCTGGATTCGGGGCGGGCCGCTGTCACTGGATGGCGAAAACATCCGCTCTGCCGTCGAAGGTAGCCTGGAGCGCCTCGGCACCGACTACATCGATCTCTACCAGCTGCACTGGCCGGCGCGGAACCAGCCGATGTTCGGCGGCTGGCAGTACGACCCGATGGCCGAACACGACGCCACACCGATCCGCGAACAACTCGACACGCTCGCCGAGTTGGTGGCCGAAGGCCGCATCCGCCACATCGGCCTATCCAACGAACACCCTTGGGGCGTCATGCAGTTCCTGCGGCTGGCCGAGCAGCACGGGCTACCGCGCATCGTCTCGGTGCAGAACGTCTACAACCTGATCAGCCGCGTGTACGACTATGGCCTGGCCGAGCTCTGTCACCGCGAGATGGTCAGTCTGCTGGCCTACTCGCCGCTGGGGTTCGGGCATCTATCGGGGAAGTATCTGAATCTGCCGCCTGCCGGGTCTCGCATCGCGCGCTTCCCGAGCTTCGGCCGGCGCTATGCCGGGGCCGGAGTAAGACCTGCGGTCGAAGCCTATGTGGAACTGGCCCGCGAGCACGGCATTTCGCCGGCAACGCTGGCGCTGTCTTTCGTGTACCACCGCTGGAGCACCACCAGTACGGTGATCGGCGCGACGTCGCTGCGCCAACTGGAAGAGAACCTGGCGGCGTGGAGTTTCTGTCCCGGCCCCGACTTGCAGGCGGCGATCGACGCTATCCACCGCGACCGCCCGAACCCGGCGCCCTGAAGATCAGGGCGGCGAAACCTGCGACAGCGGAGCCTGCGGCGCCCGCCCGCCCGGCGGCACGATCTGCGACGGCACTTCAGGCAGGTTGTTGGCGATCATGTAGTCATTCATCTCGCGCCAGCCCGTGAATACCGCCGCCTTCGACACCTGTGGATTCATGGTGTAGCAGTCTTCAAGCGAGCGCCCGGAATGGCGGCAACCGCCGCCGATCGCGCGCCCTTCCGCCTCGGCCGCGGCGGCGCGGGCCTGCGGATCGGGGATGTCGAGGACGTCGTAGAGCATGTCGCAACTCGCAAGCAGCGGCATGCACAGCAACAGGATCAGTCGGGTTCGCAGTGACATGGGGATGATCGTCTTGGCTCTTGAAGACATTTACGGCTGCTCCGGCACATTCTTGATGCCACTTCGCGCATTCTTGCCCGGGCTTTTTGCATGAGCGCCGCGAATTGGCCCTGGCCGCGCGTATTCGCGCACCGATGCGGTGGCACGCTGGCGCCGGAGAACACGCTCGAAGCGCTCGACGTGGCTGCCCGCTTCGGCTGCGGAGCCGAGTTCGACGTCATGCTCAGCCGCGACGATACGCCGCATCTCATTCACGACGAGACGCTTGATCGCACCACCAACGGTCACGGCCGCATGGCCGAAACCGACGATGCGACGCTGGCGGGACTCGACGCCTCAAAGGGGTTCGAACACTTCCAAACCGCGCGCGTTCCCCGCCTGATCGACGCAGCGCGGCGATGTCGCGCGCTGGGGCTGGCCGCCAACGTCGAAATCAAGCCCTCGCACGGCTGTGACATCCACAGCGGCGCCCGCACTGCAGTATTGGCCCGAGACTGCTGGAACGGAGCCACGTTGCCGCCCCTGATTTCGTCGTTCTCCGAGCCCGCCCTTGCCGCGGCACGCGACGCCGCGCCCGAACTGCCACGCGGCCTGCTGGTCGATGCCATTCCGGCGGATTGGGCCGAGCGCTGCGCTCGCCTCGGAGCCGTATCACTGCACGCCAACGCATGCTACATCCAGCAGCAAGAGGTCGTTTCCGTTCGCCGCGCCGGCTTGTGGCTGCTGCTCTACACCGAAAACGATCCGCAGCGCGCAGAGCAACTGTTCTCGTGGGGCGTCAACGCCATCGTGACCGACCGCCCCGACCTGCTCTCGCCCCAGAGCGGGCGTTCTTGACGCCGCACGACGGCGCCCAATACCATCGCACCCTTTCTCCGCGCAGGCCGCCCACTGTGAGCATCCAGCAACTCCTCGCCCCGATCGCCGCCGACATGCGCGCCGTCGACGAGGTCATTCGCCAGCGCCTGCATTCGGAAGTGGTGCTCGTGCGCCAAATCGCGGAGTACATCATCGGCAGCGGCGGCAAGCGCCTGCGCCCGGCTCTGGTTTTGATGGTCGCCGGCGCCTTCGGCTATCGCGGCACCGCCCACCACGAACTCGCCGCGGTGGTCGAGTTCATCCACACCGCCACCTTGCTGCATGACGACGTAGTAGACGAATCCGACCTGCGCCGCGGACGCAACACCGCCAATGCAGAATTCGGCAACGCCGCCTCGGTACTGGTCGGCGACTTTCTCTACTCGCGCGCCTTCCAGATGATGGTTGGCGTCGGCAACATGCGCGTGATGGAGGTCTTGTCGGAAGCCACCAACGTCATCGCCGAAGGCGAGGTGCTGCAACTGATGAACTGCGGCAACGCCGACGTCGACGTCGCCGCCTATCTCAAGGTCATCCGCTACAAGACCGCCAAGCTGTTCGAAGCCTCGGCGCGGCTCGGCGCCATTCTGGGCGGCGCCGACGAACCCACCGAGCGCGCGCTTGGCCACTACGGCATGCACCTTGGCACGGCGTTCCAGATCATCGACGACGTACTCGACTATTCCTCCGAAGAAGCCACCACCGGCAAGCATCTCGGCGACGACCTTGCCGAAGGCAAACCCACCCTGCCGCTGATCCTGGCGATGGCGCACGGCACCCCGGCGCAAGCCGCGCAGGTGCGCAATGCCATCGAGAACGGCAACCGCGAGGCTTTCGGTGACGTACTCGCCGCAATCACCGCCTGCGGAGCGCTCGATGCAGCGCGCGACGCAGCGCGTTCGGAGGCGCAACTGGCCGTCGAAAATATCCGCACTCTGCCGGCTTCCGTTTTCACAAAAGCGCTGCTAGAATTGCCCTCCTTTGCAGTTCAGCGAAATTATTGACTGCAGCCGGATACGTCGGGGAATAGCTCAGCCTGGTAGAGCACTGCGTTCGGGACGCAGGGGCCGGAGGTTCGAATCCTCTTTCCCCGACCACTACATCCGAGGGAATGCCCGAAATTCCCTTTCAGAAAACCGCCTAACCGGCGGTTTTTTTCTTTGTGGCGGAGAAAATGATCATGGCTTTCCGATTCAGCGATCTCAGAAAACGCTGCGCTGAAGAGTGGCGCGCCTATTGTCAGCACGATTTCGTGCTCGGCCTCGGCGACGGCACGCTGCCGGCGCCCGCCTTCCGCCACTATCTGCAACAGGATTACCTGTTCCTGCTGCACTTCGCCCGCGCCTTCGCGCTGGCTGCCTACAAGAGCCGCAGCCTTGCCGATCTGCGCCGCGGCGCCGATGGGCTCAAGGCCATTCTCGACGTCGAACTCGACCTGCACATTGCGTATTGCCGTGAATGGGGCATCAGCGAAAGCGAGCTGACAAGCCTGCCGGAAGCGCGCGCGACGATGGCCTACACGCGTTACGTGCTGGACGCTGGCAGTCGTGGTGACGTGCTCGACCTGCATGTCGCACTCGCGCCGTGCATGCTCGGCTACGCCGAAATCGCCGCATGGCTGCAAGCACAGCCCTTCACGGTGACGCAAGGCAACCCCTACGCAGCATGGATCGCGATGTATGCAGGAGAGGAGTTCCAGCAGGCGGCGCGGGCCGAGCTCGAATGGCTGGACGAACGCCTTGCCGGGATTGATGCGCGCCGCTTCGAGGAGCTGGTGACGATCTTCCGCGAAGCCACCCGCCTGGAAGCCGACTTCTGGCAGATGGGGCTGGACCTGGCCGACTGATTCAGCCTGCCTGCGCGTGGCGCGCGAGCGCCCACGCCACATGTTCGCGCACCAGTTCGGATGAATCGTCCGCGCGGGCCTGCAGAGCCGCCAGCACGTCCGGCGTGGCGGGCGCATTGCCCAGGCCGACCGCGATATTGCGCGACCAGCGTTCGAAACCGATGCGGTGAATGGCGCTGCCGGCCGTGCGCTCGCGAAAATCCGCCTCCGACCACGCAAACAGCTCGACCAGCGTGACCTCGTCGAGCCGGTTGCGCGGTGAAAAGTCGGCCTCATCGGTGATACGCGCGAAACGATTCCACGGACACACCAGCTGGCAGTCATCGCACCCATAGATGCGATTGCCGATCATCGGCCGCAGCGGCTCGGGTATGGGCCCCTTGAGCTCGATCGTCAGGTAGGAAATGCAGCGCCGCGCATCGACCGAGTACGGCGCCACAATGGCTCCGGTCGGACAGGCCGTGATGCAGGCCGTACAGTCTCCGCAGTGGCCGGTTTGTGGCGCATCGACTGGCAACGCCAGGTCAGTGAAGATTTCGCCGAGGAAGAAGGCCGAGCCCGCCTCGCGGTTGAGCAGCAAGGTGTGCTTGCCGCGCCAGCCCAGGCCGGCGCGCACCGCCAGCTCGACTTCCAGCACCGGAGCGGAATCGACGAAAACACGGTAGCCGTGAGGCACGGCTTCCGAGATGCGATCCGCCAGCTTTTGCAGACGCGCCCGCATCAGCTTGTGATAATCCCGCCCCAACGCATAGCGCGAGACATAGGCTTGCTGCGGGTTCGCCAGCGCGGCTTCGGCATCCGCCGCGTCGGGCCAGTAGTTCATGCGCACGCTGATCACGCGCACGGTGCCGGGATGCAGCTCGGCCGGCCGCGCCCGCTTCATGCCGTGCCGCGCCATATAATCCATCTCGCCGTGAAAACCCGCGGCCAGCCAGGCGGCCAGCCCGGGCTCCGCATCCGACAGATCGACGCCGGTCACCGCGACCGAATCAAAACCCAGTTCGCCGCCCCACGTGCGGATGCGCGCCACCAGCGCCGCATTCGCGGCGGCACCGGACTCCACCGAGGATTCAGAATGATCGGAAATATTCACGTCCTGGATGATAGCTGCGCGCGCTTCACTGCACATCTGGGCGACGAAGCGGACACCGAGCGAGCCGGCGCGGTATTGGCGACAGGACTCGCGGCCGGGCTGGTGGTGTATCTGATCGGCGACCTCGGTGCCGGCAAGACCACACTGGTGCGCGGCTGCCTGCGGGCGCTGGGACATGTCGGAAAGGTAAAAAGTCCTACATACACCTTGATTGAACCTTATACTGTTTCTAGATTAGACTTATATCACTTTGATTTTTATCGCTTCAGCACGCCAGAAGAATTTCTCGAAGCGGGGCTGGACGAGTATTTTGCGGGACAGGGTGCCTGTCTCGTGGAGTGGCCCGACAAGGCCGCCCCGTATGTCGCCGGCGCAGACATCGAAGTGCGCCTCGCGGTCCGCAATACCGGCCGCGACATTGAAGTCGTAGCACTGACGGAAAACGGACAACGATGCGCCCAGACCATGCTGTCGAGCCTGCAGCCCAGCCCGCCGTAACGGCACCGGCCGGCATCAGCCGACGCGAGCTGCTGCGCTTCGCCGGCGCTTCGCTGGCGTTGCTGGTCAGCCCGGTCGGTTTCGCCGCCGCCACCAGCCTGGTGGCCGTGCGCGTGTGGCCAGGCACCGAATACACTCGTATCACGCTCGAAGGCCCCGCCGGCATCGAATTCAACCAGATGATGCTGAGCAATCCGGCGCGTCTGGTGATCGACCTCCAGGGCGTCGAATTCAACAGCGTGTTGCAGTCGCTGCCCGAAAAAGTCCTCGAATCCGACCCGCTGATCTCGCGCATCCGCGCCGCCGTCAACCGGCCGGGCGTGGTGCGCGTTGTGGTCGACCTGAAAACCGACATCAAGCCTCAGATCTTCGCGCTCAACCCGATCGCAAGCTACGGTCACCGGTTGGTGGTCGACCTGTACCCGGAATCGCCGGTCGACCCGATTCTTGCGCTGATTCACAAGCGCTCGCCGCTCGCTGCCGCCTCCGGCGAAGCAGGCGGCGAGACCGTTCCGACGGGCGACGGCGGACAAACTGCCGAGGCGTTGGAGAACCGCATTCTGACCATCGTCATCGACCCTGGCCATGGCGGCGAAGACCCCGGCGCGATCGGCCGGCGTGGCTCACATGAAAAGAACGTGACGCTGTCGATCGCACGTCGCCTCAAGAGCAAGATCGACGCAGAACCCAACATGCAGGCCGTGCTCACGCGCAACGGCGACTACTTCGTGCCCTTGTACAAGCGGGTATCCATTGCCCGGCGCGCGCAGGCCGACCTGTTCGTGTCGGTGCACGCCGATGCCTTCACGCGCCCGGAAGCCAACGGCAGCTCGGTCTATGTACTTTCGGAGCGCGGCGCCAGCAGTACCGCCGCGCGTTGGCTCGCGCAGAAAGAGAACGAGGCCGATCTGATCGGCGGCGTAAACATCGCGCGTCAGGAAGGGCACCTCGCCCGCACCCTGCTTGATCTGTCGCAGACCGCCACGATCAACGACAGTCTCAAGCTGGCCTCGGCCGTGCTGTCGCAAATCGGCGGCATCAACCGTCTGCACAAGCCGAAGGTTGAACAGGCGGGCTTCGCCGTACTGCGCTCACCGGACGTACCGTCCATCCTCGTCGAGACCGCCTTCATCAGCAATCCGGACGAAGAGCGCCGCCTCAACGACCACGCCTATCAGGACAAGATGGCCGATGCCATCGTATCCGGCATTCGTCAGTACTTTGCCAGCAGCCCGCCGGTACGGCGTACCACCGTAGCCCGCGCAGAGTAAGCCCGCCCCCGGGGCGCGCAAGCCGCCCCGATGCCGTATAATTGCGGCTTTTTTCAGGCGCTTATGCAGGTTCTTCGAGGGATTCCGGAGCGCGCCGCGCAACCCTCGGTGCTCACCATCGGCAACTTTGACGGCGTTCACCGCGGACACCAGGCCCTGCTCGAAATGCTCGTGAAGAAGGCCCGCGCGTGCAGCGCTGCGGCCACCGTGCTGACCTTCGAGCCGCATCCGCGCGAGTATTTCTCGCCGCAGAGCGCACCGGCGCGCCTTGCCTCGCTGCGCGACAAGCTGCTGCAGCTCTCCGAGAACGGCGTCGACCGCGTGCATGTGTGCCGCTTCAATGCCGACTTTGCCGCGCTGCATGCCGACCGCTTCATTGAGGACGTGCTGGTGCGCGGACTTGGCGTGCGTCACCTGATCATCGGCGACGATTTCCGCTTCGGGGCCAAGCGCCAGGGCGATTTCGCCCTGCTGCAGCGTGAAGGCGCACGGCTGGGCTTTGGCGTCGAAGCCATGCCCACACTGGCCGATGGCGCCGTGCGCGTATCAAGCTCGGCGGTGCGCGAAGCGCTGGCCAGCGGCGCGCTGACCCGCGCTGCCGAATTGCTGGGCAGGCCCTACAGCATCTCCGGCCGCGTGGTGTCGGGGCGTCGGCTGGGCCGCAGCATCGGTTACCCGACCGCCAACATCGTGTTGCGCCTGAGCAAGCCGGCGCTCTCTGGCGTGTTTGCCGTGCAGGTCGAAGGCCTGGGCGAAAAGCGTATCGCTGGCGTTGCCAACCTCGGTTCGCGGCCGACGGTGGGTGGCGACAAACCCAACCTGGAAGTACACCTGCTCGACTGGCAAGGCGACTGTTACGGTGCCCATCTGAGGGTGCACTTTGTGCACAAACTGCGCGACGAGGCACGCTACGATTCGCTCGATGCACTGACACAACAGATCCGGCGCGACGAAGCCGCCGCGCGTGCGTGGTTTGCGCACAACCCCATTCAAGACTGACACAGCAAAAAAGAACATGGCCGACTACCGCAAGACGCTCAACCTCACGGATACGCCCTTCCCGATGCGCGGCAACCTCGCGCAGCGCGAGCCCGCGTGGATTGCCGACTGGCAGGCGCGCCGCCTGTACCAGCGCATCCGCGAGACGGCTCAGGGCCGACCCAAGTTCGTCCTGCACGACGGTCCGCCCTACGCCAACGGTGACATTCACCTCGGCCATGCGGTGAACAAGATCCTCAAGGACATCATCGTGCGCGCGAAGACGCTGGCCGGCTTCGACGCACCCTATGTGCCGGGCTGGGATTGCCACGGCCTGCCGATCGAGCATCAGATCGAGAAGAAGCACGGCAAGAACCTGCCTGCACCCGAAGTGCGCAAGCTTTCCCGCGCCTTTGCCGCCGAGCAGGTCGAGACGCAGAAGAAGGGCTTCATCCGCCTGGGCGTGCTGGCCGACTGGGACCGCCCCTACCTCACCATGAACTTCGGCAACGAGGCGGGTGAAATCCGCGCGCTCGCCGAGATGGTCAAGAAGGGCTGGGTCTATCGCGGCCTGAAGCCGGTGAACTGGTGTTTCGACTGCGGTTCGGCGCTGGCTGAAGCCGAGGTGGAATATCAGGATCGCACCAGTCCGACCGTTGATGTCGGCTTCGAGATCGCCGAGCGCGAGCGCGGCCGCCTTGCTGCCGCCTTCGGCCTGAGTGAGCTGCCCGCCGGCAGCGTAAAGGCAGTGATCTGGACCACCACACCGTGGACCATTCCCGCCAACCAGGCGCTCAACGCCCACCCCGAGCACAGCTACGCGCTGGTGCAGACCGATGCCGGCTGCGTGGTGCTGGCCAAGGCGCTGGTAGAGGAATCGTTAAAGCGCTTTGGCCGTGAAGGCAAGGTACTGGCCACCACCGTGGGCGAGAAGCTCGAACACATCGCCTTCCGCCACCCGCTGTACGACCGCGACTCGCCGGTGTTCCTCGCCGACTACGTCGGCATTGATGCCGGTACGGGCATCGTGCACAGCGCGCCAGCCTACGGTGTGGATGACTTCCAGTCGTGCATGAAGAACGGCATGACGGTCGACGACGTGCTCAGCCCTGTCCAGAGCAACGGCGTGTACGCCGACTCGCTGCCGCTGTTCGGCGGCCTGCACATCTGGAAGGCCAATCCGGTCATCGCCGAGAAGCTGGCCGAAGTCGGCGCCCTGCTCTCGCACGCCAAGGTGCAGCACAGCTACATGCATTGCTGGCGCCACAAGACGCCGGTGATCTACCGCGCCACGGCGCAGTGGTTCGTCGGCATGGATCTGAAGCCCAACGGCGGCGCCAGCCTGCGTGAATCCGCGTTGGCCGCGATCGAGAACACCGAGTTCTACCCCGACTGGGGCAAGGCCCGTCTGGCGTCGATGATCGCCAACCGGCCCGACTGGTGCATCTCGCGCCAGCGCAATTGGGGTGTGCCGATTCCGTTCTTCATCCATCGTGCAACGGGTGAGTTGCACCCGCGCACGGTCGAGCTGATCGAAGCCGTCGCCAAGCGCGTCGAACAATCCGGCATCGACGCCTGGTTCGACCTCGAGGCCGCGGAACTGCTTGGCGACGAGGCAACGCAATACGAGAAAATCAGCGACACGCTCGACGTCTGGTTCGATTCGGGCAGTACGCACTGGCACGTGCTGCGCGGCTCGCACGCCGATCTGGCGCGTGACGACGGCGGCCCGGTGGCCGACCTGTACTTGGAAGGCTCAGACCAGCACCGTGGCTGGTTCCATTCCTCGCTGCTGACCGGTTGCGCCATCGACGGCCGCGCGCCGTATCGCGCGCTGCTCACCCACGGCTTCACGGTCGATGCGCAGGGCCGCAAGATGTCGAAGTCGCTCGGCAACGGCATCGAACCGCAGGAAATCGGCAACAAGCTCGGCATCGAGATCCTGCGCCTGTGGCTTGCCGCCACGGACTACTCGGCCGAGCTGTCGATCTCCAAGGAGATCCTCGATCGCGTGGTCGAGACCTACCGCCGCCTTCGTAACACGCTGCGCTTCCTGCTTGCCAACACCTCGGACTTCGACTTTGCGAAGAACGGCGTGACGCCGGATCAGTTGCTCGACATCGACCGCTACGCGCTGGCCCATCTGGCCGGCCTGCAGCAGCAGATCACCGCCGATTACGAGCACTACGAGTTCCACCGCATCGTGCAGGCGCTGCAGCACTACGCCTCCGAAGACCTCGGCGCCTTCTACCTTGATGTGCTGAAAGACCGCCTGTACACCACGCAGCCGGACTCGCTCGCGCGCCGCTCGGCACAGACCGCGCTGTGGCACATCACGCAGTCCGTGACGCGCCTGATGGCGCCGATCCTGTCCTTCACCGCCGAGGAGATCCAGGCGCTGATCGGCAGCGGCCCGGACGACAGCGTGATGCTGCACACCTGGCATGAAATCCCGGCCATCGCTGATGGCGAGGTGCTGACCACAGGTTGGAGCCTGATCCGCGAGGCCCGCGCCGAAGCGCAGAAGGTGCTCGAAGACCTGCGCACGGCCGGCAGCATCGGCGCCTCGTTGCAGGCCAACATCCACATCCGCGCCGCCGGCGAGCGCTTTGACGCGCTGAACGGCCTGGGTGACGATCTGCGCTTCGTGATGATCACCTCCGGCGTCACGCTGGAGCGCGTGGCCTCCGAGGCCGAACAATCCATCACCGCCGCGCCGTCGGTCTACACCAAGTGCGAGCGTTGCTGGCACTACCGCGAAGACGTCGGCAGCATTGCCGAACACCCTGAGCTATGCGGTCGTTGTCACGGCAATCTGGGCGACGCTCCCGAGGTGCGCACGCATGCCTGACGGTCAGCGCATGAAGCTGCGATTCGCCGCCTGGTTGACGCTCGCCATTGTTGTCGCCATCGCGGATCAGGCCACCAAGTGGTGCATGACGCAGTGGCTGGGCACCGGCTCGGTCGTCACCGTGACGGACTTTTTCAAGCTCATCCTGGTGCACAACCCCGGCGCGGCCTTCAGCTTTCTGGCTGATCAGTCGGGCTGGCAACGCTGGTTCTTCGTCACCCTCGGTGTGGTGATCTGCGGCTGGCTGCTTGCGCTGATGTGGCAACACCGTGCCGAGCGTGCGCTGCCGCTGGCCTTCAGCCTGATCATTGGCGGCGCGGTCGGCAACATCTACGATCGAATTGCGCACGGCGCGGTCGTAGACTTTCTCTACTTTCACGTTGGCGAGTACGGCTGGCCGGCGTTCAATCTGGCCGACTCGGCCATCACCATCGGTGTCGTGCTCATGCTGTGGTCGCAGTTCCGGCCTCACCGCTCCACCAAGGAAACTGCACAATGAACCAGCAAGTCTCACCTGACAGCCTCGTCACCCTGCACTACCGCATCGCCCTGCCCGGCGGCCAGCCGCTGATCAGCACCTTTGACGGCAATCCGGCCACCCTGCAGCTGGGCGCCGGCGAACTGCTGCCGCAGATCGAGCGTCTGCTCGACGGCCTGGAATCCGGTTCCGAGCACAGCTTCGACCTCGAGCCCGAGCAGGCCTTCGGCGCGCGCCGCGACGATCTGATCGAGCGCGTGAAGCGCGAGCACCTTCCGGAAACCGAAGTGGTCGAAGCCATGAGCATCATGGAGTTCAGCGCACCCGACGGTTCGCGCTACTCCGGCCTGATCACCAAGGTCGAGGACGATGCGATCATGATCGACTTCAACCACCCGCTCGCCGGCAAGCAGATCCGCGTGGATGTGCGCATTGTCGGTGTGCTGTAACGCATTGCGAGCCCGCCCATGAACGACCGCGAAATCCTTCTCGCCAGCCCGCGTGGCTTCTGTGCCGGCGTAGAGCGTGCCATCGAGATTGTCGAGCGCGCCCTCGAACGACTCGGCGCACCGATCTACGTGCGCCACGAAGTCGTGCATAACAAGTTCGTCGTCGACGACCTGCGCAACAAGGGTGCGATTTTCGTCGAGGAGCTCGACGAAGTCCCGGCGGGCAACACCGTCATCTTCAGCGCACACGGCGTCTCCCAGGCCGTGCGCGACGAGGCCGAGCGCCGCGGTCTGAAGGTGTTCGATGCCACCTGCCCGCTGGTCACCAAGGTGCACAACGAAGTCATGCGCATGCACGGGCTGGGGCGCGAGATCATCATGATCGGTCACCGCGGACACCCCGAAGTGGAAGGCACGATGGGCCAGATCGCCGGAGGCATCCACCTCGTGGAGTCTGCCAACGACGTCCCGAAGCTGAAAGTCACCAACCCGGAGGGGCTGTCTTTCGTGACGCAGACCACGCTATCGATGGACGACGCGGCCAGCATCGTGGACGCCCTGCGCGAGCGTTTTCCGTCCATCCAGGGACCGCGCAAGGACGACATCTGCTACGCCACACAGAACCGCCAGGACGCCGTGAAGTTCATGACGCCGCAGGTGGATGCGGTGCTCGTCGTGGGTTCGCCGAACAGTTCCAACTCCAACCGCCTGCGCGAAGTCGCCGCACTGCGCGGCGTGCCGGCCTGGCTGGTGGAAAACGCCGAAGCCATTGACCCGAACTGGCTCGAAGGCAAGCGGCGAATCGGCATCACGGCCGGCGCATCGGCGCCGGAAGTGCTGGTCAAGTCCGTCATCGAACGCGTACGCGCACTGGGCGCCGCGACGGTGCGCACGCTCGACGGCGTGCAGGAAAAGGTGGTGTTCGCGCTGCCCAAGGAACTGCAGGCCACCGAGCGCTGAATCGACCGGCGCTGCAAAATGAAACGGCCGCCTGCGGGCGGCCTTTCTGTTTATTCGAGCATGCGGTACGTCGGCACCAGCTCGTCGCCCAGCATCACATCGGGCCACACTGAAGGCAGCAGCCGAACAGCGCCTTCGCGCACAGCTTCCCGCCAGGCATCAAGCGACATCTGCTTGTGAAACGAGGCCGGCACCGACCATTCATCCCCCTGTCGAGCGAGCAGCAAGGACAGCATCGTCCGGTCACTGCCCGGAAAGCCGACAAGCAGAATGACCTCATCAACACCGTCTCCGTTCAGGTCGGTCATCCATAGCAGGCATGGCACATTGAGCAGGCAGTAGGGGCGCTCGCTCACACCCACCATGCGCCGGGCCGTCAGCAACCATTGGTAGAGGCTTTGTGGAACCTCGGCACTTCGGCCTGGCGCGTGAAGTACCTCGATGTGCGCCTGAAGTGCTTCCAGCGTCAGATCCTGCTCAGATACCGCCGGCAGGCCCTGAGGCTGGTTCTTGCCGTCGAGCGTGGTGCGCGCGGACAGTGCAATGCCGCGCTCCCGTTCACCGCCTTCGAGCGCGGCGAGTGACTGCAGCGCACGCACACCCCAGCGCGCCGAGTCCTGCGCGAGATATCGGTAGTCGAAGCGCTCCGGCGCAATTTCCCCTGCCAGCAGGCGGCCAAGCTGATCCTGCACCGCCAGCCGTCGCGGATCGGCAAGCGGCGACACCAGCAACGCCAGGCCCAAACACATCACGCCCGCCACCACGATATTGGTGTTGCCGACCGTCGCCATCCAGTCGCCCTTGCGCAGCACCGACAGCGCGTATCCCACGACATACAACAGAGCCAGCGCCCACACGAACAAGGCCCAGATGCGCGCCTCGCTCAGGCCGTACTGATCGACGCGCAGCCACAACGCCCACCCGGCGACGACGACGACCGGCACCAGCGACAGCCAGGCAAAGCTCAGACCACGGCTCAAGGCGTCGGGATACACCAGCTCATCCCGGCCGTCCTGCCAGGCACAGTTCAGAAAGTGCACCGCCAGCGCAACGAACCACAACAGGAGGAACGCTGCATGGCCGGTGGCAAACAGCTTGGTCACGCCGACTATGGGCAGCGCGACTGCCCAGATCACGCCGAATCCAAGCAACAACGGCAACAGCCACGCCATCAGGCTCAAGGAGTAGCGGCGCAGGGTGGCCAGCATTGCGGCACGCTGGTGCCCTTGCGCAAACACCTCCGCCACCACCAAGGCCGTCACCGGAAACACGAATACCGGCTCGGTGATCATGTCGAGCATGAAGCCCAGACCGATCACCTTGAACAGTGACGCGCCCGCGAACAGGACCATCCAGAACAGCCCGGCCAGCGCCGTGGCGCTCAGACACAGACCGGCATTGCGCCAGGCGAGCTGGAACAGTTCGGTGTAGTCCCAGTTCCCGCTGCGGCGTTGCAGTACCAGACTGAGCGACACGAAGCCCAGCACCAGCGAAGCCAATGCATGCGCAAAGCTGCCGAGCCCGTTGCGCCATGATCCGACTGCAGCCCCCGCATCGAGCGGCCCCTGCAACCAGCCGGCGTAGGCGCCCAGCGCGGCGTAGCCGCTTGCGACCACAACCATCATCCACAGACGGAAGCGCAATGAGGCTCCCGCGTTCTCCGACAAGTACCACGCCAGCGGCGTGATCAGCGCCGGCCACAGCAAGGCCCCGAAGGCTGCCGGGCTGGTCGCAGGCCAGCTCTTCCACTCTCCGGATTTCCACAGCCACAGCAGCATCAGCCCCTGGAGGACACCCACCACCAGCATGTTGTTGGCGGCCTGCCTGCTCAACTCACGCTCCACCGAACACCCCTCTCGTTATGAATCCGGAATGTATCCCGAAACATCCAGGCATGTTCGGCAGCAATGAAAAAGGCCGCCCATGGCGGCCGTGTTGATTGTGGCTCGCATGCGCCTCAGCGAGCAGCACCCATCACGCGACGATAGAACTCATGGAAGTGCTGCATGCCGTCTTCCATCGGTGATTGGTAGGGCCCGACCTCGTTGCGGCCCTCGCGGTACAACGCGAGGCGGCCGCGATCCATGCGCTCGGCGATCTCGTCGTCCTCGATGGCAGTTTCCATGTAGGCGGCCTGCTCGGCTTCGACGAAGTCGCGCTCGAACTCCATGATCTCTTCCGGGTAGTAGAACTCAACCACGTTGGTGGTCTTGTTCACGTCGCGCGGAATCAGCGAGCTGACCACCAGTACGTGCGGATACCACTCGACCATCACGTTCGGGAAGTAGGTCAGCCACAGTGCGCCGTGCGGCGGTTGCTGGTCGCCGTAGATCATCTTCACGGCGTCGTGCCAGCGCGCGTAGGTGGAAGTACCGGGTTTGGCCAGCGAGGTGATGCCGACGCGCTGCACCGAATACCAGTCGCCAAACTGCCAGGTCAGGTCATCGCAAGTGACAAAACTGCCCAGCCCCGGGTGGAACGGCGCGACGTGGTAGTCCTCCAGATAGACCTCGATGAAGGTCTTCCAGTTGTAATTGCACTCGTGGATTTCCACCCGATCGAGCTTGTAGCCGGAAAAGTCGAACTCGGGCGCCACCTGCATGTCGGCCAGATCGGCCGTGACCGAACGCGGCCCCTTGAACAACAGGCCGTTCCAGCGCTCCAGCGGCTCACGCCGCAGGTTCAGGCAGGGGTTCTGCGGGAAGTGCGGAGCACCTTGCAAGACGCCGGTGTTGTCGTAGGTCCAGCGATGAACGGGACACACCACGCGCTCGGCCGAGCCGCTGCCCTCGAGCATGATGGCCTGGCGGTGGCGACACACGTTGGACATGCGATGGATGCCGTCTGCCGTATTGAACAGCAAGGCGGAATGATCCAGCCATTCGAGGGAACGGTAGTTTCCGACTTCGGGTACCATCAACTCGTGGCCGACATAGCCCGGTCCGGCATCGAAGAGAAGCTTCAACTCCTGCTCGAAAACCTGCTCATCGAAATACGTCGAAACCGGAAGTTGTGAAACTCCCGGTGCCAGCAGCGTCCTGGAAGCGATGTCGGACATGCCCGAACCCCCCAAAGCGAGAACCAAAGAAATTCGGCGGAAAAGGACCGGCAATTCTAGGCAAAAAGGCGTTTGACCGCCAGTTGTGCCATCGGTTATTTTCAGGGACTTTTCTCCATCTGCGCAGCCATGACCAAATCCGCCGCATCCCCCAAGTCCTTCGAGGCCGCCGTCACCGAGCTTGAGGACATCGTGCGCGCCATGGAAACCGGGCAGATCAGCCTCGAACAGGCGCTCGATCATTACCAGCGCGGCGTCGGCCTGCTGCGCTACTGCCAGGGCACCTTGCGCGATGCCGAGCAGCGCGTCCGACAGCTGGAGGGTGAGCAACTAAGCGACATCGCGTCGGAGAACAAGGCTTGAGCACGCACGACTTCACCGGCTGGATGGCGGACATCCAGCGTCGCACCGAGAGCGCACTTGACGCCTGTCTGCCGGCGGCCGAACTGGCGCCCGGCGAACTGCACGCCGCCATGCGCTACGCAGCACTCGGTGGCGGCAAGCGCGTGCGCGCGCTGCTGGCTCACGCCGCAGGCGAGCTGGCCGGTGCCGAAGCCGAAGCCGTTGACTCAGCCGCCTGTGCGGTGGAACTGATCCACGCCTATTCGCTGGTGCATGACGACCTGCCGTGCATGGACAACGACGTGCTGCGCCGCGGCAAGCCCACCGTGCACATCGAATTCGGCGAAGCCACCGCGCTGCTCACCGGCGACGCGCTGCAGACGCTGGCTTTCCAGTGCCTGACCGAATCACTGCCCGGCGTGGACGCCGCCATCCGCATCGACATGCTGGCGCAGCTGGCCCGCGCTTCAGGCTCGCGCGGCATGGCCGGCGGGCAGGCGATTGACCTCGCCGCGGTGGGCAAGGAGCTGACGCGCGAAGAACTGGAATACATGCACATCCACAAGACCGGCGCACTGATCCGCGCCTCGGTCATGCTCGGCGCGATGTGCGGCGCCACCACGCCCGACGCGCTCGATCGGCTCGACCGCTATGGCAAGCTGATCGGCCTGCTGTTTCAAGTGGTCGACGACATCCTTGACGCAGAATCCGACACCGCCACGCTGGGCAAGACCGCCGGCAAAGATGCCCAACACGACAAACCGACCTATGTTTCACTGCTCGGCATGAGCGAGGCGCGCGCCCTAGCCGACGGCCTGCTGCATGAAGCGCATGACACTCTCACGCCCCTCGGCGATGCGGCGCGCCGTTTGCGCGAGCTCGCCGATTTCATCGTTCACCGCAAGTTCTGACCCGATTCACGGCCGACATCATGTCCCCCTATCCCCTGCTCGAACGTATCGACTCCCCGGCCGACCTGCGTGAACTCGACCGCAGCGAACTGCCGGCTCTGGCCGACGAACTGCGCGCCTTCCTGATCGAATCGGTATCGAAAACCGGCGGCCACCTGTCGTCCAACCTCGGCACCGTCGAACTCTCCATCGCGCTGCACTACATCTACGACACACCGGAAGACCGGGTGGTGTGGGACGTCGGCCATCAGACCTATGGCCACAAGATCCTCACCGGCCGGCGTGAAGCCATGAGCGGTTTGCGCCGCCACGGCGGCATCTCGGGATTCCCGCGCCGCTGCGAGAGCGAATACGACACCTTCGGCACGGCGCACTCCTCGACGTCGATCTCGGCCGCCATGGGCATGGCGGTGGCCGCCCGCGACAAAGGCGAATCGCGCCAGAGCATTGCGGTGATTGGCGACGGTGCGATGAGCGCAGGCATGGCTTTCGAAGCACTCAACAACGGCGGCGAGCTCGACGGCATCAACCTGCTGGTAATCCTCAACGACAACGAAATGTCGATCTCGCCGCCGGTCGGCGCAATGACGCGCATCCTCGCCCGCATGTTGTCGGGGCGCACCTACAACGCCGCCCGCAAGGCCGGCGAGCGGGTCTTGTCGATCGCCCCGCCGGTGCTGCAGTTCGCGCGCCGCGTCGAAGAGCACGTCATCGGGCTGGTGACGCCGGGCACGCTGTTCGAGGAATTCGGCTTTCACTACTACGGCCCGATCGACGGGCACGACCTCGACGCGCTGATCCCGATGCTGCAGAACCTGCGCAAGCTGCCGGGCCTGCAGTTCCTGCACGTCGTCACGCGCAAGGGCCAGGGCTACAAGCTGGCCGAGGCCGACCCCATCCTGTACCACGGCGTATCTCAGTTCGAGCCTTCCGCCGGCATCCCGGCCAGCAAGGGCAGCGGCAAGCTGACCTACACCAAGGTCTTTGGCGACTGGCTGTGCGACATGGCGGCGCAGGACGAGCGCCTGGTAGCGGTCACCCCAGCCATGCGCGAGGGCTCGGGCCTCGTACGTTTCGCCGAGGAATACCCGAAGCGCTATCACGATGTCGGTATCGCCGAGCAGCACGCCGTGACCTTCGCCGCGGGGCTGGCCTGTGAAGGCCTCAAGCCGGTGGTGGCGATCTACTCCACCTTCCTGCAACGCGCCTACGATCAACTCATTCACGACGTGGCGCTGCAGAACCTGCCAGTGGTGTTCGCCATCGACCGCGCGGGCCTGGTCGGCGCCGACGGCGCGACCCACCATGGCGCCTTTGATCTGTCGTATCTGCTGTGCATCCCCAACATGCTGGTGATGACGCCGAGCGACGAAAACGAATGCCGCCAGATGTTGTACACCGCGTATTGCCACAACGGCCCCAGCGCAGTGCGCTACCCGCGCGGCGGTGGCATGGGCGTGACGCCGGAAGCGCAGATGAGCGCGCTCCCGCTAGGCAAGGCCGAAGTGCGGCGCAGCGGCAGCAAGGTCGCCATTCTGGCCTTCGGCTCCATGCTCGCGCCGGCGCTGGTCGCCGGTGAACAGATCGACGCCACGGTGGTGAACATGCGCTTTGCCAAGCCGCTGGATGAGGACTGCATCCGTAAAATGGCGACCAGCCACGACCTGATCGTCAGCGTCGAAGAGAACACCGTGATCGGCGGCGCGGGCGGCGAAGTCTCGCGCGTGCTCGATGCGCTTGCAAAGCGTCCGCGCATGCTGCGCCTGGGCCTGCCCGACCGTTTCGAAGACCACGGCGAGCAAGCTCAGTTGCTCGCCCCCCTCGGTCTGGACGCCGCCGGCATCGTTGCGGCGATTGACAAAGCGAATCAAGCCAATAGTTGAGCGTTTTTGTCGGATTTGCTACGATCCGCGCCTTGCTCCCCCACCAGAGTTCCAAGATGAACCCCCAAGACCTTCACACCATTCCGGACGTCCAGAGTTCGCAGGACAGCCGTCAGCTCGCGATCAACAAGGTCGGGATCAAATCCATCCGTCACCCGGTGAAGGTGCTCGACAAGAAGGGCGGCGTGCAGCACACCGTTGCCGTATTCAACATGTACGTGGGCCTGCCGCACAACTTCAAGGGCACCCACATGTCGCGCTTTGTCGAGCTGCTCAACGGCTCCGAACGCGAGATCTCGGTCGAATCCTTCGAACCCATGTTGCGCGAGATGGTCACCCGCCTCGAAGCGGAGACCGGCCATGTCGAGATGACCTTCCCGTACTTCATCAACAAGACTGCCCCGATTTCCGGCGTGCAGAGCATGATGGATTACGAGGTCACCTTCGTCGGCGAGATCCGCGCGGGCGGGGCATACGAGTTCACGATGAAGGTCGTGGTGCCGGTAACCAGCCTGTGCCCGTGCTCGAAGAAGATTTCCGACTACGGCGCGCACAACCAGCGATCGCACGTCACCGTCAAGGCCACGCTGGCCGACCACCTGTGGATCGAGGAGATCGTCGAGCTGGTCGAGAAGCAGGCGTCCTGCGAGGTCTACGCGCTGCTCAAGCGCCCGGACGAGAAGTACGTCACCGAACGCGCCTACGACAACCCGAAGTTCGTCGAGGACATGGTTCGCGACGTCGCCGGCCAGCTTAACGCCGAGCCGCGCATCGTCGCCTACGCGCTGGAGTCCGAGAATTTCGAGTCGATCCACAACCACTCGGCCTACGCCATCATCGAACGCGACAAGCGCATCGAAGCCTGAGGCACGGTCTCCGGTGATTCTTCAACGGCGCCCGCGGGCGCCGTTTCTTGTTCACCCCAGGGATCGATGCAGTGGTCTAGTATCCAGAGACACGACCGCACACCAAGGAGACCTGAGATGAGACTGCTGCTTGCAAGCCTGCTCTTATTTGCCACCGTCACGGCAAATGCGGCATCAAAGGAACAGATCGACGCGGAGGTACGCCAGGCGCTGACGGAATTCCGCGAAGCCACCAGTGCGGGCTACGAGCTGTCGCAGAAAGCGGTAGGCGTGCTGGTGTTCCCGGACGTGATCAAGGCCGGCATGGGCATCGGCGGCGAGTACGGCGAGGGTGCGCTGCTGATCAACGGCGAAACGGTCGGCTATTACAACCTTGCGTCGGCCTCCATCGGCTTTCAGCTTGGCGCGCAGAAGCGCTCGCAGATCGTGCTGTTCATGACGCAGGCCGCACTAGATGGATTTCGCAGCAGCGAAGGCTGGAAAGCCGGTGTGGACGGCAGCGTTGCGCTGGCTACGCTGGGGGCGGGCGGCGCGATCGACACCGAAACCGCGCAGCAACCCATCATCGGCTTCATCTTCTCGAACAAGGGTTTGATGTACAACCTGACCTTCGAAGGCTCGAAGATGACCAAGATCGACCGCTGAATCTGCGACACGAAGCAAAACGGCCCGCCGGAACCGGCGGGCCGTTTTGCTCTTTCCGGGTGCCGCTCAGCTGCGATACTCGGCATTGATCTTGACGTAGTCGTACGAAAAATCGCAGGTCCACACCGTCGCATTCGCCTCGCCACGCGCCAGCGCGACGCGCACCGTGATCTCGTCGCGCTTCATCACGCGCGCGCCGTCCTCCTCGCGGTAGCCCGCGGCACGGCCACCGTGTTCGGCCACCAGCACCGATTCGCCGCCGCTCTCCAGCCTCACGCTGAGCGCTGCAACATCCAGATCATCGATGCCGGCGTAACCGATGGCAGCCAGAATGCGGCCCAGGTTGGGGTCGGACGCGAAGAAAGCGGTCTTCACCAGCGGCGAATGCCCGATCGCATACGCGATCTTGCGGCATTCCTCACGATCCTTGCCGCCCTCGACGATGATCGCGATGAACTTGGTCGCGCCTTCACCGTCACGCACGATGGCCTGTGCCAGTTCGACCGAAATGCCGACCACCGCCTCACGCAACGCGCTGTAGGCCGGCGATGCGGCGTCGGTGATCTCGGGGTTTTCGGCCTTGCCGGTGGCGATCAGGATGAAGGAGTCGTTCGTCGAGGTATCGCCGTCGATGGTGATGCTGTTGAACGACTGATCGGCCGCATCCACGACCAGCTGCTCGAGCAGCGATTGCGACACATTGGCATCGGTGGCGACGTAGCCGAGCAAGGTCGCCATGTTCGGCTTGATCATGCCGGCGCCCTTGCTCATGCCGGTCAGCGTGATCCTGCGGCCGTCGATCTCGACGGTGCGCGACGCGGCCTTGGCCATGGTGTCGGTGGTCATGATGGCGTGGGCAGCGTCCAGCCAGCCCTCGGCACGCAGGTCCGCGCGCGCGGCCGGCAGGCCGGCGACGAGGCGCTCGACCGGCAACTGTTCGAGGATCACGCCGGTCGAGAACGGCAACACCTGGGTCGGCGCGATCTCGAGCAACTGCGCAACCGCCTCGCAGGTGGTCAGCGCGGCCTGCATGCCCTGCTCGCCCGTCCCGGCATTGGCGATGCCGGTATTGATGACCAGTGCGCGGACGTTCGGACTACGCAGATGCGCGCGACACAGCTGCACCGGCGCGGCGCAGAAGCGGTTCTGCGTGAATACCCCCGCGACCCGGCTGCCTTCCGCCAACTCGATGAGAGTCAGGTCGCGTCGCCCGGCCTTGCGGATGCCGGCCTGCGCAATACCGAGTTGCACGCCATCAATCGGCTTGAGGGAGTCGGACGAAAGGGGGACCAGATTCACGGGCATTGACGCAGCTCCTTGGATTCAGCGGGGACGGCGCCGGGCGCCGCAAACTGCCACAGTTTACTTCAAGGCGTCCGCAGACAGCCGGCGCCCCAAACGAAAAAGCCCGCTTGCGCGGGCTTTTTCGGGAGCGTCGTATCGCTTCAGGCCAGCTTGCCGTGGCAATGCTTGTACTTCTTGCCCGAGCCGCAGGGGCACGGCTCGTTGCGGCCTACGCGCGGACCACCCTGCTCGGCCTCGGCATCGGTCGTGCCCGCAGCATCTTCCGAGCCGGGATGGCGATATTGCACGTTCTCGACCTCGGCCGGCTTCTCGGCCTCTTCCAGCGCCTCGCGGGTGCGTACCTGCACCGTCATCAGGATCTTGGTGACATCCAGACGCACGGTGTCGAGCAGCGCCTCGAACAACTCGAAGGACTCGCGCTTGTATTCCTGCTTGGGGTTCTTCTGCGCATAGCCGCGCAGGTGGATGCCCTGACGCAGCTGGTCGAGCGCCGAGAGGTGGTCGCGCCAGTGATTGTCGAGGCTCTGCAGCATCACGTTGCGCTCGAACTGATGCCAGGCGGCCGGATCGACGATGGCGACCTTTTCAACATAAGCCTTGTCGGCAGCCTCCACGATGCGCGCGAGCATCGTCTCGTCGTCGAGCTCAGGCTCAGCCTTGAGCCATTCGCCGACGGGCAGCTTGAGCTGGAACTCCGCCGCCAGCGCCGTCTCGAGCGCAGAAATGTCCCACTGCTCTTCGACACTGTCGTTCGGCACGTAAATGCGCAACGTATCGGCCATCACGCCCTGACGCATGGCGGTGATGGTTTCGGAAATGTCTTCGTTGGCGAGCAGTTCATTGCGCTGCTCGTAGATGACCTTGCGCTGATCGTTGGCGACGTCGTCGTACTCGAGCAGCTGTTTGCGGATGTCGAAGTTGCGTTGTTCGACCTTGCGCTGAGCGGATTCGAGCGAACGCGTGACCATGCCGTGCTCGATGGCCTCACCTTCGGGCATCTTCAGACGCACCATGATGGTGTTGAGGCGGTCGCCAGCGAAGATCTTCATCAGCGGGTCATCGAGCGACAGGTAGAACCGGCTCGAACCCGGGTCACCCTGACGGCCCGAACGGCCACGCAGCTGGTTGTCGATGCGGCGCGACTCATGCCGCTCGGTGCCGATGATGTGCAGGCCACCGGCCGCGATCACGGCGTCGTGCACCTGCTGCCAGTCGGCGCGCATCGCGGCCAGCTTGGCTTCCTTGGCGGCGGCGTCCAGACTTTCGTCCGTGCGCACGGCTTCCAGTTCGCGCTCGATGTTGCCGCCAAGCACGATGTCGGTACCGCGACCGGCCATGTTGGTGGCGATCGTGACCACGCCCGGACGACCGGCCTGCGCAACGATGTTGGCCTCGCTGTCATGCTGCTTGGCGTTGAGCACCTGGTGCGCGATCTTCTCGCGCTTGAGCATGTCGGACAGGAATTCGTTGACCTCGATGGACGTCGTGCCCACCAGCACCGGCTGACCCCGCGAGACGCAGTCGCGGATGTCCTGCACCACGGCGTCCCACTTCTCCTTGGCCGTGCGGTAAACCTTGTCGTTCTCGTCCTTGCGCAGCATCGGACGATTGGTCGGCACGAGCACCGTTTCCAGAGTGTAGATCTGGTGGAATTCGTAGGCCTCGGTATCGGCCGTACCGGTCATGCCGGCGAGTTTGCCGTACATGCGGAAGTAGTTCTGGAAGGTGATCGACGCCAGCGTCTGGTTCTCGGCCTGGATCTTGGCACCTTCCTTGGCCTCGACGGCCTGATGCAGCCCGTCAGACCAGCGGCGGCCCGGCATCAGGCGGCCGGTGAACTCGTCGACGATGATGACTTCACCATCCTGCACGACGTAATGCTGATCCTTGTGGAACATCGTGTGCGCGCGCAGTGCGGCGTACAGGTGATGCACCAGCATGATGTTGGCCGGGTCGTAGAGGCTCGCGCCTTCCTTCAGCAAGCCCATGTTGACCAGAATGTTCTCGGCGTTCTCGTGCCCTTGCTCGGTCAGCAGAACCTGGCGAGCCTTCAGATCCAGCGTGTAGTCGCCCGGCTCGGTGATGTCATCGCCTTCGCCCTTCTGCTCGCTGAGCTGGCGCGGCAGATCGTTCAGCCGCAGGTACAGCTCGGTGTGATCCTCGGCCTGGCCGGAGATGATCAGCGGGGTGCGTGCCTCGTCGATCAGGATCGAGTCGACCTCGTCGACGATGGCGAACGACAGGGCGCGCTGCACGCGCTCCACGGTCGAATACACCATGTTGTCGCGCAGGTAGTCGAAACCGAACTCGTTGTTCGTGCCGTAGGTGATGTCGGCGTTGTACGCAGCCTGCTTCTCGACATGCGCCATGCGCGACAGGTTGCAACCGGTGGTCATGCCGAGGAAGCCGTAGATGCGGCCCATCCAGTCGGCGTCGCGGCTGGCGAGGTAGTCGTTCACCGTAACCACATGCACGCCCTTGCCGGCCAGCGCATTCAGATACGCAGCCAGCGTCGCGACCAGGGTCTTGCCCTCACCCGTCTTCATTTCGGCGATGCGTCCGTCGTGCAACACCATGCCGCCAATCAGCTGGGTATCGAAGTGGCGCATGCCGTGCACGCGCTTGCCGGCCTCGCGCACCACCGCAAAGGCCTCGACCAGCAAGTCGTCAAGCTTGGCGCCATTGGCCAGTCGCTCACGGAACTCGTCGGTCTTGGCGCGCAGAGCCTCGTCGGAGAGGGCCGAAATCTCGGGCTCCAGGGCATTGATGGCGCGGACTTTGTTGGAATACTGGCGGATCAGGCGGTCGTTGCGACTACCAAAAATCTTCTTGATGAGGCCGGAGATCATGAGTGTGTGATGGGTCGATTCGGCAAGGGCGCTAGTGTAGCATGCAGCCATCCCCCTCCCGTGTTGTGGCGAAGGCCTGCCGCGACCATGCCCATAGCATGAGCAATCCACTTCACCGCTTTCTTGGCGCTGGCGACACGCTGTCTCGCCTGCAGGATCACGCTCGCGCCCTGCTCCGCGCCCAGGAGTCGCTGCGCGGCATGCTTCCGCAACCACTGGGCGCGGCATGCTCGGTGGCCAACATCCGGGACGGCAGCATGGTGGTGTTCGCGCGCAATGGCAGCGTCGCCTCGCGATTGCGCCAGATGGTGCCAAGCCTCATCAACGGCTTCGCCGCGCGCGGCCAGATCGTCAGCGCCATTCAGGTCAAGGTGGGTATCGTCGTGGAGGCCGAACCGCCCCCGCCACGTGAAGCGCGCATCCTCGGGCAAGCCGGGCGCGACAGCCTCTGCAAGCTGATTGCGGAACTACCGGAAGATGCGCCATTGCGGGAGTCGCTGCAGCGCCTGCTTGATCGCAGCCGCCCCAAATAGCGCTACAGCGGCCCGACCAGACGTTCTGCAACGAAGATCAGCAAGACCGCCAGCAAAGCCAGCAGGCCGCCCAGAGCGATGTTCCAGGCAACGCGCTTGTAGCGCGGGTTGCCGGTCAACAGCCACGCGACCATGGCGCCGCCGATTGCCAGCAGCGCGGCCAGGGCGAGCAGTCGGATAGCAAACACGCCGGCTTAGACCAACGCCGGCTCGGCCGCGAACTGACGACTGACCGACTGCGGTGCGCCGGCCGCTTCGTCAAAGCTGGCGTACTCCCAAGCCGTCTCGTCCTCAAGCAAGGCGCGCAGCACTTCGTTGTTCATCGCGTGACCGGACTTGTGCGCCGAATACGCTGCCAGCAGCGGATGACCGCACAGGTAGAGGTCGCCGATGGCATCGAGCACCTTGTGCTTGACGAACTCGTCGGCGTAACGAAGCCCCTCGGAATTAAGCACCCGATACTCGTCAAGCACGATGGCGTTGGCCAGGCTGCCGCCCAGCGCCAGACCGTTCGAGCGCATGAACTCCACGTCCTGCATGAACCCGAAGGTGCGCGCACGCGCTACGTCACGTTCGTAAGAGTGCTCAGCAAAATCGACCAATACGCGGGTGGCCGTGCCGTCGATGGCCGGGTGGTTGAAGACGATGGAGAAATCCAGCCGGAAACCGTCATGCGGCTCCAGCTTGACCCACTTGTCGCCGTCACGGAACTCGACCGCCTTCGTCACGCGAATGAATTTCTTGGCGGCGGACTGCTCCTCGATTCCGGCGGAACGCAGCAGGAACACAAAGGGGCTGGAACTGCCGTCCAGGATGGGGATTTCAGGTGCGTCGATATCCACATGCGCGTTGTCGACGCCCAGACCGGCGAGCGCCGACATCAGGTGTTCGACCGTGCCGACCTTGGCTTCGCCCTGCTGCAGTCCCGAGCACATGCGCGTGTCGCACACCGAGTACGGGTCGGCCGGCAGCGTGACGACCGGATCGAGATCGACGCGGTGAAAGACGATGCCGGTATCGGGCGCAGCCGGGCGCAGCGTCATCGTCACTTTGCGCCCGCCGTGCAGGCCGACGCCAGTGGCGGTAACGACGGATTTGAGCGTGCGCTGTCGGATCATCGGACGTTCCTCATGAAGGCCTCAATTCTACCTTTCGTGGTCAGACACGTCACACAACTGCAATGTTCCGAAAAGGAAAAAGCGCACGTCGCGCAGACCGGAGGCGGAGGTCTGCACGGCGTGCGCCCTTGGGACGCAGCGGATCAGTCGGCCTGACGGCGCAGGAAGGCCGGAATGTCGTAGGTACCCATGCCATTGGTGCTCATGGCCTCAACCGTGGTGCGGCGGTTGTTGCGCATCACTGCCGGCACGTCCGAATCCTGCGCATAGCCGCCGTCACCGTAGGTGCCGGTGCCGCGCACCACTTCCATCACCGGCTGACGCGCGGCGCCCTGCGAGCCGAGGCCCGTCGCGACAACGGTGACACGCACGCGGTCTTCCATCGCGTCGTCGAACACCGTGCCGTACTTGACGAAGGCTTCCGGTGCGGCAAAGGCCTGAACGGTCTTCACCGCATCGCGGACTTCGGCCATCTTCAGCGAACCGCGGGCAGCCGTGATGTTGATCAGCACGCAGCGTGCGCCGGACAGCTCGGTGCCTTCCAGCAACGGGCTCACCGCAGCCTGCTCGGCGGCGATGCGCGCGCGGTCCAGGCCGGAGGATTCGGCCGAGCCCATCATGGCGCGGCCCATCTCGCCCATGGCGGTGCGCACGTCCTGAAAATCGACGTTAACCAGACCCGGCACGTTGATGATTTCGGCAATGCCGCCGACGGCGTTCTTCAGCACGTTGTCGGCCGAACGGAAGCAGTCCTCGAAGCCGGCATCGTCACCGAACACATCGAGCAGCTTGTCGTTGAGCACGACGATCAGCGAATCGACATGGCGCGACAACTCGTCGACACCGCTTTCCGCCACACGCAGACGGTTCTCGAAGTCGAAGGGCTTGGTCACCACGCCGACGCACAGAATGCCCATTTCCTTGGCGATCTCGGCGACCACCGGAGCGGCACCGGTACCCGTGCCACCACCCATGCCGCCGGTGATGAAGCACATGTGAGCGCCTTCCAGCGCTGCGGCGATGGCGTCGCGCGATTCCTGCGCTGCCACGCGCCCGGCTTCCGGCTTGGAACCGGCGCCGAGGCCGGTCGTGCCGAGCTGCACCTTGTGCGTTGCCAGGCAACGCTTGAGCGCCTGCGCGTCGGTATTCGCCGCGACGAAATCCACGCCCTGCACGCCCTCGCGGATCATGTGATCCACTGCATTTCCGCCTGCACCGCCGACACCGATGACCTTGATCACGGTATTGGCCTGGTCCTTCTCAACGATTTCGAACGTCATTGCCAGCCTCCTTTAACCCGCCTACTGATGGCACACCCGCCATTTAGTAAGCATTTTGCAGTCTATAACTAAATAGCCTGTTTTTACAGGCGATTTTCCGAAAAATTGTGTGTCTTCAGCGTCATTTTCAGAAATTGCGCTCCAGCCACGATTTGACCCGCCCGAACCACTGCCGCAGGTTGCGCGCATCGCGTCCGAGCATGCCCTTGCGACGCTGCGACATGCCCTCCATAACGAGGCCCATCGCCGTCGCGAAATGGGGCTTGCACACCACGTCCGCCAGGGCGCCGTCGTACTGCGGCGCACCCGCGCGCGCCGGCAGGTTGAACACTTCCTCGGCGAGCTCGACCATGCCCGGCATGACCGCCGCGCCGCCGGTCAGCACCACGCCGGACGACAGCAACTCTTCGTAGCCGCTGCGACGCAGCTCGGCCTGCACCAGCTCGAACAGTTCGGATACGCGCGGCTCGATGACGTCGGCCAGACGCTGACGCGACAACGGGCGCGGCGAGCGGTCGCCCACTCCCGGCACCTCGATCATCTGCTCCGGGTCGGCCATGGCGTGCATGGCGATGCCGTAGTGGCGCTTCAGGTCCTCGGCTTCCGAGGTCGGCGTGCGCAGGGCCATCGCAATGTCGTTGGTGATCTGGTCACCAGCCACCGGCAACACGGCGGTGTGGCGAATGGCGCCCTGCGTGAACACGGCGATGTCTGTGGTGCCGCCGCCGATGTCGATCAGGCAAACGCCAAGTTCCTTCTCGTCTTCAGTGAGCACCGCATAGCTCGACGCCAGCGGCTGCAGGATCAGGCCGACCACTTCCAGGCCGCAGCGACGTACGCACTTGATGACGTTCTGCGCGGCCGACACTGCGCCGGTGGCGATATGCACCTTCACTTCCAGGCGCACACCGCTCATGCCGATCGGCACACGCACGCCGCCCTGGCCATCGATGATGAATTCCTGGGTCAGGATGTCGAGCACCTGCTGCTCGGCCGGAATCGGCATCGCACGGGCGACCTCGATGACGCGCTCGACGTCCATCGCGGTCACTTCCTTGTCCTTGATGGCCACGGTGCCGCTGGAGTTGAAGCTCTTGATGTGGCTGCCGGCGATGCCGGTGAAGACGTCGTGCACCTTGCACTCTGCCATCAACTCGACTTCCTGCACCACGCGGGAGATGGCATCGACAGTGGCCTCGATATTCACCACCACGCCGCGCTTGAGGCCGCTCATCGGCTGGGTGCCGATGCCGATCACCTCGAACTGGCCATCCGGCAGCGCCTCGGCCACCAGACACGTCACCTTCGACGTGCCGATGTCCAGCCCCACCACGAGATCCTTGTATTCCTTGCTCATCGCGCCTGTTTCCCGTCCCGCGGTTTGGCCGCAGGTGTCAATGCAAATCCCCGCTGGTAGCGCACGTCGGCTACCGCAATATCTATTCCGACCTGTTCGCGCGCTGCCGGCCAGTTGGTGACGAAACCGGCCAACCGTTCGGCCACCGGCGCACGTTCGCGGTCGCGGCCAAGCAGCACGACCATGCCGTTGTCGAGCTCGATCTCCCAGGCCTCGCGCGCCGACAGCCACAGGCGCGTCATGCGCACGCCCAGCGGCTCGAGCACTTTTGAAAACTCGGCGTAGCGCGCGTGCAGATAGCCGGCCGCGCCCTGCGGACCAGCGTACGACGGCAGGCGTGCGTTGCTGGCCGCCACAAAGACCTCGCCCTGCAGATTGACCAGATGCACTTCGTCGCTGCCCAGCGGATTCCAGTAGGCCACCGGCTGGTGCTCTTCCAGGCGCAGCTCCAGCTTGTCGGGCCAGCGTCGCCGCACTTCTGCGCGGCGCACCCACGGCAGCTTCTCGAAGGACGCGCGCACGTCGCCCAGCCCGACGGTGAAGAAGTTTCCGTGGATCGCCGAGCGCGCCGCGTACTCGATCTGCGCCGCGGTCACCTGCCCCGGCTGGGTCACCACCACGACCTCGCGCAAGGGGAAGAACGGACGACTCAGGAACCACGCCACCAGCGCCCAGCCGAAAGCCGCCGCTGCGAACAGCAGCAGCATGTCGGACAGCAGATTGAGCGCGACCGGGCGATGCCACAGCCCGCCTTCGCCCCGCCCGCCGTTGCGCTTCGACGTGGTTCGCTGATCAGCCAAGTCGCGCACCCTCCAGAATGCTCATGCACAGTTCGTCGAACTCGACGCCCTCTGCCCGGGCCGACATCGGCACCAGCGAGTGGCCCGTCATGCCCGGCGAGGTGTTCATTTCGAGCAGCCACGGGCGTTGGTTGCGGTCGAGCATGATGTCGACGCGGCCCCATCCGCGGCAGCCCAACACGGCTGCGCTCTTGAGCGCCAGCGCGCGCAGTTCGGCCTCCAGCGTGTCGGGCAAACCGGCCGGGCACAGGTAGCGCGTGTCGTCGCTGAAGTACTTGTTCTGGTAGTCGTAGTTGCCGCCCGGCGCTTCGATGCGGATCACCGGCAGCGCACGCTCGCCGAGGAAGGGCACGGTCAGCTCGGCCCCGTCGATGAACTCTTCGGCCAGCACCAGGGTGTCGAAGCGTGCGGCCAGCTCCCAGGCGGCGCGCAGATCTTCGGCGCGCATGACCTTGGTCGCGCCCATGCTGGAACCTTCGTGTGCCGGCTTGACGAAGATCGGCAGACCGAGCTCGCGTGCTACGGCGTCAAAATCGGTGTGTTCTTCGAGCAGCGCATAGCGCGGCGTCGGCAGGCCGCAGGCCGCCCACACCATCTTGGTCCGCCACTTGTCCATGGCCAGAGCCGAGGCCATCACCCCGCTGCCGGTGTAGGGAATGTTCAAGGTCTCGAGCGCGCCCTGCAGCGTGCCGTCCTCACCGCCACGGCCGTGCAGCGCGATGAAGGCGCGTTCGAAGCCCTCGTCGCGCAGCGTCCAGATGTCGCGCTCGGCCGGATCAAAAGCATGTGCGTCGACGCCGCGCTGCCGCAGCGCTTCGAGCACGGCCTGGCCCGACATCAGCGAGACTTCCCGCTCTGCCGAGCTACCACCAAACAACACCGCGACCTTGCCGAACGCCTGACTCACGACTTCACTCCGTTCGATTCGGCGAGCTTGCCGGGCACTGCCCCGACCGAGCCTGCGCCCATGGTGATCACCACATCGCCGTCCTGCACGGCACTCAGGATGGCGTCGGGAAACTCTTCGATGGCTTCGACGAAGACCGGCTCGACCTTGCCCGCGACGCGCAGGGCGCGCGCCAGACTGCGCCCGTCGGCAGCAACGATGGGCTGTTCGCCGGCGGCATAGACCTCGGCCAGCACCAGGCCGTCGACCGACGACAGCACCTTCACGAAATCCTCGAAACAGTCGCGGGTACGCGTGTAGCGGTGCGGCTGGAAGGCCAGCACCAGGCGGCGCCCCGGATAGGCGCCGCGCGCCGCAGCGATGGTCGCCGCCATCTCGACCGGGTGATGTCCGTAGTCGTCAATCAGCGTGAAGGTGCCGCCGGCCGGCAGCTCGATCTCACCGTAGTCCTGGAAGCGGCGGCCCACGCCGCGGAACTCGGCCAGCGCCTTGACGATGGCCTCGTCCGGCACCTGTACCTCGGTGGCGACGGCGATCGCGGCCAACGCATTAAGCACGTTGTGGCGACCCGGCAGATTCAGCTCGATGGCCAGACGCGTGGTCGTGCCATTCACGCGCACCACGTCGAAGAGCATGCGACGACCGTCGGCGCGCACGTTCTCGGCGCGGATGTTGGCGCTCTCGGAGAAGCCGAAACGCATGATCTGCTTGGACACCAGCGGCGCGATCTCGCGCACGTTGGGATCGTCCTCGCACAGCACGGCCACGCCGTAGAACGGCAGGCGCTGCAGGAAATCGACAAACGCCTGCTTGAGCCGCGCGAAGTCGTGGCCGTAGGTTTCCATATGATCGGCGTCGATGTTCGTGATCACCGAAATCACCGGGTTGAGCAGCAGGAAGGAGGCGTCCGACTCATCGGCCTCGGCCACCAGGAAGTCACCCTTGCCCAGGCGCGCATTGGCGCCGGCCGCGGTCAGACGACCACCGATGACGAAAGTCGGGTCCATCGCGCCCTCGGCGAGGATGCTCGCCACCAGCGAAGTCGTCGTGGTCTTGCCGTGTGTGCCGGCGATCGCAATGCCCTGCTTGAGGCGCATCAGCTCGGCCAGCATCTGGGCGCGCGGCACCACCGGAATGCCGCGCGCACGTGCCGCGATCACTTCAGGGTTGTCGCCGGCCACGGCGGTGGAGATCACCACGGCGTCTGCACGATCAACGTTCGCCGCATCGTGTCCGATCAGCACTGTCACGCCGAGCGTACGCAGGCGACGTGTCGTGGCGCTGTCGTGCAGGTCCGAGCCGGTCACGCCGAAACCGAGGTTGGCCAGAACCTCGGCAATGCCGCTCATGCCGGCACCACCGACGCCGACGAAGTGAATGCGTTTGACCTTGTGCTTCATTGTTCTTGTCCTTTGACGAGCGCTGCGCACGCGTCGGCAACCACTTCGGCCGCATCGGCCTTGGCCAGATCGCGGGCGCGCTGCGCCATATCGGCGAGGCGACCGCGATCGAGCCCGCGCAGGATTCCGGCAAGGCTGACGGGTTCGAGTTCGGTTTGCGGCAGCAGCATGGCGGCGCCACGGTCGGCGAGGAATCGGGCGTTGGCGGTCTGGTGATCATCCACCGCGTGGGGGAAGGGCACGAGCAGGCTGGCTGCGCCGGCCGCGGCGAGTTCAGCCACCGTGGTGGCGCCGGCGCGGCAGATCACCAGGTCGGCCGCGCCGTAGCGCACATCCATATCGTCGATGAAGTCCACCAGCTCACCCTCCACGCCGGCGGCGGCATACGACTGCTTCAAGGCGTCGAACTGCTTGCGTCCGGCCTGATGTGTCACCACCGGGCGCTCCGCTTCCGGAATGCGCGCCAGCGCCTGCGGCACGATGGAGTTGAGCGCCGCCGCGCCCAGACTGCCGCCGACCACCAGCACGCGCAGGCGTCCCTCGCGACCGGCCAGGCGGGTCTGCGGTGCTTCGACGGCCGCGATATCGGCGCGCACCGGGTTGCCGACCCAGACGGCCTTGTTGAGTACATTCGGGAAGCCGGTCATCACCCGGTCGGCTACCGCTGCCAACACCTTGTTGGCCAGGCCGGCGACCGAGTTCTGTTCATGCAGGACCAGCGGCCGGCCGATCAGCGCGGCCATCATTCCGGCCGGGAAACTGATGTAGCCGCCCATGCCGAGCACCACATCAGGCTTTACGCGGCGCAGTGCGCCCAGCGCCTGCCAGAAGCCGGAGAGCAGATTCAGCGGCAACAACAGTTTGCGCACGATGCCCTTGCCGCGCAGCGCGCCAAAGCGAATCCACGCGGTCTCGTAGCCATGCTCGGGCACGATGCGCGCTTCCATGCCGTCCGGGTTGCCTAGCCAGACGATGCGCCAGCCGCGTGCGCGCAGCACTTCGGCCACGGCGATGCCCGGATAGATGTGGCCGCCGGTGCCGCCGGCCATGATGAGGATGGTCGGTTGCTTGCTCACGGGCTCACCCCCTTGCGCATCTGCCGGTTTTCCCAGTCGACGCGCAGCAGGATGGCGATGAACAGGCAGCCACCGACAATGGCCGAGCCGCCGAAACTCATCAGCGGCAGCGTCAGCCCCTTGGTCGGCAGCAGGCCCATGTTCACGCCCATGTTGATGAAGGACTGCACGCCCAGCCAAAGACCGATGCCCATCGCGACAAGCCCGGCGAAGTAGCGCTCGAGGTTGATCGCTTCGCGCCCGATGGCGAAAGCGCGCTGCACGAGGATCGCGAATAGCACGACCACCGTCAGCACGCCGACGAAGCCGAGTTCCTCGGCAATCACGGCAAGCAGGAAGTCGGTATGCGCCTCGGGCAGGTAGAAGAGTTTCTCGACGCTGCCGCCCAATCCGACCCCAAACCATTCGCCGCGGCCGAAGGCAATCAGCGCATGCGACAACTGATAGCCACGACCGAACGGGTCTTCCCACGGGTCCATGAAGCCGAACACGCGGTCGCGACGGTAGGGCGACATCCAGATCAGCACGATGAAGCCGATCACCGCCACCACGAACAGCAGGGCGAAGAAGCGCACGTTCATGCCACCGAGGAACAGCACGCCGAAGGCCACCACGCAGATCACGACGAAGGCGCCGAAGTCGGGCTCCAGCAGCAGCAGGCTGCCGACCAGCAGGATCACGCCGGCCATCGGCAAGAAGCCCTGACGGACGGTGCCCATCACCGGCAGCTTGCGCACCGTGTAGTCGGCCGCATACAGCGCCACGAAAACCTTCATCAGTTCCGACGGCTGCAGGTTGATCGGCCCGAAACCGATCCAGCGCTGCGCGCCGTTCACAGATTTGCCGATGCCCGGCAACAGCACCACGACCAGCAGCACCACGCCGGCAAAGAACAGCCACGGCGCAAGCTGCTGCCAGCGCCGCATCGGAATGCGGAAGGCAACCGCGGCAACGCTGATGCCGATGAACAGGAAGATGGCGTGGCGCTGCAGGAAGAAATGCGCGCGATTGCCAGTGAAGGTGCTGCCCTCTGCCACCGCGATGGAGGCCGAGAACACCATGATCAGGCCCATCAGGATCAAGGCCGCAGCGGACCACACGACCAGCGGGTCGAACTCGCCGACGTGTCGCTCACCCGGCGTCACACGGCGCACGGCATGCATGGCCGGGATGCGGCCGGCATCGCTGTGACCACCACCGAAGAGACCGGACAGAATGCTCATGCGGCCTCCACTTCCGGCAGGGCGCGCACCGCCGCCACAAAGACCTCTGCGCGATGCACGTAGTTGCGGAACATGTCGAGACTCGCGCACGCCGGTGAAAGCAGCACAGCGTCGCCCGGCTGCGCCAGCGTATTGGCGCGGCCCACCGCGGATTCCAGCGTGGTGGCGCGCTCACTGCTCGTGCCGACCGCCTCAAGCGCCGCAGCGATGCGCGGCGCGTCGCGCCCGATCAGCACGACGGCGCGGGCGTGGCGGGCAACCACTTCGGCGAGCGGACGGAAATCCTGACCCTTGCCGTCGCCGCCGGCAATCAACACCACCGGGCAGCCCAGGCCTTCCAACGCGGCAACCGTCGAGCCCACGTTGGTGCCCTTGGAGTCGTCATAGAACACGACGCCATCGGCACGGCGCGCAACTGGTTCAACCCGGTGCGGCAAGCCGCGAAAGCTGCGCAACGCAGCCAGCATCGCGTCCATCGGCGTACCGATTGCGCTCCCAAGCGCCAGCGTCGCCAGTGCGTTGAGTGCGTTGTGACGGCCGGCGATCAGCAGATCGGATTGGCGCATCAGGCGCTGGCTGCCGCATGCCAGCCAGGTGTCGCCGTCATGCTCGACAAGACCGAATTCGCCGATGCGTGGCGCAGCCGACCCAAAGGCGATACAGCGACGGCCCGCCTGCGCCATGTCGGCGACCAGCGGATCGTCGCGGTTGATGACCTGCACGCCGCGGCCGGCGTAGATCTGGGCCTTGATGGCAGCGTAGGCCTCAAGGCTGCCGTGGCGGTCAAGGTGATCGTCCGTGACGTTGAGTACCACTGCGGCATCTGCGGTAAAACTGCCGACGGTCTCGAGCTGGAAGCTCGACAACTCGATCGCCCAGCACTGCGGCAAGGCCTGCTGCGCCTCGAGGCGATCGACCAGCACCGCCAGCGCGGCAGGGCTGATGTTGCCGGCAGCGACCGCGTCCAGCCCGGCGCCGCACAGCACATGCGCGACCATCGCGGTAGTGGTGGTCTTGCCGTTGGTACCGGTGATGGCCACGATGCGCGTCGCGCCACGTTCCCCGAGTGCGTCCAGCGCGTCGGCGAACAAGGCCATTTCGCCGACCACCTCGATGCCGCGCTCACGCGCCGCGACGACAATCGGATCCTGCGGATCGATGCCTGGGCTGAGCGCCAGCACACCGACGCCGTCGAGCAGATCCAGCGGGAAGCCACCGACACGTATTTTTGCCGCGGGAACCGCTTCGCTCAGAGCGCGACGCATCGGCGGTTCGGCACGGCTGTCGGCCACGCGCAGGCGTGCACCGGCGCGGGCGCACCAGCGCGCCATCGCCAGACCGGTCTCGCCGATCCCCAGAACCAGCACGAGGGTATCGCGCAGCGTCTTCATCTGAGTTTCAAGGTCGACAGCCCGAACAGCACGAGCATGATGGTGATGATCCAGAAGCGCACGACGACTTGCGTCTCCTTCCAGCCGCTGAGTTCGTAGTGGTGATGCAGCGGCGCCATGCGGAAGATGCGTTTACCCCCGCTCATGCGGAAGTACGCCACCTGCAGCATCACCGACAGGGTCTCGGCCACGAACAGGCCACCCATGATGAACAGCACGATTTCCTGTCGCACGATCACGGCAATCACGCCGAGCGCCGCGCCCAGCGCCAGCGCGCCGACGTCGCCCATGAACACTTCCGCCGGATAGGCGTTGAACCACAGAAAGCCTAGGCCCGCGCCGCAGATCGCGCCGCACACCACGGCCAGCTCACCCGCGCCGGGAATGTAGGGCACACCCAGGTATTTGGAGAATCCGGCGTGACCGGCCACGTAGGCGAAGATCGCCAGCGCGCCGGCAACCATCACCGTCGGCATGATGGCCAGGCCGTCGAGCCCGTCCGTCAGGTTCACCGCGTGGCTGGTGCCGTTGATGACGAAGTAGGACAGGGCCACGAAGCCGAACAGACCCAGCGGCAGCGCCACCGACTTGAAGAAGGGCACGATCAGCTCGGTCTGCGCCGGCTCGGTGGCCGTCAGGCCCAGGTACAGCGCGGCGGCCAGAGCGATCAGCGAGGTCCACAGATACTTCCAGCGGCTCGGCAGGCCGCGCGGGTCGCGATGCACGACCTTGCGCCAGTCATCCACCCAGCCCACCGCGCCGAAGCCCAGCGTGACAAACAAGGTCACCCACACGTACTGATTCGACAGGTCGCCCCACAGCAGCGTCGTGACCGCGATGGCGATCAGGATCAGCGCACCGCCCATGGTCGGCGTGCCGGCCTTGGTGAGGTGGGATTTCGGGCCGTCGTCGCGCACCGCCTGACCGATCTTCTTGGCGGCCAGCCAGCGGATCACCGGAGGACCGAAGATGAAGGAGATGCCCAGCGCCGTCATCGCCGCCATCACGGTACGCAGCGTGATGTAGCCGAATACGTTGAATGCCCGGATGTCCTGCCCGAGCCACAGCGCGAGTTCAAGCAACATCGTCTTCTCCCTTGGCGGCCGCCAGCAGCGCGTCGACCACCCGCTCCATGCGCATGAAGCGCGAACCCTTTACCAGCACCACGCTGTCGGCATCCAGGCGCGGCAACAGCGCGGCCATCAGCGCCTCCGGTGTAGCGAAGTGCAGCGCGCCGTCACCGAAATTGCGTGCTGCCAGCGCGCTCATGTCGCCAAGTGCATACAGCGCCTCAAGGCCCTTGCTCTTGGCGTAGCCACCGACCTCGTCGTGCACCTGCGCGCTGATTTCACCGACCTCACCCATGTCGCCCAGCACCAGCGCGCGCCGGCCCGGCAATGCGGCCAGTACGTCGATGGCGGCGCGCACGGAATCGGGGTTTGCGTTGTAGCTGTCGTCGATGACCACCGCCCCGCGCGGCCCGCGCTTGCGCTGCAGACGTCCGCGGGTGCCGCCGTATGCCTCGAGGCCGGCGACTACCTCTGCCAAGGCCACGCCCGCTGCGAGGCAGGCGGCAGCAGCGCCGAGCGCATTGCGCACGTTGTGCTCGCCCGGCACGCTGAGCGCCACGTTGGCGCGGCCGGCGAAGGATTCGAGTTCCAGGCGGGCACCCAGGCCATGCAGCACTGCACGGCCACGAACATCCGCGTCGCGTTCCAGGCCGAAGGCCAGCACGCGATGTCCGGCCACGATGCCGCGCCAATAGTCGGCATGCGCGTCGTCAGCATTGATTACGGCAACCGTGTCGGCGCTGCCGGCGAGATAGATGTTGCCCTTCTCGCGAGCGACTTCCTCCAGCGAACCCATGCCCAGCAGATGCGCACGCTGGGCGTTGGTAACGACAGCCACGGTCGGGCGCGCGATGGCGGCCAAGCCGGCAATTTCACCGGGTTGGTTCATGCCCATCTCGATCACCGCCGCACGGTGGCCGGCGCGCAGGCGCAACAGCGTCAGCGGCAAGCCGATGTCATTGTTCAGATTGCCCTGCGTGGACAACACCGCGTCGTCCCCGAAAGCCGCGCGCAGGATGGAACTGCACATGTCCTTGACGGTGGTCTTGCCGTTGCTGCCAGTCACGCCGATCAGCGGAATGTCGAAGCGCGCGCGCCAATGCGCCGCCATCCGCCCCAGCGCCTGGCGCGTGTCCTCGACCACTAGCAGCGGCCCGGGCAGGTCGGCCAGGCGATCGAGCGCAGCGCGCTCGACCAGTGCGGCAACGGCGCCGGACGCAAATGCATCGGCGACGAAGTCGTGCGCATCAAAGTGCTCTCCGCGCAAGGCCACAAACAACATGCCGGGCGCAACCGCGCGGCTATCGCTGCCAACCTGCTCGAAATACGCGTCGTCGCTGCCGCGCAGCTCCGCTCCGAGTACGTCGCGCAGTTCGCCCACTCGCATCATGCGTCTGCGCCTCCTGTTGCGCTGCGCGCGCGCAGCGCGGCAACCACCTCTTCCGCATCGGAGAACGGCAGACGCTCTCCGCGCACTTCCTGATAGGGCTCGTGCCCCTTGCCGGCAACCACCACCACGTCGTCGGCAGCCGCAGCAGCCACGGCGCGAGCAATCGCCAGCGCACGGTCCATCTCGCATTCGGCTGCAGCACCGCAACCTGCCAGCACCATCGCCGCAATTGCGGCAGGGTCTTCGCTGCGCGGGTTGTCGCTGGTCACCAACACCTGATCAGCCAGTTTTGCGGCGACCTCACCCATCAGCGGGCGCTTGCCCGGATCGCGATCACCACCGCAACCGAACACGCACACCACGCGACCGCCGCGCCCGCGAGCCGTGTCGCGCGCAGCCTCCAGCACCTTGGTCAGGGCGTCCGGCGTATGTGCGTAATCCACCAACACCAGCGGCTCGCCAACACCGCCAAACAACTGCATGCGCCCGGCGGGCGGCACAAGGCGGCTCACGGCGCGCACCGCATCGTCGAAAGCGATGCCGCGTGCCAGCAAGGCACCGACCACCCCGAGCGCGTTGGAAACATTGAATTCACCGACCATGCCCAGCGCCACGTCGGCGCGCTCGCCCTGCCAATGCACGCTGAAGCGCAAGCCGGTCGGCGTGCTGGTGATGGCGCTCGCCGCAAGCACGTCTGCACCCTGAATGTCTGCGCCCCGCCGGGTGCAAGCGACGACCGGCACATCGCGCGCCAGCAGCCCGCGCGCCAGCGCCAGGCCGAAGGCATCGTCAATATTGACGACCGCATGTCCGACGCCGGGCAGGTCGAACAGCCTAGCCTTGGCTTCGGCATACGCGTCCATGTTGCCGTGGTATTCGAGGTGGTCACGGGTGAGGTTGGTGAACATCGCCACCGCAAAGCGCACACCGTTGACGCGTCCTTGGTCGAGCCCGATGGAAGACACTTCCATGGCCACCGCTCGCACCCCCTGGTCGCGGAACTGCGCCAGCATGCGGTGCACGTTGAGCGCGTCAGGCGTGGTGTTCACCAATGGTTCGAGCGCGCCCTGCACGCCCCAGCCAAGCGTGCCGATCACGCCACAGTGGGTGCCACTGGCGTCGAGCGCCTGTGCCAGCCACTGGCTGGAGGTAGTCTTGCCGTTGGTGCCGGTAACGCCAGCGACCCACAGGTCGTCCGACGGGCAGCCATAGAACTCATGCGCGAGGAAGCCCGACAGCCCGCGCAGATCACTCACACCGATGCACGGCACGACGGCATTGCTCGGCACGCCGCTGCCGGCGCTCTCGCACAACACGGCGACCGCGCCGGCAGCGACAGCCGCAGCGATATGGTCGCGCCCATCAGCCTGTGCACCCGGCATGGCCAGAAACAGGTCGCCCGGTGCAACACGCCGTGAATCCGACTGCAGGCCGGACGGCATGACGCCGCCTGCGCGCAGACGCTCGATCAGTTCGCGGGCCTGTTGGGCGGCGCTCACATCTTGCCCCGCGGAGCCACTTCGTTTTCGGCCAGATGCAACGGCACCAGCGGCGCATCCGGCGCGACGCCGAGCGCACGCAGGCTGGCTTCGGTCACGCGCGAGAACACCGGCGCTGCAACCGCCCCGCCGTAATGCTGGCCGGCGGTCGGCTCATCAATCATCACTGCGACCACGATGCGCGGATCGGAGGCCGGCGCGAAGCCGACAAAGGACGACACGTACTTGTCGGTGTAGCGGCCGGCTTCGACCTTGTGTGCGGTGCCGGTCTTGCCGGCCACGCGGTAGCCGGTGACGCGCGCACGCGGCGCGGTGCCGCCCGGCCCGGCCGCTTTCTCGAGGACGGCCCGCATGGTCTGCGCGGTAGCGGCGGAAAACACGCGCCGCCCCTCGGGCGGCGTATCGGTACGCACCAGCGACAGCGGCAGGAGATCGCCATCGCGCGCAAAGACGAGATACGCCCTCGCCATGTGCAGCAAGGTCGTCGACAAGCCGTGGCCGTAGGACATGGTGGCCTGCTCGATCGGCCGCCAGCTGCTTGCGGGGCGCAGCAGGCCGCCCGCGGCGCCCGGGAAACCAAGCTCCAGCGGCACGCCCAGACCAAGCGACGAGAACATGTTCCACATGTCCTGCGGGTCCATCTCGAGTGCGATGCGGGCGGTGCCGATGTTCGACGACTTCTCGATCACCTGCGAGACCGTCAGCTGCCCGTGGTTGCGCACATCGCTGATGGTGGCGCGACCAATGGTCATGCGGCCACCGCCGGTGTCGATCAACGTCTCGGGCGTGACTCGGCGCATTTCCATGGCCAGCGCGCCGATGAAGGGCTTCATCGTCGAACCCGGCTCATACAGGTCAGTCACCGCGCGGTTGCGCAGCTGGGCGCCGGACAGGGTGCTGCGGTTGTTGGGGTTGAAGGTCGGCGCATTGACCAGCGCCAGCAACTCGCCGGTGCGCACATCGAGCACGGCCACCGCGCCCGCAGCCGCCTGATGCTCTGCCATGGCCTGGCGCAGCGCGGTATGGGCGATGAACTGGATCTGCTTGTCGATCGACAGCGCAACATCTTCGCCGTCACGCGGGGCGCGAATGGTGCCGACTTCCTCGATGATCTCGCCGCGCCGGTCGCGGATTACGCGGCGCGCGCCGGGCTCGCCGCGCAGGCGGTCCTCGAAGGCCAGCTCCATGCCTTCCTGGCCGCGATCGTCGATGTTGGTGAAGCCCAGCACGTGCGCCCACACTTCGCCGCCGGGGTAGAAGCGCTGATAGGCCTGATCCTGACCGATGCCGGGCAGACGCAGCTCCGCGATGCGGCGCGCGACGTCCGGCGCAACCTGACGGTTCAGATAAACGCGATCGCGCGCGCTGCTGAGCAGGCGGTTCAGCGCCTCCGCGTCCATGCCGAGCAAGCCGGCCAGACGGCGTGCGTCGGCCGGCGCGAACTGCGCTTCACGCGGCGCCGCCCAGATCGCGCGCACCGGGGTGCTCACCGCCAGAATGTCGCCGTTACGGTCGGTGATGCGTCCGCGCGAAGCCGGCAGCGGCACCACCCGCGCAAAACGCTGTTCGCCACGGGCCTGCAGGGTTTCGTGATTGAAGCCTTGCAGCCACGCCGCACGCGCCATCAGCACAACCGAACCCGCGAGCAGCAACACCAGCACCAGACGCGCGCGCCAGATCTGCAAGCTGCTCTCAAGCAAGGGGTTGTGCGGACGCGCCGTGCGACGCTTGTTCATTTTCCTTCTCCGACGACGATCACCCGGCCGGCAGCCGGCTCGGACAAGCCAAGACGCTCGCGCGCGATCGGCTCGATCCGGGTCAGTGCAGCCACGGTGCTCACTTCCAGCTGCAGCTGGCCCCACTCGACCTCAAGCTGATGCGCGCGAGCCTGCTCACGTTCGTATTCGGAATGCAGCTTGCGCGACTGATGCTGCGCCGCCACCACGCCAAGCGAACTGGCCACGACCAGTGCCACCAGCGGAATTTCGAGGCGCATCACGCTGCCACCTCGGTACGTTCGGCCACACGCATGACGGCACTGCGCGAGCGCGGATTCGTCCGCACCTCATCGGTCGAGGGCTTGACCGCCTTGCCGACCAGATGCATTCGCGGCTGCGGCAGTTCGCTGGCCCGCAGCGGCAAACGCGCAGGTCCGGCGTCCGGCCGGGCCTCGTCACGCATGAAGCGTTTCACGATGCGATCCTCGAGGCTGTGGAAGCTGATCACCACGAGACGCCCGCCCGGCACCAGACGTGCCATCGCGGCGGGCAACACGCGGCTCAGCTCCTCGAGCTCTTGATTGATGAAAATCCGTAAAGCCTGAAAGCTGCGCGTCGCCGGGTGCTGCCCCGGCTCGCGTGTGCGGACCGCCTTTTCCACGAGCGCGGCAAGTTGTCCAGTGGTCGCAACAGCCCCCCCTGTCCGAGCAGTTGCAATCGCCTTTGCAATCGCATGAGCAAACCGTTCTTCTCCATAGTCCCTCAACACCTCCGTGATTTCGGCGACGCTGGCTGTCGCCAGCCAGTCCGCCACCGTGGGCCCGCGAGTCGTATCCATGCGCATGTCCAGCGGCGCATCGAACCGGAAACTCATGCCACGCTCGGCTTCGTCGAGCTGAGGGGACGAAACCCCAAGATCCAGCAACACACCATCAACACGCTCAATGCCCAGCTCGTCGAGGCATTCGGCCAGTTCGCTGAACGGCGCATGCACCAGCGTCAGGCGCGCGTCATCGATCTCGCCGCCCGCCGCGATCGCACGCGGATCGCGATCAAAGGCCACCAGGCGCCCCTTCGCGCCAAGCCGCGCGAGAATCGCCCGGCTGTGACCACCGCGCCCGAAAGTGCCGTCGACATACAGCCCGTCGGGCTTGATCTCCAGCGCTTCGACCGCCTCAGTGAGCAGGACCGTGACGTGCGTCCGCTCGGCACTCATAGCGCCAGGCTCTCGAACCCCGGCGGCAAGCCGTCGCCATCGAGCGACTGCATCGCCTCCTGCTGCGCCTGCCAGCCGGCGTCGGACCACAGCTCGAAATGCGAGCCCTGCCCGACCAGCCAGACCTGCTTGTCCAGCCCCGCCCATTGACGCAGCGAAGGCGCGATCACCGTGCGGCCGGCGCCATCGAGCGTTTCACTCTGGGCGTAACCGATGAACAGACGCTTGAGGGTGGCGGTACGGGGATCGAGACCAGGCATGGCGGCGATCTGACGGCTGATCGGCTCCCAGGCGTTCTGCGGGTAGACGAGAAGACAGCGATGGGGGTGCGCAGTGATGACCAGCGGCGCACCGTCCGGCACCAGGGCCTCGCGATGACGCGCCGGGACCGCTATGCGGCCCTTGGCATCGACACTGAGCGCGGCTGCACCCTGGAACATCGCACCCCCTGTTTTTGACTTGGACTCGGCTAAATCACCACCGAACCCCACTTTTTTCCACTTGCTGCCACTCTAGAGTAAAGAATTTCCACGGTCAAGCTGCGAACAAGGGGATTCTCGTTGCACCACAAGGACTTACCGGGCAACTAAAAACATCAGGATTTCCCGATAAATCAATGCTCCGGGCGCGGGTCTTGAGACCTCACCGGAGGAGCGGCGAAACATCTGGAAGGAAATGGCGAAACGGTGGGGAGAAATGAAAAACGCCACCGTCGCGAGTTGCGACGGTGGCGCTGAATTGGTGTGGAAGTTCGCCGGTAAGCCGGGTTCTGTCGAGGCCCGCCGCGTGAGCGGCGAACCCGGGCAATCATTCCTCTGGGAGCCGCGTTGCCACGACCCTCTAGCAGCCTACCCGGGAGCGACGCGAGCCACGCCATTACTCCCCTATTTGGCCTTGCCCCGGATGGGGTTTGCCGTGCCGGTTCTGTTACCAGTCCCGCGGTGAGCTCTTACCTGGCGGCGCTTTCGCACCGCCCGGGGCCTCGCTCACGCTCGACCCCGCACCGTTTCACCCTTACCTGTGCCCTGAACAGCGGGCCTTTCGGCCCACTCTTCATTTCGAAGCGCGAACCTTTCGGTTCACTCTTCTTAAAAGACTTTGCCGCCTTGCGGCGGCGAAGTCCGAGCCATCGGCGGTCTGCTCTCTGTTGCACTTTCCGTCGCCTCACGGCGCCCGGCCGTTAGCCGGCATCCTGCTCTGCGGGGCCCGGACTTTCCTCCACACACAACGAGGTGTGCAGCGATTGCCTAGCGAACTTCCGGGGCGGATTATACGCCGCCCTCAGCCCCGGGTCGGGACGAATACAGGCTTGTCCGAGCCGGGGCGGAACTGGCCGACGGCGGGACCTGGTTGGGCGCCGGTCGGGTTGGCCCAATCCTGCACGAGACACCGCTCGGTACTGGCGAGATACCAGCGGTCACCCTGGTGCAAGGCCCACATTAGATAGCCGGCCTCATAGACATCGATCGGCGTCATGGTCTTGGCATCGCCGTGGATGGCGACCTTGCGCTGGCACGACGGCAGACGCGACACGATGAGGTACTGGTTAACTTCCTTGTCCCAAAAATACGGCTGTTCGCGCACCAGGATCACGGCGTGCTGATTGCTCTCCATGGTGTATGAAGTCGCGCTGTTCTCGCATGCCACCAGCAGCAGTGCGCACAACGCCAGCAGCGCCAGACGCAGTCGGCGTTTCATGCCTGGACCAGCGTCCAGCCGATGCTCTCGCCCGCTCGCAGCGGCACGACGCTCTGTCCGTTGATCCACGGATACGATTGCGGAACAGTCCATGATTCCCTCACCAGCGTGATGTGCTCGCGGTTCGGCGCGAGTCCGTAAAACGCAGGGCCATTGAGGCTGGCGAACGCCTCCAGCTTGTCGAGCGCGCCCGCGCGTTCGAATACTTCTGCATAGAGCTCGATGCCGGCATGCGCAACATAGCAGCCGGCACATCCGCAAGCCGACTCTTTATCGCCCTTGGCATGCGGGGCCGAATCGGTGCCGAGGAAGAAGCGCGCGTCACCCGATGTCGCGGCGTCGACCAGCGCACGGCGGTGCTGCTCGCGCTTGAGCACCGGCAGGCAGTAGTGATGCGGGCGAATACCGCCAGCGAAGATCGCGTTGCGGTTCATCAGCAGATGGTGCGGCGTAATGGTGGCGCCGACATTGCTTGCTCGCGAGCGCACGAAATCGACCGCCGCCGAAGTGGTGATGTGCTCGAACACCACGCGCAAGCCGGGGAAACGCTCGACCAGCGGCGTCAGCACGCGCTCGATGAAGACGTGCTCGCGATCGAACACGTCGATCTCGGAGTCGGTGACTTCACCATGTACACACAGCACCAGTCCGCGCTGCTCCATGCGCTCGAGCACCGGGTAGACCTTGGTGATGTCGGTCACACCGGAATCCGAGTTGGTCGTCGCCCCCGCCGGATAGAGCTTGAGCGCCACCACCACACCGCAATCCTTGGCGCGATCGATCTCGTCCGGCGACATGTTGTCGGTGAGGTACAGCGTCATCAGCGGATCGAAGTTCATGCCGGCCGGCACGGCCGCAAGAATGCGCTCACGGTAGGCCACCGCCGCCTCGGCGGTAGTCACCGGCGGACGCAGATTGGGCATGATGATGGCGCGCCCGAAGCGCTCCGCGGTGTGGGGGACAACGGCCGCCAGCGCGTCGCCGTCGCGTACGTGCAGGTGCCAGTCGTCGGGCCGCACGAGGGTGATGGATTGCATGTCTGCCTGAGCCTTGCTTGATGACGTCATTCTAATCCCTGTTTCAGTTCGAGCGCCCGCGCGTACAGCAGCTTGCGTGGCGCTCCGGTGATCTCTGCAGCCAGCTGCGCGGCCATTTTCAGCGGCAAGTCACGCAGCAAAACACTCAATACCCGTTCGGCCTCGGCGGGCATGCCTTCGACCGGCGGACAAGCCGATACGACCAGCACGAACTCGCCGCGCCCGCGATCCGAATCGGCCGCCAGCCAAGTCGACGCATCGGCCAGCGGCATGCGCACGATCTGCTCGTGGCGCTTGGTGATCTCGCGCGCAATGACAATTTCCCGCTCGGTCCCCAGCACTTCGGCCAGATCGGCCAAACATTCGGCGATGCGGTGCGGCGACTCATACACCACCAGCGGCACCGGCGAATCGGCCAGCGCCTGCAGGGCCGTTCGGCGTGCCGCCGATTTCGGCGGCAGGAAACCGACAAAGCGAAAGCCCCACTCGCCCATGCCTGACGCCGACAACGCAGCAACTGCGGCGCACGCGCCCGGCACCGGCACCACCGCAAAGCCGGCTTCCAGCACCCGCGCCACGGCACGCGCGCCGGGGTCCGATACGGCGGGCGTGCCGGCGTCGCTGATCATCGCAACGTGCTTGCCCTCGCCGAGCAACGCGATGAGTTTGGTCGCCGCCGTCTGCTCGTTGTGCTCGTGCAGCGCCAGCAGATTGGCGCGGATGCCATGGGCGTCGAGCAGCCGCTGACTGTGGCGCGTGTCCTCGGCCGCCACCACATCGGCCTCCCGCAGCACGCCGAGCGCGCGCGCGCTGATATCGGACAGGTGCCCGATCGGCGTGGCCACCACATACAATGACGGCGTACTGGAGAGGAAACTCGCGGAGTCGCGCATGGGCGGACGTTCCGAAACGGGAAAGGCAGGCATTGTCGGCTCCGGCGGCACCAGCGCGCAAGCGCTCGGCCTGCAGGCCGAGGCGCTGGCCGAGCGTCTGCTCACCCGCCAGGGCCTGCGAATCCTCGAACGGCGCCTGCGTTGCCGCGGCGGCGAAGTCGACCTGATCTGCCTGGAAGGCGCCACGCTGGTGTTCGTCGAAGTGCGGCTGCGCGCACCGGGGCGCTTCGGCGACGCCGGCGACAGCATCACAGCCACCAAACAACAACGCATCATTCACGCTGCGCAATGGTGGCTGGCCGGCGCCGGGCAGGCTCACGCGCGCCGGGCGATGCGTTTCGACGCCGTGCTGCTCGATCGGCTCGAGGTCAGTTCGGCGCGCTGGCTGCGCGGCGCCTTCGATGCGGGCGCTTGGTAACTGCGTGTAAGGCGCGGCTCAGGCCGACTGCGCCGAGAGGCATACTTTGAGCATCGATTCTGCGCCGCAACACGCGTGCTAGACTGCGACTCCCGCCGGATTACGGCGTTTTCTGCCCCGCCATCATGGACCTCATCAAGCGTATTTCCCGTCAGTTCGAAGACAGCGCCGCCGTCAAGCTGCAGGCCCAGGCGCAACTCGCCGCGCCGATTGCCGGCGCCGTCGAGGCGATGACCCAGAGCCTGCTCGCCAACGGCAAGATCATGGCCTGCGGCAACGGCGGCTCGGCCGCCGACGCGCAGCATTTCGCCGCCGAACTGCTCAACCGTTTCGAGATGGAGCGCCCGCCGCTGGCAGCCATTGCGCTGACCACCGACAGCTCGACGCTGACCTCGATCGCGAACGATTACGACTATGTGCAGGTCTTCTCCAAGCAACTGCGCGCGCTTGGGCAGCCCGGCGATGTGCTGCTGGCAATTTCGACCAGCGGCAATTCACCCAACGTCATCGACGCCATCCATGCTGCACATGAACGTGAAGTACGAGTGATCGCTCTGACTGGCAAGGGTGGCGGCAAGATGACCGAACTGCTCGGCCCGAACGATATTCACATCTGTGTACCGTCCGATCGCACGGCCCGCATTCAGGAAGTGCACCTCGTGGTGCTGCATTGCCTGTGCGACGGAATCGATTGTCTTCTGCTAGGAGTCGAAGAATGAATCACACCCCCGCTCTCAACCGCCGCCGGATCCTGCTCGGACTTGCCGCCGGCGCGAGCCTGCCGCTGGTTCAGGGCTGCGCCCCGCTGCTCGTCGGCGGCGGCGCTGCCGGCGCCGTAGTCGCCTACAACGATCGCCGCACCTCCGGCGCCATGGTCGAGGACGAAGGCATCGAGTGGCGCACCCGTCGCCGCCTGCGCGACCGCTTCGGCAACGCCGTGAACATCAGCGTCACCTCGTACAACCGCACCGTGCTGCTGACCGGCCAGGTGCCCTACGCCACCATGCGCGACGAAGCCCAGCAGATCGCCGCGCAGGTCGAGAACGTGCAAGGCATGGTCAACGAGCTGCAGATCTCCGGCCTGAGCACGCTGTCCGAGCGCAGCAACGACGCCATGCTGACGTCGATGGTCAAGGCCCGCCTGGTTGACGACAAGAGGCTCGCCGCCAACCACATCAAGGTCGTGACCGAAGGCGCCACGGTCTACCTGATGGGCATCGTGACCCAGCCTGAGGCCGAGGCCGCCACCGAAGTCGCTCGCACGACCCGTGGCGTGACGAAGGTCGTACGTGTATTCGAGATCGTCAGCGCGGAACAAGCCGCCAAGTTCGACGCCGGCAAGAAATCCGACAACGGCAACTGAACAACGGCGCGCGCTAGCGCGCCAAGGCGGTCAGCAGCTTGCCATGCACGCCGCCGAAACCGCCGTTGCTCATCACCAGCACATGGTCGCCGTCCCGCGCTTCGCGCACCACGGCGGCGACCAGTGCATCCAGATCCTCGAACACCCCGCCCAGACGCCCGCCCAGCGGCGCCAGCGCCTCGGCAGCATCCCAGCCCAGCCCCTTGCCGTAGCAATACACCTCGTCGGCCAGCAACAGGCTGTCGGCCAGGCGTGACTTCATGGTGCCGAGCTTCATGGTGTTGGAGCGCGGCTCCAGCACGGCCAGAACGCGCCCACCCGGCTCGCGCTTGCGCAGCCCTTCGACGGTGAGCGCAATCGCCGTCGGGTGATGGGCGAAATCGTCGTACACCGTTACGCCACGCTCGACCCCACGCACCTCCATGCGACGACGTATGCCGGAGAAACTTTCCAGCGCCTCGATCGCCACCGCCGCCGGCACGCCAACATGGCGGGCCGCCGCCACGGCCGCCAGCGCATTGCTGCGGTTGTGGCTCCCCGACATCGGCATCTTCGCGCGCCCGACCTCCTGGCCCGCATGCGAGAACACGGCGGCCAGCTCATCCGGAGCCGAGACACTCCACTCGGCCTCATCGCCAAAGCGCTCGACCTCCGACCAGCAGCCACGCTGCAGTACGCGATCAAGACTGGCCTCGGCGGCATTCGACACGATGCGTCCGCTGCGCGGCACGGTGCGCACCAGGTGATGGAACTGCGTTTCGATGGCGGCCAGGTCGGCAAAAATGTCGGCGTGGTCGAATTCAAGGTTGTTCAGAATCGCCGTGCGCGGGCGGTAGTGCACAAACTTCGAACGTTTGTCGCAGAAAGCCGTGTCGTACTCATCGGCTTCGATCACGAAGAACGGCGTCTCACCCAGCCGCGCCGAAATGCCGAAGTTACCCGGCACGCCGCCAATCAGAAATCCCGGCTTGAGGCCGCCGTATTCGAGCATCCACGCCAGCATCGAGCTGGTCGTGGTCTTGCCGTGAGTGCCCGCCACCGCCAGCACCCAGCGCCCGGCCAGCACGTGCTCGGCCAGCCACTGCGGCCCGGAAACATACGGCAAGCCCCGGTCGAGAACTTCCTCCAGCAGCGGATTGCCGCGCGACACCGCATTGCCGACCACGAACAGATCGGCGCCGTTGCCAGCCTGCGCCGCGTCATAGCCCTCGACCAGCCGAATGCCCTGCTCTTCGAGCTGAGTGCTCATCGGCGGATAGACATTGGCGTCACAGCCCGTCACGGTATGCCCGGCCGCCCGCGCCAGCAGAGCAACCCCGCCCATGAAGGTGCCGCAGATGCCAAGGATGTGGATGTGCATTCGTGCTCCCGGAAGCGGCCCCGAGTCAGGAGGGCCGTGTAGAATCGGGGCATTCTACATCCACGCCGACGAGCTCCGAGCCGCCAGCATGCGCCACCACCCTTTACCGCCGCGAAGCAGCTACATCCGGCGCGAGATCGCCGCGCTAGCTGCCCGCCTGATGGCCGAGGACGGCATCAGCGACTTCGGATTCGCCAAGCGCAAAGCCGCAAAGCAGCTTGGCGTATCCGAAACCGAAGCACTGCCCAACAACGCCGAGATCGAAGCGGAACTGCGCGCCTGGCACGCCATCTACCAGGACGACGAGCAGGAAGACCGCATTCGCGCGATGCGCGAAACGGCCGTCGAGATCATGCACATGCTCGACGAGTTCCGCCCCTACCTCACCGGCGGCGTGCTCGAAGGCACGGCCGGGCGTTACTCGGAGGTCGAGATCGAGCTCTATCCAGAGAGCGCCAAGGACGTCGAGATCTTCCTGCTCAACCAGGACGTGCAGTACGAGCACCGCGAGTCGCGCCGCGTCACCAACTACATGCCCGAAGTCATCCTCAGCTTCGAGTGGGACGAAGTGCCGGTGCGGCTGACGGTGCACGAGCAGGTGGCCGAGCGCGCGCCACGCCGGGGCGCCGAGCGCGCCCGTGTGGCCGCCATCGAGGCCCTGCTGCAAGAAGAAGAGAAGCCGAGAGAAGAATGAAGAAAAGCCTGCGCAGCCTGTTGATCGTTATCGCCGCCCTTGCGGCCGGCGCCGCCGGCATCTACGCCGGCCAGGTCGTCAACAAGCCGCGCACGCCGGAAGGTGTCACCGCCGCGGCACTGCCGGCCCTCATGGCCACCGCCCTGCCCGATGCAGACGGCGTTGCGCACACGCTGTCGGATTGGCAAGGCAAGGTGCTGGTGGTGAACTTCTGGGCCACCTGGTGCCCGCCCTGCGTCAAGGAAATTCCCGAATTCTCGGCCGTCAGCCGCCACTACGCCGACCAGCCGGTGCAGTTCGTCGGCCTGTCGATCGATTCCGCCGACAATGTGCGCGACTTCCGGGAGCGTTTCGACGTACCCTACCCGCTGCTCGTCGGTACGAGCGACACGCTGAAGCTCGCCGCCGAGTTCGGCAACACCGCACGCGCGCTGCCGTTCACGGTCATTCTCGGCCTTGACGGACAAGTTCACGATGTCACACTGGGCACCTTGAGCGAAGCTGAACTCAAGGGCAAAATCGAGTCCCTGCTGCGCTCCTGATGCATCCAGCGTATCTCCGGATACTGGACAAAATGCATCGATCTACGGCAAACTCGCCGACATGATGCAATCAAAACGCAAGAAATCCTCGGAAGCACCGCCTCCTCGCGGCCGCATTCTTGCCCTGCATGGCCCCAACCTGAACCTGCTCGGCACGCGCGAACCCGAGGTATACGGCCGCACCACGCTCTCCGACATCCACACCGCGATGGAAGCGCGCGCGCAAGCTCAAGGCGTTGTTGTCGAGTCCTTCCAGAGCAACCACGAAGGCCAGCTCGTCGACCGCGTGCAAGCCGCCGCGGCCGAAGGCATTGATTTCATCATCATCAACCCCGCCGCTTACACCCACACCAGCGTCGCGCTGCGCGATGCCCTGGCGGCGGTGAGCATTCCCTATATTGAAGTGCACCTGTCGAATGTCCATGCGCGCGAAGCCTTCCGCCACCATTCGTATTTCTCGGACCGCGCCGTCGGCGTGATCTGCGGACTGGGTGCCGACGGCTACATGGCTGCGCTGGATTTCGCTCTGGCGCGGCTCGACCAAAACTGAAACCACCTCTGGCAACGCCTCGCGGCGTCCGCCACCCACGGAGACAAGAATGGATTTGCGCAAGCTGAAGAAACTCATCGACCTCGTTCAGGAATCGGGCATCTCCGAGCTGGAGGTCACCGAAGGCGAAGAGAAGGTTCGCATTGCCAAGCATCTGCCGGCCGCCCCGGCGGTCAGCTACGTCGCCGCGCCCGCAGCACCGGCCACCGTCGCACCGAGCGTCGCCGTCTCCACGGGCGGGGATGACGCCGACTCGCTGCCGAGCGGTCACGTCGTCAAGTCGCCGATGGTCGGCACCTTCTATCGCGCGCCGTCACCCGGCGCCAAGGCCTTTGTCGAGGTTGGCGACAACGTCACCAACGGCGCCCGCCTGTGCCTGATCGAAGCCATGAAGCTGATGAACGAAATCGAGTGCGACGCCGACGGCGTGGTCAAGGCCATCCTCGTCGAGAACGGCCAGCCGGTCGAATACGGCCAACCGCTCTTCATCATCGGTTGAGCGCGCGCATGTTTGAAAAGATCCTGATCGCGAACCGCGGGGAAATCGCCCTGCGCGTGCTGCGCGCCTGCCGCGAGCTCGACATCCGCACGGTTGCCGTGCATTCCGAGGCCGACACCGAAGCCAAATACGTCAAGCTCGCCGACGAATCCGTGTGCATCGGCCCGGCACCGTCCGGCCAGAGCTACCTGCACATCCCTAGCATCATCGCCGCCGCGGAAGTCACCGACGCAGAAGCCATCCACCCCGGTTACGGCTTCCTGTCGGAAAACGCCGATTTCGCCGAGCGCGTCGAACAATCCGGCTTTTCCTTCATCGGCCCGCGCGCTGAAACCATTCGCCTCATGGGCGACAAGGTTTCCGCCAAGGACGCCATGAAAGTCGCCGGCGTACCCTGCGTACCCGGCTCCGAAGGCGCCCTGCCGGAAGACCCGGCCGAGATCCTGCGCATCGGGCGCGACGTCGGTTATCCGGTGATCATCAAGGCCGCCGGCGGCGGTGGTGGACGCGGCATGCGCGTGGTGCATACCGAAGCTGCGCTGCTCAACGCCGTCACCATGACGCAGACCGAAGCCGGCTCGGCCTTCGGCAACCCGACCGTGTACATGGAGAAGTTCCTCGAGAATCCGCGTCACGTCGAGTTTCAGGTGCTGGCGGACCAGCACGGCAACGCCGTGCATCTGGGCGAGCGCGACTGCTCGATGCAGCGCCGCCACCAGAAGGTCATCGAAGAAGCGCCCGCTCCCGGCATCCCGCGCGAGCTGATCAACAAGGTCGGCGAGCGCTGCGCCGAAGCCTGCCGTCGCATCGGCTACCGTGGCGCCGGCACCTTCGAGTTCCTGTACGAGAACGGCGAGTTCTACTTCATCGAGATGAACACCCGTGTGCAGGTCGAGCACCCGGTCACCGAGATGATCACCGGCATCGACATCGTGCAGGCACAGATCCGCGTCGCCGCTGGCGAGAAGCTGTGGTTCGGCCAGAACGACATCAAGTTCCACGGCCATGCCGTGGAGTGCCGCATCAACGCCGAAGACCCGTTCAAGTTCACCCCCAGCCCCGGCAAGGTCACCAACTGGCACATGCCGGGTGGCCCCGGCGTGCGCGTCGATTCGCACGTGTACAGCGGTTACACCATCCCGCCGCACTACGACTCGATGATCGGCAAGCTCATCACCTACGGTGACACGCGCGAGCAGGCCATCCGCCGCATGCGCATTGCGCTGTCGGAGATGGTGGTCGAAGGCATCAAGACCAACGTGCCGCTGCACCAGGAACTGATGTTCGACAACCGCTTCGTCGAAGGCGGCACCAGCATCCACTATCTCGAACATCGTCTCGCCGAACGCGGCGATCTGAAGCACGGCTGAACGCCACGGAGGCACGGATGTGGATTTCGGTCACGCTGCAGGCTGAGGCGAATCAGGCCGAATCCCTGTCCGAAGCATTGATGGACGCCGGCGCCCTGTCGGTGTCCATCGAGGACGCCGACGCCGGCACCGACGCGGAGAAGCCCCAATTCGGCGAGCCGGGGCATCTACCCACCGCGCTGTGGGACCACAGCCGCGTAGTCGCGCTGTTCGACACCACCACCCCGCTGGAACGCGCCTTGGTCGAGGCGTCCAACGCCGTCGGCCTGGCCGCCGTGCCGCCGTTCACCTGCGAGCACGTGGCCGAGCAAAACTGGGTACAGCTCACGCAAAGCCAATTCGACCCCATCCGCATCACCGAGCGCATGTGGATCGTGCCGTCGTGGCACGACGCGCCCGACAGCGACGCCATCAACATCGAACTCGACCCCGGCATGGCCTTCGGCACCGGCTCGCACCCCACCACCCGGCTGTGCCTGGAGTGGCTGTGCGAAGCCGTCACGGCAGGCAGCTCGGTGCTCGATTACGGCTGCGGCTCGGGCATTCTCGGCATTGCCGCGGTGCGTCTGGGGGCCAGTGACGTGCTTGGTATCGACATCGACGAGAAAGCCGTCGAGGCCGCCCGCGACAACGCCCAGCGCAACCACGTCGAGATGCGCCTGCAGCATTCCGGCGAGCCGCTGGGCGAGCAGTTCGACATCGTCGTGGCCAACATCCTGACCAACCCGCTCAAGGTGCTCGCTCCGCTGCTGGCCGCGCGCGTCGCGCCCGGCGGGCGCATTGCGCTGTCCGGCGTGCTGGCCGAGCAGGCCGACGATGTGATCGCCGCCTACGCCCCCTTCATCCCGCTCGAAGTCGGCGCCACGCACGAAGGCTGGGCGCGACTGCAAGGCCGCAAACCGCCCGCATCATGACCATCACACGCTGCCCGGCTTGCTCGACCGCGTTCCGGGTCAGCCCCGAGCAGCTTGCGCTGCGCAACGGGCGCGTGCGCTGCGGGCATTGTTACCGCCCCTTCGACGCGCTCGCCCACCGCATCCCGGACGAGCCCGCCCTCGCCCCGGAACCGCCATCGCAGATTCCGCCGGTCATCCAGCCGCGACGGGCAGCCGGGCACACACCCCCGGCCGCTCCCACGCCGGAGCCCCAACCGGCACACGCCGCGCCGCCACCTGAAGCTCCGCCTGCACCGCAGCCGCCGCCTTTCGTCCGGCCGCCGGAACCGCCGGCAGCACCACCCCCTGTAACGCCGGAGCCGGAGCCGGAGCCCGAGCCCGAGCCTGAGCCGGACCTTGCTCCGCTCTCCGAACTGCCGGACCTCGACTTCCAGCTCCCGGAGATTCCGTACGTCGAGCCGGATACCTGGATCGACACCGACCCGCGTACCGAGCTCAGATGGAAGCCGGTCGAAGAGCGCGCTGCCACGCTGGAAGCCATGGGCCACCCCTGGCACAGCACCGAAACCCGCATCGACCCGCCGCTCGACGCTTCCGACGACGGCCTGCCGCCACCCGCGCCCGCCTCGGTCGAAGCGCGCGCCCAGGCCATTGAGGATGACGTCGACCACTGGCGCACCAAAACCTACGCCCCGCCTACCAAGCCCGTTCGCCATCGCTGGCTGTGGGCGCTGTGCATCGGCACGCTGCTGGGCATCCTCGGCGCGCAGGCAAGCTACATCTGGCGCGAGCCAATCACCCGCGAATGGCCGCAACTGCGCCCGCTCTACCTCGAAGCCTGCGCCCGCCTCGGCTGCACCATCCCGCTGCCGCGCGTGGTCAGCGAACTGGCCATCGAGCGCTCCAACCTCGAATTCAACGCCCCCGGCAGCCCCTACTATCAGCTGCAGGCCGTGGTGCACAATCGTGCGCCGCACCCGCAGCAAGTGCCACACATCGAACTCACCCTCACCGACCTCGCCGACCAGCCGCTGATCCGCCGCGCGCTCACGCCGGCAGAGTGGCTGCCCAAGGATTTCGTGCAAGAAGACGGCATTGCGGCAGGCGCACGCGTGGAGTTCACGCTGCCGTTCTCAGCGCGTGAAGTGAAGGGGGTAACGGGGTTCAGGGTGGTGGCGTTTTATCCCTGAGAGGGATGGCTTCAGTCAGGGAGCCAAAGCACACAGCTTGGCAATCCACGCATGGTCCTCAAGCTCACGCGCGCTCATCGGCGGCATCCGCCCACCCCAGGCGCGCTCAATGAGCTCACGCACGAACGTCTGATCATCGATCAGCAATACCACTCCGTCCGCTGAAAGCACCAGCCCCCCGAACACCTGCCTCTCCGGCCGGTTCTTTCGCTCGCCCTGCGGAAGCACCCTTGCGAGCAGCGCTTGCCGTACGCGCTCGAAGTCCAGCGCACCTTCCTGCACCTCCACTCTGCGCGGCAGCGCGCCGTAGCTCAAGAAAGCAGCCCCGCCTTGCCGGACCATCAGACGGCAACCACCGTGCGGCAGGTCGACGCTCAGCCATTGGGGCGGAGGCTGTTGCGCCAGGACAGTCGTCGGAAATGCCATGACCGCGATGCACAGCGCGACCTTGAGGAGATGAGCGGAAGCGGTCGAAATCAGCATGATTGAGCCTTCGCGTGTTTAGCCGAATCGAACAACTTAATGTAGCGACTCATGCATCGGCCAATTCGGCGCAATGCCCTTCGGTTATTGCGCCTACGTGGGCTGGACGGATGATGGACCTCTCCGGGAAGCGGGCCAGGTGCCATGCGGGTGCGAGTCACCTCGAACGAAGGGTTAGGCCTCACTGACAAACTCGGCCCTGGCGGATGAGAGTACTTGCAGCACTGCAATTGCTTCGCGATCAGCTGCCTCGGGTGAACCGTTGTACGTTACCAGTAGCAAAGTGCCACCGCTACGCAAGAACCAGCGCGACCAGCACGCGCCATCGATTGCGTAGCAAACGGTCACGCCGGTGAAGTCACCGCACTGCGTGGCAGTTACTGGCCCCCAGTCATTGGCTTGCTCCAGCAGGAACTCCTGAAGGTCAGCGTCGGTGACGTCACCTGCCTTCTTCTGCACGGAGCTAACCTGAAGCGCTCCATCTCCCGACAACTCGAGCGTGAGGCACTCCGGGTGGTCGGTAACCGTCCACTCGTCTCCCACTTCTAGCGACCACGAAGGACAACCGATACGCATGCGCTTCCTTGTGAGGCCTAACGTAGAGGTGAGGGGCGGCTGCCGGCTTGCCGGCAGGCGTCCCTCTCGACCGCCAGGTTAGGGCGGGCGCAATGGGGAAGATGGTTAAGGCTGCGTTTGAACTGCGATAACCGTAACTTCACTGCCGCCGACCTCAATTGATTTCTTCCAAACGTTCTTGATATTTGCAACGGCCAAGAACTCGCCACCGTATGCCTTGGACGTAAGTTCTTTATGGAGAGCAGGGGTAAGTCCCGGCAGCGAACCAGCCGGAATGTTTGAGCACCACGAAGAAATGAAGCCTTTGAAATTGCTGTGGCTCCCTTGTGTTACCCGATTAGCCCCTTTGTACGAGACGATGTATGTGTAGAGCGGCATTGACGAGAGTCCTAACCTTGATTTAGGCAGCAAAACTACCGGATAACTTGTTCACGCATGCTCAAGCACTCCTGTCAGAACACGCACACAAATCCAATCGTATCAGTCGCTTAAAACCAACCAACCGATACCGTCCCCAAATAAAAACACGTGAAAAGCCGCACAACCTGAAGCGCGATTCTGCGCATGCCGGGTGCATCGAAGCATAAACGCATCATTCACCGAAGCGCCACTCCCAAATGAAAAGCGGCCCGAAGGCCGCTTTGTTTTGCTCAGCGCGTCACGCGCGTTGTTCGTCCGTCTTTCACCAGCCTCACCCGTTGCCCCGGCGCAAAGTTCTCGCCCTGGTCTTCCTGCACGACGGCGACGAGGCGGCCGCTGTCGAGTTGGACGGTGATTTCGACGCCGTTGCTGCGGGTGACGCCTTCTTCGACTGCCGAGCCGGCGAGGCCGCCGGCGACAGCGCCCAGCACCATGGCGATGCTGCGGCCGCTGCCGCCGCCTACGCCGCTGCCGGCGATACCGCCGATGGCGCCGCCGGCGATGGTGCCGACCGGGGTCTTGGTGCCTTCGAGGCGCACCCCGCGCACGGATTCGATGGTGCCCATTTCGATATCCATGGTGCGGCGGGCTTCGCCTCGCTCATAAGTGCCGCCCCCGAGGCCGGAGGCGCAGCCGCCGAGCAGCAGCGCGGCAAGGCCGATTACGATCCAGCCGGAATACTGTTTGCTGATGTTCATGACCACAATTCCTCTTCAAACGCTTCACGATAAATGCGCGCGATGTCTTCACGCGAGGGGCGGTGATTCTGCCCGCCGCGCTGTGCGATCTTGATCGCCCCCATGACCGAGGCGAGCCGGCCGGTGCGCTCCCAGCCGAGATCGTTGGCAATGCCGTACAGCAGACCGGAGCGGTAGGCGTCGCCGCAACCGGTGGGGTCTTCGATACGCTCGGCCGCCACACAGGGGATGTCGATGCGCTTGCCGCCGGTGTAGATCTGCGAGCCTTCGGCGCCACGCGTGACGATCAGCGCCTCGACGCGGGCTGCGACCTCTTCCAGCGACAGGCCGGTGCGATCGCACAACATCTGCGCTTCGTAGTCGTTGACGGCACACCAGGTGGCGAGGTTCAGGAAGCGCAACAAATCCTCACCATTGAACATCGGCAGACCCTGACCCGGATCGAAGATGAAGGGGATGCCGGCGGCGGCGAACTGCTCGGCATGCTGCACCATGCCGTCGCGCCCGTCGGGGGCGACGATGCCGAGCTTCATGCCGAGTGCGTCGGTGACGGCGTTCTCATGCGCGTGGGTCATCGCGCCAGGGTGGAAGGCGGTGATCTGGTTGTCGTCGAGGTCGGTGGTGATGAAGGCCTGCGCAGTGAAGGTGCCGGGCACCTGGCGCAGGTTGGCGCGCGACAGGCCGAGCGCATCGAGGCGGCTGATGTAGGGCGCGGCGTCGTCACCCACGGTGGCCATGATGCGCGCGTCCGCACCGAGCAGCTTGAGGCTGTAGGCGATGTTGCCGGCGCAGCCGCCGAATTCGCGGCGCATGTCGGGCACCAGGAAAGAGACGTTCAGCACGTGGATCTTGTCCGGCAGGATGTGATTTTTGAAACGATCGTGGAACACCATGATCGTGTCGTAGGCCATCGAACCGCACACCAGAATCGTCATCGTCCCGCTCCTTGCGAAAACGCGATTATAGGCGCCCCGACTCGCGCCCCTGCGTAACCGCGGCGTAACTCCTTCGTCATTCGACTGCAACGCGGCCTTCCCACAATGGCCGCGAACAGACGAGGACAAAGACGATGACGATGCTGCAGACCGAACGCCGTGCCTTCCTGCGCGAACCGCGCAGCCTTCACGTGACCATGGCCACCTGCGAGACCGAAGTGCTCGAAGCGCAGAAGCTGCGCTACCGGGTGTTCCACGACGAGATGGGCGCGCGCCTCTCCAGCCGCACGCCGGGCGTGGATCGCGACGTGTATGACCCGTTCTGCGAGCACCTGATCGTGCGTGACGAGAACCTCGGCCGTATCGTCGGCACCTACCGCATCCTGTCGCCGTCGGCGGCGCGCAAGGTCGGCGGCTACTACTCCGAGAACGAGTTCGACATCACCCGCCTGCAACACCTGCGCAGCCGCGTCGTCGAGATCGGCCGTTCGTGCATCGACCCGGAATATCGCAGCGGCGCGGTGATCACCCTGCTGTGGTCGGGGCTGGCGCGCTACATGCTGGAGAACAATTACGAATACCTGATGGGCTGCGCGTCGGTGAGCATGGCCGACGGCGGGCACAACGCGGCCAGCCTGTACAATCAGCTCAAAACTGAGCATCTGGCGCCGCTGGAATATCACGTTTTCCCGCGCCACCCGCTGCCGCTGGCACGACTGCGCGGCGATCTCGAAACGCACACCCCGCCGCTGATCAAGGGCTATCTGCGCGCAGGGGCCTGGATTTGTGGGGACCCTGCATGGGATCCGGATTTCAACACCGCCGACCTGCCGATCCTGCTGCCGATGAACCGGCTGCAGGACCGCTACGCCCGCCACTACGTCGGCCGTCCGGACTGAAGCGCTTCTGGCGCAAGACGCGCCTCACGCTGCACCTGTTCGCGGGGCTCGCCACCGTCATCACCATCTTCCCTTTCGCCGGGCTGCCGAAACGGCGCAGCCTGCGCCAGCGCTGGTCGCGGCGGCTGCTGAACATCCTCGGTATCGAATTGCGCATCGGCGGCGCGGCGATTGAGCCGGGCACCATGCTGGTGGCCAACCACGTATCGTGGATCGACATCTTCGTGATCAACGCGGTGGCACCGGCGGCCTTCATTTCCAAGGCCGAGGTGCGCAAGTGGCCGGCCATCGGCTGGCTCGCGGCGAAGAACGAAACGGTGTTTTTGCAGCGCGGCAGCCGCGGTCACGCCCGTCTCATCGGCGGCGAAATCGGCCGCGCGCTTCAGGCCGGCTCGACGGTGGCGCTGTTCCCGGAAGGCACGACCACCGACGGCAGCCATGTGCTGCACTTCCACGCCGCATTGCTGCAACCGGCGCTCGACACCAACAGCCCGATCCAGCCGCTGGCAGTGCGCTACCGCAACGCGCAGGGCGAGTTCACGCTTGCCGCGGCCTATTACGGCGAAATGTCGCTGATCGAATGCATTACCAACATCGTGTCGGAACCGGCCATCGTGGCCGAGGTGGAGGCCATGCCGGCCGAAACCCACGCGCCGGAGCTGGACCGCCGCCCGCTCGCCAATACGCTGCAGGCACGCATCGCGGAACGCGTCACGGCCGACTGAGGCAGTTGGCTCAGCCGTCTTCCTGAAACACCTCGCCGTCTTCCAGCCGCACGGCGGTGAGCTTGCCGCCCCACACACAACCGGAATCCAGCGCGATCAGACCCGGCTCGCGGTGAAAGCCCAGCGCAGACCAGTGGCCGAACACCACGGTGTGGGTTTTCCAGGCCGGCTTGTCGGCGCGGAACCACGGCACGCTGCCCGCCGGCCCCTTGCTCGGCGGCCCCTTGCCATCGAGCGCGAGACGGCCTTCCGGGGTGCAGAAGCGCATGCGCGTCATGGTGTTGACGATGAAGCGCAGACGGTCCCAACCCTTCAGATCGGCGCTCCACTTGGCCGGCTTGTCGCCGAACAGGTGCTTGAGGAAATCCTTGGCGCGCGGCCCGCGCAGCACAGCCTCGGCCTCGCCGCCGAGCGCCAGTGCATCGGCCGCGCTCCACTGCGGCACCAGCCCGGCGTGCACCATCAGGTGATTGCCCTCGGCGTGCACCATCGGCCGGTGCGCCAGCCAGTCGAGCAGTTCGTCCCGATCAACCGCCTTGAGCACGTTGTCTAGCGTGTCGTCGCGCGTGCGCGGCGCGGCGCGGTTGGCGACCATGAGCAGATACAGATCATGGTTGCCGAGCACGGTAATGGCCGAATTGCCCAGCCCGCGCACCACACGCATGACCTCGGCGGAATGCGGGCCGCGGTTGACCAGATCGCCGGCAATCCACAGCTGGTCAGCCGAGGGGTCGAAGCGGATGCGTTCGAGCAGGCGGGAGAACGGCGTGTAGCAGCCCTGGATGTCGCCGATTGCGTAAGTAGCCATCAGCGCCCGTAGTAGTCGCGATACCAGGAAACAAAGCGCGCCACGCCATCAGACACCGGCGTAGCCGGGGCAAAGCCGACCCAGTCGGCCAGCTCGGCGGTGTCGGCAGCAGTGGCCGGCACGTCGCCGGCCTGCAGCGGCAGGAAGTTCTTCTGCGCTTCGACGCCCAGCGAGGTCTCGATGGCGGCGATGAAATCCATCAGCGGGACCGGGTCGTTGTTGCCGATGTTGAAGACGCGATACGGCGCACGTGAGCGTGCCGGGTCGGCCGCCACCGCGTCGTAGGCCGGATCGGCCTGCGGCACGCGGTCGAGCGTGCGCACCACGCCTTCCACGATGTCGTCGATGTAGGTGAAGTCGCGCCGCATGCGGCCGTGGTTGAAGACGTCAATCGCCCGCCCTTCGAGCATGGCCGACACGAACAGGAACAGCGCCATGTCCGGCCGCCCCCACGGGCCATACACCGTGAAGAAGCGCAGGCCGGTGGTCGGCAGACCGAACAGATGGCTGTAGGTGTGCGCCATCAGCTCGTTGGCCTTCTTGGTCGCCGCATACAGGCTGACCGGGTGGTCGACGCTGTCGTGCTCCGAGAACGGCATCTTCTCGTTGCCGCCATACACGCTGGAACTGCTGGCATACACCAGGTGCTGCACGCCGCCGTGGCGGCAGCCTTCGAGCACGTTGGTGAAACCCACCAGGTTGCTGTCGACGTAGGCGAGCGGATTTTCCAGCGAATAGCGCACGCCGGCCTGGGCGGCCAGATGCACCACGCGGTCGAAGCGCTCTTCGACGAACAGCCGCGCCATGCCGTCACGGTCGGCCACGTCCATGCGCACAAAGCGAAAACCCGCGTGCGGCGTGAGCCGGGCAAGCCGCGCCTCTTTCAGCGTGGGGTCGTAGTAGTCGTTGAGGTTGTCGAGGCCAACCACTTCATCGCCACGCGCGAGCAAGACCAAGCTCACGTGCATGCCGATGAAGCCGGCGGCGCCGGTGACGAGGACTTTCATGCGTGATGAATCCGTAACGGGCGACAGGCCCGATTATCGCATGGCCCGTTCGCTATACTGGGCGCCCGTCGCCAATCACCCGCAACGCATGCCCGCCCGCCTCGCTTACTCGCTGCTTTGGCTTGTCGCATTGCCCTTCGTGCTGCTGCGCCTGCTGTGGCGCGCGCGCCGCCAGCCGGGCTATCTGCACGACATCGGCCAGCGGCTGGCGCGCTTCGACGGCCCTGCGCCGCAGAAGCCCATCTGGCTGCACGCCGTGTCGGTGGGCGAGACCCGCGCCGCCGAACCGCTGGTGCGCGCATTGCGCTCACGCTGGCCCGAGTACACCGTGGTGCTCACGCAGATGACGCCAACCGGGCGTGAAACCGCGCGAGCGCTGTTCGGCGGCGACGCAGGCGTGCGCGTGGTGTGGCTGCCCTACGACCTGCCGTTCTTCGCGCGGCGCTTCTTTGCGCATTTTCGCCCGCGCATCGGCATCGTCATGGAAACCGAGTTGTGGCCCAACACGCTGCTCGCCGCGCGCGCGGCCGGCGTGCCAGTGCTGCTCGCCAACGCCCGACTGTCGGAACGCTCGGCACGGCGCTACGCGCGCTGGCCGGCCTTGTCGGCACTCACCGTCGGCGCGCTGGACGCCATCGGCGCGCAAACCCCCGGCGACGCCGAGCGCCTGCGCGGCATTGGCGCGCAAACGGTGGAAATCACCGGCAACGTGAAATTCGACATCGACCCGCCGCCCGCGCAACTCGCGCTGGGCGCGGATTTTCGCGCCGGTTTCAACGGCCGCCCCGCCCTGCTCGCCGCCAGCACGCGCGACGGCGAGGAAGTGCTGATCCTCGACGCCTTCATCCGGCAAGCGCCGGCCGACACGCTGCTGGTCATCGTGCCGCGCCACCCACAGCGTTTCGACGAAGTGGCCGCGCTGGTTGAGTCACGCGGCCTGAAGCTCGCGCGCCGCAGCCGCGACGACGCCATCACGGCCGATACGCGGGTATGGCTGGGCGACTCGATGGGGGAGATGTTTGCGTACTACGCGGCAGCAGATGCCGCGCTGATCGGCGGCAGTTGGCTGCCCTTCGGCGGACAGAACCTGATCGAGGCCTGCGCCGTCGGCACGCCGGCGCTCGTCGGCCCGCACACCTACAACTTCCTGCAGGTAGCCGAACAGGCGGTGGAATGCGGCGCGGTAGTGCGCGCGGGGGATGCTGCGGCAGGCATGCAGGCAGCGCTGGCGCTCATCGCCGACCCGACGGCCCGCCAGCGTGCGTCACACGCCGGACTAGCCTTCACTGACGCACATCGGGGCGCCACCGAACACACCCTGCGGATGATCGAAGCGCGGATCGCAGGGCGCAATAACTGAAAGGCACTGCGCCATATTCGCCAACCTCGGGCCACACACGCCCCGTGAGCACTCCATGCGGCGCAATGCGCTGCGCTTATTGCGCCCTACGAAAGTGCGCGGGCTCTACAGCGCCGCTTCAGCGCGCCAGCAGTGCGTTGATGGTGTCGAGGTCGGCCTCGCTGAGCAAGCCGGAAGCAGCCTTCAGGCGCAATTGCGCAATCAGCGTGTCGTAACGGGCCTGCGCCAGATCCTGACGTGTCTCGGCAAGCTGGGTCAGCGAGTTGAGCACGTCGATGTTGATGCGCACCCCCACTTCATAGCCCAGGCGGTTGGCGTCCAGCGCGGACAGCGACGACACTTCGGCCGCTTCGAGTGCGCGGATGCGCGCCAGACCGCTCGACACACCAAGATAGGCCTCGCGCGCAGCCAGCGCCGATCCACGGCGGGCGAACTCCAGATCGGCATCGGCACGCACCTTGAGCGCCGCCGTTTCACGCGACACCGACGAAATACGCCCGCCGGCGAACAACGGCATGTTGAACTGCACGCCAATGCTGCTGCTCTCGGTACGCGGCGACAAGCCGTTGTTCTGGCGCGTACCGACACCGTGACTGGCCACCAGATCGAGCGTGGGCAGATGGCCGGCGCGGGCACGGTCGACCTCGCGCGCCGCGATTTCCTGCAGCAGCTGCTGTGCCTGAACCTCCAGGCTCGAATCAGAGGCGGCGCCCGCCCAGGTCATCGGGTCGGCCGGCTCGGGCGCGGCAAAGGCCACCCCGGCACGCAGCCGGGCAAGCTCACCCGGCTCGCCACCCACGGTGCGCGCCAGCGTATCGCGCGCGATATCCAGCGCGGCCTGGGCGGCAATGACCTGCGCCTGCGCCAGGTCGTAGCGCGATTGCGCCTCATACACGTCGGTCACCGTGACGGTGCCGACATCGAAGCTGGCCTTGGCGATCTCGACCTGCTCCTGGGCCGCGGCGCGCAACTGCGAAACGGCTTCGAGCGCGTCCAGCGCATTGAGCACGCCGAAATAATCCTGCGCCACGCGCAGGATCAGATCCTGCCGGGCCTGACCAAAGCGCACGCTGGCCAGGTCGGTCTGCAGCGCGCCCTGTTTGGCGGCAATGAAATTCTGCATGCGGAACAGCGGCTGGGTCAGCTGCACACGCCAGGAATTGCTGCTGAAACTGTCGGACGGCCCGCCGGACGGATCGACCGTATTCCGTGCGGCGCTGGCGGTCAGCGCGATGTCGGGCAACAGCCCGGCACGCCCCTGCACCACACGCTCCTGCCCGGCCAGCAGTTCGGCCCTGGCGGCCGCGAACTCGGCGTCATTGGCCAGCGCACGCTGGTAAGTTTCAAGCAGGTCTGCCGCAGAAGCGGCGAGCGGAAAAAGACTGGCCAGGCAGACAATCAGCGTTCGCTTCATCAAGGACTCCGGTCAGTACTGGGGCATCGCCGGATCAACGTCGGCCGCCCACGCAGCCACGCCTCCAGCGAGGTTGAAGACACGCGAAAAGCCCTGGCGTTCGAGAAACATGCAGACCTGCGCGCTGCGCATGCCGTGATGGCAGATGACGACGATTTCGGCCTCGGGATCGAGCTCTTCAATGCGCGCGGGAACGCTGCCCATCGGTATCGGCTGCGACCCGGCGATGTGGCAGTGCGCAAATTCCCACGGCTCGCGCACGTCGAGCAGCAAGGGTGCGGGGGTTTCGGCCCGGGTCAGGCGGGCGGCGAGTTCGGTCGGTGAAAGGATCTGCATGCAATTCCGGTGAGTACGGGCGAGGGAGCGCCCTCGGGTTCAGGCGCGATTGTAGCGCCCGCCCGCCGGAATCAGCGAATCACACCCGGCTGCATGGCAACAGGCGCCTGCAGATGAAAGCCGCCGGGGGATCCCTTGGCGACTTTCTTGGCCCCGGCCGCTGCGGAAGCCACGTCCTCGGGGGAACGAAACTGGCCGCGTGTGACCTCGACCGCGCCGACCGACAGCGCGGTGAGCGGGAAGAAAGCCCGGAAGCCGCGACGATCTTCGCTCTCGAAACCGCCGCGGGCCAGATCAGCGTCATCGAAGAGTACGCGGGCGCGGTTGCCGAACTCGTGCAGGGCACGCCGGCAGCGCAACTCCCAGTCCTCGCTCTGGAACAACGCGACGAAATCATCACCACCGACGTGGCCGACGAAATCCTGCCCCTGATCGCAGGCATCGAGGATGCTCTGAGCCGCCAGCTTGATCATCTCGTCGCCGCGCCAGTAGCCGTAGAGGTCGTTATAGGGCTTGAAGTTGTTGAGGTCGAAATAGCATGCGGTGAAGCTCGCGCCGGCTTCGAGCAGGCGGCGGATGTGTTCGGTGATCGGGATGTTGCCGGGCAGCAGCGTGAGCGGGTTGGCGTGGCGCGCGGCCTCGATGCGGCGTTCGGTCACGGCGCGCACCAGACTCTCGCCGGTTGCCAGCCCGGCATAACGCCCGCCGTCGGTGACAATGAAGCCTTCGAACAGATAGCGCTGATCGTCGCCCGCCAGCATGCGCACCATCGAATCGATATTCACCGCGCGATCGACACGCAGCGGCTGGCCATTCATCAGCCCGGTGCAGGGGCGACGGCCGTGCAGCTCGGTGAAATACGGCTGGGCGTAGCGATCAAGAAAGGTGCGGCGGTCGATCAGACCCACCGGGTAATCGCGCTCGACCACCGCCACCGCGTGCAGATCCGGCCACTTCGCGAAGACCCGTCTGACGTCGTCGTTGCAGGCCGCCACCGACACCGTCGGCGCGGTAACGATCAGGCGCGAAACGGTGTGATCGGGGTGCGGATCGGGCATGGCATTGGGCAGCACCGCGATCTTTGACGAGGCCAGTAGCAAACCAACCTCGTCCGGCAGCACCGAAGCCGGCACGGCCTGCGGGCGCCCGAGCAGGTAGCCCTGCGCGAAGCGGCAGCCCAGATCGCGCAGCACCGCCAGTTCGGCCGGCGTTTCGATGCCCTCCGCCACCAGCAGGGTGCCGAAGCGCTCGGCCAGCGTCAGCAAGGCGCGCACGACGTCGACCTTGCGCGGATCACGATGCACTTCGCGGACGAAGTACTTGTCGAGCTTGACGATGGCTGGCTTGAGCTGCGACCACAGTCGCAGACTGGAGCGCCCATCGCCAAAATCGTCCAGCGCGAGGCCGATGTCCTGCGCCGCAAACACCGTCAGCGCCTCACGCAGGCGCTCGGGGTGTTCGACGCGCTCGTGCTCGGTCAGCTCGATCATCAGGCGTGCCGGCGCAACACCGGCATCGACCGCTGCGCGGAACAGCAGCGCACCGCGATCGGCGGCAAAAGCCTCGATGGTCGGCGCACCCAGGTTGATGAACAGCTTGCCGGGCAGGTCGAGCCGGCCGAAAGCGCCGATCGCTCCGAGCGCAGCAGCGATCTCCAGCTCCAGCAAACGCCCTTCCTCTGCGGCACAGCGCAGCATGACCTCGGGCGACTCCAGCGGCGTGCCCTTGGGGCCGCGCATCAGCGCCTCGAACCCGAACACCGCGCCACTGGCCAGATCGGCAATCGGCTGAAACACGAAGTGCAGGCGCTCTTCGTCGATCAGCGCCGCCAGCGGCGAGCGCTGCAGCAAGGAGCGGCCACGCCGGGCAGGGCTGGCCGGCAGGACATCATCGGCATGCATGCGACCCATGCTGGCTTCTCCGTCGGTTTGGGATCGCATTATTCGACGGCCGGATTACAGCGACGTGACGGCAGCGAGGCGCCACAGCGTGGTCACTTCGTCCTTGCGCGCCGCATGCAGCGGATCGTCAGGATCGGCAGCGCGACCGTGACGGGGGCGCGCATCGAGCCGTCCGAGCACCTGCAGCCCGGCGGCGGCGAAGGCCGCGCTCAGTTCCCCCTGGGCACGCAGACCGAGTCGCTCGGCCAGATCCGACAGGATCAGCCAGCCCTCGCCGCCCGCTTCCAGATGCACCGCCAGGCCAGCCAGGAAACCCTTCAACATCGCGCCGTCCGGGTCGTACACCGCGCGATCGAGCGCGGAGTTGGCCTTGGCCGGCAACCACGGCGGATTGCACACCACGAGATTGGCGCGCCCGTCTGGATAAAGATCGGCATCAAGCACTTCAACACGCTCGGCCAACCCCAGCCGCTCCACGTTCTGGCGCGCGCAGGTAAGCGCCCGCGGCGAATTGTCGGTGGCGACCACACGTTGCACGCCGCGCCGCGCCAGCACCGCGGCAAGCACGCCGGTGCCGGTACCGAGATCGAACGCCAGCCGCGCACCCGCCGGCAGCGGCGCCTGAGCCACAAGATCGACGTACTCGCCACGCACCGGGGCGAACACACCGTAACGCGCATGAATGCGCTCGTTCAGCGCCGGCACTTCGACGCCATTGAGCTGCCATTGGTACGCGCCGAGCGCGCCCTGCAGCTCGCGCAGCGACAGCGCAGCGGGCTCGGCCAGTTCGCCCCAGGCCTCAAGGCAGGCTGCGGCGACGTCGGGCGCACGGCCCAACGGCACCTGCCAGCCGGGCTCGACCGGCACCAGCAGCAAACCCAGCGTGCGCGCACGTTGAGCCTGCGTCATGCGATAGAGGTTGAAGGCCTCGGTCGGGTCGGCCGGGGCCTGACGCTTGGCACGGCTGCGGTCGAAGCGCCGGCCCATGGCCTGCAGCAGCTGGCGAGCGTTGTGATAGTCCCCCGTCCACAGCAGCGCTGTGCCTTCGCAGACCAGGCGATAGGCCGTGTCGGCAGGCATGGTGTCGTCGGCAGGCTGCACCCGTGCCGGCGCCTTTGCGCCGCTCTCACTCAGCCACAGCGCAGAGCGCTCTTGCCCGCTGGCATCACGCCACGCAATGCGCGGCGTCGCTTCACTCATCGCGCCAGCACTTTGAGCAGGAACCCATGAATGTCGCGCAGCTCTTGCGGCGTGACGGTGTGCACCATGCTGTACGGACGCCATTCAACCGGGTAGCCCTGCTCGGTCAGCACGTCGCGCGAAAATTCGGCACGGGCAAACGGAATCACCGGGTCGGCCGCGCCATGTGCCAGGAAAATCGGCACGTCGGCGTTGGCTTCGGCGCGTTCGGCCGCCAGCATATCGGGCAGCGGCAGGTAGCCCGACAGGCCGACCAGCCCCGCCAAACGCTGCGGGTAGCGCAGGCCGGTCATCAGCGTCATCGCGCAGCCTTGCGAAAAGCCCATCAGCACGATGCGCTCGGCCGGCACACCACGCGCGATCTCGGCATCGATCAGCGCGGCGACCGCGGCTTGCGACTCGCGCAGCCCGGCTTCGTCTTCATTCTTGCCGCGCTCGAAGCTGAGGATGTCGAACCAGGCACGCATGCGGTAGCCACCGTTGATGGTGACGGGGCGCACCGGCGCGTGCGGAAACACGTAGCGCACCGGGCCGACGGTGGTCAGATCAAGCTGATCGCAGATCGGCACGAAGTCATTGCCGTCGGCACCCAGGCCGTGCATGACGATGATGCTGGCCTGCGGATTGGGGCCGGTTTCTTGTTCGATGGCGTCTAGGGACATGAGAAAACCTCGGTTCGGTATTGGGGAAAATCAGCGCAGCACGTCGAGCAGTTCGACTTCGAACACCAGCGTGGCATCGGGCGGAATCACGCGCCCTGCGCCGCGGCGGCCGTAGGCGATGGCCGGCGGGCAAACCAGGCGCGCCTTGCCGCCGACCTTCATGCGCTGCAGGCCTTCCGTCCAGCAGGCAATGACCTGGTTGAGCCCGAAATCGAGGGGCTGCTTGCGGCTGTAGGAACTGTCGAATTCGCGGCCGTCGGCCAGGGTGCCGCGGTAGTGCACGCGCACACGGTCGCGCGGGCCGGGGCTGGCGCCGTCGCCGGCACGCAGTTCGTCATAGACCAGGCCGCTGGCGGTCACGACCGGCTCGGCCTGAACCAGCGGCGCGGCAAACATCAGGGCGGTTACGGACAGAACAAAAATCAATCGGATCATTGGCGTGGCTCGGCGAGGGGTCGGGCCGCCATCATCCCTGCTTGCTCAAGCGCGTGCAACGGCATGTGCCACAGCCTTGACTGAAGTCATATCTGCTCATACAAAGCCCGACGGCATTTCCGCAATTGACGTTAAGCTGCGTTCGCGATGCCTGATCTGCCCATTACTCCCGAACCAGGCGGGCGCCCCGGCGCAACCGCCCCACGCACCCCGCGTGCTCGCCGGGCGGCCATGCTGTTGGCCAGCGCGCTGATCGTGCTGCTGAGCGTCTCGCTGGTCGCGCTCGACAGTCGCCACACGCGCGAAGCGCGCGAATTGCGGCTGGCGCAGAGCGAAACGGTGCTGACCAACTTCACACGCTCGCTGGCGCAGCACGCCGAAGACAAGATCAAGGAAGCCGACAGCTATCTCGAACAGCTGGTCGAACGGGTGCAGATCGAAGGCATGGGCGAGGAACACGCCGCACGCCTGCAAGCGCTGCTGATGGGGGCGGTGCAAGACATGCCGCAACTGCACGGCCTGTTCGTGTATGACGAGACCGGACGCTGGGTGGCCAATTCCCAACCGGTGCTGCTGACCCAGTTCAACAACTCCGATCGTAACTACTTCATTCACCACCGCCAGCACCCGGACGACCGCGTGTATGTCGGCCCGCCGATCCGCAGCCGCTCGACGGGCGACTGGATCATCACGGTGTCACGCCGCGTCGACAAACTGGATGGCAACTTCGGCGGCGTGGTGCTCGCCACCATGGCCATGAGCCATTTCAACGAACACTACAGCGGTTACGACATCGGCGAGGACGGCACGATCACCCTGCTGCAGTCCAACGGTACGCTGCTGGCCCGCCACCCCTTCGCCGAAGACGTCATGGGCACTTTGCTCGGCGACGATCCGCTGTACCGCGACCAGGTCCTGGTACGCAGCCGCGGCGTGCTGCGAACAATGCTGGCCGACGGGCAGGAACACATGGTGGCGTTCCGCCACCTCGACCGTTATCCGCTGGCCGTGGTCGTCACGCAGTCGCGCGACGAGGTGTTGGCCGCCTGGAGCCGCGAGTCGCGCGTCCGCTCACTGGGCGTGCTACTGCTGTCGATCGTGCTGGCCGTGCTGGGCTTGTTCGCATTGCGCCTTGTGGCGCTGCGCCTGCGCACCGAAGACGAATTGCGCAGCGCGCGCGACGCACTGCACGCGGCCAATCTCACGCTGCAACGGCTGGCCGCCGAAGACGGCCTGACCGGGCTGGCCAACCGCCGCGCCTTCGACGAGCGGCTCGCCACCGAGATCAGCCGGACACGACGCGAGAACATGGCGCTGTCGCTACTGCTCATCGACGTCGATCACTTCAAGCCCTACAACGACCACTATGGCCATCTGGCCGGCGACGACTGTCTGCGTGCCGTCAGCGCCGTGATTCGCCAGATTGCCGCCCATCGCGGCGGAGACTTTGCCGCGCGATACGGCGGCGAGGAATTCGCGGTTTTGCTGCCCAACACTCCGGCAGCAGGCGCCCAGCGTGTTGCCGAGCGTCTGCGCGCGGCCGTCGCCGAACTGCGGTTTCCGCACGAAGGCAGCCCGAACGGTTGGCTCACCGTCAGCATCGGCGTTGCCGATCTGCTGCCCGGCGACAACATCACCACCGCCGAAACGCTGATCCAGTGCGCCGACCAGGCCCTCTACGCTGCCAAGGAAAGTGGGCGCGACCGCGTCGCCACCTATCCGGCCGAACCGGAGATCTGAACCGGGCAGCGCCGGCGCATTTCGGCGTATCCTCGCCCCCATTCCCAGCCGCCGCGTCGGACGCCCGTGGCGACCGTCGTTTCCAGCCCCGCAGCACATGAGCCTCTCCACCCGCCGCATCGCCCACCTCGACATGGATGCCTTTTACGCGTCCGTCGAACTGCTGCGCTACCCCGAACTGCGGGGACGCCCGGTGGTGGTCGGCGGACGCCGCGCCGACGCGCCGGAAACGCTGCCCGACGGAACGCGCCGCTTCACGCGCTTGGCCGATTACGTCGGACGCGGCGTAGTCACCACCTCGACCTACGAGGCGCGCGCGCTGGGCGTGTTTTCGGCAATGGGCATGATGAAGGCCGCAAAGCTAGCGCCCGACGCATTGCTGCTGCCCGCCGATTTCGACGCCTATCGCCACTGCTCGCGCCTGTTCAAGGAAGCCGTCGCAGCCATCGCGCCGTGCATCGAAAACCGCGGCATCGACGAGATCTATATCGACCTGAGCGACATGGCCGAAGACACCCTGCCGCTCGCGCAGCGCATCAAGCAGGCCGTGCGCGAGGCCACCGGCCTGTCGTGCTCGATTGCCGTCGCGCCCAACAAGTTGCTGGCCAAGATCGGTTCTGAGCTCGACAAGCCCGACGGCCTGACCGTGCTCACCATGGCGGATCTGGAGCCGCGCATCTGGCCGCTGGCCGCACGCAAGATCAACGGCATCGGCCCGAAGAGCGCCGAAAAGCTTTCGGCACTCGGTCTCGAAACGGTGGGTGACATCGCCCGCGCCGACCCGACCCTGCTGCGCCAGCACTTCGGCCGCAGCTACGCCGAGTGGCTGATCGAAGCCACGCACGGGCGTGACGAACGTCCGGTGGTGACCTCATCCGAACCGAAATCGATCAGCCGCGAAACCACCTTCGAGCGCGATCTGCACCCGCGGCATGACCGCGAAACCCTGTCGGGCATCTTCACCGCGCTGTGTCAGCGCGTGGCGGGCGACCTCGAACGCAAGAACGTCACCGGACGCACCATCGGCATCAAGCTGCGCTATGCCGACTTCACCACCGTCACGCGCGACCACACCTTGCCGACGGCAGTGGCTGACGCCGCTGCCATCCGTCGGGCAGCCGGCGAATGCCTCAAGCGCGTACCGCTCGACAAGCGCCTGCGCCTGCTCGGTGTGCGCGTGGGTTCGCTGCAAGCGGCCGACGCTGCGCCAGCGCCGTCGGCCCAAGGCGAGCTGCCTCTGAGCATGCCCGCATGAAACGTGCACTCAGCGCCCTGCTCGCCTGCCTTGTCGCACTCCCGCTCGCCGCGCAGGAGATCCGCCTCACCGACGACACCGGCCGCGAACTGAGGCTGGACGGCCCGGCGCGCCGCATCGTCAGCATCGCGCCGCACATCACCGAGTTGCTGTTTGCGGCCGGAGCGGGCGAGCGCATCGTCGGCGTCGACGAGTACAGCGACCATCCGGCTGCGGCCCAGAGCCTGCCGCGCATCGGCCGGCATTCCAGCCTCGATCTCGAGGCCATCCTGGCGCTCAGGCCGGACTTGGTGATCGGCTGGGCCAGCGGCAACCGCATGCCACAGCTGCAGCGCCTCGAACACCTGGGCATCCCGCTGTACCTGAACGAAATCCGCAGCATCGACGACATTGCCGCAAGCATCGAGACCTTCGGCCGCATCACCGCCAGCCCGTCCGCCGCCGACGCTGCGGCGCAACTGCGCCAACGCATTGCCACCCTGGCGGCACGCAAGCACCGCGGGCCGAAACTGCGCGTGTTCTATCAGATCTGGCACCGCCCGCTGATGACCGTGAATGGTCAGCACCTGATTTCGCAGGGCGTGACGCTATGCGGTGGCCAGAACGTCTTCGCGGCGCTGCAATCCATCGCACCAACGGTAGGCGTTGAAAGTGTGTTGAAGGCCGACCCGGAAGTGATCATCGCCAGCGGATCGACCGCCAACAGCCCGGCCTGGCTGGAAGACTGGCGACGCTGGCCGCAACTTGCGGCCGTACGCGATGACCAGCTGATCGCCATTCCGCCAGACATCGTGCAACGGCCGACGCCGCGTTTTCTGGACGGAGTGGAGGCGATGTGCGCCGCGCTCGATCGAGCGCGGCAGAAAAGATCAGACGACTGAGCGCACCCGACGCACCCGCGAGCGGCGATAGATCTGGCGCCATTCGCCGCGGGTGACCAACCACCAAGCGCGATCAAGCTCCCACGCCAGCCGCGGCAGCATCGGCCCGAGATGGCGCTCCGCCACCGAGTCTTCGACCAGTGTGTCGAGTGCCGGCATTTCACGCAGCGCGCCAAGACGTTCGACCAAGGTCGGATGCAGACCATCCTCGGCGCCGCAATCATCACCAAGACAGCCGCCACGCTGGTCGGACGGCAGAAAGCCGGCCACCATGCCCAGCCCCATGTCGCGATACGGCCGCACCGACGGACGCGGCAATTCGGCGCACTGCGCCATGACCTTGACCCAGTAGTCGCAACGCAGGAAACGCTCACGTGCGGCGACTTCAAGCAGGGTCTGCGCGAGCAGCGCAGCACCGACCACATCGGCCGCGACGCGATCCGCCTCGAATTCCTCGATGCGTGAAAGTGCCTGCGCCTGCATCACGTCGTCTAGGGTCAGCCGGTCGAGCATCACACCGATGCACGGAAACCGCTCGATGCAGTTGTCGACGGCGCGAAACCACCAGGCGCGCACATGGCAGGCCCAGGCCGCGAGCGCGCGACGCTGACAGGCAAGGTGTCCGAATTCATGAGCGAGGATCGCGCCGAGCTGACGCTCGGAAACGCTGTGTGCCAGCGGCAGCCCGATCAGAAGGTGAGTTTCCATGCGGCCATACAGGCCATGACGCGGACGCTGCAGCACCGCCGCGTTGATGTCGCCGGTGATCCAGATGATGTCGACGTGGACATCGCCGAAGTCGCTGCCAACGCGTTCCACCAACGCATACAGCGAAGGCGCCAGCTCACGCGACAGCATCACGCCGACCGGCGGCGGGTTGGACGCAAACAGGCACGCCCCCAGCCGCAGCGCAACCCAACCAGCCAGAGCGGCGACTAACGACCATGACGCCGCCGGCAACCAGCTGCTCGTAAGCGCCTGGCCATGCGCCAACCACAACGCGAGGAATACGCAGAGCACCGCAAGCGCAAAGACCAGCAGCAGGATGCCCAACCCGAACGCGGCGCGCAGAGTCAGACGGTTTGCGAGCCGTGCGCGCTGAATTGTCTGGGTGTATCCGTCCAAGGCAAGCCCCCGGCGAGATGTCGGGCGGAATATAGGCCCATCCATCCGGAGGGGGTGTATACATCCCGCTGCGCCGGGATTATTTCACACTGCCGGAGGACGGGCGGAGACTGTTGCGCAGCGTACTCAGGCTTCTTTCCGCCCGAACTCCGCCGCCACAAACCTCAGGCGCCGCGCCCGCGCATGCAGCCAAGCCGCCGGGCCGGTGCAAGCGCCTGCGACTTAAATTCCATGATCATGCTTCGTTTCTGAAACGAGCCCTTTCCATAGAAGGACGAATGCGAGATGCATGAAAAACATCACGGACATCAAAGTATTTTCTTGTCATTTATTTGAATTGCATTTATCACTGCTCTGCCAACCGGCAAAACAGAGGAGTGATCACATGAAGAAGCTGTTCGGAATTCTGGCATTCGCGCTGCTGCTGTCGCCGTTTGCGGCGCTCGCCGGCGTGGACCTCAATACCGCAGACGCGGCCGCGCTGGAACAGGTCAAGGGAATCGGCCCGGCCAAGGCCGCCGCAATCGTCAAGTACCGCAGCGACAACGGCCCGTTCAAGTCGGTGGACGACCTCGTGAACGTTCCGGGCATTGGCGAGAAGTCGGTCGAGCAGCTGCGCAGTCAGCTCAGCGTCGGACCGGCCGTCAAGAAGTAAACCGGCGAGCGGCGGATCAGCCCTGGTCCGCCGCTCGATGCACGCCGGCACAGCCGGCGTGCGGCACATCGGCTCTGGCCGCCGCAGGTTCCGGCTGGAACCAGGCGAGCTTCGGATACAAGCCCACCACGCCTCCAACCACCGTCAGCGCCGGCGGACGGATACCCGCCTCGAGCACCCTTTGCGGCAGATCGACCAGAGTCGCCACGCACACCCTCTGCGCATCGGTGGTGCCGCGCTCAATCACGCCGGCCGGCGTACTCGGCGGCAAACCATGCTCGATCAGCTTGGTGCAGATATCGGCGAGACGCGAGATGGCCATGTACACCACCAGCGTCTGACCGGGTCGCGCCAACATCGGCCAATCCAGATCCAGCGCTCCGTCCTTCAGGAAGCCGGTGGCGAACACCACCGACTGGGCGTGCTCACGATGCGTCAGCGGTATGCCGGCATACGCCGCCACGCCGGCAGCGGCCGTCACGCCGGGTATGACTTCGACGGTGATCCCGGCCTCGACCAGCACCTCCATCTCCTCGCCGCCACGCCCGAAGATGAACGGGTCGCCCCCCTTGAGCCGCACCACGCGTCGCCCCTCGCGGGCGTAACGCACCAGCAACGCATTGATGTCGTCCTGCGGCAACACATGGTCGGCCGCCTTCTTGCCGACATACACCCGCTCGGCCGACTCCGGCGCCAGCTCGAGAATGCGCGGGCTGACGAGGTTGTCGTACACCACCACGTCCGCCCCCGCGACCAGCGTGGCGCCGCGCAGCGTCAGCAGTTCCGGATCGCCCGGCCCGGCACCGACCAGATAGACGCAGCCCGGCTGCGGGCCGGGACGGGCGTTGCGGATGACGGGAAACGACATGAATGACTCCGGAATGAACAGGCGCGGGAGCATCCCGCAAACAGCAGCTCAGTTCAAGCGCCGCACACTGACAGCATAGGACGGGAGCGACTCGGCATGCACGGTCAGACAAACCCCAAGGGGCGCACTCACGCAAGGCAACTGCGCCGGACCATGACCGAAGCCGAGCAGGCTTTGTGGCGCCGGCTTCGCGGCGGGCAGCTCGGCGTGAGGTTTCGTCGGCGACATCCGTTCGGGAAATACATGCTCGATTTTGTCTGTCTGGAGCGGCGGCTGGTCGTTGAGGTGGATGAGTCTCAGCATTTCGACGCAGCGATTCACGATGCTGCGCGTACCCATGACTTGGAGCAGGCCGGGTTTTGCGTGTTGCGGTTCTGGAACAATGAGGTGCTGACGGAAATGGAGGCGGTGCTGGAGAGGATATGGCACACGTTGGGGGCGAGAACATCCCGGCGCCCTCCTTGAACCCATCCCCCTCCCAGCCTCCCCCTTGAAGGGGGAGGAGCAAACCATACGCGTATCGCGGGTGGTGCTCAGCCATAATCGGCCCAAGCGGTTATCGAAGCTCCGTCCGCTCCCTCCCCTTCAAGGGGAGGGCTGGGGTGGGGATGGGTTTACGGCACACCCAGACACTTCAACTCGCCCCGCAACGTCCCAACATCCCCTCCACGTCGCAATGCTCCTCCACCGCATCCGCCAGCCTTTCAATATCCGCCTCCCGACGCGCAGCCAGATCCACCCTCACCGCATCCCGCACCCCAGCCCACGCCAGCAACGCTGCCAGCGCCTCCGGCGTATCGAACAGCCCATGCACATAGCTGCCCAGAATTTGCCCATCGGCCGAGCAGGCGCCTTCAAATCGCCCATCGGCCATGCACAGCAAAGGCCGCTCCAGCGCCGCGCCGCGACTCACGCCCATGTGGATTTCGTAGCCGCGCACCGGCGCCTCGGCGCCCAGCCAGGTGGCTTCGACATTCGTGAGCTGCTTCTCGGCTTCCAACACCGTATCGAGATTCAGCAAACCAAGGCCGTCGCTGGCGCCCGCCGCCCCCTCCAGCCCGAGGGGATCGGCAACACTGCGGCCCAGCATCTGGAAGCCACCGCACAAGCCGACCACCCGCCCGCCGTAGCGCAGATGACGCAGGATCGCCGTGTCCAAACCCTGCTCGCGAAGCCACGCCAGATCGGCGCGCACGTTCTTCGAGCCGGGCAGCACGATCAGGTCGGCCGCGGGGATGTCCTGCCCCGGCCCGACCCAATGAAAATCCACCTGCGGATGCAGGCGCAGCGCGTCGAGATCGGTGTGGTTGGAGATGCGCGGGAAGACCGGCACAGCCACCTTCAGCAAGGCTTCGCTCTTGTCGGCCACACCAGCCGACAGTGCATCCTCGGCGTCCAGAAACAGCCCGTGCAGGTAGGGCAGCACGCCGAACACGGGTTTGCCGGCGCGCTCCTCCAGCCAATCCAGCCCTGACTGCAGCAGGCCGATGTCGCCGCGAAAGCGGTTGATGACGAAGCCCTTCACGCGCGCCTGCTCGCTCTCCGACAGCAATTCCAGCGTGCCGACCAGATGCGCAAACACGCCGCCGCGGTCGATGTCAGCCACCAGCACCACCGGCACGTCGGCCGCTTCGGCAAAGCCCATATTGGCGATGTCGCGCTCGCGCAGATTGATCTCGGCCGGGCTGCCGGCACCCTCGATCAACACATAGTCGAACTCGTCGCTCAGGCGCTGCCACGACTCCATCACCGCCGCCATCGCGATGCGCTTGTAGTCGTGGTAGGCCCGCGCATCAAGCTGCGCCACGGCGCGGCCGTGCACGATCACCTGCGCGCCGGTGTCACTCGAGGGCTTGAGCAGGATCGGGTTGAAATCGATGCGTGCTTCGACGCGCGCGGCCAGCGCCTGCAGCGCCTGCGCCCGACCGATCTCGCCGCCATCCACCGTCACCGCCGAATTGAGCGCCATGTTCTGCGGCTTGAATGGCGCCACGTGCACACCGCGCCGCGCCAGCACACGCGCCAGCCCTGCCACCAACGTGGTCTTGCCCGCATCCGACGTCGTTCCCTGCACCATCAAGGCCTGCATGTACTTCACTCCTCGTTCCTTACGCAGCACTGCGTGCTATGTTCGCCGCCTGCCATGCCCGAACTCGCCCTCAAACTCGCTCTCGGCCTGCTGCTCGACCGCCTTGCCGGCGAGCCGCCCAACCGCCTGCATCCGCTCGTGGCTTTCGGCCGCTGGGCCGGCGCCATCGAATCGTTCGCGCGCCGCCGGCTCGGCGACGGCATTTTCGCCGGCCTCGTGGCCTGGTGTCTCGCCGTGCTGCCGTGGGTCACGCTCGCGCTGTGGCTGCGCGGACTGACCGAGTGGGCGCACTGGCCGATCGACATCGCCCTGCTGTGGTTCGCCCTTGGCGCCCGCAGCCTGAGCGAACACGCCGAGGCCGTGGCCGCGCCGCTGGCAGCCGGCGAGCTGGATGCCGCGCGCGAACAGGTCGCCCGCATCGTCAGCCGTGACGCAGCCGCGCTGGATACCGCAGGCGTGGCCCGCGCCGCCACCGAATCGGTGCTCGAAAACGGCCACGACGCCGTCTTCTCGACGCTGTTCTGGTTCTGCATTGCCGGCAGTGCCGGTGCCCTGCTCGCGCGGCTGGCCAACACGCTGGACGCCATGTGGGGCTATCGCACGCCGCGCTACCTGCGCTTCGGTCGCGTCGCCGCGCGCATTGATGACGTGCTCGGCTGGATTCCGGCCCGGCTCACGGCGCTGACCTACGCACTGCTCGGTCGCACGCGCGACGCATTCACCTGCTGGCGCACGCAGGCGCCGCAGTGGAGCAGCCCGAACGCCGGCCCGGTAATGGCCGCGGGCGCGGGCTCGCTGGGGGTGCAACTTGGCGGCCCGGCACCTTACCACGGGCAGATTGAAGCGCGCCCCGCGCTCGGCTGCGGGCGGGCTCCCGATGGCAGCAGCATCCGCCTTGCGGTGAAGCTGCTACGCAAGGGCGTGTGGCTGTGGCTGCTGGTCGTGCTGGCCATCAACCTGCTTGCGCTGGCCGCAAGATGAACACACACCCTGAACACGGCGGCCGTCTGCGCGAAGCGGCACAGCGCTACGGCATCGCCTTGAGCGACTGGCTGGACCTGTCGACCGGCATCAATCCGCAGGCCTACCCGGTGCCGCCGATCCCGCCCGAAGTGTGGCAGCGCCTGCCGGAAGACGACGACGGACTCGAAGCCGCCGCCGCCCGCTATTACGGCAGCGCAGCGCTGCTGCCGGTAGCCGGCACGCAGGCCGCCATCCAGGCCCTGCCCGCCGTGCTCTCCGGTTCGCGCGTGAGCCTGCTCAGCCCCGGCTACGGCGAACACGCGTGGGCGTGGGGCACGCACAATCCGCAAGCGTGCGCGCCGCATGAGTTGGAGGCGGCCGTCGCCGACAGCGACATCGTCGTACTGTCGAACCCCAACAACCCTTGCGGCACACGCTTTGCCCCCGCCCGGCTGATCGACTGGCATCAGCGACTCGCCGCACGCAGCGGCTGGCTGATCGTGGACGAAGCCTTCATCGACGACACACCGGAGAATTCGCTCGTGCCGCAGGCCGGCGCGCCGGGGCTGATCGTGCTGCGCTCGCCCGGCAAGTTCTTCGGGCTGGCCGGGGCACGTGGCGGCTTCGTTTTTGCGCCCGCCGAACTGCGCGCTGCGCTGGCCCAACACCTCGGCCCGTGGGCCGTCAGCGGCCCCGCCCGCCACGCACTGCGCGCGGCGCTCGCAGACCACGCCTGGCAAGGCGCGACACGGGCGCGCCTCTTGCAGGAGTCAGCCGAGCTTGCCGCCGTGCTGCGCGCCCACGGCCTCGCCCCGCACGGCACAGCTCTTTTCCAGCGCGTACTCACGCCGCACGCCGAACTGCTGGCCGAGCGCCTGGCTACGCAGGGCGTACTCGTGCGACGCTTCGCCGAACCCGCCGCATTGCGCTTCGGTCTGCCCGCCAACGCAGCTGAACTGGCGCGACTGGCTACCGCACTCGACCACGCCCTGACCGGAATTTCACGATGATCCGCCGACTGCTCACCACGCTGGTGATCGCCCTGCTGCCCGCCTTGGCGCAGGCCGACGCCATCTCCGTCACCGACGACCTCGGCCGCGAAGTACGGCTGTCCGAACCAGCGCGACGCATCGTCAGCCTCGCGCCGCACGTCACCGAACTGCTCTATGCCGCCGGAGCGGGCGAGTACGTGGTCGGCGCGGTGTCGTACAGCGACTACCCCGAGGCCGCTAAGGCGCTGCCGCGGGTGGGCGGCTATCACAAGGTGGATGTCGAGGCGGTGCTCGCGCTGCGCCCGGATCTGGTCATCGGCTGGGGCGAAGGCAACCGCCCGGCCGAACGCGACCGGCTGCAGGCGCTGGGCATTGCCGTATTCGTCAACGACCCGCATTCGCTCGACGACATCGCCCGCAGCCTGCAACGCATCGGCCAGCTCGCCGGCACATCGGCCACCGCTGACGCCGCCGCAGCGTCCTTTCGCAAGCGCCGCGCAGCCCTCGAAGCAAAGTACGCAAGCCAGCCGCCCGTACGCGTGTTCTATCAGGTCTGGCACGCACCGCTGATGACCGTAAACGGCGAGCACCTGATCTCGGCCGCTGTCCGCCTGTGCGGCGGCGAAAACGTCTTCGCCGCGCTGCCCGTGCTCACGCCACGCATCGGCATGGAAAGCGTGCTGGCCGCCAACCCGCAGGCCATCGTCGCCAGCGGCATGGACGCCTCACGGCCGGAATGGCTGGATGACTGGCGGCGCTGGAGTGACCTGGCCGCCGTGCGCAACGGGCATCTGTTCCACATCCCGCCGGATCTGATCCAGCGGCATAGCCCGCGGATTCTGGACGGGGCGGAGCAGTTGTGCGGGCAGTTGGATCAAGTGCGGAAAAGTTTCTGACGGCGTGCATTCTCGGCACAGGGGAAACGCCGGCTGCGGTTAAGCTACTGGCATGAAGATCATTCTTTTCGCGCTTGCCGCAACCCTGTCTAGCTCCGTGGTCGCCCAATCAGCGACGCATCAGGCCGGCAAAGCCATTGGTGAATTCAGCGCGGGCGTGAGCGCAGGGGTCGCGCAGGGCTTCAGCTCGCTGCAGCCGCAATGGATCACGATCGAACCTCGCTCGAAGCAGGAATGCATCGCCGAATCCGGCGGCGTCCTGAACACGATCTACGCACGGTGCCGCAATGGCCGCCAGGAATTTGTGCGTTTCGACGCCAATGGAAACAAGATCGTGTTGAGCGAACGCAGCATCCCAATGCGCTAGCGGCCAGCCTGACCTTTCAGAACTCCACCCCCGGCATCGCCTGCACACCAGCCTTGTAGGCGTGCTTGACCATGCCCATTTCGGTCACCGTGTCGGCCGCTTCGATCAACTCGTCCGGCGCACCACGCCCGGTGACGATGACGTGCTGCATTTCCGGGCGCGATTGCAGATCGGTGAGCACGGTGGCGACGTCCAGATAGCCGTACTTCAGCGCGATGTTGAGTTCGTCGAGCACGATCAGTCCGATGTCGGGGTTGTCGAGCAGCGCGCGGGCCTGCGCCCAGCCCTCCTGGGCCTTGGCGATGTCGCGCTCGCGATCCTGCGTGTCCCAGGTGAAGCCTTCGCCCATGACGTGCCATTCGACGCCGGGTTGCTGGCGGAAGAAGGCTTCCTCGCCGGTGTCGGAGCGCCCTTTCACGAACTGCACCACGCCTGCGCGCATGCCGTGGCCCAACGCGCGCGCCAGCACGCCGAAGGCGGCGCTGGATTTGCCCTTGCCGTTGCCGGTATTCACCAGCAGCAGGCCGCGCTCCTCGGTGGCTTTGGCGATGCTGGCGTCGATGACTTGCTTCTTGCGCTTCATGCGCTCGGCGTGGCGTTGGTTGCGGGCGGTTTCGTCGGTCATAGGTACTCCGGTAAAACAAGAAACGGGGTCAGCGCGGCACGAAAATGCGCCGGCCGGCGTGTTCGATGCAGTCCATGGGCTGCGAGAAAGCCTGCTCCAGCACGTCCGGGCGCAGGACCTCGTCGCGCGCGCCGGCCAGCACCTGACCGCGGCCATCGAACAGCACGACGTGGTCGGCCAGTCGTGCGGCGAGGTTGATGTCGTGCAGCACGGTGACCACCGCGCAGCCTTGCGCAGCGCGGTCACGCAGCAGTTCGAGGGTGCTGATCTGGTGGTGCAGGTCGAGATGGTTGGTGGGTTCGTCGAGCAGCATCAGGCGCGGCGCCTGCGCCAGCAGCGCGGCGATGGCCACGCGCTGGCGCTCGCCGCCGGACAGGGTCTGCACGTCGCGCGCGGCGAAATCCAGCATGCCGGTCTCGCGCAGCGCGGCCTCGGCGACCGCGACATCCTGCTCGCCCTCCCAACCCCAGCGCCCCAGATGCGGGTGGCGGCCGACCAGCACGGTTTCGAGCACGCTGGACGGAAACAGATCCGGCTGCTGCTGCGGCAGGTAGCCACGCAGACGCGCCAGTTCGCGCGGCGGCCAGTCGGCCACGGCGCGACCGGCAATCGACAGCTTGCCCGCCGCGGGCGGCATGAGGCCGGCGAGCGTGCGCAGCAGCGTGGTCTTGCCGGCGCCATTGGGGCCGAGCAGCACCAGCACCTCGCCAGCGCGCAGCTGCTGGCTGAAGGCGCAGCACAACCAGCGCTCACCCATGCGTAGCGCGAGTTGATCGATGTCGAGCAGGATCTCGTCGGCGACCATCAGCGCATCCGCCGCGAAAGCAGAAACAGGAACAGCGGCACGCCGATCAGAGCGGTGAGCACGCCCACCGGCAACTGGATGGGCGAGAGCACGGTACGCGCGGCGGTGTCGGCAATGGTCAGCAAGGTGCCGCCCGCCAGCGCGGCAGCTGGCAACAGCACGCGCTGGTCGTTGCCGATGACGAGCCGCACCAGGTGCGGCACGATCAGACCGACAAAGCCGACCGAACCGATCAGCGTCACCGAAACGGCAGTGAGCATGGACGCCAGCGCATACAGCAGGTAGCGCAGCATGCGCACATCCACGCCCAACGCGCGTGCGCCATCTTCGCCGCGGGAGAGTACGTTGAGGTCGCGCGCGAACGGCGCCAGCACCACCAGCGCCAGGCCCAGCACCACCAGCGCCGGCCAGGGTTGCGTTGCCCCGCTGGCGTCACCCATCAGCCAGAACAGCATGGAATACACGCGGCTGTCGGTGGCCAGCGAGAGCATCAGCGACACCAGCGCACCGCAGCCGGCGGCCACGACCACACCGGTGAGCAGCAGGCGCGTCTGCGTCCACGAGCCATCGCCGTGCGCCAGCCCGAACACCAGCAACATGGCGCCCAGCGCACCGGCAAAGGCTGCGCCGTCGACCATCCACGGCGCCAGCCCGATCATCATCGCGAACAGCGCGCCGACGGCCGCACCGCCCGAGATGCCGAGAATGTAGGGATCCGCCAGCGGATTGCGCAGCAGCACCTGCATCAGCGCGCCGGCCAGCGCCAGCAGGCCACCGCAGGCGAACACGGCAACGGCACGCGGCAGGCGCAGATGACGCACGACGTCGGATTCGATGCCGCCAGCCGAGCCGAACAAGGCCGCCAGGGCCGCTAAAGGAGAGACGGCGAACTCACCCGCGGTGAGCGCCCACAGCAACGCGCCCACGCCGGACAGCGCGAGCGCGGCGAGAATGATCAGCAGACGGACGCGCCCCGACATCAGACGCGCACCGCCTGCTCAGGCTCAGAACGACAAAGCAAGGCGCGGCGACACCCGAGCGGGTGTCGTTGCAATATCTCGGGTGAGCCGCACGTGGTCATGAGCCTCGAATTAACGCGGAGCGTAGCGCACCGCGACAAATGCACTCAGACCTTCGGTGGCAAAGCCTCGGCTCGTCTGATAACTCTTGTCGAACACGTTGTTCACCCGCATTTCGAGCTTCCAGTCAGGCGTCAGGGCGTAGTGCGCATACAGGTTCGTCACGCCATAACCACCGAGTCGATTGGCCGAAGTATTCGGCACGGCATCGTAGCGAGGGCCTTGCGCGCGCCATTCAACGCCGTACAGCCAGTCGCCGATATTACGATCAACTGCCAGCGACCCAGAATGGCGAGCACGGCGGGCCAGACGGTCGCCGACATCAAGATCGCGTGCATTGAGGTAATCGTAACTGACCCGCAGATTGAACCCCGCCACGACCGTGGACAAGCCCAGTTCCAACCCTTCCAGCTTGGCCTTGCCGACGTTGTCCGGAGTGTTACCCCAGACGATGAGATTGCTTACGCGGTTGTTGAAATAGGTCGCACTGACGCTTGTCACACCACGCTCGTACGTTACACCGACCTCGCGGTTAACGGCCTTTTCTGGTTGCAGATCGGGGTTCCCACCGAAGCAGCCAAAAGGCGGAAAGCACTCCAGCGGAAAGTACAGGTCATTGAAGGTCGGCACCCGGAAAGCCGTACCGACGCTGGCGCGCACTCGCCATTCAGGAGTGAGGCGATACCCCCAGGCTGCCGACCCCGTGGTTTCACCGCCGAACTGACTGCTGCGGTCCCGGCGTGCGTTGAATTGCACGTCATGTTGGCCAAACTGCCCACCCCAGCCCAACTGGAAGGAATCCAGCGTACGGCTGGTAAGGTCATAGCTACCGGTGCTGGTGATGTCCTGCTTCAGCCTCTCGATCGCAGCCATCAGCATGCCGCCGGCGAAGACCACGTCGTTCTGCCAGCTCACCTGACGCTGGCGCGTGTCGTACTCGTAGTAACTCGACGCCGAAGACCTTGTGTGCGACAGATCCTTGCTTTGACTCAGACGCAGGGTGCTAATCCAATCGGCGGTGAGCTGATTGCGCATGTGCACACCGACCGACTCAACCCGCTTGTCGATGCGGGAATCGTAGGACTGCCCATCGTCGAACTGATTCCGCCCGTCAGAATGGAAGAACGACAGACCAACCTCGTCCCGCTCTCGAAAACCCAGGGTAAGCGAACCGTTTGCATAGTCGTTGCGGAAGCCGTCACGATCGCTGTCCGTCCCACCGTTGGCGTCCGGCATGGAATCGAAACCGCGGGTGCGGTCATGACCGACATCAAAGTTGTAACGCAAACGTCCGGCTGCCCCGGACACGCCCGCGCTCGCGGAATAGCTGTCTTGGCTGCCTGCACCGATACGCAGGCGCGGCGTCACACCTTCGGTGTTGCCTCGGCGCGTGATGATGTGAATCACGCCACCGATGGCATCCGCGCCGTACAGCGCACTGGCCGGCCCGCGCAGTATCTCGACGCGCTCGATCAGCGCCAGCGGGATCATCTCCAAGGTGGGCGCACCGGCCGTTGCCGAGCCTACGCGCACGCCATCAATGAGCAACAGGGTGTGACCTGAACTGGCGCCCCGTATGAAGACCGAAGAAGATGCGCCGCGGCCACCATTGGACGTCACCTGCACACCGGGTCGGGCGGCCAGCATCTGCACCAGAGTGGATTGCCCGGCGCGCTCAATCTCTGCACGATCAATGACGTCGACCGAAGCCAGAACCTCGTCAGCCGACTGCGCCTGACGGGTTGCCGTGACAATGATCGGCTCCAGCGCGGAATCCTCGCTCTGGGCAGAAACGTTGAACGGAAATACAGATGCCACCGCGAGCGCGGCGAGCTTGATCTTGAACTGCATGGACAACTCCCTGACGGCCAGCCGTGCGTCCCCGCGCGGCCGAACCAGAACAAATTCGAAGATCCAGGGAGTGAGAAACCAGGTCAAACAGGTCGCGCCGCCACCCCGCGGAACTTCGCCGATGTGTGGCAGGCCGGTATCCGGGCTCATGGGCTGGACGACACTGCATCGTCCGACGCATCGCCTTCCCGGACTCTCGTCCAGTGGCTTTTGATGCGCCTTGCTTCCACTTACCGTTGCGGGGGCAGCACAGGCATCGCGCGGAGGTTTCCGTCGCTCACCTGTTTCCCGTTTACCCTTCGAGCGTGAACCGCTGTCAGGCACCTGAAACACGTTCGCCCCTCGTGGGGCGAGCGCGCATGATAGCCTGAAACGCCCGCGACCACTTGAGCTTGCATGAGTTCCCACCTGATTCTCGGCGGCGCCCGTTCGGGCAAGAGCCGCCACGCCGAACAGCTCGCCCGCGCGCACGGCGGGCCGGTCTGCGTCATCGTCACGGCCGAGGCGCTGGACGAGGAAATGGCGGAGCGCATCCGCCGTCACCAGGCTGATCGGCCCGCTGATTGGCGCACCGTGGAAGCGCCGCTGGCGCTGGCCGATGCGCTGCGACGCGAAGCCGCCGCAGGGCGCGTGGTGATCGTCGACTGCCTGACGTTGTGGCTGGCCAACCTGCTCGGTGACGGCACGGCAGCGCGCGAACCGGTGCTGACTCGCGAACGCGACGCGCTGCTGACCTTGGTGCCGACGCTGCCCGGAACGGTGCTGCTGGTCGCCAACGAAACCGGCCTTGGCCTGGTGCCCGAAACACCCCTCGGCCGGCGCTTTCGCGACGAAGCCGGCTGGCTCAATCAGGCCGTGGCGCAGCGTTGCGACAAGGTGACGTTTGTTGCGGCGGGGCTGCCGCTCGCGCTCAAGGGCTGAGTTTCACAGCGCATCCAGCGCCGGCCGCAGCGGATCGTCCTGCGCCAGCCCGGCACCCCAGCGGTCGCGATGCACCAGCGAATGCAGGTCCAGCCGCTCGCGCCAGCCGGCACGTGCCAATTCCGGCTCGGTGAGGAACTCGTCCACATAGCCCAGGCACAGATAGGCCAGCGGATAGACGCCGTCGGGCAGTCCCAGCAGCTCCGCCAGCTCGGCCGGATCAATGATGCTGACCCAACCCACGCCGACGCCCTCGGCGCGCGCTGCGAGCCACAGGTTCTGCACCGCCAGGCAGGTGCTGAACAGATCGGTGTCGAGCATGCTGCTGCGGCCGAGCACATGGGTGCCGCCGCGTTTGCGATCGCAGGTGATGCACAGGTTGAGCGGCGTTTCGAGAATGCCTTCGAGCTTGAGGCGGCGGTACAACACGCCGCGCTCGCCTTCGTGCAGCGTCGCCGCGCGAGCGTTCTCGCGGTCGAAGCAGGCTTTCACCTTTGCGCGCACCTCGCGGTCCGTCACCAGCACGAAATCCCAGGGCTGCATGAAACCCACCGACGGCGCGTGATGCGCGGCCTGCAACAGACGGGCCAGCACCGCGTCGGGCAGCGCGTCGGGGCGAAACTGGGCACGCACGTCGCGACGCTCGAAGATGGCGCGATACACACCATGCCGCTCGGCGTCGTTGAAGCGATGGCTGTTGCCCTGGTCGTCGTTCATAAGTGTGCCTGTATCGCAGCCCGTTCGAAGAGCACGTCTTTTACTCTGCCTGCAGGCATGCGGACAAGGCCCGCGGCATCGTGAGCGGGCGTCGGCCGGTGCTACCATCCGCCGCTTCACTCCCACAGCAACCACTATGCCCTTCGAGATCCTGCCGCTCGACCGACGCCTCACCGCCGCCCTGCAGGCGCGCATCGACGCCAAGACCAAGCCGCTCGGCGCGCTGGGCCGCATCGAGGCGCTGGCGCTGCAACTCGGGTTGATCCAGAACACTACCGAACCGAGTTTGTGCAGCCCGCACATGCTGGTGTTCGCCGGCGACCACGGCGCCGTCAAGGCCGGCATCTCGGCCTATCCGCAGGACGTGACCTGGCAGATGGTCGAGAACTTCCTCGCCGGAGGCGCGGCCATCAACGTCTTCTCGCGACTCGCCGGGCTGCAGCTATCGGTGGTGGACGCCGGCGTGGCGCACGACTTCGGGCCGCGCGAAGGCCTGATCGACGCCAAGCTCGCGCACGGCACGGCCAACTACCTGGAAACCCGCGCCATCGAGCCGGACGCGCTGGAACAAGCACTGGAGCGCGGCCGCCAGCTCGCACACGCTGCGGCCGCCGCCGGCAGCAATGCGCTGGGTCTGGGCGAAATGGGTATCGGCAATACCGCTTCGGCCTCGCTGCTCACACACTGCCTCACCGGCCTGCCGCTGGCCGAGGTCACCGGCCGCGGCGCGGGACTCGACGACGCCGGGTTGTTGCGCAAGCGCGCACTGCTCGAACAGGCGCTGACGCGCGGTGGCCGTCCAAGCAACCCGTATGACGCGCTGATGCAGTACGGCGGCTTCGAGATCGCCATGATGGCGGGCGCCATGCTTGGCGCGGCCGAGAAACGCATGCTCATCGTCGTCGACGGCTTCATCGTCACCGCCGCGCTGCTCGCCGCACAGGCCATCGTGCCCGAAGTGCTCGAATACTGCGTGTTCGCGCACTGCTCCGACGAGGCCGGCCACGCGCTGCAGCTTGACCACCTTGGCGTCGAGCCGCTGCTGCAGCTTGGCATGCGGCTGGGTGAAGGCTCCGGCGCGGCGCTGGCTTTCCCGCTGCTGCAGGCTGCCAGCGCCTTTCTCAGCGACATGGCGAGTTTCGAATCGGCCGGCGTCTCGGGGCGTGAATCCGCATGACGCTGCCGCCCCGACTGCGCGAAGAGCTGGAGCTGTTCTTCACCGCGCTCGGCTTCTTCACGCGCATTCCGGTGCCGGCCTGGGTGCCTTGGTCACCCGAGCGGCTCAACCACGCAGCGCGTTACTTTCCGCTGGTCGGCTGGGTGGTGGGGGCGGCCGGCGCCGTCGCCGCCGCGCTGGCGCTGACGGTGCTGCCGACCACCGTGGCGGTGGTGCTGTCGATCGCAGTCACCATCCGCCTGACCGGCGCCTTCCACGAAGACGGCTGGGCCGATGCCTGCGACGGCCTCGGCGGTGGCTGGGAGCGCCTGCAGGTGCTGGCCATCATGAAGGACTCGCGCATCGGCACCTACGGCGCGGTCGGGCTGGTGCTGATGTTGCTCGCCAAGGCCGCGGCGCTGGTGGCGCTGGCCGAACATGGCGCGTGGGCGCTGGCCGCCGCGCTGATCGTCGCGCACGCCTTTTCGCGCTTGGCCTCGACCAGCTTGATCCACACGCTCGAATACGTGCGCGAAGACGAACTCGCCAAGGCCAAACCGCTGGCGCGCAAGCTCTCGCGCCGCGAGCTGATGATTGCCGCCGCTACCGGCGCAGCCCCCTTGCTGTTGCTCGGCTTGCCTGCTGCACTGCTGACGATGGCGGTCGTGGCGCTGGTCACGCTGTACTGCGCGCGCCTGTTCCAGCGCCGCCTCGGCGGCTACACCGGCGACTGCCTGGGCGCTGCGCAACAACTCACCGAACTGGCCTGCTACCTGGCGATTCTGGCGACATGGAACTCCATCTGATCCGCCACCCGCGCCCGGACGTGGCGCCCGGCACCTGCTACGGATCGAGCGATGTCGGCCTAGTCGAATCGGCCGCCATCGCCGCCGCCCGGCTCGCCCCGCTGCTGCCGGCGGAGTTCGAGCTGCACGCCAGCCCCTTGCAGCGCGCACGCCTGCTGGCCGAGGCCATCGGAACTCCGCGCATCGACCCGCGTTTGGCCGAAATGCACTTCGGCGAGTGGGAACTGCAGCGCTACGACGCGCTGGGTTCGGCCATCGACGCCTGGGTCGACGACCCCTTCGGCTTTCGCGCGCCGGGCGGGGAATCGTCGGCCGAGATGGCCGCTCGCGCGCTGGCCTGGCTGACCGATCTGCAGTCCTCCGCGCCCGCCGTGCCGGTGGTGGTGGTTGCCCACGGCGGCCCCCTTCGTGCAATCGCCGGCCACCTGCTCGGGCTGCCGCGCGAGCGCTGGCTGGCGCTGGATTTCGGTTTTGCCCACAGCACGCGCATCGACATCGCCGACTGGGGCACCACCTTGAAGTGGTTCAACCGCTGAAACCTCCCGGCGCACGGTGCTAGACTGGCCCGGACGTCCCTCGGAGGCTTCCCGCATGCAGTTCCGCATCGATCCGCCCGACGCAAGCCTGTACGACACCCTCAGCTCCCGCCTCGACGGCGTACCGCCCGGCCGCATCGCCACGCTGGCGCTGCAGCTCGGGCTGGTGCAGCAGACGCTGCAGCCGCGCGTGCGACGCCCGATGATTGCGATCTTCGCCGGCGATCAGGGCGCGATCGCAGCCGGCGCGTCATCGCTTCCGCAGAAGCTCACCTGGCAAGGCGTCGAGCGCATGCTGGCGGGCACTTCGCTGCTCAATGCGGCGTGCCGCGAAATGGCGCTGGCGCTGTCGGTGATCGACGCCGGCGTGGGGCATGACTTCAGCAGCCGGCATGGTCTGGTGAATGCCAAGATCGAACACGGCACCGCCAACTACGCGCTGGAACCGGCGATGTGGCGCTCGCAACTCGAGCGCGCGCTGGAACACGGCCGCAACCTCGCCCACGACTTCGCCGCGCAGGACGGCAATGTGCTCGGCCTGAGCTCGATCGGCGTCGGCGCGGAAGCCTCGGCGGCATTGCTTGCCCACTGCATGACCGGCATCGACATCGAACTGCTCGCGGCCGCCGCACCGGACACGGGCACCGATGCCCAGGCGCGGCGGCGGGCCCTGCTGGCACGCACGCTGTCGCGCAGCGGGCGCATCGAAGACCCGTTCGACGCACTCAAGGAGTTCGGCGGGTTTGAGCTGGTGATGATGGTCGGCGCCTTGCTCGGCGCGGCCGAGAAACGCGTCACGGTGATCCTCGATGGCTTTGTGGCCAGCGCCGCACTGGCGGCCGCAAGGCGCATTGCCCCGGCCGTCACGCACTACTGCGTGCACGCCACGCGCGCCACCAACGAGGGCGAAATCCACCTTGCCGAAGCGCTGGGCGCCGCCCCGCTGCTCGACCGCGATCTGGCGCCCGGCGAAGGCGTCGGCGCGGCGCTGTGCGTGCCCTTGCTACGTACCGCCGCGGCCTGCCTGCACGAGCGCGCCGGCGTAGCACCGGCAGGCCAGGGCAGTGGGCACTAGCTTCGGGCAATACCGAGTGCTCCCGTATAATTTCCTGCTCTCCCCGAATGACACCCCGAGGTGGCCGTGCCTGATTTGCTCCCCCTGCTGCTGAGTCTGCTGATCGGCATTGCCGCGGGCTTCGCCCTCGCCCGCCTGCGCAAGCGCGATCACGGGCAGATCATGCCGCAGAGCGTTTCCGCCACGGCCACCCAGGATGATCTGGCTGCCCGGCTGACCGAGCGATCGCGTGAAGTCGACGTGCTGCGTGCACGTCTGGCCTCAATGGAGCGGCTCGAAAAAGACCTGTCGCTGAGCGACCCGCTCACCGGCATCCCCAACCGGGTGTTGCTGACCGAACGCATCGACCATGCCATCGTGCGCGGCCAGCGCCACAACTCTCGGCTGGGCCTGCTGGTACTCGACCTGAAGGAGTTCGGGGCGCTCAACGAACGGCTTGGCCGTCAGGCCGGCGACCGCCTGCTGATTGCCGTGGCACGCAAGCTGCGCGAGGGGATGCGCGCTGAAGACACCGTTTCACACCTGAAGGGCGACCGCTTCGCGATTGCGCTGGAAGGCGTGTTCGAGCGCGAGGACATCGAGCGCGCGCAGGAATCGGTCATACGCGTGTTCTCCGAGCCCTTCGAGCTCGACGATCAGAGCATCCAGCTTGAAGTCCGCGTCAGCAGCGCGCTGTATCCGACCGACGGCAGCGATGCCGAAGCCCTGCTGCGCGCGGCGGAACACGGCCTGTCGCAGGCGCGCAAGAACCACAAAGCGGCCCACGCGCCAGCCCCCAAGAAGAAGAGCGTCTGAGGCGCGGCGGCGCATCTGCCGCGCCATGCGCTTATCGTGAAATAATCCGGTTCTGCCCACTGCACAGGCAAGCGCCACGCAATGTCCGCTCCACTTCCCGATTTCGGCTCCGGCCGCGTCATCGTCGTTGGCGACGTGATGCTCGACCGCTACTGGCACGGTTCGACCAACCGCATCTCGCCCGAAGCGCCCGTACCCATCGTCAAGGTCGAACAGGATGAATTCCGCGCCGGTGGCGCCGGCAACGTGGCGCTCAACATCGCCTCGCTCGGCGGCCAGGCCGAACTGGTCGGCCTGATCGGGCGCGACGAAGCCGGCGCGCTGCTGAAGAGCCGGCTGACCGAATCCGGCGTGGAGTGCCGCTTCATCGAAGCGCCGAGCCACCCGACCATCACCAAGCTGCGCATCATCAGCCGCCATCAGCAACTCATCCGCCTCGACTTCGAGGAAAGCTTCGCGGTGCTCGATTCAGCCGGCGTCGAAGGCGCCTTTGAGGCGGCCCTGCCCGGCGCCGGCGCGGTGGTGTTGTCCGATTACGGCAAGGGCACGCTGGCGCAGGTCGGCTCGTTGATCCGCGCTGCGCGGGAACAAGGCGTGCCGGTGGTCGTCGACCCCAAGGGGACTGACTTCGGACGCTATTGCGGCGCCACCGTGATCACCCCGAATCTGTCCGAGTTCGAAGCCGTCGTAGGCCATTGCGCCGATGACGGCACCCTGGTGTCGCGCGGCGAGGCGCTGCGCGAAGCGCTGGACCTCGAAGCGGTGCTGGTCACGCGCAGCGAGCGCGGCATGACGCTTTTGCAGCGCGGCCGCGAAGCGCTGACCCTGCCGGCACATGCACGCGACGTGTTCGACGTAACCGGCGCCGGCGACACGGTGGTTGCCCTGCTCGGCCTTGGGCTGGCCAGCGGGCAGTCACTGGCCGAATCGATGATGCTGGCCAACGTCGCGGCCGGCGTCGTCGTCGGCAAGCTCGGCACGGCCAGCGTCAGCCCTGAAGAACTCGCACGCGGCCTCGAAAACGCACCCTCCGGAGAATCAGCATGATCATCGTTACCGGCGGCGCCGGCTTCATCGGCAGCAACATCGTGCAGGGCCTCAACGCCCGTGGCATCGACGACATCCTGGTCGTCGACGATCTGTCCGACGGCCGCAAGTGCCTCAACCTCAACGACGCCGACATCGCCGACTACATGGACAAGGACGATTTCATCGCCCGCATCCGTGGCGGTCAGGATTTCGGCGCGGTCGAAGCGATCTTCCACGAAGGCGCCTGTTCCTCCACCACCGAGTGGGACGGCCGCTTCGTGATGGGCGTGAACTACGACTACACCAAGGCCCTGCTCGACTGGTGCGCGCCGACCCGCGTGCCGCTGATCTACGCCTCGTCGGCTTCGGTGTACGGCATGGGCCCCAACTTCCGCGAAGCGCGCGAGTTCGAGCAGCCGCTCAACATGTACGCCTACTCGAAGTTCCAGTTCGACTGCCACCTGCGCCGCATGCAGCACCGCCTGGAAGGTCAGGTCGTCGGGCTGCGCTACTTCAACGTGTATGGCCCGCGCGAACAGCACAAGGGCTCCATGGCCAGCGTGGCCTATCACTTCTACAACCAGATCCGCGAGAACGGCCGGGCACGCCTGTTCGACGGCATTGAGGGCTATTCCTCGGGCGGCCAGCAGCGCGACTTCATCCATGTGGACGACGTCGTCGCCGTGAACCTGTGGCTGTTCGACAACCCGCAGGTTTCGGGCATCTTCAACCTCGGCACCGGACGGGCTCAGACTTTCAACGAGGTCGCACAGGCTGTGATTGACTGGCATGGCTCGGGCGAAATCGAGTACATCCCGTTCCCTGAGAATTTGAAAGGCCGCTATCAGAGCTTCACCCAGGCCGATATGGGCGCATTGCGCGCTGCAGGCTGCGACCACCGCTTTTTGCCCGTCGAGGAAGGTGTGCCGCGTTACCTCGACTGGCTCAAGGGTCGGGGGCTGTGAGCGAGGTCGAACGCTCCGACGACCGAGACGACGCGCCGGACGGTCCGGTGCGCGGCATCCTCGTTGTCGGCCCGTCATGGGTCGGAGACATGGTGATGGCGCAGAGCCTGTTCAAGCAGCTCAAGGCCGCAGAGCCCAATTGCATCATCGACGTGCTGGCACCCGAGTGGTCGCTGCACATTCTCGAACGCATGCCCGAGGTACGCCGCGGCGTAATCATGCCGGTCGGCCATGGCAAGTTCGAGCTGAGCAAGCGCTGGGCGCTGGGCCGCGAGCTCGGCCAGATCGGCTACAGCCAGGCCATCGTGCTGCCGAACTCCTTCAAGTCGGCGCTAATCCCGGCCTTCGCCGGCATACCGACACGCACCGGCTTCCGGGGCGAAATGCGCTACTGGTTCGTCAACGACATGCGCATGCTGAGCAAGCGCCGCCTGCCGCTGACGGTGCAGCGCTTTGTCGCGCTCGGGCGCGCGTGGAACCAGTCGCTGCCTGATCCGCTGCTGCGTCCGCAGCTGGTGGCCGACACACAGAACCAGATCAAGCTGCGCAACAGCTTCGGCCTGGCCGAAGGGCAACGTGCCGTGGCTTTCATGCCCGGCGCCGAATACGGCCCGGCCAAACAATGGCCGCTGGAACATTTCGCCGCCGTGGCACGCGAGCTAGTGGCACGCGGCATCGAGGTGTGGGTGATCGGCTCCGGCAAGGATACCGAGGCTGCCGACGCAATCGCCCAGGCGGCCGGCGCCGGCGTACGCAACCTGTGTGGCAAAACCACGCTGGGCGACGCTGTCGATCTGCTGGCGATGTGCGAGGCCGCCGTCAGCAACGACTCCGGGCTGATGCACGTGGCCGCCGCGCTGGACGTACCGCTGGTCGCGCTGTTCGGCTCGTCCACGCCGGAGCACACGCCACCGCTGGCCGCGCCCGAGCGCGTGGCCATCCGCTATCTGGCGCTGGACTGCTCCCCCTGTTTCAAGCGCACCTGCCCGCTCGGCCACCTGCTGTGCCTCACCGAGATCACGCCCGCCAGCGTGCTCGACTCGCTGGCCGGTCTGGGCGTGGCGCAACCGGGACGCTGATGCGGGTTCTCGTCATCAAGACCTCTTCGCTCGGCGACGTAATCCATACGCTGCCGGCGCTCACGGATGCGGCCCGCGCGATTCCCGGCATACGCTTCGACTGGGTGGTGGAAGAGAACTTCGCCGAGATTCCGGCCTGGCACCCCGCTGTGGAAAACGTGATCCCCGTTGCGCTGCGACGCTGGCGCCGCAGCCCGGTCACGGCCTGGCGCAGCGGCGAGTGGCGCGCCATGAAGCAGGCCATCGCGGCCAGCCCGGCCGATCTGGTCATCGACGCCCAGGGCCTGATCAAGAGCGCCGTGCTCACGCGCTATGCCACGGCGCCGGTGCACGGGCTGGACCGCGCCTCCGTACGCGAGCCCTTTGCCGCGCGTTTCTACGACACGACACACACCGTCGCCAAAGGCTGGCACGCGGTCGAGCGCGTGCGCGCCTTGTTCGGACTTGCGCTGGGTTACTCGGTGCCCGACGCCGCCTGCGATTACGGCCTGGACCACGCCCGCGTGCTGCGGGACGTGTCGCCGACTTCGCTGCCGACGCTGGTGTTCCTGCATGGCACGACCTGGGCGACCAAACACTGGCCCGAAATGTACTGGCGTGAACTCGCCCGGCAGTGCACCGCCGCCGGCTGGCAGGTGCGCCTGCCATGGGGCAACGAGGCCGAGCGCCTGCGCGCCGAGCGCATCGCCGAGGGCCTGCGCGGAGCCGCCGTGCTGCCACGCCTGAAACTCGCCGGCATCGCAGCCGAACTGGCCGGCGCCTCGGCCTGCGTGGCGGTGGACACCGGCCTCGGCCACCTCGCCGCCGCGCTCGACGTGCCGACCATATCGCTGTTCGGCCCCACCAATCCGGGGCTGACGGGCGCCTGGGGCCCGCGTCAGCATCACCTCGCCTCTGACTTCCCGTGCGCGCCGTGCCTGTCGCAACGCTGCCTGCACACTCCGACGGAAGAGGAAGCCGCGCGCTTCGACCTCGCGCGCGAGACGCCGCTGTGCTTCACACGTCTCCATCCCGACCGCGTGTTTGCCGAGTTGAACGTATTGGTGGCGCACACCGGGCGCCCAGCGCCGGAGGCAGTCGCGTGAATCTCGCCTTCTGCCTCTACAAGTACTTCCCCTTCGGCGGGCTGCAGCGCGACTTCCTGCGCATCGCACAGGCCTGCGTGGCGCGCGGCCACACCGTGCGCGTCTACACACTGGAATGGGAAGGCGAGCGGCCGGAAAACCTGGAAATCAACATCGTGCCGGCGCGCGGGATGACCAACCCGGCGCGCTATCGCATGTTCAGCGATCTGCTTCAGCTCGAACTGCAGGCGCGGCCCGTCGACCGCGTGGTGGGCTTCAACAAGATGCCGGGGCTGGACGTGTATTACGCCGCCGACCCGTGCTACGCCGAGAAGGCCGCCGAGCGGCGCGGCTGGCTGTACCGACTGTCTGGCCGCTTCCGGCATTTTTCAGCCTACGAGCGCGCGGTGTTCGCGCCTGAGTCGCACACCGAAATCCTGATGATCTCGACCGTGCAGCAGCCATTGTTCGAGAAACACTACGGCACGCCGAAGTCGCGCTTCCACCTGCTGCCGCCGGGCATCGCGCAGGATCGCCGTGCGCCGGCCAACGCCGCAGAAATCCGCGCGGAGTTCCGCCGCGAATTCGGCATCGCCGAGCATCAGCGCCTGATCGTGCAGATCGGCTCGGGCTTTCGCACCAAAGGGCTGGACCGCAGCCTCACCGCACTCGCAGCGCTGTCGGACGAGTTGCGCGCACGCACGCGCTTCATCGTCATCGGCCAGGATGACCCGCGCCCCTTCCGTATCCAGGCCAAGGCTGCGCGCATCGAAGAGAACGTCACCATCCTGCCGGGGCGCAACGACGTCCCGCGCTTCCTGCTCGGCGCCGACCTGCTGATCCACCCGGCCTACGCAGAGAACACCGGCACCGTGCTGCTCGAAGCGGTGGTTGCCGGCCTGCCGGTGCTGACCACTGCGGTGTGCGGTTACGCGCGCTACGTCGAGGAAGCCGGCGCCGGCCGCGTGCTGAGCGAGCCTTTCCGGCAGGAGACGCTGAACGCCGCGCTGGCCGACCTGCTCACAAACGACGCCGCGCGCGCTGAAATGGCACACAGCGCGCTGGCGTGGGCCGACACGGCCGACATTTACAGCCTGCCCGAGCGCGCGGCCGACATCATCCTCGACGACGAGGGGCGCTCATGAACTGGCTGTGGCTCGCCCCGCCCTTCGACCGCCTGTGGGCGGATCGCGACCCCTTCGAGGCCGTCGAGGCCCTGCAGGGCGAGACCTTTCGCGAACTGGAAGCCCGCCGCACACTGCGCTTCGAGGTCGAGGGCCGCGCCTATTTCGCCAAGCTGCACCGGGGCGTGGGCTGGTTCGAGATCGTCGAAAATCTCGTACGCGGACGCATTCCGGTGCTCGGCGCCGAAAACGAATATTCGGCCATCCGCCGGCTGGAAGAGCTTGGTGTAGCCACCATGACGCCGGTGGCCTTCGGCCAGCGCGGCGCCAACCCGGCCACGCGCCGCTCTTTCATCATCACCGAGGCGCTGGCGCCGACCATTGCGCTCGATGAGCACTGCCGCAGCTGGCGCGACAACCCACCCAACCCACGCTGGCGACGCGCCGTAATCGAGCGTGTCGCCGACATGGCGCACCGCATGCACGCCGGCGGCGTGAACCACCGGGATTTCTACCTCGTGCATTTCCTGCTGCATCTGGGCCCGGCGCCGACACCGGACGATTTCCGCCTTTCGCTGATCGACCTGCACCGCGCCCAGCTCCGCGCGGCCACGCCGCGTCGCTGGCGCGACAAGGATCTGGCGGCACTGTACTTCGCCTCGCTCGAAGCCGGGCTCACGAACCGCGATCGCCTTCGCTTCGCGCGCGCCTATTTCGGCAAGCCGCTGCGTCAGGTCGCGCGCGACGAGGCGAGCACACTGAGCTTCCTGCAGCGTGAGGGCGAGCGCCTGATGGAGCGCTGGGAGCGCAAGTTCGCGCCGGGGGCAGGCCAGTGAGAACCTGGACGGTCACCGCCGCCTACGCCGACACCCCGGCAGCACAGGCCTTTCCGGGCCTCGATGCGGTGTTTGCGTTGCACGGCGAACACATCACCTCCGACCCGCTGTCGGACGTCACGCGCGTCGAGGTGGCTGGCACCCGCTACTACATCAAGCGCTATACCGGTGCCGGAAAGAACCCCCTGCGGCGCTGGTTCGCGCGACCGCGCGTACGACTGGAATGGAAGAACCTGCGCGCCTTCGCAGCCTGGGGCATTCCCACGGCAAAGCTGGTCGGCTATGGTCTGGAGCGCCGCAACGCCGGTTTCGTGCGCGGCGCCCTGATCACCGAAGAAATTCGCGACACCATGGACATGGCACGTCTGGCAAACAACCGGGATTCGAGGCTGCGCGATGCGGCGTGGGTAGATGCCGTGTCCCGCCAGATCGCCGACATCACGCGCACCATGCACGACCACCACTTCACGCATAACGACCTGAAGTGGCGCAACCTGCTGGTGACCTCGGGCGAAACCCCCACCGTATATCTGATCGACTGCCCGAGCGGCATGCGCTGGATCGAACCGTTTCTTGGCTATCGCATCGTCAAGGACCTGGCCTGCCTCGACAAGGTCGCCAAGTACCAGCTCACGCGCACCCAGCGGCTGCGCTTCTATCACCATTACACCGGCCGGCCGCTGCTCAACGCAGCCGACCGCAAGCGCATCCGTCACATCCTGCGCTTCTTCGAGGGCCGCGAATGAGCACCGTCGCCTTGGTCGACGCCGCCACGCTGCGCGCCGCAGGCCGCGACCCGGCCCTGCCATGCCGCTTGCGGCTCGCCGACGGGCGCGAGCTCGAGTTGCAGCGCGCCTTGCGCGTGCTGCCCGGCAAACGCGTTGTGGCAGAAGCCGTACTCGACGGTGAGCGCGTGCTCGCCAAAGTGTTCATCGCCGACGCGGCGGAACGTCATGCGCAACGCGAGCGCGAGGGCATTGAAGCCCTGGCCGCCGCCGGCATCGACACACCCTCCCTGCTCTGGAGCGGCGCGCTCGCCAGCGCCGGCCAAGCGCTGCTGACGCGCTTCCTGCCCGACGCCACCAGCCTCGCCGACCTCTGGCAAACTGCCGCGCGCCCGCCTGGTGACGCCGCCAGCCTTGCACTGCTGGCCCCCATCTTCACGCAGATCGGCCGCATGCACGCCAGCGGCCTGACGCAGAGCGATCTGCATTACGGCAACTTCCTGTTCGAGGCGGGGCGCACCTGGGTCATCGACGGCGACACGGTCGAACGCCACAGCGCGCCGCTGGCCCCCGAGCTGGCAAGCGCCAATCTGGCCATCCTGCTGGCGCAGCTGCCGCCGGCGTGGGATGGCTGTGTGGACGAGTTGCTGCGCCCCTATGTGAGTGGCGGCGGCGCCCTCCCCAGCGTCGTGCAACTCACGGCACAAATCGAAGACGTACGGCAACGCCGTCTCGACGATCTGCTCGACAAGGGTCTGCGCGACTGCACGCTGTTTTCCGTGACCCGGCGCTTCACCCGGTTTTCGTCCGTGGTGCGCACTGAGGCGGCTGCGCTGTCACCGCTGCTGGCTGATCTGGACGGTGTAATGGAGCGCGGAGCGCTGCTCAAGGACGGGCGGACGGTTACGGTTGCCCGAGTGCAGCTCGGTGAGCGCCACCTGGTCATCAAACGCTACAACATCAAGGGAACGACGCACGGCCTGTCGCGCATGTTGCGGCCGAGCCGGGCATGGCAATCGTGGCTGGCAGCCATCCGGCTGCGCTTTTTCGGCATCGATACGCCGCGTGCTCTGGCCATGATCGAGGAGCGCTTCGGCCCGCTGCGGCGCAGGGCCTGGCTGGTGACGGAGTGGAATCCCGGTGTTGAACTGAACCATGTGCTGGAGGCGGATCAGCTGCCCGATGACGATCTGGCGATGGCGTTGCGCGCGACCTTCGGGACGCTGGTGCGCGAACGCATCCAGCACGGTGACCTGAAGGCCACCAACCTGTTGTGGCACGCCGGGCGCCTGAGTCTGATCGACCTGGATTCCACGACCGCCTACCGCACGTCAGAGGCATTCAACCGCGGGTGGGCACGCGACCGGGCCCGGTTGCTGCGCAACTGGCCGCTGGACAGCACGCTCGTGCGCTGGCTCGATGCCAACCTGCCGCCCGCCGCGCAATGAGGGCGTGCATGTTCCGGACGCCCGGCCAATCATGAGCACGCTGTTGTGGCTTCCGCTCGCTACGCTGCTGGCCGCGCTCGGGCTGACCGGGCTGGTGCGCCGCTATGCCTTGGCGCGCCGCCTGCTCGATATGCCGGGGGAGCGCAGTTCCCATACGCAGCCCACGCCGCGCGGAGGCGGCGTCGCGATGGTCGCCAGCCTTGTCGCTGCGCTGAGCGTACTGAACGGCATGGACTTGCTTGAGCCGGCCGCATTCGTCGCGCTTGCCGGCGCCGGCCTGATGGTTGCGTTGATCGGTTTCGCCGACGACCATCGTCCCGTTGCGGCGCGCTGGCGTCTGCTGGTGCATTTTGCGGCGGCCGCCTGGGCCCTGTACTGGCTTGACGGCGCGCCGCCCGTGGACCTGTTCGGCTTTGAACTTGGGCCCGGGCTGATCAGCACCGCTGTCTTCACGCTGTATCTGGTGTGGCTGCTCAACCTGTACAACTTCATGGACGGTATCGACGGCTTGGCCGGGGTCGAAGCGGTGTGCATTGGCGTTGGCGGCTCGGCGCTGCTCCTGCTCGCTGGCCAGCCTGGCGCTGCAATCGCGGCCCTGTGCCTGGCCGCCGCTGCCGCCGGTTTCCTGGCCTGGAATCTGCCCCCTGCACGCATCTTCATGGGCGATGTCGGCAGCGGCTTTATCGGTATCGTGGCGGGCGGTCTGTCGCTGTACGCGGCACACTTCGACCCTCAGTTGCTGTGGGCCTGGCTGATCCTGCTCGGGGTATTCGTGACAGACGCCAGTTGCACACTCCTGCGGCGCCTGTTGCGCGGCGAGGCGGTGCACGAGGCGCACCGAACGCATGCCTATCAGCGCGCTGCGCGCCACTTCGGGGCGCATCTTCCGGTGACCGCCGGCGTGGCGGCGATCAACCTGCTGTGGCTGCTGCCACTGGCACTGTTGGTCGCGATGGCGAAGCTTGACGGTGGCGTTGCGCTGCTCATCGCCTATGCTCCGCTGTTGCTGCTGGCAAGGCGCTTTGACGCCGGCGCAGCGTAGTCACCGCGCCTAGCCGCAAGCGCCAGCACATCGACAACCGACACTCTCGCGACATCCAATCTTCCTCAACTGACTCATGGCCCTTCAACAACTCGCCGAACGCACACTGACCCTGCCCCGCGCGCTCAAACGCATCATCGTGCTGGCCGTTGACGCAAGCCTGTGCGTGCTCACCGTCTGGCTGGCGTTCTATCTGCGACTCGACCAGTGGATCGCACTATCGGATCACTCGGCCTTCCGCCCGCTTGTCGCCGCCCTGTGCTCGGTGGCGCTGGCGCTGCCGGTGTTCATCGTGTTCGGCCTGTATCGCGCAATCTTCCGCCATTCCGGCCCGGCCTCACTGCTCACGGTGCTGCGTGCCGGTGCGGTCTATGCACTGCTCTACGCCGCGACGTTTACGGCCATCGGCGTGCCCGGCATCCCTCGCTCGATCGGCGTGCTCCAGCCTGTACTGCTGATCCTGGCCGTCGCGGCCTCGCGCAGCCTTGCCTATGCCTGGCTCGGCGGCATGTATCACGCACGCTTGCGCGCAGCGCCCGCCCGCCGGGTGCTGATCTACGGCGCAGGCTCGGCCGGCCGGCAACTGGCCGCTGCGCTGTCCAGCGACCGCGACATGCAGTTGCTGGGGTTCATCGACGACGACCCGCGACTGCACGGCCAGGTACTCAACGGCCAACCCATCCATGGCCCGGAGGAACTGGCGGCACGGGTGCGCAAACTTGAGATCAGCGACGTCCTGCTGGCATTGCCCTCGATCAGTCGCAAGCGGCGCAACGAGATTCTCGACGCCATGCTGGCCGCGCAGGTCTCGGTGCGCACCCTGCCGTCGCTGGATCAGCTCATGCACGGCAGCGTGCACGTCAGCGATCTGCGCGAACCGGATGTGGCGGATCTGCTCGGCCGCGACCCGGTCGCGCCTGACCCGGCCCTGATGGAGCGCAATACGCGCGCCAAGGTGGTGCTGGTAACCGGCGCCGGCGGATCGATCGGCAGCGAGCTGTGCCGCCAGATTCTCGCCGCAGAGCCGCACACGCTGGTACTGCTCGAACGCTCCGAGTTCGCGCTGTACAGCGTCGAGCAATCGTTGTCGGCACTCGCCGGCCACGCCAGGCTGGTGCCGGTGCTCGCCGATGTCGCAGACGCCATGCGCATCAACGAAGTGCTGGCGGCGTGGCAACCGGACACGATCTACCACGCCGCGGCCTACAAACACGTGCCGCTGGTCGAGAACAACCCGGGCGAGGGAGTGCGCAACAACGCCCTGGGCACTCAGGTGCTGGCGCGCAGCGCGATGCGCCATGGTGTTGCCGACTTCGTGCTGATCAGCAGCGATAAGGCCGTCCGCCCGAGCAGCGTGATGGGCGCGTCCAAGCGGCTGGCCGAGATGATCCTGCAAGCGTTCACCGCCGACGCCTTGGCCCAGGGGCAGTCCTCCACCCGCTTCAGCATGGTGCGTTTCGGCAACGTACTCGACTCATCCGGCTCGGTTGTTCCGCTGTTCCGTCGGCAGATTCACGGCGGCGGCCCGGTCACCGTCACGCACCCGGACGTAACCCGCTATTTCATGACCATCGACGAAGCCGCCCAGCTGGTGATCCAGGCCGGCGCGATGGCGCGCGGTGGCGACGTCTTCGTGCTCGACATGGGTACGCCGGTGCGCATCACCGACCTGGCCCGCCGCATGATCGAACTGTCCGGCCTGATCGTGCGCGACACGGCGCATCCGGACGGCGACATCGAGATCACCTATACCGGCCTGCGCCCCGGCGAAAAGCTATTCGAGGAATTACTGCTGGGCAACGACACCGAAGCCACCGCTCACCCGCGCATCCTGCGTGCGCACGAAGCTCACCCGCAACTCGCGCAGCTCGAAATTGCGCTCGATGAAGTCGCCGCGACAGCCCTCAACGGCGACGCCGCACAGGTCCGCGAGGCCTTGCGTGCGCTCGTGCCCGAATACACTCCGGCGACGGCCCAGACCGCATGAACGAACACAAACCTCTCCCGACTCGTCTTCGCGCACTGGCCAGCAGGCTGGACCCGGCATGGATGGCGTTCTGCGCCAGCCTGCTGCTTTCTGTGATTGCAATCTCGGGCAGCGTCGCACCGAACAACGACGGCATGCTGTACGTCGAGGCTGCGGTGGCCTTCCAGCAAGACGGGCTGGCCGCCGCGCGCTCGATCTTCGATTGGCTGGCTCTGCCGGTGCTGATCGCCACGCTGTCTTCGTTGAGCGGTCTGGAGGCCCAGGCAGCGGCCCACGTGCTGTCCTCGCTGCTGCTGGCCGGCACCTGCGCAATGGTCGTGCTGTGCGCGCGGGAACACTTTCCGCAAGCGGGCTGGGCTGCTTTCGCCATCGCCATCGCCTTGCCCTCGCTCAATGCCTACCGCGACTACATCATGCGCGAGCCGGGGGCATGGTGCTTTGTGCTGCTGGGGCTCTGGCTGGTCTTGCGAGCGGCGCGCAGCAGCTCGTTGCTGCCGCTGATCGGCGCGCAAGCAGCCATCTGCGTGGCGGCGCTGTTCCGACCGGAATGCCTGATCTTCCTGCTCGCACTGCCATTGTTCGAGTTGACCCGCGTCCGCGGAAGCCGCGTGGCAATGCGCGTAATAGTGTCTTCAGCAGGCCTGGCAGCGGGCGCAGCGGGGCTGATCGCGCTGTGGGTGGCGGGCGAACTGGCGCCGGGCAGCCGCCTGGCAGTACAGATTGCTTCGGCCAACCCCGCCCACATCCTGCAGGACCTTCGCGCGGGAGCCGAAGCCCTCGCGGGTTCGACGCTCAACAAGTATTCGGCGGACGAGGCAGGCACCATCCTGTTCTTCGGGCTGCTGTCGATCCTGCCGATGAAGTTCATCGGCAATCTCGGCCTGTTCTGCATTCCTGTGGCCTACACCCTGCGCGTCGAGCCGCCCCGTGCGCTGCTGCGCCAGACCGCGCTTTTTGCGTGGGCCTTCGCGCTGTATGCGTTGGTGCTGCTGGTCTTTCTGTTCAACAGCTTCTTCCTGACATCGCGCTACGTTGCCCTGCTGAGCTTGCTGAGCTTACCGATCGCCGCGCTGGGCCTGCACGCGCTGATGGCGCGAGGTAGGTGGACGCGCCGGATCATCATCACGCTCATCGCGCTGTTCGCCATTTCCCACGTCGTATCGCTCAGCCCTCCGAAGACGCGTTACACCGACAGCGCTCAGTGGATTCGCGCGCAGGCCCTGCCGGCCGAGCGGATCTACTTTGAACAGCCGACCGTGGCCTACCTGGCCGGCATGGGTTATAGCCAGCGACCCAACGCCGGCCTGGCCGATCGCGACCGGGCGGCCGCTGCGCGAGGGCGCGTGGACCATCTGGTGTTGTCCGGCAAAGCCGACGACGTGGCCGAGCAGCAATGGGCCGCCTCGCAGGGACTGACGCTGATGAAGGAGTTTCCGGACCGGCGGGGCCGCGCGATCCGTATCTACCGCCGCACGGGAGGCTAAACGCCCCCGTCAGCCGCGCACGAAGGTGAGAACCACGCGCTTGAGGGTGTTGGCGTCGAGTACGCTGCCGGCGCGGCTGTGGAAGGCTGCGGCGTAGTACTGGCGACTTTCGCGGTAGCGCCCGCTCTTGAACAGCACGCCGGCAATCGAACGCAAGCGCTCGGCGCGGTACAAGGGTTCGAGGTGCCGCAAGGCTTCCGGCATGTGCTGCGCATCGAACAGCAGGTCGACCGGCCTGAGGCCCGTTGCGAGCACCTTGTCGGCCTGCTCGCGCACGCGCGCAGCATGATCATGGATGCGGCACACGAGGTCATCGATGGCGATCGCGCAGTGCTGGGCGATGACCTTTCCGATCATCACGATATCGGTGTTGTTGCGCAGCCCATCGGGGTAGCGGAAACGCTGCAGCAGCTCGCGCGGAATGACGCTGCTGCAGTGCTGCAGGCCGGTCAGCTTGCGCAGCAGGAACAAGCGCAGACGCGCTTCGGCATCCGCCGGCGCAGCGACCGCCAAGCGACGCCGTTCGCTGTCATCCTGGCCGACCGACACATATCCGCCATAAAAAATGCACGACTCAGCTTCAGGCCCGGCGGCGTCGATGTGACGTGCGAATGCTTCCAGCGCACCGGGCAACAACTCGTCATCGGCGTCGAGGATGCAGACGAAGCGCCCACGTGCGCGTGCGATTCCATCGTTATAGGCACTTGCCTGCCCGCCGTTCTCCCGGCGAATGCTGGTGATGCGTCCAGCATAGGCGCGCAAGCGCTCAGGCGTATCGTCAGTCGAGCCGTCATCGACGACGACAATCTCGTAGTCGTCCAGGGTCTGGCCGAGCACGGAATCAATCGCTCTGGGCACGAAGCGCCCGTAGTTGTACGTCGCAATGACTACGCTGAAGAGTGGCTCGGGGACCAGGACGTCTGTCGGCATCTAAGGGCGGCTGAATGAAGGTGAACGGGGGTGCGGACGGGCGTCCGGCTCAGCCGAGCCTAAACGGGCTGCGCAGTAGGATGTCGATTTTTACACGAAGACACATCGCCATCACTGCGCCCTCAGCCCGCCTTCCCCATCTTCGCGGAACTGCACCGCATGCAGCCGCGCGTAGTGGCCGTCGCGCTCCAGCAGCTCGGCATGCGTACCGCGCTCAACGATGCGCCCCTGGTCCATCACCAGGATCTGGTCAGCCTTCTCGATGGTCGATAGACGGTGCGCGATCACCAGCGTGCTGCGGCCGCGCATGACCTGATCCAGCGCAGCCTGAATATGGCGCTCGGACTCGGTATCCAGCGCGGAAGTCGCCTCGTCGAGAATCAGCACCGGAGCGTCCTTGAGCATGGCGCGCGCAATGGCCAAACGCTGACGCTGTCCGCCGGAGAGCAAGACGCCGTTCTCGCCAACCAGCGTATCGAAACCCTGCGGCAGCCGGTCGATGAATTCACGCGCATAGGCCATTTCGGCGGCATGCTCGACCGCTTCACGCGGCTCGTCATCGAGATCACCGTAAGCGATGTTGTTGGTCACGGTGTCGTTGAACAGGGTGACGTGTTGCGTTACCAGCGCGATGTGACGGCGCAGATTCTGCAAGGTGTAGTCCTCCACATCCACGCCATCGAGCAGAATCTCGCCCTGATCGTGGTGATAGAAGCGCGGGATGAGGCTCGCCAGCGTGGTCTTGCCACTGCCCGAACGCCCGACCAGTGCGACCATCTGGCCCGGCTCGATGGTGAAGCTGACATCGTCGAGCACCTGCGTATCGTGGCCTGGATAGCGGAAACTCAGCTTGCGTACCTCGACGCGACCCTCGACGCGCTCGCGCTCGACCGTGCCGGTATCGGGCTCCACCGGCTCGTCGAGCTGCTCGAAGATACTCTCGGCGCCGGCCAACCCTTTCTGGATCGTGGCGCTGACTTCCGACAGCTGACGGATCGGCTTTGGCAGCAGGCCGGCCGCGGTGATGTAAGCGACCAGATCGCCAGCCGATGAGTCGCCGCGCAGCAGCAGCACGAGAAACAGCAGCACCGCCATCGCGCTATAGGTCACGAACTGCAAAGAAGGGGTGAAGGTGGCGCCGAGCTTCACCATCTTCAGCTGCTTCTTCATGTTGTCGGCACTGGCATCGCGGAAACGCGCGGACTCATAGTCCTCGCCACCGAAGCTGCGCACCACGCGGTAGCCCTGAATCGTTTCGGAGGCGACATGCGTAACGTCACCCATGGCTTCCTGAATCTTGCGGCTCTGCTTGCGGAACTTGCGGCTGGCGCTGGTCACCATGACGCCGATCAGCGGCAGGATGGCCACCATCACAAGGGTCAGCTTCCAGTTCATCCAGAGCAGGAAGCCGAACAGAAAAATCACCGACAGCCCTTCACGAACAACCGTCTTGATGGCGTCGGTGGCTGCACCGGTGACCATCGTCACGTTGTAGGTGATGCGCGAGATCAGGTGGCCGGAGTTGTGCTGGTCGAAATACCCGTTGGGCAAGCGCAGCAGGTTGTCGAACAGCGTACGACGCAATGAATCGACCAGCCCCAGCGAGACCCGCGCGATGTAGTAGCTACCAAGAAAGGAACCGACGCCCTGCCACAGCGCGATGAATACCAGGAACAGCGGCACGGCATGCAGGAACTGCATGCCGGAGAACAGCGGAATGCCGGGCATCACCGCGGCATCCGGGTCCATCAGGCCGTCCACGAAGAACTTCAGCACCGCCGCCATCATGGGCTGCGACGAAGCGAAGATCAGGAAACCAAACAAGCTCAGCGCGAACCACCCAATGAAGGGCTTCACGTAGCCAAGCAGCCGCAGGTAGATCCTGAGGGAGGATGCGTTCGGGGGAGATTCGGAGCGCGCCTTGGGCGCGTTGAGGGATTTCATCGTGCGCCGGATGTTAACACGGACCTCCGTCGCGCGCGGGCGGAGGTCCGTACGGTCTGTCAGGCCGCGATCAGACCGCGCATCTTCTGCATGGCCTTGGCTTCGATCTGGCGGATACGCTCGGCCGAAACGCCGTACTCGGCGGCCAGTTCATGCAGCGTGGCGCCGCCGTCCTCGACCAGCCAGCGACGGCGCACGATGTCGCGGCTGCGCTCATCCAGACTGCCGAGCGCATCGTGCAGGCCCTCGTCGCACAAGCGTGCCTGTTCGGCCTGCTCGAGCACTTCGGAAGGCTCGGCATGCGGATCGGGCAAATAGGCGATCGGGGCAAAGGCATCATCTTCGTCCCCGGAGCCCTCCAGCGGCATGTCGCGCCCGGTCAGACGGGTTTCCATCTCGACCACCTCCTCGGGCTTGACGCCGAGCTTTGCCGCCATGGCATCCACATCGTCACGGCTCAAGGTATTGCTGTCGGCCTTCATGCTGCGCAGGTTGAAGAACAGCTTGCGCTGCGCCTTGGTCGTCGCGATCTTGACCAGACGCCAGTTGCGAATGATGTACTCGTGTATCTCGGCCTTGATCCAGTGGATCGCAAACGACACCAGCCGCACGCCGCGCGTTGGATCGAAGCGCTTGACGGCCTTCATCAGGCCAATGCTGCCCTCCTGAATCAAATCCGCGTGCGGCAGGCCGTAACCGAGATAGCCACGCGCAATCGACACCACCAGCCGCAGGTGCGACATCACCAGCTGACGCGCCGCATCCACATCACCCTCATCACGCAACCGGGTCGCCAGCGCGCGCTCTTCCTGCTCGCTCAGCAGCGGAATGCGATTGACCGACTGAATGTACTGGTCGATGCTGCCAGCGGCAGCCGGAACGGGAAAAGACAAGGCGTGAGTCATGTTTGTCCAACCTCCTGTGCGGGGCATTTTAGCACTCGATACTTAGGAGTGCTAAGACCCCGTCAGGTTCCCGTCCTCTGCGGACACACATCCGTTCGCGCGAGACGGTAGACTGCTCGCTGCTTCGACACCTCTTCGAAAAATAGCTTGAAACATATCTCTCAAGACGCATGGATGGAATTGCGCTGCGGCGCAGTGTCCGTGGAAAAAGACGGCCACGGCGAAAAAGTCCTGCTGCAGCCCGATGGCACGTACATCAAGCTCTTCCGTCGGAAGCGCCTGCTCTCCTCGGCCGCATGGAACCCTTATGCGCAGCGCTTTGCCGACAATTCGGGGGCGCTGCAACGGCGGGACATTCCCTGCCCCCAGGTGATCGAAATTTATCGCATCGGCGAGATCGCTCGCGATGCCGTGCATTACCACCCGCTGCCCGGCGAGACGCTGCGCGAGCTGCTGCAGAAGCCGATGGAAGCCATCGATCGCGCTTATCTGCGCATCGCGCTCAATCTGTTCGTGCGCCGGCTGCACGATCTGGGCATTTATTTCCGCTCGCTGCATCTAGGAAACATCGTGATGATGCCCAGCGGCGAACTCGGCCTGATCGACATCTCAGACCTGCGCGTGCATCGGCGTCCACTCAGCATGTTCTGGCGTAAGCGCAACCTCAACCGCATGGAAGGCTTGCCCGAAGAGCGTGAATGGCTCGACCGCAACGTCATTCTCGACCCCAGCCACAAGCCACCGATCGGCCGCCTCAAGTGAAACCCACGCTCAAACACTTTCTGCTGGCCAACCTATCGGCCCTGCTGCGCGGTCGCTTCTTCATGCGCAAGGGGCATCTGCCGCCGACCGGACATCGCGTGCCAGACGGTTTCGCCGGTGTCGGCGTCGCTACCAACGCCGACCCGGCTACCGATGAGGCCGTCATCCGCATCCTGCGTGAAGCCGGCATCCGCCGCGTGCGGCTGGACTTCACCTACGGAGATGGCGACAACTACGTCGCGCGCTTTCTCGAAGCGCTGATCGCCGCCGATTTCGATGTAATGCTGCATCTGGTGCAGCCTGCCGAGGCCGCGCGGGCCATGCCGGCGGCGGACGCTGCCGAAGCATGGCGAAATTTCGTTTCCGAAACGCTGGAGCGCTTCGGTTCTCGCATCGGGATGCTCGAAGCCTGCTCGACGGTCAACCGCAGACGCTGGGCCGGCTATTCGCTGGAAGGCTTCCTCGCGACCTGGCAGGTCGCCCACGAGGAAACGCGCAAGCGCGGCATCACGCTGGCTGGCCCAAGCGTGACCGATTTCGAACCGGTCTGGAACGTCGGGCTGCTGCGCCTGCTGCGCGACCGCAAGCTGCTACCCGACATCCACACCGACAACCTGTTCTCCGAGCGCTGCACCGAGCCCGAGCGCTGGGATCACAAGATCCTCGGCCACACGCTCGCCCCGCTGATACGTTTCAACCTGATCCGCAAGGCCCGCCTGCTGCAGCGTATCGGCGCGGACTTCGGCGTGCCGCGCCTGATGTCGCCCGCCGCGTTCTGGACCCTGCCGCGCATCGAACGCTTCTTGCCCGACAGCGAACAAAAGCAGGCTGATTACCTGTCGCGCTACATGGTGCTGTGCGCCGCCTCGGGCGCACTCGAAGCCGCCTGGTGGGGGCCGTTGGTATGCCATCGCGAGGGGCTGGTAGATGACGGAGAGTTTGCGTACCCGAAGCTCGAACGCATCACGCACTACGCCAGCGTCGACGGCCAACCTGACGCCTTCCGGGCACGGCCCGCTCTTGCAGCCTTTGCAACGTTCTCGCGCACCATTCCCGGCTGTCACTATGAAGGCCGCTTGAGCAATAGTGACGGCCTCGAAGTCCATGCCTTCCGCAACTCGGAAAAGCTGATCCACGTAGCATGGACAACGAATGGCCTCGCCGCCGCGGCTTGCGACCTGTACTCAGCTGACGACCTCGACGCAGCAAGTGCCCTCACGCGTGACGGAGAACCCCAGCTACGCCCTCCTTCACTGATCTCTGAAAAGCTGGTCTACCTTGCTTGGCCAGCAACGCGCCACGTGTCAATACTCGCCTCGGCTGCTCCATTGCCAAACGTGCGCATCCACCGACACGACTCAAGGGTCTTGCACTATGTGCGTGATGCGGCGTGGCACGGCATGGTGCTTGCCGACTCCACAAGCGACGCTGAGCACCTGATCGAAGCGCTGCACCCCACCCGAACGCATCCTCCAGCCGGACGCCAACAGGGCGCAATGCGCTTTGCGCGCAACGTGATCTGGAGCGTACCGGACCCCCGCTCGCCTGAACGAAAACTGGTTCTCAAACAGCCAGTAAAGCATCATCTGCATAAGAAACTGCTCGACCGCCTCAAGCCGTCCAAGGCGCTACGCAGCTGGAACGGCACGATCGAACTGCAGCGGCGCGGAATCCGCGCCGCACCACCCGTGGCTTGGTTTGAGCAGCGGCCACTGCAAAGTCTTACCGGCAACAGTTACATCTGTGAGCACGTCGAAAGCTCCATCCCGGTCAGCCTTGCCTTCGCCTCGATCAAACGTGGCAAGCCCGCTCTGGATATCGCGCCCGAACTCCTGTTCGCAGCACTCGCCCGCTTTGTGTGCAACATGCATGACCGGGGCGTGTACTTCCGCGACCTATCCGGCGGCAACATCCTGATCCAGCAGGACGGCGAGACATTGCGCTTCAACCTCATCGATACAGGCCGGATTACCTTGCATCCAGGGCGCACTCCTCAGCACGAACGCCTGCAGGACCTGATCCGCGTTTGCCACAAATTGCACGAACGGGGACGAGAGAGCTTCATATCCCATTATTTCTCGGTCAGTAGCGGCGAGCCCGGCTGGCGTCTGCGGACCGGCATTTTCCTCTATGACCGCAAGTCCTCGCTCAAGCGAAGACTGCGCAAGAGCGCGCTTTATAAGCGGCTCAAGTTCTAAGCATGCCTTCTACCCCCTCGCTTATACCGCAGCAATCAAAACTCAAGTAATCTCGCAACTCGACCCGCGCGCGCCGGACCTACTCAAGGGCTGGAGGCGAGCGCATCATTCCGGCTTTGTGAGCGCATGACTTCCGACCCCCGCCCGCTCTTCGTAACACGCCCACTGCTACCTCCACTGGAGCAGTTCCTCCCCTACATCGAACGAATCTGGCAAAGCGGCGCACTGACCAATTGCGGCCCCATGCACGCGGGGCTGGAAGCTGCTCTCTGCGACCGACTCGGCATCGGCCGCCTGGCGCTTTTCGCGAACGGGACGTTGGCGCTCGTAACTGCCTTACAAGCGCTTCGGGTCACGGGCGAAGTCATAACGACACCCTACTCATTCGTAGCCACTTCGCACTCTCTGCTCTGGAATGGGATCAAACCGGTTTTCGTTGACATCGACCCGCACACTTTCAACATCGACCCGAAGCGCATTGAGGCTGCTATAACGCCGCGCACTACCGCGATCGTACCGGTGCATTGCTATGGAAGACCGTGCGACACTGCCGCTATCCAAGCGATCGCTGATCGATACAACCTTCGGGTCATCTACGATGCAGCTCACGCTTTCGACATTACAGACGCCGGCGGTAGCGTACTACGCCATGGAGACATGAGCGTCCTTAGCTTTCACGCCACTAAGGTGTTCAGCACCTTTGAGGGCGGAGCCATCATCTGCGCTTCAGACAAGATGTACCAACACCTGAACAACCTTAAAAATTTCGGAATCGAGGACGAAGTATCGGTAACGTCTCTCGGCATCAACGGCAAGATGTGCGAAATATCAGCTGCCTTCGGATTGCTGCAGCTAGAGCATATCGACGCCGCACTGGGAGCGCGCCGTCGCATCGCTAAATGTTATGCGGAGGCGCTCAAGGGCATTGGAGGAATTGAAGTTCCCGACTGGAACACCGCAGCCGAGAACAATGCTGGCTACTTTCCAGTTCTGGTGACCGAGCATTTTCCGCTCACGCGCGATGATCTCCACTCGCGCCTACGTGCCGCGAACATTTTCACCAGACGCTACTTCTATCCGCTGCTAAGCACCTTTCCGATGTACAGCGGACTGCCCTCAGCCAGCGCCGAAAATCTCCCACACGCATCTAAAGCTGCGGACCAAATTCTATGCCTTCCGATCTTCCCGACCATGGCCAGTGACGACGTGGATCGAGTGCTTCTCGCTATCCGTTCACACGCCGGTGCGGAGCGTACGGTGACCCCATGACCGCCTTGCCTATCGTGGTCTTCGGCACCGGCTCCTTTGCGAAGCTCGTCCGTCATTGCCTTGAGCACGACGCCGGACGTCGCATTTCGGCGTTTACCGTGGACCGCCGCTTCATGAACGATCAGCAATGCGATGGGCTCCCAATTGTCGCCTTTGAAGACCTTGCCACGGTGCTTCCGCCGGATCGGGTTGAACTGCTACTTCCAATCGGGGGGGCCAGACTTAACGCCTTGAGGCGAGAAAGATTCAAGCAGGCACGTGACCGGGGGTACACATTTGCCCGCTACGTCTCAAGCAGTGCGAAACTTTGGAGCGGAGCCGAAGTCGGCGAGAACTGCCTCGTCTTCGAGAATGTGACCATCCAGGCGTTCACGCATGTTGGACACAACACCATCATCCGCGCCGGCGCTAATGTGGGCCATCACAACCACATCGGAGACCATGTTTTCATTGCGTCTAGTGCCGTGACGGGGGGGAACGTAACGATTTGCGACGGATCGTTCGTGGGACTTGGCGCCGTTATCCGCGACAATCTCCATATCGGCGCAGATGTGACACTTGGTGCTGGCTCCGTATTGTTATCAAACGCCGCGGCCGGACTGACGTATGTCGGACATCCAGCCAACTCTTCGTCAATTGAGAATTAGAACCGGTGGCCACGCGAGCGATCCATTCGTCGGCCCTGGGCAACCCATTTAAGCCCTAGCACGACTGAGGTCAGCACTTCTCGCACCGCAGTAGCCGCACGATCAATTCGTTAAATCCGAGAGGGCGTCGACTCCACCAAGACAGAATCGGCAGTTTTCGATGATCCAGTCAGTGATGCATCACGTCAGCAAAAGACACTGCTCAATACGGCCAGCGCAGCTTACGCAACAGTCGTATGCGATCAGAAAAACGCACCTCACCGCGCCTCCAAACTTTGAAGATCCACTTGTTGTTGGCGCGAACGATCGGCCTTCGATAACGACGACCGGTCAGAACGTCCAGCTCCTCGAATGAGCGCACTCGCGCACTGGCATGACTGAAGACTGCCGCATCCGATTGCTTGACTCTTGCACTCCAGGACCCAGGAACACGATAGCGATATACCGACATGGTGTCGTTTTGGTAGAGTGCCCCGCCATTCAGCGCGCCAAAAATCTGCAGATAGACATCCGTCATAGCCAGATAGCTTCGAGATGCCATAAATTCGACAAGCTGTTGTGCGGCACGGCGCGAAATCAGGCACGCAGCGGTAGGAATCATTCCTCGATCACGAGCAATCACTGTCTCGACTGGCACACGCTGAGTATCTTGACCATAGACTCCAACCAGCCCATCGTCGGCCCCGTCGCGCACCTTACGGGCAGCGTGAAACACCAATCCGCAACCGCTAACCCGAGCTAGCGCCACCTGCCTAGCGAGCTTGTCAGGGCAACTCCAGTAGTCATCGCCGTCACAGAATGCGACGAACTCGCCTCGCACACGCTCTAGATTGAAGCGATAGGTGCGAACCCCCAAACTGTACTGATTGACCTGAGCAAAGATTGGAAAAATAACCTCGGGATGACGGTCTGCATAGCTCCGAATAATACTCGCGGTGCCGTCATTAGACGCATCATCATAGATCAAAACTTCAATAGGGAACTCTGTCCGCTGCGCGAGAAAGCCCTCAATCGCATCCGCGATATACGGGGCATGGTTGTAGCTGACACAGCAAATGCTCACCACCGGAGACGTCCGCCGCGGCGACAAGGCCGCATCGCCAACGAGCACTTCCAGCACGCGATCCGATTCGCTCATAGTCCTTCCGTCACTTCCAAGTTGACACTTCCGCACGACCCATTCGCTTGCTTCCGCGCTCTCAAGTGCGGTTTTCCCACGGAAAACAGCTATACCGAGGGGGGACAGAAACAAATCGAATGAAAGACTCGAACGCATCAGCTTTGGCAAGGTTCAGAACAAGCAAATCGTCCGGACGCTCACGAAAATAATCAATGACATCCGCGTTGTGCCGTTCATAATGGGCAATGAGCGTGCTACGATCGAACAGATTGTCATCATTGACCCCATACATTTTGTGTCGCTCGTATGCCCATCCGGGGAACAAATAAGTGGCGCCACGCAGATCTTCAGCGGTCGGCTCCCGCCCGTTCTGACCAAACATCTTCGACTGGAAGCGCACGACCGAGTCGCACCACTGCTCTGGGGAGTCGCGCACGGTCAAAATGAACTTGCTCCCGGGATAGGCTAAATCCAAATACTTGAAGGTTCCGGGCAAGCTAAATGGGATATCCTGGAAAACCTGCGCGCTTTCGCAATACGATATGAGCGCGTCGAAATTACCTTGGCGGTAGTGGCGTGCGCAAATCCATTCAGCCGTACGCTGCCGACCAACAACGAAACCGTGATCACGGAAAGCCAGTCCAAGTGAAGTCGTACCGGTCTTGTTACAGCCAATACAGAAAATTTTTGTCCGCCCTTTCACTCGGATCGACTCGTACGCTGAACGGTAGCGACGGCGCACTGACTTTAAAAATCCCATACGATCACCATACCAATAACTTGAGCCCCGCCTCTAACCGCACAACCCCATTTGAAGCGGCTTCGGAACAGAAGGACATCGTCTCACCCAATAATGTAAGCTTGGCGTCGCCCTGAGCGCATCACAGTTGCCTTTGCAAAGAAGCCCCAGGATACTATATCCGCATAGTTGGTACGCCCCGAAAACATGCCGCAGCGAAAATCGACACTGATCGGCGGCCCAACATAAAGCTGGTGCCGCACAACAGCCTCCCTCGTGCCGCCCCTCCTAGTGACTTCGCCCACTGTTTGCCAGCAACTCCCCACCGGACGGGGCGGGCTCCAAACATTACAAAGAGGTGGAAAGATGCCCGATATCCCACGTAAAATCTGGATTTACTGGGATCAAGGGGAAGCCAATGCACCCGCTCTAGTGCGCCTTTGCATTGCATCGTGGCGCGAACACAACCCAAGCTGGGAGCTGATCACACTCGACGCGGAAACAGTGGGCGACTTTGTCACCATAGAGCTCCCCATCCGGGCGATTGAAGAGATGGGGCGCACAAAGAAGTCCAACCTGATTCGGCTTGCGTTACTCACAAAGTATGGCGGAGTGTGGGCAGATGCCACCACGCTTTGCTGCGACTCACTAGACGCGTGGTTACCTGACCTATCAAGCTCTGGCTTCTTCGCATTTCGAAATTCACACGCAGATCGGTTGCTCGCAAACTGGTTTTTGGTAGCCTGCCCCGGAAATCCCCTTGTCGCTGCGCTGCTCGAGCATCACTATGAGTTTTTCGGGCGCCCAGAGATAGGGAAAATTTCTGAAAGATCAAGAAAAACAGTCCAGCGCCTCTCGAAGCTATTCAACCGATCAACCCACACTACTGTTTTTTGGCTTTACCGGCCGGTAACAAAAATACTTAAGGGATACCCGTACTTTATCTTCCATTACATGTTCTCAGCCCTGGTTCATAGTCGCAGTGACCTGCGATCCATCTGGGATAGCACACCAGGCATCCTCTGCCACCCTCACTCTGAGGCCTGCCGACAAGGGCTCTCCAACAAACTCTCCTATATATCTGAGCGGGCCCTGAGCGGAATCCCGCACAGGATGCATAAGCTCAACTGGCGCCATAGCCAAGCGCTCGGCGACCCGGGATCTGTTCTAAGCTTCATGATTCGAACTTACGGCACTCCAGCACTGAAGACGGGCCGCTACTTTGAGCACGCAACGCCAACTTAGTCTTTACAATAGCGCTGGGGAGCCTCAGGGGAAGCACCAATAGCTCTCACTCTGTAGCGGATGTCCAAGCAATGACTTTAACTGTCTTACGGTCTGCAGTCCGCACGAGCGTAAGGTCGGCGCCCGGCCTTCAGTATTTCGCGACATCCAACACTTGTCCCTTTGTGGTCCGGCCGCCCGGATGCGAGCAACAAGTTGCTGAGCCACATTGGCCTCACCGAAAGAGCCCGACGCAAAGAGGTATGAATGAAATCATTAATGATAGTAATGAAGGAGCGCCGAGCGATCCTCGACACCCTTTATGAGGCGATCGGAAGCCGCTTCGAAGACTTTGAAATTTTGCGCCTGTCATCAGATGAACAGACACGCCTTCGCGGATCACTCAAAGCATATCCCCTTGAAAGCTTCGACCGAATCATCATCGCCTCGCGCATCAAGCGCTTGGCACCCCAAAAACGCTGGCTGGCAGAAATCCCGGGCGTCGTTTTTCTTGAGTACGACGCTTGGCAGAATTACGCAGAAGACAGCGAGTACAAGGGCGCGTACTCGACCCTCTACGCGGCCACCCCGGCGTGTCGCGTCATTTCCTCTGGCTATCAGACCACTCAAAAGCTATGTAGCGAGGGAGTGGACTGTGCTTTCGTTCCGAAAGGGTTCGACGATCGAGCCATCACAGACAGAATGATTGAGCGCGATATCCCCATTGCTTTCCTTGGTAGCACAACTCATGGGGACTACAAACGTCGCGTCGAAATGCTGGAGCGCATTGGGCAGAGTATCCCCCTGCACGTTGGGCGCACCGAATCCGGGGAAGAATATGTATCTACCTTGAACAGGATAAAAGTGTTTCTTAGCGCTGATTCCGGCATGGGCGAATACATGCTGAAGAACTTCGAGGCCATGGCAGCAGGCTGCCTGCTGCTTGTTCAAGATCAAGGGACGACCGAGAACAGCGCAATCGGTTTTAGAGATATGGAGAACGTCGTGCTCTATCGAAACGCGGAAGAAGCCGTAAGCAAATATCAAACGCTTCTATCTAACCCGGAACTAGCAACCAGAATCTCTAAAGCCGGCACTATCCTTGCACACAACAATCACGGTTTCTCAAAGTTGGGAATTGATATCGCAGAATCGATCCGCTCCCCAATGCGCGCTCTCCCGTCTACAGGAAAACACCCAAGGTTGCTATCCTCGCTTTTCGAGCGCTTGAGAAACGCCATAAATTGAATCACTGGGCGTGAGCACCCAGCCATCGCTCAGCATTCTCTCGATATGCTCTGGGCGCACCGTGCGCCCGTTTCCCGGAGTAAACGTTAGCTCACCTAGATAGACCACGCCATCGGACCCGATCAGAAAATCAACCCGGATAAAGTCATAGCCCTTACCAATAGCACACGCAGCCTCACGCATGATCCGCTGCTGATCAATGGAGCACTGCGCACCGTCAAGGCCGCCAAGAGCTTCCTCATAGCCTGACAGCGCCTGGAAATCTCCGTCCAACATGACCCGTACAAGCCCGCCCCTGACACCTGGAACTCCCTTCCGGATTGCGGCTGCAAGCGCTAACTGACCGCGAAATACAAAAAGATTGTAGGTGACAGACCTCTCCTCACCGCAAACGTCGACTTCCAGAAACACCCTAGCCTGAAAGGCGTTGTACCACCACTCTCCGTGCTCGATGCCGTAGCGCTTACCCAGCCATACACCGACAAGTCGTTCTAAACACTCCCTTTCAGTGTCAGCCATCGGAAAAGACACCCGGCGATACATGTCACTTCCATGACTAGCCTTCAAATAATAATTCCCAGCAGGGACCTGATCATTCCTTGGAAGCCGTGGCTCTTCTGACGACCACACTACTTGAGGAGCACCGACCCGGCGCAGCACAGCTTCGCCTACGATCCTGTTGATTTGAAGTTTATCCCCCGACTCTGGAACCTTGAAGCCCCACAAGAACTTGCGCCAAATAATCTTCTCGTTAAACGAGCGCGGGTTCAAAAGAGACGGGTAGGCACCGAACCGAATCCTGTAGTCACTGAAAGACTTCGCAATGGCAAAGAAGAGATCTGATCTTGAATAGAAATCAACTCCGCGCATGAAGCCTGGAAAGGAACGCGGATAGTCAAAAAAAGCCCCGGCATTCTTAAGCGCGCGAAGCTGTCTCGCAACCTCCGCGAAGGCGGGGAAGGTCCTCAATCGGCGAATAAACCTTTTCAACATGGCAACCTCAACATCGCCCTAGGCCTCAAAGTGCCCAATAACTCAGCTACAGTGAGCCCTGACCGAACAACTTTTGAGCGACCCTGCAGACGCGCCTTACGCCAACAAAAGGTCTCCATACGGTCTGCCCGAAAAAGCGAAAGGAAAAAAGCGGGCAGACTACCGCGCGCGGACCCCACGATGGGCGCCAGCGAAAATTCGGTTTGCGCCGCTTGGTAATAGTCACCACAGGAACCCCAAGAAACGATGCCATGTGGCCGTTGCCGGAATCGTTGGCAATCACTCCGCCAGACTCGTAGATGAACGCCGCGAGCGCGGCGATGCTGTCGGTTTTCGCGACTGGAAACTCCCCATTCAGCAGAAACTCCCAATGACCGCGAAAATCCGGATGGACAACCACAACCGGCTGCGCCCCCGCCCCCTGCAATCGACGCATAGCGGCAATGAAACCCCGTTCCGACCAGTTCTTAGAGTGATCTACCCCCCCTCCCGAATCGGGGCTGAAAACAATTCGGTTCTTATGGCGCCCCCTGATCAAACCCTCAGGCGCCCGTATCGGAATAACGCTCGACGAGCGTGGAAAGTTCATCGAGTTCAACACGTATGACGCGACAATCTCCGCAAATGTTGAGCCTTTGAAACTGCGATACTCAAGCCCAGAGGCTCCCGATGCCATCGCTTCGCACCATTCTGCCAACTCGCGCCCACGGGCTCTGGTGCGCCATCCCTTGAAATCAAACTCCTGCTGAGGCACCGGTGAGAAATTGAGCAGGAACCACCGAGACCTCAAGTATGCAAGGCGATCCTCAGGCAATCCTCTACAGAGTCGTACATCCCAGTAGCTAATGACGAAATCGTACGCTTCGAGACGATCAAGCATGTCATCGAGAAGGCAGATATCTACCCCTCCTTCTACCGAATCGAGGCTGTCGAGCCTGAAGGGATAGGCATTTAGGTCGATGAGCCAAGGCGCAATGGCCGTCGGAAGATGTCCATAGCAATCCACTTCAAAGCCATTGAGGCGCATATTCTGGGCAAGCAGAAGAAACACCAGGGCATCCCCGATCTTGTCGGGAAAGACCACAGCAAGACGCGGAAGCTTGCGCACGCCCGCAACAGGAAAAACGTCAGACTCAGCCACGTTGCTTGCAGAATGTCATTCGTTCGCGCAAGGCGAACCATTCATCCGAAAAATCTGCGGAAGCATACTCGGTGAAATACGGCCCACCAATCGTCCAGTGCACATTGCGGACATCGCTAGGGGGCTCGTCGTACTCTCCAACCAGCCAGTTCCAACGGACATCTAGCTCACCGATTTGCTCATCCTGCAACCACGTGAATCGATGCAGATCCATCGGCGAAGCGGTGTTCACGAACTGGGGAGTCACGATGCGGTTGGCGGGATGCTCGCAATTCCATGCCACAACCGAAGACCAGTTCTTTCTCGGATATTGATATTGGACCGTATCGAGAAACTTGATGCTGTCGCGTGGCGTGTAGTCATGCTTCACCACCGAAACAGCGAGCTCAGGATCGGCGCTCAATCCTTCGAATATCCCGGAAATATCGCACCGCAGCATCATGTCGCAGTCAAAGAATACGGCGTATCCTTGATATTCGCAGAGGTAGGGAACGAGAAAGCGTGTAAAGGAGAACTCGTTTGACTGCTTTGGATCGCGGTCGCGCGTGTATATGCCCTGCAAGTTCCGGATATTCAATGGCACGATTGAGACAGGCGCTGAAGACAACTCCATGATTGAATGGGCCATCGCATGCCACGCAATGCTTTCAACCGGATCGTAGCCGATGAAGACCTTCACCAATCTTGAACTCATCTGCACAGCCTCATAAAATTCTCCCGAAACACATCACACATCCTGAAACTCCACGCCGACCTGAGTATAAGTGCGTTTGATCGCATCAAGTTTTGGCACCAATTCAACCGCGTTCATTCCCACTGAAATCACTCTCACGTCAGCATTTTTGATCAGGACTCTAGAATAGATAAGTGCTGAGCTTGAAAACGAAATGATCATCCGATATCCCTTGGTGATCGCAAGAACTTCTGCGCTCAAGTCCGTCTGAACATTTTCAAAGTCCGCATCGTACAGACAGCGGTTGAGCTTCCGGCGAGGATGCTCAAGATAATCAATTCCTTCCAAGCCGGCGCTCTCGGCCAAACTTTTGATCCTTTCAACGATGCGTCGCTCCACTTCCGGCGTTTCAAAGTGGCTTCTAATGGTTGATTGCCCGACAACCAACGCACGATTCAGCTGGTCACAGGCAGCGCAGGGCAACGGAGCATCAGGCACCTGAAGCACCGTTGCGTGCAGTCGCCCCACTTCAGTCTCTTGGCCGGACAGAGCGTAAACGGCGGTCGTCAATGGCGCGCCATAACCCCTTGCGTCGTCAAGATTCGTGTAACGACGATCACCCAGCAGGCGGCGAGCACCGGCCTTAAGCCTGATCAACAGCTTCTCTGCCGAGCTGAACGGGCGATAGCGAACGCTACCGACGCCGTGAGGATAGAGACGGACAGCCACGGCTGCGCCTCGCGCCTGCAGCGCTCCGATCACACTGCAAACACTAGCGCTGTAATCCGCTGCGAATATAGTAATAGACAACATTTCTCGCGCGTCATCACAAACGAGCCGCGCAAGTTTTCGCGTGGTCATCAGGGACGTCGCGTACTCGCCCTCGTCATCGACAAATCTGACCTGAGCCCTGGACAATGTGGATGCGAGGTTGAACGCGCCATTTTTCTTGGCGTATAGAATGCAAGGCTCCGACTCTGGAATGGTCGCCATGATCTGGACGCAGACCATCGCCTCGAATTCCGTCCTGCAAAAGAATAAGTTGAGCATTCATTAATCCATATGCCGTCACGCTTTACCCTGCCGGCGCGCTAACGTCGTAAGGATCAGGAGCTCCGTTCTCGATCAGAGCCCCTGCCCAAGACAGCGATCGCGCATCGCTTTTGCGCCAGATCTATCAGGCCGGCACTTTCACCACCAACACGTCCTGCATGATCAGATACTGCAGATCCGATCCGAAGAACATGTTCAGCGCATCGGTTGGCGAGCAGATCATCGGTTCGCCGCGGCGGTTGAGCGAGGTGTTGAGCACCACGCCGTTGCCGGTGAGTTTCTCCATCTCGACCATCAGATCGTAGTAACGCGGGTTGTAGTCGCGCTTGAGGACCTGAGCGCGGGCGGTACCGTCTTCGTGCACGACTTCGGGCACGCGCGTCTTCCATTCTTCCTCAACCTCGAAGGTGAAGGTCATGAAGGGCGCGGGGTGGTCGGAGCCGAACATGCGCGGGCCGACGGTGTCGAGCATGCTCGGGCAGAACGGGCGCCAGCGTTCGCGGAACTTGATCTGTTCGTTGATGCGGTCGGCAACGCCGGGGGCGCTGGGGCAACCGATGATTGAACGGCCGCCAAGGGCGCGCGGGCCAAACTCCATGCGCCCCTGGAACCAGGCCACCGGGTGACCGTCGGCCAGCAACTGTGCGATGCGCTCGGGCACCTTGTCGATCAGCTTCCACTGCGGATTGGACGGGTGCCGAGCGCAGGCGGCGATGACGTCTTCGTTGCTGTAGGCCGGGCCGAGATAGACGTGCTCCATCTTCTCGACCGGCACGCCGCGCGCAACCGACACGTAGGACGCTGCGCCCACCGCCGTACCGGAGTCGCCCGAGGCAGGCTGCACGAACAGCTCGCGCACTTCGGGGCGGGAGATGATCTTCTGGTTGAGCTTGACGTTGAGCGCGCACCCTCCAGCGAAAGCGATGCGGCCGGTCTCGCGCAGGATGTCCCCGAGGTAGTACTCCATCATCTGCAGCGCAAGGTCTTCGAACAGCTTCTGCATGCTCGCGGCGTAATGGATGTAGGGGTCATCGGCGATGTCGCCGTGGCGCATCGGGCCGAGCCACTCGATCAGTTTGGGCGAGAAGTAGAAGCCCTTGCCCTTTTCCTTGTAGCGGCGGAAGCCGATCACATTGGCGTATTCGGTATTGATCACCAGCTCGCCGTTCTCGAACTTCGCCAGACGCGAGAAATCGTGGCGTGCGGCATCGCCATACGGCGCCATGCCCATCACCTTGTACTCGCCGTCGAGCATCTCGAAGCCGAGATATTCGGTGATCGCGCCATACAGGCCGCCGAGCGAATCCGGGTCGAAGAATTCCTTGATCTTGTGGATCTTGCCGTTCTCGCCCCAGCCGAAAAAGGTGGTGGCGTACTCACCCTTGCCGTCGATGCCCATGATCGCCGTCTTCTGCTGGAAGCCGGAGCAGTGATAGGCGCTGGAGGCGTGCGCGAGATGATGTTCCACCGGCACCAGTTCGACCTTCTTCAGGTCGAAGCCGAGCTGCTGCAGACACCATTCGATGCGCCGGCGGTAGCGGTGAAAGCGGCGATTGCCCATCAGAATGGCATCGAGCGCGCGATCCGGCGCATACCAATAACGCTGGGCGTAGCGCCAGCGTGCGGGGCCGAACAGGCTGATCGGAGCAAACGGAATAGCCACCACATCGACGTCCGATGGCTTGATGCCGGCGAATTCCAGGCAGAACTTCGCGGATTCGTATGGCATGCGCCCTTTCGCATGCTTATCGCGTACGAAGCGCTCTTCTTCGGCTGCTGCAATGAGCTTGCCGTCGATGTACAGCGCCGCCGACGGGTCGTGATTGAGCGCGCCGGACAGGCCGAGAATGGTCAGAGACAAGGGCAATCCTTTTCTTCGCCGCATCGCCGCGAGGCGAGGCCGGCTACATGTATGAAAAACCAGCCGGAATTATACAGGGGGCAGCGCGGCGAGCGACTCAGTGCGCCTCATCCCAATTGTCGCCCGCCCCAACCTCAACCAGCAGCGGCACCGACAACTCCGCCACACCGCCCATCAGCTTCGGCAGTTCGGCGCGAATGACATCCAGTTCGGAACTGGGCACTTCCAGCACCAGTTCGTCGTGCACCTGCAGCACCAGGCGCGACTTCAGCTTCTCGGCCAGCAGCCAGCCCTGCGTGGCGATCATGGCTTTCTTGATGAGATCGGCTGCCGTACCCTGCATCGGCGCGTTGATGGCGGCGCGCTCGGCGCCCTGGCGACGGCCGACCTGCTGGGCACGGATGTCGGGCAGGTAGAGGCGGCGGCCGAAGATGGTTTCGACGTAGCCCTTGTCCTTGGCCTCGGCCTTGGTGCGCTCCATGTAGTCGGCGACGCCGGGATAGCGGGCGAAGTAACGGTCGATCCAGCCCTGTGCGGCGCCGCGCTCGATGCCGAGGTTCTTCGCCAGACCGTGCGCGCTCATGCCGTAGATCAGGCCGAAGTTGATGACCTTGGCGTAGCGGCGCTGTTCGTTGGTGACTTCGGCGGCGGGCGCGCCGAACACCTCGGACGCGGTGGCGCGGTGCACATCTTCGCCCTGGGCGAAGGCTTCGAGCAGACGCTCGTCGCTCGACAGGTGAGCCATGATGCGCAGCTCAATCTGTGAGTAGTCGGCCGACACGATGACGTGATCGCGCGGCGCGATGAAAGCAGCGCGGATGCGGCGGCCTTCGGGCGTGCGGATGGGGATGTTCTGCAGGTTGGGATCCGAGCTCGACAGCCGGCCGGTGACGGCGACCGCCTGCGCGAAGCTGGTGTGCACGCGGCCGGTTTTCGGGTTGACCATGCGCGGCAGCTTGTCGGCATAGGTGCTCTTGAGTTTGGCGAACCCGCGGTGCTCGAGCAGCAGCTTGGGCAGCGGGTAGTCTTCGGCCAGTTGCGTGAGCACGTCTTCGTCGGTCGAGGGCTGGCCGGTGGCGGTCTTCTTGACCACCGGCAGGCCGAGCTTGCCAAACAGGATTTCGCCGAGCTGTTTGGGCGATCCGAGGTTGAATGGCTGACCGGCGAGTGACTGGGCTTCCAGCTCGAGATCGTGCAGGCGGCGGCCGAGTTCTTCCGAGTGCTGCGACAGCAGGAACGGGTCGATCAGCACGCCGGTGCGCTCCATTTCGAACAGCACCTGCATGGTCGGCAGTTCGATGTCGCGGTACAGCGCGGCGAGCTGCGCTTCGCGTGCAAGCTGACCGCCAAGGCGGCGGTGCAGGCGCAGCGTGATGTCGGCGTCCTCTGCCGCGTACTCAGTGGCGCGGTCGATGGCCACCTCATCAAAGCAGATCTGCTTGGCGCCTTTGCCGCACACGTCGGTATAGGGAATGGTGGTAATGCCCAGATGGCGCAGGGCAAGCGAATCCATGTCGTGCGACTTGTCGCTCTCCAGCACATAGGATTCGAGCAGCGTGTCCTCGACGATGCCGCGCAGGGCAATGCCGTGGTTCGCCAGCACATGGGCGTCGTACTTCAGGTTCTGGCCAAGCTTGGGGCGCTGGTCGGATTCCAGCCAGGGCTTGAGCCTGGCCAGCACCTCGTCAAACGGCAGCTGTTCGGGCGCGTCCGCGCCGCGATGGGCGAGCGGCAGATAGGCCGCCTTGCCGGGCTCGACCGAAAACGACATGCCGACGAGCTTCGCCAGCATCGGCTCAAGACTGGTGGTTTCGGTGTCAAAGGCGGTGAGTTCGGCGGCTTCGATGCGCGCAAACCAGGCGTCGAAGGCCTCCCACGTGAGGATGGTTTCGTACTCGCGGCCCAGGTCTTCGTCAGGAGCCGCCTCTTCGGTGGCAGCCACCACCGCGTCGGGCTTGCCGTCGCGATCGAGGTCGCGCAGCCAGCTTCGGAATTCCATGCGCTCGTAGAGCTTGCGCAAGCGCGCCTTGTCGTCGGAGCGCGCCGGCAGATCGGCCGGCTTGAAGGGCAGATCGAGGTCGAGCGCAACCGTCACCAGCTTGCGACCAAGCGGCAGAAAATCCAGGTGTTTGCGCAGGTTCTCGCCGACCTTGCCGCCGACCTTGTCGGCGTTGGCGACGATGGCATCGAGCGTGCCGTATTCGGTGAGCCACTTCACGGCGGTCTTGGGGCCGCATTTCTCCACGCCCGGCACGTTATCCACGGTGTCGCCGACCAGCGTCAGGTAATCGACGATGCGCTCCGGCGGCACGCCGAACTTCTCGGTCACGCCCGCGGTGTCGAGCACCTCTTCACTCATGGTGTTGACCCAGCGCACACCGGGCTGCACGAGTTGCGTGAGATCCTTGTCGCCGGTCGAGATCACCACTTCCCAGCCAGCCTCGACGGCCTGACGTGTGAGCGTGCCGATGACGTCATCGGCCTCCACGCCGTCCACCATCAGCAGCGGCCAGCCCTCGGCATCGACGCCTTCGTGCAGCGGCTCGATCTGCGCGCGCAGGTCATCCGGCATCGGCGGGCGGTGGGACTTGTATTCGGGATACCAATCATCGCGAAAGGTCTTGCCCTTGGCGTCGAAGACGCAGGCGCGATACTCTGCCGCGTACTCGTTCTCCAGGCGACGCAGCATCGACAGCACGCCGCGCACGGCTCCCGTCGGCTCACCGGCCGAATTGCGCAGGTCGGGCATCGCATGGAAAGCGCGGTAGAGATAACTGGAACCGTCTACGAGCAGCAGCGTGGGCATTTCTGGACTTCCTTGGCGGAGAAACCGCCGCCCGCAGCACGGGTCAAAAAACCGTGTCGGCGCATGACGACGAAAACAACAAGAGAACTACATGACGGCGAAAGAGAAAATCCCCGGCATTGTGCCCGGCAGTGACGCCCACAGCTTCAACGCCCGCGAATCCTGGCGGATTTTCGGGATTATGTCAGAGTTCGTCGAGGCCACGGAACGGCTCAACGCCATCCGCCCGGCCGTTTCGATCTTCGGCAGCGCGCGCACCCGCGCCGACCACCGTTACTTCGAACTGGCCGAAGACATCGCGCGCCAGTGCTCGGACGCCGGCTTCTCGGTGATCTCCGGTGGCGGCCCCGGCATCATGGAAGCGGCCAACAAGGGTGCCTTCCACGGCAAGAGCCCGTCGGTGGGTCTCAACATCCAGTTGCCGATGGAACAGCACGGCAACCCGTATCAGGACATCTCGCAAACCTTCAAGCACTTCTTCGCGCGCAAGTATTGCTTCGTGAAGTTCGCCGCGGCCTACGTGGTGCTGCCGGGCGGATTCGGCACGCTGGATGAACTGCTCGAAGTGCTGACGCTGATCCAGACGCGCAAGAGCCGCAGGATCCCCGTGATCCTCGTGCACCGCCCGTTCTGGGAAGGCCTGCTCGCCTGGTTCCGCGACCGCCTCATCGAAGAGGGCATGATCAACCCCGACGACATGGACCTCGTGCAGATCATCGACGAGCCGGCTGAAATCGTGGCGGCCATCTTCAAGCACTACGAGACACGTGGCTTCGAGATGCTGCCGGAAGAGCACGAGTTGATGCTGAACCTGTGACGGCGCGCCACAGGCTCACATCCGCCCGATGCCCGCTGCGCGCCAGCCGGGCCACCCCGCCCGTAAAACGCTAGAATGCATGCATTGCACGGAGACCGACATGACCCGCTTCCTGATGATCCTGCTGCTGGCCGTTTCACTGCCCGCCGCCGCCCAGATCCTCGAACCGCTTCCCCCACCGCCGCCCCCGCCGGAAGGCATGACCGACGATCCGGTCGAACCCGAAGTCACCATTCTTCAACGTGGCGGCGACGAGGTGCAGGAATACCGCATGAACGGCAAGCTCTATATGGTCAAGGTCACGCCGGCACATGGCGTGCCCTACTACCTTGTCGACCAGAAGGGCGATGGCGTGATGATCCGGCGCGATCAACGGCCCGAGTTGTCGGTGCCGATGTGGGTGATCAAATCCTGGTAAGCCGCAACTGACCGCGCGCCGATGTCGGTATTCACCCCCGTCAGCCATGACGATCTCGCCTGCTGGCTCGACAGCTTCGCCGTCGGTCGCCTCGTCGAGTTCGAAGGCATCGCAGCAGGCGTGCAGAACAGCAACTTCTTCGTCACGACCACCCTCGGGCGCTACGTGCTGACGCTGTTCGAAGCCATCCCGCGCGCCGATCTTCCCTACTACCTGTATCTCACCGCCCATCTGGCCCACCACGGCCTGCCCGTGCCGGCGCCGGTGGCCAACCGCCACAACGAATACCTCGGCACCCTGTCCGGTCGTCCCGCCGCGCTGGTGCGACGGCTCTCAGGCAAGTCCATCGACGAAGCCACGCCGGCGCAGTGCACCCGCGTCGGCGCCATGCTCGCCGGCCTGCATCGTGCAGGTCAGTCCTACGGCCGCCGCCAGCTCAATCCGCGCGGGGCGCAGTGGCGGGCCTCGGTCGCGCCAAACGTGCTGCCGCACTTGAACGCCGAAGAGGCCAGGCTGCTGCAGGCCGAACTCGCCTGGCAGGCCGAGCAGGACTTCTCTGTGCTGCCGCAGGGCGTGATCCATGCCGACCTGTTCCGCGACAACGTGTTGTGGGACGGCGAGCTGATCGGCGGCGTCATCGATTTCTATTTCGCCGGCAACGACGCACTGCTGTTTGACGTGGCGGTCACCGTGAACGACTGGTGTACGATGGCCGACGGCAGGCTCGACGCCGCGCGCAGCGCTGCGCTGCTCAGTGCCTACGGCGCCGAACGCGAGTTCACCGACGCCGAGCGCCGGCTTTGGCCGGCAGCGCTGCGTGCCGCAGCCCTGCGCTTCTGGCTGTCGCGCCTCGAGGACATGCACCTGCCGCGCGGCGGCGAGATGGTGCAGGTCAAGAACCCCGACGAGTTCCGCGTCATCCTGCAGCACCGGATCGCCGAAACTCCTCTGCTTCCTGCCGCCGCCTGAGGGCCGCGGCGCACACCCGACAGGAAAGAACCTCCTCACGATGCAAGCAAGACGCTTCCCCTTCCGCCAGGGCTGGCAATGGGTTGTCGAGGGCGCCAGGCTATGGCGCCGCAATCCGGCCCTGCTGATCTTCGCCTCCTTCACCTATCTGCTGCTGTTGCTGCTCATCAGCGCCATACCCACCATCGGCCAGCCGCTGGCTTATCTGCTGATGCCGATGATGTCGCTGGGCCTGCTCAACACCTGCCGCGCTGTCGATGAGGGCCGCAAGACCGGGCCCAACGTCCTGTTCTCCGGCTTTCAGCCCAAGCTGATGCCCAATCTGATGGCCATCGGCGGCATGTACTTCATCGGCACGATGGCGGTGGTGTACCTGACGATTCCCTTCGACGATGGTGCGCTGATGCGCATCCTGACCGGCGCCGAGCGTATCGACCCCGAAGGCCAGTTGCCTGATTTCGGCAACGCCCTGATTGCCGGCAGCCTGATGTCGCTGCCGGTGCTCGCGGCCTACTGGTTCGCGCCGATCCTTGCCGGATGGTGGCGCGTACCCGCCGGCAAGGCGCTGTTCTTCAGCCTCTATGCCTGCCTGCAGAACTGGCGGCCGCTGTTGCTGTTCGGTCTCACTCTGTTCCTGATGCTGGGTTTTCTACCGCGCATCCTGGTCAGCCTCGCGGCCATGATCGCGCCGCTGTTCTCGACCCTGCTTACGTTGATCCTGCCGCTGATCCTGCTGCCGATCACCTTTGCCAGCTTCTACGCCAACGCGCGCGACGTGTTCGGCTGGGACCAAGATGTACCGCCCGCCGGCTGAGGCCGCCCCGCTCGGACTGTTCGGCGGCACCTTCGACCCGATCCACAACGGCCACCTGCGGCTGGCCGAGGAAGCGCGCGAGGCGCTGGCACTGAGCGAGGTGTGCTTCATCCCCGCCGGCTCACCACCACACCGCGACACCCCGCAGACGCCGGCCGAACACCGGCTGGCAATGGTGCGCCACGCGATCACCGGCAACCCGTTGTTCTCCTGTGACGAGAGCGAAGTGCGCAGCACCGGACGCAGCTACACTGTGCTCACACTCGAACGCCTGCGTGCACAGCACGGCCAGCGTCCGCTCGTACTGCTGCTCGGCGCCGACGCCTTTCTCGGCCTGGCTAGCTGGCACCGCTGGCAGGACATTCTGCAGCTCACCCACCTCGCGGTGGCGGGCCGCCCCGGCCACTCTCCCGACGAGTTGCCCGACGCATTGCGCGCTGCGTTCGGCAAGCACATCAGCCGTGACCCGGTCTGCTTGCGCACGGCGCCTGCCGGCGAAATCGTTCGTTTCGACATGACTCCGCTGGCCATTTCAGCCACGGAAATCCGAGCAATGTTGTGCAACGGACGGAGCCCGCGTTATTTGCTCCCCCATTCCGTTGTCGACTATATTGCCGCCCACTCCCTGTACAGCAGCCCCTAATGGACATCAAGCAACTCGAAAAAACCGTCATCGACGCACTCGAAGACATCAAGGCGCGCGATATCGAAGTTATCGACACCTCTCGCCTGACGCCCCTGTTCGACCGCGTCGTGGTTGCCAGCGGCGACTCCAATCGTCAGACCCGTGCGCTCGCCCGCCACGTGCACGAGAAGGTCAAAGAGGCCGGCGGCGACGTCATCAGCATTGAAGGCGAAGAGAGCGGTGAGTGGGTGCTGGTCGATCTGGCCGACATCGTCGTACACATCATGCAGCCCGCCATCCGCAGCCATTACAACCTCGAGGAACTGTGGTCGGCCTCGCCGTCCCGCCGCCCCGCGCGCAAGGCCTGAGCCTGCAGTCCGGAGCAGCACGATGAAGCTGCTGCTGGTCGCCGTCGGCACGCGAATGCCCGGCTGGGTGGAAGCCGGATTCGACGAATTCGCCCGCCGCATGCCACGCGAGATGCCCCTTGAGCTGGTCGAAATCAAGGCTGAGCCGCGCACCACAGGCAAGACAGTGGATGCCATGCAGGCCGCCGAAGCCGCCCGCATCGAGGCTGCACTGCCGCCGCGCTGCCGCCGCGTAATCCTCGACGAACATGGCCGCGATCTCACCACCGTGGCACTGGCGGCCCGGCTGGAAACGTGGCGCGAAGGCGGCGAAGACGTGGCTCTGATCGTCGGCGGGCCGGACGGGCTGGCCGACAGCATCAAGAAATCTGCCCACGAGTCGATACGACTCTCAAGCCTCACGCTGCCGCACGCACTGGTACGCCCGCTGCTGGCCGAAGCGCTCTATCGCGCCTGGAGCGTGACCCGCAATCACCCCTACCACAGGGAATGAGCCCCGTCCGATGAGCCGACCCCGCATCTACCTCGCCTCCCGCAGCCCCCGCCGCCGCGAACTGCTGCGTCAGATTGACGTGGACTTCGACATGGTGCTGTTCCGTGAAGGCGAGCGTACCGACCTCGACGTGGACGAGACCCCGCTTGCCGGAGAGGACGTCGAAACCTATGTCGCACGTCTGGCGGTGATGAAAGCCGAGGCCGGCGCCCGTCGCGTGGCCATGCGCCAGCTCATCCGCCGCCCGGTGCTGGGCGCCGACACCACGCTGGAAGTGGACGGCGAAATCATTGGCAAGCCGGCCTCGCGCGATGACGCCGTGACCACACTGGAGCGCCTGTCGAACCGCAGTCATCGTGTGCTCACCGCCGTCGCCCTGTCCGACGGCAAGCGCACCGAACACGTCACGAACATCAGCGAAGTGCGCTTCCGCGAACTTTCGCGCGACGAGATCCTCCATTACGTCGCCAGCGGCGAGCCGATGGACAAGGCCGGCGCCTACGGCATCCAGGGCCGCGCCGCGATCTTCGTGGCGGACATCCGCGGCAGCCACAGCGGTATCATGGGTCTGCCGCTGTTCGAGACTGCACAGTTGCTCGCACGCTTCGGCCTGCCCGTACTTTGAGCGTCGTTCGATGAGCCATTCACAAGGCGCGCATGTCGCGCCTTGTGAATTTCCCATTGGGCATCAGGCATGAGTATCGAATTCCTCATCAACTGCACGCCGCAGGAAACGCGTGTGGCCGTCACCGAGCAAGGCGTGGTGCAGGAACTGCACGTCGAACGCACCGCCAACCGGGGCATCGTCGGCAATGTCTATCTCGGCCGCGTCGTGCGCGTGCTGCCGGGCATGCAGTCAGCCTTCATCGACATCGGGCTGGAGCGCACGGCTTTCCTGCATGTGGCCGATATCTGGAACGAGCGCGCCAACGGCGAGCCGGTGCGCAGCATCGAGCGACTGCTGGCCGAAGGTCAGAACATCACGGTGCAGGTGCTGAAAGACCCGCTGGGCACCAAGGGCGCGCGGCTGTCGACGCAGATCAGCCTGGCCGGCCGCATGCTGGTGTATCTGCCGCAGGACAAGCACATCGGCATTTCCCAGCGCATCGAGGATGAAACCGAGCGCGAACGCCTGCGCGAACGCCTCGGCGCGTTGATTCCCGCCGACGAGACCGGCGGCTACATCGTGCGCACCATGGCCGAAGCCGCCTCGGATGAGGAACTGGCCGCCGACATCGACTACCTGCGCAAGCTGTGGGCCGAGATCCGCAACCGCGCAACCGCCTCGCACCCACCCACGGTGCTGCACCAGGATCTCGATCTGGCGCACCGCGTGCTGCGTGATCTGGTCACCGACGACGTCGGCCGCATCCTGGTCGACTCGCGCGAAAACTATCAGCGTCTGCTCGCTTTCGCACGCGAGTACAGCCCAAAGGTGCTGCCGCTGCTGGCGCACTACAGCGGCGAGCGTCCGCTGTTTGACCTGCACAACGTCGAGGTCGAGATCGAAAAGGCGCTGGCGCGTCGCGTCGATCTCAAGTCCGGTGGCTACCTGATCTTCGATCAGACCGAGGCGATGACGACCATCGACGTGAACACCGGCGGCTTCGTCGGCGCACGCAACTTCGACGACACCATCTTCAAGACCAACCTCGAAGCCGCCCAGACCATTGCGCGCCAGCTGCGCCTGCGCAACCTCGGCGGCATCATCATCATCGACTTCATCGACATGGAAAACCTCGACCACCGCAATCAGGTGCTCGACGAGTTGAAGAAGGCGCTGGTGCGCGACCACACCAAGATGAGCGTCAACGGCTTCACCGGCCTCGGCCTGGTCGAGATGACGCGCAAGCGCACGCGCGAGTCGCTGACCCACCTGCTGTGCGAGCCCTGTGCCACCTGCGAGGGCCGCGGCGAGGTCAAGACCTCCCGCACCATGTGCTACGAGATCTTGCGTGAGCTGCTGCGCGAAGCGCGCCAGTTCAACGCCAAGGAATTCCGCCTGCTCGCCGCGCCGACGGTGGTTGACCTCTTCCTCGACGAGGAATCGCAGGCCCTCGCGATGCTGTCCGACTTCATCGGCAAGAAGATCTCGCTGCACCCCGAAGCCAGCTACACCCAGGAACAGTTCGACATCGTGCTGCTATGAGGGGCATCGATGCGCTGCTCGGCGTACTCGCCTCCGGGATCGGTCTGGCTGCTGCCCACGCCAGCGGCGTGGAGCTCGACCCGCTCAAGTCCGCTGCCGCCATAGCGTTCGCCGCACCGGCTTTCCTCGGATTCAAACGCACCACTCAACGCGTTGCAGGCGACACGCCAAACCCGGCTGCCGAACTGCTCTTCGCACTGCTGCTGCCGGCGCTGTTCCTGCTGGTGCTGGCGAGCGGTACCGATCACTTTGTGCGCGGCGCATGGAGCTGGCAATCCTTTGCCGCCGGCCTGCCATTTGCCCTGCTCGCCGCTTGCGTGCCTTTGGTGCGCGGCTTCGAGTCGCGCTCCGAAGATGTCGCCGCCGGACGCGCCACGCTGGCCGCCGCCATCACGCCGATGAATGCCAAACTGTGGCTGTTCGGCCTGTCGCTACCGGCCTATCTGTGGCTGGTGTTGCAGATCGGCCGCGACGCGCTGCCGCAAGCGTGTGGCGCAGCGCTGCTCTCGCTGCTGTTCTCGCTGCGCGCGGTGCGCGTGCTGCTGGAGGAGTTCGACGATGCCGACGAGCTTGTGCGTGCAACCCGCTTCACCGCATTTGCCGCTATCAGTGGCGGCATCTTGCTGATCGCCGGCTTCCTGCTCGCAGACCGCCTGCCTTTGTTCTGAAGGGAATCACGCCATGATCGGACGCATTACCGGAACGCTGCTTGAGAAATCGCCGCCGCAAATCGTCGTCGACGTCGGCGGAATCGGCTACGAGATCGACGTGCCGATGAGCACCTTCTACGGCTTGCCGGCCACCGGCCAGAAGGTGTCGCTGTTCACGCAATTCGTCGTGCGCGAGGACGCCCACCTGCTGTTCGGTTTTGCCAGCGCAGACGAGCGCGAGGCCTTTCGCCAGCTGCTCAAGGTCTCCGGCATTGGTGCGCGCACTGCGCTGGCCGTGCTGTCGGGCCTGTCGGTCAGCGATCTGGCGCAGGCCGTCACGCTGCAGGAAACCGGGCGGCTGGTGAAGATTCCTGGCATCGGCAAGAAGACCGCTGAACGCCTGCTGCTCGAGCTGCGCGACCGTCTCGGCAAGGCCCTGCCCACTCTTGCCACCTCGGCCGGCAGCGCCGCCCCCTCACCGGCCAATGACCGCAGCGACATCCTCAACGCACTGCTCGCACTCGGCTACAACGAACGCGAAGCGTTGACGGCGATGAAGGGACAGGCCGAAGACGTGTCGGTGTCCGACGGTATCCGGGCGGCGCTCAAGCTGCTGGCAAAGGCATAGTCGCGATGGGGGCCGAAAACTGCGGCGCCTTCGCATTTCGCCGCTGCTTCAGCGCGACCGGCGAAAGCGAACCGGCTAAACTCCGGTCATGATCGAAACCGACAAACTCGGCTCTGCCCCGCGCCTCGTTTCCGCTGCGCCGTCCGACCGGCAGGAGGACGCCGTCGAGCGCGCACTGCGCCCCAAGCGCCTGGCCGAATACGTCGGCCAGGCCAAGATCCGCGAGCAACTCGAAATTTTCATCTCCGCTGCGCGCAATCGCAACGAGGCGCTCGACCACGTATTGCTGTTCGGCCCGCCGGGTCTGGGCAAGACCACGCTGGCGCACATCGTCGCCGCCGAAATGGGCGTCAACCTGCGCCAGACTTCAGGCCCGGTGCTCGAGCGCGCCGGCGACCTGGCCGCGCTGCTGACCAACCTCGAACCGCACGACGTGCTGTTCATCGACGAGATCCATCGCCTCTCGCCGGTGGTCGAGGAAATCCTCTACCCCGCCCTCGAGGACTACCAGATCGACATCATGATCGGCGAAGGCCCGGCCGCGCGCTCGGTCAAGCTCGATCTGCCGCCCTTCACACTGGTCGGCGCCACCACCCGCGCCGGCATGCTGACCAACCCTCTGCGCGACCGTTTCGGCATCGTTTCGCGGCTGGAGTTCTACACGCCAGACGAGCTGCGCTACATCGTCAGCCGCTCCGCCAAACTGCTCAATGTCGAAGTCGAGGACGAGGGCGCCTTCGAGATCGCACGTCGCTCACGCGGCACGCCGCGCATCGCCAACCGCCTGCTGCGCCGCGTGCGCGACTACGCCGAAGTGAAGGCTGGTGGCCGCGTCACGGCGGCCGTGGCGGATGCTGCGCTGGAAATGCTGGAGGTCGACCAGCTCGGTCTGGACATGATGGACCGCAAGCTGCTCATGGCCATGCTGGAGAAATTCGACGGCGGCCCGGTCGGGCTCGACAACCTGGCCGCGGCCATCGGCGAGGCCGGTGACACCATCGAAGACGTGCTCGAACCCTATCTGATCCAGCAGGGCTACCTGCAGCGCACGCCGCGCGGACGCGTGGCCACGGCTGCGATCTGGCGTCACTTCGGCCTCACACGCCCGGGGCGCGACGACCTCTTCAACGGGGATTGAAATGCGCTTCTTCCTCGCTTTCGCGATCGTCGCATGCGTCGCGGGCGGGGCCTGGCTGTGGCAAGTGCAGGATTTCTACTGGCCTGCGCGCGGCGACCCAGCGCTGGCCATGCACCTGAGCGGCAACACCGCCCGGCTGCTCGGCGCGGGCTTGTTCGCGATCGGTGGGCTGGGCGTGATGGCGGTGCTGCAGGCGCGGCATGGTGGGGTTGCCGGCAAGCCTTGGCAGTACGCCTACTTCGCGCTGGCCATGCTCGCTGTCGGTTTGGTAGCGGCAGCCTCGTGGCAAGGTGAAATCGTGCCGAACCCGGAATCAAGCGCAGCACGACCCTCACGCTAACGCTGAAAAACGCCTAGCTCTTTACCTCAGCCGGCTCGCAGCTGCACTTGCCGCAAGCTCCACAACCTTGCTTGGCAACGGGCGGTGTATCGCGCTCATCCGCTGAAGCTCGCTGCGCGGCTTGCGCGGGCGCGTAGGCAACGGGTGCGACGGGGACGGAAGACTCGGGCTTTTCATTCATGGCAACTCACCGACAGTGACGCGGCACAACGCCGCATCTCCTATCCTGAGCTTCCTGCCGATTGCAGATGTTGAGCCAGCTCAAACTCCGCGTCAGCCAATCTGGACTGCAAGCCCCTTGAGATATTCCCCTTCCGGCACGGCCAAGCCAACCGGATGATCCGGCCCTGCCGACAGTCGGTGCAGGATGCGCGCATCTACACCCGCGTCCACCGCCGCGCCAGCGACGATCTTCTGGAACAGCTCATGGCCGATGCCGCCGGAACACGAGTAGGTCATCAGGATGCCGCCCGGCGCGAGCAGGCGGAAGCCGAACAGGTTGATGTCCTTGTAGGCGCGCGCAGCGCGGTCGGCGTGCGCCGCAGAGGGCGCAAACTTTGGCGGGTCGAGCACGATCAGGTTGAAACGCTCGCCGGCCGCCTTGAGTTCGCGCAAGGCTTCGAAAACATCGGCCTGACGCCACTCGGCGCGTGCGGCATCGAGCTGGGAATTCATCGCGAGGTTGGCGCGACCACCTTCCAGCGCCGGGCCGGACGAATCAATCGACAACACTGAGGCCGCCCCGCCAGCCAAGGCCTGCAACGAGAAGCCACCGGTGTAGCAGAAACAGTTGAGTACGCGCCGCCCAGAAGCCAGACGGCCGGTGAGCAAGCGGTTGTCGCGCTGGTCGAGGTAGAAGCCGGTCTTGTGTCCACCGACCACATCCACACCCAGGCGCACGCCATTCTCGACGATGGACAGCTGCTCCGGCAGCTCACCATGCACGCAGCCGGTGACCGGGCCGAGCCCTTCGAGACCGCGCACGTCGGAGTCGGATCGCTCATACACCGCGGCACAGCCGGTAGCCTGCACCAGGCCGGCAACGATGGCCTCTCGCCACTTGTCGGCCCCGGCGCTGGTGAGTTGCAGCACGATCACATCGCCGTAGCGATCGGCAATCACCCCGGGCAGACCGTCGGACTCACCGTGGATCAGCCGCATACCCTCTTCGGACCCGATCAGCGGGTGGCTCAGGCGGCGCGCAACGGCAGCGGCGACAGCGCGCTTGAAGAAGGCGTGATCAATCGTCACCTCCGCGTCGAAGCTCCACATTCGCGCACGGATCTGCGATTCCGGCGACCACGCTGCACGACCGAACAGCTTGCCGTCGGTACTCAGCACTTCGACCGTGTCGCCCGGCCGCGCCCGCCCTTCCAGACGCCCGACCGAACCGGCGAAAATCCACGGATGGCGACGCATCAGCGAGCGCTCTTTGCCGGGATTGAGGATCAGACGTGCCATGGGGACTTCCTAGGGTGTATCGAGGGCGCGAGTCTACCGTAGGTGGCGATGCGCGCAGCGAATTGCAACGATCAGGCGCCTTCGGCTCTGCCTGCGCTACTTTCGCCTGGCGCGCGGGTGGGCGGCGTCGTACACCTTGGCCAGATGCTGGAAATCGAGGTGGGTATACACCTGCGTGCTGCGAATGCTGGCGTGACCGAGCAATTCCTGCACGGCGCGCAGATCGCCGCTGGACTGCAATACATGGCTCGCGAAACTGTGGCGCAGCATGTGTGGATGGACATGCACACCCAGGCCGCGCTGCTGCGCCCAGCGCCCCAGGCGCGTACGCACGGCACTGGGCGTCATGCGGGTACCAGTGCGCGTGAGAAACAGTGCCGGCTCGTCGCCGCGCACCCAGTTCGGGCGCTCCGCCAGCCAGGCTTGCAGGGCGTCTAGCGCCATTCCGCCAATCGGCACCGCACGCATCTTGCCGCGCTTGCCGAGCACGGTGACCATGGCATCGGCGCGGTCAACACCGGCGTCAATGTCGAGCGAAGTCAGTTCCGACAAACGCAGGCCAGAGGAATAGAACAGCTCGAACATGGCGCGATCGCGCACTTCCAGCGCGTCAGTCGGCTCGCCGTCGAGCAGCGCTGCCGTCTGATCGGGCGACAGCGCCTTTGGCAAGCGTAACGGCGCCTTGGGCGGGCGCACGTTCTCAACGGGATTCGCAGCGAGGCCGCGATGGCGCGTCATCCAGCGGTAGAAGCCGCGCCACGAAGACAAGGCACGCCCGATCGAACGGCTGCCCAGCCCGGCCGCATGCAAGCGCCCGGCCATGCGGCGAATGTCATGCACAGCCAGTTCAGGCAGTGTTCGCGGAGCCGCAAACTCGACCAGGCGAGTCAGATCTCGGCGATAGGCCTGCAGTGTCAGCGGGGCAGCACGACGCTGACTGGCGAGCCAGCTCAACCACGCTTCGACGTCTTCCGGCAGAGGACAGACGTCTGGCGAATCCATGTCAGCCGAGCAGGCGGCGCAGCGCCGCGGCCAGCGTTTCACCCAGGCGCTCGAGGAACAGGGTGCCCATGTCTGGGTAGAAGCGCTCGGGCTCTTCACTGGCCAGCGCCAGCATGCCCAGAGCCTGGCCGTCGCAGCGCAGCGGAATCAAGGCCACCGAGCGAATGTGTGCGGAGGCCTCACCGAACCACGCCAAAGCCTCGAGATTCGCTGGCGCCCCACAGTACGGGCGACGCATCTCGGCGGTCTGGAAGCGCAGTTCCTCACTGACCGCCTCAAACACTTCCCCATCGGCCGGCACGGCCGCGTCCCATACCCGCACAGCCACATGCGGCACGCGGAAATCATCATGCAGGCTCTGCAACACCGCCTGATGCAAGGTCGGAAACTGTTCGGCCGCAATCAGGGCCAGCACGAGGCGATGCAGCTTGGTGCCGATCTCATCGTTCTCTTCACCAAAGCGGATCAGCTCGGCGAGCTTGACTTCGAGCAGGCGGATCTTGTCGCGCAGCGCATGCAACTGGCGCTCGGCCAGCGATATGGCTTGGCCACCATGCGGATGCGGCACGGTGACTTCGACAAAGATGTCGCCATGCTCGACGAGAAAATCGGGATGTTCACGCAGATATCGCGCGACCTGTTCAGCGTCCATCGGAGCACTCCTGTTTGCAGCGACGATCAAGCGTCGGGCAGCGTGATTTCACCTTCAAATACGGTTACGGCCGGGCCGGTCATGAACACTGGAGCGCCGCGCCCGTTCCAGGCGATGGACAGTTCGCCTCCGTGGGTCTGGACCTGCACCGGCGACTGCAGCACGCCGCGCAGAACGCCCGCCACAACTGCCGCGCAGGCGCCCGTGCCACAGGCCAGCGTCTCACCCGCGCCGCGCTCGAACACGCGCAGGCGGATGCGGTGGGCATCGACGATCTGCATGAAGCCCGCATTGACGCGCGCCGGGAAGCGGCTGTGGCGTTCGATCAGAGGGCCCTCAACAGCGACCGGGGCGGTGTCGACATCGTCCACAATCTGCACAGCGTGCGGATTGCCCATCGATACGGCAGTAATGGCTGCGAACGAACCATCCTGCAGTTCGAGCGGCTGCACGACCTCGTCCGAATCGGAGACAAAGGGCACGCGCGCCGACTCGAGTACCGGCACGCCCATGTCGACCGTCACCAGACCGTCGTCCTCAAGCCGCGGCTCAATCACGCCACTGCATGTCTCCACGCGGATCGTGCGCTTGGAAGTGAGGCCTTTCTCGTGCACGAAGCGCACGAAGCAACGCGCGCCGTTGCCGCACTGTTCCACCTCGCCGCCGTCGGCATTGAAGATGCGGTAGCGAAAATCGACGTCAGTGCGCGTCGCCGGCTCGACCACCAGCAATTGATCGCAGCCGATGCCGAAATGGCGATCAGTAATCGCCCGGACCCGCTCGGGCGGCAAAGCGACGGGCGCAGCGGTAGCATCGATCACGACGAAGTCGTTACCGAGTCCGTGCATTTTGGTGAAACGCAACTGCATGTGGAATCCGTGAGTCAGGCCTGAGGCATTGACGGGATTCTCACCCACGGCGGGGCCATCGTCCAGCCACAACGAGGGGCGAAATCAGCGCGGTGGGGCGGGGAATCAGCCGCCGCGCCCGGAGGCAAGCGCGATGAGGCGGTCGGATCCGACCGTTTCCAGCCAGGCGCGCACACGCTTGGCATCCGCAGTGCGAGTCCAGGTGCCTTGCGAATTCAGCAGCACCATGATGACGGGCTCGCCGCGCACCCAGGTTTGCATCACGAGGCAACGCCCGGCTTCACGAATGAAACCGGTCTTGGACAGACCGACCTGCCAGCCCGGATCGCTCACCAGCGAATTGGAATTGCCGAAGCGCTCCATGCGCCCGCCGATGCGGACGTAGCGCTCGGACGAGGTAGAAAACTCGCGGATCAGGGGATAGGACGCCGACGCAGTAACCAGACGCACGAGGTCGCGCGGGCTCGACATGTTGCGCGGATCCAGGCCGCTGCTGTCGGCGAAGCGGGTGTTCTTCAGGCCGAGCATGCGCGCCTTGACGTTCATCGCCTCAAAGAAGGCCTTGCTGCCACCCGGATAGTTGCGCGCCAGGGCCGACGCTGCACGATTCTCCGACGACATCAACATCAAGTGCAGCAGATCCTCGCGTTGCAGACGCGTCCCGATACGCAGGCGCGAACCAGTGTTCTTCAGACGATCAATATCGTCGCTGGTGATGGTCAGCGGCTCAGACAAGCGCTGGCGCGCGTCGAGCACCACCATGGCGGTCATCAGCTTGGTAATGGAAGCAATCGGCACGGCCTTGGCGCTGTTCTGCTCGAACAACACGTCTCCGGTGCGCTCACTGACGATCATGAAAGAGGCCGAACGCAGCTGCGGGAAATCGTCGCGGTCGAGGGCGACTTTGGGCGGCGCGGCGAGGGCGGCCGAACTGACCACGCACAGGGCGAGGAATGACTGAACAAGATGCTTCATGATGCTGGCCACTTTGCTGGAAAGACCCGATGATCTGCTTGGGGTTTATTTTTGTAACTAATCCAGCAAGATAGCAAGCATCTTTTAAGCATGTTGCCAAAAAAACACGCGAACCCTGTGAATTAAAAGCCAAATTCCGGATTGTGGAATGAGCGAAGCCGCCCGAAGGCGGCTTCGACAGCGAGAGCGTATCGCATGTCACGCACGAGGTGAACCCGCACGAGCATCGTGGGCTTTCAACCCTGGTTCAATCGGCACATTTAGCGGCCTCGACGGAAGCCAACGCCGTCATGTTGACGATCCGACGCACGGTCGATTCGGGCGTGAGGATGTGCACCGGCTTGGCCGCGCCCAGCAGGATCGGGCCCACCGTAACGCCCTGACCTGCTGCGTTCTTGAGCAGGCCATAGGCAATATTGGCTGCATCCAGATTGGGGAAGATCAGCAGATTGGCCTCGTCGCGCATGCGCGCGTTCGGGAACACGTCCAGCCGCGCTCGCATGTCGAGCGCCAAGTCGCCGCCCATTTCGCCCTCGACCTCAAACTCGGGGTGATCGCGGTGCAGGATCTCTAGCGCGGCGCGCATCTTGATGGCAGACGCCGAATCGCCACTGCCGAAGGAAGAGTGCGACAGCAATGCGATCTTGGGCTCGATCCCGAAACGACGCACTTCGGCTGCCGCCAGCAAGGTCATCTCGACGATCTGTTCGGCACTCGGATTTTCGTTCACATAGGTGTCGGCGAGGAACAGGGTGCGGCCCGTCAGCGCGAGGACGTTGAGTGCGTAATAGTGATTTACGTCCGGCTTGCGCCCGAGCACCGTATCGATGAAACCCAGATGCACCGGGAACATGCCATAGGTGCCGCAGATCAGGCCATCGCCATAGCCATGCTTGAGCATTAGTGATCCGATCAGCGTGGTGCGGCGACGCACCTCCTTCTTGGCGTACTCGACCGACACACCGCGCCGCTCCATCAGGCGGTGGTAGTCCATCCACAGCTCCTTGAAGCGCGGGTCGTCATCCTGGTTCACCAGCTCGAAATCGACCTCCGGGCGCATGCGCAGCCCGTAGCGCTCGATGCGCTGCATGATCACCGCCGGACGTCCCACCAGAATCGGCCAGGCCAGGCATTCGTCGACGACCGTTTGCGCCGCGCGCAAAACACGCTCGGACTCGCCCTCGGCAAAGATGATGCGGCTGGGTGCCTTGCGGGCTTCGGCAAACACCGGCTTCATGAGCATGCCGGAGTGCCACACCACGTTATTGAGCTGCCCGCGGTAGGCGTGCCAGTCGGTAATCGGTCGTGTTGCGACACCGGACTCCATCGCCGCCTGCGCCACCGCCGGCGCGATCTTCACCAGCAGGCGCGGATCGAAGGGCTTCGGAATGATGTACTCGGGGCCGAATCCGCCGCCCTGCTCGGAATAGGCCGAGGCCACGATGTCGCTTTGCTCGGCGCGCGCCAATTCGGCCAGGGCATGCACGGCGGCGAGCTTCATTTCGTCGGTGATGGCGGTGGCGCCCACATCGAGCGCACCGCGAAAGATGAACGGGAAGCACAACACGTTGTTGACCTGGTTCGGGTGGTCCGAACGGCCGGTGGCCATAATCGCGTCGTTTCGCACCGCCTTGACCTCATCCGGGTTGATCTCCGGCTCGGGGTTGGCAAGCGCGAGGATCAGCGGATTGGCAGCCATGCGGGCCACCATCTCCGGCTTGAGCACCCCGCCGGCCGACAGGCCCATGAACACATCGCAACCCTCGATGACATCGGCGAGCTTGCGCGCCTCGGTGTTCTGCGCGTAGCCCTGCTTGCGCGGGTCCATCAGCGTGGTGCGCCCTTCGAACACCACGCCTTCGATGTCGGTCACCCAGATGTTCTTGCGCTGCACACCAAGCTTCTCGAGCAGTGACAGACAAGCCAACGCGGCGGCGCCAGCGCCCGAGGTCACCACCTTGACGTCCTTGAACTCCTTGCCGACCAGATGCAACCCGTTGGTGATGGCTGCGGCCACCACAATGGCAGTGCCGTGCTGGTCGTCGTGAAACACCGGAATCTTCATGCGGGCGCGCAGCTGCTCCTCGATGTAGAAGCATTCCGGCGCCTTGATGTCTTCGAGGTTGATGCCGCCGAACGTCGGCTCCAGCGCAGCAACCACTTCGATGAAACGGTCCGGGTCGAGCGCATCGACCTCCAGGTCGAACACGTCGATGCCGGCAAATTTCTTGAACAGTACGGCCTTGCCTTCCATCACCGGCTTGGACGCCAGCGGGCCGATGTTGCCCAGCCCGAGCACTGCGGTGCCGTTGGTGATGACCGCCAGCAGATTGGCACGACCGGTCAACTCGGCCGCTTGCCGCGGATCTTCCGCGATCGCATCGCACGCGGCCGCCACACCCGGCGAGTAGGCCAGCGACAGGTCACGCTGATTCGACAGCACCTTGGTGGGCGTCACAGCGATTTTCCCCGGGCGGGGATGGCGATGATATTCGAGCGCGGCCTCGCGCAACTGCTTGTCCATGAAACCTCCGTGCGTGCGTGGCCGGAACACGCGCTCCGACCATCAAAAGATCATGCCACACGACGAGCGCCCCCTGCGACCCGCTGGGGGCGCTCGTCGTGTGGCGCCATGGCACAATCATAGGCACGCCGTCCGCGACGCTTCAGTCGTATTTTCCACAGCCACGCCGGGATTCCCCCGCCCCATGCCTCCGACATCACCACGTCTCGCTCGCCGCATGGCTGACATCGAGCCCTTCCATGTCATGGAACTGCTCGCCCGCGCCCGCCAGCTCGAAGCGTTGGGGCGCGACGTCATTCACATGGAAGTGGGCGAACCGGATTTCCCGACGCCGCAGCCGATCATCGACGCCGCCCAGCACTTCATCGCGACCGGCAAGGTGCACTACACGCCTGCGGCAGGCCTGCCGGAACTGCGCGAAGCCATCGCTCGTCACTACCACGACCGCTTTGGCGTCGACGTAGCCCCTGAGCGCATCATCGTCACCCCCGGCGCCTCCGGCGCGCTGACGCTCATCCTCGCGGCCTTTACCAACCCCGGAGACCGCTGGCTGCTGCCCGACCCGGGCTATCCGTGCAACCGCTATCTGGTGCGCAGTTTCGAAGGCGTTCCGCAGGCGCTACCGGTTGATGCAGCCGCCCGCTTTCAGCCTACGCCAGCACAAATCGCGCGCCACTGGCAGGCCGACACGCTGGGCATGATCGTCGCCACGCCCTCCAACCCGACCGGCACCGTGTTGTCGCCCAGCGAGCTGGAAGCGTTGCACGCCAGCGTCACCCAGCACGATGGCCTGCTGGTCGTGGACGAGATCTACCAGGGCCTCAACTACGCATCCGAACCTTGCACGGTGCTGGCCAACGCGCGTTGCGCACACGCCGACAACCTCTTTGTCGTGAACAGTTTCTCGAAGTACTTCGGCATGACGGGCTGGCGCTTGGGATGGCTGGTGGCACCGGAATGTTGGGCGCGCGAAATCGAAAAGCTCGCCCAACACTTCTTCATCGCCGCACCGACGCCGGCTCAGCATGCTGCGCTGGCAGCCTTCTCGGCAGACACGCGCAGCGTTCTTGAAGAGCGACGCGAAACGTTTGCGCAGCGCCGCGCCGCGCTGCTGCCGGCGCTACGTGAACTGGGAATGCAGATCCACACCGAGCCGCAAGGCGCCTTCTACATCTACGCCGACATCAGCGCCGTCGCGGAAGACAGCAGCGCCTTCGCCCGACGCCTGCTCGAAGAAGCCGGCGTGGCCGCCACGCCAGGCATCGACTTCGGCAACAACCAACCCAACCGGCACCTGCGCCTGGCCTACACCACCCGCAGCGAGCGCCTGCTCGAAGCCGTTGAGAGAATGCAGCGGCTGATTCGCCCCACCTGAAATGAAAAACGGCCCGCATGGGGCCGTTTTTGACTGCAGCAAAGTCGCGACTCAGGCGCCGGACGACTTGCGCAACACATCCTGCAACTGTCGCTTCACCGACATCACGCGCTTGGTGTAGCGCATTTCGGGATCGTGCCGGGCGCCGTTGTAGTACTGCAGCGCAGCCTCCAGTGTGCCATAACGCTGCAGCCCCTCAACCAGCACCAGAGTGCCGATCTGCACATTGAAGCGCGGATCGAACAAAACCGTGTGGTCGTTCTCGGGCCCGATCTTGTCCATGTGCCAGCGCGGAATCACCTGCATCAGACCAAGCGCGCCCGCATGGCTTTGCGCCTCGGCATTGAAGCTGGACTCAACCGCCATCATTGCAACGATCAACAGCGGATCCAGCTCGGCTTCGCGTGCGCTCTGCTCCGCCTCGGCGAAAGCCGGATCAAGAGCCTCGGAAGACACGCGATAACGACGGGCGACCCAATCACGTACGCGCTGCATTTCGGCCGAAAGCTGCATTTCCTGCTCGGCAGCCTCCGCTTCGGCGGCCGCCAACAAGGCCGCTTCGGATTCCGACGCCTGCACGCGCATGTGATGCCCGCCAAGCAACAGAATTGCCGCAAAGGCCGAAAGCACCAGCACCGCATGTGTTGCCTGCGCAAGACGCCGCAGAGTTTCCTTAGCCAGCGCCGAGACGCGAGTTGCGTGATTCATGGTTCCTCCTACCCGCAAGCAATCGCCCCGACCGCCCCCATTTCAGGGGCCGTTGTGCGCCGATCAAGGCACGCACAGGCGTCGATTACAGAGGTTGTCCAACCCGTCGCCGCAACCAGACGAAGAGTCCCGCGGTGCGATCGGCCAACTGACTGCACCGAAAAAAGATCGGCGCCGCACCTGTATAAAAACACACGCAAAAAAGCGAGGCGTGCACAAAATTTTCAGCAGTATGCTGATTTGACTCATTTTTGTCAATCCGGCCGCAGCCCCTGCAAACCCGCCGCCCTCAACACATCCCAGTCAAAGCAAGGCCCAGGATCTGTTTTTCTACCCGGCGCAACGTCGGAATGCCCCACGATGTCACGAATCGGATAGCGCACACACAAGGCCTGCAGCACCTCCACCAGCCGCGCATATTGCGCAGGCTCGAATGGCAGGGTGTCACATCCTTCCAACTCGATTCCGACCGAAAAGTCGTTGCAACGTTCCCGCCCACGCCAACATGACGCCCCCGCATGCCACGCCCGGTCGTCGGTAGACACGAACTGCACCAACTCGCCGTCGCGCCGTATGAAGAAATGCGCCGAAACACGCAAGCCCGCAATCTGCGCGTAGTACGGGTGCTCGTCGGGGTCGAGGCAGTTGGTAAACAGCTGCTCCACGCCCGGACCGCCGAACTGGTCGGGCGGGAGGCTGATGTTGTGGATGATCACTAGTTCAACGGCCGCACCGGAAGGACGAGCATCGAAGTTGGGGGAAGAGCAGCGCCGCCTGCCCGCTCTCAGCCAACCGTTGTGGGCAATGCTTAACGCCATGGGCTCCTCACTTGGGTACGGTGCACTCCTCATGTAGCGGCCGATTGTCGGTCGCTGCGGCAGTCGGCGCAACATATCAGCGACCAAGCCCGTCGTGACGGCGCGAGGAAACCCAGGTTAGCTCAGCCCGCCCCCACGCACATCCGTCCTCCGAGTTCTAAAGCGACAGAACCACATCTCGACAACGGCCACGAGACCGAAAGTCAGATTGCAAGGAACAGCGATGCGGACAAAAACCAAAACCGGAACGGGTATCATGACTTGCTCCCCCAATCGACAGAGACACTATGTCAATCGAGTCGCTCCGCAGGGCGATCGGCTTCTTGCGCCGCACTCCACTTCACCCTCAGTGGCTGCAGGGGAAGCCTGTCGTGATAACAAATAAGGTTCGAGGCATTGCCCCAGGACGTGTACTTGATGTCGGTTGCGCAAGTAGATGGATCGAGAAGCACCTGCCGGATGATTGTGAGTACATCGGGCTCGATTACTATGCGACGGGCAAACTGTTGTACGCGGCTCGGCCCGACTTGTTCGGCGATGCGTCCCAACTACCCGTGAGGTGTGGGTCAATCGATACCGTCGTAATGCTGGAAGTACTGGAGCATCTGCGAGCCCCGCGCGAGGCGCTCCAAGAAATCCACCGCGTGCTGCGCCCGGGGGGCAAGCTTCTGCTCACGGTCCCATTCCTCTACCCCATTCACGACGCTCCGTACGATTATCAACGCTACACGGAGCATGGGCTGCAGCGCGACTTCGGATCTGCGGGACTTGTCATCGAGAAGGTCGAACCAAGCCTAGGATCGGCCGAATCCGCAGGACTTCTAGTATGTTTGGCCTTAGGTGGCATGGCCGCAGTCGCCATACGTGAACGCAGCCTGGCATGCACACTTCTGCCATTGATCGCGCTCGCCATACCGATCGTGAATATTACTGCTCGCTTGGCCGGTGCCTTGCTTCCGTCGTGGCCTGCACTGACGTTCGGCTACATCGTCTCCGCGCGCAAATGACTGTTTGCCTCAATACACATTTACCGAACGCCTTGTCGTCAGAGGAGCAGCTGCCTGCGCCACTGCGACTTGGCGCGCCTGACCAGCCGCAGAGACGGCGGCTCCGCGCCTTGACCGAAGCGCATGATTCCCGATAACGCAATAGCCACAGAACACTCGCTGACGATGCACCCCTCTTTCTCGCCCCGTGTCCTGCTAGTCTCGACTTCGTTCCCCCTATCCTCGGCGAGCACCAGCGGCATCTTCGTTAAACGCCTCGCGGACGCACTACACCCATTAACCCACATTACAGTTCTTACTCCGGACAACTGCGAGGGCGTCAGCCACCATGCCCTCTATCCCGTCGTCGCCGTGCGCTACGCGCCGAGAAACTGGCAACGTCTGGCACACCTGCCTGGAGGCCTGCCAGTGGCCTTGCGCGTGCAGCGACTGAACTGGCTATTCGTGCCGGCACTCTTTGGCGCGCTTTTCGTCGCCACGCTATTACGTGCGTCAAAATCAGATGTAATCCATGCAAACTGGTCTCTAACTGGACTCCTATGCGCTATCGCCGGCCGCATCACGCGCACACCTGCGGTCGTCTCCCTGCGAGGAGCTGACGTCTCCGAACTTTCGCGATCTCGGGTGAAGCGCCTGGTCTGCGCGACAACTCTTCGCCTCGCAACATACGTCACGACGGTAAGCACCGATATGCGCGAAGCTATCGTCACCGCATTTCCACAGCATGCAGACAAGGTCCTCTTTATCCCGAACGGCGTCAGCCAAGAACTGCTTGACCTGCCGCTGCAACCGCACAGAACTCAACCTTTGCGCATTCTGTTCATCGGCAGCTTGATTCCTCGAAAGCGGGTGATTGATCTTCTCCATGCGGTGCATGCGCTCGGCGAGGAGCTTACGCTGACCATTGTCGGTGACGGACCAGAACACCAATCCTTAACGCGGCTGGCCATGAAGCTCGACATTCAGAATCGAGTTTCCTTTCTGGGCTCATCCCCACCTGACGCCATCACGAAAATCCTTGGGCAACATGATGCTCTTGTCCTGCCCAGCAGCGCAGAGGGCAGGCCGAACGTCGTCGTCGAAGCCATGGCGGCCGGTCGGGCTGTAATTGCAAGCGCGCTGCCTGGCGTAACCGAACTTATCGAAGACGGGAGAAACGGGCTACTTTTTCCGGCTGGGGATATTTCAAGCCTACGCGCGGCTCTGGAACGATTGGCGCAAGACCCGTCACTTTGCGCGAAACTGGGTAGCAATGCGCGCACAACAATCCTTGAGCTCGGTCTCGACTGGCATCATTGCGCACAGCGCTATCTTGCGCTGTACACCAAAGCTCGCGGAGACTGACGCCGACATGTGCGGACTTGCCTTTCTGTTCGACCCTAACGCCGCGCCGGAAGCGCGACATAAGCGCGTTGATGTCGCGATCACTGCGCTGCACCACCGCGGCCCGGACGAACAGCGCATTGACTCCGGCGAAGGCTACACCATCGGTCACGCCCGGCTGTCCATCATCGACCTGTCCGCCAGCCACCAGCCCATGCGCTCACCCGACGGACGCCACGTACTTGCCTACAACGGGGAGATATACAACTACGCCGACCTGCGGCGCACGCTCGAGCCGCACTGGAACTTCCTTACGCACGGCGACACCGAGGTGTTGCTCGCCGGCCTATGCCTGTACGGCCCCGAATTTCTCGCACAACTGGAGGGCATGTGGGCCTTTGTGCTCTGGGACACTCAGAAGCGCTCTGCCCTGCTGTGCCGTGACCGCATCGGCAAAAAGCCCCTGTACTACGCCGTACGCGGCGATCGACTGTTGTGCGCTTCGGAGCTGCCCGCCTTGCGCCCGCTCGACGAGAAGCAGTGGGAGCAGGACGCCGACGGCCTGGCCGATTATTTCCGCTATGGTTATTGCCTGCCCGGCCACACCACCTGGCTCGGGGTCAAGGAGGTGCGGCCTGGGCATTGGTTGCGCTGGCGCCCGGGGCGCGAGATCGAGCACACTCCCTACTGGCAGTTGCCAACACCTCCGGGCGACGGACGCGAAATCAGCGACGAGACCTTGCGTGAAACCCTGACCGACACCGTACGCAAACGCCTCGTCGCCGACGTGGAAGTCGGCGCCTTCCTGTCAGGCGGCATCGATTCCTCACTCGTCTGCGCTCTTGCCCAACCGCTAATGGAGCGCCGCCTCAAGACCTACACCATCGGGTTTTCCGATCCGGCCTTTGACGAGAGCCCTTACGCAGCGAAGGTTGCGCAGTTCCTAGACACCGACCACCACTGCGCCATGCTCGAAGCGTGGGACGAAAAACGTCTGGAGACGCTACTCACGCAGCACATTGGGCAGCCGTTTGCGGATTCGTCCATCCTGCCGACGGCCCTTGTCAGCGAACTGGCCGCCCGCGACGTCAAGGTAGCGTTATCCGGCGACGGCGCAGACGAATTCTTCGGCGGCTACCAGCGTTACCAGGCACGGGCCATCCTGCGCTGGTACACCCGGCTACCGCGCGGACTGCGCTCCCTCGCCGAGCGCGTGCTGTTGGCACTGCCCGAGCCTGGCGCTCACCACAGCCGCAGCATGCTCAAGAAAGCGCATTTGTTTGTAGACGTTGCGCGCCGCGTGGACGCCGAAACGCCCTACACCGCTCCGCTGATGTTCCATCCACAGGCCTACGCGCGCCTTTTCCCGGAACTGGCCGGACGTGGCTACGCAACAACGAGCCTGCCGGAAGAATGTGCGCTGGATGATCTCAGCCGCATGCTTCAGGCTGACGCGCTGGTCTACCTTCCCCAGGACATCCTGGTGAAGGTAGACCGCGCCAGCATGGCCTACGGGCTGGAAACACGCGCACCCTTTCTCGACCACAAGCTCATCGAACTGGCCGTCACGCGCCGCGCCCGACAGCACCTCCGCCCCGGCCGCGGCAAGCGCTGGCTGCGCAGCGCCTTTGCCGACCAACTGCCGGCTGACACCTGGAAACGCCGCAAGCAAGGCTTCGCCGTACCGGTACATCAGTGGTTCCGCGGCGCGCTAGGCGAGCACCTCGATGCAGCACTGGCCGCTCACGATGGGTTCATTGATCGCGAGCAAAGCCAACGCCTGCTTGCCGAGCACCGCTCCGGCTCCCGCGATCACGGCTACCGGCTATGGATGCTCCATGCCAGCCTAGCGGCCTTTTCTGTATGACGAGCACACGCGCCCCTCACGAAATCACGATGTTCATTTCCGACATGGAGATGGGCGGTGCCCAGCGCGTTTTCCTTACTCTGGCAAGACAATTTCTCGATCTCGGGCATGGCGTGCGCCTGATCCTGGCGTCTCGAACAGGAGCCCTGCTTAGCGAACTGGATCCGCGCATTGAAGTCATCGACCTTGCCGCTGGAACTCCTCTGCCTGCATGGCGCTTTGGGGCTCTAACACTATGGCGCCTTAGCCGCGAACTGCGCCTGCGCCCGCCCGAGGCCATGCTGTCCACACTCACCGGCGCCAACCTCGTCGCGATCACCGCACGATTATTGAGCAGACGGCACTTCCCACTTATCGTGCGCGAAGCCTCTTCCCTGTCGAACGTACGCGGCCGGCTGAGGCTGTTGGCCATGCGAGTGCTTTACCGACAGGCGGATCGAGTGATCGCCCTCACCCCCCACATGCGCAGCCAGCTTGCCAGCGCATTGAGGCTGGATGAGCGGCACCTGGAAGTCATCGGCAACCCGCTCGACATAGAACGCATCGAGCGCCTGTCCCTCGCGACCGAAGAACTGCAGGACATCGCCTCGTTACAACCCTACATCGTGGCCCTCGGACGCCTCGTCCCAGAAAAGGACTATGCAACGCTGATCCGCGCAGCCGCCATCGCACGTTCCCGTCCCGTCGTCATCATCGGCGACGGCCCGCAACGCCCTGAACTCGAATCCCTGATCCAGCAACTCGACCTCGGCTCAACTGTGCACATGCTCGGTAGCTGCATTAATCCATACCCTTGGCTACGCCACGCAGCCGGATTCGTATTGTGCTCACGCTGGGAGGGTTACCCGAATGCGCTCATGGAGGCTATGAATTTCGGGCTGCCGCTCGCCGTAACATGCTACGACGACTCCGTCCCGAATCTCCTTCATGCCTATGATCCACGTCATGTGCAGTTGATTGAGTGCGGAGACTCCCACGGGCTCAGCCTAGCCATCAAGACGCTTGTCGGTCCCCCACCCCCCCGACCCTCTGCAGGCACGACGGGAAACCGACAGGACGTCGCGCAAAGCGTCGCCTTGCTCATGACCTCATGTCGCCGGGCAAAAGGGTAACGGAATCAGGCAATGCGCCACGAGCATCTCCCGGCATCGCACATTCGGCAGTTCCCAACAACAAGCATGACGCCGCGCCGTCATCAAGTAAGAGGGACTGCTGGCGGAGTACTTGAAGGCTCAATGCGCCCGGAGGTGTCGTAACGATGGCCGCCCGGTCCAGCAATCGACTGGCGCGAATGGAGCACTTCCGACGAGTCGTCTATCTGCTCGCGATCGCGTTGATCGCACTCTTTCTGTGGCGGCTGGGAAGCTCTCCATGGCTGCTGGTCGCAGCGAACTGGCATCTCATGCTCGCGCTCAGCACAGTCTCCGCAGTTGGCCTGGTCGTGCAGGCGATGGCATTCCGGCTCGTGGCGCGGCCTGAAAGCCGGCCTGCGCTGCCCGCGACCGTCGCCATCTGGGCCAGCTCGGCTGCGCTGTCCGTAGTGGCGCCATTTCTGGCGGGAATCGCGGCTCGCACTGCCTTGCTGGTCAGACAGGGAATGAGTATCGATGACTGCGCTGTCGCCAGCCTGCGACAGGTCTGGCTCGGGCTGGAATACGCGTTGCTGCTGGGCGCACTGGCGCTGCCCTTCACGGGCTGGGGGCTGAATCAGGTTGTCACACTACCGTGCATCCTCGGCTGGCTCGGCATGGCGGGCTTGCGCCTGTACGCCGCCAGAGGCAGAAATTCGGAACCAGCAGACCGCCTGGCCCGCGCCTTCCATGGGCTACGCACACCGGTAGCGGGCGCAGCCCAGCCGTGGTTCGTGTTGCAGATCGCGGCCATGAGCGCGGTGTATCTAGTCGGCTTCAACGGACTCGGCGCGGAAGTCGGCGTAGCCCAGGCGGTAGCCCTGTCCGCGCTGACGGTGATCCTCAGCCTCCTCGCTTTTGTACCGAACGGGCTCGGCATCACCGATACGGTATGGGTGATGTTCGCCCGCAGCGCGGGCGTCGAACTGGAGGCGGCCGTGGCGATTGCCATCGTCATCCGGCTTGGCCACCTGGTCGCCGCCGCAGTTCTCGGCGCGCTCCTTCAGCGTTACCTCGGCAAGCCGACTAGCGCTTGATGATCACGCCTTGCCCCGTGGGCAGGTGAATGATGCTTTCGGCTTTGTCGTGCATGAACTCGGTGGCTGCACGAAAGGCGCCAGGGCAGTTCTCGAAGCCGTAGTCGTCCATCACGATGATCCCGCCCGCAACCACGCGAGGATAAAAGAACGCCAGACTGTCGAGCGTCGGCTGGTACAGATCGACATCCACGTGCGCCAGCTTGAAATGCGCCTCCGCCACTTCGCCGAAGCGCTCCGGAATCCAGCCTTTCAAGACGTGAACGCCGCCGAACTCGGCAAGATTCGATCTCAATTCCTGTTCGGACGCCGTCAGATCACCGCTCGCCCACTGCGGCAAACCATCCGGAGCGCGATCCTGCGCCATAGGTTCGGAGAGTCCCTCGAAGGAATCGAACAGATACAGCTCGCTGCCGTCGAGCACGCTCGCCATGAACCAGGCCGAAACGCCCACGTAGCAACCGCATTCGGCCGCAGCGCCGGGAAGGTCGGCGACGCTACGGGCCAACTCGCGCAAAGCGTATTTGCGCTCCATCGAGAAATCGTTGAGCGGTGACAGCGCGCGGAAACGGTCCACGAACGCCTGATCGTGCAGCCACAACTTGTGGTCCTCGCCAACGTAGTGGCCACCCAGCGTACGCGCAACCACGCGCGCGACTTCATGCAATGCCCTGCGGCGCAACGCAGGAGGGCCGAACAACAGCGATCGGCCCCCTTTCAATATCCGGTTCATTCCGCTCATGCGCCCACTCGATCCGACTGACGCTGCGACGCCACGGCCAGCAGGCCGGTCGCCTTGCGGCGCAGCAGAGCAAACGCCAGTTCGACCAGCTCGCTCCCCCACGTCACCGGCCGAACATCTACTGTCCCGAAACCGGCCTGCAACAACGCCCCCGACAAGGTCGCGCGCGACCAGCTGCGCTGGTGCTGCCAGCGATGAAAGGTGCAGCCACACTCGGGGCAAAAGACATGCCCTCGTTGCAACTGCTCCTCATTGGGCGTAGTCAGGATCAGCGCCCCTGCCGGGGCCAGCACGCGCCGACACTCGGCCAGCACCGATGTCAGCGTCTCATCGTCCAGATGCTCGATGACTTCCGTCAGGATCAGCAGATCGACCGAGGCGTCGCCGAGCCGCGTCGGATAGCCGTCTATGCGCCGGGCTCCGGTGAATCCCCGCGCGCGCGCGTTGCGGGCATTCGTTCGCTCAACCGACAGTTCCGACAGGTCGAATCCGGAGACCTCGCCCCCCTCTGGGGCGGCCCGCAACAGCGCCTCGATGATCGCCCCCGTGCCACAGGCAAAATCTACGATCCGGCGGCGACCGCGCAGCAGCCCGCGCCGGCGCAAGACACGCACGAAATGCCCGCCTGCCGTCTCGCCGAAATAGGTCGACCGGTGCGCAGCGGAAGTGCTGTAGAAATCCCACAGCCGCTGCGTCCGCAGCTCGTCCCACTCAATGGAGTGCGGCGTAAAGGCATCCTTGCCGCCCTCAATCATTTCTGTGTTCTCCGTCGGCTTCCCGCGCTGCTCCGTCACGGTACATCAACGCAGTGATCTGTTCCGAGATCAGCCCCATCAGGAAAACCATGACGCCCCCTGTCAGGAGCAGCGCACTCATGTTGGTGAAGCGCCCCTCATCCAGATAAGTGTGGCCATACCAGCCGAACCCCATGGCAACAAGGGCCAGCGCAACCGGCGCAAAAAGCTTCAAGGGGGAATACAAGGTGCCCACCTTGAAGATGATCAGCAAAAAGCGTGCGCCGTCATGCAGCAGTCGGATGTGACTCTTGCCGATGCGGGCCGCAGCACGGATGGGCTCATAAGCCACCGAGTATCCCGCGCGGAAGAAGGCCATGGTCGACGTGGTCGGGTACGAGAAACCATTCGGCAACAGATACAGAAACTCCCGAAACTTGCTCGCGCGCACGGCGCGGAAGCCGGAGGTCAAATCCGCCACCCGGTGCCCTGTCATGTAACTCGCCAAACGGTTGTAGCAGGCATTCGCCAAGCCTCGTCCCCAGCTAGCCTGTGAGCCGGCCTGACGGGCGCCGACCACCAAGTCATAGCCTTCATCGAGTCGCGCAAGCAGCCTGGGGATGTCAGCCGGGTCGTGCTGCCCGTCGGCGTCCATAAACACGATGACATCTCTACTGGCAGCCCGTGCTCCAGCTTTGATCGCGGCACCATTTCCCTTGATGTATGGGTGAGTGACGACCTTTGCCCCTGCCAAAACTGCGACCACGCCGGTATCGTCCGTAGATCCATCATTGACTACGATGACCTCGGCCGTCGGACAGAACTCTCGCAACTTGACGAGCACACCACCCAGGGCCGCCGACTCATTGCGTGCGGGGAGCACTACGGATATAGATTTCATTCCCATTAGCCACCTTCTGCATCAGAGGCACGGCGCACCATAGCGGTCAGTGTGTCGACCCAGACGCCCTGCCCCGCTTGAGCAAGATCCGCCAGCATCACCGAGATGAAAGGATCATCCTCCGGCGCGGTTCGAACAGCTTGCTCGAAATATTGAAAGGCGGCTTGAGGGCGACTCGAATGCTCGAGGACAAAGAATCCCGCATGAATGGTTTCCGGAATCGAAAGCCCCCTTCGTGACGCCAATATTTCGACTGCCTGATGCGCCTTGTCTGCGTCCACCGGCAGACCACTTCGTACATTGCTGGTCATGACCCATACGGTATTTTCATTCTCGGCGCTGAGCATGACCGTTTTCAGGCGATCAAGATAACGACTCCAGTCGGCGTCCGTGACCGTGCCGTTGATGGAGCGAAAGGTCAGCACGTTCGCGACCGGCCCGGCGGAGTCAGGCAGGTCCGCGCCTGCCTCGCAACTCTCTATTGCACGCTCAAACGCGGGATGCTGCGGATCTCCGCCACTCAGCCGGTACTGCCCCACGCAATGCAACATCCTCGCGCGTACCGAGCCGGGCGCAAACTCCAAACTTCTCTCCGCCATTGCAATCGGATCTCCCCAGATCGTCGCCCTCGTGGCGGCGAGGCTGCCTGATGCCACAACCAAAGCCAACAACACCGCCGCGGCGCCTCCAGCACTCATCTTCAAACGACCGAACACAAACAACATTCCGTCAGCCAATGCAAGCAGTGCGCCAATCAGCGGCAAATGATTACGGTGCTCGAAAGCCAACTCTAGTCCGATCACGTTGCTGGTAACAAAGTGGCCAGCAAAGAAGAACAGCACACCAAACGCAAAGACAGGCCTTCGCACGCGCAGCAACCAAGCCACTGAAATCAGACCAACCATCAGACTCAGCGACAACACTGTGCTCGCCGGGTCCAGCAGCCCTCGGGAAACTACAAGATTGTCGTAATAAAAGGGCAATTTCTCCGGCAGGGGGAACAGTATCTGCCCCAGATACATGACCAGCACGCGTCCCTGCGTCAGCAAGCGCTCGTAACTAGAGAAGTCTCGTCCGGCGTAGGCCTCCCAATGCCAATGTTGCGGAACCAGAACGAATGCATAGAGCGCGACTCCGGCAACAACGAAAACACCAAAGCAGAGCTTGAGAATGCGGGCATGTGAGGCGGAAGCCGTCCTGAAGTGCAGCACGGTCAGTTCAAGCAATAGCGCATAGACCGGAAGAAGAGCCGAATCCTCCTTGCTGCCGACAGCCAACAACCCGCACAGAAAGGTCATGAGCCATGCAGGACGGCTTGCCCGTCCGTCGATCTGCGCCAAACGTGCACTGATGTAGGCCAACAAAGCCAACACCAGAAACAGTGTGGTCAGCGTTTGCATGCGCTGGACCACATAGAGAACGGACGAGACTTGCAACGGATGGACCGCCCACAACAGCGCTACCAAAAGCGCCACGCGCGCCGCACGCTCAGGGGGCATTTTCGCTGCTTCGAACAATGTACGCAGAAAATACGCAAGCGCTATTGTAGTCAGGGCGTGAATGATCAGATTGGTGACTTGGAAGACGGCAGCATCCAACCCACCCCGCCAATGATCCAGCGCAAAACTGAGCATCGGAAGAAAGCGAGTACCGCCGCCTGGCTGAAAGCTATAGGCCGCATAAAGCAGCGCATCCAAATCCAGAGCGGTCAGGTGCAATGCATAGTTGTGAACAATATTGGGAGCATCGTCAAAAATGAAATCACCCCCGACCCCCGGATAAAGAACAGTAATGCCAAATAGCGCGCAGATCAGCACGCAAAACGGGAAGACAGTTGAAAATTTCATGCAATTCCTCACCCAATTCGCATTCCGCCAAAAACAAACCCCGCCGAAGCGGGGTTTGTTTCATTTAACTAAACTTATCTCATGAGGGGAAAGTTACGGCAGACTGCAAGCACCGGTTCCAGCTTGGCACGTCGTATTCTGCGCAATGGAGGCGTTGCCGCGAGCAAGCGGCTGGAAGACAATCGACGCATCGCCATTGTACTGCGCAGCGGTGACAGCAGCTCGCGCTTGACATGCGCTTTGGGTAAAGGCAGGAGCAGAGCGACCGTCAGCGAGGTTGGCAACAGCTGCGCCCATGTAGGCCTTGGCTTCGGCCAGGCAAGCGCCGTTGGCGGAACGCTGGGTGTAGTCACGATACTGCGGCAGCGCGACGGCGGCCAAAATGCCGATGATCGCAACCACGATCATCAGTTCGATCAGGGTGAAGCCCTTCTGAGCGGTGCGCTTGGCGCTGTTCATTTTCATGGTGATAACTCCTTGTATGTCGAATCGCGGATGACCCGGCTGAAGCCCTATACGCAAGACCCGTGCCAGAACCAGCGCTGAGCACTGGATGCGTCGTATCATCATGTCAAACACGCAGGAAAACAAGGACTTTTGCAGGCAAGCTAAAGATATGTGTTACGCATGCGACACTCTTCCGTCACCACCCCTGTCACAAGCTGACAGCCGCGGGCCAACAGAATGTCACAACACGACAACAAGGGACAGGCCCCTCACATCTACTCGCATGCCTTTATGATGACGACCAACGATCACATCCGGGTAGCCGTCATGCACTCTGCCAACCCCCACATCGCCGTCATCGGACTCGGCTACGTCGGCCTGCCACTCGCGGTGGAGTTCGCAAAGCATTACGCGGTAACCGGTTTCGACATCTCCGCCCACCGCGTCGCGCGGCTGGGCGAGGCGTGCGACGACACCTGCGAGATTTCGGCTGACGAACTCCGCACGGCGCACCGCCTGGGCTTTAGCACCAACGCGAGTGATCTTGCCGCTTGCAACACCTTCATTGTCACCGTGCCGACCCCTATCGACACACACAAGCGGCCCGATCTCGGCCCTTTGCTGGCCGCTTGCGAGACGGTCGGTCGGGTGCTCAAGCGCGGCGATCTGGTGGTATTCGAATCGACGGTGTATCCGGGTGCCACGGAAGAAGATTGCGTGCCGGTGCTGGAGTCCCACTCAGGGCTGCGTCTGAACGAGGATTTTGATGTCGGCTACAGCCCGGAGCGGGTCAACCCCGGCGACCGCGAGCATCGCATCGCCAGCATCCGCAAGGTCACCTCCGGCTCGTCGCCGACCGCGGCTGATCGGGTGGACCGGCTGTACGCGACCATCATCACCGCCGGCACACACAAGGCCGAAAGCATCCGCGTGGCCGAAGCCGCCAAGGTCATCGAGAACACCCAGCGCGACCTGAACATCGCGCTGATCAACGAACTGGCGATCATCTTCAGCCGCCTGGGTATCGACACCCAGGCCGTACTGGAGGCGGCCGGCACCAAATGGAACTTCCTGCCGTTCCGCCCCGGACTGGTCGGCGGCCATTGCATCGGCGTCGACCCTTACTACCTCACGCACAAGGCGCAGGCCATCGGCTATCACCCCGAGATCATTCTCGCCGGGCGCAGGCTCAACGACGGCATGGGCGCGTGGGTGGCCTCGCAATTGGTCAAGGCGATGATCCGTCGCCGCATCGAGGTGGAGGGTGCGAAGGTGCTGGTGATGGGCCTGACCTTCAAGGAGAACTGCCCGGACCTGCGCAACACGCGGGTAGTGGATATCGTGCGCGAACTGGCCGACTACGGCATTCAGGCGGAGGTGCATGATCCGCTCGCCGACCCCGAGGAGGCGCGTCGTGAGTACGGCCTGAATCTGGTCACCTCGCCGCGCGAGGGCGAATACGACGGCGTCGTGCTGGCTGTGGCGCACCGGCCCTTCCGGGAACTCGGCGCCGCGCGCATTCGCGCACTGGGCAAGCCCCTGCATGTGTTGTACGACCTGAAGTACGTGCTGACGCGGGAAGAGGCCGATTTGCGGCTGTAGGCGAGGAGCAGCCGCCGGCATACGACGCGGCTACTCCATGCCCCATTTCTGCAGCCGATAGCGCAACTGGCGCAGGGTCATACCCAGGCGGCGTGCCGCCTCACTGCGATTCCAGCGGGTTTCATCAAGCGTGCGCAGGATGTTCGCCTTCTCGTCGGCATCGTCAGCCGATGCCGTTTCAGGCAAGGAACGAGGCGAAGCGGCGGCCGGAGCGATTGGCGCCGGGTCGGAAGCAATATCGGCCGTGTCGATTTCGTCGCCCTCGCACAGTGCGCAGGCGCGCTCCAAGAGGTTCTCGAGTTCGCGCACATTGCCCGGAAAGGCGCGCGCGCGCAGCGCCAGCAAGGCCCCGGACGTCAGGCGCCGCACCGGCCCGCCGTCGCGCGCGGCCAGCCGTGCGAGGATGTGGATGGCAAGTTCCGCGATGTCCTCGGTGCGCTCGCGTAGCGGCGGCACGTGCAGGGCGATGACGTCGATGCGATAGAACAAATCCTGACGAAAGCGCCCGTCGGCGACCAGCGCGGCGAGATCGCGGTGCGAGGCCGACAGGATGCGCACGTCCACTTCTTCTTCGGCATGCGCGCCAACCGGGCGGACGGCGCGCTCCTGGATGGCCCGCAGCAGTTTGACCTGCATCGCCAACGGCAGCTCGGCAACCTCGTCGAGAAACAGCGTTCCGCCCTGTGCAGCACGGAACAAACCTGGCTTGTCGGCGGTTGCGCCGCTGAAACTGCCTCGCATGTGGCCGAAGAATTCGCTCTCCATCAGCTCCGGCGGAATGGCACCGCAGTTGACCGGCACAAACGGCCCCTTCGCGCGCGGGCCGAGCGCATGGATCATGCGCGCGATGACTTCCTTGCCGGTGCCGGATTCGCCACGGATGAACACCGGTGCCTGACTGCGGGCGAGCCGCTCGACCTGCCCGCGCAGATGCACGATGGCCGGTGAACGCCCGATCAGACGGCGCTCACTGCCCACGGCAGCTTCCGGCGCGGGCTCGTCTAGCCGCATGGCGTGCTGCACCAGCGCCCGCAAGGCCTTCAACTCAACCGGCTTGGTGACGAAATCGAAGGCACCGAGCTTGAGCGCGCGGATCGCCGTATCCACGCTGGCGAAGGCCGAGATCACCGCCACCGGCAGGCCAGCATGCTGGCGCTGGATGCGCGCGACAATGTCGAGCCCGTCGCCATCCGGCAGGCGCATGTCGGTCAGGCACAGGCGATAGCGCCCGGCGTCCAGCCGCGCGAGCGCCTCGTCCACGCCAGAGGCTGTCTCGCAACTGAGCCCCATGCGCAGCAGCGAAAGCTCGATCAGTTCGCGGATGTCATCCTCGTCGTCCACTACAAGGACATCGGCAGTCCAGTCCGGGGCGCTCATGGGCGGCTCCTTCCGCTCAGCACAAAATGGGCGCCGGGATCATCCGGCGCAAGTTCCAGACCCGCACCATTGGCTTCGGCCAGTTCGCGCGCAATGTACAACCCCAGTCCGGTGCCCCTCGCATCGGTAGTGTAGAACGGCTCGAACACACCATTGCGGCGGGATGCCTCAATGCCCGGCCCATCGTCACGCACATGCAGTTCAATGCGACCGGCGGCCCGCCGCAGCGCCTCGATGCGAATCGCGCCCGGCTGAGCCGAGCAGTAGCGACGCGCATTGCCGAGCAGGTTCACGATGATCTGATGGAAATGCGCCCGATCGATGAACAAGGTTATGTCATCGGCCACATCGATTGCGTAGATCGCGCGTTCGGCCCCGCCAGACAGGGCCAGTTCGTCGACCATACCGACCAGCGCCGGCGCCAGCAGCAGTGCTTCGCGCACCACCTCGTCGCGGCGCCCCAGCGCGAGCACATCGCGCACCATGCGCTCGATGCGCCGCGAGTTGTCCTGGATGATGCGCACCAGTCGCTGCTGGACCTCTGCGCGCTTCTCTTCGCCGATCAGGTCTGCCGCCTGCGTCACCGCCGTCAGCGGGTTGCGGATTTCGTGCGCCATGCTGGCCGTCAGACGACCCAGCGCAGCGAGCTTCTGCTGCTGGATCTGCTTCTGAACCTCATCCAGATCAGTCAGGTAAACGACTACGTCACTCACCGAATCCTGCGCCGGATCGGCCTGCACGGCGCGGCACCGCACGATCTTGCCCGAAGGTTCCAGTTGCATCTGGCGTACCTCGCAAATGCCTGCACCATCGCGGCAACCCATCAACAACGCCGCGAGTTCCGGCAAGCGAGCCCCGGGATGTGCCCGTTCGCCCAGCAAGGCCTCGGCCGTCGGATTGAGCTGGCGTACGCGCCCCTCGGCATCAAACACCAGCACGCCGTCGGGCATGTCTTCGATGATGCGTTCATTGATTGCCTGCTGCCGACCAAGCGCTTCACCGCGCTCTTCGGCCAGGGTCTCCTGTGTGCGCGCCCGCAGCGCCAGCCAGCGAGCCGTGATCGCAATGGCGAAGAAGGCTACGCACACCACACTGATCCGCGCCCAGTCGTAGGCGCTCGCCGTATCGAAATTACGCCAGGCGTTCTCACCCAACACCGACAGCGTCGCCAGCGCCGCGAAAAACACCGGCATGCGCCCTTCCGCCAGCACGCCCGCCGCCGCCAAGTACACCATCATCAACACGGCCACGCCGCTGGCCTGACCGCCGCTGACAGCCATGATCACGGTCAGCACGCCGATATCCACGATGAACTGCAGCCGGAACAGCGCGGCCACTCCGCCGGCCAGACGCACAGCCACCGGGAAACCGGACACGAAGGCGAAGATCGCGTAGGCCCACGACGCAACGAGGAAGATGTCCGGGCGCTCCGCACCCAGTCCCAAGCCGGCGCCTGCCACCACCAGCAGGCCGGCAACAACCAGGCGGAAAGCGTTGAAGATGCGGCGCGGCACCGCGCGCAGCGGGTCGGAATGCACTGGCGCGAGGGCCGTCATTGCCCTGGCTTGCCGAGCCGCCGATGCTCGTCGCTGCAGAAGAACCCAGCGTCGCTGCGCACGCCCTCGGTTTCGGGGATGTGCACACCGCAATGGGCACAGGCCAGCATGCGCTCCGCTGCGGGCTTCTTCGGCATGGCGCCGGGGCGTCGCTTGCGGCGTTCGAGCGCACGGCTCGCCCACCAACCGACGATGAGGACAAGGATCAGGACTGCCAGTAAACGCACGACGCAATTACCCCGAATAAAGGCCGAATCGAGTGTAGCACTGTGAATGCGGCTGCTGCCGCAAACGCCGCCGTTTGGTGCGACGACGCGGCGGTAGAATCGCGCCATGTCCTTCGAACAACCCATCCCGACCCTGCGGCGCGACGGCGACGCGATCGTCGTGCTTGACCAGACCGCGCTGCCGCATCGCGTCGTCATGGCGCGCGTCGAAAATCTCGAACAGTCTGCCCACGCAATTGCCCACATGCAGGTGCGCGGCGCGCCGCTGATTGGCGTCACCGCCGCATTCGGGGTGGCGTTGGCCTTGCGCCAGGTGGCCGACGACGCGCAACTCGAACACGTCTGCGGCGTGCTGGCCGCCACCCGCCCGACCGCCGTCAACCTGCACTGGGCGCTGGCGCGCATGCGCGACCGTCTGGCGCCATTGCAGCCGCAACAGCGCCTCGCTGCAGCCTGGGACGAGGCCGAGGCAATCCGCCAGCATGACCACGACACCTGCGCCGCCATCGGTCGGCATGGAGCCGAGCTGCTCGCCGACATCGCCACCGGCCGCAACGGCGCCGTGCGTGTGATGACCCACTGCAATGCCGGCTGGGTTGCCACCTGTGGTGCCGGCACAGCGTTGGCGCCGGTATACGAGGCCCACGCGCGCGGGCTCGACGTGCATGTGTGGGTCAGCGAAACCCGCCCGCGCAATCAGGGCCTGCTCACCGCCTGGGAGCTGCGCGAAGCCGGAGTGCCGCACACACTGGTGGTCGACAACGCTGCCGGCATCCTGCTGGCGCGCGGCGAAGTCGATGTCGTCATCACCGGCGCAGACCGCGTCGCCGCCAACGGCGACACCTGCAACAAGGTCGGCACCTACCTGAAGGCGCTGGCCGCGCGCGACAACGGCGTGCCGTTCTGGGTGGCCGCGCCGTATTCGACCGTGGACTCCGCCCTGCGCGACGGCGCAAACATGCCCATCGAACAACGCGACGCCGAGGAAGTGCGCGTGCTCAGCGGCTTGGGCGCCGACCACGAGCCGGCCAGTCTGCGTCTCGCCCCAACCGAAACGCCTGCGAGCAACCTGGCCTTCGATGTCACCCCGGCGCGACTGATCGACCTCATCGTCACCGAGTGCGGCGCCCTCACCCCGCAAGTACTGGCCAAGGGGCGCCCGGAGCATGCGCATGAATGAAGCAGCGCTGCGCAGCGCCTTGCTGGCTGCCGCTTGCGGCCTGAACACCAGCGGCCTCAACGTCGGCACCGCCGGCAACGCCAGCGTGCGCTGCCTGGACGGCATGCTGATCACGCCCACCGGGCTCAAGGTGGAAGATTGCACGCCGGACGACATGGTCTTTGTGTCGATGGAGGGCGAAGCCCGCGGCGCACGCGCGCCGTCGTCCGAATGGCCTATGCATCTGGGCGTATATGCCGACCACGCCAACGCTGGCGCGGTGCTGCATGCGCACGCCCCGTTCGCCACAGCCCTGGCTTGCCGCCGGCTCGACCTCCCGCCTTTCCACTACATGATCGCGCGCTTCGGCGGCGCCACCGTGCGCTGTGCGGCCTACGCCACTTTCGGCACGCAGGCGCTGTCGGAAGCCGTGCGCGCAGCCATGCACGAGCGCTCGGCCTGTCTGCTGGCCAACCACGGCATGCTGGTTTTCGGGCGTGACGCGGCTCACGCGCTGGACATGGCGATCGAGTTCGAGACGCTGTGCGAGCAGTACTGGCGCGTACTGCAACTCGGCGAGCCGGTGCTGCTGTCGGAGGCCGAAATGGCCGAGGTAATGGAAGCCTTCGCCGGCTACGGCCAACCGCAGGCGAATTCCGGCCGACGCTCACCTCAATAAAGCGGTTTCTCGCCCGTCGGCCGTTTCTTGAAGCGCCGGTGCACCCAGTAGTACTGCTCCGGCATGGTCAGCACGACGGATTCGATCCAGGCGTTCATGCGCCCCACATCGGCTTCCACATCACCGCTCGGATAGTCCGGCCAGGGCTCACCGATCTCGACGACGTAGCCGCGACCGTCCGGCAGCATGCGCGTCGGACACGGCACCACCGCAGCGCCGGCGAGCTTGGCCAGACGCGGCAGGCCGGTGATGGTGGCGGCCGGCACACCGAAAAACGGCACAAACACCACGTCGCGCGTACGGAAGTTCATGTCGGGCAAGTAGTAGAACGGCCGGCCGGACTTCATCGCGCGCACCGTCGCGCGCGGGCCGGCGTCGCGCGCCAGCAAAAGCTGATCGCCGAAGCGGCTGCGGCCGTGGTGCAGCCAGTGGTCGAATAGCGGATCACTCTGGCGTGCGTAGATCGAGACGATGTCGAAGCGGCTGGTGATCGCCGTGCCGCCGGCGTCGAGCCCTACGAAATGCGGCGACAGCAGGATCACCGGCCGCCCTTCGTCAAGCAGGCGGCGCAGGATATGCTCGTTGTCGACGCGTACCAGCCGCTCCAGCCGCTGCCGACTGCCCCACCACAGCACACCGCGCTCGAGCATGCTGCGCGCAAGCACCTTGAAATGCTCGCGTGTCAGACGTTCGCGCTCGGCGCGGTCGAGCTCGGGAAAGCACAGCTCCAGATTGACGCGCACCACGGCTCGCCGGTGATGCGCAATGCGGTACAACACCGCCCCGAGCCCACGCCCGATCGCGGCCAGCGCCGGCAGCGGCAGCCAGTGCAGCAACCACAGTGCGGCGATGGACAAGCGCGCGATCATGACCTGCCCTCCGGCTGCGGCACGCCTCGCGGCACCTTGTAGCGCTCGTAGCTCCACAGATACTGGGTCGGGCACTCACGCACCATGCGCTCGACTTCACGGTTGATGGCCGCGCAGCGCGCAGCCAGATCGCCCTCGATCGCCTCAACTGGCGCACGCGCACGCACCACCCAACCCTCGCCCGCCACACGCTCGGCCCAGCACAGCAGGACGCAGGTGTTCGGCGTCTCGCTCAGGCGCGCGGCCAAGGTCATGCTCCACGCCGGACGGCCGAAGAATGGCACCCACATACCTTCGCCGGCGCGCGGCGCCTGATCGGGCAGGATGGCCGCGACCTCGCCGGCACGCAGTGCCTTGGCCAACTTGCGCACGCCCGCCACGTCAGTCGGCGCCACGCTTACCGGGCCGCGTGCGCGCCAGCCCACGACCTCGGTCATCGACGCCTTGCGCGGCGGGCGGTACAACACCGTCAATGGCGTAAGCGCGCCGGCGGCTTGCAGGCAAGCCTCAAAACACCCCAGGTGCGCGGTCAGCATCAGCACGCTCTGACCTCGTTCACGCGCCGCTTCGAACAGTTCGCGGCCTTCAAAGCGCAGGACGTGAGCGTGCACCTCGTCAAGCGGACGACACCACACGAACGGTGCTTCCAGCATCTGCCGACCGGCGTGGGCGATAGCCTCGCGCAGCATCTGCGGCGACACTTCGCCGAAAGCCTGACGCAAGTTCTCACGCACGTGCTGGCGATGCGTCGGTGACGACCACCATACGAGCCAGCCCAGCCATGCACCGAGTACATGTAGCCAGGACAGTGGGAGACGGGAGAGCAGGCGAAAGAGAATGGTCACAAGGTGATCGGTCCGGAACGTGCGGACACGGTAAGGGCCCGAGCGTGCGCACCGCAAGAGGCGGCCGGTTTGACCGCAGTTCAAAGCGCGCTATTATTGCGCAGCCGCCGAGTTAACACGACAACTTGCAGGGCGGCCCGGTCAGCGCGAACACCCGCGACCTACGAAATACTGCTAAAGCGTCGCCGCTCGACATCCCCGGAGCCGGCCACGCCGGAACAACCGGGGATTTTTGTTTTTGGGAGTCGCTCGATGAGCAGAGAATTCCTCTTCACCTCCGAATCGGTTTCGGAAGGTCATCCGGACAAGGTCGCTGACCAGGTTTCCGACGGCATCCTCGACGCCATTCTTGCCGAAGACCCGCGCGCCCGCGTGGCCTGCGAAACGCTCGTTTCGACCGGCTTGGCGGTGGTCTCGGGCGAAATCACGACCAGCGCCAACGTCAACTACCGCGAAGTCGTGCAGGACGTGATCCGTCGCATCGGCTACGACGATTCGAGCGTCGGCTTCGACTACAAGTCCTGCGCCATCCTCACCGCCATCAACCGCCAGTCGGCCGACATTGCCCAAGGCGTGAATGAAGGCGAAGGCATCGATCTCGATCAGGGCGCCGGCGACCAGGGGTTGATGTTCGGTTACGCCTGCGACGAGACGCCGTCGCTGATGCCGCTGCCGATCTACTACGCTCACCGCATCGTCCAGCGCCAGGCCGAGCTGCGCAAGGACGGCCGCCTGCGGTGGCTGCGCCCCGACGCCAAGAGCCAGCTGACGGTGAAGTACGTTGACGGCAAGCCGGTCGCCATCGACACCGTCGTGCTGTCCACGCAGCACCACCCGGACATCTCGCACGCCGAAATTTCAGAGGCCGTGATCGAGCAGATCATCAAGCCGGTGCTACCCAAGGAGCTGCTCGGCGAGAACGTGCGCTACCTGATCAACCCGACCGGGCGCTTCGTCATCGGCGGCCCGCACGGTGATGCCGGCCTGACCGGCCGCAAGATCATCGTCGACACTTACGGCGGCTCGGCCCACCACGGCGGTGGCGCGTTTTCCGGCAAGGATCCGTCCAAGGTCGACCGCTCGGCCGCCTACGCCGCGCGCTGGGTTGCCAAGAACGTGGTCGCTGCCGGGCTGGCTTCGCGCTGCGAGGTACAGGTGGCCTACGCCATCGGCGTCGCGCAGCCGGTGAGCCTGATGGTCAACACCTTCGGCACCGCGCGCATCGACGAACAGCGTATCGAGGCGCTGATCCGCGAGCATTTCGACCTGCGTCCCAAGGCCATCATCCAGGAACTCGACCTGCTGCGTCCGATCTACTCCAAGACCGCCGCCTACGGCCACTTCGGCCGCGACGAGCCGGAATTTACGTGGGAAGCCACGACCAAGGCAGCGGCACTGCGCGCCGACGCGGGGCTGTAAGACAAGGGCAGCAAACCGCCGCCCAGCTATAATCCGCAGCACCAAGCCGGGCCGCGTCGAGGCGACTCCTCGCGCGGCCCGCCAACGTTTCAGACACTGGCTCCATCATGCTCACCCACGCCCTGTTCTTCGTTCTCGGTCTCGTCACGCTGGTGGTCGGAGCAGAACTGCTCGTCCGCGGCGCCTCGAAGTTCGCGCTGTCCTTTGGCGTCTCGCCGCTGGTGGTCGGCCTCACCGTAGTGGCCTTCGGCACCAGCACGCCGGAACTCGCCGTATCGGTGGGCGCCTCGCTCGGCGGCAACCCGGATCTGGCCATTGGCAACGTGGTGGGCAGCAACATTGCCAACATCTTGCTGATTCTCGGCATCTCGGCGCTGATCACTCCCTTGCTGGTCAATGAGCAGATCATCCGCCAGGAGATCCCGATCATGATCGGCGCCTCCGTGCTGTTCGTGGTGATGGCGCTCGATGGCAGCGTGTCGCGACTGGAAGCCGGCGCGCTGTTCGCGCTGGTCGTGGGCTACTCGGTGTTCCTGATCCGCCAATCGCGCAGCGCCTCTCGCGGGTTTTCCGATGAGTACGCGTCAGAAATGCCGGGGGACTCGAAATGGGACCGCCACTGGAGCGCACAGCTCGGCCTGATCGTGGTTGGCCTGGGTGGATTGGTGCTCGGCTCGGAATGGCTGGTCGGCGCTGCCGTGGCGGTCGCCCAGGCCTTTGGCGTGAGTGACCTGGTGATCGGCCTGACGGTGGTCGCCATCGGCACCTCAATGCCGGAAGTGGCCACCTCCATCGTCGCGGCACTGCGCGGCGAGCGCGACATCGCCGTCGGCAACGTGGTGGGCTCCAACGTGTTCAACATCTTCGCGGTCATCGGCGCCACCGGCCTGATCAACGCTGGCGGCATTCCGGTGCCGGAAGCGGCACGCGCCTTCGACCTGTGGGTGATGCTGGCCGTCGCGCTGGCCTGCGTGCCGATCATGCTTACCGGCAGCGAGATCTCGCGCTGGGAGGGTGGCGTGTTCCTGGGCTATTACGCCGCCTACACGGCCTGGCTGGTGCTCTCGGCGCAGAGTCACCCCATCGTGCCAGCCTTTTCAACGGCCATGCTGGGCTACGTCATGCCGCTGACTGTGATCGCGTTGATCATCAGCCTGATGCGCCACCAGAACCGCAACGCCGGCTGACCGCAGCCCCGCGGTCAGGTATACTCCGTCCCGTTTCCGAGGAGCGCTGCAAGGCGTCGGGTTCCCACCCGGCCCCAGGCTCGGAAGCCGCCACACGGCGGCATCGCCACAACTGCGCTCGCCTTTCCAACCTTGCCGGGTTGGAACAGGGCGAGCACACAGACTCGCCTTCCGCCCGGCCCATGCAGGAGCAAAGCATGAACGCTGTGGCTGACATCAAGGATTGCGTCGTTGCCGACCTGTCGCTGGCCGACTGGGGACGCAAGGAAATCCGCATCGCCGAAACCGAAATGCCGGGCCTGATGGCCATCCGCGAGGAGTTTTCCGCCTCGCAGCCGCTCAAGGGCGCGCGCATTACGGGTTCCCTGCACATGACCATCCAGACTGCGGTGCTGATCGAGACGCTGACCGCGCTCGGCGCCGAAGTGCGCTGGGCCTCGTGCAACATCTTCTCGACGCAGGATCACGCCGCGGCCGCCATCGCCGCCACCGGCGTGCCGGTGTTCGCCGTCAAGGGCGAGACGCTGGCCGACTACTGGGACTACACCCACCGCATCTTCGAATGGTCGGACGGCGGCTACTCGAACATGATCCTCGACGATGGCGGCGACGCCACGCTGCTGCTGCACCTGGGCGCACGGGCCGAGACCGATGCCTCGGTGCTGGGCAAGCCGACTTCCGAGGAAGAGCGCGAGCTGTTCGCCGCGATCAAGGCCCGGCTTGGCGCCGACTCGAAGTGGTATTCGACGCGCCTGGAGAAGATCCGCGGCGTTACCGAAGAAACCACCACCGGCGTGCATCGCCTGTACCAGATGCACCAGCGCGGCGAGCTGCGCTTCCCGGCCATCAACGTCAATGATTCGGTCACCAAGAGCAAGTTCGACAACCTCTACGGCTGCCGCGAATCGCTGGTCGACGGCATCAAGCGCGCCACCGACGTGATGATCGCCGGCAAGATCGCCGTGGTCGCCGGTTACGGCGACGTCGGCAAGGGCTCGGCGCAGGCGCTGCGCGCGCTGTCGGCCCAGGTGTGGGTCACCGAGATCGACCCGATCTGCGCGCTGCAGGCAGCGATGGAAGGCTATCGCGTGGTCACGATGGATTACGCCTGCGAACACGCCGACATCTTCGTCACCGCCACCGGCAACTATCACGTCATCACGCATGACCACATGGCGCGCATGAAGGACCAGGCCATCGTGTGCAACATCGGTCACTTCGACAACGAGATCGACGTCGCGGCGCTGGACGCCTACGAGTGGGACGAGATCAAGCCGCAGGTCGATCATGTGATCTTCCCCGATGGCAAACGCATCATCCTGCTGGCCAAGGGCCGCCTGGTGAACCTCGGCTGCGGCACCGGTCACCCGAGCTACGTGATGAGCTCGTCGTTCGCCAACCAGACCATCGCGCAGATCGAGCTGTTCAACCATCCGGAGCGCTACCCGGCCGGCGTGCATACGCTGCCCAAGCATCTGGACGAGAAGGTCGCGCGTCTGCAACTGAAGACGCTCAACGCCCAGCTGAGCAAACTGTCCGACGAGCAGGCGGCCTACATCGGCGTCCCGCAGGAAGGGCCGTACAAACCCGACCACTACCGCTACTGATGCATTGCGCCCCGGTCCGCCGGGGCGCCCGCGAGGACACTCCATGCCCCTGGCCACGGTGCGCAACACCCGCCCCGAAGACATCGAACCGCTGATCGCGCTGCAGCGCCACGTCTACCCCGACATTCCGGCGTGGTCGGCCGAGCAGATGCGCCACCAGCTCGACATCTTCCCGCACGGCCAACTGATCGCCGAAGTGGACGGCCAGCTGGCCGGCTGTGCCAGTTCGCTGGTCATCACCTGGGACGACTGGGGCGAGCATCACACCTGGGACGACATCACCGCCAGCGGCAGCTTCGATAGCCACAACCCGATGGGCCGCACGCTGTATGGCGCCGAAGTGTTCGTCAATACCGATCTGCGCGGCAGCGGCATAGGCCATGCGCTGTACGAGGGTCGGCGGCGCATCTGCCGCGAAATGAACCTCAAGCGCATCATTGCCTGTGGCCGTATGCCCGGCTATCACCGCTTTGCCGACCGCATGACCGCCGAGGAGTACGCCAAGCGCGTAATCTGGGGCGACATCAGCGATCCCGTGCTGGGCTTTCAGCTGCACGAAGGCTTCAGCTACTGCGGCACCGTGCACGGCTACCTGCCGCAAGACACCGAATCGCTCGGCAACGCCTCACTGATCGTGTGGCTCAACCCGGACTACGATCCGGGCGCACCAACCCGCATCCCCGAGGAGGACAACCGATGATCGTACGCATCGCTGCGGTGCAGTATCTGCTGCGCCAGATCCACGACTGGTCCGGTTTCGAGAACCAGGTCCGCTTCGTCATGCAGGCCGCAGGCGATTACCGTCCGCACTTCGTGCTGCTGCCGGAGATCTTCACCACCCAGCTGCTGTCCTTCATGGACACCCGCGACATGCCCGAAGCCGTGCGCAACATGCACGACTACACCAGCCGCTACATCGATCTGATGCGCGAACTGGCGGCCGAGTGGCGCGTCTTCCTCATCGGCGGCAGCCACCCGACGCTGCGTGACGGCCAGCTCTACAACACCGCGTATCTGTTCACGCCCGAAGGCGAAGTGCACGAGCAGGACAAGATTCACCGCACACGCTGGGAACGCGAGATGTGGGACACCGCCGCCGGTGACCAACTGCGGCTGTTCGAAACGCCTTACGGCAAGATCGCCATCCTGATCTGCTACGACATCGAGTTCCCCGAGCTCTCGCGCATGGTGTGCGAGGCCGGTGCCGACATCCTGTTCGTGCCGTCGTGCACCGACGACCGTCAGGGCTTCCTGCGCGTGCGCTACTGCTGCCACGCGCGCGCCATCGAGAACCAGGTGTATGTCGCCATGACCAGCACCGTCGGCAACCTGCCGGTGCAGGGGCTGGGCGTGCACTACGGCCAGGCCAGCATCATCACGCCGTCGGATTTCCCGTTCGCGCGCGACGGCATCGCCGCCGAAGGCACGGCCAACGTCGAACAGATCGTGATCGCCGATGTGAGCATCGACAACCTCACGCACAACCGCGTCAACGGCACGACCATTCCGCTGTATGACAAGCGCAATGACGTGTACGACAACCCGGTTGAGGTCGTCGGAATCCGCTGATCCGAAGCGAGTGACGCAACCGTGTCCATGAACTCCTTCCACGCCCGCAAGCAGCGGGCCGCCCCAGCCCGGCGTGCCGAGCACACGCCGGTCGACCATGGCGGCCTGCTGCGCGCCGACGCACTGCTGGTCGAGCGCGGGCTGGCCAGTTCGCGCACCCGCGCGCAGGCCGCCATCGCCGCCGGGCGCGTGATGGCCGACGGCATTCCCGTCACCAAGCCTGCGCACCTGTTGTTACCCGAGTCACGCATTGTTGTCGCGCCGGACGAAGCCGAGCGCTTTGTCTCACGCGGCGGGCTGAAGCTGGCCGGCGCGCTGGCGCACAGCGGGCTCGACGTTTCCGGGCGTGTCTGCCTGGATGTCGGCCAGTCCACCGGTGGTTTCAGCGACTGCCTGCTGCAGGCCGGCGCCGCACAGGTGGTCGGCGTCGACGTCGGCCACAGCCAGCTCGACCCCGGGCTCGCGCAGGACACACGCTGCGTCACGCTCGAAGGCCTCAACGCGCGCGAACTCGACGCCGCGCAACTCGGCGCGCATCATCCGCAGGGCGGTTTCGATGTGATCGTGTGTGATGCGAGCTTCATTTCGCTGGCTTTGCTGATGCCGCGCTGGCCCGCCCTGCTGGCACCGCAGGGCGAGATCCTTGCGTTGGTCAAACCGCAATTCGAAGTCGGCCCGAAAGGGCTGGGCAAAGGCGGCATCGTGCGCGACGTTGCGCTCTACGCCGAAGTCGAAGCCCGTCTGCGCAAGACGGCCGCGGAATGCGCTCTGGCCGTGCGCGACTGGTTCGATTCACCGCTCGCCGGAGGCGACGGCAACCACGAATTCTTCCTCTGGATGCACCATGCAAAACACTGAGCTTTCCGTCGAATTCTTCCCGCCGCAGACGCCTGAGGGCGCTGAAAAGCTGCGCGGCGTGCACCAGCGACTGGCCGCAGCGCTGTCACCGCAGTTCTTCTCGGTAACCTACGGTGCCGGTGGTTCGACGCGCGAACGCACCTTCAACACCGTCCGCGAGATCGCCACCACCGGCTCGGAAGCCGCACCGCATCTGTCGTGCATCGGATCCAGCCGCGCCGAGCTGCGCAGCATCCTCGACGAGTACGCCGTCTCAGGCATCCGCCGCATCGTCGCATTGCGCGGCGACCTGCCCTCCGGCACCGGCGCCAGTGGCGAATTCCGTTACGCCAACGAGCTGGTCGAGTTCATCCGCGCCGAAACCGGCGACCGCTTCATCCTGGAAGTGGCCGCCTACCCTGAATGGCACCCGCAGGCCAAGAGCCCGCGCGATGATCTGCTGGCCTTCAAGCGCAAGGTCGACGCCGGCGCCGATTCGGCGATAACGCAGTATTTCTACAACATCGACGCCTACATCCACTTCGTCGAGCAGGCGCAGGCGCTGGGTGTGGCCATCCCGATCGTGCCGGGCATCATGCCGATCAGCAGCTTCTCCAAGCTGGCCCGCTTCTCCGACATGTGCGGCGCCGAAATCCCGCGCTGGATGCGCCGCAAGTTCGAAGCCTTCGGCGACGACAGCGAATCCGTACGCGCCTTCGGTCTTGATGTGGTCACGGACCTGTGCGAACGCCTGATCGAGGAAGGCGCACCGGGGCTGCATTTCTATGCGATGAACCAGGACGGGCCGACGATCGAGATCTGCCGGAGGCTGGGGCTGACGGCCGCTACGTCAAGCCAGTCCTGACTGGTAGGCCTGGCCTCGGCCAGGCCTACCGTAGTCGCTGATTCATGGCTCGACCGGCCGGGATTTCGGCCCGGCGGGCGACCTTCTTTCTTGTAGTGCAACAAGAAAGAAGGCAAAGAAGTGCACCCTCCTCACCGCCCCTTCGGGGTCCCTTCGCTACGCGCACTCCCGGCGGCCGGCCTTGCGAACTCGCTTCGCTCAAACAGCAAGGCCGGAAGGCCCCGCCGTGAGCACTCTTCGCTCAGCGGCTCAGAAGGGATGGAAAACCATCCGCAGCGTCATGCCCTTGTAGGTCAGGTAAGCGCCGAAGGCGCGCACCTGACATCGGCTTCGACACGATCTCGAACGCCCAACTCCAGCACGTCCGGCACAAGACACCCGTTACAGCCTTGGCGGTTCACTTGGTGCCAATTTCCCCTCTGGCTCGCCGAGTGGAGGGTGGTTTCGCCGGGGAAGTCCGGTCCTGCTGTCTGAGCGACAGCGAGTTCAGGACCGGCCGGTGAAACCGCCCGGAGTGAGGGAAGCCCGAAGGGCCGAGACGGCGGGGCGCGCTTCTTTGCCTACTTTCTTGTCGCGCGACAAGAAAGTAGGTCGCCCGCCGGGGCGAGTCCCGGCCAACGCACGCCGAGACAAGCGTCTCGCGCAACTGGGACCGGCCGGAACCGCAAAGTCACTGCATCCCATGCCGCCCCATCCAGTCACGGAAGGCGTCAATACCATCCTCCCCGCTGCGCAAGCGCTTCATGTGCAGCGTGAGGTTCTCGACCATGGTGTGGGCCGCGATGGCGGCCATCATTTCCAGCCGCTCTTCGGCGGCCAGGCCGTATTCGACCAGGCGGCGGTCGAGTTCGCACAGGTGGCTGGCCATCAGGGAACGGGCGTCAGCCTCGTCGATGGCCAGGTCTCCAAGATCTACCGGGTCTTCGACTTCGATATCGGCGATCAGGTCTGCAAGCGATTGCGGGGTCATGGCCTTCCTCCTCGTTGCGATGCGAAATTTCGACAGCGCCCGCGCGACAAAGTGCAATGGCCCGAGCTATCTGCGACCCCCGAACAGCGAACCGAGCACACCGCGCACGAGCTGGCGCCCGATGGCGCTGCCGATCGTGCGCGTGACGGTCTTGGCGGCGATCTGCACCAGACCGTCGCGCTTGCCACCGCGCGGGCCGGTCGAACCGAAGATCACGTCCGACATGCCGCCACCACCAGCAGCAGGTTTCTGCGCCGGCACCTCGGCCATGCGGGCCTCGGCCTGAGCGCGCAGCAGCTCATAGGCCGATTCGCGGTCGACCTCGCGCTCGTAATGGCCGTGCAGCAGCGAGCCCTGCACCATGGCTTGGCGCTCGGCCGGCGTCAGCGGGCCCAGGCGTGAATCCGGCGCGATCACCGAGGCGCGCTGCGTGATGCCGGGGCGGCCCTTGTCGTCCAGGAGGGAAATCAGCGCCTCGCCCACACCCAGTTCGGTGATGACCTCGGCCGCGTTGAACGCGGGGTTCGGGCGCATGGTCTCGGCCGCGCTTTTCACGGCCTTCTGATCGCGCGGCGTGAAGGCGCGCAGCGCGTGCTGCACGCGGTTGCCAAGCTGGCCGAGCACCGTGTCGGGCACGTCGAGCGGGCTTTGCGTGACGAAGTACACGCCGACGCCCTTGGAGCGGATCAGGCGCACGACGTGCTCGACCTTCTCCACCAGCGCCTTGGGCGCGTCGCGGAACAGCAGGTGAGCCTCGTCGAAGAAAAACACCAGTTTCGGTTTGTCGGGGTCGCCGACTTCGGGCAACTGCTCGAAAAGCTCGGACAGCATCCACAGCAGGAAGGTGGAATACAGCTGCGGCGAGTGATACAGCTTCTCGGCCGCGAGCACGTTGATGACGCCGCGCCCGTCGGCATCGGTCTGCATCAGATCGGCCAGATCAAGCATGGGCTCGCCGAAGAAACGTTCGCCCCCTTGGGCCTCAAGGTTGAGCAGGCCGCGCTGGATGGCGCCGACCGAGGCCGCCGAGATGTTGCCGTACTCGGTAGTGAACTGACGTGCGTTCTCGCCGACGTGTTGCAGCATCGCGCGCAGGTCTTTGAGGTCGAGCAGCAGCAGGCCGTTGTCGTCGGCAATGCGGAAGACGATCTGCAGCACGCCGGCCTGGGTGTCGTTGAGGTTGAGCAGGCGGGAGAGCAGCAGCGGCCCCATGTCCGAGATGGTGGCACGCACCGGATGGCCCAGCTCGCCGAAAACGTCCCAGAAAACCACGCTGTTGGCGCGCGGCGCGTAGTCGGTGATGCCGATGGCAGCCAGCCGTTCGAGCAGCTTGGGCGAGGCATTGCCGGCCGCGCCGATGCCCGACAGATCGCCCTTGATGTCGGCGACGAACACCGGCACGCCGATGCTCGCAAAGGATTCGGCCATCTTCTGCAGCGTGACGGTCTTGCCGGTGCCGGTGGCCCCGGTGATCAGGCCGTGGCGGTTGGCCAGACGCGGCAGCAGGAGCAGGCCTTCGGCGCCGGCACGGGCGATCAACATCGGGTCGGGCATGGCGTCTTCCTCTCGCAAGCTGGGCGGCGGTTCAGCGTCCGGGCTCTCCGCAAGCCGCGACGCAGGCTTCATTGATCGGCATGCACGACGGGCAATCCAGGCTGTTGCAGGTGCGCCGCTGGCACTGCAGCAGCGTATCACCACACTTGTGCACACAGGTGTTCCAGCTGTCGCGCTCAGGCGACGGCCGGGCCGGAATGCGCAGATCGCCCCGCGGCTCGCCGCGCGCACATGACGGCAGATCGATCTCGCGGGCCGGCCCGGGCATGGCGCCCCACTCGGCCTCGGTCAGCATCAGATCGTCCTGCAGAAGAACGACGTGTCGCGGGCTCATCAGTTCGGAGCGCAGGATGGTGTCGAGCGCGCGGCAGTCGGCCCGCCAGGCGTCGCCCACGGTACGCAGGGCGGTCGCTTCCTGCCCCAGTTCGAGCCGGGCGCATTCGTGGGCATAGAAGAACAGCCGCACGTGATCCGGCAGGCCGGCCGGCACCGCGGCGTTGTAGCGGATCACCGCCTGGCCATTCTCCAGACGCGTTTCAAACGCTTTGTCGAGCAGCGGATCGGCGATCGAGCGCACGGTGTTGCCGCGCGCATCGGTACACCCGTCGAAGACCAGCCGCACCTGGGCCGCAGCAGGCCCGACCAGCAGCAGGCACAGGCCGGCCAACATGCAGAAACAGCGAATCATCCCTTCTCCTCCGCGCGCACCCATGCCCGCTTTGCATGAATCTAACAGACCCGACGCCCGACGACCGGCGCGGCAACGCCGACATTGGGTCACAAACTGCAAGCATGGCCCGGTTAGTGGCGTTTGCGATGCACATCGCTGCCTGCGGAGGAAGCCGGCTTCGGGGTAAAATCGCCAACTTTCACGAACCATTTACCAGAGAACAGCCATGGCCGGACACTCCAAATGGGCCAACATCCAGCACCGCAAGGGTCGTCAGGACGAGCGGCGGGGCAAGGTCTTCAGCAAGCTGATCAAGGAAGTCACCGTGGCCGCGCGCATGGGCGGCGGCGATCCCAACTTCAACCCGCGCCTGCGCCTGGCGGTCGACAAGGCCAAGGGCGAGAACATGCCCGGCGACAACATCGACCGCGCCATCAAGCGTGGCACCGGTGAGCTCGACGGCGTCAACTACGAGGAAGTTCGCTACGAGGGCTACGGCATCAACGGCGCAGCGGTGATGGTGGATTGCCTCACCGACAACAAGACGCGCACCGTCGCCGACGTGCGCCACGCCTTCTCCAAGCACGGCGGCAACATGGGCACCGACGGCTGCGTGGCCTTCCAGTTCAAGCACTGCGGTCAGCTGATGTTTGCGCCGGGCACCAGTGAAGACGCGTTGATGGAAGCCGCGCTTGAAGCGGGCGCGGAAGACGTCTTGAGCCACGACGACGGCTCGATCGAAGTCATCACCGCGCCCTACGAATACACGGCAATCAAGGAAGCCCTAGAAGCGGCTAGCTTCAAGGCCGAATTCGGCGAAGTGTCGATGAAGCCCGAGAACGACACCGAGCTTTCCGGCGACGACGCCGTGAAGATGCAGAAGCTGCTCGACGCACTCGAGTCCCTCGACGACGTGCAGGAGGTCTACACCTCCGCCGTATTCGACGAGTAAGCGCTTCACCGTAGGTCAGATAAGCGCAGCGCATCTGACGCCTGCGCTGATATCACCGCCGAACTGATTTGCCGGACGCTGCTCCACCCCGAGGATTTCCCTTATGCCCGGCCCCCTGCTCACCGCCGCGATGCCCGTGCTGTTCGTGGTGCTGTGGAGCACGGGCTTCATCGGTGGCAAGCTCGGCCTGCCCTATGCCGAACCGCTGACCTTCCTCTCGGTGCGCTACGCACTGGTGCTGGCCTTGATGCTGCCGCTGGTGTGGCTCACGCGCGCCCCGTGGCCCGCCGACAGACGCCAGATCCTGCATATCGGCGTGTCCGGCCTGCTCGTGCATGGCCTGTATCTGGGCGGCGTGTTCACCGCCATCGGCGCAGGTCTGCCGGCCGGCATCACGGCGCTGGTGGTCGGCATGCAACCGCTGCTGACCGCGCTCGGCGCCGGCTGGCTGCTCGGCGAACGCGTGGTCGGTCGGCAGTGGCTCGGCCTGGCGCTGGGCTTTGGCGGCGTGGCGCTGGTGGTCGTCGGCCAGAGCGGCGCAGCCGGTTTTGACGCCCCGCTCGGCGCCATGCTGATTCCGGCGCTGCTGGCGCTGGGCGGCATCACGGCCGGCACGCTGTACCAGAAGCGTTTCTGCCCCAGTTTCGATCTGCGTACCGGCGCCGTCATCCAGTTCATCCCGACCCTGATCGTCACCGCGATGGCGGCCTGGGCCACCGAGTCCATGAGCATCGACTGGAGCGGCGAGTTCGTCTTCGCGCTGGGCTGGCTGGTGGTCGTGCTGTCGCTCGGCGCGATCTCGCTGCTCAACCTGCTGATCCGCTCGGGCGGCGCGGTGAACGTCGCCAGCCTGTTCTACCTCACGCCGCCGACCACGGCGGTGATGGCCTGGCTGCTGTTCGACGAGCGCCTGGCCCCGCTTGCGCTGGCCGGCATGACGGTGGCCGTGGCGGGAGTATGGCTGGCGCGCGCACGCTGAACACCGCACAATCGGCCCCATGACTTCGGCCTCGCAGATCACCCCCACCCGCATCCTGGGCCTCGACCCGGGGCTGCGCATTACCGGCTTCGGCGTCATCGACAAGCTCGGCAACCAGTTGCGCTACGTCGCCAGCGGCACCATCCGCACCAAGGACGGCGAACTGCCGGGCCGACTCAAGATCCTGCTCGACGGCGTGCGCGAGGTCATCGCCACCTACTCGCCCGATCAGGTCGCGGTCGAGAAGGTCTTCGTCAACGTCAATCCACAGTCCACGCTGCTGCTCGGCCAGGCTCGCGGGGCCATCATTTGCGGCGCGGTGTCATGCGACCTGCCGGTGGCCGAATACACCGCGCTGCAGGTCAAGCAAGCCGTGGTGGGCTACGGCAAGGCCGACAAGACGCAGGTCCAGCACATGGTGCAGCGCCTGCTCACGCTGGACGGCGACCCGAGTGCCGACGCCGCCGACGCCCTGGCCTGCGCCATCTGCCACGCCAACGGCACGTCGGGCGCGCTGGGTGCGCTCGCCACCGGCCGCCGTGCCGGGCGACTGCGCGCCTGAGGCAGAAGCACGCATGTCGCGCCATCTCGCCTTTGCGGTGCTGTGCCTGGTGCTGGGCTACGGCTTCTGGGCCAGCCCGGAGTTCAAGGAGATTGCCGCCGGCGTAGCGGTATTCCTGTTCGGCATGCTGGCGCTCGAACAAGGCTTCAAGACCTTCACCGGCGGCACGCTGGAGCGCATTCTGCAGCGCACCACCAACCGTCTGTGGAAGAGCGTGATCTTCGGCATGGCCGCGACCACGCTGATGCAGTCGAGCTCGCTGGTGTCGGTGATCTCGATCTCCTTCCTGTCGGCCGGTCTGCTCGGGCTGGCGCAGGGCATCGGCATCATCTTCGGCGCCAATCTGGGCTCGACCACCGGCGCCTGGCTGGTGGCCGGCTTCGGCCTGAAGGTAGACATCGCCGCCTGGGCCATGCCGATGCTGGTGTTCGGCGTGATCTTCCAGTTCACGCGCTCGACGGCCCTCAAGGGCGCCGGACAGATCCTGCTCGGCCTGGGCTTTCTGTTCCTCGGCATCGCCTGGATGAAGGATGGCTTCGAGGCCTTCGGTCAGTCGCTGCATCTGGCCGACTACGCCGTCAGTGGTGTGCGCGGGCTGCTGTTGTTCACGCTGTTCGGCGTGCTCGCGACGGTGGTGATGCAGTCCAGCCACGCCACACTGGTGCTGACCATCACCGCGCTGGCGACGGGTCAGGTGACCTACGAGAACGCGCTGGCCCTGTCGATCGGCGCCAACGTCGGCACCACCATCACCGCCATTCTCGGTTCGCTCGGCGCCAATGCACCCGGCCGACGGCTGGCCGCGGCGCATCTGGTGTTCAACGTAACGACCGGGCTGGTGGCGCTGCTGTTCATCGGATTCTTCATGCGCGCGGTCGAAGTCGGCGCCGGGCTGCTCGGCATCGGCGCTGACGACTGGACGCTCAAGCTCGCGCTGTTCCACACGCTGTTCAATGTCGTCGGCCTGCTCATCATGCTGCCGCTTACCGGGCGACTGGTGGCCTGGCTGGAGCGGCTGATCCCGCAGAAATCAGTCAGCGTGGTCACGCCAAAATTCCTCACGCGCCCGATGCTGGAAATGCCCGACGCCGGCCTCGAGGCGGTGCGCAAGGAGTTGCAGCATCTGTTCACCAATGTCTTTGACGTGATGGCACTGGTGCTGCACGCCGACCCGGCGCGCCTGCGCCGCGGCGAAGATCTGCATCTGCTCGACCAGCCGCCCGAGCGCGTGCGCGCCATCGACATCGACGACTACTACCAGCGCCGCGTCAAACCGCTGTACGGCGAGATCCTCGACTTCCTCGCGCAGCTGCCGGTACAAGGCGCCCAGACCTCGCAGGCTTATGCACTGCGCAGCGCCGGCCAGCAGCTGATCGAGGCGCTGAAGGACCTCAAACACATGCAGAAAAACCTGCTGCGCTACCTGGGCGCGAACACCTTGCACCCGCGCGACGATTACATCGCGCTGCGGCGCGATCTGGCGCTGCTGCTGCACGCCTTGCAGCGTGTGGCCAGCGGCGAGGAAGCCGACGTGCAGAACGCGCTGGCGAAGCTGCAGGACAACGCCCGCGACAGCGATCTGGCCGCCAACGGCACCATCGACGGCCTGATGCGCGAACGCCGCATCGGCCCGGAACAGGCCAGCTCGCTGATGAACGACAATGCCTACGCAGCCGACATTGCCGACTGCCTGATCCAGATGGCGCGCGTGCTGTTCGCGACAGGCCCTGCACCGCACCCGCTGGCGCAGGGCCTGCAACCACCGACCGCCGAAGCCCTCGACGGCATCGGCCCGCAGACCTCGACCTGAAGTACGCGGGAACATCCCGCCGCAAGCACTTGTCTGCATCCGCAGTACGTACACAACCACTTCGGCGCTGGCCCGCCAGTGACAAGGAGAAGACCACGATGAAGACCTGCACCCAGTTCGACAGTCTGCTGCCCTCGGCCAAGCTCGACCGCCGCGGCTTTGTCACTACCCTGGCTGCCGCCGGTTTTGCGCTGGCCGTACAGCCGGTGCACGCCCAGACCGTGATCACCACCGATGCCGAGGATCTCGACACCGGCGACATCTCGGTGCCGGTCAAAGACGGCAGCTTGCCGGCCTACTTCGCGCGGCCATCCGGCGAAAAAAACTTGCCGACGGTGCTGGTGGTGCAGGAAATTTTCGGCGTGCACGAGCACATCAAGGACGTCTGCCGCCGCTTCGCGAAAAAGGGATATCTCGCGATCGCGCCCGAACTGTTCTTCCGCCAGGGCGATCCGCGCACCATCGAGAACGTCGGCGAGATCATCCAGGCCATCGTCAACAAGGTGCCTGACGCCCAGGTGTTGTCCGATCTCGACGCCTGCGCCGAGTGGGCCGCCGAGCACGGCGGCAACGCCGAGCGCCTGGCCATCACCGGCTTCTGCTGGGGCGGCCGCATCACCTGGCTGTACGCCGCGCACAACCCGAACCTGAAGGCCGGGGTGGCGTGGTACGGCCGTCTTGATGCCGCCCCCAGCGAACTGCAGCCGGAGCAGCCCGTCGATCTGGTCGACAAGCTGAAGGCGCCGGTGCTGGGTCTCTACGGCGGCGCCGACCAGGGCATCCCGCTGCACGACGTCGAGTTCATGCGCGATGAACTCAAACGCGCCGGCTCGCGGAGCACCATCCACGTCTACCCGGACGCACCGCACGCCTTTCACGCTGACTATCGCCCGACCTACCGCAAGACCGAGGCCGAAGACGGCTGGCGGCGTCTGCTGGCGTGGTTTGAACGACACGGGGTTTGATTGGTTTGCTCGATTTGCTCGGAGCCACACCGCAGGCAGTCGGGTGAATTGAGCTCGACCGGCCGGGATTTCGCCCCGGCGGGCGACCTTCTTTCTTGTAGTGCAACAAGAAAGAAGGCAAAGAAGTGCGCCCTCCTCGCCGGCCCTTCGGGCTCCCTTCGCTGCGAGCACTCCCGGCGGCCGGCCTTGCGAACTCGCTGTCGCTCAGACAGCAAGGCCGGAAGGCCCCGCCGTGAGCACTCTTCGCTCAGCGGCTCAGAAGGGGTGAAAACCATCCGCCGCGCCAAGCCCTCGTAGGTCAGGTAAGCGCCGCAGGCGCGCACCTGACGTCGGCCTCGACACCTTCTCAAACGCACAGCACATTCGGCGCAATGCCCTGCGGTTATTGCGCCCTACGGTCGAGCGGGCGCCCTCATCCCCTCTGGCTCGCCGAGTGCAGGGTGGTTTCGCCGGGGTAGTCCGGTCCTGCTGTCTGAGCGACAGCGAGTTCAGGACCGGCCGGTGAAACCGCCCGGAGCGAGGGAAGCCCGAAGGGCCGGGACGGCGGGGCACGCTTCTTTGCTTCCTTTCTTGTCGTGCAACAAGAAAGGAAGTCGCCCGCCGGGGCGAACTCCCGGCCGGTCGAGGCCAAACACACCGACTCGCGTTAACGTGGCAAAAATGCACCGAGCGAACGCCTCAAGGCCGCCAGCGCCCAACCACCTCCAACTGCCCATCGCGCACCCGCGCCACCACCGCCTCCCCCATCATCAGATAGAAGCCGGTCAAGGCCGAGACATTGACCTGATGCGTCACCCACAGCTCATTGCGCCCTGCCGGCCAGTCAGCCAGCGCGGCCATCGCGTCAGCCGTTTGACGCCGACGATCGCCCTGTCCGGCAAAAAAAGAGTCGAGTGGCTGCCAGCCTTGCACCGCAACCCCCGGGTAGGCCAGGCGAGCGGTATCCAGGCAGCGGCACCAACGGCTCGAACGCACCGCCGCCACCGGCACACCGGCGGCACGCAAGGCTTCACCGAAGTCGCGGGCTTCGTCGCGGCCGGCGGCCGACAGGTTGCGTTGCGTCGCACAGTTGGCGAGCGTGAATTCAGGGGGGTCACCGATGCCGGGCTCGGTCGTGGCATGGCGCAGCAGGATGACGACACCGCCGGCACGCATCGCCTCCAGCACCTGCGCTTCGTCGGCGGCATGCGCCATTGGCAGCAATAAGGCCAGCAAGGGCAGAACACCTGCGGCACGCAACAACAAAGACTTCATGGTGGCCTCGTGGTGACGACCGCGGGCGCGGTCTCGAGGCATGGACTAGCCGCGTGGCGACTACGTTCCCTTGCGCACGGGCGGCATGTCACGCAGCAGACGCGCGGCAACCAGGCCGTTAACCAGACCGAATACCGTCGCCGCCAGCGCGAATACCGGCACCAGATAGAAAATGCCGTCGTGTGGCACCAGCCACACCCTGGCCAGCACCAGCTGACCGCCGATGTGGGCGAACGCCGCCAGCAGTGACAGCGTGACCGGACCAAACCAGCGGCGCGGCAGGTGCACGGCCAGCCCCAGCGTAACAAGGCTGGTGAGCGAACCGGCAAAACTCAGGAAGAAGCCCGGCGCCAGAAATTGTCCGATCAGCAGGCTGCCGGCAAACACGCGCAACAGCGCCACCCACACCGCATCGCGCCAGCCCCATTGCAACAGCACGATCAGGATGACGATGTTGGCCAGGCCGGGCTTGACGCCCGGCAAGGGCAAGGGAATGGCCGCTTCGGCCACCGACAGCACGATGGCAGCAGCGGCCAGTCGCGCGATGCGGCCATCATCGGCAGTGGGCTGAATGGAGAAGGAGGTAATGCTCACGCGGGGCTGGAGGCGGGTCGCAAAGGCATGATCTTACCTGCCGTGCGGCCGTCGCGTGCCCGTCTGTTTTGTGCAACGTGGTTGAGTAATCGTTCTCGCTTGCCGCCAGCACGGGCCGGAGAATGCGGCGCCGGCGGGCATAATCAGGCCGTCCCCACTGCTGCTCCCGTCTCCCGATGCGTCCTGCGCTCCGCCATGCACTGCTGCTGCCCTGTGTTGTGCTGGCAATACCCGAGGCGCATGCGCAAGGCGGCTTCTTCGACCCGCTCCCGGTGGTGCTGACGGCATCACGTCTGGCGCAGTCTCCACTCGACGCTCCGGCGCCGGTGACAACCATCGACCGCGAGATGATCGACGCCTCGGGCTTCACCGAGGTGCATGACCTGATGCGTCTGGTGCCGGGCTTTCTGGTGGCGGACTGGCCCAACGGCTCGCCAACGGTTGCCAACCACGGCATGGGCGACGCCTTTGACCGGCGCATCAAGGTGCTGATCGACGGCCGCACGGTGAATGACCCGCTGTGGGGCAACACACTGTGGCAGGACCTGCCGCTGCGTGTGGACGACATCGACCGCATCGAGGTCGTGCGAGGCCCGCACGGCGCGGCCTACGGCGCCAATGCCTTCCAGGGCGTGATCAACATCATCACCCGCGCGCCGGCCACGGAATCCGGCTTCACGGTGATCTCGCGCATCGGCAAGGACGGCTTCTACGACCACGGCGTGCGCTTCAACAGCAATCTGGATTCGGCCATCGACTGGCGCATCTCGGCTTCGCGGCGCGGCGCGCGCAACTTCAAGTCCCAGACCGTGCTCGACGACGGCGACGTAGACATCTATTCGCAGGAGTCCATCGGCCGCACGGTGGTCAACCTGCAGGGTTCGACCGTGCTTTCCGCCCAGGACGAATTGCGGCTGCAGATCGGCCTCGTCGATGGCGTCGACGATCGTGGCTATCCATCCGACTCGGAGGAAGCCGCCGAATGGCCGATCCGCGACGAGAAGGTCCGCTCGCACTCTCTGCATCTGGCCTGGACGCGCAGTTTCGACGCCGGCAGCGAGCTCACGCTGCAGTACCAGCACCAGGCCCACCGGCGTCGCACGGCGTGGATCATCCCCGACGACGGACGCCAGATTCCGACCGATCTCGACACCGACACCGGCCGCCACAGCATCGAAGCGCAGTACTCCGGCGTACTCGGCCCGTCCCTTCAATTCCTGGCCGGGGCCGGGGCGCGCAGGGATTCGGTACGCTCACGCCGCTATTTCGACACCGGCGACACCATCCGCGCCGACTACTGGCACACCTTCGGCAGCCTGACCTGGCGCCCCACCGAAAAGCTGGCGATCAACCTGGGCGGCACCTGGGAGCATCACGACTACAGCGGCAAGCTGTTCTCACCGCGCCTGGCACTGAACTACGCGCTCACACCGCTTTCCGCGCTGCGCCTGTCCGCCGGAAAATCCTACCGCGCCCCTTCGTTGATGGAGTCCCACGCGAAAGAGACCATCCGCTACGAAGACACCATCGTGCGGCGCCTCTACAACGCACTGCAAAAGGTCGAGGCCGAAGAGGTCAAACACGTCGAGCTGGGCTACATCGCGCAGATACCGAAGTACGGCCTGTCGATCGACGCGCGCATCTTCCACGATCGTTACGACGGCTACCTCGACGACGAGGTGTGCCGCTACCGCTCGCCTCCCCGCTCGAACTGCGGCGATCTCGGTTTCCCGACACCGCCGGACTTCAGCCCGAATCCGCTGTCGACCTCGACCTACTACTTTCTCAACCTCGGTCGCACCACGGTGCGCGGCGGTGAATTCACGATCGACTGGAAGCGCCCCGGCTGGGGTCGCGTGATCCTGTCGCAAGCCTTTACCGACATCCGCACCAGCCGCCAGATGGAGGATGAGAACATCAACTACAGCGCGCCCTATGCGTCCACGTCGCTGCTGCTGATCAAGGACCTGCCGGGGCGCTGGCGTGCCAGCCTGGGCTACTACCACGACCACGCCGTGTACTGGATGAACGACGGCGGTCTGGTGGACAAGCGCGACCGCTTCGACCTCAAGCTCGCACGCGCCTTCGGCGCCCCCGGCAGCGACAACGAATTCGCCATCACGCTGCAAAGCATCGGCGGCCGCTACCCCGAATTCGACGGCGAAAAATTCCGCCACGAACCGCGCATCTTCGCGAGCATCCGCGCCACATGGTGAGCACCCGAGCGCTCCCGGCGACGCTGCGCAAGCTCCGTCCATGGCGGCTGCTTGGCATGGTCTTGCTGGCCCTGGCGTGCATTTCGCCGGCCCTGGCGCACGACATCGCCGTGATCACGTCGCGCGCGCAAGGATCCGACCGCGAGGTCGCCGACGCGCTGCTGGCCGCCGGCGGCCGTCACCACCTGTTCCTGGCCGGTAGCGCCGAAAAAGGCATGGCGCCGGGTGCGCTGAAGGACAGCAGCCTGGTCCTTGCGCTCGGCGCGCCTGCCGCGGAAGCCGCCCTGCGCAGCCAGCGTCCGGTGCTCGTCGCCCTCGTCACCGCCAACGAATTCAAGCGCCTGCGCGCTACCGCGCCGAATGCGCGCATGAGCGCACTGCTCATCGACCAGCCGCCCGAGCGCCACCTCGCGCTCATTCGTGCCGCGCTGCCGGAAGCCAGCTGCGCCGGCCTGCTGCTCGGGCCCGAGAGCCACGGCGCACAGGCCCGCTTCGAAAAACTCGGGCCGCGCATCACACCCGAGATCCGCGTCGAATTCGCCGCCACCGCGCGCGACGTGTTGCCGGCACTCGAGCGCCTGCTGAGCCGTTGTGAGGCCGTGCTGACCTTGCACGACAGCGTCGTATCCAACCCCACCGTGGCACGCGCCCTGTTGCTCACCAGCTACCGGACACAACGCCCGCTGTTTGCCTACTCGCGCGCGTGGGTCGAGGCCGGCGCGCTGGCCGCGGTGTTTTCCACCCCGGCTACCGCAACGCGCGACCTGCTCGAATGGCTCGACGCCCTGGACGAGGCCCTGCCTCTGCCGCCGCCGCGCATGTCGCGGCACTTCGATATCGCCGTCAACGCGCGGGTCGCCCGCGCGCTCAACCTTCCCGTGCCCGACGAGGACACTCTGCGTGCGGCCGTTGCGGCCGGGAGGCAACCGTGATCCGACCCACCCTGCGCCAGCGCCTGCTGCTGATCGTGCTGCTTCCGGCCCTGCTGCTCGCCGGCGGCCTGACCGCGCTCCTGCTCCGGCACAGCAATGCCATGGCCGATGCGGCCTTGCGCGAGCGCGCCCAGGCGATCGTCAGCTTCCTCGCGCCGGCCGCCGAATACGGCGTGATTTCGGGCAACCGCTTTGCGCTCGAAGGCCTGCTCGAGGCGGTCCTCGATCAGCGCGATGTGGTCGCAGCCAGCATCGTCGACGCGGACGGCATGATGCTGGCCAGCAGCGGTCGGCGCTCGCTCGACTCCAAATCGGTGGTCGACATCGCCAGCGACACCTCGCCGCGTGTCGTCACCCTCAGCAACGGTCGCGTCACGGCGGTTGCCGCGGTGTCTCTGGCGGCCCCGCGCGTCGACGAATCCGGCTCGCTGCAAGACCTGCCCAACGCTTACGTGATCGGCTGGGTACACGTCGAACTCGACACCACGGCACTCAACGCCCACAAGCGCGACATGCTCGTCCGCACGCTGGGCATCACGCTGGGCGTGCTGGTGCTGACCCTGCTGCTCGCGCTCGGGCTGGCCGGGGCCGTCACACGCCCGCTGGCGCGCCTGGCGGATGCCGTACGCCAGATGTCCGAAGGGCGGCTCGACGCGCACGTCACCGAGAACGCCCGCATCTCCGAGCTGCACACCTTGCAGCAGGGCTTCAACACCATGGCCTCGGCCATTTCCGACGCGCAGCACACCATGCAGCATCGCATCGACGAAGCCACCGAACAGCTCGCCCACCAGGCCACTCACGATCTGCTCACCGGCCTGCCTAACCGCCGTGCGTTCGAGCAGGCCCTGGAGGAGGCGGTGACCGCCTCGCGTCGCGCCAGCGATGCTGCGGTGCTGTGTTTCCTCGACCTCGACCGCTTCAAGCACGTCAACGACACTGCCGGCCACGCCGCCGGCGACGCGCTGCTCAGCCGCCTCGCCGAGCTGATCCGCGAGCGCGTGCGCAACAACGATCTGCTGTGCCGCATCGGTGGCGACGAGTTCGGCCTGATCCTCAACGCCTGTCGCATCGACGAAGCACACCACATTGCCGAAAGCCTGCGTCAAGCCGTGTCGGAGCACCGTTTTGAATGGAGCGGGCAGGTTTTCTCGGTGGGCTTGAGCGTCGGGCTGGTGCCGCTGGATGGGCGTTTCGACTCACCCGGCAATGCACTGGTGGCAGCCGACATGGCCTGCTACGAGGCCAAACGCAAGGGCCGCAACGGCATCGTCGAATACACGCGGATGCCGGGCGAGCCGGAGTAGCGCAGCTGCGTCAGGTTCGATCAGTAATTCAGCGAATCGATATCGGCCGAGCCGCCCGTCAGCGACACACTGACCTGGTTGGGCGCGCAAATGGCCGTGGCGCCGGAGCGCGTCAGCCAACCCTGGCGCACGCAGTACTGGCGCAGGCCGGGGTCTTCGGCCACGCGGGCGCGCCCCGGTTCGATCTCGATGCGCGTGGTGCCAAGTGGCCCCGGCACTTCGATGATCTGCGGGCGCGACAACGCAGCCCTGGCAAACACCTCTCCGCCCGCGCGCACCACCACGCCGTCCGGTGCGCCACCGCGCCACAGCAACAGCACCGACACCACGCAGACGGATGCCGCCAGCGCCAGCACCGGGTAGTCCCCCGGACGCATCAGCGCGCGCCATTCGGCGGTCAGCGCAAATCTCACCGGCCGCCTGCCTTGCGCTGTTCGATGGAGCGGTGGCGTACCTGCACCTGCACCTGCCCGCGGAATTCGCGCGCCAGACGCTCGACCAGATACACCGAGCGGTGCTGCCCGCCGGTGCAGCCCAGCGCCACGGTGAGGTAGCTGCGGTTGTCACGCACGAAGCTCGGCAGCCAGTCGGCCACGAAACGGCGGATGTCCTCGGCCATGCGATTGACGTCGGGCACCTGCGACAGGAAATCGATGACCGGCTGATCGTGCCCGGTGAAGGGGCGCAGAACCGGGTCGTAATGCGGGTTGGGCAGGCTGCGCACGTCGAACACCAGATCGGCGTCGAGCGGGATACCGAACTTGAAGCCGAAGGACTGGAACAGCAGCGTCAGCCCTTCGGTGGCGTCGATGCCGACAAAATCCTTGACCCAGGCGCGCAGCGTGTTCGGCAGCAGGTCGCTGGTGTCGAAGTTGTGCGACATCTCGGCCACGTCGGCCAGCGCCGAGCGCTCCTGGTGGATGGCCTCGGCCAGCGTCACCTCGTCGCTGGCCAGCGGGTGGCGGCGGCGCGTTTCGGAAAAGCGCGCGATCAGCGTGTCGTCGCGCGAATTGAGAAACACCAGACGCAGGTCGGACACCTGCTTGCGCGCTTGCGCCACCAGATCGGGCAGCACGCCGATGCTGGCCCCCGAGCGCACGTCCACCGCGACGGCCACGCGTTGCTGACCGGCTTCGCGCAGGTGCTCAACGAGTTGCGGCAGCAGCAGCGCCGGCAGGTTGTCCACGGCGAAGTAGCCGGAATCTTCCAGCGCCTTGAGCACCACGGACTTGCCCGAACCGGACAGGCCGCTGATCAGCACGAGTTGCATCGTCGCCTCCACATCATTGCGCCGCGTCTTCATCCGGCACGGGCGGCGCACCCTCGCCCGGCGTAGCGTACATCTCGTCGGTGCTGCGCCCGCAACTCAGGCACAGCCCCTGCTCCCAGTCGATGTCACACAGGCCGAGACAGCCCGGATCGTCCTGTTCGCTCACGGCGCCTTGCGCTCCGCGCGCCGCGCCTCGACAGCGGCCAGCACGCGCAGCTTGTCGGCGGCATCGAAGCCGCTCCAGCCGGTGATTTCGTCCAGCGAACGGGCACAGCCGACGCACAGGCCGGTGGCCTCGTCGATGCAGCACAGCCGTACGCAGGGGGATTCGATATTCGCCGGCTCAGTCGCCGCCTTGCGGGCAACGGCCGGATTCGCAGCCGAACGGTTCAGTTCGCGCATATCACCCCCTCGCGCCGCGCGAGCAGCGCCGGCGCCACGCGCGAAGCGGGCTTACGCCCGAGCTCGGCACTGATCCACGCCGCGGTATCGACGAGGCGATCCAGATCAACGCCGGTTTCGATCCCCAGCCCCTGCAGCAGCCACAGCACGTCCTCGGTGGCGACGTTGCCGCTGGCGCCGGGGGCATACGGACAGCCGCCCAGCCCGCCGACGGAAGCGTCGTACACCGCGATGCCGGCTTCGAGCGACACCAGAATGTTGGCGATCGCCATGCCCCAGGTGTCGTGATAGTGGCCGGCCAGCTTGTCGGCCGACACCTGACGCAGCACGGCGTCGAGCATGGCCCGCACGGTGGCAGGGTTGCCGCTGCCGATGGTGTCGCCCAGCGAGACCTCATAGCAGCCCATGTCCATCAGCCGCGCCGCTACATCGGCCACTGCCTGCGGCGCCACCGCGCCTTCAACCGGACAGCCGACCACACACGAGATGTAGCCGCGCACCGGCGTGCCGGCTTCGCGCGCTGCCACCATCACTGGTTCAAAACGTGTCAGCGATTCGGCCACGCTGCAGTTGATGTTGCGCTGGCTGAAGGCCTCGGACGCCGCAGCGAACACCGCCACCTCGTCCACCCCGGCCGCCAGCGCGGCCTCGAAACCCTTGAGATTCGGCGTCAGCGCCGCGTGGCGCACGCCGGCGCGACGCGCGGCGTTCACCTTGGCCATGACTTCAGCCGCGTCGGCCATTTGCGGCACCCACTTGGGCGACACGAAGGCCGTGGTCTCGATGCTGCGCAGGCCGGCGTCGGCCAGCCGCGCAACCAGCTCGGCCTTGGTGTCGGCAGACACCGGCTGCTTCTCGTTCTGCAGGCCGTCGCGCGGCCCAACCTCGACGATGCGTACGCGCTGAGGGTACATCGCGGTCAGAAGCCGCCGGTCTCGAGCCAGCGCTCGATCTGCGGCAGGCGGTCGGCACCCCAGAAGGCTTCGCCGTCGATGACGACGAAGGGCGAACCGAACACGTTGCCGGCAATCGCCGCCTCGCACACCTCGCGCAGATGCGTCTTCACCGCGTCGTCAGCGGTGGCGCCGGCCACGGCTTCGCGCTCGATGCCGAGCTTCTCGCCGATGTCGGCCAGCGTCTCGACCTGCGTGATGTCACGACCGTCCACAAAGAAGGCGCGGTACACCGCCAGCGCAAAATCACGCGCCAGCTGCGGGTTGCGCGATTCCAGCCAGTAGAACACCCGGCAGGCCTGGTGCGCCGAGACTGCGAAGGACTCGGGCAACTGAAGCGGCAAGCCCAGAAAGCGTGCGCTGCGTTGCAGATCGTGACGGCTGTACGGCCCCTTCATCGGCTGCGCCGGCAGCGGCTGAGCGCCAGTGTGCTTGAACACGGCGCCGAGCAGGAACGGGCGCCACTGCACTTCGCGGCCGTGCTTCTGCGCAAGTGCGTCGATGCGTTCGGCCATCAGATAGCCGTAGGGGGACGAGAAGTCGAACCAGAAATCGATGGGGGCGCTCATCGCGCGTCTCTCCTGAGGGGTGGGATTGCAGGCCGACAGTTTGCCATTTCGCCCCGCCCGGGGCCATCGCGCTACCATGCTGCCAGCCCGTTTGTGACCGGAACACCTCATCGTGAGCCTCGACTACCCCTTCGACACCCTCCCCGAACCCGGCCAGGCACTGGCGATCGCGCCCGGCGTGCGCTGGCTGCGCATGCCGCTGCCGTTTGCGCTCGACCACATCAACCTGTGGCTGCTCGACGACGGCGACGATGTGGTGGTGATCGACACCGGCTTCGGCACGCCCGAGACCCAGGCCATCTGGGAACAGATACTGGCCGCCGACGGGCGGCGCATATCGCGCGTGGTGGTGACGCACTTCCACCCCGACCACCTCGGTCGGGCGGCATGGCTGGCTGCACGCGATCAGGCGCCGGTGTGGATGACCGAAACCGAATACCTCGCCGCGCGCGCGGTGTGGCATGCGGTTCCGGGCCATACATCAGCCGACATGGTGGAATTCTTCCGCCGCCACGGGCTGGACGAGACACGGCTCGCCGCGCTGCTCGCCCGCGGCAACACCTACGCGCGCGGTGTGCCTGAACTGCCGCGCGAGCACCGTCGCATGTTCGCCGGCGACCGCCTGCACATCGGCGGGTGCGCCTGGGAAGTCATCGTCGGTCATGGTCACTCGCCCGAGCACGCCAGCTTGCATTGCGCCGAGCTCGGACTGCTGATCTCCGGCGACATGTTGCTGCCGCGCATTTCGACCAATGTCAGCGTGCACGCGGCAAGCCCGGACGACGACGCGCTGGGCTGGTTCCTGTCTTCGCTGCAGCGCGTCATAAACTTGCCCGATGAGACGCTCGTGCTACCATCACATGGCAAACCTTTCCGCGGAATACATGAGCGCGTCACGGAACTCGAAGCGCATCACGCGGATCGCTGCAGCGCACTAATTGAAGCTCTGGATGAGCCCAGGAGTGCCGCCGAATTGCTGCCGGTGCTGTTCCGGCGCGAGCTCGACAACCATCAGGTGATGTTCGCGATGGGCGAGGCAATTGCCCACCTCAACTACCTGCAAGGTCGCGGCGAAGTCCGCCGCATCGACGAGGCAGACGGCGGTATCCGGTTCGTGCGCACCCGCTGACCAACAGGAGCACCGCACATGGCCGCCAATCCCCAGCAGGAATCCGTCAATCAGCCCGATCCGGCGGACATCGCCGCCAGCTACGCCGAAGTTGCGCAACGCGCGGCAGCGCTGATGCAGGAACACCTGCAGCGCCAGATGAAAAACGGCATCCAGCCCGCCAGCGACGAACTGGGCGTGGCGCAGGCCTTCAGCGACATGATGACGCGCATGATGGCCAACCCCTACGCCGTCATGCAGGCGCAGATGAAGCTCGCCAGCGACTACATGATGCTGTGGCAGAGTTCGATGATGCGCATGATGGGCGTCGAGGTCGACCCGGTGGCCACGCCGGACAAGGGCGACAAGCGCTTCAAGGACGAGCAGTGGCAGGATCACTTCCTGTTCGACTTCATCAAGCAGTCCTACCTGCTGACCGCGCGCCACATCCACGAATCCGTCTCCAGCGTCGAAGGCCTCGACGAGCAGACGCAGAAGAAGGTCGAGTTTTTCACGCGCCAGTACGTCGACGCACTGAGCCCGTCGAACTTCGCCATGACCAACCCCGAAGTGCTGCGCGAAACCGTATCCAGCCGCGGGCAGAACCTGGTGCGCGGGCTCAACAACCTGCTGCGCGACATCGAGCAGGGCGACGGCAAGCTGCGCATCCGCATGACCGACACCGAAGCCTTCGAGCTGGGCAAGAACGTAGCCACTTCGCCCGGCAAGGTGGTGTTCCAGAACCAGCTGATGCAGCTCGTGCAGTACGCGCCCTCGACCGACAAGGTGCTCAAGCGCCCGCTGCTGATCGTGCCGCCGTGGATCAACAAGTTCTACATCCTCGACCTGCGCGAGAAGAATTCCTACATCAAGTGGTGCGTCGATCAGGGCCACACGGTGTTCGTGATCTCGTGGGTGAACCCCGACGAGAAGCTCGCCCAGCTGGGCTTTGACGCCTACCTGAGCGAAGGCATCCTGGCCGCCCTCGACGCCATCGAGCAGCAGACCGGCGAGAAGCAGGTCAATGCCGTCGGCTACTGCCTGGGCGGCACGCTGCTCGCCACCGCGCTGGCCTGGCTCACCGCCAAGCGCCAGAAACGCATCGCCGCCGCGACCTTCCTGACTACGCTGACCGACTTCTCGGAGCCGGGCGAGCTGGGCGTGTTCATCGACGAACAGCAGGTCTCGAACCTCGAGAAGAAGATGAGCGAGCGCGGCTACCTCGAAGGCTCCGAGATGGCCGGCACCTTCAACATGCTGCGTTCCAACGACCTGATCTGGTCCTTCGTGGTCAACAACTACCTGATGGGCAAGGATCCGTTCCCGTTCGACCTGCTGTACTGGAACTCGGACTCCACGCGCCTGCCGGCCAAGATGCACAGCTTCTACCTGCGCAACATGTACATGAACAACTGCCTGGTCAAACCGGGCGGCATCGAGCTCGACGGCGTCAAGATCGACCTCGCCAAGATCAAGACCCCGAGCTACTTCATCTCGACCGTCGACGACCACATCGCGCCGTGGAAGAGCACCTACACCGGCGCGCGTCATTTCGGCGGGCCGGTGCGCTTCGTGCTCGGCGGCTCGGGCCACATCGCCGGCATCGTCAATCCGCCGGTGGCCAACAAGTATTGCTACTGGCTCGGCGCCGAAGACACCCTGCCCGAAAGCGCCGACGAGTGGCTCACCGCCGCCGCGCCGCAAGCCGGCTCATGGTGGAGCGACTGGCAGAGCTGGATCACCGCCCAGGACGACGCGCAGGTCGCCGCCCGCGACCCCGCCGCCGGCCCGCTCAAAGCCATCGAGGACGCCCCCGGCAGCTACGTCAAGCAACGCCTCGACACCGCCCCCAAGGCTGCTGCATGAGCGCTGGCAGCACCCGCGTGGTGCTCGACACCAACACGGTGATGGCACTGTGGTGGTGGCAGGACCCGAAACTGGCCCCTCTCGCCCGCGCCCTCGACGCGGGCGTTTTTCAGCCCGTTGCGCGGGCGGATACGCTCGACGAGTTCGCGCATGTGCTGGCCTACCGCCAGTTCGGCGTGCCGCCCGAGCGTCAAGCCGAGTTGCTGGCTGCGTATGGCGCGCGCTGCCTGCCTTGCCTTGATTCCTCGGAAGAACCAGTGCTGCTGCCGCGCTGTCGCGATGCGGACGACCAGAAATTCCTCGAAGTCGCCCGCGACGCCGGCGCCTCGCTGCTCATCAGTCGTGACAAGGCGCTGTTGCGGGTGGATCGACACAGCCTGGTGCGGGGGATGTTTCGCGTCCGGACGCCGGAGGCGGTGTGTGCGGAGTTGGGCGACTCGGGCGCCTGATCCCCGCGGCAGTACCGGGATCGACCCGAGTTCGTGGCTCCATACCTTGACCGGCCGGGATTTCGCCCCGGCGGGCGACCTTCTTTCTTGTAGTGCAGCAAGAAAGAAGGCAAAGAAGTGCACCCTCCTCGCCGCCCCTTCGGGGTTCCTTCGCTGCGAGCACTCCCGGCGGCCGGCCTTGCGAACTCGCTTCGCTCAAACAGCAAGGTCGGAAGGCCCCGCCGTGAGCACTCTTCGCTCAGCGGCTCAGAAGGGATGGAAAACCATCCGCAGCGCCATGCCCTTGTAGGTTAGGTAAGCGCCGCAGGCGCGCACCTGACGTCGGCCTCGACACCTTCTCAAACGCCCAACGGCAGGTGCGCTTTGCTTACCTGCCCTACGAAACCACCGATTCGGGCCGGCCCGACAGCGTCTGGTAGGGCGGACTAGCGCAGCGTAGTCCGCCGTATGCTCCGCACATCCGGCGCAATGCCCTTCGGTTATTGCGCCCTACGGTTGAGCGGGCACCCCCATCACCTTTGGCTCGCCGAGTAGAGGGTGGTTTCGCCGGGGAAGTCCGGTCCTGCTGTCTGAGCGCAGCGAGTTCAGGACCGGCCGGTGAAAACACCCGGAGCGAGGGAAGCCCGAAGGGCCGAGACGGCGGGGCACGCTTCTTTGCTTCCTTTCTTGTCGTGCAACAAGAAAGGAAGTCGCCCGCCGGGGCGAAATCCCGGCCGGTCGAGGCCTGAAGTCCCGGCTACCGTAAGACAGTCATAGGCCCGAGTTGCCCCCCAGCAAGCCCCTCACCCATACTCCCTCCATCAAATCCGGATGGAGCAAACCAATGCGCGTCGGCATCCCCCGCGAGATCAAGAACCACGAATACCGCGTCGGCCTCGCACCAGCCGGAGTAAGTGAGCTCGTCGCGCATGGCCACGAAGTCATCGTCGAAACCGGCGCCGGACTCGGCATAGGGGCCGACGACGCGGCCTACGCAGAAGCCGGCGCGCGCATCGCCGAAACCGCACAGGAAGTCTTCGACAGCGCCGAGCTGATCATCAAGGTCAAGGAACCCCAAGCGCAGGAGCGCAAGTGGCTGCGCGCAGGGCAAATGTTGTTCACCTACCTGCATCTGGCACCGGACCCGGAACAGGCGCGTGAGCTGCTCGCCAGCGGCGTCACCGCCATCGCCTATGAAACCGTCACCGGCCCGGGCAACTCGCTTCCGCTGCTCGCGCCGATGTCCGAAATCGCCGGACGCATGAGCATCCAGGCCGGCGCGCACTGCCTGGAAAAGGCCTCCGGCGGGCGCGGCGTGTTGCTCGGCGGCGCAGCCGGCGTGGAACCGGGGCATGTGGTGGTGCTCGGCGCCGGCATGGTCGGGTTGAATGCAACGGAGGTCGCGCTGGGCATGGGCGCACGCGTGACCGTGATCGACCGCAGCCTCGACGCCCTGCGCCGCGTCGGCGAACGTTTTGATCGCCGCGCGACGACACTGCATTCGAATCGCGAAGCGATTGCTCAGGCGCTGGTTGCGGCCGATCTGGTCATCGGCGGCGTGCTGATTCCGGGCGCTTCAGCGCCGAAGCTCGTGACGCGCGAGATGGTGGCCGGCATGGCGCCGGGCAGCGTCATCGTCGATGTCGCGATCGACCAGGGCGGCTGCTGCGAAACCTCGCGTCCGACTACTCACGACGAGCCAATCTACATGGAAGAAGGCGTGGTGCATTACTGCGTCGCCAACATGCCCGGCGCGGTGGCGCGCACCGCCACGCAGGCGCTCAACGCCGCCACGCTGCCGCATGTGCTCGCGCTGGCCAACAAGGGCTGGCGCCGCGCCTGCGCCGATGATCCACATCTGGCCGCCGGCCTCAACGTGCACGGCGGCAACATTACCCACGCGCAGGTCGCTCATGCCCTCGGCATGCCGATGAACGCGATCGCGTGAAGTGGCAAGCGGCCATGCTGGCGGCTTGACGCAAACGGGGTTATCTTCTGGCAATGGTTTTTCCAGGGCGCAGCGTTGAGAACAGCCCCGCACTTTGACCCGACAGGAGAACGAACATGAAGTCATTTACCGCACTGGCCGCAGCACTGGCCGTCGTCGGCAGCCTTTCAGCCGGTCCCGTTGCTGCACAGCAGAAATTCGTCACCATCGGAACCGGCGGTGTCACCGGCGTGTACTACGCGGCCGGCGGCGCGATCTGCCGCCTCATGAATGCCGGCCGCAAGGAACACGGCATTCGCTGTTCGGTCGAGAGCACCGGCGGCTCGGTCTACAACCTCAACACCCTGCGCGCCGGTGAGCTGGACTTCGGCGTCGCGCAGTCCGACTGGCAGTACCACGCCTTCAACGGATCGAGCAGCTTCAAGGACGCAGGCGCCAACAAGGACCTGCGCGCAGTGTTCTCGCTGCACCCCGAGCCGTTCACCGTGGCGGTGCGCCCGGACGCCGGCGTGACGAAGTTCGAGGACCTGAAAGGCAAGCGCTTCAACGTCGGCAACCCCGGCTCCGGTACACGCGCCTCGCTCGATCTGCTGCTGGCCGAGATGGGCTGGGGCATTGACGCCTTCTCGCTGGCTTCCGAGCTTCGCCCGGACGAACACGGCGCAGCGCTGTGCGACAACCGCATCGACGGTTTCTTCTACGGCGTCGGCCACCCCTCGGCCAACATCCAGGACCCGACCACCACCTGCGGTGCCAAGCTGGTACCGCTGACCGGCGCGGCCGTCGACAAGCTGGTGGCCGAGCGCCCCTTCTACGCCAAAGTGGAAATCCCCGGCGGCCTGTACAACGCCAACCCGAACGCAACCCCGACCTACGGCGTGCTGGCGACCTTCGTGACCTCGGCCTCGACGTCCGATGACGTGGTCTACACCATGGTCAAGGCCGTGTTCGAGAACTTCGAAGACTTCAAGAAGCTGCATCCGGCCTTCGCGCACCTGAAGGCCGAGGACATGATCAAGAACGGTCTGTCCGCGCCGCTGCATGACGGCGCCGTGAAGTACTACAAGGAAAAGGGCTGGATGTAAGCCCGCCTTCGCGTCGGCCCGCGTCGGCGCGCGCAATACGACACGAGAACGGCGGCAGTTGATCCTGCCGCCGTTTTCACTGAACGCCCCGAGCACGGAGAGACACGACCATGGCCGACCCGAGCACGCGCGCCGCCGATCATGAATTGAGCGAGGATGAACTGCGCCACATCGTCGCCGAGGCCGACTCCGGCGGACGACGACCGACCGGCATGGCCGAATCGCTGCTGGTGGCCGTCGCGCTGGCGTGGTCGCTGTTCCAGCTGTGGGTGGCGTCACCCCTGCCCTTCTCGCTCGGCGTGCTGGTGTTCAACGACACCGAAGTGCGCTCCATCCACCTCGCCTTCGCCTGCTTTCTGGCCTTCGCCGCCTATCCGGCGATGAAGCGCTCGCCGCGCGACTACGTTCCGGTCACCGACTGGCTGCTCGGCCTGGCCGCAGCCTTCTGCGCGGGCTACCTGTTCCTGTTCTACAGCGAGCTGTCGACACGCCCCGGCTTGCCGACCACCTTCGACCTGATCGCGGCCGTCGCCGGACTTACCCTGCTGCTCGAAGCGGCGCGCCGCGCGCTGGGCCTGCCGATGGTGATCCTGGCCGTGGTGTTCATGGTGTACATCTTCTTCGGCCCCTACATGCCGGACATGATCGCGCACCGTGGCGCCTCGCTGAACAAGGGCATGAGCCACCTGTGGCTGGGCACCGAAGGCGTGTTCGGCGTGGCGGTCGGCGTATCGGCCGGCTTCATCTTCCTGTTCGTGCTGTTCGGTGCGCTGCTGGAGACGGCGGGCGCCGGCAACTACTTCATCAAATCGGCCATCGCTCTGCTCGGCCACCTGCGCGGCGGGCCGGCCAAGGCAGCGGTGGTGGCTTCGGCCGCCACCGGCCTGATCTCCGGCTCGTCGATCGCCAACGTGGTAACGACCGGCACCTTCACGATCCCGCTGATCAAGAAGGTCGGCTACCGAGCCGACAAAGCCGCCGCGGTGGAGGTGGCGTCCTCGGTGAACGGCCAGCTCATGCCACCGGTGATGGGCGCGGCGGCCTTCCTGATGGTCGAGTACGTCGGCATCCCCTACACCCAGGTGCTCAAGCACGCCATCGTGCCGGCCCTGATCTCGTATATCGCGCTGTTCTACATCGTGCATCTGGAGGCCATGAAGGCCGACCTGCAGGGTCTGCCGCGGCGCGAGGAGTTACTGCTGAAGAACGTCTTCGTGTCTACGACGCTGACGATCTCGGGGCTGATCATTCTCGCGGCCGTCGTGTATTGGGGCTTCGGCTGGATCAAGAACGTGACGGGCGACGCCTCGACGCTGTTCATCGGGCTGGTGTTGCTTGCTGCCTACGTCGCGGTGATCCGCTATTCGGCGCGCTACCCCGAACTGCACATGGACGACCCCAACGCGCCGATCGAATACCTGCCCGAGATCGGGCCGACGCTCAAATCCGGCCTGCACTTCCTGCTGCCGGTCGCAGCGCTGATCTGGAACCTGATGGTCGAGCAGCTCTCACCGGCGCTGTCGGCCTTCTGGGCGACGATGTTCCTGATCTTCATCCTGGTCACGCAGCGTCCGCTGTTCGCGCTGTTCCGCAAGCAGGGCGACACGGCCGGCGCCGTGCGCCAGGGCCTCGGCGACCTGTTCAGCGGGCTGGTCACCGGCGCGCGCAACATGATTGCGATCGCGATCGCCACGGCCGCCGCCGGCATCATCGTCGGCACCGTCACGCTCACAGGCATCGGGCTGGTCATGACCGAGTTGGTCGAGGCGCTGTCCGGCGGCAATCTGATGGTGATGCTGGTGCTGGTGGCGCTGATCTGTCTGGTGCTCGGCATGGGTCTGCCGACCACCGCCAACTACATCGTGGTGTCGTCGCTGATGGCGCCGGTCATCGTCGCACTCGGCGCGCAGAACGGCCTGCTGGTGCCGCTCATCGCGGTGCACCTGTTCGTGTTCTATTTCGGGCTGATGGCAGACGTCACACCGCCAGTAGGGCTGGCCTCCTACGCCGCCGCCGGCATCGCCAACAGCGATCCGATCCGCACCGGCCTGACGGCCTTCGGCTACAGCGCGCGCACCGCCATCCTGCCGTTCATGTTCATCTTCAACACCGAACTGTTGCTGATCGGCATCACCAGCTGGTGGCATCTGGCCCTGACCATCTCCATGGCCACCGTTGCCAGCCTGTGCTTCGCGGCCGGCACCCAGGGCTGGTTCCTGACGCGCAACCGCTGGCATGAAGCAGCATTGCTGATACTGGTCACCTTCAGCCTGTTCCGCCCCGGTTTCTGGATGGACCAGCTCTACCCGCCTTATGACGAGCTGCCGCCGACCGAGCTGAACCAGCTGGTCGAACAGGCTCCGCCGAACGGCAGTCTGCGCCTGTGGGTGGAAGGGCTGTCGATCGAGGGCAACGAGATCTCGCGCGGCGTGCTGCTGCCGCTCGGCGAGCCAGCGGCCAGCGCACGTGAGCGGCTGGCCGCCGCGGGCGTCAACGTGATGGATTTCGCCGGCCAGGTGCAGGTCTCGATGGTGCGTTTCGGCAGCGCTGCCGAGCGTCTCGGCCTGGAGCAAGGGCTGGCAATCACACGCATCGAAGTGCCCGCCGACGACCGCCCGAGCAAGGACTGGATCTACCTGCCGGCACTTGCATTGCTGGCGTTGGTAATGTGGTTGCAGCGCGGGCGGATGCGGCGCCCATCCGAGGCGACGGGGTAGACAAGGCAAGCTCATCTACCCCGTGCGGCATGCCGGGCCTACACGATGCCGCGCAACTCCCGCAGCAGCACGGACAGGCTGGCGACGTCCGGCGTCACGCCGCGTGCCTCGGTGACCAGCGCGCGGTAACGCGCCAGACGCTCGCCGCCCGCCTCGATGAAGGCCGAGACGCAGGCCTCGACGCCCTCGTCATAGCTCAGGGCCTGCGCCACCAGACGCCGCGCCTCGGCCGCAAGATCGGCGCGCAAGGCGCTGCGCGCCAGCGATGGCCAGCGCGCGTCACTTTGCAGCGCGTCGATCTGCGCGCTGATCCACGGCAGATCCAGCTCGGCGCCGATCGCGAAGTACACGCGTCCGACGGCGGCATCGTCACGGTCCTGCTCACGCGCCAGCTCGACGATGTCGAGCGCCGGACGCAACCAGCGCAGGCCTGCGACACGCTCCGCCACGGCCTGCGGCACGCCGTCCGCCACATGCTCGGCAGCCGCTTCCGTCAGAGACTCCCGCTCACCGGGGGTCAGCAATTGCGGCAATTCTTCCGCCAGCTTCGCCACACCGGGACCAAAGGCCTCGACCGTGGCCGACAGCTCGTCCAGCCAGCGCGGCGCACGCAGCAGCCACAAGGTGGCGCTGCGCGAGAGCTTGAGCGCCTCGATCAGCAGCACGTTCTGGCGTTCGGCCGGAACCTGGTTGTCGAGGGCCTCGATGTCGCGCCATACGGGGATCAGTGAAAAGATCTCGCGTACCGCCAGCCAGGCGCGCACAACCTGCGGCGCTGCGTGGCCGGTTTCGTCCCGGATGCGGTCGACAAAGCTCGCGCCGACGCGGTTGAGCATGGTGTTGACGACATGCGTGGCGACGATCTCGCGGCGCAAGGCGTGGCGGCCGATGGCCTCGAAGTAATGTTCGCGCAGCGGCTGGGGAAAATAGCGCCACAGTGCGCCGGCCACCCAGGTGTCGTCGGGCACGTCGGAGGCCAGCACCTCGTCGTACAGCTCGATCTTGGCGTAGGCCAGCAGCACCGCCAGTTCCGGCGCAACCAGCCCGCCGCCGGCGGCGCGACGCTCGACCAGCTCCTCGTCAAGCGGCAGGTATTCGAGTTTGCGATTGAGCCGGCCAGCATGGGCCAGACGGCGCAGCGTGCCGGCGTGCTCGTCGAGCACCTGCGCGGCGCCGGTGCCCATCATCTCCAGCACCTGCCCCTGACCGTAGTTGTCACGCAGCACCAGTTGCGCAACCTCTTCGGTCATTTCTTCGAGCAAGGCGTCACGCGCCTCGCGCTCAAGTTCGCCCGCGCGCACGACCTCGCCGAGCAGGATCTTGATGTTCACCTCGTGATCCGAGCAGTCGACACCACCGGAATTGTCGATGGCGTCGGTATAGATGCGCCCGCCGGCCAGCGCGTATTCGATGCGCCCGCGCTGCGTGAAGCCGAGGTTGCCGCCCTCACCGACCACCTGTGCGCGCAGTTCGCCACCATCGACGCGCACCGCGTCATTGGCGCGGTCGCCCACGTCCGCATCGCTCTCCACGGCGGCTTTCACATAAGTGCCGATGCCGCCGTTGTAGAGCAGGTCGACCGGCGCACGCAGGATGGCCTGGATGAGGTCGGCCGGCGTCATGCGTTCGGCATCAACCTCGAGCAAAGCGCGCACTTCTGGCGACAGCGGCACAGATTTGGCGCTGCGCGGCCACACCCCGCCGCCGGCTGAAATCAGCGATTTGTCGTAGTCGTCCCAGTTCGAGCGCGGCAGTGCAAACAGGCGCGCGCGCTCGTCCCACGACTTGGCAGCATCGGGCTCAGGATCGATGAAGATGTGGCGGTGGTCGAAGGCGGCGACCAGCCGGATGTGCTTGGACAGCAGCATGCCGTTGCCGAACACGTCGCCCGACATGTCGCCGATGCCGGCCACCGTGAAGTCCTCGCGCTGGATGTCGCGCCCCATCGCGCGGAAGTGGCGCTTGACCGACTCCCACGCGCCGCGCGCGGTGATGCCCATCTTCTTGTGGTCGTAGCCGGCCGAGCCGCCCGAGGCAAAGGCATCGCCGAGCCAGAAACCGTACTCGGCCGCAACCGCGTTGGCATGGTCGGAAAAGGTCGCCGTGCCCTTGTCGGCGGCAACCACCAGATACGGGTCATCGGCATCGTGGCGCACGACATCGGCCGGCGGCACCACGGCGCCATCGACCAGGTTGTCGGTGAGGTCGAGCAGACCCGACAGGAACAGCCGGTAGCACGCCAGACCTTCGGCCTGCAGCGCCTCACGGCCACCCTCGCTCGGCGGGTTGCGCACGACGAAGCCACCCTTGGAGCCGACCGGCACGATCACCGCGTTCTTGACGATCTGCGCCTTGACCAGGCCGAGCACCTCGGTGCGGAAATCCTCCATGCGGTCGGACCAGCGCAGGCCGCCCCGCGCCACCTTGCCGCCGCGCAGATGCACGCCTTCGACGCGCGGCGAGGACACGAAGATCTCGAACATCGGCCGCGGCTCGGGCAGGCCCGGAACGGCCTGCGGATCAAGCTTGAAGGACAGCACGGCGCGCGGCGAACCATCCTCGCGCCTCGCGAACCAGTTGGTGCGCAGCGTCGCGGTGATGAGCGCCAGGAACTGACGCAGGATGCGATCCTCGTCGAGGCTTTGCACCGCCTCCAACTCGTGTTCGATCTGGCTGCGGATGTGCTCGCAATCGGTGTCGCGGTCGGTCTCGCCGGCCGGGTCGAGGCGCCGCGCGAACAGCGCCACCAAGGCGCGCGCAATGCGCGGCTGCGCCGCCAGCGCCTGTTCCATGTAGGCCTGGCTGAACGGGAAGTTCGCCTGACGCATGTAGCGCGCATAGGCGCGCAGCACCCCCACCTCTCGCCACGTCAGGCCGGCAAGCAGTGTCAGGCGGTTGAATTCGTCGTTGTCGGCCTCACCGCGCCAGATGCGCCGGAAGGCTTCCTCGAACAAGGGGCGCAAGCGCTCGACATCAGGCTCCGCGCCGGCCGGCAGATCGAGTCCGAAATCGTGAATCCAGGCGCGCGCACCATCGGCCAGCAGCAGTTGCGCCGGCCGCTCGTCGGTGACGGTCACCCCCATGCGTTCGAGCATGCGCAGGCTGCGTGACAGCGACACCGGCGCGTCAAGGCGATACAACTTGAAGCGCAGCCTTGAGCTGGCGCCAGTCTGCGGACGGAACAGGTGCAGGCCGAGGTCGTCCGCGCCGCCCAGTGCGTCCAGCAGAGTCAGGTCAGACACCGCTTCCTCGGCGTCGGTCTGCTCGCGATAGCCGGCTGGAAAGGCCTCTCCCCAGCGGTTCGACAGCTCGAGGCCGCGTGTCTCACCGTGCTCGGCGATCAAGGCGCCGCGCAAGGCATCCTGCCAGCGGCGCGAGGCTTCGACGATGCGCCCCTCGATCTCGGCCGGGTCGTGCGCCGGAATCGACCCATGCGTACGGATGGTGAACAGGATGCGCGCCAGCGGCGCATCCGAGAGCACCACGTCGAAGTCCACCGCAGCGCCGTCAAACGCATCCATCAGCACACTCTGGATGCGCTTGCGCTGCTCGGTGTCGTAATGCTCGCGCGGCACATAGACCAGGCACGAGACGAAACGCCCGAACGGATCACAGCGCAGGAACAGCCGTGTGCGCTGACGCTCGCCCAGCTTGAGGATGCCGATGGCGTGCTCGAACAGGGTATCGACGTCGATCTGGAACAATTCGTCGCGCGGATAGCGTTCGAGGATCACGCGCATGGCCTTGTCGGCATGGCTGCCGCGCAGCAGGCCGGCGCGCTCAACCACCGCAGCCACTTTGCGCCGCAGCACTGGAACGTCCCACGGACTCGCGCTGTAGGCCGTCGACGCAAACAGGCCAAGGATGCGGCGCTCGCCCAGCACACGCCCCTGCGCATCGATATTGCGTACGGCGATCAGGTCGGCGTGCCCGGCGCGGTGCACCGACGCGCGCGTGGCGGATTTGGTGATGGCCAGCAGCGGCGCCTGGGCGGCTTGCGCCCGCAGTGCTTCGGGCAGCGCGGCAAAGCTCGCCGAAGCGGCTTCGTTGCCCTGCTCGCGCAACACGCCGAGACCCGACCCAGCTTCGATATCGAGGCGCTCACCCGCGCCGACGAGTCGGTAATCGCGACATCCCAACAGCACGAAATTGTCGGCCATCAACCATTCGAGCAGGGCGCGGGTTTCATCCGCCTCGTCGTCACCCGAGGCCAGCCCCTGTGCGATTCCGGCCACGCGCTCACGCATGGCCGGCCAGTCGCCAACCACCGCGCGCACGTCGGCCAACACATCGGCGATGCCTCGCGCAAGATCGGCGCGGGCCGCCTCGTCGCCGAGCCGGTCGACCTCGATATGCATCACGGACTCGCGCAGGCCACCCTCGCCACCGACTTCCTGCAGGCTGCCGTCGCTCGCGCGCTGCAACTGCAGCACCGGGTGCACGAACAGATGCACGCCGAGGCCGCGCCGGGTCAGCTCCATGCCGACCGAATCGACCAGAAAAGGCATGTCGTCGTTGATGATGCGCAAGACGCTGTGCGGGGTATTCCAGCCCTGCTGGTCCGCCGCCGGATTCTCGACGCTTACGCTCGGCACGCCGGGAGACCGACGTTGCAAGGCGCGCCACAGCGCCAGCGCGGCGCCCGCCAGATCGGCTGGCGAGCGGTCGGCGAGGTCGTTGCCGGAAAAACCGTCGAGCCAGGCACGCACCACACGGGCGGCGTACTCATGTTCGGACTGCGGAAGGGACTGGAGAAACAAGGCAGCGGCCTGATCGGCCACTGATACGACTTCACTGCTTCGGGTCATATGCGCTCCGCTCGGAAAGCCAGCGCGGCCGCGGCCCAGCTCAGATCAGCGAGGGGCCGGAAACGATGCGCTCGGCGTCCTTTTCGGTGATGGGAATCGTGGCATTAGCAATCACGTGGGCAACCAGCCATTCGCGCAGACGATCCTTGCCATCCGCCTCGAAGGCCTCGAACACGCAACCGGACTGCAGGCCATTGGCCCCTGCAAAGCAGTTGGCCACTTTCACCGTACCACGTATCTCGTCCGGCACTGCAGCACGGCGCAGCACCACCTGCATGCGCCGCCCGATCTCGAGGCTGCCGGGCACGCCAAAGCCTTCGAGCGAGAGATCAGACAGCGGCTGACGCTCGCCTTCCAGCACGGCCCAGAAACATTCGCTGCCGCGGCGCAAGGCGAGAAAACGCTGCTTGCCGCGGCGCTCGCCGCCCTGGCTGGCGCTTTCTTGCACAGCCTCTTCTCGTGCTTCCTGGGTCATTCACGTCCCCATGGCGATGTTGTCGACTCCGGCACAAGCCGGGCGATGACAAAGGTATAGGTCCGTGCGCCGACTGACAAGCGTCGTACGCTCACGCGCTCTTGCGAATGCGCTCGATGAGTTGATCGACCACTCGCAGGGTGTCAGCGTGTGAGCCGGCCATGGTGGCCGAGGTCAGATAGCGGCCGCCAACCGCCATGGTGGGCACGCCCTGGATACGGTAAGTGCGCGCGAGCTGGTCGGCGCGCTGTACCAGGCCCTGGATGGCGAAAGAGTTGTAAGTGTCCATGAACATCTGGGTATCGACGCCCGTGCTGCCGATCCAGTCGCGCACTTCAGGCTCGGTGAACAACGGCCGCTTCTGATCCTGCAACGCGGCGAAGATCTCCGGCTCGACCTGGTCAAGCACACCCGCACGTTCCGCCGCGTAGTACAGCCGAGCCAGCGCGCGCAGCTGTTCGCGGCCCCAGATGGCCGGCACCGGCGTGAAGCTGACGTCGGCGGGCAGCGTCTTCTTCCACGCCTTGATCAGCGGATAGAAATCGCGGCAGTGCGGGCAGCCGTAATGGAAGAATTCCAGCACCTCGATCTTGCCGCTGGCGTCCTGCGGCACCGGCGTCGGCAGAACCTGGAACGGTTCCTTGGCGAGCAGTACGGTCGGAGTGGCGGAAAGGGCTGCAAAGGCAGCGGTGCTCTTGAGCATGAGACGGCGGTTCATGTCGATCGTCTTCCTCATCAGTTCGGATACGGACATCGGACTGTCGCGCGCAACGCGGGGTTCCGCGCGGCAGACAAATTAGGGGTTGGCCTGCACGACGTTGCCCGACACACCGGCCGCTGCCAGGCGCGAACGCACCGACGTCATGTCCTCGGGCCGCGCGAAGGGGCCGACACGTACGCGGTGCACGGTGCGCCCGTCGTCAAGTTGGGTACGCTGGGCAACGGCCTCGATACCGTTGAGCGCGAGCAGGGCTTTCATGTTGTCGGCCTCGGCCGGATCTTCGAAGGCCCCGACCTGCAGGTATAGGCGGTCCACGCGCGGTGGCGGCTGGCCGGTCGACGTGGTGGCCGGCGCCTGCACCGGTACCGGTGTTGGCGCGGCAACCCCGCCTTCACCCTGCGGCAGTACCGTATAGAAATCGAAGTCGCGGCTGGTCCGGACCGGACGATCGCCGGGTTTGCCAGGCAACGCCACCGGCTCAAGACCAGTGCCGATCGGCACCGCAACCCGCTGAGGCGTCTGGAACGGCGAGGTGCGCGTCAGCAACCAGGCCGAACCCGCCGCCAGCAGCGCACCAAGCGCCAGCCCGACGAGCAGACCGGTGATCACCCCGTTGCCCTTGCGGGGGGCTTTCGCAGTCAGTCTGCGTGGCGTGCGGCGGGGCGAGGAATCACGAGCCATGGGGCCCTCCGAAGGGTTTACATCGACTCCGGCGCGGAAACACCGAGCAGGGACAGACCGTTGGCGAGCACGCGACGCACGGCGCTCGCCAGCGCCAGTCGGGCCAGTTTGACGGCCTCGTCATCGACCAGCATGCGCTCGGCGTTGTACCAAGCGTGGAAATCGCCAGCCAGATCCTTGAGGTAGAACGCGATCTGGTGCGGCGCGTAATCCCCGGCGGCATTCTGCACCAGTTCGGCGAAGGCGCCGAGCCGCGCGCACAACGCCAGCTCGCGCTCGCCCGACAGCGGCGTCAGGTCGACGTCATTCAGGTCGGACTCGCTGCCGCCCCACTGCGACAGCACCGAGCACACGCGAGCGTGGGCGTACTGGATGTAATACACCGGGTTCTCGTTGCTCTGGCTCTTGGCCAGATCAAGGTCGAAATCCAGATGCTGGTCACTCTTGCGCAACACGTAGAAGAAACGGCAGGCGTCGTTGCCGACCTCGCGGCGCAGCTCGCGCAGCGTCACGAAGTCACCCGAGCGGGTGGACATCGAGGCCTTCTGGCCGTTGCGGTACAGCACCGCGAACTGCACCAGCGAGACTTCCAGCTTCTCGGGCGGCAGGTCGAGCGCGGTGATAGCGCCCTTCACGCGGGCGATGTAGCCGTGGTGGTCGGCACCCCAGATGTCGATGACACGGTCGAAGCCACGCTCGTACTTGTTCACGTGATACGCAATGTCCGACGCGAAATAGGTGAATTGCCCGTTCTCGCGCTGCACGACGCGATCCTTCTCGTCCCCGAAATCGGTCGAGCGGAACCACTTCGCGCCGTTCTGCACGTAAATGTGGCCGCGCCGCTCCAACTCTTCCACCGCGCGCGCCACCAGCCCGGTATCGAACAGGCTTTTCTCCGAGAACCACTGGTCGAAATGCACGCCGAACTCGCCCAGATCCTCGCGGCAATCACCGAGCTGCTCGTTCAGCGCAAAGCCATGCACCCAGCCATAGTCATCGCCGAGCAGGCGCTTGGCGTTGGCGATCAGCGCATCCAGATGCTGTTCCCGCTGGCGGCCCGCGTCATCGTCTTTGCGGGCGGCATCGGGCAGACCGGGCGTACCGGCCAGTACGTCGGCTGCGGTTATCCTGGCGAAGCGATCCTGATGCGCGGCATACAACTCGCGGCCCATGGCCAACACGTATTCGCCCTGATAGCCGTTGGGCGGGAACGGCACCTCGATGTCGAACAGCGCCAGATAGCGCAGCCAGGTCGACAGCGCAAGGATGTCCATCTGCCGGCCGGCATCGTTGATGTAGTACTCGCGGGTCACGTCGTAGCCGGCGAAATCCAGCACCGAGCACAGCGAAGCCCCGTAAGCCGCGCCCCGGCCGTGACCGACGTGCAGCGGGCCGGTGGGGTTGGCGGAGACGAACTCGACCTGCACCTTCATGCTCTTGCGCTCACCACGCCCGAAAGCCTCGCCGCGCGCCAACACCTCACGCACCACCGAAGTCTTGGCATCGGACGCCAGCGTGAAATTGATGAAGCCGGCACCCGCGATCTCGACCTTGGAAACCAGATCCGACTTCGGCAGCTCCTGCATCAGCAAGGCCGCCAACTCACGCGGATTGCGCCGCATCGGCTTGGCCAGCTGCAGCGCAAGGTTGGTGGCGAAATCGCCGTGACCCGCCTGCTTGGGGCGCTCGAGATGGATCGGCGTATCGACCTGATCAGGGGCAACACTGGCGAGCGCGGCGCGCAGCAGTTCGGCGAGTTGGATTCTGGGTTCGGCGCTCATGGCACTCGGATGCTTGGAAAAGGGCGTAATTATAACGGATCGCAGGGCCTCATCCGGCTCCAACGCGGTTCCGCCGGCACGGCTTTCCGGCTAAAGTCGCAGCTTTTCCCCATTGCCTGAGCCACCGTGCGCATTTTTCGCCTTGCCAGGATCATTCTTGTAAGCCTTCGCTTCGGGCTCGACCGCATCGCGCTCGACGTCGACGCCAGTGGTCGCCTGGCCAAGGTGTGGCGCGTTTTCTTCTTCTGGCGCAACTTCTCCGAGCCGCGTGCGGTGCGCCTGCGTCGCGCGCTCGAGTCGCTCGGGCCGATCTTCGTGAAGTTCGGCCAGATGCTGTCGACACGGCGCGATTTGCTGCCACCCGACATCGCGGACGAGCTGGCCCTGCTGCAGGACCGCGTGCCGCCCTTCCCGACCGCGCAAGCCGTCGCGCTGTTGGAAGACTTCTACGGCCTGCCGGTCGACGAGGTGTTCCGCCGCTTTGAGCGCGAGCCGGTGGCGTCGGCCTCGGTGGCGCAGGTGCATTTTGCCGAGCTGCCCGACGGCACCGAAGTGGCCATCAAGATCCTGCGACCGGGTATCGAACGCGTCATCGCGCACGACATCGCGCTGCTCGAAAGCGCGGCCATGCTGCTCGACGCGCTGTGGATCGAAGGCCGGCGCCTGAAGCCGCGCGAAGTCGTGGCCGAGTTCTCCAAATACCTCAACGACGAACTCGACCTGATGCGCGAGGCGGCCAACTGCTCGCAGCTGCGGCGCAATTTCGTCGACTCGAAGCTGCTCGTCGTGCCGGAGGTGCACTGGGACTGGTGCGGACGCGGCGTGATGGTGATGGAGCGCATGCACGGTGTGCCGATCTCGCAGAACGAGGCGCTGCTGGCGCAGGGCACGGATCTGTCCGCGCTGTCGCGCGCCGGCGTCGAGATCTTCTTCACGCAGGTCTTCCGCGACGGCTTTTTCCACGCCGACATGCACCCCGGCAACATCCTGGTGCACCGCGACGGGCGCTACATCGCGCTCGATTTCGGCATCATGGGAACGCTCAACGAAGAGGACAAGAACTACCTCGCACAGAACTTCCTGGCCTTCTTCAAGCGCGACTACCGCCGCGTCGCGCTGGCCCACATTGAGGCCGGCTGGGTGCCCGCCAAGACGCGCGTGGAGGATTTCGAGGCGGCCATCCGCACCGTGTGCGAGCCGATCTTCGACCGCCCGCTCAAAGAAATTTCTTTCGGCAAGACCTTGCTGCGGCTGTTTCAGACCGCGCGCCGGTTTGAAATGGAAGTGCAGCCGCAACTCGTACTGCTGCAGAAAACCTTGCTCAACATCGAAGGTCTGGGCCGCCAGCTCGACCCCGATCTCGATCTGTGGAAGACCGCCAAGCCGTTTCTGGAACGCTGGATGGGCGAGCAGATCGGCCTGCGCGGCTTTGCGCGAGCGATGCGCACCGAGGCACCGAACTGGGCCACAACGCTGCCGCAGCTACCGCGCCTGGTGCATACCGCCCTGCTCGACGCCGATCAGCAACGTCGCAGCCGCCAAGCCGAACACGAACGCATTGCCGCCACACAGAAGCGCCAGGGGCGCCTGCTGGCCCTCATCGGCGTGCTGCTGACGGCGTTGGTGGCGCTGGAGATATACGTTCGCCTGACGCCCTGAGTCGGACACTCATCACCCGCCCGCAGCGCGCTCCGGGCTGGCGCAATCATTGCTACACTTTCGCGCACCGAATTTCCGCTCCGCCACCTCTTTACGGATGATGCGCCCATGCTGCTGTGGCTCGTGATTGCCTACCTCGTCGTGTCCGTTGCCATCGGCCTGTATGCCGCCACCCGCGTGCACAACGCGCGTGACTACATCGTGGCCGGGCGCAACCTGCCCTTCGTGTTCGTGCTGGCGATGGTCTTCGCCACCTGGTTCGGCGCCGAAACGGTGCTCGGCATCTCGGCGACCTTCATCGACGAGGGCTTCCGCGGCCTGATCTCCGACCCGCTCGGCGCCTCGCTGTGCCTGGTCCTGTTCGGCCTGATCTTCGCCCGCCCGCTGTACCGCATGAACCTGCTGACGCTCGGCGACTTCTTCCGCGTGCGCTACAACCGCAGCACCGAAGTGGCGCTGTCGCTGGCCATCATCATTTCCTATCTGGGCTGGGTCGGCGCGCAGATGGCGGCGCTCGGGCTGGTCTTCAACGTGCTTTCCGACGGCGCCATCTCGATCAACCAGGGCGTGTTCATCGGCGCCGGCGTGGTGCTGGTCTACACCCTTTTCGGCGGCATGTGGTCGGTGGCACTGACGACCTTCGTGCAGATGATCGTCATCATCCTGGGCCTGCTGTATGTCACCTATCTCGCAGGCGACATGGCCGGTGGCTTCAGCACCGTGATCTCCAAGGCCGCGGCCGAGGGCAAGTTCGAATTCCTGCCCAGCCTCGACATGCTCGACATGCTGGGCTGGATTGCCGCGCTGTTCACCATGGCGCTGGGCTCCATCCCGCAGCAGGACGTGTTCCAGCGCGTCAATGCGTCGAAGAACGAGCGCATCGCGGTGTGGGGCACGACCATCGGCGGCATCTCCTACTTCTTCTTCGCCGCCGTACCGCTGTTTCTGGCCTACTCGGCGACGCTGATCGACCCGGCCATGGTTGCGCAGTTCATGGAAGTCGACTCGCAACTGATCCTGCCCAGCCTGATCGTCAATTACATGCCCTTCGCCGCCCAGGTGGTGTTCTTCGGGGCGCTGCTGTCGGTCATCATGAGTACCGCCTCGGGCACTTTGCTGGCGCCGTCGGTGACCTTCTCCGAGAACATCCTGCACGGCTTCTGGCCGAGCATGACCGATCGCCAGCTGCTCGCCTGCACGCGCGGCGCGGTGGCCGTGTTTGCAGTGTTGGTCGCGGTGTATGCGGTGTCCACCGACGCCACCATCCACCACATGGTCGAAAGCGCCTACCGCATCACGCTGGCCGGCGCCTTCGTGCCGCTGGTTGCTGGCCTGTTCTGGAAGCGCGCCAACAACCTCGGCGCCACGCTGGCCATCGTGCTCGGTATCGGCAGCTGGCTGACGCTGGAGCTGTTCGTGCCGGAAGGCGACATCGAGCCGCAGCTGTTCGGGCTGGTGGTCAGCGCGATCGGCATGGTCATCGGCGGCTACGTCGGCGCGCCGACACACCACCGCCCGCACGCCGGACACCATCACGCCGCCTCGTCCACGCATCACACGCCCCACCCATGACCATGCAGGGGGCGCTCAAGCGGTGAATTTCGACGCCCCGGCGCCGCGCCTGCCGAAGTACCTCGCAGCCTGCAGCGCACTGCTGATCGCCTATGCCAGCCTGTATCCGATCACCGGCTGGCAGGCCAGCGGCCTTCCGCTGTTTGACTATCTGTTTGCCCCGTGGCCCAAGTACCTGAGGGTCGAGGACATGGTGGTCAACGTGCTCGGCTATGTTCCGCTCGGCTTCGTGCTGGCGGCAGCGCTGCCGCGGCGCTGGCACGCCGGCGTGGCGCTGCTGGTCGCAACCGTTGTCGGCAGCCTGTTCAGTTTCGGCATCGAAACCACGCAGAACTTCCTGCCGACCCGCATCTCGTCCAACCTCGACATCGGCTGCAATGCACTGGGCACGTTGATCGGCGCGTTGGCCGCGGCGCTCGGCGGCCGACGCCTGTTCGCCCCCGGCGGCGGCGTTCAGTACTGGCGTGCGCGCAGTTTCGTGCCGGGGCGCACCGGTGATCTGGGCCTGATCCTGCTGGCACTTTGGCTGCTGGCCCAGTCCATGCCGGACAGCGCGCTGTTCGCCGCTGGCGACCTGCGCCGCCTGCTGGCCCTGCCGACCCCGATGCCATTCCATCCCCGACCGTTCTTCACGCTCGAAGCGGCCATGGTTGCGACCGGCCTACTCGCAGTCGGGCTGTTTGCGCGTTGCATGATGCAAATCCCGCGCATCTGGCCGGTACTCGCGCTGCTGACCGCGGGCGTCGCCATCAAGAGCGCCGCGACCACCATGTTCGTTGCCCCCGGCGACGCCTGGCTGTGGCTGACCCCCGGCACCCGCAATGGCCTCATCGCAGGCGCCGTGCTGTTGCTGCCGGCACTGATGCTGCCGCGCATGCTGCAGCACGCACTGGCCGGCATGGCGCTGCTCGGCACAGCAACGCTGGCCAACCTGATCCCCGAGAACCCTTACCTTGCCGGCTCACCGCTGCTCGTGTCGGGCACCTTCCAGAACTTCCACGGCGTCATCCGTCTGCTCTCGGGAGCGTGGCCGTTTCTCGCGCTGGCCTACCTCTCTGCGCTGGGCCTGTGGCGCGGAGAGCACCTCCACGGGCGCTAGAGCCTGTTCCCCGTAGCGCTGGCTACTGGGAACAGGCCCTCAGGGGCCGGCGCTATAATTGCGCTTTGCTCCGGACTGCCGCGCGCCGTCGCGCCCGGCCCCGGACGGAGAACCCGATGAGTTATTTCCGCCACCACGTCTTCTTCTGCTGCAACCAGCGCGCCGAGGGCGAATCCTGCTGCAACGACTACAAGGCCAGTGATCTGCAAGCCTATGCCAAGAACCGCATCGGCGAGCTTGGCCAGAAGGGCCGCGGCAAGGTGCGCATCAACAAGGCCGGCTGCCTTGATCGCTGCGATGAGGGGCCGGTGCTGGTGGTCTACCCTGACAACGTCTGGTACACCTACGTGGATCATGAAGACATCGACGAAATCATTGACGAGCACCTCGTCCATGGTCGCGTCGTGCAACGCCTGAAACTTGGAGATTCCTGATGAACCGTCCCCTTCCGACCGAACAGATCGAGCTCACAGGCCCGGCCGGAAAGATCGACACACTGATCGATGTGCCGCACGAGCCGCGCGGCATCGCGCTGGTCTGCCACCCGCACCCGCTGTTCCAGGGCGCCAACACCAACAAGGTGGCGCACACCCTGGCGCGCAGTTTCCGTGACCTGAACTACGCCACCGTGCGCCCGAACTTCCGTGGCGTCGGCGCCAGCGAAGGCACGCACGACGAAGGCTGGGGCGAGACCGAAGACATGCTGGCGGTGATCGCCTGGGCGCAATCGCGCTGGGGCGCCCTGCCGCTGGCAGTGGCTGGCTTCTCGTTCGGCGCCTTCGTTGCCAACCGCGTGGTGAAGAAGCTCGCCGAGTCGCCGACCCCGGCGCACCGCATTGCGCTGGTCGGAACACCCAGCGGCGAAATGATCGGATCCGACCGCTTCTATGATCTGGACGCGCTGCCCGAGGATGTTCCGACGCTGCTGATCCATGGCGAGAAGGACAACACCTGCCCGCTGCAGAACGTTTTTGACTGGGCCGGGGAACAGGACCTGCCGGTTTCCGTCATACCCGGCGCGGACCATTTCTTTGGTGGCAAACTGCACGTGCTGCGCCGGATCATCGAAGGCAGCTGGGGTCCGCTGTAGTCAGAACCCAAGGAGGCACCATGAAACTCGTCGCAACGCCAACCAGCCCCTACGCCCGCAAGATTCGCGTGATGCTGGCCGAAAAGAAGCTGAATTTCGAGCTGGTCGTCGATTCACCATGGGAGCCGACCAGCACCGTCCCCGAGGTCAACCCGCTGGGCAAGGTGCCGGTGCTGATCACCGATGAAGGCGAGGTGTTCTTCGACTCGCCGGTGATCGCCGGCTGGATCGAGAACCTCTCCGCCGCGCCGCGCCTGATTCCGGCGGATGCGGTCGAGGCCGTGCGGGTGCGCCAACTCGAGGCACTCGCCGACGGCATCACCGATGCAGTCGTCGTCGTGGTGCTGGAAGGCCGCCGGCCCGAGGCGCTGCGCAGCGCCGACGTGGTGGCACGTCAGCAGCAGAAGATCGAGCGCGGCCTCGACCGCCTCGACGAACTCGCCACGGGCCGCAACTGGCTGCATGGCGACGCGATGAGTCTCGGCGACGTTTCCGTTGGTGTGATGGTCGGCTTCATCGAACTGCGCCTGCCGCAACTGCACTGGCAGAACGGTCGGCACAACCTTGAGGCGCTGATCGCTCGACTGTACGAGCGTGAAAGCTTCGCCGACACGGTGCCTCCGGCCGGCTGAACGCCCGCCTCAGTTGCGCAGCGGCTTGCCCGTTTCGAGCATGTGACGGATGCGGGCCTGCGTTTCGGGCGTGCGCAGCAGCGCCATGCACTGCTCACGCTCGATCGCCAGCAGATCGGCTTCGTCTAGCTGCGTGCCACGGGCCACATCGCCGCCACACAGCGCCGTCGCCACGGCGCGGGCAACGCGCAGATCGTGCTCTGAACATCTGCGCTCATCAGCCAGATCCGCCAGACAGGCGTCGACGCCTTCACGCCCGGTCACCCGCAGCTCGCGCGCCAGCGGACGCGGATGCCAGCCGGCGTCGTGCAGGCTGCGGGCGCGCACCAGGGCCACGTGCAGCAGCTCCCGCGCATGCATCACGATGTCGTCGCCGGCACGCGCATAGCCGAGCTCGAGTGCATGGGGCGCGCTCGACGACACCGCAGCATCCATGATCTGCCGGAAGGCCTGACGCACGAACGGCAAGGCATCGCCATCCGCTGACTGACGCGCGCGGCGGTCTGCCGCCACAGCCAGCGCGGCCGAGCCGCCACCTGCCGGCAGCAGGCCAACCAGTGCTTCAACCAGCCCGATGCGGGCTTCAAACGCCAGCGTGCGATGGGTAGCGCGCATCAGCAGTTCGCAGCCTCCGCCCAGCGCCTGCCCCTCGACCGCCGCGACCACCGGCACGGCCGACTGTTGCAGCGCACGCGCTACGCCGTGAAAGCGGCCCAGCATGCGTTCCAGAGCATCAAACTCGCCCGCCTCGCAGCCCGCCAGCACACGCTTCAGATCGGCCCCGGCGCTGAACGGTGGGGCGTGGCGGATAACCAGCCCGTCCAGATCGCGCCCGGCACGCGCCACCGCCTCGACGATGCCATCAAGCACAGCCTCATCGAGAACATGCAGCTTGGTCGTGAAGCTCAGAATGCCAATGCGCGGATCCTGATCAGTCCGGCGGCATAAGCGCAGGCCGGTGTTCTCCCACAGCACTTCCTCATGCAAATGCGCACGCTCGCCGAACAGGCGCTCGGGCTCAATCTGGCGCACGTACACGGTCAGCGCTGCGCGCGGCTGCAGACGCCCGGCGGCCGCGCTCCACGAGCCGCCGGTGTCGTGCACACCATCGCGCGCAAACACCCAATCGGGCAGGGGCACATCGGCCATGGTCAGGCCGGCCTCGATGTCTTCGGCAATCGCCTCGGCCACCGCGCTCCAGCCGGCCGCCTGCCAGGTCTCGAACGGACCCTGCGCCCAGCCGAAGCCCCAGCGCATGGCCAGATCGATTTCGCGCGCATTCTCGGCAATGTCGGCAAGGTGGAAGGCCGCGTAATGGAACAGATCGCGAAAGCTTGCCCACAGCAACTCGGCCTGCGGATGCGGGCAGGCGCGCAGGCGCTGCATGCGGCGCGGTGCATCACGATCGGCCAGGATTTCGGCCACTTCGGGGGCGACCGCGCCGCTGCTGTCGCGGTAATCGTCGCCGTCGAGCACCAGAATGCGCTTGCCGTCCTTGCGATACACGCCCTCGCCGCTCTTGGCGCCGAGGGCGCCGCGCGCGACCAGCGTGCTGAGCCACTGTGGCTCGCCGAACCACGGATGCCAGGGGTCGTCGGGCAGGCGCTCGCGCAGCGTGCCGATGACGTGCGCCATGGTGTCCAGCCCGACCACGTCGGCAGTGCGGAAAGTGGCGCTGCGCGGCCGGCCGATGAGCGGGCCGGTCAGTGCGTCGGCCTCGTCAAAACGCAGGCCGAGCCGCTCGGTGTGGCGCATGACCGCCAGCAGCGCGAACATGCCGATGCGGTTGGCAATGAAATTGGGGGTGTCGTGTGCGCGCACCACGCTCTTGCCCAGGCGCGAGGTCAGCCAGGTTTCGAGCCGGTCGAGCATCACGGCGTCGCTGCGCTGCCCCGCGACCAGCTCGACGAGCGCCATGTAGCGCGGCGGATTGAAGAAATGCACGCCGCAGAAGCGCGGCCGCAGCGCCTCGGGCAGCACATCCGAGAGTTCGCGTACCGACAGGCCGGAGGTATTGGTGGCGATCACCGCGTCGTGGCGCACGTAAGACGCAACGCGCTCGAACAGCGCGCGTTTGAGCGCCATGCGCTCGGCGACAGCCTCGATCACCAGTTCGCAATCGGCCAGCCGCGGCAGATCGTCGTCGTAATTGGCTGGCGTGATGGCCAGCGCATGTCGCGGGGTGGCCAGCGGCGACGGCGTGATACCCGCCAGCCGCTCGACGGCTTCAGCCGCCGGGCCGCTGCCACCGCTGTCGCCGGGCAGATCAAACAGCAGCACCTCGAAGCCGGCGTTGGCGCAATGCGCGGCAATCTGCGCCCCCATCACGCCCGCGCCCAACACCGCCACCTTGCGCACGACGAAACGACTCATGCCGCGACTCCTCAGTGCATGCCGCCAGCCGGCGCGATGGCCCGCTTGTTGCCATGCTCGTCGAGCGCAACGTAAGTCAGTGACGCTTCGGTCACGCGCACGACCTTGGGGTGGGCCGGATCACGCTCGGCGTAGACCTCGACGTCGACCGTGATGGAGGTGTTGCCGACACGCGAAATCTCCGCGTAGAAGCTGACCACATCGCCGACCGACACCGGCTGGTGGAAAGTGAAGGCGTTCACCGCCACCGTAACCACGCGCCCGCGCGAAAACCGATGGGCGGCAATTGCGCCGGCAACGTCTACGTTGGACATGATCCAGCCGCCGAACACGTCACCGGCCGGATTGGCGTCGGCCGGCATGGTCATTACGCGCAGTTCGGGCTGGCGGTCAGCCGGCAGGGTGGCGATGTCGTCGTGTGAAGGGCGAGGCGGGTGATGAGTCATGCAGCTTCCTCTGTGCGCGCGGCGCGACGCAGCGGGCCGCCGGTGAAAGGGGGATAGCCGGCGCCGAAGATCAGGCCGGCATCAACGAGATCGGCATCGGCCACCACGCCACGGCTGAGCGCATCGCGCGCAGCCTCGTCCAACCGCGCAAACAAACGGGCCGCCAGGGCCTCGGGCGCGGCTTCAGCAGCATCCTGCCGCGGCTCGCCATCCACCCATTCGTACAGGCCGTGGCCGGATTTGAGCCCCAGCCGGCCCTGCTCGACGGCCTCGCTCAGACAGGCCGGGACCGGCTCCAACCCAAGGCCTCGCCCGGCTGCCAGCGCCACGTCCAGCCCGATGCGGTCGACCAGTTCAAGTGGCCCGACCGGCATGCCCGCTTCGCGCATCGCGCGGTCGACAGCTGACGCGGCAAGACCCTCGTCCACACAGCGCAGTGCCTCGAACAGATACGGCGCGAGCACGGCATTGACCAGAAAACCCGGCGCGCTTGAAACCTGCAACGGCAGCTTGCCGAGCGCCACGACGAAGCCGGTGGCGCGCGCGATCACCGAGGCGTTGCTGTGACCGGCGGCGACCACCTCGACCAGCGGCATTTTCGCCACCGGGTTGAAGAAATGCAGGCCGATCAGGCGCGCCGGATCGCGCAGGCCGGCGGCAATGTCTTCCAGCGCCAGGCTGGAGGTGTTGGTGGCGAGCAGCGCATCGGGCCGCGCGCGCGATTCGAGGCCGGCAAACAGACTGCGTTTGACCTCGATGTCTTCGGCCACGGCTTCGATGATGAGGTCGGCGCGTCCCACGCCATGCCCGTTCATGTCCGGCACCAGCCGATCAAGCAGGTCGCGCTCGGCCAGCGGGTCGTGTGGATGCAATTCGCGAGCGCGCCTGGCGGCACGTCCGACGGCGGCCGCAACGGCCTCGCCACGCGCGTCCTGCAGCGTCACGCGAAAACCGCTGGCGGCACACAGAATGGCAATGTCGCCGCCCATGGTGCCGGCGCCAACCACGTGCACCTGGGCCACCTGGTGCGCCACGTTGCCACTGCGGCGCAGACGCTCGCGCAGGCGGAACACCCGCAACAGCTCGCGCGCCGTGTCCGAGCGCAGCAGCGCGGCAATCGACACCGGCGATTCATCCGGCTCGGCCAGCGTGTCGCCGCCGTGCCGCACCCACAGGTCGAGCAATGCGAACGGCGCCGGGTAGTGTTCCTTGCGCACGCGCGCACTCAGCCGCTTGCGCGCCTGCCCGGCCACGACCCTGCGCAGCACGGTGGCCTTGAGCACATCGCGCCACGGCAGGTGGCGGCAGTGCCGGCCGGACATCACGACGGCGCGGGCAGCGTTCTCCATCACGCGCGGCGGCACGCACACGTCGGCCAGACCGAGCTTCCAGGCACTGCGCGCGGACAGATCACGCCCGGACAACATCAGATCGAGCGCGCCCGACGGCCCGACCAGCGCAGGCAGGCGACGCATGCCGCCCCACGCCGGCACCAGCCCGAGGCGCACTTCGGGCAGGCCCAGCCGGGTCGCCGGGTCATCGACGACGACGCGGTAGCTGCACGCCAGAGCCAGCTCCAGCCCACCGCCCAGACAATGTCCGCGGATCAGCGCCAGCGTCGGAAACGGCAAGCACGCGATACGTTCGAACAGCTTCCAGCCCCGCCCGACCAGAGCGCGCGCGGCCGCGGGGGTGGTGACGGCCGCGACCTCGTCGAGATCGGCGCCGGCGCAGAAACCTTCGCTCTTGGCCGAGGCGATGACCAGTCCGCTGGGCGGCTCGGCCTCCAGCATGCCGATGACCTCGCCCAGCTCATCGAGCAATTCGGCAGACAGGGTGTTGACGCGTTCGCCGGCGCGGTCCAGCACCAGCCAGGCCACGCCTTCCCAGTCGCGCTCCAGGCGCAGGTGGTGGCCGTTGTGGTTCATGTCACGGCCTCGATCAGCATGGCGCCGCCCTGCCCGCCACCGACGCACAGCGTGGCCACGCCGCGCTCCACCCCTTCACGTCGCATGGCGGCCACCAGGTGCATGACGATGCGTGCGCCGCTGGCGCCGACCGGGTGGCCGAGTGCGATGGCACCGCCGTCGATATTCACGCGGGCCGGTTGCGGCGCGGTGCCGCAAACGTCCATGCCAAGTTCTTCACGGCAGTAATCGGCGTCATCCCAGGCACGCAGGCAGGCCAGCACCTGTGCAGCAAAGGCCTCGTTGATTTCCCACAGCCCGATGTCGCCGATACCCAGCCCGTTGCGTGCAAGCAGCGGCGCCACGGCATGCACCGGCCCGAGCCCCATCGCCGCAGGGTCGAGGGCCGCCCAGGCGCAATCGACGATGCGCGCCATCGGCTGCAGGCCGTGCCGGTCGACCGCCGCTTCGGTGGCGAGCAGCAGCCAGCCAGCGCCGTCGGTGACCTGCGAACTGTTGCCGGCCGTGACGTTGCCGTACTTGCGATCAAAGATCGGTTTGAGGCGCGCCAGATCGGCCGCATTCGAATTCGGGCGGATGCCGTCGTCGCGCGCATACAGCTTGCCGTCGCCATCGACCAGCGGCACCACCTCGTCGAACTGCCCGGCCTCCCAGGCCAAGGCCGCACGCACGTGGCTGCGCTGCGCCCATGAATCCATGTCCTCGCGCGTGATGGCAAATCGGCTGGCGAGGTTCTCGGCGGTCTGACCCATGAGCTGGCCGACCACCGGATCCGTAAGACCACGCTCCAGCCCCACGACGGGAGCAAGGCTGGCGAAGCGGAAATGCCGCAGCAAGCGCATGCGCTTGGCGGGACTTGCGCCACGCCAGTCGGCGAGCCAGCGCACGAATTCGTCGGACAGCATCAGCGGCGTGCGCGACAGCGCATCCACGCCGCCGGCGAGGATCATGTCGGCGCGCCCGAGCAGCAGTTCGGCACACGCCGAGTCGATCGCCTGCAGACCGGAAGCGCAGTTGCGCTGCGGCGTCCAGGCCGGCACCTTGTGACCGCAACCCATGCGCAGCGCCGCCACACGGGCAATGTTGGCCTCATCTGCAGCCGGGCTGGCGCAACCGAGAATGACCTGATCGAGTGCATCCGGCGCAAACGGCTGGCGGGCCAGCAGCTGGGCGCCGCAGGCCGTAGCCAGATCGGCCGCGGAGAACGGCCCCGGGCGGCCACGCGCCTTCAGAAACGGGGTGCGCGCCGCATCGACGATGTAGACAGCTTCACTCACCTTGCAAAGACCTTGCGACTCGTTGCGGGTTCAGATGGCCCATTGTAGGCCGGTCGGGCCAGACCGGCGTCATTGCACGCACAGGCTGGCACGCAGATCGAAGTCGACCGGGAAGTCGTCCACGCGGATGACCTTGTCGCGCAGCCGATTGCGCCGCTCGATCAAGGCATATTCGTCGGCGTCGATGACACCGGCGTCAAGCGCCCGCCGCCAGATCTCGTCCACATCGCCGGTGCTGAGCGGGCCCGCGTCGAAGCCGCCGCCGCGCACCGCCTGCGACAACTTGGCCTCGACCGGCTCGGCTGCGATGCTGGCCGTCAGCGCAGCTTCGAGCGCGGCCAGCGGGTCGTCTTCGTCCTCGGACACGAAGATCGGCTGCGTCAGGCGCTCCCGCGTGGCCGAGGGCTCCAGCAGCGTCGCGGCGGCCTCGGCACCGATGCGGTCGGCGGCTGCAACATAGGGTCGGCCGAGCGGAAACACGATGCATCCAAGCAGCCACGCCAGGGGCCGGTTGGGCAGATTCGCGAGTACGCCCTCGAAGGCGATCTGGGTGCGGAACATCGCATCCCAGATGGCGGCCTGCAGCAGTGGCGCATCGGCCGCCTGCTGCCCTTCGGCTTCGTAGCGACGCAGGCAGGCACTCATCAGATACAGCAGCGAGAGGATGTCGCCGAGTCGTGCCGACAGCTTCTCGCGGCGCTTGAGCGCGCCGCCGAGCGAAGCCAGGCAGGCGTCGGACAGCACCGCAAACGCCGCCGACAGGCGTGACAGCTGCTGGTAATAGCGCTTGGTGTGCGGCGCGACCTGCGCCGGCACGCTGACGAAATGCGAACCGGTCAGCCCCATGCCGAGGGCCCGCAGCGCGTTCACGCCAAGATCCCGCAGATGGGCGGAAAAGGCGTCGTGGAAAGCATCGCCATCCTCCGCCATGGCAGCGTCCATCTCCGCGCGCAGGTGCGGGTGACAGCGGATCGCGCCCTGTCCGAACAGGATCAGGCTGCGCGTCAGGATGTTGGCGCCTTCCACCGTGATGCCGATCGGCAGTTGCTGATAGCTGCGGCCGAGGAAGTTCTGCGGGCCGAGGCAGATGCCCTTGCCGCCGATTACGTCCATGCCGTCATTGAGCGTCTGCCGTGCGCGCTCGGTGACGTGATACTTGACGATGGCGGAGACCACCGAAGGCCGCTCGCCCAGGTCCAGCGCACCCGCCGTGAGCACGCGGGCGGCGTCGCACAGGTAGGTATTGGCGGCGATACGCGCCAGCGCTTCCTCCACGCCTTCGAAACGTCCGATCGGCGTGCGGAACTGACGGCGCACGCGTGAATAGGCGCCGACCGCGCGCGCGGTGAGTTTCTGCGTGCCGGTGTTCGCTGCCGGCAACGAGATGCTGCGCCCGGCCGCAAGGCACTCCATCAGCATGCGCCAGCCACGGCCAGCCAGTTCCGGCCCACCGATGATGAATTCGAGCGGCATGAACACGTCCTTGCCGCGGATCGGCCCGTTCATCCAGATGGCGTCCATCGGCAGGTGGCGGCGCCCGATCTCGACCCCCGGATGCTCGCGCGGCACCAGCGCCACGGTGATGCCTAGGTCTTCCGTGTCACCGAGCAGATGCTCCGGGTCGTACAGCCGGAAAGCCAGTCCGAACACGGTGCACACCGGCGCCAGCGTGATGTAGCGCTTGTCGAAGGACACGCGCATGCCGAGCACCTTTCTGCCCTTCCACTTGCCATGGCAGACCACGCCGGCATCGGGAATGGAGGCCGCGTCGGAACCGGCCCACGGGCTGGTCAGCGCGAAGGCCGGCACGTCGTCGCCGGCCGCCAGACGCGGCAGCCAGTGCTGCTTCTGCGCCTCGGTACCGTAGTGGATCAACAGCTCGGCCGGGCCGAGCGAATTGGGCACCATCACCGACACGGCCGGCGCCGACGAGCGACTTGCCAGCTTGGTCACGACCTGCGAGTGGGCGTAGGCCGAGAAGCCCTTGCCGCCATACTCCTTGGGGATGATCAGCGAGAAGAAACCTTTGCGTCGGATGAACTCCCACACCTCTGGTGACATGTCGAGACGACGCGTGAAGTTCCAATCGTCGATCATGCGGCACAGTTCGTCCGTGTCGCCGTCGAGGAAGGCCTGCTCCTCGTCGGACAGCTTCGGCCACGGGATGTCCAGCAGGCGTTGCCAGTCCGGCCTACCGGAGAACAATTCGCCATCCCACCACACCGTGCCGGCTTCAAGCGCATCGCGCTCGGTTTGCGACATCGGCGGCAGTGCCTTGCGGAAGGCGCGGAACGCCGGATCGCTCAGCAGCCGCCGGCGCGTATCGTCGTGCCACAGCGCAAAGACGCAAGCGCCGAGCACACTCAACAGGATCAGCCAGAACATTGCTACCTCCAATCCGACGCATGTCAGAGACATCAGCTTAACGCAGCCGCCGACGCGGCCGACATCATGGCAATCTTTCGCCACCGGGAAACGGTAGGATTGCGCACACTCATGAACGTGGCTTCAGCCTTCGCGGCAGCCCCAGACCTTCAGGACGTATGACCATGCAAGATGCCAAACGCAGACGCTTTCTCCACCTTGCCGCCGCTGCCTCGGCCGCCGGCCTGCTGCCGGGCGGTTTGTCGGCCGCGCTCGCCAGCGCCGCCGCAACCGACACCGCAGGGGGCGAAGCCTTTTCGTTTGATCGCCTGACGCAGATGGCGCAAGAGCTGGCCGGCCGCCCCCATCCGGTGCGCCAGCCCTCCCAGGCCCTCACCAAGGCGCTGGCCGGAATCGATTACGACGCCTATCAGAAGATCCGCTTCAAGCCCGAACACGCACTGTGGGAACAGCGCGACGGCGTGGCACCGGTGGCGCTGTTCCACCAGCATGCCGGCACACCGCTGCCGGTGCGCATCGACGTGGTCGAAAACGGCGTCGCCCGCGAGCTGAAGTACGACCCGACGGCGTTCTCCTACACCGGCGACCTGCAGGCCAGTGACCTGCCCGAGGACGCCGGCTGGGCAGGTTTCCGCGTACTGCACGCCGACGACCATAACCGCGACTGGCTGGCCTTCATGGGGGCTTCGTACTTCCGCACCTCGGGCCCGATGGACCAGTACGGTCTGTCGGCACGCGGTCTGGCCATCAACACTGCGCTGCCCGGCCATCATGAAGAGTTTCCGGTGTTCACGCGCTTCTGGCTGGAAGCCGAGGGCGATGGCGGCATCGTCATCCACGCGCTGATGGAAAGCCCCAGCCTGACCGGCGCGGTGCGCATCGATTGCGCCAAGCCGAACACCGACGCCATCGTGATGGACGTGTCGGTCCGCTTGTTCCTGCGCGAGGAAGTGAAGCGCCTTGGCGTGGCACCGCTGACCAGCATGTTCTGGTTCTCCGAGACCAATCGCCACGAAGCCAGCGACTGGCGCCCCGAAGTGCACGACAACGACGGCCTGGCTGTGTGGACGGGTGCCGGCGAACGCATCTGGCGCCCGCTCGACAACCCGCGCGGCGTGCGCACCAGCAGCTTCATCGACCGCAACCCGCGCGGCTTCGGCCTGATGCAGCGCGACCGTGAGTTCGCCAACTACGAGGACGACGGCGTGTTCTACGATCGCCGTCCGGCAGTGTGGGTCGAGCCCAAGGGCGAGTGGGGCGAAGGCAGCGTGCAGCTGGTCGAAATCCCGACGGACGACGAAATCCACGACAACATCGTTGCCTACTGGACCACCGACCAGCCGATTCCGGCCGGCTCTGCGCCCAGTTTCGAATACCGCCTGCACTGGATGAAGGCGCCAGTATTCGGCGACCAACCCGTCGGCCACGTCATCGCCACACGCATGGGCCGCGCCGGCGTGCCTGGCCAAGCGCGTCCGGAAGGCGGCGTGAAATACGCCATCGACTTCGCCGGCGGCGACCTGGCCAGCTTCACCTCCGAGCAACGCGTGGTGCGTGCGGTCGTCGAGGGCACCAATGCCCGCATCGACAACCCCTACGCCATTCGCGTGGTTGGCACCGACCACTGGCGCCTGATTTTCGACGTCTTCCCCGAAGGCGAGGCCCCAGTGGATCTGCGCGCTTTCTTGCGCGTCGGCGACCGCGCCATGACCGAAACCTGGGTGTTCTCGCACCGCCCGGTGCGCTTCTGACCCACCGTCCCGGCGCCACGCGCCGGGACGCCTCCCCACTGCCGCTTCCCGTCTTTGCGCAAATCCGGCTTTGGCGATTTGAATGCAATAATATATCATCGCTTTCAAACCCAAAGACCATGACTCCGCAATGAGGAAGCCGCAATGCCCCGCCCGCTCCACCGCCTGAAAGCCCTCCCCGTACTGATCGCCGCGCTGGCATCAGGCAAAGCACTGGCACAGACCGAGGCCACCACGCCAGTACTGCCGCCCGTCACCGTCTCCGCAAGTGCGCTGTCGCTCGGCCTGAGCGAAATGATCCTGCCGTTCAGCGTGCTGTCCGGCGACGAACTGGTGCGCTCGCGCGCCGCCACGTTGGGCCAATCACTGGAGCGCGAGCCCGGTGTGCGCAGCTCGGGCTTCGCGCCCGGCGCCGGTCGGCCCGTCATTCGCGGGCTCGACGGGCCGCGCGTACGCGTGCTGTCCGACGGCTCCGAGATCATGGATGCCTCGACCGTCAGCCCCGATCACGCCGTGGCAGCGGAACCGATGCTCCTCAAGCGCATCGAGATCCTGCGCGGCCCTTCCGCGCTGGCTTACGGTGGCGGCGCCACCGGCGGCGTGGTGAACCTGATCGACGAACGCATTCCGACCGAAGTCCCCGTCGATGGTGTTGAAGGCTCGCTTGAACTGCGCGGCAACAGCGCCGCCAATGAAGACGCCGGCGCCTTTGGCATCACCGCCGGCTCAGGCAACTTCGCCGTGCGTGCAGAAGGCGCGCGACGCGACGCGCGCGATCTGCGTGTCGGCCGCGGCTGGGACGAAGGCCGCAAGATCGAGGGCAGCTTCAGCCAGAGCGACACCGGCAGCCTCGGCATGTCGTGGATCGGCGAACGCGGTTACCTCGGTATCGCGTATTCGAGCGAACGACGCGACTACGGCCTGCCGGGCCACGCCCACGGTGAGGACTGCCACGCCCACGTCGACCACCTGCACTGCGACGATCACGATGATGACGACGACGATCATGACCACGAGCACGAAGGCGTGCCGCTGGTCGACCTGCACAGCCAGCGCTGGGACCTGCGCGGTGAAGTGCTCGAACCCTTCGCCGGCATCGCACGCATCGGCCTGCGCGCCAGCCACACCGACTATCGCCACGACGAAATCGAAGGCGGCGAGATCGCCACACGCTTCACGAGCCGCGCCCACGACGCGCGCGTGGAAGTCGAGCACGAACCCATCGCCGGCTGGCGCGGTGTGATCGGTCTGCAGAACACGCGTCGCGACTTCTCCGCCACCGGCGAGGAGGCCTATGTTCCGCCCACGCTGACGCAACGCAACGCCCTTTTCCTGATCGAGGAATATCGCCTCGGCGACTGGCGTTTTGAAGCCGGCTTGCGTCACGAACGCCAGCGCATCGACGTCGACTCCACCGCGCGCGACCGCAACCACAGCGGCACCTCGGTCTCGGCCGGCGCCAACTGGGCCTTCGCGCCGGGCTGGTCGCTGGGCGTTTCGCTGGCCCGCGCCGAACGCCTGCCGACGGCCGAAGAGCTGTACGCCGACGGCCTGCACCTGGCCACGCGCACCATCGAGATCGGCAACCCAGACCTCGACCGCGAAACCTCGCGCAACCTCGACGTCACACTGCGCAAGCTGGCCGGTGACACCACCTTCTCCGTGGGCGTGTTCCACAATCGGGTGAACAACTACATCTACGCCAACACGCTGGACGAACATGAAGGCCTGCGCCTGATCGAGTACACCCAGCGCGACGCCACCTTCACCGGCCTCGAAGCCGAAGTGCGCCACCAGCTCAACCGGACCTACGCCGTCACCGGCTTCGGCGACTACGTGCGTGGCAAGATCAAGAGCAGCGAAGACTCAGACCTGCCGCGCATCCCGGCGTGGCGCGCCGGCCTGCGCATGGATGCCACCTACGGCGCCTGGCAGGGCGACGTCGAGTGGGTGCACGTCGGCAGCCAGACCCACATCGCGGACTACGAGAGCAAGACCGAGAGCTACAACCTGATCAACCTCGGCCTGAGCTACAGAGCCCGCTACAACACCACGCCTTTCCAGGTGTACGTGAAGCTCAACAACCTCACCGACAAGCTGGCTTTCAACCATGCCTCGTTCAACAAGGACGAAGTGCCGCTGGCAGGCCGCAGCCTGATGGCAGGGGTGCGCGTGAGTTTCTGAGGCCCGGCGGGCGGGGTGGCGAGCGGATAGAATCTCCCCATGAGACAACACGCCACCACCCTGCCCGGCCCCGAGCCCACCGAACGTCGCGACTGGGAAACGCTGAAAAGCCTGATTCCCTATCTGTGGGCCTACAAGTGGCGCGTGGTGTTTGCGCTGGCCTGTCTGATCGCGGCCAAGGGCGCCAACGTCACGGTGCCGCTGATCTTCAAGGGCATCATCGATGCGCTGACGATCACGCGCGAGCAGGCCTTCATCGTGGTGCCGGCGGCGCTGCTGCTGGCCTACGGCGTGCTGCGGTTTTCCAATTCGCTGCTCACCGAGCTGCGCGAGATCGTCTTCGCGCGGGTCACGCAGCAGGCGGTGCGGCGCATCTCGCTGCAGGTATTCCGGCATCTGCATGCATTGTCTTTGCGCTTTCACCTCGAACGCCAGACCGGCGGACTCACACGCGACATCGAGCGCGGCACGCGTTCGATCAACTCGCTGATCAGCTACACGCTGTATTCGATCCTGCCGACACTGGTCGAGATCGGCCTGGTCATCGGCATTCTGCTGCTCAACTACGACGCGATATTTGCCTTCATCACGGCCGTCACGCTGACGCTGTACATCGTGTTCACGGTAGTCGTAACGAACTGGCGCACGGCGCTGCGGCGCCACGCCAACGAGCTGGATTCGGCCGCCAACGCACGCGCCATCGACAGCCTGCTCAACTTCGAGACGGTGAAGTACTTCAACAACGAGGAGTTCGAGGCGCGCCGCTACGACGAACAGGTCGACAAGTGGACGCAGGCGCAGATGAAGAATCAGTTCTCGCTGTCGGGCCTGAACATCGGCCAGGCGGCGATCGTCGCCGTCGGCGTGACGCTGATGATGTGGCAGGCCGCCGACCGCGTCGCCACCGGCGAGATGACCATCGGTGACATCGTGCTGGTCAACGCCTTCCTGATCCAGCTCTATATCCCGCTCAACTTCCTCGGCGTGATCTACCGCGAGCTGCGCCAGGCGCTGACCGACATCGAGCGCATGTTCGGCCTGATGCACCAGAACCGCGAGATCGCCGATGCGCCGGACGCGATTGCGTTGGAACCCGGCCCGGCCGGCGTGCGCTTCGAGAACGTGGGCTTCGCCTACGACCCCAATCGGCAGATCCTGGAAGGCGTGGATTTCGAGGTACCGGCCGGCCACACCGTGGCCATCGTCGGCCACTCGGGCTCGGGCAAGTCGACGCTGGCGCGACTGCTGTACCGCTTCTACGACGTCAACAGCGGCGCCATCCGCATCAACGGACATGACCTGCGCGCGCTCACCCAGCACAGCCTGCGCAGCGCCATCGGCATCGTTCCGCAGGACACCGTGCTGTTCAACGACACGCTGTTCTACAACATCCAGTACGGCCGCCCGGAGGCCACGCGCGAGGAGGTCGAGGCCGCCGCGCGCGCCGCGCAACTGACGGATTTCGTCGGCCGCCTGCCGGCCGGTTACGACACGCGGGTCGGCGAGCGCGGGCTGAAGCTCTCGGGCGGCGAGAAGCAGCGTGTGGCCATTGCGCGGGCGCTGCTGAAGAACCCGGCCATCCTGATCTTCGACGAGGCCACTTCGGCGCTCGACTCCAAGACCGAGAAGGCCATCCAGGCGCAGATCGAGCGCGCCGCCAGCGGACGCACGGCGCTGGTCATCGCACACCGCCTGTCGACGGTGATGGACGCCGACGAAATCATCGTGCTCGATCAGGGCCGCATCGTGGAGCGCGGCCGCCACAGCGCCTTGCTGGCCAAGGGTGGTGATTACGCACGCATGTGGAACCTGCAGCAACAAGAAGCCGCCGACGAGGAGTAACGCGCCATGGCTCTGCCCAGAATCGCCCTGCTGACCACCGGCGGCACCATTGCCGGCGCAGCCGACGCCGCTTCCGGCCCGGACAGCTATACCGCCGGCACCGTGGCCGGCGAGGCCTTGCTTGCCGCCGTACCGGGTGTGCGCGAGCGCGCCGACATCGTGGTCGAGCCCTGTCTGGCGCTCGACAGCAAGAACATGGCGCCGCAGCACTGGCTCGCCATCACACAAGCCGCACGCGCTCTGATCGCACGCGAGGACGTCGCCGGTTTGGTGCTCACGCACGGCACCGACACGCTGGAAGAAACCGCGCTGTTTCTGGAACTGCTGCTGCCGGCCGCCAAGCCGGTGGTGATCACCGGCGCGATGCGACCAAGTGACGCGGTATCGGCGGACGGCCCGGCCAATCTGCTAGACGCCGTGCGCGTAGCGATCGACCCGGCCGCACATGGGCGCGGCACGCTGGTGGCGTTCGCCGAACATATCCTGCCCGCGCGCGGCCTGCGCAAGGCACATGCGACGAGTGTCGATGCGTTTGCGGCACTCGACGGCCCGGTCGGCTCGACCCGCCCCGACGTGCGCTTCTTCCGCCCGCCCGCGCCGCGCGCCGAACTGATGCCGTGGCCGGACGCCGACCTGCCGCGCGTCGAGATCGTGCACGTGGCTGCCGGCACCTCGCCGGGCTGGCTGGATGCAGCCCGGGAAATGGGAGCACAAGGAGTGGTGCTGGCATTGCCCGGCAACGGCAGCGTGCCGGACGCCTGGAACGACGCAATCCGCCAGCTCGTACACGGCGGCGTGCCGGTGGTGCGCGCCAGTCGCTGCGGCAGCGGCTTTGTCGCGCATCGACGCATCGACGTGGAACTCGGCAGCCTCGCGGCCGGCCGGCTGTCGCCGGCTCAGGCACGCGTGGCACTCACGCTGGCATTGGCCGCGCAGGACACGGCAAGTTTCAGCCGCGTTGCGCTGACGGATCAGAGTTCGTAGTCGTCTTCTTTGCTGCCGCTCAGGGCGGCGTCGACCATGCGCCTTGAAAGATGCGGCGCAAGCAGCTCGATGAAGGCGTAAACGTAGCCCCGCAAAAAGGCGTTGCGGCGCAGGCCGAGTCGCGTGGTGCTGGACTCGAACAGGTGCGAGGCGTCGATCATGCCGAGCTTGCGGTCTTCGGCAGCATCAAAGGCCATGCGGGCGAGAATGCCGATGCCCAGGTCCATGCCGACATAGGTCTTGATCACGTCCGAATCCAGCGCCGTCAGCACCACGTTGGGCTTGAGACCACGCCCGAGGAAAGCCTTGTTGACCTTGCTGCGGCCGGTGAAAGCGTCGTCGTAGGTGATCAACGGGTAGCGCGCAATCGCCTCCAGCGTCAGCGGCCTCTCCTGCAGGATCGGGTGACGCGGCACGGCGACGATGCAGCGGTTCCACTGCTGACACGGCAACGTAACCAGATCTGGCTCATCGGGAATCAGCTCGGTGGCAATCGCCACATCGGCCTCGCCATTGAGCACCATCTCCGACACCTGGCGCGGGTTGCCCTGGTGCAGCGATAGCTTCACGCGCGGGTAGCGCTCCAGGAAAGCGCGCACCACGGCCGGCAGCGCATAGCGCGCCTGGGTGTGGGTGGTGGCAATCGACAGACCGCCTTCGGACTCGTTGGAGAACTCGTCGCCAACCTGCTTGAGGTTGTCCACGTCGCGCAGCATGCGCTCGGCGATTTCCAGGATGTGCTTGCCCGGCTCGGTCACGCCGACCAGCCGCTTGCCATGACGCACGAAGATCTCGATGCCCAGCTCCGACTCGAACTGGCGAATCTGCTTGGACACACCGGGCTGGGAGGTGAACAGTGCCTCGGCGGCCTCCGAGACGTTGAGGCCGCAGCGCGCGACTTCAAAAACGTAACGCAGTTGCTGGAGATTCATGAGGGCTCGCGCACCGACTTAATAACCAAGAGTTATTTCAGTTTAACGCATACGCCCTTCTTGTCACTAAGCCCAGGCGTTAGCATCCGTTCCCATAGCGCAGGACTGCCGGCGATGGACCGGCGACCGCCAACGGAGAAGACGGATGTATCAATACGACGAATACGATCAGCGGCTGGTGGACGAGCGCGTCGCGCAATTCCGCGACCAGACGCAGCGTTACCTCGCCGGCGAACTGAGCGAGGACGAGTACCGCCCGCTGCGCCTGCAGAACGGCCTGTACACCCAGCGTTACGCGCCGATGCTGCGCGTGGCCATCCCCTACGGCCTGCTCGCCAGCCGCCAGCTGCGCATGCTCGCGCACGTTGCCCGCACCTACGACCGCGGCTACGGCCACTTCACGACGCGCCAGAACATGCAGTTCAACTGGCCGGAAATCAAGGACGTGCCGGAGATCCTCGCCCAGCTGGCGACGGTTGAGATGCACGCCATCCAGACTTCGGGCAACTGCATCCGCAACATCACCTCCGACCCCTTCGCCGGCGTGGCCGGTGACGAGCTGGTCGACCCGCGTCCGTGGTGCGAGGTGCTGCGCCAGTGGAGCACTTTCCACCCCGAGTTCGCCTTCCTGCCGCGCAAGTTCAAGTTCGCCGTGAATGGCGCCGAGCACGACCGCGCGGTGATCCAGGCACACGACATCGGGCTGGACGTGAAGCGCGACGAGGCCGGCAACGTGGGCTTCCGCGTGCTGGTCGGCGGTGGCCTGGGCCGCACGCCGATCATCGGCGAAGAGATTGCCGCCTTCGTGCCGTGGCAGCACATCATCAGCTACTGCGAGGCCATCCTGCGGGTCTACAACCGCTTCGGCCGCCGCGACAACAAATACAAGGCGCGCATCAAGATTCTGGTCAAGGCCATGGGCGTGGATGCCTTCCGCGAACAGGTCGAAGCCGAGTGGGCGCACTTCAAGGACGGCCCGCTGACGCTGACCGAAGCCGAAGTGGCGCGCGTGGCCGCGCACTTTGTCGACCCGGCCTACGCGACCCTGCCGGCCGAGGACGCCGGCTACCAGGCGCTGCTGGGCGAGAACAAAGCCTTTGCCGCTTGGGCCAAGCGCAACGTGCGCGCCCACAAGCAGCCGGGCTACGCCATCGTCACGCTGTCGACCAAGCACAAGGATGTGGCGCCGGGTGACATCACCGCCGAGCAGATGGACCACGCCGCCGACTGGGCCAATCGCTACAGCTTCGGCGAACTGCGCGTGACGCACGAGCAGAATCTGGTGCTGGCCGACGTACAGCAGTCCGATCTCTTCTCGCTGTGGAGCGAGGCGCGCGACGCCGGTCTCGCCAGCCCCAACATCGGCCTGCTGACCGACATCATCGCCTGCCCCGGCGGCGATTTCTGCGGCCTCGCCAACGCCAAGTCGATCCCGATCGCCAATGCCATTCAGGCGCGCTTCGACGACCTCGACTACCTGTACGACATCGGTGACATCGAGATCAACATCTCGGGCTGCATGAACGCCTGCGGTCACCACCACGTCGGCCACATCGGCGTACTCGGCGTCGATAAGAACGGTCAGGAGTGGTACCAGGTCACGGTCGGCGGCAGCCAGGGCAACGACACCTCGCTGGGCAAGGTCATCGGCCCGTCGTTTGCCGCAGCCGACATGCCGGACGTGGTCGAGAAGCTCATCGACACCTATCTGGCCCAGCGCCTGGACGAGGACGAGCGCTTCATCGCGACCGCCCGCCGCATCGGCATCGAGCCGTTCAAGGCCAACGTATATGGCGCCCGCGAGGCGCAGAGGAAGGTCGCTAATGGCTAAGCTCATCCGCAACGGCCGCGTCGAGGACGACGCGCGCATCGTCATCACCCTTGCCGAGGGCGACACGCCCGAAAGCGTCGCGCTGCCCGATGGCGCGCTGCTGGTGCCGCTCGCGGTGTGGCAGGCCCGCCGCGACGAGCTCGCCGGACGCGACCTTGGCGTGTGGCTGGCCGGCGACGAAGACCCGGCCGCGCTGGCCGACGACCTCGCCACCCTGCCGGTGGTCGGCGTGCATTTCCCGGCTTTCACCGACGGCCGCGGCAGCTCGATTGCCGTGCTGCTGCGCTCGCGTTACGGCTACACCGGCGAAGTGCGCGCCATCGGCGACGTGCTGCGCGACCAGTTCAATCTCTACACGCGCTGCGGCATCAACGCGCTGCAACCGGCCGAGGGTCGCTACACCGACGCACAGCTCGAAGCCGCCGTGGCCAGCCTCACCGACTTCAGCCAGCCCTATCAGGCCTCGGTGAAAGACCCCGAGCCGCTGTTCCGCCGCGTCGCCCGCGCCGCCTGAGGAGCCCGCCATGCATCCGAACATGAACCCGAATCTGGCCGACACCGCGTTGCGCGAGTCGGTCTCGGCCAAGGCCGCCGCCGCGGCAGAGCTGCTGGCCCGCATCGCACGCGACTACTCGCCGGTCGGGCTGGCCAACAGCCTGGGTGCCGAAGACATGGTGCTGACCGACCTGATCGCCAAGGGCGGGCTGGCCATCGACAACTTCTCGCTCGACACCGGCCGCCTGCCGGCCGAGACCTACGACCTGATGGCCGAGGTGCACAAGCACTACGGACTCAAGCTCACGCTGTACTACCCGCAGCACGACAAGGTCGAAGCCTTCACGCGCGAGAACGGCATCAACGGGTTTTACGACTCGGTCGAGGCACGCAAGGCTTGCTGCCACGCACGCAAGGTCGAGCCGCTGCAGCGCGCCCTCAAGGGCAAGCAAGCGTGGATCACCGGCATGCGTGCGCAGCAATCCGCGACCCGCGCCGAGCTGCCGGTGCAGCTCTTCGACGCCGACAACGGGCTGGAGAAGTTCAACCCGCTGTCCGACTGGACCGAGAAGGAAGTGTGGGCCTACATCCGGCTCAACGACGTGCCCTACAACAAGCTGCACGACCAGTTCTATCCGAGCATCGGCTGCGCGCCCTGTACCCGCCCGGTGGCGATCGGCGAGGACGTACGCGCCGGCCGCTGGTGGTGGGAGGACCCGACCAGCAAGGAGTGCGGACTGCACGTGCTCCGCAAGGCATGAGATGACGACACATACGATGCAAGACGAAGCCCCGCGCAGCCGGCTGGCCGCGCTGAAAGCCGGTCTGCGCGCCGCCCTGCGTGCGCTGCGCGGCCAACCCAAACGCTAAGAAGAGACGCGATGTCCACCCTGACCAAACAGACCCTCAGCCACCTCGACTGGCTGGAAGCCGAAGCCATCCACATCCTGCGTGAAGTCGCGGGGCAGTGCGCCAACCCGGCGCTGCTGTTCTCCGGCGGCAAGGATTCGATCTGCCTGCTGCGTCTGGCCGAAAAGGCCTTCCGCCCGGGCCGCTTCCCGTTCCCGCTGCTGCACATCGACACCGGCCACAACTACCCGGAAGTGATCGAGTTCCGTGACCGCCGCGCTGCCGAGCTGGGCGAGCGGCTGATCGTACGCTCGGTGGAAGACTCCATGGCGCGCGGCACGGTAGTGCTGAAAACGCCGACCGAATCGCGCAACAAGCACCAGTCTGTGACGCTGCTCGAGTCGATTGAGGAATTCGGCTTCGACGCCTGCATCGGCGGTGCGCGCCGCGACGAGGAAAAGGCTCGCGCCAAGGAACGCATCATGAGCTTCCGCGACGAGTTCGGTCAGTGGGATCCGAAGAACCAGCGCCCGGAGCTTTGGAATCTGTTCAATGCGCGTTCGCACAAGGGCGAGAACATCCGCGCCTTCCCGATCAGCAACTGGACCGAGCTGGACGTGTGGCAGTACATCGAACGCGAAAACCTCGAACTGCCGTCGATCTACTTCGCCCACGTTCGCCCGGTGGTGCGCAAGGGTGACCTGCTCTACCCGATCACCGAGCTGACCCCGGCCCAGCCGGGCGACCACGTCGAGGACATGCTGGTGCGCTACCGCACTGTGGGTGACGTGACCTGCACGGCGCCGGTGCAATCGGATGCCGACAGCGTCGCCAAGATCCTGCTCGAGACCGCCAGCACGACGATCACCGAGCGCGGCGCCACGCGTATGGACGACCAGACTTCGGAAGCCTCGATGGAGCAGCGCAAGAAGGAAGGTTATTTCTGACATTTACTCCTCCCCCTTCAAGGGGGAGGTCGGGTGGGGGATGGGTTTCAGTGCGACGCCCATAAGACCCATCCCCACCCCAGCCCTCCCCTTGAAGGGGAGGGAGCACAACCGACAGACCGACAGCACTACAGGAATCATGAACATGTCCGCCAATGAAAACCTCCCCGGCATCGACACCGGCCTGCTGCGCTTTCTGACCTGCGGCAGCGTCGACGACGGCAAGAGCACGCTGATCGGCCGCCTGCTGTTCGACACCAAGACCATCCTCGTCGACACGCTCAGCGCCATCGAGAAGACCTCGGCCCGACGCGGCATGAACGCCGTCGACCTGTCGCTGCTCACCGACGGCCTGCAGGCCGAGCGCGAGCAGGGCATCACCATCGACGTGGCCTACCGCTACTTCTCGACCGGCACGCGCAAGTACATCATCGCCGACGCGCCGGGCCACGAGCAGTACACGCGCAACATGGTCACCGCCGCCTCGACCGCTCATCTGGCCATCATCCTGGTCGATGCACGCAAGGGCGTGCAGACGCAGACGCGTCGCCATTCGTATCTGGCGCACCTGGTGAACATTCCGCATCTGGTGGTGGCGGTGAACAAGATGGACCTGGTCGGCTACGACCGCGAGACCTTCGAGCAGATCCGCAGCGAGTACCTGGCCTTCGCACGCAAGCTGGGCATTCCCGACGTGCGCTTCATCCCGATGTCGGCGCTCAACGGCGACATGGTGGTGGATCGCGGCGACCAGCTCGACTGGTACGACGGCCCGACCCTGCTGCAGGTGCTCGAAGCCACGCCGACCGCCCACACCGAAGAACCGGAGGATTTCCGCTTTCCGGTGCAGTACGTGTGCCGCCCGCAGGACTCGGCCAACGCCGCGCTGCACGACTACCGCGGTTTCATGGGCCGCGTCGAATCGGGCCAGATCGCCGTCGGCGACGCGGTGACGGTACTGCCGTCCGGCCGCAGCAGCCACGTCAAGGCCATCGAGATCGGCGGCGTGCGTCAGCCGCTGGCCATCCACGAACAATCGGTGACGCTGCTGCTGGAAGACGAAATCGACATCTCGCGCGGCGACATGATCGTCAAGAGCAACGAGCAACCGCAGGTCGTGAAGCAGATCGAAGCCGACATCTGCTGGCTGTCCGAGCAAGCCCTGTCGCCGGCACGCACCTACCTGCTGCGCCACACCACGCGCGAGACCAAGGCCAAGGTCGCCCAGATCGAGTACCGGCTGGATCTGAACACGCTCGACAACGGTCCGGCAGCCACCCTGGAGATGAACGACATCGCCCGCCTGACGCTCAAGCTGGCGCAGCCCGCGTTCGTCGACACATACGCCGACAACCGCGCCACCGGCGCCTTCATCCTGATCGACGAGAGCACCAACAACACGGTCGGGGCCGGAATGATTCGCTGATATAGGGTCAGCGGTGCGATAATCGCGGGGGGCTGAAAGGCCCCCCGCTCGCGTTCACTGCGCAAGCAAGGACACCACGGCCCGCCCCCGGAGACAGTTTGGCGACGGCCGACCTACAGAAAGACAGAACATGAAGCGCCTCGACGACTACCGCCTGAAGCTGGGCAACCGTGAATTCGTGCCGATCATGATCGGCGGCATGGGCGTGGACATCTCCACGGCCGACCTGTCGCTGGTAGCTGCCCGCCTGGGTGGCATCGGCCACATTTCGGATGCGATGGTCCCGACCGTCAGCGACCGCCGCTACGACACCAAGTACGTTCGCGACAAGCAGAAGCTCTACAAATTCAACGTCGCCAACATGGACAAGTCCGCCGTGCAGTTCGACCTGGCGGTGCTGGCCGAAGCCACCGAGCTCCATGTGCGCCGCACCATGGAGCGCAAGCAGGGCGACGGCCTGATCTTCATCAACTGCATGGAAAAGCTGACCATGAACGGGCCCAAGGACACGCTGCGCGTGCGCTTGCGCTCGGCGCTGGATGCCGGCATCGACGGCATCACGCTGGCGGCCGGCCTGCATCTTGGCTCGTTTGCGCTGATCGAAGATCACCCGCGCTTCCGCGACGCCAAACTCGGCATCATCGTGTCGTCGCTGCGCGCGCTGCAGCTGTTCCTGAAGAAATCCGCCCGCACCAACCGCCTGCCCGATTACATCGTGGTCGAAGGGCCGCTGGCGGGCGGCCACCTCGGCTTCGGCATGGACTGGGAAAAATACGACCTGTTCGCCATCGTTGCCGAGATCCGCGACTGGATGCAGGCCGAGCAGCTCGACATCCCGCTGATCGCCGCCGGCGGTGTATTCACCGGTTCCGACGCGGTAGCGCACATCGAGAACGGCGCGGCCGGCGTGCAGGTTGCCACGCGCTTCACGGTGACCCACGAATGCGGTCTGCCGGACGACGTCAAGCAGCACTACTTCACCGCGCACGAGGAAGAAATCGAGGTCAACCAGGTTTCGCCGACCGGCTACCCGATGCGCATGCTCAAGAGCAGCCCCGCCATCGGCGCCGGCACGCGCCCGAACTGCGAGGCCTACGGCTACCTGCTCGACGCCAACGGTGGTTGCTCGTACATCGACGCCTACAACCGCGAAGTCGCCCTGCATCCGGACGAGAAGAAACTCTCGGTCATCGACAAGACCTGTCTGTGCACGCACATGCGCAACTTCGACTGCTGGACCTGTGGCCACTACACCTACCGCCTGAAGGACACCAGCGTGCTCGGGGAAGACGGCAAGTACCAGTTGCTGACCGCCGAACATGTGTTCAAGGACTATCAGTTCAGCACCGAAAACCGCGTCGCCCTGCCCTGATGCGGGCGGCGTAGCCCAAAAAAAGCCCGCTGATTGCGGGCTTTTTTTCGGCTGACCACTCGCTCAGCGGTTGAGGAAGCCGCCCAGTCCCTTCTGCAGGTTCTCCTTCAGACTCTCCCCGGCCTTTTCCTTCAGCTCCGGCGAAAGCTTCTCCTGCACCGCCCCCTTGAGCTTCTCCTGCGCCTGCTGCTTGACGGCGTCGCTCATCAGATTCTGCAGGTCGAGTCCGAAGGACGGGTTGGAGAAGGTGCCCGACACCTTGATCGGCACGGTCACGCCCTTGAGATTCTCCATCCCGTCGCCGCCCTGCCCGGACAGGCTCGCCACCACACTGGCGCGGACCGTGTAGTCGATGGTTTCCTCGGGAATGTTCGCACTGCCCTTGCCGCCAACCCGCAGCAGCGGCGAGCGCACATCCAGATCTTCGTTGCGTGCCACGCCATTGGCGAGCTGCACGGTACCGCTCAGTTGCGAGAAGTCGGTCTGGTTGGGCTCTTTGCTCTCGGGCGCCGGCTTGCCGGTCATGCGCGCCTGTGCCTGGCGCAGGTACTGAGCAATGTTGATGCCCTTGACCGCGCCGTTGAGGAAGCTGAAGGCCACGTCACCGCCCAGCGTGCGCTTCATTGAATTGATGTCATTGCCGCGCAGCTGCAGTTTGGCGGTGAGATTGGTGTTGCCTGTCAGGCGCTCCTCAGCGCCGGAAAGATCACGCAACAGCGGCCCGACCTGCACGCCCTTGAGCGATTCGTCGAGCGACACCACCAGCGCCTGGCCACGGCCATCGAGCGTGATGTTGCCGGCGTAGCGACCCTCATACAGCGCCGCCGACAGCGGCGACACGCGCACCACACCGTTCTGCGCATTCACGTCGATGCTGATGTCGGTAACGGTCATGCCACTGGCTACCAGCTTGCCGACGCGCAGCTTGCCGATGATGTTGAGCCCACGCAGCACGGCCGGATCGATGATCGGCTCGGAATCGGCCGAAGCATCCTTCTTGCCACTGTCAGCGTTGCCGCCCCCAGAGCCACCGCCAGAGGCCGGCTTCTCCGGGTCGGCCGGCGGCAGATAGCGGTCAACGTTGATGGCGTCCAGCGCCAGATCGAAGCGCAGCGCCTGCTTCGCGAAATCGGCCACGGTGACTTCACCGGTCAGATTGCTGTCGTCCAGCACAGCAACCAGGTCGCGCAACGCAGCTGAGGTGGTGGTTGCGTCGACGCGGGTCTTCAGGCTCACGCGCTTGAGCACGCTCGAGTCGGACACTTTGGGCGCCTCGATGCCCAAGGCGGTCATTGTCTTGCCCGGGTCAAATTCCGGCACTTCCAGCGTGCCGCTTACGGCCGGCGCTGAATTGAGGTTCTTTGCAGCAAAGCTGCCCAGCGCCTTCACGCCGTAACCGGAAAACTCCATGCCGTCGATCGTGGCCGTGCCGGCCGCGAGGTCCATTGCCAGCTTGCTCTTGAGTTCGAGCTCGGCCTTGCCTCCGGGCAAGCCGGCGCCCGTGCCGTCAAAGCGCAGCGTGAAACCCTCGATGTCGGCCGAAGGACCTTCCAGGTCGAACAGCACGTCGCCGGCGATATCCACACGGCCCGACACCTCGGGCTCGCTCACCGCGACATCGAAGCCCAATTCCAGCGGGAAGCGTTTGCCGGGGCTGACCTCACCGGTCTTCAGGTCGAGCTTGTCGATGAGGTACTCGGCCTTGGCCTGTCGGTCGACATAGGACACGCGGGCCGAATCGATCTGCACACCGGAAATCACCAACCCGGCCACCGCTGCGCCGCCGTCGGCAGCCGGCGAGCCGGTGCTGGCCGGTGCATCTTCGCCACCCGCGCCGGCGAGATCGGCCCAGTTGCTTTTGCCCTGCTCGTCGATGACCAGATCAAGATTCAGATCGCGCAACACGATGCGGTCGACCTCGATCTCCTTGCGCAGCAAAGGCATCAAGCGCGCACGCACCTCGACTTCACCGACACTGGCGAACGGCTTCTCGCCGAAACCCGCCGCGTTGCCGAGACTGGCCTGACCGATCTCGACACCGATCCACGGGAACACCGACAGCCCGATCTCGCCATCGATGACCAGCGTGCGCCCGGTCGCCTTCTCGACTTCCTGCGCAATGCGTTCGCGGTAGTCATTGGGATCGAAAACGAAGGTCAGGTAGGCCGCAAGGGCACCCAGCACGACAACGACGACACCCAGGACAATGGCAATGATGCGGACAGCGGTTCTCATGACAGGCTCCTTGCCCGAAGACATCGGGTCACTCCCGCAAGTAGAGCATCCGCAGTCTGCGGATGCAACGTTGAAGCGGCTTTGCGGCGGGAACATCTGGCGACGGCCACACTCAGAACAACGAGAACAGCATTTCCCGCCACCCACACCAAGCCGGAGTAACAATGCCTATCGCATTGCGGCGCGGACGCGCCTTTCTGCTGATGACAATCGCCCTGATCATGTTCGGCGCTTCGAGCGCGCAGGATCAACCGCAGGCGCCGCGCGTGCTGACCCTGGCCCTTGAGGGGCCCATCGGACCAGCCAGCGCGGATTTCATTGTCGAACAACTCGAGCGCGCGGCGAGCTCACGCTCCGAGCTGGTGGTGATCCGCATGGACACCCCAGGCGGACTCGACACCTCGATGCGCACCATCATTCGCGCGATCCTGGCCTCCCCTGTGCCGGTTGCGAGCTGGGTCGGCCCGGATGGAGCACGCGCTGCCAGCGCCGGAACGTTCATCCTGTACGCCTCACACATTGCGGCAATGGCGCCTGCGAGCAACCTCGGGGCAGCCTCACCGGTGGCCATCGGGGCACCCGGCGGCAGCCCCGCAAACGCACCGGACGAAAAGCCGGCAGACGACGCGGACACCTCCAGCCCGGCGCCTGGCAGTGGCCCCAGCAGCGGCGACACCCTCAAGGACAAGGCCACCAACGACGCGGCCGCCTACATCCGCAGCCTCGCGCAGCTGCGGGGACGCGACGCGGATTTTGCCGAGAGCGCAGTGCGCGAAGCGGCCAGCCTGTCCGCCAGCGAAGCGCTCGAAGCCGGCGTGATCGAGTTCGTCGCGAAGAATATGGGTGAGCTGCTGCAAGCCGTCGACGGCCGCGAAATCAAGCTCGACACGGGCGACGCGGTGACGCTTGCCACCGCCGGCGCAAGCGTCGAAGACCGGCAGCCGGACTGGAAACAGCGCGTGCTCGCGCTGCTGTCGAACCCGCAGATCGCACTGGTACTGATGATGATCGGCATCTATGGGCTGTTCTTCGAGTTCACCAGCCCGGGCTTCGGCGTGCCTGGTGTGGCCGGCGCGATTTGCCTCGTCGTCGCGACCTATTCATTCCAGCTGCTCCCGGTCAACTGGGCCGGCGTGGCCTTGGTCGCCTTTGGCGCCATCCTGATGCTGGGCGAGGCCTTCCTGCCCAGCTTTGGTGTCCTCGGCGTGGGCGGGATAGCTGCCTTCATCGTCGGCGGCCTGTTTCTGATCGATACCGCGGCGCCTGGCTTTGGCATCCCGCTGAGCTTCCTGATCGGCATGGCTGCGCTCAGCGCCGCCGCGCTCTTCGCCACCGGCGCGTTCGCGCTCAAAGCGCGTCGACGACGCGTTGTCAGCGGCGCCGAGGAGATGCTCGGGGCCATCGGCGAAATCACCGATTGCAACGAGGATGGCTACCACGCCCTGGTCCATGGCGAACGCTGGCGGGTGCACAGCACGATGCCGATATCCGTGGGTGTCACCGTGCGGGTGATCGCGCGGGACGGCCTGATCCTGGTGGTGGAGCCGGCAACGACTGAATCCGACCAAGGGAGGACTGCACCATGATTTTTAACTTCGACTTCGGCCTTTGGCTCATCGCGATCATCGTGGTCGCGTTGATCCTGAGTACCTTTCGCATCCTGCGCGAATACGAGCGCGGCGTGATCTTCATGCTGGGCCGCTTCTGGAAAGTAAAAGGGCCCGGCCTGATCATCGTGATCCCGGGCATCCAGCAGATGGTCAAGGTGGACTTGCGGGTGGTGACGATGGACGTACCGAGCCAGGACGTCATCTCGCGTGACAACGTCTCCGTCAAGGTCAACGCGGTGCTGTACTTCCGCGTGATGGACCCCGAACGCGCCATCATCCAGGTCGAGAACTATTTCGAGGCAACCAGCCAGCTCGCGCAGACCACCTTGCGCGCCGTACTGGGCAAACACGAGCTCGACGAGATGCTGTCCGAGCGCGACAAGCTCAATAGCGACGTGCAGCAGATTCTCGACGCCCAGACCGACACCTGGGGCATCAAGGTAACCAACGTCGAGATCAAGCACATCGACCTGAACGAAACCATGGTCCGGGCCATCGCCCGTCAGGCGGAAGCGGAGCGCGAACGACGCGCCAAGGTGATTCACGCCGACGGCGAAAAGCAGGCTGCGCAAGCCCTGATGGAAGCGGCCGAAATGCTGTCGCGCCAGCCGGCAGCCATGCAGCTGCGCTATCTGCAGACGCTGACCCAGGTGGCCGGCGACAAGAGCTCGACCCTGGTGTTTCCGGTTCCGGTCGACCTGCTCAGTTCGCTGATGGGTGGCAAGGGCCGGGCCGGCGCCGAAAAGTGACCCGCCTCAGTCGTCGAGGGGGCGGGGACGGCCGCAATTCCAGCATTGTGCGAACTGCCCCTCGATCGCTTCGCCGCACTCGCAACACCAGGGCGGCTGGGGCGGCGCGGCCTCCGCTTGGGCAAGCACGTTGTGCGCGTGCTCGGCGCTCGCGCCGCTTTCGATCCACACCTGTGGACCCGCCTCAATGAAGGGAATGTCGCCCATCGCGCCGCCAAGAAAGGTGTTGCGCACCTCCGCGCGAATCCCGGCTGAGCGCAGCAGGTTGGCACGGTGATGCGCGTCGATCACATCCAGACAGCGCAGCAGCAACTTCATCGCCATACGCGCCTCAGGGCAGCGCGATCACCAGCGCAACAGGCAAGGTCAGCAAGGCGGCGATGTTGCCGACCAGCACCATGGACGCCACGGTCGCCGGCTCCTGGCCGTAACGCTCGGCAAAGATGTAGTTGAGCACCGCCGGCGGCAAGGCGCCGAACACGATCAGCAGCGCGCGCTCCTGCGGCGGCAGGTCAATGAACAGCATCACTGCGAAGGCTAGCGCCACGCCGATGAGGGGGCGCGCCGCGGCGACCAGCACGCCGCGCCCGACCGACTCGATGGTCGAATCAGCCAGTCGCACGCCCAGCGCGAACAGCATCAACGGAATCGAGATTTCGCCGAGCATGCGGATCGACGTGAGCAGCGGCTGCCAGATCTCGATACCGGCAATGGCAACAGCCAGACCGGCGAAGGTCGCCAGCACGGACGGCACACGCCAGACTGTCCAGATGCGGATGCTGTGATCCAGCAGCCAGGCGCCGTAGGAGAAATGCAGCAGGTTGGAGATCATGAACATGACCACCGCCGGCGCCAGAGCCGCATCGCCAAAGGCCAGCACGGCCAATGGCAAGCCAAGGTTGCCGCAGTTATTGAACATGATTGGCGGAACCAGCGTGCGCAGATCGATCTTCAGCGCGCGCGCGAGCCCCCAGGCGGCGAGGCCGGAGCCGATCACCACGATCAGCGTGGCGCTACCAAGCCACAGGAAGCCGCCGATCTCGAACTCGCGATTGGCCAGTGCCGCGAAGACCAGCGCGGGCACGAAGACATCCATGTTGAGCTTGTTGGCCTGCGACAGATCGGGCTTCATGCGCCGTCCGACGAAATAACCCAGCGCGGCGATGGAAAACAGCGGAAAGAGGATTTCGACGATGCGGACGGCGATGTCCATGCTTCAGGCGCTCCGGGCAAGTCTTGCCGCACAAACGAAAGAGGCCGGCTCGATGCCGGCCTCGGTCACGATCTTACGCGATCAGCGTCACAGCACGTAGCGCGCGAGATCCTCACGCTGCGACAGGGTTTCAAGCCGGCTATCGACAAAGGCAGCATCGACGACGAGCGCGTCTACACCAGGCTTGCCGGCGCTGAAGGAAACCTCTTCGAGCAGGCGCTCCATCACCGTGTACAAGCGGCGTGCGCCGATGTTCTCGGTCTTGTCGTTGACCTGGCAGGCGATCTCGGCGAGACGCCGGATGCCGTCGGCCGCAAACTCGAGCCGCACACCATCGGTGGCGAGCAAGGCTTCGTACTGGCGCGTCAGGCAGGCGTCGGTCTGCGTCAGGATGCACTCGAAGTCTTCCACCGACAGGCTTTCGAGCTCGACGCGAATCGGGAAGCGGCCCTGCAGCTCCGGAATCAGGTCACTCGGCTTCGAGAGATGGAAAGCGCCGCTGGCGATGAACAGGATGTGATCGGTGCGCACCATGCCGTACTTGGTAGACACCGTCGTGCCCTCGACCAGCGGCAGCAGATCGCGCTGCACGCCCTGACGGGAAACATCGGCGCCGCCCACATCAGAACGGGCCGCAACCTTGTCGATTTCGTCGAGGAAGACGATGCCGTCCTGCTCGACCGAGCGCAACGCGTCGGCCTTGACCTCTTCGTCGTTGATCAGGCGCGCAGCCTCCTCGTCCGTCAGCACCTTGAGCGCTTCGGCGATCTTCATCTTGCGCAGCTTGGTCCTTCCCTGCCCGAGGTTCTGGAACATGCCCTGAATCTGCTGGGTGAGATCCTCCATGCCCGGCGGCGCGAAGATCTCGGCGCTCATCGGCATTTGCGCGACGTCGATCTCGATCTCCTTGTCGTCGAGTTCGCCCTCACGCAGCTTCTTGCGGAATTTCTGGCGGGTCGCCGAATCGGTCGGCTCCGCGTCGGCATAACCGGTCTGACGAGCCGGTGGCAGCAGTGCGTCGAGCACGCGGTCTTCGGCCGCATCTTCGGCTCGCGTGCGCACCTGGCGCATCGCCGTTTCGCGTGCGCCCTTGATGGCAATCTCGACCAGGTCGCGAATGATGGTTTCCACATCGCGGCCGACGTAGCCGACTTCGGTGAACTTGGTGGCCTCGACCTTGATGAAGGGCGCGTTCGCCAGCCGCGCCAGCCGGCGCGCGATCTCGGTCTTGCCCACGCCGGTGGGGCCGATCATCAGGATGTTCTTGGGCGTGATCTCGCTGCGCAGCGGCTCATCGACCTGCGCCCTGCGCCAGCGATTGCGCAGCGCGATGGCCACGGCGCGCTTGGCCTGGCCCTGTCCGACGATGTGCTTGTCGAGCTCGGAGACGATTTCGGGTGGTGTCATCCAGGTCATGGCTTCAACTCCTCCACGACGTGGTTGTGATTGGTATAGATGCACAGGTCACCGGCAATCGACAGCGCGCGGCGCACGATTTCATCCGGTGGCAGCTCGGTGTTCTCCAGCAGCGCACGCGCCGCTGCCTGGGCATAGGCGCCACCGCTACCGATGGCGACAATCCCCTGCTCGGGCTCGAGCACATCGCCATTGCCGGTGATTACCAGAGAGTGCTCCGCGTCTGCCACGGCAAGCATGGCTTCGAGCCGACGCAACATGCGATCGGTGCGCCAATCCTTGGCCAGCTCGACAGCGCTGCGCAACAGATTGCCCTGATGCTTCTCAAGCTTGGCCTCGAAGCGCTCGACCAGAGTGAACGCGTCGGCCGTGCCGCCGGCAAAGCCCACGAGAATGCGACCATCGTATATGGCACGCACCTTGCGGGCACTGGCCTTGATGACGATGTTGCCGAGGGTGACCTGACCGTCGCCGCCAAGCGCTACGTGGCGCCCGCGCCGCACGGACAGAATGGTCGTGCCGTGATATTGCTCCATGTACTACCTTGAATAATCCGGATGCGCTCAGGGGCGCGGAATGATCTTGGCGACCTGACCGACGCCCATTACATGCAACAGCGCCAACACCATGGCGTTGACGTTGCGCAGGCTTACCTGTCGCCCCTTGGCTTGCAGGGTCGACAATACGTTGAACAAGGTGCCGGCGCTGACGAAATCCATACGCCGCAGGCGCGCGCAGTCGATGACGAGGTCGTTGCGCTTTTCGGAAAGCTCGACGAGACGTCCGAATACGCCGCTGCCACCACCGATGACCTCACCGTCGAAACTCACCGTATCTGCCGCCGGCGCACTGACCACGGCCTCCACCTGAGGAGCCGGTTCGGCCACTGCCGCCACCGGCGCCCACGAGGGCGGTGACTCTTCAAAGGTGATCGCGTAGTCGAGCGCGTACTGCTCGAACCGCTCCTGGTCTCCGCCGTGCTGCAGCAATTCGAGCAGCAACTGCCACGCCGGCTGCTGCTCGGGCGTGCCAACCGCGATCCGCGCCGACAATGCATCGGCCAGCTTGCCTACGTTGGCCAGCGAGACTTTGACGCGATCCCGACGCATTTGCGCAATGGCGTCGAGCACCTCTCGACAGCCGTCGTCGTCGGCGCCGCGCACGGTCTGCAAATCAATACGCACGGCGCCGTTGCGCTGGCCAATCACAAGGTAGGGAGCGAGCTGACGGGACACACCGGCGGCAAGATTGCCGCTCAGGTTCACAGCCGTGGCACCCGAGGCCTTTGCCTTCGGCGCAGCCGCCGCCGACAGGTCTTTCCAGGGCGGCGGAGAGCGCTCGAAACGCGTAGCGTACTCGATGACGCGCGCTTCGAAACGCTCGCGCTGGCCAGTCAGCCGATAGAGATCGAGCAGCATCGTCCACGGCCACTCGTTGCCGGCATGCGTCTCGTCGCGCAATAGCGCGTCCAGCAGTGCCTCCGCTTCGCGGACATTGCCGTTGGCGTACAGAACCGCGACCTCCTCGCAAACGGAGCCGATGCCGGTACTGACTTCCTGTACTTCGACCAGCCCTGCACATTCGTTCAGGGACAACTGGCCCTCATCCAGGATGCTGGATGGCGGCTCCGAATCGATCGAAGGACTGGGGGATTTTCGCTTTGGATTGACTGCCACGCTTGGTTCTGTCGGAAATGAACACGCGTTTTGTAAAAAAGTGCCAAAGAATAGCACCTCACCCATGAAAAGGGGGGTGATCCGGGCAATCCGTTACCGTTGGAAACGGATTGTGCCTTGCACACACACACGACCAGGGCCGCCCCGGATAGAATGCGTGAATGCGCACCAGAGTCAGGTTGCAACCCGTCCCCGGGGACGGCTCATTCACCATATCTGCCCGGGTCTACTACGAGGACACCGATGCGGCCGGCGTCGTTTATTACGCGAACTATCTTCGCTTTTGCGAGCGTGCGCGTACCGAATGGCTGCGCGGGCTGGGCTTCGAGCAGCATGACATGCTGAGCGCACACAAGGTGGCTTTCGTAGTGCGCTCGGTTGAAGCGCAGTATCTGGCCCCGGCTCGGCTCGACGACATGCTGACCATCGCCACACGCATCTCTGACATCGGTCGCGTCAGCATCGGGTTTGCCCAAAGCGTATTGCGTGGCGAGGAACTTCTGTTCGACTCCCGCATCTCTGTGGCCAGCATTGACACCCTGCGCGGCCGCCCCACTGCCATCCCCACGGCGCTCCGCGCCCTGTTGCCCGATACAGCCAATCCAAAATGAACCCTAACGAGACTCTCTCCATCCTGTATCTGATCGGCGAGGCAAGCCTGCTTGTCCAGCTCGTCATGCTGCTGCTGGCCTTGCTGTCGGTCATGTCCTGGTACTGGATCTTCCGAAAGTGGTTCCAGATCCGGGCGATGCGCTCGCGCACGGCGAAGTTCGAACGCGAGTTCTGGAGTGGCGGAGATCTCAACTCGCTATTCCAGACCGCCTCGTCCGCGCGCCACGGAAGTTCAGGCATGGAGCGCATTTTCGAAGCTGGCTACCGCGAGTTCACGAAGCTGCGTGCCAAGAGTCACGATCACGCAGCCATTCTCGACGGCTCGCGGCGTGCCATGCGAGCGACCCAGCAGCGTGAAATGGACGATCTCGAAGCCCACCTGGCGTTTCTCGCATCGGTCGGCTCCGTGGCTCCGTACATCGGTCTGCTCGGCACCGTGTGGGGGATCATGAATGCCTTCCGCGGGCTGGCCAACGTCAGCAGCGCGTCACTCTCGCTGGTCGCACCAGGCATTGCAGAGGCGTTGGTAGCTACCGCCATCGGCCTGTTCGCCGCCATTCCGGCCGTCGTCGCGTATAACCGCTTCACCCACGACATCGACCGCATCGGCATCCGCTTCGAGAGCTTCATGGAAGAATTCTCGAACATCCTGCAACGCCACCTGCGCTGAGCACGGCAAGGAGTCGCCCATGCGCCAGCGTCGTCTAATGAACCAGATCAACGTCGTTCCGTACATCGACGTGATGCTGGTCCTGCTCGTGATCTTCATGGTCACGGCCCCGATGGTCCAGACCGGCTCGATCGATGTGCCGAATGCGTCCAATGTTTCGACACCGCCGCCCGAAGCAGCCACCGTGCGGGTCACGCGTGAAGGCCTGGAGCTGCAACGTACCCCGAACGTGCAGTTCGAGAAGATGGGCGACAGTCAGCTACAGCGCGCCCTGACCGAGATGCATGCCGCCAATCCGGAGCAACCGATCATCGTCGCAGCGGAGAAGAAGATCGAGTACGACCGCGTCATTACGACGCTCGACACTCTGCGCACCATCGGGTTCACCAAGGCGAGCCTGCAAACGCAGTTCGGCAACGGAAGATGATCGACGAGCGGCTGCCCTCCGCGCCTGCGGCCACGGCCGACAAACTGTGGTCGATGGTTCTGGCGATCATCGTCCATGCGGCGCTGGCCATCTTCCTGTTTGTGGGCGTGAGCTGGGAGCTGAAGCCTCCCCCTGCACTGGAAGTAGACCTCATCGGAGCCCCCCAACCGGAAACCCGGCCGGCGGCCCCTGTGCCACGCCCCGCTGAGCCGAAACCTGAGCCGAAACCTGAGCCGAAACCTGAGCCGAAACCTGAGCCGAAACCTGAGCCGAAACCTGAGCCGAAGCCCGAGCCGAAGCCTGAGCCAAAGCCCCAACCGGAACCGGAACCAAAGCCGGCTCCGAAGCCCGAGCCCAAACCGGAACCAAAACCGGCGCCGAAGCCTGAGCCTGAGCCGAAGCCTGAGCCGAAGCCTGAGCCGAAGCCTGAGCCGAAGCCTGAGCCGAAGCCTGAGCCGAAGCCCGAGCCGAAGCCTGAGCCCAAACCGGAGCCGAAGCCTGAGCCGAAGCCCGAACCGCCGCCGAAGCCGGCGCCTACACCTGAGCCGATGATGCCCGACATGTCGCGCATGCTCGACCAGGAGATGCGTCGCGCCCAGGCGGCGAGCGCCCGATCAAGCGCCGAAATGGGCGAATACATCAACATGATCCGTCTGCATGTACGCAGTCAGATCATCATTCCGCCCGGACTAGTCGGGAACCCGGAAGCGCGCTTCCGGGTCATCCAGCGACCGGACGGATCGGTAGCCGCCATCGAACTGACACGCAGCTCGGGCAACCCCGCGCTGGATGCTGCAATCGAACGAGCGATACGCAACGCCAGCCCGTTACCGCTGCCAAACAATCGCGCGCTGTTCGACCGCGAACTTGATCTGACCTTCAAGCCACTGGTCGAATGAACGGATCGAGCCCCCGCACAGCGGACTGAGGGCAGACGCCGAAACATCGGGACACAGGGGGAATGCACATGCTTGGATATACTTTTCGAAACCCGTTACCCCACAGGACAACCATGTCTTCGATCCGCAACCTGATGTGCGCCGCCCTGCTGATGATGTCAGCGCTGGCGCACGCTCAACTCTCGATCGAGATTACCGGCTCGAGCTCCACCCGCTACCCGGTTGCCATTCCGCTTCTTGAGAACGAAGGCGTCCTGCCGGACAGCGTAAGTGACATCGTGCGCGCCGACCTTGAGCGAAGCGGATTGTTCGGCCTGATCGACACTGGCCTGGCGAGCTTCCCCGAATCCGCCATCCCCGACCTGCCCGGCCTGAAGAACAAGGGTGCCGACGCGGTCCTCACGGGCTCGGTCATTCGACTCAATGACGGACGCTTCAGCATCCGCGTGCGCCTGTTCGACACGCACCGGCGCACCGAGATCGGCGCGCTGTCGCTGCATATGAACGCTCGCCAGAATCGCATCACGGCGCATCGCATCGCGGACTTCGTCTACGAGAAGCTGATCGGTGAGCCCGGCTACTTCTCGACCCGCATTGCCTACGTTGTCGTGAAGGGCCAGCGCCACGAGCTGCAGATTGCCGACGCAGATGGTGCCAATCCGCAGCCTGCCCTGATTTCGCGCGAACCAATCATCTCGCCGACCTGGTCGCCGGACGGCAAGCGGCTGGCCTATGTTTCCTTCGAGGCCAAAAAGCCGATCATCTATATCCATGACCTCCCGACGGGGCGGCGCCAGCAGATTGCAAACTTCCGGGGCTCGAACTCAGCCCCCGCGTGGTCGCCCGACGGCCGCCGTCTGGCCATCGTGCTGACCAAAGACGGCCCGTCGCAGATTTATGTCATCAATGCGGATGGCTCCGGCCTGCGCCGCCTGCTGACCTCGCAGAGCATCGACACGGAACCGGCATGGTCACCAGACGGCAAGTCGATCTACTTCACTTCCGACCGCGGCGGCAGCCCGCAGATCTACCGCGTCGGCGTGGATGGCGGTCCGCTGCAACGCGTGACTTTTGACGGTCCATATAACGTTACGCCGCGACTCTCGCCGGACGGACGTCAGCTCGCGTACACGGCACGCCGTGACGGGCGTTCGCAGGTCGCACTACTTGATATTTCTAGCGGCCGCAGTGTGATCCTGACCAACGAGGAAGGTGTAGAATCTCCCAGCTTCTCCCCCAATGGACGCATGATCCTTTATGCTTCGGGGAACGCAAGCCGCGGTGTTCTTTCGGCAGTATCTTCAGACGGTCGCGTGCGGCAGCGACTGACGATTCAGGCGGCAGAAATCAGAGAACCCGCCTGGGGCCCCATTTCCCGATGACATGAAGTCTTCGGTTTTGCAAACACAAGGGAATAAACATGAAAAAAGTTCTCCTGCCGGCACTTCTCGCATCCCTGCTGATCGCTTGCAGTGGAACCGGGGACAAGGCCACCGGATCAGCTGGCGCCTCGGGCAACGGCACCTCGAGCGCAGCGGTTTCCGACGCTTCTGTCTCGCGCAATCAAATGGGCGCACTGGGTAGCGGCGTTGATGCCGCCACTGCCGGCGCCACCGGCGGCATTGCTGCACTGACGGACCCGAACCACATTCTGTCCAGCCGCACCGTGTATTTCGACTTCGATAGCTTCGTCATCAAGTCCGAGTTTGCCTCCCTGATCGAAGCGCACGCAGCCTTCCTCAAGGCCAACGGTCAAATGCGCATGCTGATTCAGGGCAACACCGACGAGCGCGGCAGCCGTGAGTACAACGTTGCTCTGGGCCAGAAGCGTGCCGAAGCTGTCAAACGCGCCCTGGTTCTGCTCGGCGTGAATGACGCTCAGGTCGAATCCGTCAGCCTCGGCGAAGAAAAGCCGCGTTGCACCGAGCAGTCTGAAAGCTGCTGGGGTGAGAACCGCCGCTCCGACATCCTCTACTCCGGCGAGTTCTGATGACAAAGCGCCTCACCTCCGCGCTACTGCTCACGCTCGCGTGCGCGGGCTCCGTGCAGGCGCAAGTTTTCGGATCATCTGAGTCGAAGCAGGTCACAGCCTTGCGGGAAGAGATGAACGCCCGGTTCAACACCACGAGCCGGGCGCATTTCGACCTTCTTAACCAGAACGCGGCGCTTCGCGAGGAAATCGCCAAGCTCCGCGGTCAGGTCGAGTTGCTCACCCACGAGATTGAGTCACTTCGTTCCCGACAGCAGGACTTCTACGTAGACCTCGACGCCCGAATCCTGAAGCTCGAGACTGGCGGAGTGAAGGGCGCGCCCGGCGCTGCCACCAACTCGGTCAATCCGGCCGTCGAGTCTGCAGCCTATGAGGCTGCGCTTGAGTTGCTCAAGAACGGCAAGCATGCGGAATCGCTCAATGCGTTCCGGGCATTCATTGCCGATTACCCGAACAGTACTTTCTCGCCAAACGCCCATTTCTGGGCGGGCAACGCCGCGCTTCAGGCGAAGGACGTCGCTGCAGCGCGCTCGCTGTTCGACACCATCGTCAAGACCTGGCCGAAGGACGACATTGTTCCGGATGCCATGCTTGGTCTCGCCAACAGTCAGTTGTTGCTCGGTGAGCGCCGTGCTGCGCAAGACACTTTGGCGCAGATCATCTCGCGCCATCCCGAGAGCTCTGCGGCTCAAGTAGCGCGTCAGCGCGTCCAGCCATAAGCCTTGTGCTGACAACGGATGAATGCACGTGCCGCGCAACGCGACGATTCGCTGCGCATTACCGAGATCTTTTCGTCCGTTCAGGGTGAGTCTTCACGCGTGGGCTTGCCCACCGTCTTCGTAAGGCTTACCGGCTGCCCTTTGCGCTGCACATGGTGTGACACCGAGTACGCCTTCCAGGGTGGCAGCAGCCGCAAGATCGATGACATCGTGTCAGATGTTGTGGCCTGTGGACTTCGAAACGTATGCGTCACCGGTGGCGAACCCCTCGCGCAGAAGGCCTGCCTGACACTGCTTAGTCGGCTGTGCGATGCTGGCCTGTCGGTTTCTCTTGAAACCAGTGGCGCACTCGACATCGCCGGCGTGGATCCTCGAGTGTCCTGCATCATGGATCTCAAGGCCCCTGGCTCCGGCGAGATGGCACGGAACCGGCTGGAGAATCTTGCCGAGCTGGACGAACGTGATGAGATCAAGTTCGTGCTGGCAGACGAGCGGGATTACCAATGGGCGAGCGAGATGCTTTCAAGCCACGCTCTGCATCAGAAATGCTCGGTACTGTTTTCCCCGGTCGAGGGAGCACTGTCCGCAGCAACACTTGCCGAATGGATCGTACGCGATCGCCTTCCCGTACGCTTCCAGCTTCAACTGCACAAGATCCTCTGGCATGACGCCCGGGGCCGCTAGTCAAACCGCCCTATGAACGAAAGCAGCAACCGCTCCGCCGTCATCCTGCTGTCCGGCGGACTCGATTCCACCACCTGCCTCGCCATCGCTCGCGATGCAGGGTACGACTGCTATGCCCTTTCGGTGGCCTACGGCCAACGCCACTCCGCTGAGCTGTCAGCTTCGCGACGCATTGCCCAACATTTCAATGCACGCGAGCATCGACTCGCCAACGTCAGCCTTGGACAGTTCGGCGGTTCCGCGCTCACCGACCCCAGCATCAAAGTGCCTGTGAATGGAGAGTCAAATTCCGGCATCCCGATCACCTACGTTCCGGCACGTAATACCGTAATGCTGTCGATGGCGCTGGCTTGGGCAGAGGTTGTCGGAGCAAATGATCTGTTCATCGGCGTTAATGCCGTCGATTACTCCGGCTACCCCGATTGCCGCCCCGAGTACATACGGGCCTTTGAAGCGATGGCCAACCTCGCTACGCGCAGCGCTGTTGAAGGCGCACGCTTGCGCATTCATGCGCCTTTGATGCACCTGTCCAAGGCTGAGATCATCCGGCGAGGCACGGCACTGGGCATAGACTACGCCATGACCGTTTCCTGCTATCAGTCCACTGATGAGGGCCTCGCTTGCGGCTCATGCGACGCCTGCCGTCTGCGACGCGAGGGGTTTGATTCAGCCGGCATCGTCGACCCGACTCTGTACAAATGAAATGCGGCCCGCAAGGGCCGCTTCAGTTCCGCTTTGCATTCATTCGCCGTCCCGCATTCGGGCGGTAATCAGTTTCAAGTCGGCCTCTACCGACAGCACGCCAACAACTTCGCGCACGACACGCTCCGCAGCAATGCGCTCAGCTTCATTGACGACGACCCCGTCAAGTTTGATGTGTCCATCACAGGCTGCAATAGCGATATTCACGTGGTCGGTATCGTCATCACTGCGTAATGCCGCCCGAACGTGGGCTTCCATCGCGGCGTTCGCAAGCATCTTGCGAGAGTGCTCGGTCTCCTGAAAGCCCTTCTGCAGAAAACTTCTGATCTGGTCTACACAAGTCGGCACCGAAATCCGGTCGGTGTTGAGCACCATGTCGTACAGCAAGGGGTCGCCCCATCTGACCCCGAAACGCACATCCATGTTGTGCGTGTGGGCTGAATCGCTACGCTTCAACTCTTGACGCACCAACTCCTCGTCGTCCGTATCGAGCCTCTTCATCATCCAGGCAATGCGACTGTCCATTGAGGCGCATACGCGAATGCAGGGGATGTGCGGGATGCTTCGCAACAGGTAGGTGGCGCCCCAGCCCCGGATCACGATGTTGCCCCGGGCAGCGAGCTCGTACACTTCCTCTGCGACATACGTCGATACGTTGCGAGAGTTGGTCGACATGCGATCGAGCATGCCCGCCTTGCCCTCCATGACCCGGCGGATCAAGCTCTTGCGCTTGTGCATCTTCTCGGCAACATGATCCACGACTTCGTGTGTGACCTGTGCCAGCCCCAGCTCTTCGGCGAGCGCCTGGGCGACATCCTTTCCAAGCGAACCCATTTCCTGGTTCATTGCAATAACGGGCATTTCAGACCTCCGAAGGTGAAAATTCCATCACTACAAAAAAAACGACCCGCCGTAGCGGGTCGTTTTGACTCGGGGACTCAATCAGGAAGCTGAGTCCGCAGCCATCTTCTTCGACACATAGAACTTCTGATACAGCGCCGTGAAGATCGGCAGCACCGCCAGAATGATGGCGATGGTCATGATCGTCGAAACGATCCCGTTGGCGAAGAAGATACCCATTTCACCGTTGGACATCAGCATGGCCTGACGGAAGGCGTTCTCCGTGCCGCCACCCAGAACCAGCGCCAGAACGATCGGAGCCAGCGGGTACTTGAGCTTCTTCATGACGTAGCCGAGCACACCGAACACCAGCATGTACCACACGTCGCCCATGGCGTTAGCCACGGTGTAAGCACCGATCGAGCACGCGATCAGGATGATCGGAGCAATGATCGAGAACGGCACGCGCAGGATTGCGGCAAACAGCGGCACGGTGGTCAGGCAGACGATCAGGCCGGCCAGGTTACCGAGGTACATCGAAGCGATCAGGCCCCAAACGAAGTCCTTTTGCTCGGTGAAGAGCAGCGGACCCGGCTGAAGACCCCAGATCATCAGACCACCCAGCAGCACAGCAGCAGTCGGCGAACCCGGAATACCAAGGGTCAACATCGGCAGCAGTGCGGCCGTACCGGCAGCGTTGTTGGCGGTTTCAGGACCGATCAGGCCGTCGAGCTCACCCGTACCGAACTTGTCGCCGTTCTTCGAGAACTTCTTGGCGATACCGTAGGCCATGAAGGAGGCCGGGGTAGCACCCGCCGGAGCGATACCAAGGCAGGAGCCCAGGATCATCGAACGCAGGAAGTTGGCCCAGTGCTTACCGAGCATGCCCCAGGTCTTGAGCACGATCTTCGGGTCGATCTTGGCGGCCACACCCTTGAAGGAAAGGCCCTCTTCCATCGAAACGAGAATCTCGCCGAGGCCGAACATACCGATAACGGCGATCAGGAACTCAAAACCACGCATCAGCTCGGACGTACCGAAGGTCATGCGCAGCGCACCGGTCACGACGTCCATACCGACGCAGGCCAGCGCAAAGCCGAACATCGCGGCGACGAGCACCTTGGAAGCAGCTTCCTTGCCCATCGACATGAAGGCTGCAAAGGTCACGCACATGATCGCGAAGTATTCCGGCGGACCGAAGCGCAGAGCGTACTCAGCGATGATCGGAGCCAAGAACGTGATCAGCAGGATCGCGAAGAACGCACCGATGAACGACGCAGTAAACGACGTCGTCAGCGCTTCACCGGCCATGCCGCGCTTGGCGAGCGGATAGCCGTCGAAGGTTGTCGCAACCGAGTACGAACATCCCGGAATGTTGAAGATGATTGCCGTGATGGCGCCGCCGAACAGCGAACCCCAGTAGATGCACGACAGCATGATGATGGCCGAAACCGGCTCCATGCTGAACGTCAGCGGCAGCAGAATCGCGATGCCGTTGGCGCCGCCGAGACCCGGCAGCACGCCCATCAGCACCCCGAGGAAAATGCCGACGAACATCAGCAATACGTTCATGGGGGTCAGGACGGTCTGCATCCCCCCCAAAAGAAGTCCTAATTCTTCCACTTCCCTACTCCTTTTTAGTCTTCTCCACCGTGTTGCTCCACGGTGTCATAGCTGGTTGAACAGTTAACCTGGCGGAATCAGAGGCCGAAAGCAGCCTCGATCGGACCTTTCGGAAGCGGAACCAGGAACCAGATTTCGAACATCGCAAAGATGAGAACCGGAACGATGAGCGCGAAGGGCAGCGCGCGAATAAACGAATACCCTCCGTTAACCATCATGAAGCCGATGATGTACAACGCTGCAGCGGCGTACAGCCCGATGTAGTTCATCAGGAGTACGTAGATCACGGTCGGGATGTACACCTTGATGACCGACTTCATCTGACCGCGGGTGACGAACGTCGAGTCGCCCGTTGCCTTGTTACCCGGTGCGACGGCAGAAATGATGATCAGTACAGCACCGAAGATCAGCAAGCAGCCAATGTAGAACGGGAAGTAGCCGGATTCGGGGCCCATGTCGCCCCAGGAGTTGCCAAGACGCATGGAGTCATACATGACGACTGCGCCTAGCAGGATAAAGAACAACGCAGTTGCGATGTCCATGGCCCGGGTCGAAACCAGGGACTTGTCATCGCCATGCGTGGCCTGATCTTGTTCCATTCGTTGTTACCTCAAATACGTAAAAGGCTCAAACCGGGAGGACGGCCTAACAATATTACGTGCGCAACGGCTTTCACCGGAGCGCACGCGTTTTTACCAAAGAACAATACGCCCGGCCGGAGGAGGCCGGGCGTGGACTTTGCTTACTTCGCGAGGAAGCCTGCAGTTTCCATCAGCTTGCGGTGGGTCGCTTCAGCTTCTTTCAGCCAAGCCGTGAATTCAGCACCCGTCATGGACGTCTGGTTGAAGCCACCGGTTTCCATGAACTTCTTCCAGTCTTCCGTTTCCATGACTTTGTCGAGCACGCCGACGTAGTAGTCAACCACGTCCTGCGACACGCCCGGGGCAGCCATGATGCCGCGAAGCATCTGGTAGACCACGTCAACACCACTTTCCTTGCAGGTCGGGATGTCGGACCAGGCCGTCGTTTCCGTAACCTTCTTAGTGTAGGTGCTGCGCTTGGCATCAAACAGGCACAGCGGACGCAGCGCGCCACCACGCCACTGGGAAACGGCTTCCAGCGGGTTGTTGACCGAGGAATCGACGTGCTTGCCGACCACTTGGGTCGCTACAGCGCCACCGCCCTTGTACGGCACGTAGGTCCACTGGGCGCCAGTGGATTCCTGCAGTGCGACCGTGATGATCTGGTCTTCCTGCTTGGAACCGGTACCACCCATGCGGAACTTGCCCGGGCCGGCTTCCTTGACGGCGCTGGTGTATTCCTGCGCGGTCTTGTACGGCGTGTCGGCATTCACCCACAGGATGAACTGGTCAAGCGCCAGCATTTTGACCGGCGTCAGGTCGGACCAATTGAACGGGATACCCGTGGCCATCGGCGTGGTGAACACGTTCGACAGCGTGATGATCATCTTGTGAGCATCGTTCTTGGCGTTCTTGACGTACAGGAAGCCTTCGGCACCCGCACCACCCGACTTGTTCACCACCACGAGCGGCTGCTTCATCAGGTCATGCTTGACCACGACGCCCTGAATGAAGCGGGCCATCTGGTCAGCACCACCACCAGTACCTGCCGGGATGATGAACTCGACCGGCTTGGTCGGTTCCCAGGCTGCGCTAGCAGCGATCGGCGCGCCGAAAGCAATTGCTGCGGCGAGAGTGGTCAGGACGGGGATGGTCTTGTTGATAGACTTCATATGATGATCCTCCTTAGGTGATTACCGGACGTTCCGGACGCTTTTCCGGGCTTCCGATTCGCTTTCCGCTACCCAGACCGGAACAGTCTGGACGACGGCTTGTCTTAGTACTTTTTCTGAGGCAGCGATAAACCTCGTTGATAAAAGGATAAAGGATGCTGCAGTCGAAGCAAGCGTTTCGTCGGCAAAATCTTGACGCTCGTCAACATTTGCTCACAGTACTTGGTTCAGCAACGACGCGGGATTCAAGGTCGCACGCATCGTCCGGAAGAAAAATTGGGGTAAACGCTAGGAGCTTGTGGACGACAGCCTGAACGAGATTAATTTGTCATTTTCTACAAGCGCAAAAAAATCCCGAATGGCATTCGTAAATGCCATTCGGGATTCCTGATTTTCGTCGAAACCCTCGCAACAACAGGGCTTACGGGAATCTTACACAACCCACCGTAAAACCTTGCACAAGATCTCGGCAGTACCCGAACGCAACCTCGGATGTCGCGTTACGACAAATCTTCGCGGCTTCAAATAAATGACGGGAGCCACTCGGGACGCGCCGCATCCCTGCGCGCCCACTTCAAGGCGTCGAGAATTTTGTCCGGAGCCTGATTTCCCGAGAAGCCCTTTCTGCCGTTGAGCACGAGGAACGGAACCGTCGTGATCCCAAGCCGCTTGGCCTCCTGGTCCACGCCCTTTACCCAGTCGACGTCGACGTCGCTGGCAAGGTATGCCCGCAGTTCACTCGCGTCCAGACCACAGGCGGCGCCGATGTCGGTCAGCACGTCGTGGCTCGAGAGGTTCCCGCCCTCGACAAAGTACGCGCGATAGAGCGGCTCAGCCACAGCGGCACGCCGCCCACGCTGTTCGGCAAACCGCATCAGGCGATGTGCATCCAGCGTGTTGGGCTGAACCTGGATCAAATCAAAGCGTGCCTGGATCCCCTGCCGCTGCGCGGCCTTGATGGAGTCGGCAAACAACCCCGGGTCATTTGCACGACCAGGGTACTTGTGCTTCAGGTAGCTTTCGCGATCGACACCTTCGCGCGGCAGCGACGCATTGAGCATGAAGGGCAGCCAGCGCACCTCAGGCTGACGCTCTCCCTCATATGCACTCGCGTAGTACTCAAAGGCCTTGTCGATGTAGCGCTTGCCTACATAGCACCAGGGGCAGACGACGTCGGAGTAGATATCGACGGAAAACGGTTTCATTGAAGCTCCACGATTCGTAAAGTGGTCTTAGGACATCTTTACCGGAAAAAGTTCTAGGCCCCGCCCCAGCGACCCAATGTATGGAAGCGCGCACCGGCGAGCACTTCACATTGGTGCTGCGCTGCCTGCGGATCGACGCGCGGTGCGGCGAATATCTCGGGAGCCACGACCTGCAACGCCGCTCGGGTTTCCGCGTCGTCCAACGCTTCGGCAAGGCCCTCCGGATCAACCCATTCCAGCTTGGCCGATTCGAAGCGCGCATACACTCGACCACTTTCGCGCAGGACGAAATTGACGCACGGAATGCGCCGGATGCACTGCAACAGGAACAAGGCGTTGTGCTCTACGGCCATCTGCTCCGCCGCAGGATAGACGGCGTCGGGGCAATCTGCGTGGACGTTGATCTTGCGAAAACGCTCTACATCGATGAGCCCTTTGACATCAAGGATGTTCATACCGCCATTCCAGCCGAAGGCCACGGTCAGCGGCGTTTCGCCCTTGGGCACGCTGTTGTCGAGAAATTCGTAGTGCACCGATTTTGTGGTGCGCAATGCCCAGGTGAAGAAGATTTCGGGCATACCCGAAAACGCTTCGACGTTGTGCGCCAGCAGGTCTTCGACCGACTTGAAGCGCCCGAACTGCAAGCCTCGCAACCAGGCACGCTCTACCGTCTCCTGAGGCGGAGTGAGCATGAAGAAGATGTAGATCAGGTGGCCAAACCGCGTCAGCAAGTTGCTTCCGGCCTTGTCCGAATCGAGCGCAAAGCTGTCAAAGCGGAAACGGTCGATCAGCAGGTGCGACATATTGCCGCCCTCGGCCTTTCGCGCCATGTAGCGGTCGAGCTTATGATCGATGATCTCGAGCTCGACTCCTGACAGAGCGCCGGCGTATTTCTGGGCAGGACCAAGCGACGAGTAATCCAGGAGATATTTGCGCCAGATGTCAGGGCTGATCAGCGCGAAGTCTGACCACTGGGCGCCAACCCGCTGCACCAGTCGCTCCTGCATCGGCCGCAAGGTGCTTTTCCCGGACGCGGAAGCTCCCTTGGTGTTCAACACGACGGGTTGGGCCTGCGCCGGCAGCAAGGTGTACCCCAGCTCACGTGCGGCCTCGTGCACCAAGGGCTCGATCATCCGCCCGATGGCCTCACTGCCGTAATCGTTGGCAGCCATGCCAGCGGCCAGCGAAGACAGCACCTCACGGTCCGCCCACATCCGTCCATGCTTGATATGCATGGCTGAAACAGCACGCGACAGCGAACGGTACACCGAGCGATGCAAGGCATCACCGTCTTCACCGGCCATCCTGGCCCACTCGCGCCGAACACGCTCCTCATGCTCGGGGCCATGGTCGGCCTGATCGGGGAGCGCCTCTCGCTCCTTGCCAAAAAATCGCCCAAGTCGAGAAAACACACCGACCGGCTTGACCTCTTGCGTCTCCGAACGGAACAGCGTCTCGTCCAGCACGTGACAGATAAAGGTTTCGATTTCGAGTCTGAGTCGGTCGTACTCAGCGACGAGCTCAGCCATCCGCGGAGTGATCCAGCCTTCGCGAATGCGATCAGCCATCTCGCGAAAGTTGATGCCCAACTCTTCGTAGCGGCTACCGGCAGGCACGGAGAGGTCGGCGGTGATGCGGATCAGCAGCTCGTGGAGCACCAGCCTTTCGGGACGGAATACCACCAATTCCTGAAGCTCCAGCCCGGTGAAGTCACGGAACTCGTGAGCATGCTCAGTGCTGGTGAAGACGTTCTCGGGACGAAAAATGGTCGACAGCGGCAGAAACTGGCGCGGAACCTCTGGCCCCAGCCCTGGGTTCCACGGCCCAAACCCGTCCGCTACCACCGTAGCGCCGACGGGATCGCCGGCAGCACCCGGTTCATCGGCAGGCGAGTGAGTATTACTCACGAACCTCAAGCACGCCGGCTTCGCGCAAATCCTCGTATACGCCGCCATCGTGCAAGGCTTGGTACATCAGAATGGAAACGGCATTGCGCTTGATCATGCGCGGCACGAGATAGCCCGCAAGAAACACCAGAACGCCCGTGATGTACCAGCCAATCAGCACCAGGCCAACGCCCGCACCGAGCACCGGCAACGTGAACAGCGGCAACCACAGCCGCTGCTTGAGATAGTTTTCAGCCGTAGCCTGCGGGATGAACGCGTTCAAGGTGCCGTTCTGGTAGGCGTCGACAAACTCCTGATGGTTCATATTGCTTCCACTGATCCGTTAGGTTTGAAACCGCCCACGCCTGTAGCCAGCGTGCAGCGGCGCTCATTATTGCATGGCACGCTGATGGCAAACGACCCGGCGCAGGAAGCACCTGTGCCGGGTCGTTCTCGACAGCATGCAGGCGTACCGGTCAGATTGTCTTCTCGGTGCGCATCGCCGCGATTTCATCGGCGGCGTAACCAAGCTGCGCCAGCACCTCATCGGTGTGCTCACCCAGCAACGGCGAACGGGTCACCTCGGTCGGGCTGCCGGACAGCTTGATCGGGTTACCGACCGTCAGGTACTTGCCGCGCTCCGGATGGTCGACTTCGACGATGGTGCCCGAGGCACGCAGCGACGGTTCGTAGGCGATTTCCTTCATCGACAGAATCGGGCCGCAAGGGATGTCGTACTTGTTCAGAATGTCCATGGCCTCGAACTTGGTCTTGGTCTTGGTCCATTCCTCGATCGTCGCAAAGATCGACACGAGCTTGGGCAGGCGAATTTCCGGCGTGGCGTACTCCGGATCACCGATCCACTCGTCCTTGCCGATGACCTTGCACACCGACTCCCACACCGCAGCCTGGGTAATGAAGTAAATGTAGGCGTTGTTGTCGGTTTCCCAGCCCTTGCACTTCAGAATCCAGCCCGGCTGACCGCCGCCGGACGCATTGCCGGCGCGCGGCACGGCGTCGCCGAAGGTGCCGTTCGGGTACTGCGGGTATTCCTTCATGGTGCCGGTGCGCTCGAGGCGCTGCTGGTCACGCAGTTTGACGCGACAAAGGTTCAGCACGGCATCCTGCATCGGGGCCAGTACTTTCTGACCCTTGCCGGTGACCTTGGCCTGGTACAGCGCCGTAACCACGCCCAAAGCGAGGTGCAGGCCGGTACCGCTGTCACCGATCTGAGCGCCGGTCACCATCGGGGGGCCGTCCTCGAAACCAGTGGTGGAAGCCGAGCCGCCGGTGCACTGCGCGACGTTCTCATAGACCTTGCAGTCTTCGTAAGGGCCGGGACCGAAACCCTTGACCGAAGCCAGGATCATCTTGGGGTTCAGTTCCTGGATACGCTCCCAGGTAAAACCCATGCGATCCAGCGCGCCCGGAGCGAAGTTCTCGACCATGATGTCGCACTGCTTGATCAGACGCTCGAGTACTTCCTTGCCCTTCTGGTTCTTGGTATCCAGGGTCACCGAGCGCTTGTTGTGGTTCAACATCGTGAAGTACAGGCTGTCTACACCAGGAATGTCGCGCAGCTGAGCGCGAGTTGCATCGCCTACACCGGGACGTTCAACCTTGATCACGTCAGCGCCGAACCAGGCCAGGAGCTGAGTACAGCTCGGGCCGGACTGCACGTGAGTGAAATCAAGAACGCGAACGCCATCTAGCGCCTTAGTCATCAGGTTTCTCCTCCAATACCAAACTTGCGGGATCGCAAATACTTGTTCGGGTCCTGCCGGCGTGCGCGCCATCAAAAATGGCAACCGGCGGCGAAAAATTTTGAGCGGGCATCTTAGTCATGCGCCGAAAAGACCATCAATGACGCCGGTCAACATTTCCGGATCACTGCACGACAAGCCTGACAATCCGGATTATCACGCAAAGGTGCGGCGGATAACGAAGCGCCCCCGCCGGGCCAATTCGGACGACCGGATATAATGGCCGTTTTCGACGCAGCACGCGACCCTCGAAGGTCTTGCGCTGCGCCCAACATGCTAAGAGGAGCCCCGCAATCATGCGCGCAATCGAAATCACTCAGCCGGGTGGCCCTGAGGTCCTGCAACTGTGCGAACGGCCGGTGCCGCAATGCAAGCCTGGTGAGGTGCTGATCCGTGTGCTCGCTGCCGGCGTGAACCGCCCGGACGTGCTGCAGCGTACCGGCAGCTACCCGGTTCCCCCCGGAGCATCCGACCTGCCCGGCCTGGAAGTCGCAGGCGAGATCGTCGACGGCGACTTCAGCAATACCGATTTGAAGAAGGGCGACATGGTGTGTGCGCTCGTGCACGGCGGAGGCTACGCCGAATACTGCGTCGCACACGCCGGGCAATGCCTGCCGATTCCGAAGGGCTACACGCCGACCGAGGCCGCTTCCTTGCCGGAGACCTGCTTCACCGTCTGGAGCAACGTTTTTGACCGCGGCGAGCTGAGCACGGGCGAGTCCCTGCTCGTGCAGGGCGGCACGTCGGGCATTGGCGTAACTGCCATCCAGATCGCCACGGCCATGGGTCATCGCGTTTTCGCCACCGCCGGCTCGGACGAGAAATGTCGTGCTTGCGAGTCGCTTGGCGCCGAGATCGGTATCAACTACAAGAGTCAGGACTTTGTTGAAGTGGTCAAGGAAGCCACCAAGGGCAAAGGTGTGGACGTGATCCTCGACATGGTCGGCGGCGACTACGTGCCCCGCGAGATCAAGGCGCTCGCCAACGATGGCCGGCTGGTGTTCATCGCGCTGCTCGGCGGCGGCAAGGCCGAGGTACCGCTGGGGCAGATTCTGATCCGCCGTCTGACGGTAACCGGATCAACGCTGCGCCCCCGCTCGGACGAGTTCAAGGCAGCCATTGCAGCCAAGCTGCAAGAGCACGTGTGGCCGCTGATGGACGGTGGCAAGATCAAGCCGGTGGTCTATCAGACTTTTGCCCTGGAAGACGCCGGCAAGGCTCATGCGCTGATGGAGTCGAGCCAGCACATCGGCAAGATCGTGCTGCAAGTCGCTGACGCCTGACGGGCCTTACGGCATAAAAAAAAGCCCGGACATCTGTCCGGGCTTTTTCATGGCTGGCCGGGTTTCCCCGGCCACGGATGAATCACTCAGTGCATGAGCTCCAGCGCCTTGCCACCACCGTAGCTCGACTGCTTCGGCTCGGTGCCTCCGCTCGAGACACGCACTGCGCAGTACTTGAACTCCGGAATCTTGGCAGCCGGGTCCAGCGCAGCGTTGGTCAGCGTGTTGATGGCCGCCTCGTAGAAAGCGAAGGCCACGAACACTGCACCGCGCGGCGTACCTTCTTCGGCACGCGCCCAAAGCGAGACCTTGCCGCGACGCGACTCGATCGTGACCAGATCGCCCGGAGCAACGCCCAACTGGGCCATGTCCAGCGGGTGCAGCTGGGCCGTCGGATCCGGCTCGATCGCATCCAGCATCGAAGCGCGGCGGGTCATCGACCCCGTATGCCAGTGCTCAAGCTGACGCCCAGTGATCAGCACCATCGGGAACTCGGCATCCGGCTGTTCCGCCGCCGGGATGATGTCCGCGGGCACGAAGCGTGCGCGGCCACTCTTGGTCGGGAAGCTGTCGACGAAGACCACCGGCTGACCCGGATCACCTTCCTTCTCGCACGGATACACAACGGCATCCTCACGCTCCAGACGCTCCCAGGTAATGCCACCGATGCTCGGCATGGTCTTGCGCATCTCGTCAAACACTTCGGAGACGTGCTTGTAGTCCCAGCCGCAATCCAGCTTGTTGGCCATGTCCTGGATGATCCACAGATCCTGACGCGCATCGCCCGGCGGCTTGATCGCCGCGCGACCCATCTGCACCAGACGGTCGGTGTTGGTGAAGGTGCCGTCCTTCTCGGGGAAAGCACTCGCCGGCAGGATCACGTCAGCCAGATAAGCGGTTTCGGTCAGGAAGATGTCCTGCACGACCAGCAGATCCAGCGACGCAAGACTGTGACGTGCGTGGTTGGCATCCGGGTCGGACATTGCCGGGTTCTCACCCTGCACGTACATACCGCGGATTTCGCCGCGATCGATGGCGTGCATGATCTCAACCACGGTCAGGCCCGGCTTCGGATCAAGCGACTCTTCCGTCACGCTCCAGGCCTTGGCGAACTTCGAGCGGATCGCCGGATCGACGACGCTCTGGTAGTCCGGGTACACCATCGGGATCAGGCCCGCGTCGGACGCGCCCTGCACGTTGTTCTGGCCGCGCAGCGGGTGCAGGCCCGAACCCGGCTTGCCGATCTGGCCGGTCATCAGCGACAGCGCGATCAGGCAACGGGCGTTGTCGGTGCCATGCACGTGTTGCGACACACCCATGCCCCACAGGATCATGGAGGCCTTGGAGGTGGCGTACAGACGCGCAACGTAGCGGATGGTCTCTGCGTCGATGCCGCAGATCGGCGCCATTTTCTCCGGCGAGTACTGGGCAACGTTCTTCTCGAGCTCTTCGTAACCGCTGGTGCGGCTGGCGATGAAGTCCTTGTCGACCAGGCCTTCGCTGACGATGACGTTCATCATCGAGTTCAGCAGCGGCACGTCCATGTCCGGCTTGAACTGCAGCACGCGGTGAGCGTGACGTGCAATGTCGGTACGACGCGGGTCCATGACGATCAGCTTGGTGCCGCCCTTGACCGCGTTCTTGATCCAGCTCGCGCCGACCGGGTGGTTCACGATCGGGTTGGCGCCAATCAGGATCACGACCTCGGCCTTGGCCACGTCCATCACCGGGTTCGACACTGCGCCGGAGCCGATGCCCTCAAGCAGCGCCACAACCGACGAGGCGTGGCAAAGACGCGTGCAGTGGTCGACGTTGTTGTTGCCGAAACCGACACGCACCAGCTTCTGGAACAGGTAAGCCTCTTCGTTCGAACCCTTGGCGGAGCCGAAACCAGCCAGCGCCAGCTTGCCGTGTTCATCACGAATCCTGCGCAGACCGCCGCCAGCCATCTCCAGCGCCTCTTCCCAGGTGGCTTCGCGGAACACGTCCATGACGTTGTCCGGATCCATCTCGAAGTCACCGCTCTTGGGCGCGTCGGCGCGGCGAATCAGCGGCTTGGTCAGGCGCTGCGGGTGGTGTGCGTAGTCAAAGCCGTAGCGGCCCTTCACGCACAGGCGCTTCTCGTTCGCCGGACCATCACGGCCTTCGACGTAGAGAATCTTATTGTCCTTGACGTTGTAGGTCAGCTGGCAACCGATGCCGCAGAACGGGCAGACCGAATCGATCTGCTTGTCGGGCACCGTCAGCGCGACATCACGCGCCGGCATCAGCGCGCCGGTCGGGCAGGCTTGCACGCACTCGCCGCAGGCCACGCACGTGGAAGCGCCCATCGGATCGTCCATGTCGAACACGATCTTGGTGTGGGCGCCGCGGAAGGACAGACCGATAACGTCGTTGACCTGCTCGTCACGGCAGGCGCGCAGGCAGCGCGTGCACTGGATGCAGGCATCAAGGTTGACCGCAATGGCCGGGTGCGACAAGTCGAAGACCGGCTGTTCACGCGGCGCAAAGCGCGGCTTGCCCAGACCCAGCTTCTCGGACCAGAAGTCGACCTCGTTGTGACGGGTGTATTCCGTCTCCGGCATGTCCGACTGCAGCAGCTCAAGCACCATCTTCTGCGACTTGACGGCGCGCTCACTGTCGGTCGTGACCTTCATGTTGTTCGACGGGTGACGGCAGCACGACGGCGCCAACACACGCTCGCCGTCGATCTCGACGACACAGGCGCGGCAGTTGCCTGCGGCTTCCAGACCATCCATGTAGCACAGGTGCGGGACGGGGATGCCCTCACGCTTGGCAACGTCGAGAATCGTCTCGTCCGAACGGCCACTCACTTCACGGCCGTTCAGCGTGAAGGTGACCATCGGCGCGTCGGATTGCATCACTTCGTTCTTGGTAATCGCGTTCATTGTTTATTCCTCTGCATCAGTTCCGGAGCCAGCCTGACCAAGTCAGGACAGCTCCTGCGGGAAATACTTGATCACGCAGTCGACCGGGTTCGGGGCAGCCTGACCCAGACCGCAAATCGACGCATCGCGCATCACGAGCGACAGGTCGGCCAGAGCATCAACGTCCCACTTGTTGTCACCCTCGATCAACTTGACCGTCTTCGAGGTGCCGACGCGGCAGGGCGTGCACTGACCGCAGGACTCGTCTTCGAAGAAGCGCATCATGTTGCGCGCGGCATCGACCGCGGTGTCCTTGTCGGACAGCACGATGACGGACGCCGAGCCGATGAAGCAGCCGTATTCCTGCAGCGTATCGAAGTCGAGCGGCACGTCGGCCAGCGACTCCGGCAGGATGCCGCCCGAAGCGCCACCCGGCAGATAACCGTAGAGCTTTTGACCATCAAGCATGCCGCCGCAGAAATTCTCGACCAGCTCACGCAGCGAGGTGCCGGCCGGAGCAAGCTTGACGCCCGGGTTCTTGACGCGACCGGAAACCGAGTACGAACGCAGACCTTTGCGGCCATTGGCACCGTGCGAGCTGAACCAGTCCGCACCCTTCTGCACGATGTCGCGCACCCAGTGCAGGGTTTCCATGTTGTGCTCAAGCGTCGGGCGACCGAACAGGCCCACCTGGGCGACGTACGGCGGACGCAGACGCGGCATGCCGCGCTTGCCTTCGATCGACTCGATCATCGCGGACTCTTCGCCGCAGATGTAGGCACCGGCACCGCGACGCAGGTGGAAACGCGGCATGTTCGGCACCGGCGGCTCCATCAGGAGCTTCTCGAGCTCGGCGGTCAGAATCGAACGACAGGCGTGATACTCATCGCGCAGATAGACGTAGACGTCTTCAATGCCTACCGCCCACGCCGCGATCATCGCGCCTTCGAGGAAACGGTGCGGGTCGCGCTCGAGGTAATAGCGATCCTTGAAGGTGCCGGGCTCGCCTTCGTCGATGTTGATTGCCATCAGACGCGGGCCGTCAAAGCCCTTCACGATGCGCCACTTGCGCCCCGCCGGGAAGCCGGCGCCGCCGAGACCGCGCAGACCGGAGTCTTCCATGGTCTTGATGATCGACTCGACGTCGCGCAGACCGCCGTAGCACTCCTGCGCCAGGCTGTAGCCGCCTTGCTCCTTGTAGGCCTCGTAGTCGGCATAACCATCCGGGTGATGCCAAACGTCCTTAGCCTCGACTTTGGCCTGAATGGATTCGATCGTGGCGTTGGGCACCGGATTCTGGTGGACCACGGCAACCGGTGCCTGCTCGCAACGGCCGACACAGGGAGCGTGAAGAACGCGAACGTCCTTGCCAAGAATGGCCGGCAGCTTAGCCAGCAGATCCTGGGCGCCGGCCATCTCACACGACAGACCGTCGCAGACGCGCACGGTCAGCGCAGCCGGGGTCTGCTCGCCTTCGCGGACGACGTCAAAGTGGTGATAGAAGGTGGCGACCTCATAGACTTCGGTCTGCGACAGCTTCATTTCCTGCGCGAGTGCCGCAAGGTGCCCAGCCGACAGATGGCCGAAATGATCCTGCAGCTTGTGCAGGTGCTCGATGAGCAGATCACGCTGGCGGGACTCGTGACCGAGCAGCGCCTGAACTTCCACCAGCGCCTTCGGATCGACACGACGACCTTTCGGCGTCTTACGCCGATGTTCCTTTGAGGGCCCTTGCACCGTAATCGGGATGACTTTCTGGTTCATGTTGGATTCCTAATCAGCTAACGCAACACAGGATTCGAGGTTCTGCAATAAGCCCCGCCGTGCATAGGTTCAGACGACACGCTCGCACGCAAAATCCCCTGGATAGCGTTCGAGGCGAAGTGCACTGGATGGCGACGGACGACCTAAACAATCAAATTGTGACACATCGGCCACGGCCGACTAATTGACGGCAGTCAACGACTCCCGAAAATTCAGGGATATCGGTTTGCCCACGGCCCCAGCGCTGCCGCTCAGCCCATCGCGCACGATGAACCAGATCCGGCCTAACCGTTCAACTATAGCACCGCGACACAAGCCATTAGGCGCCACGGGCCAAAAGCATCCTGCCCGAAAAAAGCAAAAACGGCGCCCGAAGGCGCCGTTTCTGCTGCAGCAGATCTGCGATCAGAGCGAGGTAACTTTGCTCTCGCGCATCTGCTTGATCTGGTCAGCGCTGTAACCCAGCTCGGCCAGAACCTGGTCGGTGTGCTCGCCCAGCAGCGGCGAAGCAGTGATGTCGACCTTCAGATCCGAGAACTTGATCGGGCTACCAACGGTCAGGTACTTGCCCAGCTTCGGATGCGCGACTTCGACGATCGAGCCGCTTGCACGCAGCGACTTGTCTTCGGAAAGCTCTTTCATCGACAGCACCGGAGCGCAGGGGATGTCGAACTTGCGCAGGATGTCGACCGCTTCGTACTTGGTCTTGTCCTTCAGCCACTCTTCGATGAAACCGAAGATGTCGAAAATCTTGTCCTGACGAGCTTCAGCGGTGTTGTACGCCGGATCGTCGATCCACTCTTCCTTGCCCAGAGCCTTGCAGATCGGAGCCCAGGCATGACCCTGGATGGTGAAGTAGATGTATGCGTTCGGGTCGGTTTCCCAGCCCTTACACTTCAGAACCCAGCCCGGCTGACCGCCGCCGCCGGCGTTACCGCCACGCGGCACGACGTCGGAGAACTCGCCGTGCGGGTACTGCGGATACTCTTCCAGGTAGCCAAGCGCGTCGAGGCGCTGCTGGTCGCGCAGCTTGACGCGGCACAGGTTCAGCACGGCATCCTGCATCGAGCAAGCGACCTTCTGGCCCTTGCCGGTCTTCTCGCGACCCATCAGGGCCGTGAGGATACCGATGGCGAGGTGCATGCCGGTGTTCGAGTCACCCAGCGCAGCGGCCGAAACGGTCGGCGGACCATCCCAGAAACCCGTGGTGGAAGCGGCGCCGCCAGCACACTGAGCAACGTTCTCGTAGACCTTCAGGTCTTCGTAGTGGTGACCTTCGCTGAAGCCCTTGACCGAAGCAACGATCAGCTTCGGGTTCAGTTCCTGCATGCGTGCCCACGAGAAGCCCATACGATCGAGCGCGCCCGGACCAAAGTTTTCGACGAGGACGTCGGATTCCTTGATCAGCTTCTCAAGCACTTCCTTACCCTGCGGGGTCTTGGTGTCGAGAGTCAGCGAACGCTTGTTGCTGTTCAGCATCGTGAAGTACAGCGCGTCAGCATCTTTGACGTGACGGAGTTGGCTGCGGGTGACATCACCGGCGCCCGGACGCTCGACCTTGATCACGTCGGCACCAAACCATGCGAGCAGCTGGGTGCACGCCGGACCGGCCTGAACGTGGGTAAAGTCGATGATCTTGATTCCTTCAAGCGGCTTGCTCATGACGGATGATCTTCCTTATGAAACAGGTTAGTTGATGCCCTGTGGGGCTTCTTGGGATGCGCCTCGAATGGGGCGCACGAGTTGCGATCTGTGGATCGTAAGAAACGCACCCGACAGCGGCGGGCGTTCATTTCGATCTTCAATACTATTGGCTTGCCACCGGGGAAGTCAAGACAACCCCGTAGCTACACCCAAAGCGGAGAACCATGAAGACCTTCGAAAACCGGGCGGTCGGGTAACCCCGAACCGCCCGAATTTCGTTGTCTCATCGGCGTGCGCGACTCGCGCCGCGCAACGGCCGATTACTTCTTGACGCCCGACTGCGGGTTGAGGCTGGTCAGACGACCGCTCTCGGTACCAGCCGTTTCGTCGATGATGGCGTTGATGACGGTCGGCTTGCCCGAGGCCAGAGCCTCTTCCAGAGCAGCCTTCAGCTCCGGAACGGTCGTGACGTTGTAGCCCTTGCCACCGAACGCTTCGATCAGCATGTCGTAACGCGCGTTCTTGACGAACGAGGTCACCGGCACGTCGTTGGCGTTGTCCGGGTTGAGGTTGGGGTCGCAACCACGGTACACACCGCTGTTGTTCATGATGATGGTGCAAACCGGCAGGTTGTAACGGCAGATGGTTTCGAGTTCCATGCCACTGAAGCCGAACGCCGAGTCACCCTCGATCGCGACGACCTGGCCACCGGACTCGACCGCTGCGCCGATGGCGTAGCCCATGCCAACGCCCATCACGCCCCAGGTACCGGTGTCGAAACGACGACGCGGCTTTTCCATGTCGATGATGGCGCGAGCGTAATCCAGCGCGTTGGCGCCTTCGTTCACCAGGTGGATGTCACGACCCTTGATCGCAGCGCCGATGGTGCCGAGCGCGTTGTGGAAGTTCATCGGGTTGGTTTCTTTGGTCAGCATCGAAGCCATCTTGGCAACGTTCTGCTCACGCTTGCTCATCAGCAGGTTGACCCAGTCAGCCGGAGCTTTCGGGAACTTGGCGTCGATCTTGGCGTTGAGCAGTTCCATCGTGCTGACGATGTCGCCGACGATCGGGGCGTCGATAGGCACGTTGCTGTCCATTTCCATGGCGGAAATGTCGATCTGGATGAACTTCTTGTTCGGGAACTCGCGATCCGGATCGCCGCCCCAGGTCTTGCCTTTACCGTGAGCCAGCAGCCAGTTCAGGCGGGCACCGATCAGCAGCACGGTATCGGCTTCTTTCAGGGCCAGCGAACGAGCGGCCATCGCGGACGACGGGTGGCTGTCCGGCAGGATGCCCTTGGCCATCGACATGGCGAGGTAAGGAATGCCGGTCTTCTCGACGAATTCCTTGATTTGGCTTTCGGCACGAGCGTAAGCAGCGCCCTTGCCCAGCATGATGATCGGCTTCTTGGCGGACTTCAGCACTTCCAGCGCGCGGTCGATGGCGGCCGGCGACGGCAGGTGAGCCGGGGCAGCGTCAACAACCTTGACGATGGACTCAGCGCCGCGCACGGCGTCGATGGTCTGGCCGAGCAGCTCGGCCGGAACGTCGAGGTACACACCACCCGGGCGGCCGGAAACGGCAGCGCGGATCGAGCGGGCAACGGCGATGCCGATGTCTTCAGCGTGGTTGATACGGTAAGCGGCCTTGACGTACGGCTTGGCGGCGTTGAGCTGATCCAGCTCTTCGTAGTCGCCCTGCTGCAGGTCGACGATTTCACGCTCGGAAGAACCCGAGATCATGATCATCGGGAAGCAGTTCACGGTGGCGTTGGCCAGCGCGACGAGGCCGTTCAGGAAGCCCGGAGCGGAAACGGTCAGGGCAACACCCGGCTTCTGGGTCATGTAGCCGGCGATAGCAGCGGCGTTGACGGCGTTGGCTTCGTGACGGAAGCCGATGAACTTCATGCCACGCGACTGCGCCAGACGAGCGAGGTCGGTAACGGGAATGCCGACCAGACCGTAAATGGTGTTCAGATCGTTGGCCTTCAGGGCGTCAATCAGCAGATTGAAGCCGTCGGTCATTTCCTGGGATTGCATGTGAAAACCCTCGGATTGAGTGTCGGTAGTCGTATTCATTGTGAATGCTCTCTCGTTGATACGTCGATTAAGGTTGAGCAATGCGGCTGACATCGGCGAACCTGGATTTCCCGGCCACCAAGCCATTCAGCGGCGAAACATACCGATTTCGGTTGCCGGGGAAATGGCGCCTGATACCAGCTACTTCCGACGATAGGTTGTTGAAAGACCTGACCTATCGAGCGGGGCGAATCATAGCGAGGGGCACAAGCGGCCATCATTGACCCCGGTCAACTTTAACGGGAGAATACGCCGTTAGTCGTATGAGCGACGGACACAGGCGAAGCCACCTATATGTCGTCAGTCGATAAGCACCCCGAAAAAAACATCATCCGCGTCCAGCTTCGGCAAAACGCCGTTCTTCGCGAACTGGGCGAAGCCGAAATGGCGGTATTCGAGCCCCACCTCACGGTGGTGGACTGCCAGAAGGGCGACTTCCTGCTTCACCAGGGCGTGCACGAAATGGAACAGTATTTCGTGCTCGACGGCGTACTCAAGCGCGTCGTCACCAATCAGCAAGGCAAACGCATGATTCTGCGCTTCACCGAAGAGCGCAGCATGGAAACAAGCTACGCAGCCTGGCGCCTCAAAACCCCCACGCCTTACAGCATAGTCTCGGTTACCAAAGCGCGCGTCGCAAAATTGCCGATGCAGCAGTGGGTCACATTGATCGACAACATTCCGCACCTCAAACATCACTTCGAATATGAAGTGATGCGCCTGATGAGCGAGATCATGGCGCACACCATTACGCTTCACCTGCTCGACGCCCCCGGGCGCGTACACCGCTTTCTGCGCAAACAACCCGAGCTATTCGACCGCATCCCCAAAAAGGAACTGGCGTCCTACCTCAACATTTCTTCCGAAACGCTGAGTCGCCTGAAGCACCAGGGAAAAATCTGAAGCGTTTGCCAGCACCAAATGAAAAGGGGCCTTGCGGCCCCTTTGTCGTTAGCCCTGTCGAAGATCAGCTTTCGACAGTCGCGATGCGCAGCAGGTTGGTGCTGCCCGAGATACCGAACGGCATACCGGCTGCAATGACGATGCTCTGGCCCGGCTTGGCAAAACCTTCCTCGTGCGCAACCTTGCACGCGACGGTCACCATGTCGGTTACCGAGCTCACGTCATCAACCACCTTGGCATGCACACCCCATACAAAGGCCAGACGCCGAGCCGTATCAAGACTCGGCGTGACGCCGACGATCGGCGCCGTCGGACGCTCGCGCGCAGCGCGCATGGCGCTCGTACCCGAGGTCGTGTAGGTCACGGTCGCGGCTGCGCCAATGGTCTTGGTCACGCCACGCAGCGCGGAGCAGATCGCGTCGCCCGGGGTCGACAGGGGCTCAGGATGCTGCGCGTCGATCAGGGTGCGATACAGCGGATCACTTTCGACCTCGCGGATGATGCGGTCCATCATCGCCACCGCCTGCACCGGGAACGCGCCGCTGGCCGATTCGGCAGACAGCATCACCGAGTCAGCACCGTCATACACGGCACCGGCCACGTCCGAAGCTTCGGCACGCGTCGGCGTCGGCGCCGAAATCATCGATTCCAGCATCTGCGTTGCCACGATGCTCGGCTTGCCGTGTTCGCGGCAGGCACGCAGGATGCGCTTGGAAGCGCTCGGCACCTGCTCCGGCGGCAGCTCAACGCCGAGGTCGCCACGCGCAACCATGACGGAGTCGGACAGACGCACGATCTCGTCGAGGTGATCAAGCGCTTGCGGCTTCTCGAGCTTGGTCATCAGCAGCGCACGGCCACCGATGATCTCGCGGGCCTCGTGCAGATCTTCCGGACGCTGAACGAAAGACAGCGCCACGAATTCCACGCCCAGCGACAGCGCGAAATCGAGGTCGCGACGGTCTTTTTCGGTCAGGACCGGAATCGGCAGCACGGCGTCGGGCACGTTCACGCCCTTGCGGTCCGACAGCGGGCCGCCGGTGACCACGCGCGTGCGAATCTGCGTGCCGTTGCTGTCGAGCACCTGCAGGCGCAGCTTGCCGTCGTCGAGCAGCAGCGACTGACCTGCCGCGACCGCTTCGAACAGTTCCGGGTGGGGCAGGCAGACACGGGTCTCGTCGCCCGGCGTGGTGTCGCGGTCGAGGGTGAACTCGGCGTCGGACTGCAGCACGACGCGGCCAGCCGAAAAGGTGCCGATGCGCAGTTTCGGGCCCTGCAGGTCGGCCAGGATGCCGATCGGACGACCGACCTTGCGCTCGACCTCGCGCACTACGTCGTAGCGCGCCTTGTGGTCTTCGTGGGTGCCGTGGCTGAAGTTGAAGCGGAACACGTCCGCACCGGCTTCAAACAGCTTTTCGATGGTTTCCGGGCTGGAACTCGCCGGGCCCAGTGTGGCGATGATTCGGGCATTACGTTCGCGTCGCATTGTTGTTGTCCTGATGAATACGTTGTTGTTCATTGCTGGATCGGCTGCATGACCTCGCGCAACATACGCCGTCATCATGACGACCACGTTGCCGACGCCACGCGCCGGATCACACCTGGTCGCGGCCCGCGATGCCCTCGACCAACCACTTCCTCCCTTTCTTTGGCACCCAGACCTATCGTCCGGCACCCGGACTCCGCGCGTACGAAGCCCGAAATACAAACGGCCGCATTCATCGAATGCGGCCGTCGGGGCGGGCGGCGCAGGCTGCCCGCCCCGATAGGTCGATCAGCCCTGGGCGATCTGATGGTTCGCCATCAGCTCGACCGCACGGCACAGCGCCGAGTGATCCAGGCCAGACATGCCGTTGGCGGCGCAGGTGTTCATCAACTCCTGGGCCATGGCCGTGTTCGGCAGCGAAACGCCCATGGACTTGGCGCCTTGCAGGGCCAGGTTCAGGTCTTTCTGGTGCAGCTCGATGCGGAAGCCCGGGTTGAACGTGCGCTTGACCATGCGCTCACCGTGCACTTCCAGGATGCGCGAGTTGGCGAAGCCACCCATCAGCGCCTGACGCACCTTCGCGGGGTCTGCACCGGCCTTGGAGGCGAACAGCAGCGCCTCGGCAACAGCCTGGATGTTCAGCGCCACGATGATCTGGTTGGCCACCTTGGTGGTCTGACCGTCGCCGTTGCCGCCGACCAGAGTGATGTTCTTGCCCATCATTTCGAACAGCGGCTTGACCGTTGCGAAGGTCGCGTCGGAACCACCAACCATGATCGTCAGCGAAGCGGCTTTCGCACCGACTTCACCACCCGACACCGGGGCGTCCATGTACTCGCAGCCCAGCTCGTTGATGCGCTTGGCAAACTGCTTGGTGGCGATCGGCGAGATCGAGCTCATGTCGACCACGATCTTGCCCTTGGACAGACCGGCGGCCACGCCGTTTTCGCCGAACAACACGGCTTCGACATGGGGAGTATCCGGCACCATCGTGATGATGATGTCAGCGTTCTTGGCCACTTCGGCGCCGCTGGCGCAAGCCGTCGCACCGCCGCTGATCAGGTCGGCCGGCGGGGCCTTGACGTCGTGCACGAACAGCTGATGACCGCCTGCCTGCAGGTGGCCCGCCATCGGGGCGCCCATGATGCCGAGACCAATGAATCCAACTTTAGCCATGTCATTCTCCATAAACGTTCAGTTCAATACCGGATCCGGCCAGCCGAAGGGCTTCCGGATCAGTCCGCGGCGTGTCATGTGACGCGCCCCGGACGGCGAACACCTTGCCGGAGCGCACCAGACGACGGCGCTTTCCGGTAGCCATGCGGAAAACCCCCCGCAGGCAATCATTCCGCAGCCTAGCCGTAAACGGCGCAGGGAATTGTGTGGCATGCATGTTAAAGGCAAATGGCGGCTTTGATAAGAACACAAAATATCGCTTGATCCGATACCCCAGGTATCGACAGCCCTTCAAACCATGCATGGACACCCACTCCAGGCCACGCCTATCATCGCGTCAGGTCACGAACGGAAGGTCCCTCGATGCGATTCCCAACCATACTCATCGGCAGCTTGGCGGCCGGCATGCTGATGTCAGCCAATGCCAGTGCGGAAGGCTTTTATGGCGGTATCGAGGTGGCACGCGAGCGCCTGCGCTTCGAGCCGCACTACTACGAACCGGACGGCACGCCCGGCAGCAGCTTCGTCAACCGCGCCCGCGGCAGCGCGGGCGCGGTGTTCGCCGGCCACCGCTGGGGCCTCTCGCCGGATTTCTCGCTCGCGGTCGAAGCCCGCCTCGCGGTCAGCGACACGCGGTGGCGGCTACGCATCCCGAGCGAACCGGCGTCCCTGCGCTACGACATCCCCTATTCCGCTAGCTTCACGCTGCAACCGGCCTATCACCTGTCGGATCGATTCGCCGTGTTTGCCGAGGCCGGCATTGCCGTGGGGCGAATCCACGAGCGCAAATGGTCCAGCCCCGACAGCACCTACGACGAAAAGCGCTGGCGCCCCGGCGTAGTGCTGGGTGCCGGTGTCAGCCTGCGGCTGGGCGACGCCTGGAGTGCGCGTATGGGCTACCGTGAAACGCGTTATCGCGAACTGCGCTACGAAGCGCGCGACGCGGGCGGGGCAGTCATCGAACGCATCCGCGACAAGCCCCGGCAAGCGGCCTGGTATCTGGGCCTCATGCGCGACTTCTGACCACTCTTTGAGCGCCGCCATCAGCCTGCCGAGCAGGCTGGTCGAGTGCCATCGCGGCGCGCTACACCCCGCCCCCGCATGCCCGCGAAACGGCCTCGCACGCCGCTTCCGCGTGCGGCCGCGCCGAACCAAAGCAGCATCCCGCAGTCCGTACCGCGTCCCCTCACAAGAGCGCCCGATGATCCGACTGCAAGATCTCTCCATGCACTACACGCTCGAATCCACGCGCATCGACATCCTGCGCGGCGTGAATATCGACATCGCCGCAGGCGAGCGCATTGCCATCGCCGGCCCGTCCGGCTCGGGCAAAACCTCGCTACTGCTGTTGCTCGCCGGGCTCGAACGCCCCGCCGCCGGTCGCGTGTTCTTCGATGATGTAGCGCTCGACAGTCTCGATTCCGACGCGCTGGCCGACCTGCGGCGCGACCGCATGGGCATCGTGTTCCAGTCCTTCCATCTCGTACCCAGCCTCACCGCGCTCGACAACGCCGCCCTGCCGCTGGAGATCGCCGGCCGGCGCGACGCCCGCGAACGCGCCCGCGCCATGCTCGAACAGGTCGGCCTCGGCGCCCGCCTGCATCACCACCCCACCGAACTCTCCGGCGGTGAGCAGCAGCGCGTCGCCATCGCCCGCGCACTGGTGCATGCGCCGAAGCTGCTGCTCGCCGACGAACCCACCGGCAACCTCGACGACCGCACCGGCGGCGCCATTGGCGAACTGCTGCTCGATCTGCACCGCGAGGCCGGCACGACGCTGGTGCTGGTTACGCATGACATGAACTTCGCGCGCCGCTGCGACCGCGTGCTGCGGCTCACCGACGGCCGCCTGGTCGAAGACGCCGGAGGCGCCCGTGCGCATGTTGCTTGAGCTGGCCTGGCGCGACCTGCGCGGCGCCAGCCGCACGCTGTGGGTGTTCTGCGCCTGCCTGGCGCTGGGCGTGGCGCTGATCGCCGCCAGCGGCGGCATCTACCGCCAGGTCGGCGACACGCTGCTCGCCAATACCCGCGCGCTGTTTGGCGGCGACGTCGAAGTACGCAGCCGCGCGCCGCTGAACGACGACATCGTCACGTGGATGAGCGAGCGCGGCACGGTCTCGCGTCTGGTCGAATTCCGCACCATGCTGATGAGCGAAGCCGGCGACGCCCAGCTCGTCGAGCTGCAGGCCGTTGATCAGGCCTATCCGCTCGTCGGTGAGCTCGTGCTCGAACCCGCCGCCAGCCTGACTGAAGTGCTGGCGCCGCGCGACGGCGTGCACGGCCTCGCCATCGATCCGGCGGTGGCCTCGCGGCTGGATCTCACGGTGGGCGACCGCATCGAAGTGGGCTTTACCGAGATGGAAGTGCGCGCCATCACACTGCGCCAGCCCGACCGCAGCCTCAATGCCGACTGGCGCGGCCCGCCGGTGCTGATCGGCGCCGAGGCGCTGGAGGCCACCGGTCTGCTCGCGCCCGGCGCGCGGCCGGAGTTCCGCTACCGTGCGCGCAGCGACATCGCACCGGGCGACTGGCGCGAAGCCTTCATGGACGCGCATCCGCAGTCCGAAGCCGAAATTCGTACCTTCACCGAACGCAACGCGCGCCTCGGCGAAGTGCTCGGCCAGATCGGTTCGGGCGTATTGCTGATCGGCTTTTCCGCGCTGTTCATCGGCGGGCTGGGCGTGTTCAACAGCGTGCAGGCCTGGCTGCAGGGCAAGCTCGGCACGCTCGCCACCTTGCGCGCGGTCGGCCTGCGCGACGGCCGCCTCACGGCCCTCGTGCTGCTGCAGATCGGCATGCTCGCCGCCGCGGCAAGTCTGGTCGGCGTAATGGCCGGCGGCGCCCTCGCGCTGGCCGGCGGCAGCCTGATGGCCGAGCGCCTGCCGCTGCAATCGACCTGGGCCGCGCTGGCCGCGCCGCTTGCCGTGGCCTGGCTGTTCGGCGTGCTCACCGCGCTGGTGTTCGCGCTGCCGGCACTCGGGCGAGCGCTGTCGGTCAGCCCCGCCGCGCTGTTCCGCGGGCTTTCAGGCGTGAAAACGCATCTGCCCGCGCGCTGGCGCAACGCCACGCTGGCCGGCGCCGCCGCGGTCGCGCTGCTGGTCATCTTCGCCATGCCCGACCCGCTGTTCGGTGCGGCCTTTGTCGTCGCCTTGCTGGCGCTGCTGGGTCTGCTCGAAGGCGTCGTGCGCGGCCTTCGCGCGCTGGCCCGACGCTTTGCCGACGACCCGCGTCTGTCGGGCCGTTTCGCGCTGCGGCTTGCGCTGTCCGGCCTGTATCGCAACGACTCGCCGCTGCGCCCGACGCTGCTCTCGCTCGGTTCGGCCATGACGCTGCTGGTGGCCTCGACGCTGGTCGTGCTGGCGCTGCTGCAGACCATCGACGACACGGTGCCCGAGAACGCGCCGGCGCTGGTGTTCTACGACGTCTCGCCCACCCAGCGAGCCGATTTCGAAGCCCTGTTGCGCGAGTCGCCCAGCCTCGAACGCCTGTCCGTCGCGCCGCTGGTGCTCGGCCGTCTGGCGCGTGTCGGCGACGAAGCGCTGGCCGACAGCAGTGATCCGCAGCGCCGCCGCGAAGCGCGCGACGAACACAAGATGAGCCACCTGCAGGACAACTTCGACGATGTCGTGCTGCGCAGCGGCGCCTGGTGGCCGGCCGATTACGCCGGCCCGCCGGTGGTGGCAATGGAAGACCGCGAGGCTGACCAGCTCGGCCTGCAGGTCGGCGACCGGCTGACATTCAACATCGGCGGTCAGCCGCTTGAGGCCGAACTGGTTGCCATCTACGGTCAGCGACGTTTTCAGTCGCGGCTGTGGCTGGAGGCCATCTTCTCCGACGGCGCGCTCGACCCCTTCATCACCCGCTACGTCGGCATGGCCTGGATGGACGCGGGTGAAGCGCTCGCCGCCCAAAACCGCATCGCCGCCGAGCAACCCAACGTCGTCACCGTGCGCACCGGCGCATTGCTGGCCGAAGCGCGCTCGCTGCTCGGCGGTGCCGCCGCGGGTCTGGCCGCCATCGGTGGCGTGACGCTGCTGGCGAGCCTGCTGGTGCTGGTCAGCGTGGTCACCGCCAACCGCGTTCGGCAGGTCTATCTGGCCACCCTGCTGCATACGCTCGGCGCGCGCCTGTCGGCCATTCGCGCCAGTCTGCACCTCGAGTATCTGCTGCTCGCGTTGGTCACTTCGGCCTTCGCGTCGCTGGCCGGTGGCGCGCTGGCAGCCATGCTATTGCACTGGCGCATCGGGCTCGAAACCCCCATCACCTGGTGGCCCGGCGCAGCCGTGGCCTTCACCGTCGCCAGCGTGTCACTGACACTGGGGGCGCACTGGCTGATGCGCCAGCTGCGCCTGACACCCGCCACGCTGTTGCGCAGCAGTTGAACAAATGAATTCCTGATGCAGTCTTGTTTAGGCTTTGAACACCCACCTCACGAGGACACCCGATGAACCCGCAACACGCCCGCGCCATCGTCACCATCAGCCTGATGGCCGCCTTCGCCGACGGACGCAAGGACAGCGCCGAGCGCGAACACGTGCGCCGCGTAACCGAATCGCTCGGGGACGCAGCCGACATCGATTTCATGAAGCTCTACCAGGACGTGCTGCTCGGCCGCGCCAGCCTCGAAGACGCCGCCGCTGCGCTCGACAGCGTCGAACTGCGCCAGCTGGCCTTCGAAATGGCGGTCGGCGTGGTCGAGGCCGACGGCCGCCATGACGCCGCCGAAACCGTTTTCCTGCAGCGCCTGGAAACCGCGCTGAAGCTCGACCACGGCCAGGCCGAAGCCACCGTGCATCAGGCCGAAGAGGTCGCCGAAGCGCCGGTCGCCGGCAGCCTGCCGACCGAAGTCGCGCCGGTCGCCGCTGCGGCCAGCGGGCCGGATCGTGCCGAACTCGACCGCATGATCCTCAACGCGTCCATCCTCAACGGCGCACTCGAGCTGCTGCCGCAGTCCATGGCCTCGATGGCCATCATTCCGCTGCAGTTGCGGCTGGTGTATCGCATCGGCAAGAACCACGGCTACGAGCTGGACCGCGGTCACATCACCGACTTCCTCGCCGCAGCCGGCGTCGGCATGACCGGCCAGTACGTCGAGCAGATCGGCCGCAAGCTGGTCGGCGGCCTGCTTGGCAAGGTCTTCGGCGGGCTGGGTCGCGGCGTCGGCGGCACCGCCACGGGCGCCGCCTTCTCGTTCGCCACCACCTACGCCATCGGCAAGATCGCGGTCAGCTACTACGGCGGTGGTCGCAAGCTCGACACCGCCGCGCTGAAGGCCGAGTTCACCGAATGGTTCGGCCAGGCAAAAGGCCTGCAACAACAATATGCCGGCCAGATCGCCGAGAAGGCGCGCACCGTCGATCTGGCGCAGATCACGTCGAGCCTGCGTGGCTGATATGCCTGTCATTGCGAGCGCAGCGAAGCACTAACATACGAAGCAAAAGCCCCGGAATCCGGGGCTTTTGCTTTTACCTTTGGCCAGTCGTGGTGTCGCCGAACACACCCTTGAACTCGCGTGGCTCGCAGCGCCAGTACTGCGGGGGCGCCTTCACCGTGCCGCTCAACTTGGCTGCCGCGTGCCACGGCCAGCGTGGGTCCCACAGCATGCCGCGCGCCAGCGCCACCATGTCGGCCTCGCCGTTTGCAATAATCGCCTCGGCCTGCTCCGGCTCGGTCAGCAGGCCGACCGCGATCACCGGCATCTTCACCTGTTGCCGAACCTGCTTCGCGAACGGCACCTGATAGCCCGGCCCGAGCGGAATCTTCTGCTCCACCGACAGACCGCCGCTGGATACATGGATGAAGGCGCAGCCGCGCGCCTCCAGTGCCGCGGCAAACTCCAGGCTCTGCGTCACGTCCCATCCGCCGTCCACCCAGTCGCTGGCCGAGATGCGCACGCCGACCGGCTTGCCCGCAGGGAACACCGCGCGCACCGCGTCGAACACTTCCAGCGGAAAGCGCATGCGGTTCTCCAGCGAGCCGCCATAGCTGTCCGTGCGCTGATTCGAGAGCGGCGACAGGAACTGGTGCAGCAGATAGCCATGCGCCGCGTGCAGCTCGATGGCGTCCAGGCCCAGCCGCGCGGCACGCTGCGCAGCGGCAACAAAGGCATCACGAATCTCACGCAAGCCGGCGCCGTCCAACTCGGCCGGCGGCGGCTCTTCCTTGCCATGCGCCAGCGGCGACGGCGCCAGCGGCTGCCAGCCGCCCTCGTCCGCCGGCACCATCGAGCCTCCCAGCCACGGTGCGCGGCTCGAGGCCTTGCGTCCGGCATGCGCGAGCTGCACGCACAGCGGCAGATCGGCGTACCTGCGCACGGCGCCGACCACGCGCGCCAGCGCGGCCTCGTTGGCATCGCAATACAGGCCCAGATCCTGCGGCGAGATACGCCCCTCGGCGCGCACCGCGGTGGCTTCCAGAATCAGCATGCCGGCACCCGACATGGCCATCTGACCCAGATGCATCAGATGCCAGTCGGTCGCGCAGCCGTCTTCGGCGGAGTACTGGCACATCGGCGCCACCACAATGCGGTTGGCAAGCTGCAAGCCGTCGAGGCGCAGCGGAGTGAACAACGGACTCATCGAAACCCTCTCATACAAAACAGTGGCAGAGCGATGCGCACTCTACCCCGGATGGCGCCATCCGCGCCGGTATCATGCCCGCAATGGAAACGCCGCAAAGCCGCCCTGCCGACTCTTCGCCACGACGTCGCCTGATCCTGTTCGGGGCGCTCTTCGTGGCGTTCTCCGTTGCCGGCGCGTGGGCGGTGTTCGACCAATTCGCCGGGCGCGAATTCAGCTTCGATAGCCGCCTGCTCGCACCGTCGGTGCTCGCCGCTACGGCCGGCTTGCTGGCGCTGTATTTCGTGTCCGACGGGCTGCGCCTGCACTACACGCTGCGCGCGCTCGGGCACAGCATTCCGCCCGCGGCGATGGCGCGCCTGGTGTTCGTGAACCTGTTCTTCTCCAACGTCACGCCAATGGCCACCGGGGGTGGCGTCGCGCAGGTGTGGATGCTGCGCGAACACGGTGTACCGGTAGGCCACGCCACCGCCGCAACCACGCTGCGCACGGTGCTCGCCACCGCCGTCATCTTCGTCGGAACGCCGCTGTTCCTGGTCTTCGGCGCGCCGTCGGACGGCGAGGCGCTGCTGGCGCGCATCGCGCCGATACTCGCCACATTGGTCGCTCTTTACGTGCTGTTCTTCGCCGTTGTGGTGCTGCGCACGCGCTGGCTGATCGTACCCGTGAGCAGCATTTTGGGCGGCCTGCGCCGCGCCGGGCTGGTGGGCGCGCATCGTCACTGGCGGCTGCAGTTTGCGCTGCGGCGCGAGATGCGACGCTTTGCCGCCGGCTTTGGCGAGTACCTTTCCGGCCCGCCGCATCTGGTCGCCTTGTCGGTGGGCAGCACCTTGCTGTTCCTCGCCTGCCTGTTCAGCTTTCCGGCGCTGCTGGTCGGCGCGCTCGGCCACGACACTGCCTGGCTGACCACGGCCGGGCTGGCGCTGGTCACCACCTTCGTCATGTACTTTGCTCCGACACCCGGCGCGGCAGGCATTTCCGAAGGCGTGTTCGGTGCCTTCTTTTCCAACGTGCTGGGCCCGGGCGAGCTGGTTCTGGTGACGCTGGCGTGGCGCTTTCTGACCATTCACATCGGCATGCTGATCGGCCTGGTGCTGCTCGGCCGCCGGCTTGCGCGCAGCGCAACGGAGAACGCATGAGCCGCCCGCTGCGACGCCGCCTGACCTACTACGCCTGCCTGCTGATCATCGCCGCGATGCTCGGCTACAAGGCCTATCTGAACTTCATGCTGCCCGATCTGCGGGCCCTGCACACCCAGCAGGTCGAGCACATCCGCGATGCCCTGGGCGAGCGCGAGTCGTTCAGCTTTGCGGTAGTCGGCAACATCGAAAATTCCGTCAGCATCTTCGAGCGGCGCTTCGTGCCGATGATCCGCAACGCCGGAGTGGATTTCGTGGTGTCGGCCGGCAATGCCGTCAGCGGCGGCGGCGAAGACAAGTACCGCGCGCTCGAGGGCACGCTGGGGCGGCTGTCCGTGCCGTGGCTGCTGACCTTTGGCGAAAACGAGTTCAGCAACTTCGGCAGCTTCCGTTTCTACGAGCATTTCGGCCCGCACTTCTACACGCTGCGCTTCGGCGACACGCGGATGATCTTCCTCGACGGCACCGGCAAGACGCCGTGGGGCTGGCAGTTGCGCTGGATGGACGACCTGCTCGAGAACGACACCAGCGCCGCGCGCCTGATCTTCATCGGCAAGCCGGTGCTGCGGCCGGCCGACGAGCCGCTGCTCGCCACCGACGACGACTACCTGCCCGACGATTTCCGCGATGCGCTGCTCGCCGCCGTCGAGCGCCACCGCATCGACATGGTGTTCTCCACCAACCTCGCGCTCTACGACGAGCAGCGCATCGGCGATACGCTGTTCATCGTCACCGGCGGCGCCGGCGGTCTGGTGCTCAATGATGAAGAGAGCTACTACCACTTCGTGCGCGTCGACAAGCGCGCCGACGGCTCGGTGACCCATCAGGTCGAACGCGTCGAAGTGGGTGAGCACCCCATCCTCAAACAGCTCGAAAGCCTGTGGTTCTTCGTCTACTCGCTGTTCTACGTGGGCTTCGTCAACTTCTTCCTGATCGTCGCCGCCTTTGCGCTGATCGCGCTCAAGCTGCACAGCGCGATCTTCGTCGGCCGCAATTACTACCCGGACTACGACGTCGACGCCACGCCGTGGCTCACGCGGCCACTGCGCGTGGCGATGTTCACCAACAACTACCTGCCCTTCATCGGCGGCGTGCCGATCTCCATTGCGCGCCTGAAGGCCGGCTTGAGCGCTCTCGGCGACGCGGTAATGGTCATCGCGCCGCGCTACCGCCGCCAGCCCGAGCGCGAGGCCGACGTGCTGCGCGTGCCGTCACTGCTCGCGCTCGGCGAGCGGCGCGAATTCCGCATCGCCAATCCCTTCCTGCCGTTCATTCGCCGCCGCGTGCGCGAATTCGCGCCGGACATCATTCACGTACACCACCCGTTCTGGCTCGGCTGGCTCGGCGTCTTCGTCGCACGGCGCCTCAAGGTGCCGGTGATCTACACGTATCACACGCGGCTCGAGCACTACGCCCACTTCGTGCCGCTGCCCGGCGCGCTGTTTCGCAACCTGATCTCGCACGTGCTGATCCGGCGCTTTGCCAACCGCTGCGACGGCATCGTGGTGCCGACCGACTCGACCGAGGAATACCTGCGCATGATCGGCGTGACCACGCCCACCCTGGTGCAGCCCACCGGCATCGAATACGAGCGCCTGCGCGACGTCGACCCCGCCGCAGTCGAGCGCCTGCGCAGCGAACTCGGCATCGGTGACGAGCGCGTGCTGGTCAGCGTGTCGCGTCTGTCCGACGAGAAGAACATCGACTTCCTGATCGACGCGATTCAGCGCCTGCGCCGCAGCTGCAAGCAGCCCTTCCGCATGCTGATGATCGGCGACGGCCACGACCGCCAGCGCCTGCAGGCGCGCATCGACCGCCTCGGTCTGCAGACGTGCTTCACGCTGGTCGGCGCGGTGCCGCCCGAAGACATGTCAAAGTGGTACGCGCTGGGTGACGTGTTCGTGTTCGCGTCAAAGTCCGAAACCCAGGGCATGGTCATTCTCGAAGCCATGGCCGCCGGCCTGCCGGTGGTCGCGGTGCGTTCAAGCGGCATTGACGACGTCGTGCGCGACGGCCACAACGGCTTCAAGACGCCCGAAAGCCACGCGCGCTGGGGAGAACGCGTGGCTGAACTGCTCACCGATGAAGAGCTGCGCCGCGAGCTGGCCGACAACGCACTGACATTTGCCGCCGATCACTCGATCGAGGCTTTCGCCACGCGCATCCGCGGCTTCTACGCCGAAACCCTGGCGCAGCGGGCCAAGCGCGACGCGCCGGAATCGCCGGACACGGAAGCCCGGCCGTGACGGCCGCGGCACATCACACACCCCTGAAATGAAAACCGGCGGTATCACCGCCGGTCTGGAAACGCTTAGCCCCGCACCAGTTCCGCACCGGGGGGAACCCGATGCATCAGATCACGGCAATCCCCCGGCGGAGGTTGTTGACCCGGCGGCATGCCGGGATGCCAGATGCGGCACTTACCCGGCGGCGGCATGTGCCCCGGCGGAATCCCGACGCCCTGCTGGCCCGGCCCCTTTGCGGACACCGTGTCGCCCTGCACCACACAGCCCGTCAGCACGATCAGTGCCCCACACGCTGCAAAACCCATCAAACCACGCGAAAACTTCATCGCACACCTCCTGCCCTGCACCTCTTCCAGACACCGGAAGCGAGCTGACATACTAACTCCGCCCGAGAAGGCAGCACTGCGCCGTCCGCGCTCAGCCCGGAAACGGTTTGAGCGCCCCGCCCGCCGGCACACTCGGCGCCGGCGTGCGCGCCACGTTCATGACCCAGCACACGCACACGAAATAGCCGATCAACGCGGTCAGCTCGACCACGCCCTGCTCTCCCCAGCGGCCCAAGGCATCGGCGTAAGTGGCGTCACACACGCCATGGTGATCGAGCACTTCGCGCGTGAAATCCCACGCGGCCGATTCATCCGCCGACATCGAACACGGCCAACGCCCCACCGCCAGATCGTCCAGCGTCTCGCGTGCCGTGCCGGCCTCCAACGCCAGCGGGTGGTGGATCGCCCACTCGAACTGGTTGGCCGTGTGGCGCGCCACGACCAGCGTCACGAACTCGGTCACGCGTTTGGGCAGCACCGAGCCGAATCGCAAGGTCTCGCCGGTACGGGCCAGCCCGTCGAGCAGTTTCGGGCTGCGCAGCAGCGGAATGAACGGCCCCTTCACCCCCTTGCGCGGCCCGGCCATCAACGCGTCGGCCGCCACGCGCTGCGCCGCATCCAGCGTGTCCAGCGGCAACATCGGCATGCGCTCGTCGGTGTCGGCGCCAAACCCCTGCGCGATCGTGTTGTGCGTCGTCATCAAATTTCTCCCGTTCGATCCAGGCAAGTATGCCGCCCGGCACAAGCATCGCAGACGCCGCCGTCCGCGGGTTGAGGCGCGCTAGGCGCCGCGACAAGGGATTTCACGCAAGCCCGCCAGCGCGACCGGAACATGAAGTCCACTTCGTCCGGAAACCAGCATGCCCGCCTTGCGCCGCCTCCTCCACGCATTGCGCAGAATGCGCCACCGCGCCCGCTGCCGCGCCGTGCTCGCGCGGCTGGATGAACGCATGCTGCGCGACATCGGTATCCGCCGCGAAGACGCGCTGCGCGAGGCCGACAAGCCATTCTGGCGTGCCTGAGCCACGCCTGTGACCTCAATGTGCGGGCTCGCGCACCGCGCCCTTGTCCAGAAAACGTCGCGTGCCCTGGCGGAATTCGGTGGTGGTGGCGGCCAGCCCGAAGTAGTCGGCGCCGAGCATGGCGGATTCTTCCAGCGACAGGTTGAGGCCGCGGTGCAGCGCCTCCCAGGTCAGGCGCACGGCGGTCGGGTATTGCGCCAGCACGCTGTCGAGCAAGGTGCCGACCTCATGCATCAGCGCAGCAGGCGGCACCACGGCAGTGACCAGCCCGATGCGCAAGGCCTCGTCGGCGTCGATCGCGCGGCCGGTCAGCAGCATCTCCGCCGCGCGCCCCTTGCCGACCAGCCGCGCCAGTCGCGTCGTGCCGCCGAAGCCGGCCACAGCGCCGATGCGCACCTCCGGGTGCCCGAGCCGCGCGCCTTCCACCGCCACGCGCAACATGCACGCTTCGGCAATCTCCAGCCCGCCGCCAAAGGTGTGGCCATTGAGCGCCGCCACCGTCGGTTTTCCGAGATTCTCAAGCTGGCCGGTAACGCGCACCGCCTGCATCGCCAGTTCGCGCACGGCCAGCGGCGAGGCGTGATTCAGGTAGCGGATGTCGGCGCCGGCCGAGAACACCGTCTCCCCGGCACCCGTCAGGATCACGGCCCGCACCGCGTCGTCGGCCGCGACATCGGCCAGCACGTTCGACAGCCGTTCGAGCATGTCGGGGTCGATGGCGTTATGCACCGCCGGGCGATTGAGCGTCACCAGCGCAACGCCATGCGCATTGAGTTCGAACAGCAGAGAATTCGTACCGGTCATGGCAAACCTCCTTGCAGTGTCACGCCTCCACTGGGCGTCGCAAGGACTCTAGGCGCCTGGCATGGCGCAAGCCTGAGAGGTGATGGCTGCCGGCACAGGGAAATTCACGCAGCGCGCGTACCCAGTCGCTCGGTCAGAATCGGGCGCAGCCAGTCGATGAAGGCGCGTACGCGCAGTGGCAGGTGGCGGCGGTGGGCATAGATCAGCGTTACCGGCAACGGCGGGGGCTGATATTCGGGCAGGATTTCGACCAGCGTGCCGTCGGCCAGTTGCTGCACCACGCCGTAGCTGGGCATCTGCACGATACCCAGCCCGGCCAGGCAGGCCTGGCGGTAGGCGTCGGAGTTGTTCACCGTCAGCGCGCTTGACATCGGCACGAACACCGAAGCCTCGCCCGGCGCCGGTACATATTCGAAGCCCGCAGCCCGGCTGCCCAACGTCTGCGCGTACTCGATCAGGCGATGCCCGGCGAGGTCGTCCAGCGACTGCGGCACGCCATGAGTGGCGAGGTATTCGCGGCTGGCGCAGTTGATCTGGTGCAGTTCGCCCAGCGGCACGGCCACCACGTTCTGCTCACCGATGGCGCCCACCCGCAGCACGCAGTCAAAACCTTCACGCACGATGTCCACGCGCCGATCGGTGCTGCTCAGTTCCAGATCAAGCTCCGGGTGGCGCTGCAGAAAAGCCGGCAACTGCGGAATGACGACATCGCGCGCCGCGGCCAGCGGCAAGTCCACCCGCAAGCGCCCGCGCACGTCCGACGGCCCGCTCGAACCCACCAGCGTGTGCAACTCGTCGAGATCCGCCAGCAGATCCTTGCACCGCTCGTAGTAGAGCTGACCGTCCTGCGTCATCTGTACCTTGCGCGTTGTCCGGTGCAGCAGGCGCGTGCCGATCTTTCCCTCAAGCTGCCGGATGGCGTTCGAGACCGAGGTCTTGAGCAGCCCCAGATCGTCTGCCGCGGCGGTGAAGCCGCCCAGCTCGGCGACCCGCACATAGATGCGCATGGATTCGATCTGGTCCATGGGCCAGCTCCTTTCGTTGATGGTCCGAGGCGCAATTGTCCATTTTTTGCGAACAGAATTTCAACATTCAGACGATTTATCTGCTTTAAACGCATCAATACACTGGCCCCGTGGCTGGACGAGCCTCCTCTGCCTTGTTCCAGCGCCTTTCGTTCAACGACTCACGGAGCCCGACATGAACCCGATCGCCCTCATCACCGGCAGCAGCCGCGGCCTTGGCCGCAGCATGGCATTGCACCTTGCCCGACGCGGCGTGCACTCGATCATCACCTACCGCAGCCAGCGCGCCGAGGCCGAAGCCACCGCCGCCGAAGTAAACACGCTCGGCGCACAGGCTGCCGTGCTGCAACTCGACGCGGGCGACAGCAGCAGCTTTACCCGCTTTGCAGCCGATGTGCGCCAGGCGCTGCAGCAGCACTGGCAGCGCGAACGCTTCGACTTTCTGGTGAACAACGCCGGCATGGGCACCTACACCAGCTATGCCGACACCACCGAGGCGCAGTTCGACGAGCTGATGCGCGTGCATCTCAAGGGCCCGTTCTTCCTCACGCAGACGCTGCTGCCGCTGCTCAACGACGGCGGACGCATTCTCAATGTCTCGTCGGGGCTCACGCGCTTTTCGATGCCGGGCTTTGCCGCCTACGCCGTGATGAAAGGTGGCGTCGAGGTGCTCACGCGCTACATGGCGCAGGAACTGGGCGCGCGTGGCATCACGGTCAACACGCTCGCACCGGGCGCCATCGAAACCGACTTCGGCGGCGGTCTGGTGCGCGACACCCCGGAGGTGAAGAACGCCATCGCGGGCGAGACCGCGCTGGGACGCGTCGGACTGCCGGACGACATCGGCGGAGTCGTGGCCTCATTGCTGGCCGACGACAACCGCTGGATCAATGGTCAACGCATCGAAGCCTCGGGCGGTGTCAAGCTGTAAGCCCACCGCCGCCGGGCGCGCGTCCGGCGGCGTCATCACATGAGCATGGTCACACCGCCCAGCAATACCAACACCGCAACCCCCGCCAGCACCAGCGCCGCGCCGCGGTTGATCCAGCGGGTGCGGCCGGCGCCGATGCGCTGCACGGCCTCCTGCGCGGCGAATGCCCAGACCATCTTCGCGCCAAACACCGCCAGGACCGCCACCAGCAGCACCGCCAGCATGTCATCCGCAGCCAATGAGCCGACCTCGACGAAGGCCGGAAACAGCACCAGATAGAACACGATGGCCTTGGCGTCGGCCAGCGTCACCAGCAGCCCGGCGGCGAAGCTGGCGCCGCGTCCGGCCGGCGCAGTTTCGACGCCGGCGACGGGCGGCGCGCGCCACAGCGACCACGCGAACAGGCCGAGCAACAACACAGCGGCCCAACGCAGAACGTGCACCCACGGGCCGATCAGTTCCATCAGCGCGGTGAGGCCAAACAGCGCAATCAGGATGTAGATCACGTCGCCCACCACCACACCGAGCGCGGCCAACGCGCCATGCGTCAATCCGCCCGCAGCGGCGCGGGCGACCACCGTCAGCACGCTCACACTGGGAACGGCAGCGAGCGTGGCGAGCGTCAGGAACAGCGAGGCAAGGCCGGCGACGGTCATCGGAATCACGGGCGGAGAAGGCCAGCTTGCAGGCTAACGCGCAGGCCCTGGCGCACTGCTGAAATCCGGTTTTTTGCGCGGCCGCAGGATTCAGGCGCACCCCACTTCATGCGCGCAGCATGGTCTGCACTTCACGAGCACGAGGCTGCGCATGCAACAGCACACCACCCATTACATCGACGGACGCTGGCGCGACACCGTCGGCCCGGAGCGCATCGAGGTACTCAACCCGGCTACCGGCCAGGCGCTCGGCAGCGTACCGGCGGCAATTTACTTCGACGTCGACGCCGCCGTTGCCGCCGCCCGCGAAGCGCTGCCGGGCTGGTGCGGCACCGCGCCGGCCGAACGTGCCGCCGCACTGCGACGGATCGCCGACGGGCTGCGCGAACGCGCCGAAGACATTGCGCAGTGCATCAGCGCCGAAATGGGCATGCCGATACGCATGGCACGGCGCATCCAGGCCACGCTGCCGGTCGAGGTGTTCGAGGCCACGGCGGCCGCGCTGGATGATTTCGCGTTCGAGGAACGCATCGATCACTCGCGCGTTGCGCGCACGGCGGTCGGCGTGGTGGCTTGCATCACGCCGTGGAATTACCCGCTGCACCAGATCGCGGCCAAGGTCGCGCCGGCCCTGGCGGCCGGCTCCACGGTGGTGCTCAAGCCCTCCGAGCTGGCCCCGCTCAATGCGCGCATCTTTGCCGAAGTGGTCGACGCCGCCGGGCTGCCGGCCGGCGTGTTCAACCTCGTCACCGGCCTGGGGCGCAGCACCGGCGCAGCGCTGGTCGCGCACCCGGACGTCGACGCGATCTCCTTCACCGGCTCGACCGCCGCCGGCAAGCTGGTGGCCGGCAGTGCCGCGCGCGGCATCAAGCGCGTGTCGCTGGAACTGGGCGGCAAGTCGGCTTCGGTGGTGCTGGCCGGAGCCGATCTGGCCGCAGCGGTGCGCGCCACGGTCAATCGCTGCATGCTCAATTCCGGCCAGACCTGCAATGCGCTCACGCGCCTGCTGGTGCCGCAATCGCTGTACACCGAGGCCGCGCGCATCGCCGTGGCCACCGCCGCCACGCTCACCGTCGGCGACCCGGCGGATGAAGCCAGCAAGCTCGGGCCACTGGTGTCAGCCGCGCAGGCGGCGCGCGTGCGGCAGTACATCGGCGGCGCACTGGCCGACGGCGCCGAGTTGTTGTGCGGCGGCCTGGAACCGCCACCGGGTCTGGGCGGCAACTACGTGCAGCCCACCGTGTTCGGCCGCGTCGCGCCTGAAAGCGCGCTGGCGCAGGACGAGGTGTTCGGCCCGGTGCTGGCCATCCTCACCTACCCGGATGGCGACGAAGACGCCGCCGCACGCATTGCCAACGGCACGCGCTACGGGCTGGCTGCAGCGGTGTGGGCCGGTGACGACGAATACGCCGAAGCCTTCGGCGCGCGTCTGGTGGCGGGGCAGATCGACATCAACGGTGGCGCCTTCAACGTCGCCGCACCAATGGGCGGCTTCCGCCAGTCCGGCCTCGGCCGCGAGCTCGGCCGCTACGGCATCGAGGAGTTTCTGGAGACGCGATCCTTTCAGATGCCCGTTCACGCCACGTAGGTCAGGCAAATGCCGCAGGCGCGCATCGGACATCGGCCGCGGCACAAGCTCACACGCCCAACGGCAGGTGCGCTGCGCTTACCTGCCCTACGAAAATCCTTTCAACCGCCGCACCAACAACAGGAAAGCCGCCATGCCTTTCATCCGCATCACCACCACCGCCACGCCGTCGGCCGCGCTGCAACAGCAGTTGTGCGCCCGCGCCACCGACCTGATCTTCGAGCTGATGGGCAAGCGCCACGAGGTCACCTCGGTGCTGTTCCAGTCCGTGCCGTCTGCCGGCTGGACCATCGGCGCCGCGCCGATTCCGGCCGGGCAATGCGCGGCGCACTGCGACATCCACATCACTGCAGGCACCAATAGCGTCGCGGAGAAGGTGGCGATGATCCGCGCCATGCACGCGGCGCTGGGCGAAGCGCTTGGCGCATTGCCCGAGGCGACCTATGTGGTGGTGCATGAATTCGCGGCCACCGACTGGGGCTACGACGGGCGAACGCAGGCCGAACGCCGCGCTGCGGCCGAGGCCTTGTGAGTCAGCCGGCCGTATCGGCCAGCGCCGCCAGCACGTCGGCACAGGCACGCACCACCGGGCGTTCGCGTCCGGCAGTCGACAGCAGCAGCACATAGCTCTTGGCCGGCACGCGCAGCGGATGCGCCACGGCCAGACCCAGACGCTGGCGCATGCTGCGGGTAAGCCGCTGCGGCAGCAGGGCGAGGCCTTCGCCGCGTGCGCAGGCCATCAGGATGGCGTACATGTCGTGGCACACCATGTCGGGCTCGCGCATGCGGCGCACGGGGCCGAAGCGCTCGGTCAGACCGCGCCACGAGAAGGCCGGGTGTTCGAGCAGCGCGTGGTCCGACACCAGTTCGGCGGGCGTGGCCATGCCCAGCGCCGTCACCTGCGCGGCCGGCGCGATCACCGCCAGCTCTTCGGCCCACAACTCGCGCGCCTCGGGCTCGTGCGGATCGAAGCTGCAGTAGCGGATCGCGATGTCGCACTGGTTGCGGTCGAGATCCGACAGCGCCTCGCTGACGCCAACATTGAAAGCCACCTCGGGGCAGGCCTCGCGCAGTCGTTCCAGCCGCGGCGCCAGCCACAGCCGTGCCACGCCGGGACTCGCCGCCAGGCGGATTTCGGTTTCGCGGCCGCAGTCGAGCGCGTGCAACGTATCGGCCGCGCCGCGCGCAAACACCGACACCGCCTGGTAATAGGCCGCACCCTCGGCAGTGAGCTCGACCGACGGCGTGTGGCGCACCAGCAGGCGCAGGCCGGTGCGCTCTTCAAGCAGCGTCAGCGAACTGGCCAGCGCCGCGCGCGTCACGCCCAATTCGGTCAGCGCCTGCGCGACCGTGCCGTTGCGCACCAGCGCCTCGAACGCGACGAGCGCATGCAAGGGCGGAAGAGGTACATTCGTCATCCGGAGGACCTGGCTCGATGAAGCACTCATTATTGCGCGATCTCCCCCTGCTGGAGTTGGTGGCCGTGGAAGCCGTGATCCGTCTCGGCAGCGTCGCCGCCGCGGCAGACGAACTGTCGGTCACGCCGTCGGCGGTCAGCCACCGCCTGCGCCAGATCGAGCGGGCGCTGGGCGTGCCGTTGATCGAGCGGCGCGGGCGCGGCATTGCCGCCACCGCCACAGGCGAAGCCTGCCATGCCGAACTCGCGCGCCTGATTGCCGACTTTCGCGACACCACCAGCGCACTGCGCACGCACAGCCTGCAGCGCGTGCACCTCGACGTGCCGCCGGTGATCGGCGCCACCTGGATCACGCCGCTGCTGCCGCGTCTGCGCGCGCGCCTTGGCGTGCCCGGCCTGCGTTTCGAGCTGAGCACCAACCGCGTGCCCGGCGTCACCGCCAACCCCGACGCCGATCTGTTCATCGACTTCGGTGTCGCCCCACCCGGCGCCAACGCCCAGCTGCTGCATCACGGCACGGTCGGCGCCTTCGTGGCGGCCTCCGAGGTGCGCCACGGCGACCTCACACCCGAAGAGATCACCCGCCGTCCGCTGGTGCGCCACACCTCGGCGTGCTGGCTGCAGTGGATGGAGTCGGTGTTTGGCGAAGTGCCCGATCACCGCTACGCCGTCACTTTCGACGATCCGGTCAGCGCGGTCGAAGCCTGCCTCGCCGGGCAAGGCCCGGTGCTGGTCGGCACGCTCGCCGCACAGGCCTATGTCGAGGCCGGCCTGCTGCGCCCGGCCCACCCCGGCCGCCTGGCGGCCGGCAACTACACCATCGAGCTCACCCCGCGCGGGCAATTGAAGCCGCTGGCGCGCCGCACGCTCGACCACCTGCTGGCCTTCGGGCAGGAATTCTCGGCAGCCTGACACGCCCGGCGCCACGCGGGCTGAATTCCGCTGACATTGCGGCAAGCATATTTGCGGCGCATGCCGCCAGCGAGCGGGCATGCTCGTGGTGAGCCCATGGAGTCACCGCATGACCACGCCCATACTGCACCCCGCCGACCTCGACTGGCACAGCCACAACGACGGCCACACCCACGCCGCACGCCACGCCGCACTCGCCGCGCCGCTCGGCCTCACCCGCCTCGGCGCACGCCGCGTAAGCGTGCCGCCGGGCAAGGCCGCGTGGCCATTGCACGCTCACCTGGCCAACGACGAGCTGCTTTTCATCCTCTCCGGCACGGGCCGTTACCGCATCGCCAATGAAGCCTTCGACGTCGGCCCCGGCGACTGTCTGGGTGCTCCGGCCGGCGCCGCGCATGCGCATCAGCTCATCAACAACGGCGACTGCGCGCTGGAATACCTCGTGGTCAGCACCATGATCGAGCCCGATGTGCTGCTCTACCCCGAGCGCGGCTGCTTCGGCGTAATTGCCGGCAGCGCGCCCGGCGGCGACAAGGCCGCGCGCAGCTTTGATTACTTCGGCGACGCCTCCGGCGCGCAGGATTACTGGACGGGTCCCTCCCGTCCAAAACCGTAACATCGGCGCGTCACCATGGCGGCTGACATTTCCTCGAACACCTCGTGACCTTTCCTTGACGTTCGCTGTCGCAAGATGCGGCCTCTCCCGCGAACCGGATTCCCGAATGCGACGCAAGAAACAATGGACGCTCGGCCTCGCCGCGCTGGTACTCACCCTCTCTGCGGTGGCCGCGTGGCACTACCGGCTGCCCGGCATCGCCTGGCACTGGTTTGCCATGCAATCGCAGGCCGAAAAGTGGCAGGACGCCGGCGTGTGGCTGCCGCACTACCGCGTCACCATCGATGGCCTGCCGGTCGAGGGCGTCGATGAAAACGCCTCGGGCCTGACCTATAGCGAGCACACCGGCACGCTGTTCTCGATCACCAACAAGAACCCCAAAGCCATCCTCGAACTCGACACCGACGGACGCTTGCTGCGCAGCATCGAGCTGGTCGGCACCAAAGATCCCGAAGGCATCACGCACATTCGCGACGGCATCTTTGCCATTGCCGATGAGCGCGACCAGGCCGTTTTCCGCGTCGAAATCAGCCCCGACACCACCCGCGTCGACGTCGGCGACACCGCCCGACTCGGCCTCTCGCTGAGCGCCAGCAACAACCTCGGCTTCGAGGGCATCTCGTGGGACAGCGCCGGGCAGCGCCTCTTCATCAGCCAGGAGAAGGCGCCGATGCGCGTACTCGCCGTCTCCGGCCTGCCCGACGTGCTCAGCGGCGCCAACTTCAACCTGCAGATCAAGGAATGGCGCCCCGCCAACGCCAGCGGCCTGTTCGTCACCGACCTCTCCTCGCTCACCATGCACGAGCCCACCGGCAACCTGCTGCTGCTCAGCGACGAATCCGCCCTCATCGTCGAATACGACCCCGCCGGCAACCCGGTCAGCATGCTGCCGATGTGGCGCGGCTTCCATGGCCTCAAGCAGCGCGTGCCCCAGGCCGAAGGCCTCGCCGTCGGCCCCGACGGCACGATCTACGTCATGTCCGAGCCCAACCTGTTCTACCGCTTCGAGCGCAGCGTGCCGGCGCGCTGGGCAAAACAGGCGAATACCGCGCCCTCCCCGTAGGTCAGGTAAGCCGCCCGGCGGCGCACCTGACGTCCCACTGCAACACATCCCCAAACGCCCAACGGCAGCTGCGCTGCGCTTATCTGGCCTACGCAAACCGGCACTTCTTCACGCGCGCTCCGCATCCTGCCGCGGCAAACACAATACGTAACCCTTGAAGCCGCCCCTGTGCTTGATTCGGGGTCGGGCAAGTCCCAAGGTGTACTCATGGCGAACAGCGCATGAGCAGGTGCCGATTTCGCCTGTTCTGAGGTTCGGTGTAACGCAATCGCGGCCGCCGGCATCCTCATTCAGCATTGGACGGGGGGACATCATGTTCAATCTCAAATCTGTGTTCTTTGGCGAGCGCTCGGTGACCAAGGTTGCCGGCTTGTTCAGTTCCAACGAGGTGGCGCGCCGGGCAGCGCAAAGTCTGGTCGAACAATCACCGTTGCAGCCCTCCCAGGTGCGCGTGCTGGGCCCTTCCGACAGTGCTGAAAGCTATGCATCGGGCGTCGGGCGCGCACTTGAGCCCGAGTCGCAAGGCATCTGGCGCACGCTGATCAAGTCGCACCTTGCCGCCGGCCTGCTGGGCATGTTTCTGGGCATCATCCTGTTCGGCGTGATGCTGGTCATCAGCGTCCAGGCCATCGTCAGTTCGCCGCTCCTGAGCTTTGCGATTTTTGCCGGCTTCGGCCTCACCTTCGGCCTGCTGATCGGGGGTGCCGTGTCGATCCGGCCCGATCACGGCCGCGTCATCATGGTCGTGCGCGAAGCGCTGGAACACGGTCAATGGGCCGTCATCGCCCACCCCCGCAACGCCGAACAAACCGACGAAGCACTGCGGGTGCTCGAAGCCGGTAGCGACCGCGTCGTCCGCAGCCTCTGATCCACCCAGCCCGGCCGCGCCACCCCACGGCGCGCCGGGCTTCGCATCACCCCACCTCCGCAGCCCTCGCAGACCCGTCCGGCGGTAGCCGCCGGCATTCCCGACGGAAAAGGAGACATCCACATGAACATTCGTCAGCCTTCCCCACCTCCAGGCGCGACAAATTCGCGCTTCTCCCCCGCCCTGATACTCACCTTCGCGTTGAGCGCATTCCTGGTCGCCGGTTGCGACGAATCGTCGCCTCGCGTTGAACAGAGCGGCCTTCCCTCGACTGACGCGGCCGCGCCAGCCGCGCCGCCGGCAGCCGCATCGCCCGATGCAGGCACAGCCGATCTCCAGCATCCCTCCGAGCATCTGCGTGTAACCAATTACCCGGGTGGCTTCACGGCCGCCGACGTCGCCACCTGGCGCGACGAAGTCCCCGAAATCAAGGAAATCGAGATCTCCTCCTCGGCTGACGATGCCTCGCAGCCCGCCTTGTTCTACAACTCCGGTTCGGAAGCAGAAAAGCCGCTGTTGCTGGTTTTGCACAGCTGGAGCGCCGACTACCAGCAGAACATCGACATCCCGCTTGCGCAGTTTGCCGTCGCCAACGACTGGGTGTTCATGCACCCGGACTTCCGCGGACAGAACGACGGGCGCCCGGAATCAACCGCGTCGGATCTGGCCATTTCTGACATGGAGGACGCGCTTGAGTACGCCCGCGAAAACGCCAACGTCGACGCTTCCCGCGTCTATCTGCTCGGCTACTCGGGCGGCGCGATGAATGCCTTGCACCTGGCCGCCCGCAACCCCGCAGAGTTCGCCGGCATCGCCGCATGGGTGCCGGTGTACGACCTGCCCTCGTGGCACAAGTGGAACGACGAACGCGGCGAGAAGTACGCTGGCGAAATCGCTGACGCCTGCGGCGGCGCCCCGCAACAAGGCACGCCGGCGTATGAGGAATGCGTGAAGCGCAGCCCGAGCGCGCACATGTCCGACGTGGCGGGCGAACTGCGCATCCTGATCGCCCACGGCATCAACGACCCGAACGTGCCGCCCGATCACGCGCTGCATGCCTTCAACGACCTTGCCGACGAGGCCGATCGCATTGCGCCGGAACACATCCAGCACGTCCTCGAGCAACGCGAGGTCCCCCAGGAACTGCTCGCACGCTCCACGCATGGCGAGCGCGACTTCGCGCATTTCGCCGAAGCCGACGCCAAAGTGCTGCTGTACCTGCGCTCCGGCCCGGCCGAACTGGTGCTGTTCGACGGCGAGCACGACATGCTCTACCGCCCGGGCCTCGAATGGCTCGCAGCGCAGCAGCAATGAGCGCTCGCGCCATTCACCACTCAAAGCAGGAAGCCTGACCCATGCCCTCCACCCGCACTTCGGTGCGGGCGCGAGCGTTCGTGCCCGCACTCGTCCTCGCCACTGCCTTTCTGGGCGCCTCGGCCGCGCAGGCTTTCGACGACTGGTCTACGGTGAGCAGCCCCATCCCCGGCCCGCCGCGCATCATCGGCGCGCACGGCGCGGCCTGCCTGCTCGGCGCCGAACAATTGCCACTTGAAGGCACCGGCTACCAGGCTGTCGATCTCGAACGTCGCCGCCACTTCGGCCACCCCATCCTCATCGAGTACGTGCAGGATCTTGGCCGTCGCGTGAATGCAGTCGGTTTCGGCCCGATCCTGGTCGGCGACATGGCGCAGCCGCGCGGCGGCCCCATGTCATACGGCCACGTCAGCCACCAGAGCGGGCTCGACGTCGACGTCTGGTTCCGGCTCGACCTGCCGCGCCTGCCGCCCGAGCAGCGCGAAGCCATCGGCCAGCCCATCCTCGTGAACGCAGACGGCCGTCTCGACGAGCGCTGGACCAACGAACACGCGCAGCTCATCTACCTCGCCACCGACGACCCGCGCGTTGCCCGCGTTTTTGTCGACGCCGCCATCAAGCGCGACGCCTGCGAGCGCGACTGGCCCGATCGCAGCTGGCTGCGCAAGCTCCGCCCCTGGCCCGCGCACGACGAACACCTGCACGTGCGCCTGCGCTGCCCGCCCGGGGCCCACGAATGCATCGACCAGCCCGAGCCGCCCCCCGGTGACGGCTGCGAGAACATCGCCCCGACACCACGCAAGGCATCCGAAGTGCTGCCGATCCGAGAGCTGCCACCCGCCTGCCACGCCGTGTTCAGGGCGCCTTGAGCGCCTGGCCCGCCACGCGCCGACGACACCTCAGTTCTGCACCGCCTCCGCCGCTTCAAGAAAGCGCGCAATGAGCGGAGACGCGTGCCGCTCGCGCAGACAGGCCACATGCACGTGGGTCGACAGGTCGAGTCCCTTCACCCGAAGGACGACCACCCGGTCATCCGGCGCAAACGCGGTAGCCGCCACCACGCCCAACCCGAGGCCTTGGGCGACAGCCTCCTTGACGCCCTCGCGGCTTCCCATTTCCAGCGAGCAGCGGATGTTCACGCCCGCGTCCGCCATGCCGGCCTCGAACACGGCGCGCGTGCGCGAGCCCTCTTCGCGCAGCACGAATTCCTGCCCTGCAAGATGCCCGATGCTCAGGTCGGGGATATCCGTGAGCGGGTGGTTGCGCGGCGCGAACACCACCAGCGGCTGGCGCCGGAACGGCACGCAGACCACGCGGGCGTCGTCGATGTTCTGCAACAGCACGCTGACGTCGTCGGCGTAGTCGAGCAGGCGCTGGACGATGGTGCGCGAATCGCCCATGCGCACGCTCACCCGCACACCCGGATAGGCCGCGCGAAAGGTCTTGATGATCGGCGTGACGTTGTACGGGCCAATCGCGCCGATGCGCAGGTGGCCCTGGAAATGCACGCGCGCACTCAGCAACAGCTGCGCCGCCTGCTCCTCGGCGCGGTAGATGCGGCTGGTTGCTTCCTGCAGCAGGGTGCCGAACTCGGTCAGCACAACACCGCGGCCGCGTCGATGAAAAAGCTCCAGTCCGCATAGCTGCTCAAGGCTCGCGATGTGGGCGGAGACGGTCGGCTGGCGAATACCCAGCAGCCGTGCCGCGGCAGACATGCTGCCGGTGCGGGCGGTTGCGGCAAATGCCTTGAGTTCGGAGGAGGTCGGTGCACTCATAGATCTGGTCGATAGGTTAGTCGGCCGATGTGACGGTTTGATTGATACCTCTGTCACATGCGCTCCCGACAATGCATGCATCCCCACCACCTCGAAGAGGAGTCGGATGCGATGCAAGCACTCTTGAAGACCACTGCAGACACGCGGGGCCCCGGATTTCAGCCGTCCCCCCGGCCGCCGTCCGTTGCCCTGAGCACTGCAGACCTCGAAGTCAGCTACCCCAACGGCACGCGTGCCTTGCTGCGCAGCAGCGTGGCGTTTGAAACCGGCTCATTCAACGTGCTACTCGGCGCCTCGGGCGCGGGCAAATCAACGCTGCTGCGCTGCCTCAACGGCCTGGTCACGCCCACCGGCGGCAGCGTCCACGTGGATGGCATCGGCACGCTCGCCAACCGAAGCGCCTTGCGCCTGCACCGCCGGCGCACCGGCATGGTGTTCCAGCAACACCATCTCATCGGCCGCCTCAGCGTACTGACCAACGTGTTGATGGGCCGTCTCGGCTACCACCACGCGTTGGCCACGCTGCGTCCGTGGTCGCGTGAGGATAAGGAGCGGGCGCTGGCCGCCATCGAGCGGGTGGGCCTGCTCGACCGCGCACTTGATCGCGCCGACCAGCTCTCGGGCGGACAGCAGCAACGCGTCGGGGTGGCGCGGGCGCTGGTGCAGCAACCGCGCATCCTGCTCGCCGACGAGCCGGTCGCCAGCCTGGACCCGGCCACCGCCGAACACCTCCTCACCCTGATGCACGACATCTGCCGCCGCGACGGGCTCACTGCCGTCGTGAGCCTGCATCAGGTCGACCTCGCGCGCAGGTTTGCCGACCGGATCATCGGGCTCAAAGGCGGGGCGATCTGTTTCGACAGCGCGCCCGCCGAGCTCAGTTCCGAAGCCGCCATCGCGCTCTACGAGCCGAATTCATCCAGCCGGAGCGCAAGCCCCGCGCCCGCCCATCCCTTCTTTCTCACTGCAGGAGCTTCCACATGAACCGCCGCAATTTTGTTGCCGCCGCCCTGGCCTTCTCGATGCTCGCAGGGGTTTCGCTGACCCATGCCAAGGACCCTTCCCGGCTGCGCGTCGCGCTGCTGCCCGACGAGAACGCCGCCACGCTGATCCAGAACGCCCAGCCGCTGAAGTCCTACCTTGAAACGACCTTGAAGAAAGAGATCGAGATCATCGTCACGACGGATTACTCGTCGATGATCGAGGCGATGCGCTTCGGCCGCATCGACGTGGCCTACTTCGGGCCGTTCTCCTACGTGCTCGCCAAATCGCGGGCGTCCGCCATCGAGCCCTTCGCGGTGGGTGTCGAGCGCGGCTCGCCCACCTACAACTCGGTCCTCATCGCCACCGCGGGCGGTCCGGTGAAGTCGCTCGAAGATGTTCGCGGCAAGCCCTTTGCATTCGGCGACCAGGCATCCACGTCCAGCCATCTCGCCCCGCGCGCGCACCTGCTCAAGAAGGCCGGGCTCGACGGCGAAAAGGACTACAAGCCGGTTCATCTGGGCACGCACGATGCGGTAGCGCGGGCGGTGCAGGCCGGGCAGGTGCCCGCCGGGGCGCTGTCGAAAGCCATCTTCGACACCCTCGTGGCCCGCGGCACCATCGACCCGGCCAAGGTCGTGCAACTCGACCTGTCCGCGCCCATTCCCAACTACCCCATCGTGATGCAGGGCGACCTGGACCCCGAGCTGAAGCAGGCGCTGCGCGCGGCTTTCCTGAACATGAAGGACGAGGCGGTGCTCAAAGCCTTCCGCGTCGAAGCCTTCCACGCCACCGACGACAGCGCCTACGACATCCTGCGCGACACCGCCACGGTGCTGAAGATGGATCTGGCGAAGGTGAAATGATGACGACCGCAGCCGCCTCCTATTCGGACATCCTGGCTGCGGCGCGGTCACGGTCGTGGCGCACGCTGGGGCTCGTGGCGAGCATCGTCGTCACGTGTCTCGTCGCGCTCGCCATCACTGGCTTCTTCGACGCCCGCCGCTTCATCGAAGGCGCGCCGGCCATCGCGCAGCTCGCCTCCGAAATGGTGCCGCCGGACTTCACACGCTGGCACCACTGGATCCGCCCGCTGGTCGATACGCTGGCGATGTCGATCGCCGGCACCGCGCTGGCAATGATCGCATCGCTGCCGCTGGCGCTTCTCGCGGCGCCCAACACCACGCCCAACGCGCTGCTGTATCGCATCACGCGCACGGTGCTGGCCGCGTTGCGCTCGGTGCCCGAGATCATCCTCGGCATCCTGTTCGTGGCGGCAGTGGGGTTTGGCGCGCTGCCGGGCGTGCTGGCGCTCGCCTTCCACTCGGTCGGCATGGTCGCCAAGTTCTATGCCGAGGCCATCGAGCACGTCGACCCCAAGCCGCTCGAAGCCGCCCACGCGGCGGGCGCAACGCGCTTCCAGGTCATCACCCACGCCGTGCTGCCGCAGGTGCTGCCCCAGCTCGCGGACATCACGATCTACCGGTGGGAATACCACTTCCGTGCATCCGCAGTCCTCGGCATCGTCGGCGCCGGGGGCATCGGTTTCGAGTTGATGGCTGCACTGCGCCTCATCAAGTACGACGAAGTCGCCGCCATCCTGCTCACCATCCTGGCCTGCGTCATCGTCGTAGACGGCATCGGCTCAACCCTGAGGAAAAAGCTCAAGTGAACGCAATGAACACCAAGAAAAGAATCGTCGTAACCAACCCGCTGTACGACGAAGTGCGTCGCCGCCTGGAAGCGCATGCCCATGTCGACATGAACGAATCCGTGGAGCCCTGGGCGCCGGACGTGCTCGCCACCAAGCTTCGCTCTGCCCATGCGCTGATGGGCTTCATGACCGACAGCGTCGACGAGGCGCTGCTTGCCGGTGCCCCCGAACTGGAGATCGTCGCCTGCGCGCTGAAGGGCTACGACGCCTACGACGTCGAAGCCTGCACGCGCCACGGCGTGTGGCTGACCATCGTGCCGGACCTCCTCACCGAACCCACGGCCGAACTGGCAGTGGGGCTCGCACTGTCGCTGGCCCGCCACGTCAAGCAGGGCGACGCCTACGTGCGCCGCGACGTCTACACGGGCTGGCGCGCCCATCTTTACGGCATGGGCCTGAGGGGTTCCACCGTGGCCGTGCTTGGCGCCGGCCGTGTGGGCAGCGCCATCATCGATCGGCTGCAGGGCTTCGAATGCGCGCGCATCCTCTCCGTGGATGCCACCGCACGTCACCGCGCAGCCGAGCCTGCGAAGCTCGAAGCCGCCATGGCAGCCGCCGATTTCGTCTTCGTCGCCCTGCCGCTCACGCCTTCCACGCGCCACCTTGTAGACGCCGCGGCACTGCGCCACGGCAAACGCGGGCAACTGCTCATTAACATCGGGCGCGGCTCGGTCGTCGACGAAGCGGCGGTTGCCGCCGCGCTCGCCGCCGGACAGCTCGGCGGCTATGCGGCCGACGTGTTCGAGTGCGAAGACTGGGGCGTGCAGGACCGGCCGACCGAAATTCCGCAGCTGCTCCTGCAACAGCCCAACACCCTCTTCACGCCCCATCTCGGCTCCGCCGTGCGCGACGTACGCCTCGCCATCGAGCACCGCACCGCCGACAGCATCATCGCCGTGCTCAACGGCGAGCACCCCTGCGACGCAATCAACCTGCCGCATCCCTTGGCCGCCTGATCCACCGTCCGCGGGCCCGCCCCGCGGACGTCGGATCGCAACCCGCACCCCACCCCAGGTAGGGCGCAATAAGCGCAGCGCATTGCGCCGGATGAAGCTTCCGCCGAAGCACCACCATCCGGCAGATGACGCTGCGCCAATCCCCCTACGAACTGCACGCCGCTCCCCACCGCCGCCCCCAACCCGGAACGATGTCACCCCCACACGCAATGCATATCTGATTAATTTTGAAAGCTGCGCTAAGGTTGAGGCCTGCCTGAGCGGAACGCGCCATGACCAGCGGCCTCACCACCCTGCCCGACGACCTGCCCGTGCCGCAAGACGACGGCGCCGCCGCGCACCTCACCGGCATGACCCTGCCCGACCTCACCCTGCCCGTCACCGACGGCACGCTGGTGAACCTCGCCCGCCTCCCCGGCCGGCACGTGGTCTACATCTACCCCATGACCGGCCGCCCCGACCGCACATTGCCCGACGGCTGGAACGAAATCCCCGGCGCCCGCGGCTGCACCCCGCAGTCCTGCAGCTTCCGCGACCACTACGCCGAACTCCAGGCACTCAACACCGGCGTATTCGGCCTCAGCACGCAAACCACCGACGACCAGCAAGAAGCCCGCGAGCGGCTGCATCTGCCGTTTCAGTTGCTGTCGGATGAGGGGTTGAAGCTGAAGGCGGCGTTGGGGTTGCCGACGTTTGAGGTGGAAGGCGTGGAGCTGTACAAGCGGCTGACGCTGGTGATCGACGGCGGGAATATCGTGAAGGTGTTTTATCCGGTGTTTCCGCCGGATAGGAGCGCGGAGGAGACGGTGGAGTGGCTACGCCAAAGTCGCTAAGCCGGTTGGAGGCGAGGTACGTGTAAACCTCAACGTCTTCATGCACAAACGTCACAGAAATGTCCCCCTGTGGCGAATCGCAAGCACGGGGCATAACCACAGGAGAACACGATGTCTTCAACTGGAGAAAAGCCTGGAAAGGGACGGTACGTTTGCACCAAGTGCGGGCAGACGGTCGTTCTAGATGACCACACGGACACACTGCCACCCTGCCCCCGATGCAATGGCACTCAGTACCGCCCATAAGTCAGCCGTATCAAGGGCGGTTAGAGCAAAGTACGGCACTAACCGCCCTTAAGACGCCACCACAGAAGCGGGACCTCCTCTTCATGAAGAAACTTGCCATTTTGGCAATCCGACTGTATCAGCGCACAGCTCCGAAGAGGCTTCGCCGCTGCTGTCGATTTGAACCATCTTGCTCACAGTACATGCTTATTTCCATTGACAAACATGGCATAAGATCTGGCATTTCAAAAGGAATAAAGCGCCTTATTCGCTGCCGCCCACCAAATGGCGGCATTGACCACCCTTAGGAGCGAACCTCAATGACGTATCGCGTAATTCCGTTCATCGGAAAGATAAAAAACAGTCAAACTGCCACGGACGTCAGCAACCAACTTGAGAAGTTGATTAATCAAGGGGCTCAGAACGGCTGGGAGTTCGTTCAGATCAACAATGTGAACATTGAAGTTCAACCGGGATGCCTATCCGCCTTGCTTGGCGGAAAAGCCAGTTACGTTCGATACGACATGGCCATCTTCCGAAAATCAGAATAGGATCCAGAAAATACAACTACTAAATCGTCAATACGCGCAAAGCCCCATCCGCGTCTAAATTCAGAACCAAACATAATCGCTAACCGACAAATCGAGTCAATGTTGTCGCTTAAACTCAGAAAGGAATTAGCTATGAAACCATATCGCGACGTAAACGGAGATTCTGGAGTCACAGCCTATGATTATGGCGACGACTGGATAACGGTAAGGTTTTCGGGGCCGCTGATTTATGAATACCGCGCTTCCAAAGTTGGACAGACTCACATCAACAAAATGAAATCGCTTGCAGACGCCGGCGACGGCTTAAATGCATACATTATGCGGAACCCAGAAGTAAGGGATGGCTGGTCGTCTAAAGGCTAACGGGCTCCATGTGCGATAGGGGCCGGCAAAATCCTATACCCAACAGACTTCCAGCGGCATGTATGTCGGCCCACCTCACAAGCTGTAGAAAAAGATGAAAATCCAAACCGTCCGAATCAAAAACTTTCGCGCCTTGAAGGACGTCCAGATTCCTTTCGACTCCGTCACCACCTTCATTGGACCCAACGGTGCAGGGAAGTCCACCGTGCTTCGCGCACTCGACTGGTTTTTCAACGGAAGACCTGGATCGCTGACTGACAAGGATTGCTCTTCGGGCGCGATTGACGAAGACATCGAGGTTCAGATCACATTCGCTGACCTGACGGATAGGGATCGTGAAGCTCTTGGGAAATATGTACCAGAAGGGGTCGCCTCATTTACCGCCTGGAAGCGTCGGTCACCCGCTGGCGCCGATATTCTCTCAGCCAATGCGAAGAGTTTCCCGGAGTTCAACGCACTCAAAGAAGCAAGCAGCGCGGCCGCGAAGAAGGAACTCTATACCGCTCTGCGCACATGCCATCCCGGCTTGGGTTTGCCTGCCGCCAATACTGCTGCGGCTATTGAGCAAGCAATAACTACATGGGAAGCTGCTCACACGGACCAGCTTGTGGATGCCCCCGAAGCATTGCAAACCAATTTTTTCGGTTTTAATAGCGGTGGCAAGATGAGCGGCCTCTTCGACTTCGTCCTCGTAACTGCAGACCTTCGCGCAAGCGAAGAATCAATCGATGGAAAGTCGAGCATCATTGGCAGAATCCTCGAGCGGTCGGTAAATCGCGCCGCTGCCGATGAGGAAATTTCGCGAATTGTCGAAGAGTCTCGCACGAGACAACAGCAAGTCTATAAAGAAAAATTCAAGGGACAACTCGATGCCATCACAACTCAACTCAATGAGGTTGTCGCATCTTACTCGCCGGGCAGGGCGGTCACTGTCACACCCGCTGAGGTAGAACTGAAGGCACCCCGAACTACATTCGACGTAGCAGTTCTTGATGGCGCAACCGAAACGGCGGTCGAACGTCAGGGCCATGGATTTCAGCGCACGCTTTTAATCTCCGCACTCCAACTATTGGCTCAGTCTGGCGCGGCATCGGAAGATGGAGTGATTTGCCTAGCGATAGAGGAGCCGGAACTTTTTCAACACCCAATCCAAGCCCAGACCTTTGCTAAGGTGCTTCGGTCACTCGCCGAGAATGCCGATAAACGCATACAAGTAACCTATGCGACACATAGCCCGTACTTTCTTGAGGCTCGGCACTTCGACCAAGTCAGGCGGCTGACACGATCGTCTGACGACAGTCCCGTAGTTACTGTTCACCTAGCCACAGTAGCTGACGTAAAGGAAAAGCTGCATGGAGTCTTAAACGCAGAAATGGTCAGCCGCCAGCTCGATGGCGTCGTGGCGAATCAACTTTCCGTGGCACTCTTCGCACATCGCGCATTCCTCGTCGAAGGCACAACTGAGGCTTCGGTTTTCTACGGCATTGAGGATAGGTCCTCTCTTGGCTCACTGGAGGCAGCGGGCGTCGCCATCGTCCCAGTCGGAGGCAAAACATCGATCCCGCTCGTGCATGCAATCCTTGTTCTAATCGGCATCCCGGTCTATGCGCTCTTCGACGCTGATAGTGGATTTGAAGCAAGGGCGACCGCCAATGGGAAGACTATGGACAAGATAGATGAAGAGCGGAGAAATCATGTGGCAGCCAATCGGCTTCTGCTCAAGTACTTCAGCTTAGAAGAGGAAGACTTCCCGTCTGCGATCATTGCTCAAGAGACCGCAATTTTTAATGATCACCTTGAAGACTTTTTGTCAAACAACTGGATAGAGTGGGGCGTTTCTTGCGAAAGAATTGAAACTTCATCAGGCGTCAGTCTCGCGAAGAATCAGCTCGCCTACCGGACAGCAACGCTTGAATCTGAAGGTACAACACCTGAGTTTCTCTTGAAAATTCTGGCCAAAGCAAAAGGTCGGTGATCAATAGGGTCAGAGTCATTGATTTTGCGTTCTTCGCTGCTTAACCCTGCGGCCAGGGATCAATGACACTGACCCTATTGATCTTGCATTGAGGAACTGAGATGCGAAGTCGAGTAACACGACTGCTCTGGCTTTTAGCGCTCTCCGCGTTAGCAACTGCGTGCACCAGAAATTATTCGGTGCTGCCCCAACTAGACCAAGCAAAAAGTCAGCAAATGGACATGCGAGAAGTTCTCGGCAAGTTCTCAGAAGGAACTGGGGTCAGGTCTTGAATTTATACCGTGGCGCATTGATCAGCTCCGTGCGCAGAATCAGGTCTTGAAGTTGTACTCAGCAATCTGGTGTCAGACATTGCAATTCGACAGAATTCAGGAGAGATAGGTCTGCGACACTTGCCTCTAGCCAGAACGCGCAAGAAAGGAAACAGCTTCGGCTCAGTCACTATGCGGAGATCAAGATGAAAATGACAAAAGTATTTGCCATTGCGACCACACTATCATCTGCTATTTTTCTAAGCGCCTGCTCCACCTTACGACCGACTCTGAACAATCCAACTGAAATATCAGGCGCCAAGACCATTCAAGAGTTCGTTGATTTGAGCCGTAGGCGAACGGCCGAGAAACTAGACAATGTCGCAGGAATGGAAAAGCAAGAGTGGACTTTTGGAGAAGTCAATCTTGCAGCCGGGACCGTTGGCACCATTGGCGCAGTAGCTCACTCGCTTCCTGCCGCGGGGCTCGGCGCGCTAACGGCTGGAGTATCCGCTCTTCTCTCAAGTTACTACGGCACGGAGAAGCAGAACGACGCATACCTGAAAGCGTTTGGTGCGACATATTGCATACATGGGCTTGCAGAGGGGATTAACCATCAAACAGCACTGCAATATATCAGACCTCCATCAGGGAGTGGCACGGCACATGACTTCGCAGTATCCGTGCTTAACTCAGCCCTGAATAGGATTGAGTTTGTTTTGTTTGACAGGCTTAGAAAAAGAGCTGTAAGCACCGCACCAAACTTTGAACAGTTTCAGAGTCATTTGCAGAATAGTATAAAGAGCCAACCAGCCGGGCAATCCGATTCGGTTCAAATACCAGAAGGAAATACCTTGACCCTAAACTCCGAAGTGGATGCCCCAAAAATTAGCGCCGAAGAGTTTGAGCGACTTAAGGTGGCTATTGGACGCTTGACAGATGACATCGGACTTTGCATCTCCGCAAATTAGAATCTAACGAGCAGTGGGATCAATGACACTGACCCTATTGATCTTGAAGGTTGAGCTTTTTTGGAAACATCGTAATGAATCTCTTCGAACGTCTTGCGTACAAAACGCGTGCATCGACAAAGCTCGGACAACTCTTCCAGGGCGACGCTTCGTACCAAGGAGTCGCTCGACTGAATTTTGAGCGCTGCTTGCAAGCAAAGGAAATCGAAGTCACGCAAAGCGTCTACAGCCAAGCGCGACTGGCCGCCTCGACAGATCCGCAGATGTCGGTCGGCGAATTCATCGAACGACGATTGATTGTGCCAAGGTAAGGATTGAAATCCACAGAGCCAAGACCAATGGGGTCAGAGTGGTTGATTTTGCGCCCTATCCCGCACAGCCGTCCTGCAAGAGATCAACGACACTGACCCCATTGATTCGCTACGCATGCCTCACCTATGTCGGCTTTCGAGGGCTCCGGTTCGAGACTCTAGGCGCAATCCGTGTGCGTCAACTTTCGCTTAGCTGGAAGTTTATGACTCCTGGAAAATTCATGATCGCAAATGGGATTTCGATACTCATCGCAATCTGGTTTGCATTTGAAGTAGGCGCTGCCGGTCGCTGGCTTGGCATTGGAGCCACGGTGTACTTTTGGACATCGCTTTGGGCGTACACGAACTGGTTTCTCTGGGACTCTAATATGGTCAGCATGCACGACGAAACTCTCCAAGTACTCCGTGACGAGTGGGAAGGTAGGGGGCCTTTCGGTCGGAATACCCCAACGGTAGTTCATGTCATGCGTGGTAAAGACTCACGGAAGCTCTTGCGCGCTGCTTCGCGTCTGGAAGCGATGTATGGCGAATTTTTGCGTCGCGCGGAATTGACCAATGCGGCCGGTGCAGCCAAATTTCTTGAGGAGAAGGAGCGATGGGCCGATCGTGCGCAGCAATTGAAGAAAGAGCTAAATAGAGGAGAGTGAGGCAACCCTCCGCTCCCGAGTCCGTTTGAAGTTAAACGATATCTTCGGAGTTTTCGTCTCAGAATGAGCATCAACCCTCTCAGCGAGCCGGTGTCGTTTATCCTGTCCGCGCCACTTCCGACTCGGAGTCGCCCCTTTTTCGCTCCGTCAAACCCATGTGCGTCTTAAGCGAAGTACCGAGACGTTTCTTCCAACCGCTCGATAATGGCCCCTTCGCCCCACCCGCCTCTCAGGACTCCCCCGCATGGAAATCAAGGTTAACTTCCTCGACAAGCTTCGCCTCGAAGCCAAGTTCGACGACTTCACGGTAATCGCCGACCAGCCCATCCGCTACAAGGGAGATGGCTCGGCGCCGGGGCCGTTTGATTACTTCCTCGCCTCTTCCGCCTTGTGTGCGGCGTACTTCGTGAAGCTGTACTGCGATGCGCGCGACATCCCGACCGAGCACATTCGCCTGTCGCAGAACAACATTGTCGACCCCGAGAACCGCTACAAACAGACCATCAAGATTCAGGTGGAGCTGCCGGCGGATGTGTCGGAGAAGGATCGCGTGGGCATTCTGCGGTCCATCGACCGGTGCACGGTGAAGCGGGCGGTGCAGGTGGGGCCGGACTTCATCATCGAGGAGGTGGAGAACCTCGACGCCGACGCGCAGGCGCTGCTCACGCTCACGCCGGATACGGACGCGAGCACCTTCATTGCCGGCAAGGATCTGCCGCTGGAGCAGACCATTGCCAATATGTCGGCCAACCTGGCGGCGCTGGGCATGAAGATCGAGATTGCGTCGTGGCGCAACATCGTGCCCAACGTGTGGTCGCTGCACATTCGCGATGCGCACTCGCCGATGTGCTTCACCAACGGCAAGGGCGCCACCAAGGAGAGTGCGCTGGCGTCGGCCCTGGGCGAGTTCATCGAGCGGGCCAACTGCAATCACTTCTACAACGACCAGTACTGGGGCGAGGAGATTGCCAACGCGGCCTTCGTGCATTACCCGGACGAGCGCTGGTTTGCGCCGGGCGCGGACGATGCCGTGCCGGATGATTTGCTGGATGAACACTGCCTAAGCGTGTTCGACCCCGACGGCGAGCTGCGCGGCTCGCACCTGTACGACACCAACTCGGGCAACGTGGCGCGCGGCATCTGCGCGCTGCCGTATGTGCGCCAGTCGGACGGCGAGGTGGTGTACTTCCCCACCAACTTGATCGACAACCTGTATTTGAGCAACGGCATGAGCGCCGGTAACACGCTGGCCGAAGCGCAGGTGCAGTGCCTGTCCGAGATTTTCGAGCGGGCGGTGAAGCGCGAGATTCTGGAAGGCGAAATCGCCCTGCCCGACGTGCCGGCCGAGGTGCTGGCCAAGTACCCGAGCATTCAGGCCGGCATCGACGCGCTGGAGAAGCAGGGCTTTCCGGTTCTGGTGAAGGATGCATCGCTAGGCGGGCAATACCCGGTGATGTGCGTGACGCTGATGAACCCGCGCACGGGCGGGGTGTTTGCGTCCTTCGGCGCGCACCCGAGCCTGGAAGTGGCGCTGGAGCGCAGCCTCACCGAACTGCTGCAGGGCCGCAGCTTCGAGGGCCTGAACGACCTGCCGCGGCCGACCTTCGAGAGCAACGCGGTGACCGAGCCCAACAACTTCGTCGAGCACTTCATCGATTCGAGCGGCGTCGTGTCGTGGCGCTTTTTCAGTGCCCGGGCCGATTACGAATTTGTGGAGTGGGATTTCTCGGGCCACGGCGAGGAGAGCAACGCGCAGGAAGCCGCCACGCTGCTGGGCATTCTCGAAGGCCTGGGCCACGAGGTGTACATGGCGGTGTACGACACGCTCGGTGCCACGGCCTGCCGCATTCTGGTGCCGGGCTATTCCGAGGTGTATCCGGTCGAAGACCTGATCTGGGACAACACCAACAAGGCGCTGCTGTTCCGCGAAGACATCCTCAACCTGCACCGCTTGAACGACGCCCAACTGGAAGCGCTGCTGCAGCGCCTGGAAGAGGCCGAGCTGGACGACTACACCGACATCATCACGCTGATCGGCATCGACTTTGACGAGAACACGGCGTGGGGCCAGCTGACGATTCTGGAACTCAAGCTGCTCGTGCACCTCGCGCTGCGGCAGCTCGAAGAGGCCAAGGAGTTGGTGGAAGCCTACCTGCAGTACAACGAGAACACGGCGGAGCGCGGGCTGTTCTACCAGGCGCTGAACGTGGTGCTGGAAGTGGTGCTGGACGACGAGCTGGAACTGGCCGATTTCGAGCCCAACTTCCGCCGCATGTTCGGCGACGAGAAGATGGACGCGGCCATGGGCTCGGTGGACGGCAGCGTGCGCTTCTTCGGCCTGACGCCGACCAGCATGAAGCTCGAAGGCCTTGACCGCCACCAGCGCCGCATCGACAGCTACAAGAAGCTGCACGCGGCGCGCACGGCGGCGGCCGGCTGAGGCAACGACCTCAGCCCGGCCATTCCCCGGTCGCCGCCAGATGCGGCGACAACTCGGCCGGCTTGCTCCAGCGCAGCGGCATGGCGCCGGCCAGCCGGCGCACGGCGTGGATGCGCACGCGCAGCAGGCGCAAGGCCCCGGCGTAGTGCGCAAGCTCGGGGCTGTCGTGGTCGATGGTCGCGGTGCCGGCGATCTGCACCAGCTGACCGCCATCGAAATCCACAAACAGCAGACCGACTCGCGGGTTGAGCTGGATGTTGCCCAGCGTGTTGAAGAAGGCGTTGCCGGTGAAATCCGGAATGGTCAGCAGGTCGGCATCGGCATCCAGCGAGATGCGGACGAAGCCCGGCTTGCCGCCGCGGTGCGAGACATCCACGCCGTAGGCAATGGAAGCATCCGTGCCGGCATCCGGGTGGGCGGTGGCGATGAAGAAGGTGTCCGCCCCGGCCACGATGCGGCGGGCTTCAAAGTCCAGCCGCGCTGACTCAACAACGCTGCCCTGCGGCTGCGCTTGCGCTACGTGCTGCGCTTCGCGCGCCTGGATGTACTTGGGGCAGTTGCCGAAGCTCTCCAGCACGCCGATGTCGAAACCCGAATCGCCCGACTGAGCGACGACGCCGTTCACACGGTTGCGCCGGCGGGTGTGCGCCTGCAGGCCAAGCAGGCCAATGGGCGCGCCGCGGGTGAATGCGCCGGCCAGCGCGTCTTGCGGGCCGGGTTGCGCGGCGATGCGCAGGGTTTGCGCATCCGGCGTATCGACGAAACCGGGCGGGCCGGCGAGCAGCGTGGCCCAGGGCTGACGGGCCGCGTCCAGCCCGCCCGCGAGCATGAACGGCAGTTGCGCGAAGAACTCGCGGTGCTGCTCGGGCATGTGGTCGCGAATGAGCCGCGGGCCAAGCTCGGCCATCTTGGCGGCCGCACCGGTGCGGGCCTGCACCGCGATTTCGCCGGCATGAAAGCCGCGGGCGAGGCCGGCGGGGTTGGTGTCCGGTTGCGTGTCCATTGCAGTCTCCTCAGGCGGCGCTGCGCATCGGCACGAAGCCCGGCAGCGCTTCGATTCGGGCCAGCCATGCACACACGTTCGGGTAGGGATCGAGCGAAACGTGGCCTTCGGGCGCGTGGGCGACATAGCTGTAGTTGGCCACGTCGGCGAGCGTCGGCGTATTGCCCACGAGCCACGGGCGCCGGGCCAGTTCGCTGTCCATCACCGTCAGCAATTGTGCGGCGCGGTTGCGGGCGTCCTCCGCATCCACATCTGCCTTGAACACCACCTTGAGGCGCGCACGCGCTGGGCCGAAGGCGAGCTGCCCGGCCGCAACCGACAACCAGCGCTGCACCTCGGCCATGGCATGCGGGGCTTCGGGCAGCCAGTCGATGGCGTGGCCGGCGCCGTACTGGCGCGCGAGATAGACCAGGATCGCGTTGGCGTCGGCGAGGGTGTGCGGGCCGTCCTGCAGCACCGGCACCTGGCCGAAGGCATTCATGGCAAGAAATTCGGGGCGCTTGTGTGCGCCGCCGGCCAGATCAACGTCGATGCGCTCGAAGGGCAAGCCGAGCAGCGACAGGAACAGCTCGATGCGATGCGCATGGCCAGACAATGCAAAGCCGTGCAACGTGAGGGCCGGAGTGGCGCGAAGGGTGTTGGCGGCGGTCATGGTGTGCTCCCTGGTTGAGGTGGCCCATTGTTTTCCAGCACGATCGGTAAATAAATGCCGCGGAATGACTACACTCTTGCAATAACCGGATGAATCGCAGGAGCGCGCAATGGACAAGCTCAAGGCCATGCAGATTGCGGTGGAGATTGCCGACGGCGGCAGCCTGACCGCCGCGGCCGACCGCCTCGACCTGTCGCTGCCCGCCGTGGTGCGCACGCTGGCCGCACTGGAGGCGCAACTCGGCGTGCGGCTGTTCAACCGCACGACGCGGCGCTTGTCGATGACCGACGAAGGCCGGCAATACGTCGAGAACGGCCGGCGCATCCTGGCCGACATTGCGGAGGTGGAAACCCTGCTGGTGAGCGGCGCGATCGAGCCGAGCGGTTCGATCACCGTCACCGCGCCGGTGATGTTCGGCACGCTGCATGTCGCGCCGGCGGTGACGCGCTTTGTGCAGCAGTTCGAGAAGATGCGCGTTAGCCTGCAACTGCACGACCGGGTGGTGAACCTGCTCGACGAGCACATTGATGTGGGCGTGCGCATCGGCGCGCTGGAGGATCAGTCGCTGGTGGCGCGGGAGGTCGGCAGCTTGCGTCGGCTGGTGGTCGCGTCACCCGACTATCTGCGCCGCCACGGCGTGCCCGCGCATCCACGCGATCTGCTCGCCCATTCCTGCGTGTGCTTCACGCGCAGCACCGCGTCGTGGTGGCACTTCACCGAGGGCGGCGAGACGTTCTCGGTGCCTGCGGCCGGCCGGCTCGAATTCAACCAGATCGCGCCGGCCGTCGACGCCTGCGTGACCGGCCAGGGGCCGGGCATGTTCATCTCGTATCAGGTGGCGGATGCCCTCGCACGCGGCGAACTGCGCGTGTTGCTGGAAGACTTCGAACTGCCGCCGATGCCGGTGCATGTGGTGTATCCGCATGCGCGGCTGCTGCCGGCGCGCACGCGTGCCTTCATCGACTGGATCACCCGCGAGCTGCGCGAACAGCAGCATGGCGGCGCGGTCCGCTGAAGGCAGAGCGGCCTCAGGCCCGCTCGCGCTGCACTTCGTATGCCTGCAGATGCGCCAGCGCAAAGCGCAGCAGCGGCACTTCGACACCCGCCGCCTCGGCGCGCTTCACCAACTCGCCGATCACATGCTCGCCCTCGGTGCGCCCGCCGCTTTCGAGATCGCGCAGCATCGACGCCTTGAGCGGCGAGCCGGCCTCCGTGAGCGTATCGCGGTAGGTGTTTAACTGAGCGGCCTCAGGGCGGTGGCCGGTGGTGGCCGCCACAGCAAGGCATTCGTCCAGCAGCGCAAGCACGATGTGTTTGCCCTGCCCGGTTTCGAGGATGCTGCCGATGCTGGCGCGCAGCGCGCCGGTGGCCGCGGCAAGCGTAGCGAGGAAGATCCACTTGTCCCACATGCGCGCTTCGATGTCGGGCGACTCGGTGAAGGCAATGCCGCAATGGGCAAGCGGCTGCAGACGCGCATGGGCCGTATCGGCGGTGGCGGGGTCGCGCGGGCCGGCGTAGATGCGATGCAGGGTGTTGAGGTGGTGGATTTCGCCGTCGGGCGTGAGGGTGGCCGAGATGTGCGCGACACCGCCCAGCACGGCCGATCGGCCGAAGCGTGCATCGAGCTGCGCCAGATGCGCGAAGCCGTTGAGCAGCGGCAGCACCAGCGCGCCGCCTTGCATCGCCGGGGCGATGGCGTCCATCGCGGCATCCAGGTCGTAGGCCTTGCACGAGAGCAGCACGAGACCGTAGGTGCCGGGCGCATCGGTGACGGAGGTCACGGCGTTGGCCGGGCAATGCGCGTCGCCGAGCGGGCTCTTGAGCACCAGGCCGTTGCGGCGCAGCGCCTCGGCGCGCGCGGGGCGGACGAGAAAGTCGACGTCGGCGCCGGACTGGATCAGCCGCAAGCCGAAATAACCGCCGATGCCGCCAGCGCCCAGGATCAGTATTTTCATGTGAGGCCCGCCCTTGCTCCGCCGGATGTGGCGCATGCGGGGCATTGTGGCCGGTAGGGCGCGGCGCGGACTGAAAGCTGCTGGAGCGGCGGGCAGCCTGATTCAGGCGCGCATTTGTTCTGCTCGACATCAGCTGAAGCCGGCGGCCCGAAGCAGGCCGTGACGACCAGACGGAGAAAGGGCGCGGAGTCCGCAATGGAGTCCGCGCCCTTTCTGTTGCGCTGCACTGCTGCTGACGCATGGTCAGACACGCGGAGTCGCGTCTGACCGGCACTTCAGCGCGAGGGCTTAGCCCTCAGCTGGTTGCGCGCGCTGCGTCACGCAGCGCCTTGATCTGGTCGTGGTTGCGCAGCACGCCCTGGTATTGCTTCTCCACCACTGCGCGGATATCGGGCGCCAAATCCTTCTCAAGGGCTTCCTTGTAGCTCTTCTTGGCAACGTCTTCACCGCGCTCGCATTCGTTCAGGATGGCGGTGTCGTCCTTGCCGGTGACGAGCTCCTTGAGGCCGACCCAGCGGCGATGGATGTCACCGCTCAGGCTGGTGTCCGTTTCGGGTTCGCCGCCCAGGGCACGTACCAGCCGCTGCAGTTCCTCGGCGGCGTCGGCGCATTCGCGAGCGCGGGCGGTCATTACCGACTTGAGGCGCGCGGATTCCACGTCCTTGGCGCATTCGATGAAGCCGGCCTGGCCGTCCTTGCTGGTTTCGATCAGGTCGTTGAGTACAGAAATCGTGCCTTTCGTATCCATTCAGGTTCTCCTTGGGAATGATGGAAATGGCGCGGGGCGCGGCAGCCTTGCCGTGAGCTCGACTACCCGTTTCCGATGGGTTGGAGGCCAACACCATCGGCCGCCGACCAATCTGGATTCGATTGCCCGTCCGGTCGCTCGGTCCAGACTGCAAGTGCTGGCAGATATGGTCTTGAGCGCCTGAAATCATTCAAACATGCAGCCGCGACGATCCGAAAGGCGTGGGCGGAGGCAGATGAAACAAAGTTATTAAGGGCACCGCAGTCGGCCACGGCTGAGGTTTCCGCGGGCCGCGCGGCACCCGCGGAGGGAGCTGCAGGCGCTGAAAAGCGGCGTTGCGGGCCATGCCCAAGGCAGCGCCGCGATGCGACCGCAGCCGACGGCTCGACGAGCCGGCGTGGGAGAAAGCGGGGAATCGGCCGGCGCCGCAAAACATGCTCTTTCATTTGCCCGGCGACGTGGCTTGCTGTCGCATCCGTCATGCCAGATCAGGTGCGCGCATCCGGAACATTTGCCGCGCCACGCTGCCAGAGCAAGGCCGCGTGTAGTGGCGCGGCATTCACACAACAACACGGAGGCTCCCCATGCATCGCTGGCTTCGCCCGCTCATCCCCGCCCTGCTCTGCGCCCCGGCCATGGCGCTGGCCAACGCGCCGTCCTACGGCCCCAACCTGGAAGGCTTCGACTACCCGCATCCGGTGGGCAGCTTTGCCTTCACGTCCCAAGGCAAGGACGTGCAGATGAACTACATGGACGTGAAGCCCACCGGCAAGGCCAATGGCCGCACCGTGGTGGCGCTGCACGGCAAGAACTTTTGCGGAGCAAGCTGGGAAGACAGCATCGAGGCACTGACCGAGGCCGGCTACCGCGTGGTGGCGCCGGACCAGATCGGCTTCTGCCGCTCGACCAAGCCCGACGGCTATCAGTACAGCTTCCACCAACTCGCGCACAACACGGCCGCACTGCTCGATCACCTGGGCGTGAAGGAACACGTGGTGATGGGGCATTCGATGGGCGGCATGCTGGCCACCCGCTATGCGCTGCTGTATCCGCAGCGCGTGGAGCAACTGGTGCTGGTGAACCCGATCGGGCTGGAAGACTGGCTGGCCAAGGGCGTGCCCTACATCAGCGTGGATGACTGGTACGCCGGCCAGCTCAAGACCACGCGCGAAGGCATCAAGAACTACCAGCGCACCACCTATTACAACGGCGAGTGGCGGCCGGAGTTCGACCGCTGGGTGGACATGTCGGCCGGCATGTTCAACGGGCCGGGCAAGGAGACGGTGGCCTGGCACTCGGCGCTGACCTTCGACATGATCCTGACGCAGCCCGTGTATCACGAGTTTCACCGCCTGCAGGTGCCGACCGTGCTGATCATCGGCGAACACGACAACACCGCCATCGGCAAACACCTGGTGCCCGAAGACCAGCGCAAGAAGCTGGGCGACTACCCCGCCATGGCACGCGACGTGGCCGAGCGCATTCCGGATGTGAAGCTCAAGCTCTACCCGGATCTGGCCCACTCGCCTCAGGTGCAGGACCCGAAGCGCTTCCACGCCGACCTGCTGGAACTGCTGAGCCGCAACTGATCGGCTCGTTGCAGCGGAGCCATTGAAAAGGCGCTGACTTCAAGCCGAAGTCAGCGCCTTTTTCTTTCCTGCACACGTTCAGCGCAACTTACTGCCCTGTCGGTAAACCAGCACATGCAGCCAACCGACGAACGTCAGGCGACATCTCCACCAAGCAAAGCATTCAGATGCTCGACCAAGGACGGGAGATCATCACAAACGATGCTCCACAAGGTGTCGTCATCTACCCCGAGATAACCGTGGATCAATCGATTGCGCGTGGCAACGATCATGCGCCATGGGACCGACGGGTGAGCTTCCCGGATATGCGCCGGGATGTGTGTCGCGGCTTCACCAACCAGTTCGAGATTACGCAGCGATGCGTCGTACACCAGACGATTAGCAACGAAGTCCTTCTGCTCCATGCCGCGGGTGTAGCTGAGTACGGCGTTTGCGAACCGAATCATGTCCTCGGCGTAGAAATGCCAGGCCCGCACTTCAGACATTGATCTGGTCCCGTTCAATGTAGGGACGCAGTTCCGGCCGCAAAGCCTTTTCCGTGACCAGGTCGACTGAGCGGCCCAGAAGGTCTTCCAGGTAAAACTGCACACCGAAGTAGCGTTGGGAAGTTGCGGGGCCATCGAAGGCGACGAGCACGTCGACGTCGCTGTCCTCGGTAGCCTCGTTGCGGGCAGCGGAGCCGAACAGGGCGAGACGCTCCACACCGAAACGGCTTTGCAGTTCGGGCTTTGAGCGCTCCAACAAATCGAGGATGTGCTGCCTGTTCATGGGGTGGCCTCCGGTAAGCGCAGACTCAGACGGTCACGCGCTTTGGCGATGAGGCATTCTAGCGCGCGGAAATGAGCTCGGCAGGTTTCAGGCCGACCATTCCTTCTGGCACAAACCTCACGCATGGGATCACGAAGTGGCCGGCTTCACCTTCGCCGCCATGCGCCGATCCGCATAGTCCAGCCCGAGATCGGACAGTGTCTTGAGCACGACGAAGAAGGTGAGCACCACGGCACCGCCGCTGAGCGAGCCGGTGAGGATGATGCCCAGGTGCATCGGCAGCACACGCAGATAGGGCAGGAACATCAAGGAACCGATGTTGGGCCGGCCCTGCAGATCGGCGGCGTGCTGGGCTGCCCAGGTTTCGCGTTGCGACAGTACGAAGGACAGGCCGCAGCCGAGCAGTGCGGCAATTTCGAGCGGCACCGTCACGCTGTGTTCGGCCAGCAGAAACACCAGATATCCGACGTGGAAAAAACCATAGTGGATGACGAAGAAGCGCGCGGTCGAGCGCTTGCCGGCTTCGTCTTCGGACACGCGCCGGCCGTTGGAGGTGAAGCCTTCGGTGCTGAAATCGCGCAGCGACATCATGCGCCGCCAGGCGTAGTAGCCGACGATGACGCTCTGGATCCAGTACGGCCACATCAGCCAGCCGACGTCCCACTCAAATGCAATGGCCAGCAGCAGCGTGGCAGCGTTGGCGAGGATCAGGTTGCGGGCGGACGGGCTCATGCGGGGTGATTCCACACAGGTCGGTGCGGGCATTGTAGTGCCCATGGCATGACGACGGCCTGCCGCCGAATGGCATAAAACGGCGTCAGGTTGCACGGCGGTTTCAAAACGATGGGATTTCAACCATTATCGCAACGCCATCCAATCCCTCGGCTGCGCAACTCGCGCGAATCTTCACCGTGCTGCACATCGAACGTCATGACGAATGAGAAAACTGAAAACAGGACTACTGTTCTTTCTGATCGGCTTGGCCTGCTCTGTGCTGTCGGGCTGGACAAGCACAGTTGTGACCGACTTCAATCACTCTCTTGCACAACCAAGAACCTTGTCCAAGGAAGAACTTCTGTCAAAGACCTACTCGATGGAAGAACTGGACGCAGCCACTGCGCGAGCGCACGCCGAGCTTGAAGAGTTGAATCGAAAACACCGCAACAAGGAAAGTCCCCTCCCTCCCCGACTATCAGAGCCAATCCATCCGGCCTGGGGGTCCTTTGCCATCTGGCTGATTGTTTCGTTTGCAGCAAGACCCAAGTCCACCGTCTATGCGGCGGCCATGCTCGCACCGCCGGCGTACTTGACGATCGCTGGGCTTTTCAGCCCGATTGAGCTTTTGGTTTTTGCGCTTTGCACAATCGCAGGGCTGTTACTACGGCCAATGGCCGACAGCAAGCTGCGCGCCATTCGCGGGACCACGGCATAAAACGAAAACGCCCCCCGGAGGCGGTTGCCTCCGGGGGGCGTTGCAAGTTTGTTGCGCTTACTGCCCCAGCGCCTCGCCGAACATCGCCAGCATCAGCAGAAGCAGCATGGGATCGACCTGCTGGCCGTTGAAGGTGAGCACGTCGCCCGTGAAGCCGACATCCGACGTGACGGCGTCGGCGGTGACGGTGACGTAAGGCAGGTCACGCATGCCTTGCAGCCACTCCATGTAGCGTGTGTCGGCGATGTCGCGCACGGCTGCGGCGTCGAGGCCCTGCCCCTTGTGCTCGGCTTCGGCGGCCAGCCGGAAGAGCTGATTGACCGCATCCAGCTTCGCCGTGAGGCCGCCCTGCACCTTCAGGCGCTCGGGCAGTTCGAGCCAGTTGACCGGCGACAGCGTGGACTCGGTGAGCGACAGCTCCAGATTGCTGCGGATGTCGTCTTCCTGCAGCACGCTGAGGCCGGCGTGGTCGATGGACACCACGGGCGTGCCGACGAAGGTCGCCTCGGCGGCCAACATCATGGCCTGTTCGACCTGCTGATCGGTCGCCTGCGGCGGAACCTGCGCGTTGAGCGCGGCAACTTCGACGAGACGGCTCAGCGACGGACCATCCATACCCTTCAGCGACAGCGCCAGACGGCCACCGCCCAGTCGCGTCTGGCCCCACAGCATGGGGCCGAGCTTGAACGTGAGAGTCTGATCAAGCAGCGGGCCGCGGCGCGTGGTGTCGGACTCGAGGCTCATGAACTCGGTGCGCACGTCGACGCCGACGCTGACGGTTTCGATATTGCTGGCGTGCAGGCTGGAAGTGCCGCTCCACAGTTGCGGCCAGTCTTCGAGCAGATCGGCCTCGGCGCGCACATTGCCGACGCGCAGGCTGCCAGGGTGCTCGCCCATGGCCTCGACGTTGAACGAGCGCAGCGTCATGTTGCCTTTGACGCTCGGGCGCGGCCCCTCGGCCGTGCCGACAACGCCCAGCAAGGCATCGCCAAGCAGCTGCTCGACGCGCAGGACACCGTCGCGGCTGACGAACTCGAAGCCGTCCAGCCCGGTGTTGAGCGTGCCGGTCCAGTTCGCGTCGACGCGCTCCAGCTCGCCCTGCACGCGCAGGCCGTTGAAGGACATGCGCGCCGCCTCTTCGACCGGCGCCGTGGTCTCGACCAGCGCAGCCTCGACGCCGTAGTTGAAGTCGAGCCAGCTCAGCGACGAATCGAACTGCGCCCAGCCGTTAGCCCCCTTGAGGCGTGCCGTGCCGCGCGTATCGAGGCCGTCATTGAGTACCACCGGGCCTTCGTGCTCCAGCCAGACAAAGTCGGCGCGCACCGAGCGATCAAAGTGATAGCGCAGCGTCACGTCGACCAGCGACTTGTCGGCCTCCAGCCCCGGCAGCGCAGAACGCAGCTCGACCGGCACTTCGACACGACCATCGCCCGCAGCCAGCGCAACGCCGTTGCCAACCCACGGCCCGTGACGCACCGCCATCTCGCCGCGCGCATTGCGCACGCCGGTCCACTCGGTAGCGGCCAGCATGCCGTCGGCCGGCGGAACGTAGTCAAAGTCGTAGCGCAGCACGCCGTCGAACAGGCCCGCCTCGTAGTCGAGACGGTGCACGGTCACGCCTTCCTGCTGCGCAAGCGCCTCGGAAAAACGCTCGGTTTCGGACACGATCACGCGACCGATTACGAACGCGATCAGTACATACGCCACCACCAGCACGGCCAGTGCCGCGGCGATGCGCAGGATTTTCTTCATGTGGGACTCCGCAGGTCAGGGAACGCGCGTGCAGACTGACGCGCGAACGAAATATAACAACGGAATTGTGAGGCCACGTGCCGCCGCGCTGTAAAGTTATTTGCCGACTCGCCAGCCATGACAACGCCGGCCCGATATGAACGCTTGGCCGCGGGGTTTGTCTGCCCGTGACACGGCGAATCGTCGCAAATTCATTTTACAAGGAGGGGCACCTCATGAAGTTTCTAGGCATCGCAGGCAGTCTTCGCCCGAAATCCACCAACAAGGGCATGCTGCGCGCAGCAGCGGCCAACCTGCCGGAAGGCGTGACGATGGAGATCGCCGAGCTGGGCGACATTCCGTTCTATGTGCAGGACCACCCCGAAAAGCCGGCAGCCGTGCAGCGCGTGTTTGAGCAACTGCGCGAGGCCGACGCGCTGGTGTTCGGGTGCACCGAGTACAACTATTCGATGGCGCCGGCCCTGAAGAACATCATCGACTGGGCTTCGCGCGAGCCGGACAACGTGCTGCTGGCCGGTCTGCCGGTGGCGATGATGGGTGCCGGCGGCGGCATGGGCACTTCGCGTTCGCAGTACCACACACGCCAGGTATGCGTCGCCCTCGACATGCGCCCGCTGAACAAGCCCGAGATCTTCGCCAACGCCTTTGCCGGCGCCTTTGACGAGGACGGCAACCTCACCGACGAAAAGCTGACGCAGCTCATCCGCAAGCAAATGAAGGTGCTGGCCGAGCGCGTGGCGAGCAACAAGTAGACGACGCCTTGCTTCGGCTTGCGGGGGCGCACCGACGGTGCCGTTCCCCACAAGCCGGAAGTCGTTACCAGAGCTTTACGCAGTGACCCGAAACCACGAACGGTGACGGCTCGTCACCGGCGCTGGCCGGCGCGTCTTCGATGGAAACCGCCAGCCGGGTGACGTCCTTGAGCAACTCTTCGGACGTGCCGGCCATCTCGAACACGGTCTGGCCTTCGGGTTGCACGGTGCCGAGCGGGAAGGCCGCGGCGTTGTTCGGCACGGCCCACAGCTGCAGCACCTTGCCGTCCGGTACGGCGACCGGGCGCTTGATGCTGACGAACATGTGGCGGCCGTGGCGCGATGAGCTGGCCAGCACGGTCGGCACGCCGGCTTCGTCGAGCAGGATGCCGACGTAGCCCTTGGTCGGGACTTCGGCCTGTGGCGGCAGCACGGCGTCGATACCCGGCGGGTACAGCCGCAGCGTTGCGACCACGGCGAACACACCGAAGGCAAAACCGAAGGCCGGTTGCCACCAGTGGCGCGAGCGCTTAGCGGCGGGTTTGGCGCCGTCGAGGCGGCGCTCGATGCCCTGCCACAGCTGCGGCGAGGGCGCGACCGGCTCGACCGCCTGAGCGAGCGCTGCAGTGCGCGCTTCCCATGCCAGCACTGCGGCGTCGGCGGCCGGCAGGGTGCGCCGCAGGCGTGCAAAGCGGCGGCGCGCGCGGCTGGAGAGCGTGCCGAAAACATAGGCGGCGGCGAGCTTGTCGAGGAGTTCGGGCTTGTCGTAGTTCATGCCAGCGCCTCCAGACAGCGGCGCAGGCGGTCGATGCCGCGCCGCAGCCAGACCTTGACGCTGCCCAGCGGCGCACCGAGGTGGCCGGCCAGTTCGGAGTGCGATAGGCCGTGGTAATAGGCCAGCGCCAGGCACTGGCGTTGCGGGCCGTCGATGGCGTCCAGGCAACCGCGGATGTGGAGCGTATCGGCGGCCTGTTCGAGCAGGTTGAGGGGGCCGGGCTTGTCGTCTTCGAGCCCGGCGAGGCGTTCGTCGGCGTCTCCGCTGGAGCCGTCTTCAACGGCGTCGCGGTCACGCCCGCGCAGCAGATCGAGCGCGCGGTTGCGCACGATGGCGGTGAGCCAGGTCATGGGCTGGCTGGCTTGCGGGGAATAGCTGGCGGCGCGGTGCCAGACGGCCACGAAGGCGTCCTGCAACACGTCCTCGGCCTGGTCGCGACGGCGCAGCAGACGCAGAGCTACGCCCAGCAGCGTGGGCGCGCAGACGTCGTACAACTCACGAAACGCCTTGCGGTCACCAAGGGAAACCCGCGACAGCAAATGCTGCAGGTCGGGGGCGTCAGAAGATCGGGACATCGGGGGTTCGGGCTCCGCTGGGCGAGGCCCGAATGTGACGTGCGCACATGCATACGTCAAGCCACGGAGCGCCGGGGAATGCATTCGTCACGCCCCGGCGCCCGGCGGCAATCAGTAGCCGTAGCTCGAGCTGCTCTTGGAGGCAGCAGCGGCAGGCTTGCCCATGTTCACGACATGCCACACACCGCCCTTGCCGTCGCCGTTGGCGTCGCCCGGCTTGGTGTCCGGCGTGTAGTAGTACAGCGGCATGGTCTTGTAGGCCCACTGCTTGCCGCCGTCCTTGCGCGTCACGATGCTGAAGCCTTCCTTGGCCGTTGCGCCTTCTTTGGCCATGAACGGCGGCCACACGGCGGCGCAACCGTCATAGCAGTTGCTCTGGTCGGCGCTGTCCTTGTCGAAGGTGTAGAGGGTGCGGCCGTCGGCGTCGGCCATCATGCCGTTGCTCTGGGTGACGGATTGCGCAAACGCGAACGGGGTGGCGCACAGCATGGCAACAGCAGCGAAGGTCTTGAGGTTCATGATGTTCTCCTTGAAATGTCGAATACGAGCACACGCTCGAAGACATATACGAAGGCGAACCACGATTGGAGACAGGGGTAGCGAAAAAATATTTCGGCAGGCGTGAGCCGGCGACACGGAGCGCGGAGCGGCCCGTGTCGCACGGCCCTAGTTCGCGCGGTCGGGCGCGTTGAGGTTGCCCAGGCCTTGCGGGTAGCGCAGACCAAAGCGTTTGACGGCAAACAGCAGCACGCCGGTTGCCAACGTGGAAATGCCGATCGCCAGATAGACGCCGGTCGGGCTGGCCTCGAAGTGGTTGGCCAGCCACATGCCGGCCACCAGCAGCACACCGCCGACGATGGCCACTTCCTCGTAGATCAGCCCTTTCAGCGTGCCGGGCTCGCGATTGATGACGATGTCGCGCAACACGCCGCCGCCCGCGCACGTCATGGCCGCGCAGAACGGGGCCCAGTACCAGGGCATGTTGGCGGCGATGGCAATGGTTGCGCCACCGACGGCAAGCACCGAGAAGCCGACCAGATCGACCCAGTGCTTCACCGAGCGGAATCGCGCAGTGTGGTGAATGTCGGGCCGCAACATGGTCATGAACGAGGCGGCCATGACGATCAGCAGGACACCCACCGGATAGATCGGATCGGCAACGAAGAACAGGGGCTGGCGCGCCTCGCCGATGAGCAGGTCGCGCAGGGTGCCGCCGCCCAGACTGGCGAGGAAAGCGAGCACGAGGCGACCATAGAAATCGTAGCCATGCGCGATGCCTTCCAGCGCGGCGGCCAGCGCAAAGGTCAGTATGCCGATCAGGAACAAGGCCTTGAATGCCGGCATGTCGAGCACGCTCTGGGCGTAGTAGCGCGTGGCCGGCGTCAGCGCCTGGGCGCGGCCCTCTTGCTGCAGCAGCGCGTTCCACACCGAGTGGGTCCACATTGCGTCGGCGTGCCCTGACTTTTCGGGCGGCGCGGAAGCATCCAGACGCGCGAGATCGAAGTAGCCGAACTGGCTGCGCTCGGGAATCACGTTGAGGATGGCTTCGAGCATCTGCTGCTGGTGATCGCGCTGCAGTTCGGGATTCATGCGCAACACCGATTCGAGCGCCAGCGTCGGGGCGATTTGCGCCTCGTGCCAGCCCTTGCGCAAGGCGCGCACGAAGCCGGTTACGGCGGCATGGAAGGCGGGGTCTGCGAGGCGATCGCGCAGCACGTAAACACCGTCTTCGATGTGCGGCAAGCCGAGGGCGTCGGGGTCGAGCACAAGCAGCTCTGACGGGTCGACGCCGGCGGCGAGGATCTTCAGGTACTCGTTGTAGGTCATGGCCGTCGCGCAGGGCAGCGTGCCGTCGATCAGGTCGGCGCCGTCCGGCCGTTGCTGCACGAAGCGCAGCGAGTCGGCCGGCACGCCGAGGCGCTCGAGAAGCTGACGCACAAAGGCATCGTCACCGATGTTCCAGGTGCCGATTTCGCGGCCGGCGATGTCTTGCGGTGTGAGGATGCCGGAGCGCATGTGGCACACCAGAATCAGCGCCGAACCACTGAATATCTGCGCGATATTGACGGCTTGCGGCCCCGGCCCGGCAGCCCGCGCGGTGTCGAGCCAGGCGATGGCCAGATCGGCGTCGCCGCGTTGCAGCGACTGAATGGACGAGATGCCCGGCCCGCCCTCGATCAGCTCGAGCTTCAGGCCTTCGGCCTCGAAATGACGCCGCGCGAGCGCCATGTACACGCCGGCAAACTGGCTCTGATGCAGCCAGCCGAGTTGCAGCCGCAGCGTGTCGGGCTGGGCGGACGCGAGACCGGGAAGGAAACACATGAGCCACGCCAGCAGGGCCAATACGGCGCGGCACGATCGGTTGCGCAGAGCTTGTTTCAGCGTCACCGGGCGAGCGCCTTTGCGGAGCTCGATCTGTAGAACATACATGAGCGCAACACCCACCTCCAATTTCCTGCATCGCCATCGCGATGCCCTCGTGGCGGCCACCCGTTGTGACGCGGCGCGTGACGCCCGGTCGCAGCGTTAATCGCTTCTGCCCCAAGCCGCGCGTGCAGGTTACTGCTTCATCGGCCGCTTGTGTCGATGTTCGGGCGCGCAGCGTGACGGCTTTGGGCGACACCACCGATATCCGCCCCTGGACGGAATAACACCCCACCCGGCAATGCGAACCGGATGGGGTGTTGAGGGGGATCTGTGGGATGGATCGGGCCGCCGACGGGAAGCTGCCCGCGGCCTGCGTAGCCCAGGGTGAGTGCCTCGGCGGCACGCACCCTGGGAACGACGCCTTAGCGCGAAGCGCTGGCGGACGCTGTGAGCGTCACACCTCCGTCCGCCGCAGCGGTGCGCGGTGCATTCCAGCCACCGCCCAGCGCACGGATCAGCGACACCACGGTGCGGGCGCGCTCGGCGTCGAGGCGCACGCGGGCGCGTTGTTGCGTCAGCGCGCTGCGGTCGGCCTCGATGACGTCGAGATAGCTCACGGCGCCTTCACGGTATTGCACGCGCGACAACTCCACGGCGCGATCGGCGGCGGCCACGGCGGTGTCCTGCGCGCGGGTCTGCTCGGACAGGATGCGCAGGCCGGCGAGGCCATCCTCGACTTCACGGAAGGCGTTGAGCACGGTCTGGCGGTAGGTGGCGACGTCTTCTTCCCACACCGCCAGCGCGCGATCCACGCCAGCGCGGCGACGACCGCCGTCGAAGATCGGCAATGACAGAATGGTGCCGGCCACCGGGCCGAGCAGGAAGGTGCGACTGCTCCACTGGAACAGGTCGCCCAGCTCGCCGGACTCAAAACCAGCCGCGCCGGTCAGCGTGAGGCTGGGGAAGAAGGCGGCACGCGCCACGCCGATGCGGGCATTGGCGGCGGCCATCGCGCGCTCGGCGGCGGCGATGTCGGGACGGCGTTCGAGCAGTTCCGACGGCAGACCGGCCGGCACGCTGACCGTGATGCGCTGCAGCGGCTGCGGCCCGAAGCGGAAGTCCGCCGGGCTGCGGCCGAGCAACAAGGCCAGCGCGTGTTCGGCAACCGCGCGCTGACGCTGCACACCGAGCGATTCGGACTGCGCGGTAGCCAGCTCGGTGCGGCTGCGCGCCACGTCCAGCTCGCCGATGAAGCCTTCGGCAAAGCGGCGCTCCATCAGGCGCAGGCCTTCGGCCCGCAGCGCGACCGTGTTGGCGAAGATGGCCTGCTCGGCGTCGAGTTCGCGCAGCTGGAAATAGGTGTGCGCGACGTCGGCCTGCAGCGCCAGCAGCACCGAGCGGAACAGCGCCTCGTCGCGCTGCAGTTCGGCTCCGGCGGCCGACACGCTGTTGGCCACCCGGCCGAACACGTCGATCTCGTAGGACAGACCAAGCTGGGCGCGCCACAGTGTGTTCGGATCGGTGTCGGCGTCTTCAGGCAGGCCTTGCGAGGCCGGCGACGGACGCTGACGCGTCGGGCCGAAACCGCCATCAACGGTGGGGAAACGGTCGGCGCGGGCGCTGCGCTGCACGGCCCGCGACTGCTGCAGACGGGCGGCGGCGGCGCGCAAGTCCTGGTTGGCGTCGAGGGCTTCGGCCTGCAGCGCGTCGAGCACCGCGTCGTCGAAAATCTTCCACCACTCGCCGCGCGCAGCGGCCTCGGAAGGCTCGGCGGTTTTCCACGAGCCGGCCTCGCCGGCCGCCAGCGGTTCGGCGTGGCGGAAGGCGGTGGGCGTGGCGACCTCGGGCACTTCGTACTTGGGCGCCAGCGAGCAGCCAGCGAGCACCAGCACGCTGGCAAACACCACGGGGAGCCGGGATTCAAAAATCGTCATGCGGATTCCTTTCAATTCGCGGAGTTCGGCGCAACGTGCGGCACGGTCAGCGGAGCCTCATGCGGTGCGGCCGAGTGCAACGGGCGGGCGCCGGCCAGCGTGCGCAGCAAGGCGTAGAACACCGGCGTGAGGAACAGGCCGAAGAAGGTCACGCCGATCATGCCGAAGAACACCGCAATGCCCATGGCCTGACGCATCTCGGAGCCCGCGCCGGACGACAGCACCAGCGGCACCACGCCCATGATGAAAGCGATGGACGTCATCAGGATGGGACGCAGACGCAGGCGGCTGGCCTCGATGGCGGCAGGGATCGGCTGCATGCCCTGCATCTCCAGCTCGCGGGCGAACTCGACAATCAGGATGGCGTTCTTGCACGCCAGCCCCACCAGCACCATCAGGCCGATCTGCGTGAACAGGTTGTTGTCACCACCCGTGGCCCACACCCCGGCGAGCGCGGCGAGGATGCCCATCGGCACGATCAGGATCACCGCCAGCGGCAGGCGCAGGCTCTCGTACTGCGCGGCGAGCACCAGGAACACCAGCAGCACCGACAGCGGGAAGACCCAGATACCCGCGTTGCCGGCGAGGATCTTCTGGTAGGTGAGGTCCGTCCATTCGAAACGGATGCCACGCGGCAGCGTCTCGTTGGCAATGCGCTCGGCAGCGGCTTCGGCCTGGCTGGACGAATAGCCCGGTGCCGGCCCGCCGTTGATGTCGGCCGAGTTGTAGCCGTTGTAGCGCACCACCATTTCCGGCCCGAAGCCCGGCGTGACGCGCACCAGCGACGACAAGGGCACCATGTCGCCATTGGCGTTGCGCGTCTTGAGCTGGCCGATGTCTTCCGGCCGGTCACGGAACTCGGCATCCGCCTGGGCGCGCACCTGATACACACGGCCGAAGCGGTTGAAGTCGTTCACGTACAGCGAGCCCAGATACACCTGCATGGTGTCGAACACCTCGGTCACCGGCACGCCGAGCTGGCGCGCCTTGACGCGGTCGAGATCGACGTCGAGCTGCGGCACGTTCACCTGGTAGTTGGTGAACATCGGCCCCAGTTCGGGCGCCTTCTGCGCCGCGGCGAGGAAGGCCTGCGTGGCCGCTTCGAGTTCGGCATAACCAAGCGCTGCGCGATCCTGGATCTGCAGCTTGAAGCCGCCCATGGTGCCCAGGCCCATCACCGGCGGCGGCGGGAACACGGCGATGAAGGCTTCCTGAATGCCGGCGTATTGCGCGTTGAGCGCCCCGGCAATCTCGTTGGCCGACATGCCCTCACCCTTGCGCTCGGAGAACGGCTTGAGCGTGGCGAACACGATGCCGGCACTGGAGCTGTTGGTGAAGCCGTTGATCGACAGGCCGGGGAAGGCCACGGCGCTCTCGACGCCCGGATGCTTGAGCGTGATGTCGCCCATTTCGCGGATCACCGCGTCGGTACGCTCGAGCGAAGCGCCCGGCGGCAGTTGCGCGAAGCCGATCAGGTATTGCTTGTCCTGCGCCGGCACAAAGCCGCCCGGCAGGACGTAGGCCAGACCTGCGGTGGCGCCCAGCAACAGCACATACACGACCATGCTGCGGCCCTTGCGCGCGATGACGCTGGTGACGCCGCGGCCGTAGCTCTCGGAAGCACGCCCGAAGAAGCGGTTGAAGCGCGCGAAGAAGCCGCCGAAGACGCGGTTCATGCCGCGCGTCAGTGCGTCGGGCGGCGCATCGTGGCCGCGTAGCAGCATGGCCGACAGCGCCGGCGAGAGCGTCAGCGAGTTGAAGGCCGAGATCACCGTCGAGATCGCGATGGTCATCGCGAACTGCTTGTAGAACTGGCCGGTCATGAAGGCCAGCGGCACGAACACCGCCACCAGCGTCAGGCTGATCGCGATGATCGGCCCGCTGACTTCGCGCATGGCGCGGTAGGTCGCGTCGCGCGGACTCAGCCCGGCCTCGATGTTGCGCTCGACGTTCTCGACCACAACGATGGCGTCATCCACCACGATGCCGATGGCCAGCACCATGCCGAACAGCGACAGCGCGTTGATCGAGTAGCCGAACATGTGCATCAGCGAGAAGGTGCCGATGATGGACACCGGTACCGCCAGCAGCGGGATGATCGAAGCGCGCCAGGTCTGCAGGAAGATGATGACGACCAGCACCACCAGCGCCACGGCTTCGAGCAGCGTCAGGATCACAGCCTTGATGCTCGAGCGCACGAACTGCGTGGGGTCGTAGACGATGCGGTATTCGATGGACGACGGGAAATCACGTGCCAGCGCATCCATGGTCTGACGGACGCGGTCAGACACGTCCAGCGCATTGGCATCCGGTGTCTGGAAGATCGGGATGGCCACGGCCGGCTTGTTGTCGAGCAGCGAGCGCAGACCGTATTCGGACGCCGCCAGCTCGATGCGGGCGACATCGCCCAGGCGCGTGACAGCGCCATTCGGCGCGGTCTTGAGGATGATTTCGGCGAACTCTTCCTCGGTCTGCAGGCGGCCTTGGGTGTTCACGGAAAGCTGCAGCGGCACGTCAATGCCGGTCGGCGAGGCGCCGATGACACCCGCGGCGACCTGCACGTTTTGCTCGCGGATGGCGGCCACCACGTCGCCCGCGGTCAGCTCGCGCTGCGCGACCTTGGTCGGGTCCAGCCAAACACGCATGGCGTAGTCGCCGGAACCGAACAGGCGAACCTCACCCACGCCTTCCAGACGCGCCAGGCGGTCCTTGACGTTGATGACCGCGTAGTTGCGCAGATAGGTCATGTCATAGCGGTCGTCCGGCGAGGTGAGGTGCACCACCATGGTCATGGTCGGCGAGCTCTTGGCCGTGGTCACGCCCAGGCGCTGCACATCTTCGGGCAGGCGCGGCATGGCCTGCGCGACGCGGTTCTGCACCAGCTGCTGGGCTTTGTCGGGGTCCATGCCGAGGTTGAAGTGCACGGTCACGGCGAGGTTGCCGTCGCTGTTGGCCTGCGACTGCATGTACAGCATGTTCTCGACGCCGTTGATCGACTCTTCGAGCGGCGCGGCCACCGTCTCGGCGATGACCTTGGGGTTGGCGCCGGGGAACTGCGCGCGCACCACCACCGACGGCGGCACGACTTCGGGGTACTCCGAGATCGGCAACTGGAACATCGAGAGCGCACCGGCCAGCACGATCAGGATCGACAGCACGCCCGCGAAGATCGGGCGGTCGATGAAGAATTTGGAGATGTTCATGTGCGGATGCGTCCTTCATCCGAGCCGGCCACCGTGCCGTTCGCCGACTTGGGCGCGGCCGGTGCGGCAGCCGAGCCGCCCATCGGCACATCCTGCGGCGCCACAAGTGCGCCGGGGCGCACGCGGTGCAGGCCATTGACGACGATGCGCTCGCCCTCTTCCAGGCCGCTTTCGATCACGCGAAGCCCGTCGATCACCGGACCGGGCTTCACTTCGCGGTAATGCACGCGGCCTTCAGCATCGACGACCAGCACGAAGCGCTTGTTCTGGTCGGTGCCGATGGCGCGTTCATCGACCAGCGTGGCGACGCGCTCCTCGGCACCACCCAGGCGCACACGGGCGTACAGGCCAGGCAGCAACATACCGTCGGCGTTGTCGAACACGGCGCGCACGCGGATCGTGCCGGAGGCCGGATCAAGGCGGTTGTCCACGGAGTCGACGATGCCGACGCGCGGATAGTGTTCCTCATCGGCCAGGCCCAGCAGCACCGGAATGCGGCTGCCGCGCACTAGGGCACCGTGGATGTGCTTCAGGTAGCTCTGCTCGTCGACCTCGAACGAGGCGTACAGCGTGGCCACCGACACCAGCGTGGTCAGCGGCGCCGAAGTCGTGCCGGCCGACACCAGGTTGCCCAGCGTGACTTCAGCCCGCGACACGCGGCCCGCCACCGGCGCGGTGATGCGCGTGTGTGACAGATCGAGCCGCGCCGCAGTGCGCTCGGCACGCGCCGCCAGCAGTTCGGCGGCCGCTTCGCGTGCCGCATTCACGCGCTGGTCGTGGTCGCGCCGCGCAATGGCGTTGTCGGCGATCAGGCGCTTGCTGCGCTCCAGTTCGGAGGCGGTGTAGGCGGCACGCGCCTCGGCTGCCGTCACGCGCGCTTCGGCGCTCTCGGCCGCGGCTTCGTACGGACGCGGGTCGATCGTGAACAGCGGCGCGCCGGCCTCGACCAGGCTGCCGTCGCGGAAATGCACTTCGGTGATGGTGCCGGAGACCTGCGGGTGGATGGCCACGTAATCCACCGCTTCGAGCCGGCCGGAATAGTCCTGCCAGTCAATGATGCCGCGATGCACAACGGTGGCCACGTCCACCGGCGTGGCCTGCGGTGCGGCGCCGGCCGCGGGGTCGGCCACGGCGTGAACGCGGAAGGCGCCCACCGCGGCAATCACCGCAATGGTCACGGCGGAAAGCGCGATGACAAGACGCTTGCGTGTGAGTGACATATCAATAATCCCTGTCGATGAATTCGGAATACGCCGCCCATGACGGCGGGGTCGGCGACAATGTTGAGTCTTTTAGTCGGATAAATAAATATCGAGAATTTGGTAACACTGTTCGTGCATGACGAACAATCCATGCAAAATGGGGCCCAAATTCGGCCGTCGCCCAAATGCCATGTCGCGATGCAGCATCGCGCACGCACGCGATCCGCACGAGAGGCAAACCGGTCGATTCCATGACATTTCGGCCACGGCCAAAGCCGCAGCAAGCCGGTGAATTGCGCGCTCGATCCGCAGCAGAACACGCGCACGTGACAGCATTGTTTTCGCCGCCCTCACCGGTCGGGCAAGCGCCGCAGGGCACGCATCTGCCCTGAGGAATTGCGCGGCGCAACCGTAGGGCACGCACTCGAGGGCGCTGAGTGAAACACGGCGTCGACGCAGCTCTGCCCGCCGGACTTTGATCGGCGTATATTTGCGATTCACGAACGAACGCGGCCGAACTGAACGGTCTGTTTGCTCAGAACGAACAATCTCCGGAGTTCAGCCATGGATCGATTCCAGGCCATGCAGGTATTCACGCGGGTGGTCGAGGTGAACAGCTTCACGCAGGCCGCCGACAGCCTGGGCATGCCGCGCGCCACCGTCACGACGACCATTCAGGCGCTGGAGCGCCGGCTGAAGGTGCGCCTGCTCAACCGCACGACGCGAAAGATCAGCCTGACGCCGGACGGCGCGGCCTATTACGAACGCTGCCTGCGCATCCTGGCGGACGTGGAGGAAGCCGAGGCAACCTTCTCGGAAAGCGCGCGCGGGCCATCGGGCCGGCTGCGCATCGACGTCCCGACCTCGGTTGGCCGGCTGATCCTGATGCCGATGTTGTGCGATTTCCACACGCGTTATCCGGATATCGACCTGGTGATCGGCATGACCGACCGGCCCGTCGACATGGTGCAGGAGGCGGTGGACTGCGTGATCCGCATTGGCGAGCTGAAAGACCCGAACATGGTGGCTCGACGCATCGGCATGCTGCAGTTCATTACCTGCGCCGCGCCGCGCTACCTCGAAACCTATGGCGAACCCAAAACCATCGAGGAACTTGCCAACCACAAGGCGGTGCACTACTTCGCATCGCGCACCGGCCAGGTCTTCGACTGGGATTTCGTCATCGACGGCAAGGCCGTGGCGGTGAAGGTGAACGGTGCCGTGGCGGTGAACGACAGCGATGCCTATCTCGCCTGCGGCCTGCAGGGCTTCGGCATGCTGCAGGCGCCGGGCTTCATGGTGCAGGAGCACCTTCAGGCGGGCACGCTGGTGGAGGTGATTTCGCAGTGGAAGCCCGTTGCGATGCCGATGTCGGTCGTCTATCTGCAAAACCGCCATCTGTCGCCGAAGGTGCGCGCGTTCGTGGATTGGGTCAGCGAACTGTTCAGCAGTTGCCCGTTGATGAACAACAGTCCGACGCTGGACCGCGGCGAATGCCGCTTCGCTGGCGACAAGACAGCGGTGGGCGGCTTCACCGTGCGCGACTTCGTTGATCAGCAGAACACCGCCGAGAGCCTGCTCTGAGAGGAAGCTGCCGACTTCGGTGCAGTACCATTCCGGCTTGATCGGACAGCGCGCAAGGCCGGGCATGGCAGAAGCGGCGGTAACCAAGGTTTGCAAGAAGCCGACTCGGAGCGGAGTCCGGTCCGGCGTCATCGCGACGCTGCTGGCGCTCGTGCTGATGCTGGCGATGACCGCCGCCAGCGCCGCCCCCTCCTGCCCCGGCAGCGTGGGCGCCGACGGCAGACTGCCGGCCGGGGTGTTCGTGCTGCAGAACGCCGCTGCCGTGCACTCCATCGAAGAAGTCGCAGCGATGCCGCCTGAGGCGTTCGAACCTCTGGCCGGCCACCGCCCACGGATCTCCGCCGACGACCCGCTGTGGTTGCGTGTCTGCCTGCCAGAAGGCGAACGCGATCACGTGCTCGCCATCCTCCCGACCTACCTGCCACAGATCACGCTCTACACACCCACCGCGCAAGGCTTCGAGGCACACACCCGTCTGCGCTACGGCGCCGCCGCAGAAGGCGCTGTGGATTACCGCTCAGCGGCCTTTGTGCTGTCGCCGACGCAGAATCCCGGCGCACCGTGGTTCCTCGAACTGCACAGCGTGCGCACGCTGACGCCGGAAATCACTTTGCTCGACGTCACCGAATGGTCACGCTTTGTGGCCCGCGATTACGCGCTGTTCGGGCTGTATCTCGGCATGCTGTTTCTGGCCGCCACGGTCAACCTGCTGTTCTGGCTGCATCAGCAAGACCGCCTTCACCTGCGTTATGCCTGCGCGATTCTGGCCATTGCCGCCTACAGCTCCACTGTCGGAGGCTATCTGCCGCAATGGCTCTCGGGCATGCCCGCGTGGCTGCACGAATCCCTCTCCGCGGGCAGCTTTGCCGCCAGCGGCGCGCTGCTGACACTGTTTCTGCTCGATGCCTTCCGCATGCGCCTCTATTACCCGCTGCTGTACCGGGTAGGGCAACTGGCCATCGCGGCCTTCGCCGTGCTTGGTGTGCTCGCAGTGATGCATATCGAGCTGGGCTTTTCGCCGTATCGCACGATGTTGCGCATGTCGCTGGTGTGCATCGTTCTGGGCAGCGTGATGACACTGCATGCGCTGTTGCGCCACCGCAGCGTGCGCATTTATGCCCTGGCGTTGCTGCCGCTGCTGCTCGGATTGCTAGCCAATTCTTTGGCCCAACGCATGCAGGCGTTCTCACCGGTGATTTCCGACCAGTTGCCGCATCTGGGTGCGCTGGCGCATCTGATTCTGCTCAACCTCGGTCTGGCCCGCCGCGCGCGACGCAACGAGCGTCTGCGCCACCGCGCCCAAGCCGCCGCACTGCGCGCGGCGCAGGCTCACGAGCGTGAACTGCAGCAGCGCATCGAAGACCGCACGCTCGAACTGCGCACCGCCAACCTGCAGTTGATGCACGAGATCGACGAGCGCACCGCGGCGCAACTGCGCGTGCGTGAAACGCTGGAGGGCGAGCGCCGCACCGCACACCGCGAGCGCCAGCTGCTGGCGATGCTGTCGCACGAGCTGCGCACGCCACTGGCCGTTATCGACACCGCGGCACAATCGCTGGCCAGCGGTTTGCGCGAAGTACCGCCGCTGTTCACCAAGCGTATCGAGCGCATCCGCCACAGCGTTTCGCGGCTGAGCAGCCTGGCGCACAACATGCTCACGCGCGACCGCCTGTCGGCGCCGTCGCGGCTGTATCTGCGCGCGCATGACCTGCGCGCCACGTTGAACAACCGCATGGCCACCGGTGAGGCCGCGCTGCGCGTGCGCGTGCACGTGCCGGACGAAGCGGTGCTCGTCACCGTGGACCCGGAGCTGATCGACATCGCGGTGTCGAACCTGGTCGGCAACGCGCTCAAGTACTCGCCGTCCGACCAGCCCGTCGACCTTCACCTGTACACGTCGGCCGACGAGGTGATCATCGAGGTCAGCGACCGCGGCGCCGGCATTCCCGACGACGCGCGCGAGTTGCTGTTTGATCGCTATTTCCGCGTCGATGCCGAGCGGCAGCCGGATGGCACCGGGCTGGGGCTGTACCTGACCCGCGAGATCGCGCGCCGGCATGGTGGCGACGTAGAGCTGGCGCCTCCGCGCGAAGGCGGCGGCTCGACCTTTCTGCTGTACCTGCCGCGCGATGCGGCACCCGATACCGGCGGAGGCGCTACATGAAACCGGCTGTGCACCGTGCTGCGCTTGCGATGGGCCTGATGGGCTGCGGGCTCGCGAGCGCCGCAGACGCCGTCGTCGAAACGACCTTGCCGGCCGTTACCGTCCAGCCGACCGCAGACCGGAGCAGCGACGCGCCATCGACCACGCGCATCGACGGCGAAGCGTTTGCCGACTCGCCCGCGCCCTCTGCGGCGGACCTGTCTGCGCACACGGTATCGCTGCAGCTCACACGCCCCGACAACCGCAACACCGGCGTATTCGTTCGCGGTCTCGGCACCACGTCGTACAACGACGGCCTGTCGGGCAGCGTCGGCGTGACGATGGACGGCGTTGTGCTGGGCCGCCAGGGCATGTTCCCGAAGCGGCTGTACGACATCGAATCCGTCGACATCCAGCGCACCCCGTCACTGGCCGGCCCCGGCCCGGCGACCAGCGCCGGCGCCGTGCACCTGCGCACGCGCGCACCGCAGTGGCATGACGAAGCCGAACTGCGCATGCAGCGCGGCACACACGGCTTCGAGAGCTACGAGACGGTGGTCGGCGGCACGTTGATCGACGGCGTGCTCGCCGGGCGCTTCTCGGCCTACACACAGCACCGCTCGGGCCTGGTGCACAACCGCGCCTCGGGTCAGGACATCAACAACGAAAGCCACAATGGCCTGCGCGGGCAGTTGCTGTGGCAGCCCGATGCGCCCGTGCGTGCGCGGCTGACGCTCGAGCGCAACCGGCTCGACGAGAACTGCTGCGCCTATATCGCCACGCGCTACAGCCCCGCCACGCTGGCGCGCGCCGCCGCGCTCGGCCACACGCTGCCGCCGGCCGATCCGCGCCAGCGCACGGTCGCGCAAGACGGCAGCAACCGCGCTCAGATGGATCAGGACGCTGCCACCCTGCAGCTGGAATTCGACCTGCCCGGGGGCCAGCGTCTGGTTAGCATCACCGGCTGGCGCAACTGGCGTTACGGCACACGCTACGACCTCGACAGCATCGATCTGGCGATCGCGCCAGTCGGCACCTGGAACATCGACCACGAGCAGTGGAGCCAGGAACTGCGTCTGGAGGGCGAACTGGCGCCGACGCTGAACTACCGCGTTGGCGCCTACTACCTGCGCGAATCCCGCACGCGCAATGGCCGCCTGACCTACGGCCCGGACGCCGCGCGCTGGTTTACGGTCGGCGTCGCGCTGCCGCCGATTCCGCCCGACGTGCTGGCCAACATTCTCGACGGCGCCACGGTGAGCTCGCCGGGCCGGCAGACCGCCACAACCCGCTCTCTGTTCGGCCAGCTCGACTGGGCGCCGCGCGACGACCTCGACGTGACCGGCACCCTGCGTTACAGCCGCGACCACAAGAGCGCCACGCGCGCTCGGCAGATCAGCGGGCTACAGCCCGTCCCGCCGGTGCCGTCGCTGGTCACGCTGGCCGAGCAGCTGCGCGGCATGCTGCTCGGCGCCGAAACCGCCGGGCGCTCCGGGCAACGCGACAACAGCCTGGACGGCGCGCTGCGCGCGAGCTTCCGTCCGCGGCACGGCGTGCAATTGGATTTCGGCGCATCCACCGGCTACAAGCCCGGCGGCATCAACTCGGAGCCGGTCAGCGGCCCCGTCTCCCCGACCTTCGACGCCGAACGCAGTCTGAGTCTGGAGGCCAGCATCACGCTCGCGCTGCGGCGTCAGGGCCACCTGCGCATGACGCTGTTCCAGACCGACATTCGCGACTATCAGACGCTGTCCTACAACCCGGAGTCGTCGCCGCTGATTCCGCTGATGAACAATCTCATCAACGTCGAACATGTGCGCTCGCGCGGCGTGGAAGTGGAGTCGGCTTTCGACCTCTCGCAAAGCCTGCGTCTGGCGCTTGGCGCGGCTTACAACGACGCGCGCTACGTCGACTTCGATGACGCGCCCTGCCCGCCCGGCTCGGGCACGCTGTACTGCGATTTCAGTGGCAAGCAGATGGCCCAGGCACCGCGCTGGACAGCCTTCGCCAAGCTGAGCCATGAACACCCTCTGGGCAACGGGCAGACCTTCCACGCCGGCTTGAACTACCACTGGCGCAGCGGCTATTACGGCACGACCGAGCGAGGCGATGGCAGCTACGTCGATGCGCGTGGCCTGGTCGACGCCCACATCGGGCTGCGCGACCGCCACTGGGATCTGACCCTGTGGGTACGCAACCTCACCGACCACCGGCACACCGTCGCCACCTACGCGCTCAACGGCGGCGGGGACTACGGCGTAATGATCGGTGAGCCGCGCATGCTCGGCCTGAGCCTGACCCTGCGCATGTAAGCCGCCAGCTAGTCGTCGCCACGCGCCCGCCGCCCGGCCTTGATGCCGGCACGGCGGGTTTTTGATTCCAGTCGGCGTTTCACCGAGGCGCGCGTCGGGCGGGTTGCCACGCGCGTTCGCGGCACATGGCCCGCTGCGCGGATGAGGTCTTCGAGGCGGCGCAGGGCTTCGGCGCGGTTCTTTTCGAGGCTGCGGAATTTCTGCGCCTTGATGACCACCACGCCTTCGCGCGTGATGCGCCGGTCGTCGTGCGCCAGCAGGCGCTCGCGCAGCTCTTCGGGCAGCGACGAGGCGCGGATGTCGAAGCGCAGATGCACCGCGTTCGACACCTTGTTCACGTTCTGCCCGCCTGCCCCCTGCGCACGGATGGCGGTGATCTCGACTTCTTCGAGCGGCACGGAAAAGGGGATCTCGCGGCTCATTTGCGCGCGTTCAGGCCAGCCACATAGAGCGCCTCGACCTGCTCGCGCGCCCACGGCGTGCGGCGCAGGAACTTGAGGCTGGAGGCGATGCTCGGCTCGTTCATGAAACAGCGCACGGCAATGCGCTGGGCGAGCCCGTCCCAGCCGTAGCGGGCGACGAGCTCGGTCAGGATTGTCTCCAGCGTAAGTCCGTGGAGCGGGTTGTTGGGCTGGGTCGTCATGGCGTGCACTGTCTCATGTGGCGGCGCTGCGCGCGAAGCGCGCAATGCGCACATCGACGGTCAGCGTGATGGAGGTCAGCGCTGCGGCGCGGGCACGGCCTTCGGCATTGGCGCGGTAAAGATGCGGGGTCATGGCCAGCAGATCGGCAATGCGCTCGGCGCCTTCGAGCGCCAGTGTTAAACCCACGGAGCGGGTTTCGATGTGGCTGAAGCCGGCCGGCACCACCGCTTCGTCCGCGCGCTCGGGCTTGAGTACGGGGTAGATGATTTCGCGCAGTTCGCGCAGGTGATCCGGCCCGGCATCGACCTGCAGCAACTCGCCACCGGCTTTGAGCACGCGCGAAAACTCGGCGTAAACCGGGAAACCGAACATGCACAGCACGCGATCCAGCGTGCCCGAAAGCACCGGCAGGCGGGCGTTGCTGCCGACCACCCAGGCGGTCTGCTTGTCACGCTTCGCCGCCGCCTGGACCGCCCATTTGGAGATATCGAGGCCAAGCAGCGACAGCGTGTGGCCTGTAGCTGCGGCCGACAGACTGCGCAGGTAATAGCCCTCTCCGCAGCCAGCATCGAGGCAATGCACGGTGTCGCCGCGCGGCGCATCGGCCAGAACGGCGCGATTTACGACATCGGCAATCGGCGCGTAGGCACCCGATTCCAGAAAGCGCCGGCGCGCCGCGACCATTTCCTTGCTGTCGCCGGGATCGCGCGAGCGCTTGTTCTGCACCGGCAGCAGATGCGTGTAGCCGTGTGCCGCGATGTCGAAGCTGTGACCCGACGGACAGCGCCAGGCGCCGCCGTCGCGCTGCAGCGCAGCGCCGTCGAGCGGGCAGGCAAGAAACGGAAACGGGTGAATGCCGGACATCGGGTGTTCACTGCGGACGCGGCCCGCCATTGTGCCAGCGGCAGATCTTCAGGCGGCGCATTCGATGCGGTTGCGGCCGCCCTGCTTGGCGCGGTAGAGCGCCGCATCAGCCTGCGCCACGAAATCCTCGGCGCGCGCATCGCGCTGCGGAACATCTGCCGCAATGCCGATGCTGACGGTGACGACGCCTGCGGCGCTGCCCGCGTGCGCCATCGCCGCCTCTTCGATGGCAGCGCGAATCGATTCGGCCAGTTCGTTGGCGCGCTCACGGTCGGCGCCGGCGGCAATGACGATGAATTCCTCACCGCCGTAGCGCGCCACCAGTTCGCCGGCGCGACGCACCTTGGCCGCGAGGATGGAGGCCACTTCCCTCAGGCAATCATCGCCCGCCTGATGGCCAAGCGTGTCGTTGTACTGCTTGAAGAAATCGATATCGAGCAGCATGACGGCCAGCGGCGCGCCGATCCGGCAGGCGCGCGCCCATTCATGTTCGAGCACCTCATCGAAGCGGCGGCGGTTGGCCAGGCCCGTCAGCGGGTCGGTGGCGGACAGCATTTCGAGTCGGCGGTTGGCGTCCTGCAGTTCCACGGTGCGGGTTTCGACCTTTTGCTCCAGCCACAGATTGGTCGTCATCAGTTCCGCACGTCGGCGCATCAGGGTCGCCGTCATGCCGCGCAGCGAGGCGGTCAGCAGACGCACTTCGTCGATGTCGCTGCGCTCGGGAAAGTCGGCCGTCTCGTCGCCGTCGTCAATGCGCCGCGCCACCGCTGCAAGTTCCTCGATCGGCCGACTGAAGCTGCCGGCCAGCAGCCACGCCAGCAGCATGCTCAGCAGGGTGACCGGCACCGCCAACCACAGCAGGATGTGCTGCAACTCGGCCACTTCGGCCAGCGCGGTTTCGACCGGCTGGCGCAGCACCACCTGCCACTCCAGATCGCCCTCCGTCGGCGCGGCCACCGGCGCCGCGGTAGTCAGCCACAAGACCTCGTCGGGCCAACGCACCAGCCCGCTGCCGCTCTCCGGCAGCAGGTCGGCCGAGATCAGGAGTTCGCCGGCACGATTGAAGGGATACAGCACATTGCCCTGAGCGTCGCGCACGAAGACCTGCACGCCGCTCCGTTCCGCCGCCTGAGGCAGCGCCGCGGCAACCACCCCGTTGATCCAGCTCCAGTGCAGGTGGGTTGCGACCACGCCGCGCAACTGCCCCTGCCGGTCGCGCACGGGTGCGGCGAAATCGACAAAGCGCAGGGGCTCACTGCTGTCGTTGTCGAGCAGGCTCGCAAGCAGCAAGGCTTCATGCACGTCGCCGATGAACACCCGCTCGCGTCCGGTGATGAACCACGGGCGCTTCGACACATCACCGCCCTCGAGCATGCCTTCGGCCGCCGCCACCACCTTACCCTCGACATCGGCCAGCCCCAGCCAGGCATAGGGCCGATAGGTGCGCGTGATGTCATCCATCGCTTCGCGCAGCGACGGGTCCTGCCAGTCGCCGCTGACCAGCAACGGCGAGCCGGCCAGCAATTCGATCTCGCGGGTTCGTTCGTTAAGGCTGCTGCTGATGGTGCGGGAGATGGAGCGGGCAACCGTCTGCAGCCCGTCGCCGCTGGTTCGGGTCATGTAGCCGGATGCAAGATGCCCGACCAGCAGACTGACCCCCAGCGCCAGGGTGGGCACCAGCGCACCGAAAAACAGCGTGAGGCGGAAACGCAAGGAGCCGAGGAGTGGGCGCATGAAGACCGAGACAGGCAGGGAATTGCCAAAAGGGTAACGCCAGAACCCCGTCACGCGTAGGACAAAACTGATAGCCCGTGTTGCAGGGCCACGCGGCGGGATCCGCTTGTGCTCTTCACTTGGCCGCCGATCGACGTTGATTATTGAGCCAGACGTGAGGTTGGGCGTGTTGGAGCATATGGTGCCGGCGATGCCGGCGGTTTCGCCGGCACATCACCTTCGCACGTGCCCCGCAGAGGCAGCGGGTCGGCTGCACAGCAGGAAGGCCTGAGATTTGGGCCGCGTCAAGGAAGGTCCACCTTTGCCCGTTCGCGGAAATCGACGTAGGCCAGCCCCTCGGATGCCTGTGCAAGCGCAGTGATGCCGGGCAGTTCCCGTGCGTAGTGTCCGTGCTCGATGTTCCAGACGAGATCCGGGTTCTCACCGGGATAGACATCCACGATGCTGTTGCGATCGAGGTAATAAAGGCCCGCCAGCACCGGCAGTTCATGCACCAGGAACTGCGCGAACTGCGGCAGTCGCTCGTCGGGGACCTCCGCCGGCACCGCTGCCCGGGTGCGCTCAAGTACGTCGGCGCGAAAGCGGGTCTCGGAATGGAATGCATCGTGCACTTCGTCATTCATCCACTGCGGGATGCTCGGCTCCAGCTCAGCCCACGGGCGCAGCGAGATGCCGGACGCGGGGTAGCGGCGCAGAACCCGTTCGCAGCGGGCAAGTTGTTCCGCTGTGATGCGCCGTAGTTTGTCGACTTCGGCCGCCGCGCGTGTCTCATCGTGCTGGTTGGCGCGAATATTGGCGATGTAAGGCGTGTCGACGATGGTCACGCAGGCTGAAGGAAAGCCAACTTCACCTACAAGCCGACAGAAACCGTCCACCAGCCGGTTGGAAAACGCCGGATTCTTGACGCTGATCATCAGCCAGGCACTGCGGTGAGCGAAGGCGGCAAGTTGCCCGCTTCCGCGACGGGCACTCAACTCGAACACGAAGTCGTCGCCGAAGGTCTGTCGTGCGCGGCGCGGGTGCATAACATCGTTCACGTCAGTCGTTCCCTCTCGCAAACCGCTCGAGCCGGTCGGACACCGCATCAAGATAGCGAGCGATCTCGGGCTGTTGATCGGCCCAATCGCGGGTGAAGGTGGTGGTCTTGTTGGCATCGATCGGCCAAGCCTGGCCATCCACCATGAAATAGTCGATGGAGCCGAAGTCCAGATGAAGCCTCTCGCGCAGCGCGCGCACCACGTCCGGTGCCGAGTCCAGGAACTCGACGCGGGTCATGCTCTCCGGCGTGCACAGCAGCGAGTCGAAGCTGGCACAAGTGTGGAGTTCGGCATCGAGCATGAAGTCATAGCGATGTTTCACCACCGGCGTCTGCAGTCGCGCAGGCAAGAAGCGCTCGACGAGCAGTGCCGGATCGGCCCACGCCGCAGTCGGCACTTGCTCGGCAGACTCGTACAGTCCGTAGGGTGGACACAGTTGCTCGCGCAGACGCCTGCGAGCCGAGGACGAACCGCTGCGCAGAAAGCCGCGACGCATCGCAAAACGCAGTTCGGGCAAACCGCGGTGGTTGAACACGCTCTTGACGATGACCGGACCACGATAGTGGTCTTCGCGTGTGAGCACCGCCGGCGAATAGGTTCGCCGGTCGATCGACAAGGCCCGGCCGTTGAGGCAACGGTCGTAGAACTGATGCACCCGGTCAAACGGCGTGGGCACATCGGTGAGGTCCACGTGCAGCACCGCCGCCCGCCCCAGCGAGCGGGGATCGAGAACGTCGAGCACGCGATGCGGCAGGCCTGATGAGTTCAGCCGGCTCAAGGCATGGCGCAGGATGTAGCCCTTCGATTGCAGGAAATGCGGACGCGAATCGACATACAGATCAAGCATCGACGAACGCCCGCCGCGCGCGGCCAGCAAGGAAGACAACCAGTTCGACATCCATTCCCGCCCGACGCGAAGGCGCCCTTTTAGCCCCAACAGCATAACCGCTGGGGCGCCCGTCGCAAAAACCTCAGTCCGGCAGAGGGATGAACTCCTCGGTATCGCCGTGCACGCTCGGGAATCGCCCGGCCTTCCAGTCGGCGCGCGCCTGCTCGATACGCGCCTTGCTGCTGGAGACGAAGTTCCAGTCGATGAAGCGTTGCCCGACCGGGTCGCCGCCGATGAGCGCGATGCGCGACTCGGCAACGGCCTCCACCTCGACGCCCGGCGTGTTGTCGAGAATCGCCATCGAGTGCTCGGGCAACGCCATGTCGCGCGCCTTGAGCTCGCCGTGGGCCACATACAAGGCGCGCTCGGTGGCCTGCGGCAACACCAGCTTCTGGCCGGGTTTGAGGTGAGCCTCAACATACAGCGCGCCGGCGTAGGTGCGCACCGGCGACGTCACGCCATACGCCGTCCCCATCATCACGCGCGCGGACACGCCGTCGACGTCGACCCGCGGAATGTCAGCTGACGGGTAGTGCAGGAAGGCCGGCTCGACTTCCTCGTCGGCCTCGGGCAGCGCAAACCACAGCTGCAGGCCGTGCAGGCGATGTGGCTCAGCGGTGACTTCCGGGCGCTCGCGCTCGGAATGCACGATGCCGCGGCCAGCCACCATCAGGTTAATGTCACCGGGGCGGATGGCCTGCAGGCTGCCAAGCGAATCGCGGTGCAGGATTTCGCCTTCGAACAGATAGGTGACGGTGGCGAGGTTGATGTGCGGATGCGGGCGCACGTTGATGCCCTCGCCGGCCGGAAAATCGGCCGGACCCATGTGGTCGAAGAAGATCCACGGGCCGACCATCTTGTGGCGTGCGGTCGGCAGAAGACGACGCACCGAAAAGCCGCCAAGATCCTTCTCGCGCGGCTTGAGCACGAGTTGAATGGCGCCACAGCCGGTGACGCAGGGGCAATCGTCGTGCAGTTCCTGGGTGATGTTGCTCATGGGCATGCTCCTTCCAGCGGGCAAGAATTCAACGGTATAGCCATCGGGATACGAGGCGTGTGTAGTGCGGCATGATGGCGTACACCATCAGCGCCACGATAACGACGGCGACCAGCGCCTTGGCCGCCAGCAACGGCACGCCGGCGATCAGCGGGCCGAGCGCCCAGGGCACGATGACGGTGAGCGGAAAGATCGCCGACAGGGTCAGCAGATACTGCTTCCAGCGCTTCGGCGGCTTCACCGCCGGCGGCGCAAACCAGAAATCCAGGCCGCTGCGGATTTCGTAGCGATCAGCCCGCTCCAACGCGTGCTCAATATGCTGCAGGTGCTCACGCCGCTCGGGCGACTCCATCCAGGCCCGCAGCGCGTTCACGCCGGCGAACCGGATGATCACGGTGTAGTTCGGCACGTTTCCGACGGGGCGGATCACGTCTGTCGACAGATAGCCGGGAAACTGCTTGCAGGTCTCGCGGATATCGGTGAGCCATTGCTCGTACTCGTCGCGGGCGTCGGCGCGCGGGTGATGCACGATGATGCCGGTGACGGTTTCGTCGGCGGCGGGATCGGCGGGGGTGCTCATGCAGACACGCTCCTGAAAGGTACGACGCATTCTGGCACGGGCGGCGGAACATCCCGCCGACCGTGCCTGCTGCAGCTTACTTGCCGCCCTTGAGCGTGAAGTAGCTGGTCATCAGGTTCTTGTAGTCGGGGATGTGGTTGGCGAACAGCGTGCCCAGGCCCTCGACGTCATTGCGCCAGTCGCGGTGCAGTTCGCAGGCCAGACCGAACCACGTCATCATCTGCACGCCGGCAGCGCTCATGCGATCCCACGCGGAGTTGCGGGTGAGTTCGTTGAAGGTGCCGGAGGCGTCGGTGACGACGAAGACCTCGAAGCCTTCCTCGATGGCGGACAGCGCCGGAAAGGCCACACATACCTCGGTTACGACGCCGGCGATGATCAGCTGCTTCTTGCCGGTGGCTTTCACGGCTTTGACGAAGTCTTCGTTGTCCCAGGCGTTGATCTGGCCGGGGCGGGCAATGTAGGGGGCGTCCGGGAACATCTCTTTGAGTTCCGGCATCAGCGGGCCGTTGGGGCCGTCTTCGAAGCTGGTCGTGAGAATGGTCGGCAGCTTGAAGTACTTGGCCGCGTCGGCCAGTGCCAGCACGTTGTTGTTGAAGCGGTCGGGGTCGATGTCGCGCACCAGTGACAACAGACCGGCCTGGTGGTCCACCAGCAGTACGGCGGCGTTGTTCTTGTCGAGTTTTACGTAGGGCTTGTTCATGGTGTTCTCCTTGTTTGCTCTCTTGGGGTTGGGGTGCCGCCAGCGCGGCTGGGTTTGACGCTCGACCCGTTCGGGCCGAGCGTCGGGTTCAACTCACTGTCTCAGCGGTTTCTGCTTGCGCAATGCCACCAAAGCGGCCGCTGTTGAAGTCTTCGATGGCCTGCCTGATTTCAGCCTCGCTGTTCATCACAAAGGGGCCGTAGCCGACGATGGGCTCGTCGATCGGTTCACCGGCCAGCAACAACACGACTGCATCATTGTTGGCCTCAAGTGTTACGCCTGCTCCCTCCCGCTCAAGCACGACCACTTGATCGGTGCGAGCCACCGCGTGGCCGTTGACCAGCACCGTGCCGCGCAACACCACGATGCCGGTGGTCCAGCCCTCGGGCAGCGGCAGATCCGCCACGCCGCCAGCCGTCAGGCGCAGATCCCACACGTTGATCGGCGTGAAGGTATTGGCCGGGCCGCGTTTTCCGGTGAGTTCGCCAGCGATGATGCGGGCCGTGCCAGCGCCATCAGGCAGCGTCACCACCGGAATGTCGGCCGAGCGGATGGCCTGGTAGCCCGGCGACGTGAGCTTGTCGCGTGCCGGCAGGTTCACCCACAGTTGCGCCATCTCCAGCTCGCCGCCTTTGCGGGCAAAGCCTTCACCGTGGAACTCTTCATGCAGGATGCCGGCGCCGGCCGTCATCCACTGCACGTCGCCCGGACCGATCAGGCCGCCCTGGCCGGTGGAATCGCGATGCGACACCTCGCCGGCATACACGATAGTCACGGTCTCGAAACCACGGTGCGGGTGCTGACCCACGCCGAGTTGCTCGTTGGTCGCGTCGAAATGCGCCGGGCCGGCGTGATCGAGCAGCAGGAAGGGGCTCAGTGCCTTGCCCTGGCTGCGGTACTCGAACAGCGAACGGACCGGGAAGCCATCGCCGACCCAATGGCCACGCGGTGCGCTGAAAATGCCCTGGACTCGCTTCATGTTCGTCTCCTTGTGTGCGGTTCGTGTTGCGTGTTGTCACTTTAGGTGTGAGACGACATGGTGAGAAGACCCCAAAATTCGTCATCAGTGTTCTATAAATGGAACAATAAGCCGCAAACGGAAAACGAGAGACACACATGGACGACCTGAACGACCTCTACTACTTCGCGCGCGTCGTCGAAAACCGAGGCTTTGCGCCGGCCGAGCGTGCCACCGGCATCCCCAAGTCCAAGCTCAGCCGCCGCATCACGCTGCTTGAAGATCGCCTGGGCGCGCGCCTGCTGCAGCGCTCGACGCGCCACTTTTCGGTCACGGAACTGGGTCAGACCTTCTACGAGCACTGCCGCGCGATGCTGGTGGAGGCCGAAGCCGCGCGCGAGGCCGTGGAAGCCACCCGCGCCGAACCGGCCGGCACCGTGCGCATCAGCTGCCCGATCACGCTGCTGCACGTGCACGTCGGCAGCATGCTGGCCGACTTCCTGGCCGAATATCCGCGCGTATCGCTGCAGCTGGAAGCCACCAACCGCCGGGTGTCGCCGGTAGGCGAAGGGATTGATCTAGCGATCCGCGTGCGTCCGCCGCCGCTGGCCGATAGTGATCTGGTAATGCGCGTACTGGCCGACAGCACGCAATGCCTGGTCGCCAGCCCCGCGCTCATCGCCGCCCACGGCCAGCCCACCGGCCCGGCCGACCTCGGGGCCTTCCCCAGCCTGTCGCTCGGCCCGCCGCAGGACGAACACGTGTGGACCCTGTTCGGTCCCGACGGCGCCGACGCGGTACTGCACCACCGCCCGCGCCTGATTACCGGCGACATGGTGGCGCTGCGCAGCGCCGCATGCGCCGGCGTGGGCATCGTGCAGCTGCCAAACCTGATGCTGCGCGACGACCTCGCCAACGGCAGCCTGATCCGACTGCTGCCGGACTGGGCGCCGCGCCGCGAGATCATCCATGCCGTGTATGCGTCGCGACGCTGCCTGCTGCCGGCGGTGCGCACGCTGATCGACTATCTGGCCGAACGCTTCGCAAAGCTGGTTGAAGACTGAGCAAATATTTTGCGTGTCGATGTCGAACTTGCGGCGGCCGCGTCGACTACTCAACGAACCCACCCGTAAAGGAAGCACGTCATGCGATTCATGATCATCATCAAGGCCACCGCCGATTCCGAAGCGGGCGTAATGCCCAGCGCCGAATTGCTCGAAGCCATGGGCAAGTACAACCAGGACCTGATCGACGCCGGGGTACTGCTTGCCGGAGACGGCCTGCGCCCGAGCCGCGACGGCGCGCGTGCGCTTTGTCGGCGACAGACATGTCGTCACCGACGGCCCCTTCGTCGAAGCGAAAGAGCTGATTGCCGGCTTCTGGATGTGGCAGGTGGCCTCGCTGCAGGAGGCCATTGAATGGGTCAAGCGCTGCCCCAACTCGATGCCCGGCCATGAAGCGGAAATCGAGATTCGGCGCGTGTTCGAGTCGGAGGATTTCGGTGAGCTGTACACCGATGAACTGCGCGCGCAGGAAGACGCGTTGCGCGGGCGCCTTGCCTCGAAAGACTGAAAGGACAAACAGGAACGCTCGACCCTGAGGCGGGTCGAGCGCGCTTGAGATCACACAGGCAAACGACGCGCGTAGTCCTCGTGCAGACGGGTCCAATGGTCCCAGTGAGCTTGCGGGCGCGTGCCGTTGATCAGGTCGACCAGCAGATCGAGATGGGCGTGCCAGCCGGCACTGACGCCCAGCAGGCTGCTACGGTCGGCAAGGCGGCGATGGGTGACGGTCAGCAGCACCTCGTCCCCCTGCATTTGCAGATCGAAGCAGACGCTGCCTTCCGCGCCCCACCTGAAGGCCAGACGGTGCGGAGCCGCGCACTCGGTGATACGGCTACCCATGCGCTCCTCTTCGCCGAATCCTTCGGGCCGGCGGCCGGGAGGGTCGGTCAGCTCATCGTTGCGCCAGACCAGTTCGAACGCCGCGCCGGGCTGCAGCGGCATGTCGCCGCTGGCCAGCCAGCGACGCCGCAACTCGCTCTCGGTGAGATGGGCCCAGACACGTTCGATGGGGCCGGGCAGCAAACGCTGGATCTTCAGGGTGGGCGGCTCGACCAGAACGCCCCAGGCGTCGAGGGTGGCGGATTCGCTCACTTTTGCTCTCCTTCGGGAGTGGGAGGAAGGCCGCCGTCCGCTTCGCGGAGCAGCCGTTCGAGCGTATCCAGACGCGTGTTCCAGAAGCGCTCATAGAAGCCCAGCCATTCGTGCGCGCTGGCAAGCGGGCCAGGCTCGATACGGCAGATATGCGTACGGCCGCGCACCTCGCGGCGGATCAGCCCGGCGCTCTCCAATGCCTTGATGTGCTTGGAAGCGGCCGCCAGCGACATATCGAAGGGCGCGGCCAGCTCGCCGACCGTGCGTTCGCCCCCGGCCAGCGCACGCAGCATGTGGCGGCGGGTGGTGTCGCCCAAGGCGTGGAAGATGGCGTCGAGAGGGGATGCAGTTAATTCAACCATGGGGTTGAATGTATGAGCCGCCCGAGCAAATGTCAACCGATTGGTTGAGCATTTAGCCAACGCTCGTTTTCCCAACCATCCGCTGCGGAACCATTCGGGCTGCACGAGCATCCGAGATCGCCATGGACACCCTCACCCACGCGCTTTCCGGCGCACTCGTAGCGCGGCTGCGCGCTCGCCCGGCCGATCCGCAAAGCCCCACGCGCCCTGCCGTGTGGCAGGCGGTCACCGTAGGCACCGTCGCCGCGGTGTTTCCCGACAGCGACTTCGTGCTCGGCTACGTCTCGGAGCTGGCCTATTTGCAGGGCCATCGCGGCGTCACGCATTCGCTGCTGATGCTGCCGCTGTGGGGTCTGCTGATCGCGTGGATCATGGCCGGCGCGTTCCGCGTGTTGCACCGGCCCGGCCAGCCGCAGCCGGGCTGGCGCAATCTCTATTCATTCGCCTGCGTGTCGCTGCTGGTGCACATCCTGGGCGACTTCATCACCCAGTTCGGCACCATGATGTTCTCGCCGTTCTCTGACTGGCGCTTCGGCCTGGGCACGACCTTCATCATCGATCTGGGCATCAGCGGCATCCTGTTGGGCGGATTGCTCACCAGCGCCATCTGGCGCCGTAGCCGCATACCCGCAGCGGTCGCGGGCGTGATGCTGCTGGCGTGGGTCGGCAACAGCGCCATGGCGCGGCAGGACGCCATTGACGCGGCGCTGGCATGGGCTGCGCGCAGCGGCATCGAGGTCGTGGCGGTAGACGCTGCACCGCGTCCGGCCTCGCCATTCAACTGGACCGCCATCGTCTTCGACGGCGAGAACTATCACTACGCTCACCTGAACACGCAGCGCAGCGAGGCGCTTGTGGCCACGTCGGACGACAACTTCCTGCGTCGCTACTCCGCGCCCTACCTGCCGATACACCTGGCCCGCTGGGAGACCACGCCGGTGTTCGGAAAACCGGAAGTCGCCACGGCTGTGCGCGGCCTGTGGAATGCCGAGGCCTTCGGCTTCTTCCGCTGGTTCGCGATGTTCCCGGTGCTCGACCACCTTGATCCGCCCAGTGACGAACACGGCGTGTGTGCCAACTTCCGAGACCTGCGCTTCGAGACGCCGGGGCGCGAGCGCATTCCGTTCCGCTTTGGTCTATGCGAAAACGCCGGCACCTGGCGGTTGTTCGAACGCACGACCGAAGGCATGCGCTGGCTGGAAAACTGAACAAGCGCCGGACGGCGCTCAGACGGAAATATTGATGACGGTGCCGGTAATTTCGCCCTGCACATTGACCACCGGGCGGGGTGCCGGCGCCTCGCTAGCCGGCGCTTCAGGCGGCGGCGCAGGGGTGATCTGTTCGCGCACCTCGCCGATCTGCACATCCACCTGCTGCAGCGCATTGCTGGCAGCCACGCCGCTGCGCGCGCGGCCGGCCTCTTCGGTGGCTTGATCGGTTTTGACTTCGAGGGAGCGCGCACGCTCTTGCGCACGGTCGGCTTCGGCATTGGCCTGACGCGTTTCGGCCTGCAGGCCGCGCGCACGCTGCTCGGCCTGATCGGCGCTGCGCTCGGCCTGTTGCCGCTGCAACTGCGCAAACGCGGCGGAAGTCGCCCCGGATGTACTCGAGATCATGACGTGCGCCCCGAGCGCCTCAGTTTCTCAACAGGCTGTTCGTCGATTGATCGTCGAAGGCACGGCCCGACTGATCGGGCGGCGGGGTGTCAGACGACTGCTCGGCCGATGGCGCCTGCTCATTACCACCTTCAGCTTGCTGCGCCTCGTTACGCGGCGGCGGGCTGGTGTTGTTCGCCGGCTCATTCGACGGCTGGTTGCCCGTGCCTTGATCCTGCTGCGCCAGTTGCTGCGCCTGCGGGCTGATGGTGGTCACCGTGCTCGGGCCTTCATTCACGCGCGGCGCCTCGCTCAGCGGCGGAGCCGGCGACGTCAGCGGAGCACGCTCTTCGGGCGCGCGGGTTTGCGCGGTGCTTTCATTGGTAAACAGCGACGCGGCGCTGCTTGCAGGATTCACACTGTCCATCTCAACCTCCCGTTCGGGTACGAAGCATGTGCCCCGTGGCGCCCGGAACAGACAAATCCTTCCGGGTCAAACACTTGAAAACATACGCCTCCTGCCGCGGAACGGCAAGGAAACGTGCTCAGGCGGGCTCGCTGAGCCCGAGCAGGCTGGCCAGGGTCGGGGCCTCCTCGCGGCGGTCGAAGCAGATGCTGCGTTCGAGCGTTTCGAGATGGGCCTGCATCAGCGCAATCGCGGCTGGCGCATCGCCGCGCTCGATGCAGTCGACGATGTGTTCATGCTCGTCGTGCTCGCAACTGGCGTTGCCCGGCGGCTCGTACAGGGACACCACCAAGGCGCAGCGCGAGAGCAGTTCGGCCAGATAGCCTTCGAGCACGGGGTTGCGCGCCAGTGTGGCCACCTGGCGGTGGAAGGAGCTTGCCAGACGTGCCCAGGCCGGTTGGTCGAAGCGGTGCATGGCTTCGTGCTCGCTGCGCAGATGCGTACGCAAGCGGGCAATGTCAGCAGCACTGGCGCGCTCGGCGGCGAGCGAAACGAGCGCAGCCTCAACCGCGCGGCGCGCTTCGAACACGGCGCGGATCTCGTCCGGCGTGGGCACTGCCACGACCGCGCTCTGGTTGGGGCGCAGACTCACGATGTGGTCGTTGGCCAGCGCCTGCAGGGCCTTGCGCACGACCGCCCGGCTGACCTTGTAGAGCTTGGCCAGCGCCGCCTCGGGCAAACGTGTGCCGGGCATCAGCCGGCGGTCCATCACCGCATCGAAGATCGAGCCATAGATGCGCCGCTCGGGGTCACCGTTGCCGCGTGAACTGGTCGAGGTGGCGCCGCGCGCGGCGATACGTCGGGCCGTCGGGGCTGCCGGTTTCGCTGCGGGAGGGCGTGTTGTGCGTGGCATGTCGGTCGTGATTGAGTGGGGGCTGCGTGCGGCCAGAATCGAATCTTATCAATCCGGGTGGGTCTCGGCCTGCTTCGCGTCAGCGGGCTCAATCCCGAGCGCTTCAACATGCTGGCATATTGCGCCCGGCGTGGTCATCCAGACGCCGCCCGCATCACGTAGCGCGGCCAGACGTTCGAGCGCACGACGCATGTGGCGCAGGCGGTGCGGCTGGCCGACCAGGTAGGGATGCAGGGCGAGGCCCATCACCAGCGGCTGCGCGCGCGACTGCTCGAGCATCTCTTCGAGGTTGTCGAGCACCATGTCGAAGAAGGCCGGCGCTTCCATCTGGCGCGCGACCAGCATCGGAATGTCGTTGAGCTCCTGCGGGTAGGGAATCGACCAGATCGAGCCACCGTCGCGGGTCGCCATGCGCGTGGGCTGGTCGTCGTGACACCAGTTGAGGCTGTAGCCATACCCGGTTTCGGCCAGCAGGTCGGGCGTGAGCCGGCTTTCCGAGATCCACGGCGACAACCAGCCATCCGGCGCGCGACCACTCTCCTGCGCAATGCGCTCGCGGCAAGCCGACAACAAGGCGCGCTCGGTGGCTTCGTCGAAGTCGCCCTGACGCTCGGCATTGGTATGGCCGTGGCCGACGAGCTCATCGCCACGCGCGGCGAAGGCCGCCACCAGCTCCGGGCAGTGGTCGTACAGCGCGGTGTTGAGGATAGTGGCGGTCGGCAGGCCGAGCGACTCGAACATTTCCAGACAGCGCCACGCACCCACGCGGTTACCGTACTCGCGCCAGCTGTAATTGAGCACATCGGGCTCGGGCATGGCCGGCCCGATGCGGGCGCCCATGCCCGAGCCGAACGCGAAATGCTCGATGTTGAAGGCGAGATACACCGCCAGCCGCGCCCCGCCCGGCCAGTCGTACTGCGGCCGATCACCGATGGCGCGGTAGGCGAAGCGCCCGTGCGTCGCGACGGGTGCAAGAACAGCATGCTTGCTCATCGGCTTGCCCTCAGGCCTGGATGTCGGCGCGCGTCAGCAGCCACTCGGCGCTGTCGTTCCAGACATCCATCTGCACGATCTTGCCGTCGTGCAACACGTAGCGGTCGACATAGCGGTTGCCCTCGAAGGGCGTGCCGTCGGGCCATTCGCCAAACAACGTTCCGAGCGAGTACACGATGGCTTCCTCGGGGCTCGCACCGGCCACCACCTCGTAGCGCTCGTACTTCTTCTGCACCTTGATGTAGCGGCCTTTGTTGAAGGCGGTGCATTCGGTCGGATCCTTCATCTCGCGACCGCCGGTAAAGCGGATGCGCATGTCAGGCGACACGTACTGACGGGCAGCAACCGGGTCCGGAATCATGATCGTCCGCAGATAAGTGTCGACAATTCTGACCATCTCCTGAGCGTATTCAGTATCAGCAATGATCTTTACTGGTGCATTATTCACGGTGTATTCCTCGTCTTGCACCGTATTGGTGCCGTTTGTGGTCACAACAACGTACTCTACATCCTGATGCAAGGAACGCGCCAATGTGTAGACACCTTTAATTATGCAGTGACAACACTGAAAAGCATCGTCAGTTTACAAACTGGCACGCAGCTTGCAACGCCAGTCGGGCAGCCTTCCTCCACAACCGCAGGAGCCAGACCACCATGAAGTTCAATCGACGCAGCTTTCTCGCCGCGACCGCAATCACCGCTTCGTTCGGCCTGTTGCCGACCGCGCAGTCCGCCGAACCCATCCAGATCGGTCTCGTCGCAGCGCTGTCCGGCCAGTCAGCCCTGTCGGGCGAGGCCATCACGCGCGGCATCAGCATCGCCATCGACGAAATCAACGCGGCCGGCGGCCTGCTCGGCGGGCGCAAGCTCGAACTCGTGCGCCGTGACGACGAGTCCAACCCTGCCAAGGGCGTGATCGCCGCACGCGAGCTGATCTATCGCCAGAAAGTCGCCGTGATGTTCGGCGGCCTGGACACGCCGGTGTCGCTGGCCATCGTGCCGCTCGCCAACGAACAGAAAGTGCCCTTCATCGGCGCCTGGGCAGCCGGCACGCCGATCACCAAGAACGGCGCGAACCCCAACTTCGTCTTCCGCGTCTCGGCGGTCGACGAAATCGTCGACGCCGCCATGCTCGACTACGCGCAGAAGACCTTCGGCGCGAGCAAGTTCGGCATGATCCTGATCAACAACCCGTGGGGCGAATCCAACGAAAAGGGCTTGCGTGCCGCACTCGAAGCCAAGGGCATGCAGCCGGTCGGCGTGGAGAAGTTCGAGAGCAACGACGTCGACGTGGTGCCGCAGCTCACCCGCCTGCGCGACGCCGGTGCCGATGCGCTGTTCATGGTCGGCAACGTCGGCCCCTCGGCGCAGGTCGTGAAATCACTCGACCGCATGGGCTGGAAAGTGCCGATCGCCTCGCACTGGGGTCCGGCCGGCGGCCGCTTCACCGAACTGGCCGGCCCGAGCGCCAAGAACGTGCATTTCGTGCAGACCTACAGCTTCTTCGGCAAGCAGTCGCCGATCGGTGAGCGCGTGATCGCTGCAATGAAGGCCAAGTACTCCGACGTGAAAGGCCCGGAGAACATCACCCCGGCGGTCGGCGTGGCCAACGCCTACGACGCCATGCACCTGACCGCCCGCGCCATCGCGATTGCCGGCTCCACCGACGGTGACGCGATTCGTCAGGCCTTCTACAAGATCGACAAGCACGAAGGCCTGATCAAGACCTACGAGATGCCGTTCAAGCCCGGCGTGCATGACGCCATCACCAAAGACGACTACGTCTGGGCGCAGTTCATCGACAACCGCATCCTCCCTGTGGGCATGGAACAGTAAGTTCCGGCATCCCCTCGCCCGGCGCTCCGTGCGCCGGGCTTCACCTGTTTCTCGGAGAACGCCATGCTCACGGCGGCCCTGATCAGCGGCATCGGACTCGGCAGCATGTACGGTCTGATGGCGCTCGGCTTTTATCTGACCTATGCGGTGTCCGGCACTGTCAACTTCGCCCAGGGCAGCTCGATGATGCTCGGCGCGGTGCTCACCTTCACCTTCGCCCAGACCTTCGGCTGGCCGATGCTGCCGGCCATCTTGCTGGCGCTCGTGCTGTGCGCGCTGTACGGCCTGGTGGTGGAGTTCGTCGCGGTGCGGCCGTTTGCCAGCCGCGGGTCGGATGCCTGGCTGATGGCCACCGTGGCGCTGGGCATCGTGCTCGACAACCTGGTCATGTTCACCTTCGGCAAGGAGCCGCGCAGCCTGGCTTCGCCGCTGGCCATGACGCCGCTGGAAGTCGGCGGCAGCGGGCTGGGTGTGTATCCGCTGCAGGTATTGATTCCGATCATCGGGCTGGCGCTGGCCGCCGCCCTGCACTTCGTATCCCGCCGCACGCGCTGGGGCACGGCCATGCTGGCGGTGACGCAGAACCGTGACGCCGCGCGCCTGATGGGCATTCCGATCCGTCGCACCATCGCCGTGGCCTTCGCGCTGTCGACGCTGCTGGCCGGCATTGCCGGCATCCTGATTGCACCGCTGTTCAATGTGCATTCGGACATGGGCACGCTGTTCGGCCTGAAAGCCTTCGCGGTGGCGATTCTGGGCGGCATCACCAGCGCCTGGGGCGTGATGATCGCCGGGCTGCTGTTCGGCATCGGTGAGGCGCTGATCACCTCCACGCTGGGGTCGAGCTTCACCTACATCATCCTGTTCGGGCTGGTCATCGTGGTGCTGGCCATCCGCCCCAACGGCCTGTTCGGTCGCGCCCAGGTGAGGAAGGTATGAAGGCACGCGCTTTCCTGCCGGGCTCACCGGCGGCCATCGCGGCAGTGTTCGCGCTGCTGGGCGTCGGCGTCTACCTGGCGCTGACGGTGAACGGCTATTACGTCTTCGTGCTGGCCACCGTCGCGCTGCTGGCCATTGTCGGCATCGGGCTTAACGTGCTGCTCGGGCTGTCGGGCCAGATCTCCTTCGGCCACGTCGGCTTCTACGCGCTGGGCGCCTACACGGTGGCGATCCTGACCAGCACCTCGGGCTGGAACTTCTGGCTGACCTGGCCGCTTGGCGCGCTGGTCGCGGCGGTGGTCGGCGGCCTCGTGGCAATGCCCGCGCTGCGTGTGAAAGGCCCGTATCTGGCGATGCTGACGATTGCCTTCGGCTTCATCGTCGAACACTCCATCGTCGAACTGCGCGACTTCACCGGCGGGCAGAACGGCATCATGGGCATCGGCTCGCCGTCGCTCGGTTTTGCCGATGGTGAACGCGCGGTGGCAGTCATTGCCATCGCCATGATCGGCGTGCTGCTGTGGGTGTTCGCACTGATCTCGCGCGGCACCTGGGGTGCGGCCATGCGCGCGGTACGCGACAACGAGATTGCCGCCGAATCGGTGGGCATCAACCCGGTCATGGTGAAGACGGCCGCCTTCGTGTTCTCGGCCGCACTGGCCGGACTGGCCGGCGGGCTGTTCTCGCCGCTGTCGGGCTTCGTCACGCCGCACACCTTCAACTTCTCGATGTCGATCCTGTTCGTGCTGGCCGTGATGATCGGCGGCTCGGGCACCGTCATCGGCCCGGTCATCGGCGCCATCGTGGTCGGCCTGCTGCCCGAGTTCCTGTCCAGCCTCGAGGAATACCGCCTGCTGTTCTTCGGCGGCCTGTTGCTGGTCGTGCTGTGGGTTGCCCCCACGGGTGCGGTCGGCATGGCCAGCCGTCTGTGGCAGCGTCTGCGCCCGCAGGCTGCGGCAACCGTCAGTGATGAAGCGCCGCGCGACACCGTCGGCCTCGCACAACGCGAGCGCGCACCGCTGCAGGCCGACAGCCTGACGATGGTGTTCGGCGGCCTGCGCGCGGCATCCGGCATCAGCCTCACGGTCGAGCCCGGCGTACTGACCAGCCTGATCGGGCCCAACGGCGCGGGAAAGTCGACCGTCATCAACATGCTCACCGGCTTTTACCGCCCGACCGAGGGCGAGGTGCGCCTCCGCCAGGCCGTGCTCAACGGCGCTCCGGCCTGGCGCGTGGCACGTGCCGGCATTGCGCGCACCTATCAGACCTCGCTGCTGTTCGGCTCGCTCGGCGTGCTCGACAACGTCGCGCTGGCGATGACTGGCGGCCGGCTCGGCGGCTTCCTCGGCGCCCGCCACATCAGTCCGGCGGCCCGTGCCCAGGCCCGCGCGCTGCTCGACTACTGCGGCTACCGCGGCGCCCCAGACACCCCGGCGGCCGATCTACCGCCCGTCGACCGCCGTCTGGTGGAAATCGCCCGCGCGCTTGCCACCGATCCCGACGTGCTGCTGCTCGACGAGCCCGCAGCCGGCCTGTCGCGCGAAGACAAGGCGCTGCTCGCCACCCTGCTCACACGCATCGCTCAGGCCGGCATCGGCGTGCTGGTGGTGGAACACGACATGCCCCTGGTGATGGGCATCTCGGATCACATCGTGGTCATCGACGCCGGCCAGCCGCTGGCCGAAGGCACGCCCGCCCAAGTGCAGGCCAACCCGGCCGTGCGTCAGGCCTATCTGGGTGAAGGTGCGGGCTTTACGGCCAGCACAGAAGGGCGCGATGCCAACGCCGAGGCCGCCCCCGAACGCCTGGGCATCAACGCCCTGACCACCGGCTACGGCGCCGCCCCGGTGCTGCACGACGTCGATCTGCAGGTACGCCGCGGCGAGTTGGTGGCCCTGCTAGGCGCCAACGGTGCCGGCAAGTCGACGCTGATGCGCGCCCTGGCCGGCCTGCACCGCCCCATCGGCGGCGGCATCCACCTCGACGGCACCGATCTCGGCACGCTCGACGCCGAACGCGTGGTGCGCCTGGGCCTGATCCTGGTGCCAGAAGGCCGTCAGGTCTTTCCCGAACTGTCCGTGCTCGACAACATCCGGCTCGGCGCCTTCCGCTGCCCGGAAGGGCGTGAAGAACGTGTAGAGGAAATGCTCGACCGCTTCCCGCGCCTGCGCGAACGCGCCCACCAGCGCGCCGGCCTGCTGTCCGGCGGCGAGCAGCAGATGCTGGCCATCGCCCGCGGCCTGATGGCCAAACCCGAAGTGCTGCTGCTCGATGAGCCGTCGCTGGGTCTCGCGCCCAAGGTCATCGAAGATCTGTTCGCAGCGCTCGACCGCCTGCGCCGCGAGAAAATGACCATCCTGCTGGTCGACCAGATGGCCTCACTGGCGCTGGCGCTGGCCGACCGGGCCTACGTTCTGGAAGGTGGCCGCGTGGTCGCCAGCGGCACGGCACGCGAGATCGCCGAAGACGGCGCACTGGCGGAAGCCTATCTGGGGGGACATGGTTGAAGGGCCACAATGGGCCCAAAGCGAATCTGGTCGGGCGAACGATCGAGCTTAGGTGCGGGGGCTGATCGCCGGGTGACACTGCCGCAGCATCGGCTCCGCATCGGCGGCCGACATCGAGTCAAGGCGCAAGCCGCTCGGTGACGTGAAATTGGACTGATCAAACATCGCAGCGGGCCCGAGCAACAGTCCGGCCAGAATTGTTCGTCCAATTCCCCGATCCACCGTGGTGGCCACCCAGAAGGCCACATAGCGTGTCTCGCCGGGCTTGACGTCCACATCGAAACCCGTGGCCCAGTGATTGCGCCCCCAAGACTGTGGCACCAACTGAAACGAATGCCGCCCCGGTTTGACGTCCAGCTCCAGAAAGGTTCCTACCGGAAATGCGGCGATCAGCGCGCCGTTCAGAGCAAGCGCCGGTTCGTCGGCGTGAAAGGCTTGATCTGAAAAATGCGGACGGAATACGTAGATGCGGCCCAAGCCTTCGGCAAGAGGTGCGGATGCCACAAACTTCGGACCCGCAGGGGCGGACGCACACCCGATCAGCATAAAAGCCGCAACCAGCATCAGCGCACGAACCATCACCGCAGCCACCCCAATTCAAATTGAATACGGGAAATTAGCAGAGCCCGCCCTACGTCGACAAGCTGCGACCCCTAGATCCGCGACTCGTCCTCGTTGGTGTCCGGCGCCACCGGCTCACCACGCCAGCGTCGCACCGCGCGCTGGAAGAACAGGCTGTTCGGAATCTGCAGCACGGTGTCGCTGCCGTCCGGCAGCTTCTCCTGCAACGTGGTGTGGATCAGGTTGATGTCGACCACCTTGCCCTTGAGGCCGGGTTTTTCGCCGTTCTCCAGCAACTCGATGTGGTCATACAGCCGGAACGGCCGCGTGGTGAGGATGAGCAGCGTGCAGAAGATGTTCGACAGCACACTCCACGCCGCAAAGAAGGCCACCGCGGCCACCGCCGCAAAACCCGTAAAGGCCGTCCACAGCACGGCGCCCGACACCCCGAACCGGTCGAGCACCAGCAGCAGCGCGATCGAATAGATCACAAAGCCGAACACCCGCCGTGCCACGATCAACAACTCGGACGGCAGCCTGTAGTGCTGACCGATGCGGCGCACCAGCCGACGCATCAACATGCTCAACACCCATGCACCGAGCACGATGCCAACCACCTGCAGGCCGAGGGAGATGGTTTCGATCCAGGGGTGTGCCGATGCGGGCAAGAACTCTTTCATGACGGGGGCGACGCGCTCAAACAATCGTTTCCGGACGGGACTGCAGCGCCCCGAGATCGAACACGGTTACGGCGCTGCTGCCATAGTTTGTGACTGCCAGCATTCCTGACGGGGAAACACTCAGGCCGTGGGGGAAATCGATCGTGCCGCCACGAATGACGAAATCGACCATCTTCCGGTTCAGGTCAAAACCAAGAATGCGATTATCCACCTGATCGCCAAACCAGAGCTTGCCGGCATGCACCTGACACGCATCCGAATGAACGTCGGCGATGATTCCCAGGCACTCCCACGCTTCACCCGCGGCAGCTGAGCGCCACAGGCTGGTCGCCGTCACGTTGTAGGCAGAACGCTTCGGCGTGTTCGACACCGCAACGGCATACAGCGCTCCAGACTCGTGATCGACACAGACGTTGCGTGCGCCCCATGGCGTGGGCAACAGCGCTACACGACTGTCAATCTCAATCCTCGGCTGCTGACCAGTACTGAACGCCAAACACAGTTCGCCATCCGGGGTGTACGCGACGCCGTGGGAGAACGTCTTGTCCTTGCGCGGACGCTGTTCCAGGAGCTCGAACCTCGGCCGCTCATCGACCATCAGACGGTACAGAAGGCAATCACACTCCCAGCAACCACTCATGGCAACTTCCCATGTGGTGTCATCGATCCGTCTCGCAGCAATGTCGTCCGTCAGGCACGGGAGCTCGGCCTCGGCAATCGGCGCATCCCCTCGGCGCAGATCAAACAGCCCGACCCTGAAGCCAACCTGATGGTTCGCTACAAAGCGATGTTCGTCGAGCCAGCAGACCCCGGTCACGGTGGAATAGCGCTCGCCACTGGCCGCTATGTGCAACGGCGGCGCGTTTGCCCTGTTTGGCTCATCCCAGCGAATTGATCGCGCCTCGATGTCCGTCCCGACCTCCTTGATCCGCGCCCCATCAAGCCACAATGTGGTGCGAAAGGCAGGCACGCGGTTGCGGGCGCGTTTGCGCACGACGCGCCGCAGCTTCCTGATCAGCGCAATGGCGACCCATGCGCCCGGAGCGAGCAACGTCGCGTACAAATAAGCACTCACGTGCATGCACCCTTCAGACGACAGAAACACGCCCGACCCGCAAAGGGGGCGCCGTGGCGGACACGAAATCCATACGCGCCAAAAGTGTCCGGACTCATGAAATCAGGACGTCTCGGCGTGCAACCCAATACACTTGGACTCATTTACCTGGTCGCATGCGGGCGTCAAACGAAGTAGCCGTTTCCGGCAGGCGGAAAGCGGGCCCTGCCGGCGCATCGGCGATGTCCCGTGCATGGCGACAGCCATCACGTTCTCCGACGCCTACAGCATGCCAGGCGCACACAACGTATCGGCTTGCTCGAGCTTCAGAAAGCGCTTCACGAGACGCCCGAGGACCACTCACATTTGCGCCCAAGACCGCATGGACGCTCAGGTAGACCGAGCAGCGAAACAACTTACGCGCAGCGAAGGACACGCTGCACCTCGAGCACTTTCTACTACTCCTGCACGCTACAAGTCAGAGAGTTCAATAGATGCTCTGCGAGGAAATCGCACAACTCGCCCCGTAGGTCCAGTTGGTGCAGCAATCCGTGATGCGCGAAGCGCTTCTCGACGTACAACTGTGCATTGGGCAGGCGTCCCGCTACGGCGGCGGCACCCCGACGATCCCGCGGGACACCATGTGCGAAGGCAATAACAACACCATGCCCCGCCTGCTCCCGTCCGAGCAAAGCGCTGTCCAACGCTTGCTCCAGAATCGGATGGTTTGCAGGCTCGTCCGGCCCGCATAGCAAGGCGCGTGGCCAATCATTGCGCAAACTGACTATCAGGGACGGAACTGCACCCGCACTGGTACCAAGCGCTACAACCTCTCGGTAGGAACTCACCGACCGGGAATCACGAAGCCAGTCGGCGAGAGCCTCAATGGAATCAGCCACACCCTGAACCCCACGCTCATAGTGGGAGCGGGTCGGATCGCGTAACAGCAATAAGGCATGCCGCTTTGGGTCAAGCGCACAGAGCACCTGATAGATCGGTGCGGTCAGCCTCATTGCGCTTCCGGCAAACGCCACAATGAGAGTAGTCTCGTCGGCCCGTCCACCTTCCTCAGAGTACAAAAACACATTGTCGGAAATCTGGGTACGAATCCAGGCCTGCGAACCCACCGACCTTGCTTCGCTTTTCTTCAGTTTTACGCGGAGTCGCCTGCGCTCTCCTGCCAAGCGAAAGGCCGCACGCGGAGACCGCAAGATTGCTCGCAGGTGATCGCGCGTACTCACGCGATAAGTCAACAATGCGTTCAGTTCCCTTGGTGTCGTGAGACTGCCCAAAGCCTGCCGTACCACTTCCAGGCGACGTTCGCTCTGCACGTCGAAAAGTAGCGAAGGCACCGGTTGCTTCGCGTACCCCGCAAGCAGCAAATCATCACCGTCCACCTGCCGTAGCTCCGCAGAAGGTAGAACGACGTCCATGCCCCGCAATTCATCGGCCATGCGCTCAACACTGTCGCAGCGCTGCACCGCGTCGTCCGACAGGTGGATATCGAACGCCTGCTCAATCGCCACAACGAGACGTAGGCTGGAAAGGGAATCTCCGCCCGCATCGGCGAAGAGATCCCCTACTCTCAGGGTCGGCTGATCGAGTTCCCTCCGCCAAATTTGCAGCAGCGCGTACTCCAGCGAGTCACGCGGGCCATCGCCGAGCCCTTGTTGATCGCGTGACTCACGGTACAGGCGCGGTAGCTCGCGGCGCTGTACCTTCCCTACGGCACAGCGTGGCAGCTGCTCCAGAAAGAACCAGGCGCGTGGTCGCTTAAAATCAGCGAGACGCGAAGCGACATGGCGCTCCAGCACGTCACGAGCAGTCGGAATTCCCGGCTTTAAAACGATCGCGATGCCGACATCCTCACCCAAGGTCGGATGCGGGTTTGCGAAGGCAACCGCCTGAGCAACCGCCGGATGCGAAAGGAATGCAGCCTCTACCTCGCCGGGGGAGACTTTCTCACCACCGCGATTGATGATCTCCTTGGCGCGCCCGGCCAAGAACAGCCGACCTTCGTCGTCGAGGTACCCCAGATCCCCGGTGAGGAACCAGCCGTCCCTGAAACATTCGGCATTGAGCTCGGGTTGGTCTTCGTAGCCGGCGAAGACGTTATCCCCGCGCACAGCGACTTCGCCTACCTCACCCGCCGGTTGCATGCCGCCCTCCGGGGCAAAAATGCGCACCTCGGGCCCACAAGGGAAACCAACTGCACCTGCGCTGGCAGATGCCGGCGGCAGGCGGGTGGAGGCGATCAGCGGCGAAGCCTCAGTCATGCCGAACGTGCGTACCACCGGCACACCAAAGGCCGCCTCAATGTCCAGCCGCCAGGATTCGGGCAGCCCCGCGGCTACGCAGCGCAAAAAACGCAGCGACGTGCCCTCATGGCGGTACCCGCGCTGCCGGGCGGCGCGCTGCAATTCATGCATGGAGGTCGGCACACCTTGAAACCAGGTCGGCCGATGGGCGGCAAGAAAATCGAAGAAACGCGATACATCGAAGCTGCCGGCAGAGACGATCACGCCGCCCGCCAGCAGGGGCGCCAAGAGCAGATCCACCACACCGCCAATGTGGAACTGCTCCCACATGCACAGGCAGCGATCATCTGGAGAAAGGCCGAGCGAGCGGGCCACATCGCGGGCCGACGTGCACACGTTACGATGGGTCAAGGGCACGCGCTTGGCCTGACCGGTCGAACCGGAAGTGAGCAGTATCACCGCAACGTCGTCGGGATTCACCTGCCAGTCAGGCACTGGCTCACCCGACACATCTTCGCTCAAACGATCAAGTGACTGCACCGGCAATCCCGTTGCACGAGCAACCAAGGCAGCGGGGTGGTCGGAAGTATCGGCTACCAGTAGCGCATCGACCCGTGCAAGGCGGAAGTAGGCCGCGTATTCATCCGCCGTATAAGCTGGATTGAGAGGCACGGCGACGCCAGCGAGCATCGTCCCGAGCAACGCGACTGACATCTCTACGCCATTCGGGATCACAATCGCGATCCGCTCACCGCCTCCTGAACGCAAAGCGCATGCGATACGCATAACGCTCACCCAGAGCTCGCGATAACTGATGGGCGCGCCTTCGTGGGGAATAATGGCGGCCTTCTCGGAATGCTCGCCGGTGCAGTTTACGAGCAGCCGCATGACGTCCAGAGCGTGCACGCCGTCTCTGCCGGTGAACTCAGCGCGCATCATTTTTCCCCAAGTCCACTACGTCGGCCTTCACCTTTCGCCAAACAGCAAGGATGGACTCGTCATGGCTGACGTTCAGCATGGCTTCCCTGGCGCGCCAGCGGGCTGGATTTTTGGGAGGACGAGAGGGCTTGTACGCACTGCAGCGTCCGATCTTCTCATCAAATTCCTGCAAGGATTTAGACCAGTAATGATTAATCCGAAGAACTGAATAGTTCAGCTTCCTCGCTGCTCCACGTCGGAAAGGCGGCTGCCGACACTCGTCGAGCGTCTCTCCCCACCACAGCCCCCAAGGTTGGTGTATCCCGAGCGATCGAACGCTTCTTGGATTGACGATAGACTTTCCGTCCTGGGCCCAACCGGTGACATAGTCCACCCCTCCTCCTGACGGGGCGTGCTCAAACGTATCCGCAATTGCGCCATCATGATCGAGGCACTTGGTGTAGGACTCCAGGACCGATCCGGCCGGCGTTGCAGCGTGCCCAGAGGACCCGAACAGCACCCAGTAAACAAACAATGCCGAAACATCCCGGTAGTCTGCAAGAACGCTCTGCAAATCTTCCCCACTGGGGGACCAGAGAAACTCGTCGAGGTCGATGAAAGCGATCCACCGGGCGTGCATGCGATGCTTCCGAATGCAATGCTTATAGGCTGCTGCCTGATCACGCCCATCACCCGCCCACTGGACAAGTGTGACGAGGCCGCGCTGCAACCAAGGCTCCAGCACTGCCTGATAGTCGTCGCTACTGCCGTTGTTGTAGAGATAAAAGTGCTCGACGCCCACTCCCAAATGGAAAGTCAGCCATTCGTCGATGTAGGGTGCTTCGTTCTTGAAGATCGCGCAAACGGCCAACTCATGGGGAAAATTTGTACGTCGATTACGCAACCGCGCCACTAGACGCCGCATGGGCCTCGTCAAATTCCTGAACATCTTGTCTCCAGTAACGCTCCTATCGCCGCCTCATCAATGGCGCTCCGACCGAAAATACGGATCAGTGCGTTCATAGGCTGCTTCGCTTTCCTCTGCATCTCGCATCAAGTGAACTCGCACTCGCTCCACTTCCGCCGGCGCAAGCTGCAGCCCGGCTCCCAGCTTCGCCAGGACATCAAGGTCGTAATAACGCACTGCATTACAAAGCACGAACAGTTCGTCGACGAGATCGAGCGTACCTGCCGGCGAAGTAATGTCGCAGATGTTATCGGACCCGACCCGCACCCAGACCCCTTCAGCTAACAACTCCAGCACACGCGCAATAGAGTTAAAGGTAGGCGAGGCAACCCGCCGCAACTGCCGCATGCTGATGGCGGCCGAGGGACAGCAGATGACGCCGATATTCAGCACCGCCAGCGCCTCCACCATCGCCCGGAAACGCTCTTCAGCATACGTAGACGGCGAGATTACATGCACCAGCCAGATGAGGGGTTCGGTGCCGGGATCGACCGGAAAACCCATCTCGCGCACGATACGAATGACGCGCTCGGTGCCGTCCTCCACGGCCAGATTCTGCTGATCAACGTGGATGTGAACCGGCTTGCCGAGACGCGCAGACAATGCCAGCACGCGCCGGCAACTTTCGTCGAAGCCGATGTGCTCTGGGTAGCGGGCGACATCGTCACGCTCCGGCAGCGCGCCAATAAAGTCAGAGCGTTGTGCGGCCAGCTCGATGAGCTCCCAGCGATACGGCTCATCGTCACGAAAACCCAATGGAGAATAGGCGCCGACGCGAAAATCGATGGATTCGCGCATCTCGCGCCGGATCGCCAGCAGGCAGTCGAGCGCGTTCAGCCCTACCCGGTCGTCGGTAACATCAACGACAGTATCCGCGCGCGTCGTACCGATCTCCACCATCTGTTCCAGATATCCCCTCACCCTTACCGTCAGCGTTTCGGGGTCATAACACTCGCTGTCATGCACCAATGGAATCAACGAATGCTTGCGCGCCAACGACAGATGTGAGGCGGAAGAGGCTTCCTGATGCAACAGTTGAAGCGTTGCATCAAAGGTGCCCGACCGATCCAGGTGCAAGTGCGCGTTGCACAGGCCGCCAAATGCAGCGATGCGCTCGCGCAACTGGCGAAAATACGGCGTCATTGGGCGGCCTGCGACACTTTGTTGAGGCATTGGCGTTCATCCGAAATTACGTTGGCTGCGTACATTCATTTGCCCTTCATCCAACCTGCTCGGCAGAGAAGGCGCCGAGCCAATTCACACCGTCTCGAAGATCACCGGCCATCCAGGCCCTTCAAAGGAGTTGGGCTGTTATGGTCCGAGATCAGCCGCTTCCGGTGCGAATTCAGTACACCAGTATGCAATCGACAACCCAGCCGGAGCGCCGCGGCAAGCGAGCGGGAGCTTGAATCGCTAGCGCGGGATCGAGTCTGCATGGGTATGCTCAAAACATTATCCCGAGGGATGGTGGCCCCGCATTCTATCTGTACCAGGTTGTTTGTTGAGTTCGAAGCGCCGAACTTCATAGTTCACGAAGAACTTGTAGTTGGGTGCGGTCGACATTGCGCTGCGACTCACACTCCTATCTGCCTCACACCTGAGATGATGCGCCGGGCAGTAAAACTGTCAGGCCACGTACATCGGCTTGTTGTCGTTCAGATTCAGGAAGCCCTTCACGAGGCGGTAGATGAACCACACCGCGTTCGCGATCAGGATCAGCCAGCCGACCAGGAAGCCTGCGGTCAGGAGACCGAGCACAGCCCAGCCCAGGGCAAACCAGAAGCTACGGATCTGCCAACGGAAGTGGCTTTCGAGAAACGTGCCGGCCACGTCGTCCTTCTTCACGTAATTCATGATGATCGCAACGATGCTGGTCACACCAGCCAGCATCGATGCGGCGTACAGCGCATAAATGATCGTTGTCAGCGTCTTGGCGGACTTCAGCTTGTCGTCCACCACCAGCTCGATTGAATCCATGGTCGTTCTTCCTTTGTACCGCCGGACGACAGCGGCGTTGATCTGCGCAATATCGCGCCGCGCAACAGTAGCAAATATCCGATCGGATCGAGATGCGAAATGGATCAAGCGGCTGGCTGCAGGCGTGCTCGACGCAGGCGACGCCAGCCGATACACAGGCCGGTGGCCGACACCACGATGCCGCCCAGGCTGAGCAGGATCAGCGCGATGTCGCGCAGCGGGCCCTGGCGCAGCATCACGGGCACGTCCCAGCTGTGCAGGAAGTAGAACAGCCAGCGTTCCACACGCTGGGAGCGGGCCAGTGTGCGGGCGACTTCGCCGGTGGTGAGGTCGATGTACACGCGGGTGCCGGCTGCGTCCGCGAAGTCCACGCGCAACGCCGGCAGACCACGGCGCAGGTGGCCGTTCATGGCTTCAGCTTGGCGCGGGTAGTAGTACAGATCGGGCGCGTGCAGCACGGCGCTTGCACGGAGCGGCGCAGCAAGCAAACTGCCTGCGGCGGCCAGCACTTCGTCGGCTGGCCAATGTGGCAGCACCTGCAAGGCGGGGCCATCGGCACGCACGATGCGGCTTTCGGCAGCCGCGTCGAATGCCAGCACGTAGGGGCGACCGCCCAGTTGCCGCCAGTGCAGCTCCACGGCCGCGAAATTCTGCGCGGCGAGCGCATGCAGGATGGCATCGGGGTGATCGAGCGCCGGCGTGTGGGCCGCAGGGCCGCGATATGCCGAGCGGTCCGGTGCCGGACCTGCCGGCGAGAACACGCCGAGCGGATTCATTGACATCAGCCCGCTGAACACCCATGCCAGCACAAAGGCGCAGAACGACAGCCCGGCGATGTGGTGCCAGCGCATCCAGGACTCGCGGTAGGGGCTGCGCGAGCCGTTGGCGTAGCGCGCCCGGAAACGCCAGCGCCACACGCCGACGATGATGCCACTGAGTGCGGTGAGCGTTCCCAGCGCCGACAGCACGATCACCGTCCAAGTCCACACCGGATCGGCCGACTGCATGCGGAACATGTACAGCCAGTGCAGCCACGCGCCGACGTAGTTGATCCGCTGCTGCAGCACCGGCGCATCCATCACCACTTCGCCAGTGGCGCTGGAGACATACAGGTCGCCGACGTATGCGCCCGTTAGTGCCACACGGTGCAGCGGGCGGTGCGCATTCAAACGTGAGGAATGCGTCCAGCGATCCTCCTGCACCAGCCCGGCATGGCGGGCCTGCGCGCCGGGCGCGAAGCTGAGCGCCGCCGCCAGCGCGGCCTCGGCGTCTACCGCCGGCGCGGGCGCGCCCGACAGAGCATCGAACGCCCGCTGGCCCACCACGTAGTGCGGTGCACCGCCAATTGACGTCAGCGTGACGCCGCCGACATGCGCCGGGGTGTCGAGCGCACTCGGCGACACACAGCACATCGCAAGCTCCAGAGCCGGCAACGGCGCCAGCCGCTCCCATGGTGTGAGCTTGGGATAGCCCATAAATAGCATGGTGATGCCGCTGACGAACCACAGCAGCATCACCACGCAGCCGGCAATGCCCAGCCAGCGGTGCAGCAGATAGACCAGCCGTTTGCAGCGCGTGGCCAGGCTCATGGCGGCGCCCTCAGAAACGGTGGTGGAGGCTCAGCTCAAAGCGCCGGCCGGGCCCGTACAGCCACTGCGTGTTGGTGTAATACGCAGAGCTGAAGTAGGCCTTGTCGAACACGTTGAAGCCGCGCGCGGTGACGGTGGTCTTGCGGTCGATCCGCCATTCCAGCGCCAGATCCATGGTGGTGTAGGCGGGCAGCTTGAGCGTGTTGGCGTTGTCGGCGTAGCGCTTGCCGACGTGACGCGCGCCGGCCATGGCTGTCCAGTCCGGCGCAAAGTCCCAGCTCAGCCACAGATTGGCCACACGCTCCGGCACATTGGTCGGCACATTGCCCTTGCGCGACACCGCCATACCGCCCACCGACTCGCTGAAGTCGTCGTACTGCGCGCGCAGCAGCGCGAGGTTGCCCTCCACGCGCCAGTTGCGTGCGAACGGCAGATTGAAGGTGGCCTCCACGCCGCGCGAGGACTGCTCGCCCACCTGCACGGACAGCGCCGGGTTGGCCACGTCGCGCGTGAGCAGGTTGGTCTTGCGGATCTCAAACGCCGCTAGCGTCCATTCGCCGCGCCCGCCCATCAGCCCCTGCTTGAGGCCGATCTCGATCTGGCGCCCTTCGGTCATGTCGAAGCCGCTGTTGGCCGGCGTCAGGAACAGCTGCGAGCGCACCGGGTCGGCCGCCTTGGCGTACTGCGCGTACAGCGCCAAATCGGGCTTCAGTTCGAACACCGTGCCCAGCCGCCAGCCAACGTCGGAGTAGGTCTTGCTCAACACTTGTTCGCCCGCCATCAGATCATCGCGTTTGATGCGGGCGTGGTCGTAGCGCAGGCCACCCACCACCGACCAGCGATCCGTCAGCGACAGCCGGTCTTCCATGAACACCGAGTACTGGCGCGCATGGTTCTGGAAGCGCGGAATGGTCGGGAAGGGGCTGTCGAAGTAACCGGGATCAGGGTCGTACACGTCCACCGGCCCGGAGCTGCCGGTGTAGGTGTTGTTGGTGTGGCGGAACTTGCTGCGGCTCACGTCGAAACCGATCGAGAACACGTTGTCCAAGCCGCCCAGCTTGCCCTCGAAGGTCGCGTCGGCGGTGAGCCCGGTCTGCGTCTGGTCGTGGCGGATCTCGGTGTTGTCCGAGCGGTCGATCATGTCCGTACCGGCGTTGTACACATAGCGCTCGGCGTTGCGCCAGTCGCGGTTGCTGCTGATGTGATACGCCCGTGCCCGCAGTCGGGTGGCCTCATTGGGCGTCCACACCGCATCGAGCTGAGTCCAGCGGTCGAGGAAGCGGATCTCGCTGTCGCGCACGTTGTAGTTGTTCTCGCGGATGGCGCGCAGCGGCTTGCCATCGATCAGCGGCGTGCCGAAATAGCGCATCGGCTCCTGGTCGCCGAAAGCATGCGTCAGGGTCAGCACGAGGTCGTTGCTCAGGTCCCAGCGCAGCGCGCCGGAAAAGGTCTTGTCGCGCATGTCGCCACGGTCCACCCAGCCATCGCTGCGGTTGGCGCTCAGGTCCACGCGGTAGGAAAACTGCTCGTTGATCGCGCCACCACTGCCCAGCCCGATGCGCGCCGTATCCTGCGTGCCGAGTGCGAACATCACCTCGTTCTCGATCGGGCCGCGGGTCGGCTTCTTCGGCACCACATTCACGACGCCGCCAATCGCGCCGTCGCCATGGATCACCGAGGCCGGGCCGCGCAAGACCTCGATGCGCTCAATCGCCCAGGTGTTGAACGGAAAGGTCACGCCCATGCCGCCGTACTGGCGCATGCCGTCGTACAGCCGCATCACCGAGGTCGCCTCGGTGAAACCGCGTGCCGACAGTGCGCTCATCCCGTTGCCGGGATGGCCGATGGCCGAGATGCCCGCTGCGCGGGTGATTGCGTCCTCCACCCGCACATCGCCGCGCGCCTCGATCTGCGCGCGCGTCACCGCCTCCACACTGGCCGGCGTCTGCAACGGCGTGAGCCCCAGATTGGAGCCGGTCGTCGTCGGCGTATGCAGCACGTCCGAGCCCTCGCCCGAAACCACGACCGCCGGCAGTTGCACCTGCGCATCCCGTGAAAATGCCGGCTGCGTTGCCAGCCCGCAGCCAAACGCCACCACGCCCCGCAAGGCGAACAGCGGCCAGCCCCGACGGGCCATCAAACCTGTTTTCATCGTTTGCGTCCTGAATGCTCGAACAACGCCGCCGGCGCGCATGCACGAGGCATGGCGCACATGTGCGCGCCGCCACAGGGCGGTTCAACGCAGGCACAAGCGGATCATTGCGATATGAACAAGGCACCGCATCGGCAAACCGAGCGCGGCAGAAGTGGCATCAGGAAAACGCAGGAGGTGCCCGGGCGAGCGCAGGACTCCAGATACGGCCGGAAGGCGGAGCCAGATCGCTCCCCACCGGCCTGAAAACATCCGCCGCCACACGCAGCGACGGCAGCACATCCATCGACCTCGCGCCCGTGCCGGGCGCGAAACACAGCACACAGTGACCCTCGTGCTGTGACGAGTGAGCCTCACCCTCGCTCGTCTCGAAACTGATAGCCAGCGGACCCAGGTCATCCGGCCCGCAGACGTCCAGCCACAGCGTGTGCGAGCGTTCCCCATGCGCCGCCGACCCCTGCATCGGCAACACCATGCCGAAGAGGAAGACCAACACTGCCAGCAGGGAAACGCGTCGCCGCGCGGACTCGCTGAAGCGCATGAAAATGGGATGAATATTTATCGAAGGATGATGGGCGAGGAGTGTAGCACCAGCCTTCCCTCGCCATCATCCACACACGCCGACCCCTGCGCGTTTGATTCAGGCGACCAACAGCCGGCCGGCACCAGGCGCCGCCGATCAACGACAGATGCGGTACGGCCCACGGTCCAGATGCAGATGGTCGGCATGTGCAAGGTTGTACTCGGGCCCCATCACGCCATTGAAGAAGCGGCAGGCGCCATCGTGAATGGTGCGCAGAAAATCTGCTTCGGCGTCTTCGTCCGACCAGTCGCGCGCCACCGTGATGCGTCGCCCGTCGGCCAGCACAAAACCTGCAATGTCGAGTGCGTTGGCGGTCGCATGCTGGCTGCGCCGCCCCTCCTCGCGTCCGTAGACGTTGCGACAGGCGTAGCTCCCGTAGTGCTCAAGCTTCTCCACCGGCGAGCCCAGCAAGCGCTGCGCTTCTGGCAACAGCACGTGCTGCTCCCATAGCGCCAGCGAAACTGCCGCGCGGCAGGTCAGCGAAAACGGCGCGCCGATGTGCACCTGAGTGCGACTCACACGCACGGCATTGCTGAAGCCACAGCTCGGTCCGGTCTCGCGGTCCGTCAGCGCTTCATAGCGCATCTCGGCCGTGGTCAGCACCGCCTGACACTGTTCCGGGTCGTCCTCCAGCCGCGCCAACTTCAGCCGCGTCAGCCAACCGGGCGTTTCGTCGATCACCAACGGCGCCCAGGGATTGTGGCGATCGGGCAATTGCCAGTACTCGCCATGGCTCCATACCAGCAAGGCCAGCGCCACGAGCAGCCCGACAAGGACCTTCACCGGGCGTCATCCTGCAAACCAGGATTTCGACCCGGAGGCTCAGACTGAGAAAGAATCGAAGACCGACAACAGTTGGGCATGGCGTGTAGCTCTCGAACGACAGAGCTGGTTCGAGGCGTGGCGCCGTAGCAAGTTCAAGCGTTGGACCCATCCTGCACGGCCCGAGCGCCGAAACGCGCTGGCGCTATCCAAGCAACTTCGAGCCAAGAAACGTGAAAGCCCCGCCCAGCACTGCAAGCGCAAACAACACCAGCAATCCGTCATGCACCACCAGTGCAACCCCGAGCGCCAAAAGGGCCAAGCCGGCAGCTGAGGACGAAAACGGCACCAGCTCCATGAAAGGCATGCACAAGCCCACACCCACGCACAGCGCGGCAACCGCGTAGTTGCCCTTGCGGTGCACCAGGAAAGTCAGTCGCGGCTTGAGGACCTTGTCGATGCCACGTGCCGGCTTGCCGAGCCACTCCACCGCCTTCTGCAGCTTGTCGCGCCCGACCGAGCGATCAAGAATGAAGCGCGGGAGCCAGAAATGCGTTCGCCCGATGAGCATCTGCACCGCCACCAGCAAGACGAAGGCCGCCATGAAAAACGACATGCCGGGCACGCCACTGAGCGGCGAAAACAAGGTCATGCCGATGATCATCAGCATCGGGCCGAAGGAACGGTCGCCGACCGACTTGACGACCATTTCGACGGAAACCCGCTCGTTGTCGCGCGCCAATTCGCTGATCCGATCGATCAATTGTTCAAGGTTCTGCAACGGCTCACTCATCGAAGGTCTCCATCAGCCAGATCCCGCTTGCGACGGCAGGACTCCTGATCGGATTGATTCAGGGGGCGTTTAGTTGCATTGCGGGCTCGCGTTCGAATGCACGAAGACGGAAGGCAAGTGAAAAGAAGTAATCGCCGTAGGGCGCAATAACCGAAGGGCATTGCGCCGCATGCGCGGCCTACTCGGTGAGTTGCAGCTCACGCCAGACGGGAAAGTCGAACTCCAGTTGCCGGGGCTCGCGAAAGGATCTGCTGCGTCTCCACGGACGCAGGCCGGAAACCCGGACGGGCATCGTCAGAGGCAGGGACGTTTGCCTGCCGGCCAACTCGAACGCCGCACGGCAACGTTGATAGGCGGAGGCCGTCGAGATGAGGAGATGGTCGGCAACCCGCGACATCTTGCGGTCGAAGTGCTCCAGCAAAGTCACATACGCATTGCCCAGGGAGTACTGCCATTCGCTACCACTGGCCGAGCGCGACACCTCCTCGGCGGCGAGCAAGGCCACGAGCGGCTCGTCGCCGGATGCCAGAGAATTCAACAGCGGATGCGGCACGTCGGGTTCGTCGCTGCCGGGCGGGGCATGGTCGAGGCGCACGGCGTAGCGAACGGTCAGCTCCTGATACCTGACCAGCTTCTGATAGAGGTGGGAAAGCAATGTCTGCCTGAAGGCCAGGTCAGAAAAATCCGGCTCAACGCCCTGCCGGCTCGCCAGGGAATCACCCATCTCCCAAGCTTCGCTGCATACATCACCGTACTCGTGCTCGCCTCTTGAATGCCTCGCAATACGCATCAAGTCGACACGGCAATCACGAAGAAACGCGTCGAACGCCTCCATTTCGCCTCCGAAGCAAAACGCACCCGTCTGACCTCCAGATGCGCCTGACGTCGGCTGAAATCGCGCCGTTTTGGCCGGCCCGGTTCAGCGTCCCTTTGCGGGCGCCCTCTCCAGCACCGGCATGGTGCGCTTCATGAAGCCGTCGAACAGCGGCACGGTGAATGCCGTGTCGCCGTGGGCCGGGCTATACACCATGCCTTTTTCGATGAGCTTGGCGCGCACCGGAGCAACGGTGTTGATGCTTCTGCCCAGCATTTCGGCGATGTCACCGGAGCGATGCGGACCAGGCCCGAGTTCGGCCATGGCGCGGATGTAGCGCTTCTCGGCCGGGGTGAGCCGGTCGTAGCGCACGCGGAAAAAACTGGCGTCCAGTTCGGCCAACGCGACTTCGGTGGCGCGCTGCGCATCGGCCAGCCGGATGGGGCTGCGGTCTGCCTGCGCCCATGCGTGCTTGCCCCACTCCTGCAGAAAATAGGGGTAACCCTGCGTGCGCTCGACGATCTCGTCCAGTGCGCCGTCTTCGTATCGCACGCCCTCTTGTTCGGCGGGGACGACCAGCGCCTGGCGCGCAGCATCCGGCGCGAGCGGACCGATCGGCACAAACTCGAACAGACGCTCGGCATACGACTTGGCGCGCCCCATTTGCCCCAGCAGCTGCGGCAGACCCGCCGCAACGAGGGTAACGGGCAATTGTTGCTGGCTGGCGCGATGCAGCGCGGTGATGAGGGCGGCGAGCTGGGCTTCGGGGATGTATTGCAATTCGTCGATGACGAGCACGAGCGCCGTGCCGTGTTCCGCAGCGGAGCGCCCCACGCACACGATCAGGTCAGTAAGGTCGGCTTCGAGGTCGCCGCTGTCGGCCAACCCCGCTTCGGGATCAAGGTCGAGATGAATCTCGATATCGTCGAACTTCAGCCGTGCAGCCTTGAGAAAACCAGCGAGTGCCTGCCAGGCGCGCTTTGCCATGGCCTTGGCCGCTGCACCACGGCTCATGCGGATCAGCCCCGCACGCAAGGCCGGCCCCAGCACTGCGGGCAGTGACCGCGCTTCGGGGGACTCAATGATGACGGTGGTCATTCCCACAACTTCAGCCTGCGTGGCAACGCGCTGCAGCAGCACGGTTTTCCCCACGCCGCGAAGGCCGTAAAGGATCAGGCTGCGCGCAGCACGACCATGGGCAATGCGGTCGAGGGCGATGGACGCCCGCTCGATGATGTCGTCACGCCCCGCCAGTTCGGGCGGTGGCGTGCCCGCACCGGGGGCATAGGGATTCCGTCTGGGGTCCATGCGTATAGCGATGTATCTGCGAGTTATCAGAATTTGATAACAAGCATAACATCGCTATGGATTTATTCCACCGTCACGCTTTTCGCCAGATTGCGCGGCTTGTCCACGTCCGTGCCCTTCACCAGCGCAGCGTGATACGACAGCAGTTGCAGCGGAATGACATGCAATACCGGCGACAACATGCCGTAGTGCTCGGGCATGTGCAGGATGTGCACGCCTTCGGATTCGGGGATTTCGCTGCCGGCGTCGGCGAAGACGTAGAGCTCGCCGCCGCGCGCGCGGACTTCCTGCAGGTTGGATTTGAGCTTTTCGAGCAACTCGTCGGCCGGGGCGACGGCGATGACGGGCATGTCCTTGTCCACCAGCGCCAGCGGGCCGTGCTTGAGTTCGCCGGCGGCGTAGGCCTCGGCGTGGATGTAGGAGATTTCCTTGAGCTTGAGCGCGCCTTCCATGGCGATGGGCCAGTGGCGGCCGCGGCCGAGGAAGAGTGCGTGCTGCTTCATGGCGAAGCGCTTGGCCCACTGCTCGATCTGCGGTTCGAGTTCGAGCACCTTCTGCACGGCCACCGGCAGGTGGCGCAGGCCCGCTAAATGCTGGGCTTCGACTTCTTCCGACAACCGCCCGGCCATGCGCGCCAGCGTGAGCGTGAGCAGGGCGAGCGCGGCGAGCTGCGTGGTGAAGGCCTTGGTGGAGGCGACGCCGATTTCGGGGCCGGCGCGGGTAATGAAGCGCAGCGTGGCTTCACGCACGATGGCGGATTCGGGCACGTTGCAGATGGCCAGCGTGCGCGTCATGCCGAGCAGGCTGGCGTGCTTGAGCGCGGCCAGCGTGTCGGCGGTCTCACCGGATTGCGAGATGGCGATGACCAGCGTTGCCGGATCGGGCACCGAACTGCGGTAGCGGTATTCGCTGGCGATCTCGACCGTGCACGGGATGCCGGCGATGGATTCGAGCCAATAGCGCGCCACCAGGCCCGAGTGGTAGCTGGTGCCGCAAGCCAGGATCAACACCTGGCGCACACCACCGAGCACCGCCGGGCCATCGGCGCCGAACAGCTGCGGCGCGGGCGAGGCACCGCCGCCGATGATTTCCAGCGTGTTGGCCAGCGCCTGCGGCTGCTCGAAGATTTCCTTCTGCATGTAGTGGCGATAGACGCCCAGCTCGACGGCGTCGGCCGACAGGCTGGAGACATGCGTGGCGCGCTCGACCCGCTGGCCGGCGCTGTCGGTGATGCGCACGGCGTCGCGCGTGAGTTCGGCGATGTCGCCGTCTTCGAGATAGACGATGTTGCGCGTGACCTGCAGCAGCGCCGCGGTGTCGGAGGCGGCATACATGCCGTCTTCGCCGATACCCAGCAGCAGCGGCGAGCCGCGGCGTGCAACCACCGCACGCTCGGGCTCGGACTCATACAGCACGCCGATGGCGTAGGCGCCGAGCAGCTCCAGAGTGGCCAGACGCACGGCCTCGAACAGGCTGCCGGCGCTCTTGAGCTTGCTGTGCACGAGGTGGGCGATGGCCTCGGTGTCGGTCTCGGACTCGAACACGTAGCCGGCGGCGGTGAGGCGCTCGCGGATGGATTCGAAGTTTTCGATGATGCCGTTGTGCACCACCGCCAGACCACCCGACACATGCGGGTGAGCGTTGCGCTCCGAAGGTGCCCCATGTGTAGCCCAGCGCGTATGGGCGATGCCGACCGGCGCGGCTACGTTCTTCGAGGCATCGGCGAGCTCGGCCACCCGGCCGGTGGAGCGCACGCGGCGCAGGCCGCCGTTGAGCACGGCCAGTCCGGCCGAGTCATAGCCCCGGTACTCAAGCTTGCGCAGGCCTTCGATGAGAACAGGTACGACATCGCGGCTGGCGACGGCGGTAACGATGCCGCACATGGGGGTGATCTCCGGATCAGATGGTTTTCTTGACGGGGCGTTTCCAGCGCACGCTGGTCTGCTTCACACGCGACACGGTGAGCTGGTCGGCCGGCGCGTCGCGCGTGAGCGTGGTGCCGGCGCCCACGGTGGCGCCGCGGCCGACGCGCACCGGCGCCACGAGCTGCACGTCGGAGCCGACGAAGGCCTCGTCCTCGATGATGGTGCGGTGCTTGTTGGCGCCGTCGTAATTGCAGGTGATCACGCCGGCGCCGATATTCACACCGGCACCGACGTCGGCATCGCCGACATAGGCCAGGTGGTTGGCCTTGCTGCCAGCGCCGATGTGGCTGTTCTTGACCTCGACGAAGTTGCCCAGATGCACGTCGTCACCCAGCACGGTGCCGGGGCGAGTGCGGGCATAGGGGCCAATCACGCAGGCTTCGCCGGTGGTGGTGGATTCGATGTGCGAGAACGGCGCAATGCGCGTGCCGGCGCCGATCACGGCATCGCGCAGCACGCAGTTGGCACCAATCTTGACGCCGTCGCCCAGCACCACGCGGCCTTCGAACACGCAATTGACGTCGATCTCGACATCCGCGCCGCAGGCCAGGCGGCCGCGCACGTCGATGCGTGCCGGGTCGATCAACGTCACACCGGCGTCGAGCAAGGCGTTGGCCTTGTTGAGCTGCAGCGTGCGCTCGAGCGCGGCCAGCTGGCGCCGGTCATTCACGCCCAGCGTTTCCCAGTCGGCGGCAGGCGCGGCGGTGACGACTTCCACCTCGTCGGCCACAGCCAGGCCGACGATGTCCGTGAGGTAATACTCTTTCTGCGCGTTGTCGTTGCCGATGCGGTCCAGCCAGTCGCTCAACCGCACCGTCGGCGCAGCGAGAATGCCGGTGTTGACCTCGTGGATATTGCGTTCGAGCTCGGTCGCGTCCTTGTGCTCAACGATGCGCTGCACGCGGCCCAGCGCATCGCGCACGATGCGGCCGTAGCCGGTCGGGTTCTGCATGGGGAGGGTCAGCAAGGCGAGGCGGTCGTCATGGGCAGCGTCGACCAGCCGCGCCAGCGTATCGCGCGAAATCAGCGGCACGTCGCCGTACAGCACCAGCGTGACGCCGTCCGGCGACAACTCAGGCAGTGCCTGCTGCACCGCATGACCGGTGCCCAGCTGCGGACTCTGCATCGCCCAGCGCAGGCCGGGCGCATCGAGTGCCGCGCGCACGTCGTCCGCGCCGTGGCCGACTACCACGCAGATGCGCGCAGCATCAAGCGCACGAGCGGTATCGAGCACATGCGACAACAGCGGCCGGCCAGCCAGCGGCTGCAGCACCTTGGGCCGATGGGAACGCATGCGCGTGCCTTTGCCCGCAGCGAGAATCACGACATCCATGAACACTCCGCAAATGCCCGGAAACGGCGGGAATTCTAGCATGCGGGGCGAATGCGGCCGGTACGGTGGAAGGGTAACGAATTGGCGCAGAGCGCCGATCTTGCGCTGCATCAGAAACGGCAACGACCGCGCACGTACAATCGAGACAAGCCTCCACAGGACGCCAGCCCATGCACACGCCTGCTCCGCGCTTCATCGAGAACCGGACCTTCGACGAAATTGCTGTCGGCGACCACGCCGAATTGTCGCGCACGCTGCGACCGCAGGACATCCAGCTCTTCGCCGTGATGTCGGGCGACGTGAATCCGACCCACGTTGACACCGAATACGCGCGCTCCGGCCAGTTCCGCCAGATCGTCGGGCACAGCATGTGGGGCAGTTCGCTGATCTCGGCGGTGCTCGGCACCCAGTTCCCCGGCCCCGGCACCGTGTATATCGCGCAAAACCTGCGTTTCGTGCATCCGGTGGTGATCGGCGACACGCTCACCGTGCATTTGACCTGCCGCGAGAAATTCCCGCGCAACCACCACATCGTGTTCGATTGCCGCGCGCTCAATCAGGACGGCAGCGTCGTCATCGAGGGCGATGTCGAGGTCGCCGCACCGACCGAGAAGATCCGCCGCGCCCGAATCGACCTGCCCGAGGTCAGCTTCTCGTCCGACCGCGACGCGCGCTACCGCTTGCTGCTGTCCATCACCGAAGGCCTGCCGCCGGTGACGCTGGCCGTCGCCCACCCCTGCGACGCCGAATCGCTCGGCGGTGCGATGCTGGCGAGGCAATCCGGCATCGCGCTGCCGATTCTGGTCGGGCCGGAGTGGCGCATTCGTGCGGTCGCAGACGAGAACGACATTGATCTTGATGGCGTCGAGATCGTCGACGTCGAGCACAGCCACGCCGCGGCCGAGAAGGCCGTCGAGCTGTGCCGCGAGGGCCGCTGTGAAGCCATGATGAAAGGCTCGCTGCACAGCGACGAACTGCTCGCCGCCGTCGTGGACAAGACCACTGGCCTGCGCACGGGCCGGCGCATGAGCCACGTTTTTGTGGCCGACGTGCCGACCTATCCGCACCCGCTGATGATCACCGACGCGGCGATCAACATCGAGCCCTCGCTGGAAGACAAGGCCGACATCGTGCGCAACGCCATCGACCTGGCCCACGCCATGGGGCTGGCGCAACCCAAGGTGGCGATCCTGTCGGCGGTCGAGACCGTCACGCCCAAGCTGAAGTCCACGATCGACGCCGCCTGCCTGTGCAAGATGGCCGACCGCGGCCAGATCACAGGCGGCTTGCTCGACGGCCCGCTGGCCTTCGACAACGCCGTGTCGCTGGTGGCCGCCAAGACCAAGGGCATCGTCTCGGCCGTGGCCGGTCAGGCCGACATCCTGGTGGTGCCGGACATCGAATCCGGCAACATGGTCGCCAAGCAGCTCGAATACCTCGCCAACGCGCTGCTGTCGGGCATCGTGCTCGGCGCGCGAGTGCCCATCGTGCTCACCAGCCGCGCTGACGATGCCCAGGCCCGCACTGCCTCGTGCGCCATCGCGCAGTTGCTCGCGCATCGCAAGCGCAACGCGACAAAGCCATGAAAGCCCTGCTCGTTCTCAACGCCGGCTCCAGCAGCCTCAAGTTCGGCGTGTTTCCGGCCGAGGGCGGCTCGGCGATGCTGGCCGGGCAGATCGACGCCATCAGCATCGCGCCGCGCCTGCTCGCGCGCAAGGGCGAAGCGCGGTTTGACGAGACCCTGCCCGAAGTCGCCGGCCACGCCTGCGCGCACGAGGAAGCGCTGGCCTGGCTGCTGGACTGGCTGGACGCACACCTCGCCGGACTGGAACTGGTGGCCGCCGGCCACCGCGTGGTGCATGGCGGCAGCCGTTTCTCACAACCCGTGCGCGTCGACGACACCGTATTGACCGAGCTGGAGGCGCTGATTCCGCTCGCCCCGCTGCACCAGCCGCACAACCTGCGCGGCATGCGTGCGCTGGCCGCGCAGTTGCCCGACCTGCCGCAGGTGGCGTGCTTCGACACGGCCTTCCATTACACGCAGGACGCGCGTGCCACCGCCTTCGCACTGCCGCGCGCGCTCCGCGACGAAGGCCTGCGCCGGTATGGCTTTCACGGCCTGTCCTACGACTACATCGCCACGCAGTTGCCGGCCGTGCTCGGCAAACACGCCGAGGGGCGCGTGGTCGTCGCGCATCTGGGCGCCGGCGCCTCGCTGTGCGGCATGCTCGCGCGCCGCAGCCTCGCCACCACAATGGGCTTCACTGCGCTCGACGGCCTGATGATGGCCACCCGCACGGGCAGCCTCGACCCCGGCGTGCTGTTGTATCTGATGGACCACAAGGGCATGGATGTGGCGCAGCTCAACAAGCTGCTGTACCACCAGTCGGGCCTGCTCGGCGTATCGGGCATTTCGGCCGACATGCGGGTGCTGCTCGACAGCGATGCGCCGGCCGCAACGGAAGCCGTGGAGCTGTATTGCTATCGGGCGGCGCGCGAAATCGGTTCGATGATGAGCGCGCTGGGCGGGCTGGATGCCATCGTGTTCACCGCCGGCATCGGCGAGCACTCGGCCCCGGTACGGGAGCGCATCTGCGCGCTGGTGGGCTGGGCCGGCGTCACGCTGGATGCGGCCCGCAACGCGGCGCACGCCAGGCGCATCGAAGCGAACGGCTCAAGCGTTGCCGTGGCGGTGGTGCAGACCGACGAGGAAGGCATGATTGCGCGCTACACGCGGGAACTGCTCGCGTGAGGAATCGTAGGGCGGATCAGCGCAGCGTAATCCGCCGGATGTGAGCCGCATGCGGCGCAATGCGCTGCGCTTGTTGCGCCCTGCGAAAATCCGCGACATCCGACGCATGCGAGGCTCACCCGCTACAATCACGCCTTGCACTGCACAAAGAGCCCGCCGTGACCGCCACCACTCCACGCCCTTTCCTTCTTGCCATCAACGGCTACGGCCGTATCGGCCGCTGCTTTCTGCGCGCGCTGGTCGAGGCCGGGCTGAAGGATGAGTTGCAGGTGGTCGCCATCAACGAGCCGGCGGACTTTCGCGGCATCGTCTATCTGACCCGTTTCGATTCCACGCACGGCCGCTTTCCGGGCAAGGTTGAAGCCGGCGACGGCACGCTGGTTATCGACGGTTGCGACATTGCGGTGACGCATGCCTCCACGCCGGAGGAAGTGGACTGGCGCACCATCGACCTGCTGGTGGAATGCTCGGGCCAGTACGGCAGCCGCGCGCAACTCACGCGCTTTCTCGACGCCGGCTGTACTCGCGTGCTGGTGTCGCACCCGGCCAACAGCGCTGAGGACGTGGACGCCACCATCGTTTATGGCTGCAACGAGGGCGTGCTCTCCGGCGTCGAGCGCATCGTGTCGAACGCCTCGTGCACGACGAACGCCGTGGTGCCGGTGCTCGACATCGTGCAGCGCGCGCTGGGCATCGAGCAGGTGCTGCTGACCACGCTGCACGCAGCCATGAACGACCAGCCGCTGATCGACGGCTATCACCACAGCGACCTGCGCCGCACGCGCTCGGCGATGCAGTCGATCATTCCGGTGTCGACCGGGCTGGCACGCGGCGTCGAACGCCTGCTGCCGGCGCTCGCGGGCCGCGTGCAGGCCAAGGCCATCCGCGTGCCGACGCACAACGTGTCGGCCATCGATCTGGTCATCGAGACCGAGCGCAGCGTCAGCGTGGAAGAAATCAACGCGCTGCTGCGCGCCGCCGCCGAGGGCCCCCAGTCCGGACGCATGGCCTACTCGGAAGACCCGCACGCCTCGATCGACTTCAACCACGACGGCCATTCGGCCATTGTCGACGGCAGCCAGACTCGCGTGATGGGCGGCCGCATGGTCAATCTGCTGGTGTGGTTCGACAACGAATGGGGCTTTGCCAACCGCATGGTCGACGTCGCCCGCCACTGGCTGGCGCGCTGACGGGAACACACAGCGCCGGGCGCCGTCGAAGCGAACTCTCTTCACAGCACGGATACCCGCATGAGCGACAAGACCTGGACCCCGCCGCGCGTCTGGAAATGGGAAACCCCCAACGGCGGCGAATTCGCCCACATCAATCGCCCGGTGGCTGGCGCCACGCATGAGCAGGCTCTGCCGCTCGGCCGTCACCCGCTGCAGCTCTACTCGCTGGCCACGCCCAACGGCGTCAAGGTCACCGTGATGCTGGAAGAACTGCTCGCGCGCGGCCACGCCGGCGCCGAATACGACGCCCACCTCATCCGCATCACCAAGGGCGAGCAGTTCGGCAGCGGCTTTGTCGAACTCAACCCCAACTCCAAGATCCCGGTGCTGCTCGACCGCAGCATGGACCCGCCGCTGCGCGTGTTCGAATCGGGTTCGATCCTGCTGTATCTGGCCGACAAGTTCGGTGAGTTCATACCGAAAAACATCGCCGGCCGCACGGAATGCCTGTCCTGGCTGTTCTGGCAGATGGGCAGCGCGCCCATCCTCGGCGGCGGCTTCGGCCACTTCTACGCCTACGCGCCGGAGAAGTACGAGTACCCGATCAACCGCTACACCATGGAGGTCAAGCGCCAGCTCGACGTGCTCGATCGACGCCTGGCCGAGACCGAATACGTGGCCGGCGCCGACTACACCATCGCCGACGTGGCGATCTGGCCCTGGTACGGCGTGCTGGTGCGCAACGAAGTGTATGGCGCGGCCGAGTTCCTGGATGCCGCCAGCTACACGAACGTGCAGCGCTGGGCCGAAGCCATTGCGCAGCGCCCGTCGGTACAGCGCGGACAGATGGTCAATCGGACCTGGGGGGCGCCGGAGAAGCAGTTACCCGAACGTCACGACGCCAGCGACTTCGAACTGCGCACCGGCGACAAACTGCCGCGCGACTGAAACGCCCGGATGCGCGGCGGCGCGGCCTTTCGCGCACCGCGACACAGCTGCTCGGGCTAAGATCGCGCATCCCTACCCCGCGAGGAGCGCGCCATGAGCGACCCCACCCCGTCCGCCCCGCATCGCTGGCGCTTCTTCCGCGTCGGCGGTTTCGACCAGGTCCGCATCGAGACCGCCGACGATCTGTGCAACCTCGCCAACCTCGACCAGAAACTGTGGTCGGCGCTGGCCTGCCCGACCTCCGAACTCGAATTCGACACGCGCACGCTGTCGCTGATCGATCTGGACAGCGACGGCCAGATCCGCCAGCCGGAGATCCTCGCTGCGGTGGCCTGGGTGTGCCGCGTGCTCAAGACGCCCGACATCGTGTTCGAGAACGGCGACAGCGTGCCGCTGGCCGCGCTCAACGACGCTGACGAGGAAGGCGCGAAATTGCTCGCCGCCGCCCGCGACGTGCTGGGCATTCTCGGCAAGCCCGAAGCCGACGCCATCTCGCTTGCGGACGTGGCCGACAAAACCCGCCTGTTTTCGGCCAATCATTTCAACGGCGACGGAGTGGTGCCGGCCGAACTGGCTGGCGACGACGCGCTCGCAGCGGCGATCCAGCTGATTCTCGACACCGTCGGGGGCGGCACCGACCACAGCGGTCGGCCGGGCATCGACGCGGCCAGCCTCGCCGCCTTCTTCGAGCAGGCGCAACACGTATCCGACTGGCACCAGGCGGCTGAGGACAATGCCGCCGAAGTGCTGCCGCTGGGCGCTGCGACCGCCCCCGCGGCCGAGCTGTTCGACGCCTTGCGGGCGCGCATCGACGACTACTTCACGCGCTGTCGGCTGGCCGCCTTCGATGAGCGCGCCACCACGGCCCTGAACCCGGCCGACACCTTCTACAACGAGCTGGGCGTGCACGCCTTGAGCGCCTCCAATGTCGAGATCGCCTCACTGCCGCTGGCGCTTTGCGCAGCCGGCAAGCCGCTGCCGCTCAGCGGCGGACTGAACCCTGCCTGGGCGGGGCGCATCGCCGAACTGCGCGACGCCGTCATCACCCCGGTGCTGGGCGCGCGCGAGACGCTGTCGGAAGCCGACTGGAACGATCTGTCTGCACGCTTTGCAGCCTATCGCGGCTGGCTGGCTGGCAAGCCGGATTCGCCGCTGGCCGTCGTCGATGTTGCACAACTGCGAGCCTTGCTGGCTGATGACACCCATGCGCGCCTGGCGCAGCTGATCGCCGATGACGTCGCCGCCGACGCGGCTGCCGGCCCCATTGATGCGCTCGAGCGCCTCACGCGCTATCGCCGCGATCTGGTGACCTTGTTGCGCAACTTCGTGAACCTCGCCGATTTCTACAACGACGAGAAAAAGGCCATCTTCCAGGCCGGCACGCTGTACGTGGACCAACGCAGCTGCGAACTGGTGCTGTCGGTGAGGGACATGGCCAAACACGCCAAGCTCGCGCCACTGTCCAACGTCTACCTGCTGTATTGCACTTGCACGCGCAAGGGCGAAGCGCCGATCACCATCGCCGCCGCCATGACCGGCGGCGACGCGGACGAGATGATGGTGCCGGGCCGCAACGGCGTGTTCTATGACCGCGAAGGGCGCGACTGGAGCGCCAGCGTGGTGAAAGTAGTGGAGGCCCCGATCAGCGTGCGCCAGGCCTTCTGGTCGCCGTACAAGCGCGTCGCGCGCATGATCAGTGAGCAGCTCGAAAAGTTCGCTGCGTCGCGCGACAAGGCGGTGGAAGCCAGGGCGCAAACCGGCATCACCGATTCCGTCACCAAGACCGGAGCGGGCACGCCGCCGGTCGCCACGCAGGCCTTCGACATCGCCAAGTTCGCCGGCATCTTCGCCGCCATCGGGCTGGCCATCGGCGCTATCGGCACCGCACTGGCAGCGGTCGTCAGCGGCCTGCTGATGCTGCCGCTGTGGCAATTGCCGGTGGTCTTTGCCGCCGTGATGCTGATCATCTCCGGCCCGTCGATGATGCTGGCCGCGCTCAAGCTTCGTAACCGCAATCTCGGGCCGCTGCTCGACGCCAATGGCTGGGCCGTGAACGTGCGGGCGCGCATCAACATTCCGTTCGGCGGCTCGCTCACCGGCATTCCGAAACTGCCGCCGGGCGCCTCGCGCTCGCTCGACGATCCCTTCGCCGACAAGCCCCGCACGTGGCCGTGGTGGCTGGCGCTCATCCTCATCGTGATCGCCGTGGTAACGCTGTGGCAAAAGGGCTTCATCGGCAGCTGATGCTCACGCGGGGTGCGTCAGATCACCGGCGCCCCCGCCCGCCAAGGCCCCCGAAACGGGCCGGACAGAAACAATTTGCGGGCACACAGCCTCATCAAGCTCGTCCAGACCCTGTACGGTACGCACACCCGACTCACGCTGCGGAAGCTGATTTGAACTCCAGCAACACCGGACTCCCCCTCGTACTGGCCGGCCCGATCCTGCGCCGGCTCGAAGCGCGGCGCATCGTGCTGTGGCTGGCCACCAGCCGGCTCACCCGCCTGCGCGTCACCCTCGATCACGGCACGGGGCCGAAGGAGCACCTGCTTGAACCCGGCACGCCCGCCTGCCGTCACTTTCAGGCAGGCGAGCGGCTGCACTACCTGATGGTGGAGCTGCGGCTGGAAGAAGATCTGCCGACGCAGCAATGGGTTTCGTGGAGCCCGGCATTACAAGCCGTCGAAGCCGAAGACTCGGCGTGGCTGGAATGGCGCGAATGGGCGCCCGACCTGTGCTACCCGGGGCGCGATACGCCCGGTTTCGTATTCGCCCCGCAGGTCGGCGCCTTGCTGCATGGCTCTTGCCGCAAACCGCATTTCGACGGCGATGACGGCCTCGCCGAGGCCGACCGACTGCTCGCCCGGCATATTGCCGCCGACGCCCCTTTGGCGCGCACCGACGGCGACATGACGGCATGGCCGTCGGCACTGGTGCTGAGTGGCGATCAGGTGTACGCCGACGACGTGGCGGGCCCGATGCTACGCGCCATCCATTCGCTCATCGGGCGGCTCGGCCTGCCGGTCGAGGAACTCGAAGGGACGGAAGAATGCGGTGTGGCCAATTCGGACGAGCTCTACGCCCACCCGGCCGGCTACTACCAGCGCGAAACCCTGCTGCCGCAGCGCAAGAAGGGCAACCTGAAGCTGGTCGAGATCCTTTTCGGCGGCGTCGAGAAGCCGGTATTCACCACCGACAGCGCACACAACCACCTGATCACCCTGGGCGAAGTGCTGGCCATGTATCTGCTGTCGTGGTCGCCCGCCTGCTGGGACGGGCTCGACCTCACGCCACCCGCCACACTGGACGCAGAATCACGCGAGCTGTACGAGACGGAGCGGGCGCTGCTCGAAGGCTTCATCAACGCCCTGCCCGCCGTAAGGCGGTTGTTTGCCCATCTGCCGGTGGCGATGATCTTCGATGACCACGACGTTACCGACGACTGGAACCTCTCGCGCGAGTGGGAAGAAGTTGCCTACGGCCACCCCTTTTCGCGGCGCGTGCTGGGCAATGCTGTCGTCGGCTATCTGCTCAACCAGGGCTGGGGCAACCGCCCGGAGGCATTCGACGACGAGCTGTTCGGCTGCGTAGCCGACACGCTGAGCAAGCCAGGCAGCGATGCGCACAATGACTGCATCCAGCGCCTGTTCGCGTTTCGCGAGTGGCACTACGTGTGGCCGACCACCCCGCCACTGGTCGTGATCGACACACGCACGCACCGCTGGCGCTCCGAATCCGCCCCCCGCAAGCCCTCCGGGCTGATGGACTGGGAAGCCCTGACCGACCTGCAGTACCAACTGCGCGACCACCCCGCCGTGCTGCTGGTGTCCTCCGCGCCGATCTTCGGCGTGAAACTGATCGAAGCCCTGCAACGCATCGTCACCTGGTTCGGTCACCCGCTCACCGTCGACGCCGAGAACTGGATGGCCCACCGCGGTGCCGCCCACACCGTGCTCAACATTTTCCGCCACCCGAAAACACCGCAAACCTTCGTCGTGCTGTCTGGCGATGTGCACTATTCCTTTGTGTATGACGTGGAACTGCGCGGGCGCGGACGCGGCCCGGACATCTGGCAGATCTGCAGCAGCGGCCTGCGCAACACCTTCCCCGAGAAGCTGCTCGACACGCTCGACCGCGCCAACCGCTGGCTGTATTCACCACGCTCGCCGCTGAACCTGTTCACGCGCCGCCGCCGCATGCGCGTGATCCCGCGCAAGCCGGAAGGCGCGCCATCCGGCCGACGGCTGCTCAACGGCGTGGGCGTGGGGCTGGTTGAAATCGACGACGCCGGCGTGCCCTGGCGTATCCGCCAGCTGCTCACCGATGGCCGGGCGATCGAGTTCACGCGACGGGAAAAAGAGGCGGACTGGAGCGAGCGCTAGACGGGGCATCATCGACGCAACACGGCGCCTATACTCCAGCAACCGGCCGCTTGGCAGGCCTGCTGGAGAAGCGCATGGCACTGGCGCAGGGCATCCGCAAACATGGCTTCCGCAAGTGGCATGAGCGCCAGCTGCTGATCGGCCATGGCTGGCTGGCCGTCACATTGCTCGCCGCCGTGATGGCCTTTGCCTCGCTCGAATCCATGATCAACGCGGAGTCACTGACTCACCGTCTGGCCAACCTCGCGGCCTTCGCCATTCTCGGCGGCATCACCATCATCAGCCTGCAGCGCTTCCTCACGCATCTGACCCGCGCTCAGCGCGCCGGCACTCAGGCCCGCTGCACGCGCTGCGACACCTTCGGTCGCCTCGAAGCACTCACGGAAGACCCGCAGGGCAAATGGGTACGTGTGCGCTGCCGGCAATGCGGGCACGAGTGGCCGATGGATGAGCCCTGAGGCGGCTCGCCCGGTTGCCCAGCATTGACTGCAGCGGGGGGCTTCAGCCCAGCGGCAGGATCACCGCTTCGCGGTCCAGCGTCAGCTCGTCGCAGTTGTGCCCCGGACCGGCGCGATCGACGATCAGGAAGTCACTCACGCCTTCAAGCGCCAACAGCGGGTGATGCCACACGCCCGGAGCGTAGTTCACCCCCTGCGCGGCGGTGGCCAGAAAGGTCTGCAGTTCGGCCGCTTTTGGTGCGTCGGACGGCGGCGCAACCACCACCAGATACGGCCGGCCCGACATCGGCACAAAGGCCTGCGAGCCCAGCGGGTGGCGCTCCATCATGGTGATGCGGAACGGCAGCTCACGCGGCTCGCCGCGAAAGATGCTGATGATGGCGCGGCCCTCGGGCCCGGTGTCGACCTTGGCAAGATCGTGATAACGCTCGGTGTTGCCGGCGTTGATCGGGTAATGCATCACGTCATCACTGACCTCGATGACGTCGCCGAACGGCGCAAAAGCCTCGCGCGTGAGCGGGCGGACGGTGAGGATCAGCGGCTGTTCGGGGGCGTTCATCGGGCAATTCCGGAAAACGGGGTGGAGTCGGAGGCGCTAGCTTGCCATGGATGGCGCTCGATCCAGTGGCGTGCTATGTCGATGCGGCGGCTGACCCAAACGCGGTCGTGGCCCTCGATGTGGTCGAGGAATCGCTGCAGCGCACGGAAGCGGCCGGGGCGGCCGATCAAGCGGCAGTGCAGCCCCACGCTCATCATTGCCGGCCGTTCATCGCCCTCGGCGTACAGCACGTCGAAGGCATCGCGCAGATACTCGAAGAACTCATCACCATGCGAGAAACCCTGCGGCATCGCAAAGCGCATGTCGTTGGCGTCCAGCGTGTAGGGCACGATCAGATGCGGCACAACGCTGCCGTCGCTTTTGGTCACCGTGGTCCACAACGGCAAGTCGTCGCCGTAGTAATCGGAGTCGTACACAAAGCCGCCATGCTCGGCGACCAGACGCCGCGTGTTGGGCGAATCACGGCCGGTGTACCAGCCAAGCGGCGCGGTGCCGGTCGTGCGCTGGATGGCTTCGATAGCCAGCCGCATGTGTTCACGCTCAACATCCTCCGGCACATTCTGGTAGAGGATCCAGCGCCAGCCGTGGCTCGCAATCTCATGCCCGAGTTCGGCAAACGCGGCGGCCACTTCGGGATGGCGCTGCAAGGCCATGCCAACGCCGAACACCGTCAGCGGCAGACCGCGTTTTTCGAACTCGCGCAGGACGCGCCACACACCGGCACGCGAGCCGTATTCGTAGATCGACTCCATGGTCAGATGCCGCTCGGGAAACGCCGGCGGATTGAACAGCTCGGACAGGAACTGCTCGCTGCCGGCGTCGCCGTGCAACACGCAGTTCTCGCCCCCTTCCTCGTAGTTGAGCACGAACTGCACCGCCACCCGCGCGCCGCCCGGCCAGTCGGCATGCGGCGGATTGCGGCCGTAGCCAACGAGGTCACGGGGGTAGGTCTTGGTGTTGTTCATGTTGATCGTTCCGGAGTTACAGACGTCCGCCCCTGCAACACCGGGGCGGACAGGACGCGATGTTCAGTTGTCGAGAAAACGCTTGCTCACGGACCAGTGGTTCATCAGCAGATAGTAGATCAGGCCGGCGGGGATCAGGCTCGCGTACCACGACACCGCAGAGAAGCTCAGGGCCACGACGGCGCCGATCAGCGAGGCGATGATACCGGCGTAGTTCACGCCCCGGTACGGCCCGTTCTCGTCGTACAGCTTCGACAGTGAGAGCGTGCGGCGACGGATGATGTAGTAGTCCACCACCAGCACCGCGAAGATCGGCCCGAGGAAGGCGGAGTAGGTCTGCACGAAGATCTGCAGCCCGGCCGCGGATTCATCCTTGACCAGCTCCCACGGAAAGGTGCCGAACGCCAGCAGACCGACGATGACCGCCGCCCAGCGGAACGGCAGCTTGAAGACGTCCATCAGGATGTAGGTCGGCGGTACGACGTTGTTCAACACGTTGGTCGTGACCTGGGCGAAGGCGATGAACAGCAGCGTGATGACGAGCAGCGGGGTGTTGTCGACCGCGCTGGCGAACACCTTGATCGGATCGGAGACGCCCGTCGCGCCTGAAACCATCAGCCCGATCAGGCCCATGAACAGCGTGCAGGGCAGAATGGACATCGAGTAGATCGTGGTCAGCAGCCTCGGTCGGACGCCGTGGTGCAGTTCGCGCGAGTAGTCGCTGACGTTGAGCATCATCGTGCTGTAGATGCCGAGGAACAGCATCGTCGCGCCCCAGAACGGCAGGCCCCAGGTGCCCTCGATGTTGATGAGGTTGGTGGTGATTTCGTCGCCGTACTTATTGATCACGCTGAAGAACATGTAGGTCAGCGACAGCAGGATGAAGCCGCTGCCGATGTTCTCGAGCCACTTGATGCCCTGGAAACCGAGCACCGACAAGGCGATCTGCGCGAACTGGAACACGACGAAATAGAAGATCAGGTTGTCGAAACCGAACAGCGTGGCCGACACCGCGTTCAGCGCGCCAGCGCCGATCCAGCTCTGGAAGCCGTACCAGACGATCGCCGGCACGGCCCGCACCAGGCCGGGAAAGCGCGTTCCGGCGAAACCAAACGCGGTGCGCGCCTGGACCATGAAGGGAATGCCGTATTTGTGACCGGCCGCACCGTTGATCGCCAGTGCGATGCCGATCACGAAGCAGCCGATCGCGATCGCGAGCGTTGCCTGCAGCAGGTTGAGCGTGCCGACGATGCTCGAACCCATCGCGAAGGTGCCGATCGACACGCACCCGCCAAACCACGCGAGCAGGTACGACCATTTGTCCATGATGCGGACCTGCTGCGGCTCAAGCGACTCCTCGCCGATTGCCTTGCCTTGGCTGACCTCGCCGGCCGCCCCCGGATCCACTGTCTGATTGACGCTGCTCATGACCTGATTCCTCCGCTGATCGGGCCGACTCGCCCGGTTGGTTACGTGCTTCCCGTATGCCTACTCCATAAATTCCTGCACGGCTCCTGTCCCACATCCAGGTCTCGTGCCCGTTCAAGTCGCATCAACATCAAGAGGGCAGCCTCAGCGTCGTCCGCGGCCACGGCCGCTCCCACGCAGGCACATCAGATCGATCGGCCTCTGTCCTACGTAGCGTTGCCCCAATGTCCGAATTTGCCGTCAAACGCCTTGGCCCGCGGAAAGGCCAGATCGCCGTGTTTGCTGGTCCTGAGGCCCAAGCTGACGAGGGATTCGGCGAGCTTGACGGCCGCCGTCACGCCTTCGACCACCGGCAAGCCGACCGCGTCGGAAATCCGCTCTGTCAGATCGGCCATGCCACCGCAGCCAAGAACAATCGCGCCAATGCCGTCCTCGGCTTTTGCGCGCTGGCACTCCTCGACGATTCGCTGGAAGGCGACATCGCCGTCTTCCTCAAGATCGAGTACCGGAATTTCGGCTGCGCGCACCTTGCGGCAGTGATGCGCGAAACCGTAGGACTGCAGCAGATGCTCGGCGATGATTACGGTGCGCCCCAGCGTGGTCACCACCGAGAAGCGCGTACTGATCAGCGTGGCGAGATGAAAAGCCGCCTCGGCGATGCCGATCACCGGCGCGGCAGTCAGCTCGCGCGCCGCCAATAGCCCGGGGTCGCCAAAGCAGGCGATGATGTAGGCGTCGACACCCTCCTGCTCACCACGCCGGATCTCTTCCAGCACGCCCACCGCCGCGATGGCCTCATCGAAATGCCCCTCGATCGACACCGGCCCGGATTCAGGCTGGCTTGCGCTGATCCGCGTGCCCGGCGCGGCCACGCGCGCAGCCGAAGCGGCCATCGTTTTGGTCATGGACGCCGTGGTGTTGGGGTTGATCACTCGGATATGCATATTCTCACCAGATATTCGAAGAAACTTAAAAACTTCTATACATAACTGTAGACAACGTTAATACATAATCAAACAAACAATCATCGAAAATATTACCTACAATGATCAAAATCGGTAAAACAAGCTGAGTTGCACTGAATTTACTGAAGTTTTTCTGTATACGATCTGCGACAACATCGCACACAACCACGACTAGGAGAGCATTCATGGCCAGCACAACCCCCCGCGCGCCCGTCTTCGCCCCGCCTGCCGAGCTGCCCGACTGGGCCGCCCGATCGACCGATCTGGCCAACCAGCGCCTCGGCGCCAGGGTGCTGTGGACCTCGGACGAATACTTCGGCGCCGCCGAACGCATGCTCTCCCCGACCCCGGCGCAATTCGTGCCCGGAAAGTTCGACGAACACGGCAAATGGATGGATGGCTGGGAAACGCGTCGCAAACGCGTCGCCGGACATGACCAGGCCCTGCTGCGGCTGGGCGTCGCGGGCGAGATTCGTGGTTTCGACGTCGACACCAGTCACTTCCGGGGCAACCACCCGCAAGCGGTATCGATCGATGCATGCGTCTGCGACAGCGATGACGTCGAGGCCCTGCAGGCCGCCGAATGGACCGAGATCCTCCCCGCCGCAGCGCTCGTACAGAACAGCCACCACCTGCTCGAATGCTCCAGCGATGGCGCATGGACCCACCTGCGCGTCCGCATCTACCCGGACGGCGGCGTCGCGCGGCTGCGCGTGTATGGCCGCCCGCGCACCAAGCTCGACCTCTCGGCCGCGTCCAACACGCCCATCGATCTGATCGCCCTGCAGAACGGCGGCCGTCCGGTGGCCTGGAACGACGCCAGCTTCGGCTCCTCGGTGGCAGCCCTGCTGCTGCCCGGCCGCGGCGAGAACATGGGCGATGGCTGGGAAACCCGCCGCCGCCGCGAGCCCGGCAACGACTGGTGCGTGATCGAACTGGGCACTCCAGGGGCGATCGAGCGGATCGAGGTGGATACCGCCTATTTCACGGGCAACTTCCCCGACCGTTGCTCGATCCAGGCGGCCTTCGCTCAGGGTGGCACCGACCAGTCGATCACGACCCAGTCGATTTTCTGGGAGACCCTGCTGCCCGAACAGAAGCTGACTGCCAACGCCATCCATGCCTTCACGGGCGAGATTGCAGCGCTCGGCACGATCTCCCACATCCGCTTCAACATCTACCCGGACGGCGGCGTATCCCGCCTGCGCCTGTGGGGTCGGCCGGCGACGCGCTGAGCCGCGGGCGGGAAGGGGCAACGCGGCGCCGGCTGCGGCGCGCGCATGGCAAGTTGACCGTGGCGTTTCAGACAACGGTGTCGACAATCTTGCCCCTCCCGTTTACAGCACACCGTCCGCCCGCGACAATGCGCGCATTCCACTCCGCCCCGTGATCACCATGCCCGCCACCCGAACGGCCAGAAAAGCAGCAAGCCCGAAGTCCGCTCCCACGCGGCCGGTGATCGACAACCAGCGCATCTACGACCTCACTTTCGATGCCATCGCGCACCGCAAGCTGCCACCCGGCACCAAACTGTCGGAAGAGCGCCTGTGTCGCGTCTTCGGGGTCAGCCGCACACGCTTGCGCGAAGTCTTCTGCCGTCTCGCGCAAGACCGCATCATCACGCTCAAGCCCAACCACGGCGCCTACGTCTCCAGCCCTAGCGCGCGCGAGACCAGTGAGGTCTTCGCCGCGCGGCGCGCCATCGAGACCGCCATCGTCGAACAGCTCGCACGCGGCACCACAGCCGACGCCCTCCAGCGCCTCGACGACCACCTCAAGCTCGAAACCAGCGCCCGCGCCGACAACGACCAGGACGCCCTGACCCGCCTCACCGGCGACTTCCACCTGCTGCTCGCCGAACTGACCGGCAACAGCCTGTTCTACGACATCACGCGCCGCCTGGTCGCGCTGAGCAGCCTCATCATCTGGCTCTACGACTCACCCGACGCCAAGGCCTGCATGGATCACGAGCACCACGACATCATCGAGTGCATCCGCAACGGTGATGTCAGCGGCGCCCGCGAACAGCTCGTGCATCACCTTCAGCACGTCGAGCAATCACTGAAGCTCAATGGTGATGAAGGCGAGCATTTCGACATCGAGTCAGTGTTCGAAGCCATGCTGAAGGGCTGAGCCCTCCACGCCACATCGCCTGGACAGACACACGCCGGCACGGCGGCCGGACTGGCCGCTACTTGCGCTGCGCTTTCCAGTCCGCAGCGACAGTCACCAAACACAACGGCCGCAAGGAAACCCCTGCGGCCGTTCTTCCATGCAGCCGCCCCGACGGCAGCCGACTTCAGGAAATCAGTACTGCTTGTAGGCCAGGTACTTGCCCGACATCACGATCTGCACGCGGTCGCCGTTGGGATCGGGCAGGCGCGAGAGGTCCATCTTGAAGTCGATGGCGGACATGATGCCGTCGCCGAACTCTTCGTGGATCAGCTCCTTGAACGTAGTGCCATACACGCTGACCAGCTCATAGAAGCGGTAGATCAGCGGGTCGGTCGGCACGGCGGTGGGCAGCGAACCCTTGTAAGGCACGACGCACAGCAGCGCGATGGCGGCGTCCGGCAGGTCGAGGATGGCGGCCGCCTTCTTGGCCTGCTCTTCGCTCATCTGCATCTGGCCGAGCAGGGCGGCGGTGGTCCATTCCTTGGACTGGCCGATGGCGTCGGCGATTTCGGCCCAGGTCAGCTTCTTCTGGATGCGTTGGGCGACGACCATTTCGGTGACGTCGTTGCGGGTCATGTACTTGGTGCTGGTGGGGATGTCGCTCAGGTTCATGGTGGTTCTCCTTGCGGGGTCAGTGGGTCAGACTGCGCGGGCCTTTTCGGCCGGTGCGCGGGAAAAATGGGTGGGCAGTTCGACGACTTCGGCGCTCTGGTCGAGGCCGGGACGCACGACGGGCGGGTTCTTCGGGTCGTGGGCAACCAGTGCGTCGCCGGCGTAATCCTTGGAGCGATTCACCAGGAAATCGACGAGATGATTGCGGATGCGGTAGTACTGCGGGTCGTGGTGCATGGTGCTGCGGCTGCGGTCGCGCGGCATCGTGACTTCGACCACTTCAGCGATGCGCGCGAACGGCCCGTTGCTCATCAGCAGGATCTTGTCGGCGAGCAGGATGGCCTCGTCGACGTCGTGCGTGATCATGAACACGGTCTGATGCGTGGCCTGCACGATGGAGAGCAGCTCGTCCTGAATGGTGCCGCGGGTGAGCGCGTCGAGCGCGCCAAAGGGCTCGTCGAGCAGCAACATCTTGGGCTGAATGGCAAAGGCGCGCGCGATGCCCACGCGCTGCTTCATGCCGCCGGAAAGCTCGGCCGGCTTCTTGTGCAGGGCGCCACCGAGACCGACCATTTCGAGGTACTTGGTGCTGTGCTCGGTGACCTGCTTTGCGCTCCAGCCCGGCCAGCGCGAGCGCACGCCGAACTCCACGTTCTTCAGCGTAGAGAGCCACGGCAGCAGGGCATGGCCCTGGAACACCACGCCGCGGTCGAGCGACGGGCCGGATATCTCGCGGCCGTCCATGATGACCACGCCGTCGCTGGCCTCATCGAGGCCAGCCAGCACGTTGAGGATGGTGGTCTTGCCGCAGCCCGAGTGGCCGATGATGCAGGCGAACTCGCCCTTCTCGATGCCGAAGTGAATGTTCTCGAACACGGTCACGCCGGGAAACTGCTTGGCGAGACCTTCAACCTTGAGGAATGTTTGGCTCATATGCTTACTCCCTGTACGTAACGGCGCGAGCCAGACGCGCCAGCGTGAGGTCGAGCAACATGCCGATCAGGCCAATGAACAAAATGGCGCTGATGATGTTGGCGATGGAGAGGTTGTTCCACTCGTTCCACACGAAGTAGCCGATGCCGGTGCCGCCGACGAGCATCTCAGCCGCGACGATGACCAGCCAGGCGATGCCGACCGAGATGCGCATACCGGTCATGATGGTCGGCGCGGCGGCCGGCAGAATCACCTGGAAGGCGGTTCGGATGCGGCTCACTTCAAGCGTGCGCGCGACGTTGACCCAATCCTTGCGCACCGAGGCCACGCCAAAAGCGGTGTTGATCAGCATCGGCCACAGCGAACACACGAAGATCACGAAGATCGCCGAGATGTCCGAATCCTTGATGGTGTAGAGCGCCAGCGGCATCCAGGCTAACGGCGAGATCGGCTTGAGGATCTGGATGAACGGGTCGAGCGCCTTGTACACCAACGGCGACATGCCGATCAGGAACCCCAACGGCACGGCCACCAGCGCTGCCAGCCCGAAGCCGATGGCCACCCGGGCAACCGAATGCGCAAGCTGGATGCCGATGCCCTTGTCGTTGGTGCCGTTGTCGTAGAACGGATCGGAGATGTGACCCCACATCTTTGCAGCGACATCGCCCGGCCCCGGCATGGCCGACTGGCCACCGGTTGCCGCCGCCGCACCAATGAGCGCGGCGTACTCGGGATCGACAATCACTTCGCCGGCCGTCTTCATCGTGGCCAGATGCCACAGGCCGAGGAAGATGCTGAGAAACACCACCGACAGAAATGGCGCGAGCCAGGGACGGGCTTTCATTGCTCAGCTCCTCTTGATGGCGAAGGAATCGACATATTCCTTCGGCTTGCTCGGGTCGAAGGGCTTGCCCATCACCGAGAACAGCTTGGAGGTCGAGGCCGGCGCTTCCATGCCGACTTCCTTCATCAGGCGCGTGGCGTCGGTGGCGAGGAACACCTCTTTGGCGACTTTGGCGTAATCGACGTCGCCCTTGATCTGGCCCCAGCGCTTCATCTGCGTGAGGATCCACACCGCGAAGGACTCGTACGGGAAGGGGTCGAAGTCGATGCGGTTGGGGTCCTTGATGACGTTGCCCAGGCCATCCGCATAGGTACCGGTGAGCACCTGCTCGACCACCGTTACCGGCTGGTTGAGGTAGTTGGTCGGCGCAATCGCCGCGGCAATTTCCTTGCGGTTTTCGGCCTTGCGGGCATAAGCCGTGGCGTCGATGATGGCTTTGAGCAGCGCCTGATAGGTGTTGGGCATCTCGGTGACGAACTTCTTGCTGGCAGCAAAGGCGCAGCACGGGTGGCCGTCCCAGATCTCTTTCGACAGCAGGTGGATAAAGCCCACGCCGTCATACACCGCACGCTGGTTGACCGGGTCGGGCGCGAGGAAGCCGTCGATGTTGCCGGCGCGCAGGTTGGCGACCATTTCCGGCGGCGGGACGGAGCGGATGGTGACGTCGCGATCCGGGTCAATGCCGTGCTCGGCCAGGTAGTAGCGCAGCAGGTAGTTGTGCATCGAGTAGTCGAACGGCACGGCAAAGCGGAAGCCCTTCCAGTCTTTCGGGTCGCGCTTGTCCTTGTGCGCCATCGACAGCGTGATGGCCTGGCCGTTGATGTTTTCCACGGCCGGCATGGTGTAGGGAATGGCGTTGGAGCCCACGCCCATGGAGATCGCCAGCGGCATCGGCGACAGCATGTGGGCGGCGTCGTATTCGCCGGCCAGTGACTTGTCGCGCACCACCGCCCAACCGGCGGTCTTCACCACTTCCACGTCCAAGCCGTACTTGGCGTAGTAGCCGAGCGGGTGCGCCATGATGATGGGCGTGGCGCAGGTGATGGGGATGAAGCCAACCGACAGCTTGGTCTTCTCCAGTGCACCACCGCCGACGGCAAAGGCCTCTTTGGCCATGGCCATCGGGAAGATGCTGGAGATCGCCGCCAGCGCCGTACCGCTGCCGACCGCACGCAGGAACTTGCGACGCAATTCGTCCTGCGGGAACAGCGCCTGCATCACCGCCGTTTCGACCACACGCTCCTGCATCTCGCGGGCCTCGATGGCCACGGAGTGATCGTGCTCGGACTGGCTGTTGTGGCGGCCGCAGCTGCAGCCGCCGCGCTGCAGGCGGACATTCGGGTCGAACGGATTGCGGTAGGCGGACATGGCTGACTCCCTCGTTGGTTTCAGGCGGATGCTTCAGGCGGACGCAAGACGCGCCGACGTTGGCGGCGTTGCGTATTCGATGTCGTGTTCGTACAGCTCGTAGGCGCGGTGGTATTCCATGATTCGCGCCACGTCGTGGATGAAGGCGTCGTCGTAGCCGGCGCGGCGCAGCAGGTGGAAGCCCATCTCCATGCCCGAGCAGATGCCGCCGCCGGTGACGATGCGACCGGCGTCCACCACTCGCGCGCGGCTGATGTGGCAGGCCGGCGCGATCTCGGCCAGGCGGTCGATCGGGGTCTTGCCCATGTGTGAGGCTTCGAGCCGGTCCGGCTCCTTGCGGTTGGTCGCCGGCAGGCCGTCGAGCAGGCCCATCGCGCCGTAGATCCACGAGCCGGTGCACACGCTGGTGATCAGGCAGTGCTCTGGCAGCGCACGCACGAAGTCATGCAGGTTGGTGTTGTGCATTTCCTGGCGCGTGCCGAAGCCGCCGGGGATGAGGAAGGCGTCCATCGCCGGCTTGTCGGCAAAGGAATAATTGGGAATCACCGTGAAGCCGGCCTGGGTCTGCACCGGACGCATGCTCTCGGCGATCAGGAACACATCCAGCTCGGGATCGAGCCGGCGCGCCACCGAGAACACACCGCAGGGCGCGGCGTAATCAACGACCTCGGCGTCCTTGAAGACATACACCCCGAGTCGGAATCCGGCTTTCTTCATTGCGGCGCCCCATGCGGCTTGGTTGACGCCTTGCATCATCCGCATCGGGGCGGGGGCCCGGTATCGCGCTTGTAGTGATTGTCGTGTAGTGCTGTCACTACAACGGAGGGCGTAGGTCGCGTTGCGCCGAAGACGAAATGCGACCCACGGCGCGGGTAAGATGGCCGCATCGCATCCTCCGCCGCCGCCCATGCACACCGAACCGCCCTACATCGCCCCCGCCCGCTACGACGACCCCGAGGCCGCACTGGCGCGCGTGCAGGAGATCTACGCCGCCAGCACCGAGTGGCTGCGCGAATCGCTGCGTCGTTTTGTCGCCGGAGAGGACTTCGATCGCAAACTGCGCGCCTGCTACCCGTTCGCACGCGTGCGGGTGGATACCGTGGCGCGGCCCGATTCGCGCCTGGCCTATGGCTTTGTGGCCGGACATGGCACGTTCGAGACCACGCTGACCAAGCCCGACCTGTTCGCCAACTACTACCGCGAGCAGTTCCGGCTGCTGATCGAGAACCACAAGGTGGACATCGAGATCGGCACCAGCACGCAGCCCATTCCGCTGCACTTTGCGCTGGCCGGCATGGACCACTTCGAGGGCCGGCTCGATGCCGACCGCCGCCGCCGGCTGCGCGACCTGTTCGACCTGCCCGACCTGACGGTGATGGACGACGGCATTGCCAACGGCACCTTCGAGCCGCCACCGGGCCACCCGCAACCGCTGGCGCTATTCACCGCGCCGCGTGTGGATTACTCGCTGCAGCGCCTGCGCCACTACGCCGGCAGCGACGCCGAGCACTTCCAGAACTTCGTGCTGTTCACCAATTACCAGTTCTACATCGACCAGTTCATTGCGCTCGGTCACGAGCTGATGGCGGACGAATCCGGCGCGCATGGCTATGAGAGCTTCGTGCAGCCCGGCAACGTCATCACCCGCCGTGCCGGCCTGCCCGCACAGCCCGGAGACGAGCGTGGCACGCCTCCGCCGCGCATGCCGCAGATGCCGGCCTACCACCTCACGCGCGGCGACAGCGCCGGCATCACCATGGTCAACATCGGCGTCGGGCCGTCCAACGCCAAGACCATTTCGGACCACATCGCGGTGCTGCGCCCGCACGCCTGGATCATGCTCGGCCACTGCGCCGGCCTGCGCACCACACAGCAGTTGGGCGACTACGTGTTGGCGCACGGCTATGTGCGCGAAGACCACGTGCTCGACGAAGAGCTGCCGCCATGGGTGCCGATTCCGGCGCTGGCCGAAATCCAGCTCGCGCTGGAAGCCGCAGTGGCCGAAGTGACGCAACTCTCCGGCTACGAACTCAAGCGCATCATGCGCACCGGCACCGTCGCCAGCACCGACAACCGCAACTGGGAACTGCTGCCCTCGCACGGCAACCCGTCTGCACCCGAGCGCCGCTTCAGCCAGAGTCGCGCCGTGGCGCTGGACATGGAATCGGCCACCGTCGCTGCCAACGGCTTCCGCTTCCGCGTGCCCTACGGCACGCTGCTGTGTGTCAGCGACAAGCCGCTGCATGGCGAGATCAAGCTGCCCGGCATGGCCGACACCTTCTACCGCCAGCGCGTCGACCAGCACCTGCGCATCGGCCTGCGCACCATCGAGCTGCTGCGCGAGCAGGGCATCGACCGCCTGCACAGCCGCAAGCTGCGAAGCTTCGCGGAGGTCGCCTTCCAGTAGCGCGGGAGCGCAACGCTGCACCGCAGCGTAACAATTCGTGCGTTTCACTTATAGCTAATACAGTGCTAGCCTAAGCCAATGTTGCGTAGCAGCATTGAGGTGGCACATGCGATTGGCTTCACCCAAGCTCCCGACCGTCAGTCTGGCCCTTCAGGGCGGGGGCGCCCACGGCGCCTTCACCTGGGGCGTGCTCGACGCCTTGCTCGAAGATGAGCGCATCGACTTCGCAGGCATCAGCGGCACCAGCGCCGGTGCCATCAACGCCGTGGTGCTCGCCCACGGGCTGCTCCAGGATGGCCGTGAGGGCGCGCGCGCCGCCCTGAACACCTTCTGGGAAGGCGTTGCCAGCAAGTCGCCCCCGGGCTTCCCGTCCGCCAGCCAAAGCGACGCGACACGCGTTGCACCAGCCGCCCGCATGCTGCTGCACTGGTCACGCTACTTTTCGCCGCAGCAGATGAACCCCTTCGACATCAATCCGCTGCGCGACCTGCTCAGCACACAGATCGACTTCGAGCGCCTGCGCGCGCATTCCCCGCTCAAGCTGTTTGTCGCCGCCACCCACGCCAACAGCGGCAAGCTGCGCCTGTTCGAGACGCACGAACTCACCGTGGACGCGCTGCTCGCCTCGGCGTGCCTGCCGACCATCTCGCGCCCCATCGAAATCGACGGCGAGCCTTACTGGGACGGCGGCTTCTCCGCCAATCCGGCGGTGTTCCCGCTGCTCTACGAATGCGACGCCTGCGACATCCTGCTGGTGCTGCTCGCACCGCAGCTGCACGCGACAACGCCGAACAGCGCAGAGGAAATCCGCACCCGCACGCTGGATCTGGCGTTCAACGCCACCTTCCTGCGCGAGATGCGCCGCTACGCCCGCGCCAGCGAAACCGCCTCTCATTCGTTGCTGCCCGGCCGCCTCGAACGCCGCCTGCGTCGCACCCGCTTTCACGTCATCCAGTCGCAGGAGCACACCGCGTCGCTGGCCACGGAAACCCGCTTTCTACCCAGTCCGCCGCTGCTGCGCATGCTGCGCGATCGCGGCCGCGACATGGCGCTTGAGTGGCTAACACGTCATCGCGAGAACGTCGGAAAGCGCTCCACCACCGACATCGCCGAGATGTTCATCTGAACGATGCGAATCGCCCTGAGCGCGCTGTAAGTATTTTGTAAGTTATGTTTCAAAAGCGGGAACCAAGCAGGGATAATTCGATCGATCCACCACCACTGACTACTGCTGGCACACGACGCCAGCCTCACCATGCCCAGAGCCTTCACCCTCGACATCTGGAGCGACTACGTCTGCCCTTTCTGCTACCTCGAGATGCCCGTGCTCGCGGCAATCGAGGCCGAATACGGAGATGCGGTCGAGATCAACTGGCGCGCCTTCGAACTGCGCCCCGACCCCGCTCCGACCCTCGATCCGCGTGGCGAATATCTGCGCGAGGCATGGGCTAACCACGTCTATCCGATGGCCGAGGAACGCGGCATGCGCCTGCGCCTGCCGCCGGTGCAGCCGCGCAGCCGCCTGGCGTTCGAAGCCGAACTGTTCGCGCGCGAGCACGGCCTGGGCGACAAGATGCGCCAGTCGCTGTTCCAGGCCTTCTTCGAGCACGGCCGCGACATCGGCAAGATCAGCGTGCTGACCAGCATCGGCCGCGCCATCGGCCTGAACGCCGCAAGGCTGAAATTCGCACTCGACAATGGCGACTTCACCGCCGCAGTGCAGGCCGACCGCCGCGAAGCCGAACGGCTCGGCATCCGCGGCGTACCCGCCATGCGCCTGTCGGCATCCGGCCGCCAGCGACTGATCACCGGCGCACAGTCGGTCGACGCCCTGCGCGAAGAGATCGCGCAACTGCTTGCTGCAGAGCCCGAGGCGCCACGTTTTGACGCCGATCGAACGTGCGTCGGCCGCCTGCGCCCCGAACGGGTGCTGTCGCATCACGCCTGAGTCCGGCCTGCGGACAAGCCCATGAAGTGGCAGCCTCGGCTGCCACTTTGCGTTGCGGTGTGGCACGTCGGTCGGCGCTGCAGCAGGTGACCCGGCACGATGGCATCGCATACACTGCGCATTCCAGCGACATGCCCTCCGACCCAGACCATGCAGGCTTTCGTGCTCGAATCGCGCTGGTACGAAATCATCCTCGCAGGCTGGCTGTTCTTCGGTGCTCTCTATCTTTTCTTCGGCACGCTGACGACGGTTCTCACGCGCCACCTGCTGCCCGCCATTGCTTACGGCCGGCAACTTGACCCGCGACCGCTGGCGCCCGGTCAGCTGCGGCGCGAATGGCTGCAATCAGCCGCCTCGGTCACGCTGTTCGGCGTCGGCCTGGTAGTGCCGTGGGGCCTGCTGCAACTGGGTTGGGCGCAGCTCGCGGTCGATCCGCCGTGGTGGCAGATCGCCATCGAGATGCTGGTACTGGTGATCTGGAACGAGGTGCACTTCTACGCCAACCACTGGCTGCTGCACACCCGCTGGTTACGCCGCTTCCACCTGCCGCACCACCGCTCGGTGGTGACCACGCCGTGGGCGACCTACAGCTTCCATCCGCTCGAAGCAGCGATGCTCGGCAACGTGCTGATCCTGCCGATGCTGCTGCACGATTTCAGCTTCGCGGCGCTGCTGGCCCTACCGGTGTTCAGCCTGACCTTCAATTCCATCGGCCATTCGAACTACGACTTCCTGCCCGATTTCGACCGCGACCGCTGGTGGCTCAACGGCGCACGCCGGCACCATCTGCATCACGCCTGCTTTCACGGCAACTACAGCTTCATGTTCCCGTTCATGGATCGCCTGTGCGGCACAGCACTGCCGCCGGATGCGGCCAAGGAGCGCATTGCGCTCGATCTGGCGCGGGACACGAAACGTCATGCTGCGTAACTGGCGCGATCTCCACAGCCTCGCCTACCTCGCGCTGCTGCCGGCCCTCGTCGCGTGGCAATGGCACTACGGCATTTCGCTGCCGCTGTACTTGGCCACCCTGTTTCTGACGCTGGGCACCGGCGTGATCCACCACAATCACGCGCACCGCCGCATGTGGCGCAACAAGCACGCCAACCGCGCCACCGACCTGTGGCTGAGCGTGCTGCAGGGCCACCCCGGCTTCGTCTTCCATCCGGCGCATGTCGCCAACCACCACCGCTACCGGCATGGCCCGCTGGACGTGGCGCGCACCTACCGCTTCGGCGGCGACAGCAACCATCTGTGGGGTTACCTGCTGCATCCCTTCCACGCGGCGGCCGTGCTCTACCCGCTGTTCCTGCGCTGGCTGCACGAGCGGCGCGGCAGCGCCGCGTGGCGCCACGCCCTGCTGCAATACGCCGCCGTGGCGCTGCTGTGGGCGACCCTGGCCATGATCGACGCCGAGAAGTGGCTGCTGCTGGTGCTACTGCCGCAACTGCACGGCCTGCACTGGTTGCTGGCCACCAACTACCTGCAGCACGCGCATGCCGACGGGCATTCGCGCTTCAACTACGCGCGCAACTTCGAAGGCTGGGTGAACCCGTTGCTGTTCAACATCGGCTTGCACACCGCCCACCACGAACACCCGCGCGCGCACTGGAGCGAACTGCCGGCGCTGCATGCACGCTACCGCGCACACGTCGACGCGCGGCTGAACGCCGGCGGCCTGGCCGCCTACATGTTTCGCAGCTTCATACTCGGTCTGTTCTCACCACGCTGGCGCAGCCACAGCCTGATGGCGGAATCCGCCACGGCGCGCCACTCCTCACCCACTGGAAGCCCTCCGGATGCCCACCCGCTTTGACCATGTCTATGTGGAAGCCGCCGGCTACCACCTGCCCGGCCCGGCCATCGACAACGCTGGCATGGATGCCTGCATCGCCCCGCTCAACCGGCTCTCTAGCCGCCTCAAGGCGCGCATCCTGGCCGAAAACGGCATCACGCAGCGGCATTACGCACTCGACGCCGACGGCAACACCACGATGTCGCATGCCGCACTGGCGGCCGCGGCGATCCGCGACTGCGCAGCGCGCGCCGATTTCGCGCTGGGCGACGCCGGGCTGCTGTCGGTCGGTTCCAGCGGCGGCGACGCGATCATGCCGGGCTTTGCCAGCATGATTCACGGCGAACTCGGCGCCCCGCCCATGGAAACGCTCTCCAGCCAGGGTGTGTGCGCCGCTGGCGTGCTGGCCATCAAGCACGCGGCGCAGGCCATCGAACTGGGTGAGCACCAACACGCCATCGCCGCCGCGGCCGAAATGCCGTCGCGCATCTTCAAGAAAAGCCGTTTCGCGCCGCGCGGCTACGACGCGGACTTTGACGCTCACTTCCTGCGCTGGATGCTGTCCGACGGGGCCGGCGCACTGCTGCTCACACGCACGCCGAGCGGCCGCAACGGGCTGCGCCTGAAGCTCAAGTGGGTGCACCAGAAGAGCTTTGCCGGCGACTACCCGGTGTGCATGCAGCTCGGGCTGTCGGCCGACCGCAAACGCTCCTACCTGGATTTCGACTCGGCCAGCGAGGCCGAGGCCGATGGCGCGCTGTCGCTGCGTCAGGACATCCGGTTGCTGCCGCATCTGTTCGACGTGTCGATCCACGAGTACGTCACGCTGGTGCGTGATGGCTGGGTGGACTCGGCCGACATCGACCACTTCCTGTGCCACTACTCGTCGGCGCGTTTCATCCCGGTGGTGGAAGACCTGCTCGACAAGACCGGGCTGACCATTCCGCGCGAGCGCTGGTACAGCAACCTCGCCACGCGCGGCAACACCGGCGCGGCCTCGATCTACATCATGCTTGCCGAGTTTCTCGACACGCATGAGCTGCGGGCGGGCGAGAAAATCTTCTGCTTCATCCCCGAATCGGGCCGCATCAGCGCTGCCTACATGCTGTTCGAGGTCGAAGCCGCCGATGCCCCCGCGGCGGTAGCGGCCACGCGCACGGCACCTGCGGAAATCGCCGACGACTTGCCCCCGCCACCGCACGACCCGGCCGGTGCCCCAGAGCACCTGCGCCACCTGCTGACGCGCCTGGCCGGCATCTGGCACGACTACCGCTCCGACGTGTGGCGCACGCCGGTGGTGCACAAGCTGGTTTCGGGCCGCTTCGACGTCGCCGATTACCGCAACTGGACCGCCCAGTGGGTGCCGCAGGTGCGAGAAGGCAGCAAGTGGATGCGCGAAGCAGTGGCCTCCATGGACGGCGCCTTCGCCGCACTCGGCGAGCTGGTCGAAACCCACGCCGGAGAGGAGCAGTTCGACTTCCGCATCCTCTACGACGACTACCGTGCCGCCGGCGGCAATGAAGAGCTCGACGCGCTGCGCCGCAACCCCGGCGGCGAAGCGCTCAACGCCTATCTGCACGCGCTGGCGGCCACGCCCAACCCCGTCGGCCTGCTCGGCGCGATCTACATCATCGAGGGCACCGGGCAGCGCATCGTGCCGGCCCTGCTGCCAATGCTGCGCAAACAAGTCGCGCTGCCGCCGTCGGCCTTCCGCTTTCTCGAATATCACGGCGAGAACGATCTGCACCACTTGCAGCGCTGGCTGCAGGCCGTCGAACTGGCGCTGCTGGTCGACCCCGCCGCCGCCCGCAGCATTCTCGATACCGCCACGCATACCACGCGGCTGTACCTGATGCAGTTCCGCCACATCATGGACGAAGACGAATGAACCCCCTGCCCGACTTCCTGCCCGCCGAGCACGACCCGCTCGACCCCAACCCGTGGCACGCGCTTTATCTTGACCGCAGCACGCCGCTGCCCGACGACGTGAAGGCCGCCTGGCTGAAGGATTCCAGCTCCCGCTCGCGCCAATACCTGCTGCCCTTCGTGCGGCCGCTGGCACGCGCCTTCATCGTGCTGATCCAGATCGTCAAGATCGTCATGCCGCGCAACTGGGCGGCATCACGCCTGCTGCACCGCCTGCTCGCGGCCGGCCTCAAGCGATTCGTCTCACCCGAAGCCAACTGGCTGATCCTGCGGCATTTCGCGCTCGGCTCGCAGATCCTCGAATTCATCGGCCGCAACGCGCCGGTGCCGGTGGAAACCTCGCCGCTCACCCCCGTCACGATCGACGAGCTGGAAGACGAGCTCTTCCTCAAGCACGACCTCAACCTGTTCAATTTCGTCATCCGCCTCAACCAGGACCTGCGTGACCAGAACCTCACGCTGGGGCTCGCTGAGCACCCCGACTTCGGCATGATCGAACCACCCGCCGTGCGCCTCGAAGACATGCCGCGCGGGCGCCTCAACTTCATCGACCTGCAGACCGCCATCGAATGCTTCACGCCGATCTATCAGTTCTTCCTCACCGACAACGACTTCTGGCGCGCCACCAATTCGCTGCAGCTCGACGAGACCATCGGCATTTACGCCGCAACCATCCTGGGCGCGCCCGAGCATCTGATCCTGCTCAACAACAAGCACCCGCTGGTGCCGATGAGCACGCTGCGGGCGGGCTACCGGCTGGTACTGCACGGGCTGTCGACCGAAATGCTGCATGCGCTGCTGACGCAAGCCAAAGCCGAACAGGCTGCCAGCGCCTGACCCACGGTTGGACCGGTGTATTTCAACGCTCTCAAACTTTTCGCTAACACTACGAGATATTCAGATTATGTCTTTTGAATTCACGATCCCTGAGCCGAATGGCTCTTCTTTAGAAGTTGGGCTCGATATTGGTCAATGCCTTTTCATCCTTGGAGCAAACGGAACTGGAAAGTCGAGTCTGATGCAAAAGCTCTATAGTGCGCATCACGGAAAGTCCCAACGGATTTCCGCACATCGACAAACTTGGTTTTCATCAAGTTCGATATCGTTGTCGCCGGCAGAAAAGAGAAGTATGGAAACTAATATTTCTACTAGTGATACGCGCGTACAGTCGCGCTGGAAGGATGACTATGCCTCGCATAGAGCCAACATGGCGATCTACGATCTAATTGACGCCGAAAACATTCGGGCTCGAAATATTGCTGGCGCCGTAGACAGCGGCAACATTGATTTGGCAAAAACGTTATCAAAGAAAGATGCACCTATAAAAATAATCAACGAATTGCTTCGCCTGTCAAACATACCAATTGAGATATCGGTAAAGGAAAATGAGCAAGTCCTTGCAAGCAAGTCCGGCAGTGCTCCGTATAGCGTTGCGGAACTCTCTGACGGAGAACGGAATGCCCTATTAATTGCTGCAAGTGTTCTCACAGTTGTCCCCGGAACGTTGCTACTCATTGACGAACCAGAGCGCCATCTTCACAGATCGATCATTTCTCCCTTGCTGACGCTTCTGTTTGCTAAGCGTATGGACTGCGCATTCGTTGTCTCTACTCACGACGTAATGCTCCCTCTTGATAATCCTAGTGCGCGCACCATGCTTATTCGCGGCTGCACCTACCACGGAACAACAGTCACTTCATGGGATGCCGACGTAGTTCCTGCGCAATCCAGCATCGACGAGGAGATAAAGAAGGACATTCTTGGGGCGCGGCGAACATTACTATTCATTGAGGGAGATGAGCGGAGTCTGGATAAGCCACTCTATAGTCTTGTTTTTCCAAATGTAACCATCATTTCGAAGGCAAGCTGCCGTGAAGTCGATCATGCTGTCTCGGGTATTCGAAGCGCAACAGAGTTTGCTTGGCTACGCGCTTTTGGAATTGTGGATAACGACCGCCGGACGCCAGACGACATTTCACGGCTCAAAGAGAAAGGCGTCTATGCCGTAGACGTGTATTCTGTTGAATCGATCTACTATCACCCTGAAATTCAAAGAAAGCTAGCTATACGCCATGCATCCGTGACCGGTGAAGATGCGAACGCTCTCGTTGATTCAGCGAGATCTGCTGCTCTTGTAGCGGTTGCGACACACGTGCGACGCCTCAGCGAACGCGCCGTCGAGAAGACGTTACGAGACGAACTTGATAAACACTGGCCAAAGCAAGCGGAGATATCTGCGGGCATTCCAATACGCATCGAAATCGACGTAGCTGCCGCAGTGAACAATGAAATTTCCTTTTTCAATCAATCTATAGCCGAAAAAAATCTTGAAAGAATAATTGTTCGATATCCGGTACGAGAGACGCCAATGCTTACCGAAATTACGCGGAAACTTGGTTTCCAGAGCCGCGATCAGTACGAGAGTGCTGTGAGAAGGCTGCTAATGGATGACATAGCGTCACTTGATTTTGTGATGTCACTGTTTGGAACGCTTGCATCCGATGTCGCCCATGCATGATTGGCCCAACCCAAGGGAGGATAGGGACGGCCTGCAAGCGCAGCTTGCAGGCCGTCCCTATCCTCCACGATATCCCGCACGCCCGCGCTTCACCCCGCCGCTAGAATCATTCGCGCACCGGCCGCTGCGCCGGCATCTGCTCACGGAGGTTGCATGTCCCTGCATCGCCAGCTCCAGCAACGCGCGGCAGAAGGCCGCCCGATCCGCGTCGGCCTGATCGGCGCCGGCAAGTTCGGCGCCATGTACGTTGCGCAGATTCCGCGCACGCCCGGCGTGCATCTGGCCGGCATCGCCGACCTCAACGTGCCCGGCGCGCGCAACAACCTGCAGCGCGTAGGCTGGCCGGAGGAGCAGTATTCCGCCGCGTCGCTCGACGCCGCGCTGCAGCACGGCACCACCCACATCTCGGAAGACTGGCAGACGCTGGTGCGTCACCCGGCCATCGATGTCATCGTCGAATGCACCGGCCACCCCATTTCTGCGGTCGATCACTGCCTGGCCGCCTTCGCCCACGGCAAGCACGTGGTCAACGTCACGGTCGAGGCCGATGCCTTCTGCGGGCCGGCACTCGCCAAGCGCGCAGCCGCTGCCGGCGTGGTGTATTCGCTGGCCTTCGGCGACCAGCCGGCACTGATCTGCGATCTGGTGGACTGGGCGCGCACCTGCGGTTTCCCCGTGGTCGCCGCCGGGCGCGGCCACAAGTGGCTGCCGCACTTCGCGCAATCCACCCCCGATACGGTGTGGGGCTACTACGGCCTCACGCCCGAGCAGGCCGCGCGCGGCGGCCTCAACCCCAAGATGTTCAACAGCTTCCTCGACGGCTCCAAACCCGCCATCGAATCCACCGCCGTCTCCAACGCCACCGGCCTGACCGTGCCCAGCGACGGCCTGCTTTACCCGCCCGCCAGCGTCGCCGATATTCCCCGCGTGACCCGCCCGCGTGAGGAAGGCGGCCACCTCGAACGCAAGGGCATGGTCGAGGTCATCTCCAGCCTGGAGACCGACGGCCGCGTCATCCCCTACGACATCCGCATGGGCGTGTGGGTGACCGTGGAGGGCGAAACCGAATACGTGCGCAACTGCTTCGAGGAATACAACGCCCACACCGACCCATCCGGCCGCTACTTCACGCTGTACAAGCGCTGGCACCTGATCGGACTGGAAGTCGGCATGTCGGTCGCCAGCGTCGCACTGCGCGGCGAAGCCACCGGCGTCGCGACCTGCTGGAACGCCGACGTGATCGCCCAGGCCAAGAAGGATCTCGCCCCCGGCGAGATCCTCGACGGAGAAGGCGGCTACACCGTGGTCGGCAAGCTGTTGCCCGCCCAAAAATCCCGCGCCATCGGCGGCCTGCCGCTGGGGCTGGCGCACGACATCAAGGTGAGCCGGCCGGTGAAGCGGGGAGCCTGCCTGAGCTGGGACGACGTGCAGGTGGACGACACGACCAAGGCGTATGCGCTGCGGCGGGAGATGGAACATCGCTGAACGGGTGCGCCATGAACACCGATGCCGTCTTCCGCGCAGCCTCTACCCGCCACCTGCTGGGCCTCGCCGGCTCGGCTGTGGTGCTGCTCATCGGCGTGTTCCTGCCCGATCCGTTTGCGCGCTGGCTGTGCGTGTTTCTCGGAATCATCGGGCTGCTGATGGGCGCCGCCAAGTACACGCTGACGCCGCGCCGCCTCACGCTGGATGACGACGGTCTGACCGTGGAAACGCCGTTTCGCAGCACGCGCATCCGCTGGCGCCACGTCAAGGCGCTGCGCCTGCACAGAGTGCAGCAGAACAAGCTGATCATCGTGAACTGCACGGGCCGCTGGCAGGGCGGACGGCCGTTCAAGGCTTCGCAGGCGCACTGGGTGGAGCGCGACTACTTCGTCCCGAATATCTTCGATGCGCCGCTGGAGGATATCCAGGCGCAGATGGTGGCCCGCCACGAGGCGTCAGAGGGCGGAGCGGGCCACCGATGAAACGAAGCCTCACTCCACCTTCGGCCCCACCCACACCTGTTTGGCATTGACGAATTCGCGGATGCCGTGCGGGCCGAGTTCGCGGCCGAAACCAGAACATTTGATGCCGCCGCTGGGCAGGCGCGGATCGGTCTTGACGATGCCGTTGACGGCGACCTGGCCGGTCTCCAGCCGGGCGGCGAGGGCTTCGCCGCGGGCGGTGGAGGTCCACACGCTGGCGGCGAGGCCGTAGCGGGTGTCGTTGGCGATGCGCACGGCATCCTCTTCGTCGGCGGCGCGCAGCAGCACGGCGACCGGGCCGAAGGTTTCTTCGCGCGCGGCAGGCATGTCGTTGGTGACGTCTGCCAGCAGCGTGACCGGGTAAAAGTAGCCGGGGCCGTCGGGCACCTCGCCGCCGAGCAGGCAGCGCGCGCCGGCCGCGACGGTTTCGCTCACCTGCCGGTGCAGGTTCTCGCGCAGGTCGGGGCGGGCGATGGGACCGACGTCGGTGCCGTCTTCGCGCGGGTCGCCGAGCTTGAGCCGCGCAAGGCGCTCGTGCAGCAGCCCGATGAAGCGTTCGTACACGGCCTCCTCGACGATGATGCGTTTTGCGGCAATGCAGCTCTGGCCGGCGTTGATGATGCGCGACAGGGTCAGCACGTCGGCAGCCTCTTCCAGATTGGCGTCGGCCAGCACGATGGCAGGGTCGGAGCCACCGAGTTCGAGCACCGAGTGCTTGATCTCGGAGGCGGCGATGGACGCCACCGCGCCGCCGCCCCTCTCCGAGCCGGTGAAGGACACCGCCTGGATGCGCGGATCGCGGATCACGGCCTCGACGCGCGGGGTCTCCAGCAGCAGGTTGGCGAACACGCCAGCCGGGGCGCCGGCGCGCTCGAACAATTCGGCGATGGCCAGCGCGCAGCCGGGCACGTGCGAATCGTGCTTCATCACGCAGGTGTTGCCGGCCATCAGCGTCGGCGCCGCGAAGCGGAAAGCCAGCCAGAACGGCGCGTTCCACGGCAGGATGCCGAGAATGGCGCCCAGCGGCTCGTAGCGCACGCAACTGCTGGAGGCATCGGACGCGATCTTTTGCGTGGCCAGATAGCTCTGCGCATGCTCGGCGTAGTGCTCGGCCGCCCAGGCCGACTTGTTGACCTCGCCAATGGCCTCTTTCTTGGGCTTGCCCATTTCCTCGGTCATCAGATGGGCGAGGCGGTCCACGTCTTCGCGCAGGAGCTGTGCGACGCGGCGCAGCACGCGGGCGCGGGCGTCGAAGCCGGCATCACGCCAGTCACGCCACGCCGCATCGGCGGCGGCGAGAACGGCTTCGACCTCCTGCGGGGTCGCTGGCGTGACCGAGCGCAGGACGTGACCGGTGGTCGGATCAATGGCTTGCAGCATGCTCAGGCTCCCTTGCGCTTGTCGTCGCGCGATTCGTCGGTGATCAAGGCCACCACGCGGTCGTCGCCCTTGACCACGAAGTCCTCGTCCATGGTGAAGAAGCTCTTGCAGCCACGGTCGGTGATGTAGAGGGTGTCGCTGATGCCCACCGTCTTGTCGCCATCCACGCCCCACATCCACGGAATGACATGGAAGGTCATGCCTTCTTCCAGCACCCGGTTGTTGCCGTGCTTGAGGCTGACGATGTAGCCCTCGTCCCAACTCGGCGGAAAGGCAATGCCGATGGAGTAGCCCGAGCGCGTGATCAGCTGCGCGCCGACATCGTTGTCGCTGATGATCTTGCGCACCAGGTTGTCGGCATCCGACACCGTCACGCCCGGGCGCAGCAGTGCCTTGATCTCGCACAGGGCGTATTTCATGCGCTCCTGCGCCTTGAGCATCGAGTTCGACAGCTCGCCCAGCACCACGGTACGCATCATGGCCGTGTGATAGCGCCGGTAGCAGCCACCAACCTCGATGAAGACGTGCTCGCCCGCCTGCACCGTGCGCCCCTCCCAGGTGGCGTGGCCGATCATGCTGCGCGGGCCCGAGGTGACATACGGCATCACCGCCGGCGGCTCGCCGCCGGCGCGGAACATGGCCGACGAGATGGCGGCGCCGATGTCGTTCTCGGTCACCCCCACGGCGCAGGCCTCGATGCCCGCCTGCATGCCCGCCTCGGTAGCGGCCGCCGCACGGCGCATGACGTCGATCTCGACCGGCGATTTGCAGATGCGCCCTTCCTCGACGATGCCGAAGCAGTCGAGCAACTGGCCGCCGATGAACGAGGTACGAATGGTGTCCTGGTGATAGGCCGGAAAGAAGTAGCTGTTGCGCTCATAGCCCACGCACTTGCCCGACAGGCCGAACTCGCGCAGCGCCTCGACGAGCATCTGGATGGCGTCACCGGTGTCCGGATACGGCCGCGTGATCTCCACCCAGGTGCGCGCCAGCACATTGGATTCCTCCAGCCGCCGGGTGATCATGAACGGCTCCTGCTCCAACGGCACCACCAGCGCCTGGAAGAAGGAATAGCCGGTGGTCTGGTAGTCCGTCAGGTACATCAGGTTTTCAGGGTCGGAGATCACCACCGCGTCGAGCAGACGCTTCTCCATGCGCTTGCGCAGTTCATCGATGCGGCGCATGTACTCCGCGAACGGGAAGGTCATGTCATCGCGCTGTCTCATGCCGGCACCTGCTCGAGCTGCTCGACGGCCTCGCGCACCGACTGCGACAGCAGATCCAGCCCCTCGGCCAGATCCAGATCCGGAATGGTCAACGGCGGAATCAGCTTCAACACCACACCGCCAGTGCCGCAGGCGCCAATCAGCAGACCATTTTCGAAGCAGCGCGCGCCGACCGCCTTGGACAACGCGCTGTCGCCCAGATCGATGGCCTGCATCATCCCCTTGCCGCGCACCTGCATGCCGCGCTCGGGGAACTCGTCGGCGAGTTCGAGCAGATGCTCACGCATCACCTCGCCCTTGCGCCGCACCTCGCTCATCAACTCTTCGTTGTCGAAGTACTTCAGCGCCTCTGCGCCGGCCACGAACGAAAATCCCTGCCCGCGGAACGTGCCGGTGTGCTCACCCGGCGACCAGTGCTTGTCATGCTCGGGCTTGACCAGATTCATCGCCAGCGGCGTGCCGAATCCGCCGATGCCTTTGGCCAGACAGATGATGTCGGGGTCCAGCCCCATGCCGTCGAAGCTGAAGTAGCTGCCGGTGCGGCCGCAGGCGGCCTGAATGTCATCGAAAATCAGCAAGGCGCCCAGGTCGCGTGCCAGCTCCTGCACGGCCAGCAGCCATTCCACGCTCGCCACGTTCACGCCGCCTTCGGCCTGGATCGGCTCGACTAGGAAGGCCGCCGGTTTCGGCAGCCCGCCCGACGCGTCCTCGAACAGCTGACGCATCGCCGCGACCCCTTCGAGCGCCGCATCACCATCTTCCTCCGCACCGAAAGGCATGCGGATCACATGCTCCAGCGGCACGCCGGCCGCGTTGCGGAAGTAGCTATTGGCCGTGCACGCAAGCGAGCCCAGCGTCATGCCGTGAAAGCCGTGGGCGCAGGCCACCACGGTGGACCGGCCCGTCACCCGACGCGCCAGTTTCAGCGCTGCCTCAACCGCGTTGGTGCCTGTCGGGCCGGTGAACTGCAGGCGGTAGTCCATGTCGCGCGGCTTCAGTATGGTTTCGGCGAAGCGGCGCACGTACTCGCGCTTGGGCACCGTGTACATATCCAGGCTGTGCGCCACGCCGTCGCGCTCGATGAACTCGATCAGCGCCTTCTTCATGTGCGGGTTGTTGTGCCCGAAATTGAGCACCCCGGCCCCGGCGAAGAAGTCCACGAAGGAGCGCCCCGACTCGTCCACCTGCCGCGCGTTCGACGCCGACGCGAATACGGTCGGATAAAGGCGGCAATAGCCACGGACTTCGGATTCCCACTGTTCGAATACCTGCATGTCGGTTCCTCCTTGTGTTTCGTTTAGCCAGGCGCCAACCGCCCCGGACGCTGGCATGCGCTCTCCTTCGGAAAGTGACGGACGCAACAAACCGCCCCGCGCCAGAACGGCCGGGGTCGAAAATCAGAAAAGGGGTTTTGCGCCGTGACCGGCGCAATCAAAAAGCGGACGCCCGCAGGGGGCCGTGAGCCCGACAGCCAGGTGCGTGAAACCATTCCCACCGCACCCGCTTGCGTCGAACCGCCTCGCCCGTAACGCCCGCACCGCTTCACGCGGCACCACGTCCCGGCATCGATGGCTTCGTTCCGGATCGTCTTCATCAATACGCATCAACTGCAGCCCGATCAGGACACCGCTCTGACAACATGTCAGATGCGAGTCCCGCTGATCGGGTTGGTTCCACCGACGAAACATCCCGTCACGGAACAGACGCTCTCAAACGCCTCGCGTCCATCCTGCGCTTTCGGGCCGGCGCGGCGCAAGTGGCGCGATCTCACACGCCGCCGGCGTGGCACGCGGCTGACCACACCGCGTGTCACCCGCGCTAGAATCGCCGCATGTTTGATGAATCCCTCTTTGGCCGTCTCAAGTTCAGGCACACCAAGCCCACGCAGCCGCCGTTCGGCCCCGGCAGGCACAACCTCGGCCTCTCTGACGAGCGCGACTACCTGCTCTACGTGCCGGAGAGCCTGGATCTCACGCAGCCGGTCAAGCTGTGGGTGCTGTTCCACGGCGCCGGCGGTTTCCCCGAGAAGATCCTGAAATTCTTTGTCGAACACGCCGAGCGCGAGGGCTTCGTGATCCTCGCGCCGCATTCGATGCTGATCACCTGGGACATCGTGATCGGTGGCAGCGGGCCGGACATCGAACGTCTCGACAAGGCACTGGCCATCGTCGCTGACCACTTCGAGCTCGACCCCAAGCATTTCGCCTTCGGCGGTTTCTCGGACGGCTGCAGCTACTCGCTGTTTGCCGGCGTCACCAACGGCGACCTCGTCAGCCACGTGATCGCCATGTCGGGCGGTTTCCTGACGGTGTTCATGCAGCATGGCGCACCAAAGATCTTCCTGTCGCACGGGCGCCAGGACGAGCAGCTGCCCTTCGAGCGAGCCGGCGAAGCCAAGGCCGCCAAGCTCATCGAGGCCGGCTACGACGTGCGCTTCGTGCCTTTCGAGGGCACGCACAAGCTCATTCCGGAGATCGCGCAGCAGGCAGTGGATTTCTTCCTCGACCGGGACGCTTCAGCCCCCACGGCGTAAGCCGCGGTCAGCGGCGCATCCAGTCCCCCCAGCCCGCCGTCATCAGCGCCACGCAAGCCGTGGCGACCGCCAGGCTGACCAGCCAGAACGAGAACGAGCCAAGCAGCGCCGGTTGCTGGTATGCCATCACCGCACGCAACAGCACCGTGATGTGCAGGCCGGAATAGCCGATGGCCCAGCACAGCGGGGCGAGCGGCAACTTTTGGTCGGGATCACGCGAAGTCATGAGCGCACACGTCGACAGGCAGGATTTCAGCTTAGTCGCGCGACGGCGCTTTGCTACCTCGGCAACATGTCGTGCCGCGCCGCATAGGTAAGCAGTTCCACCAGGTTGTGCACGTCGAGCTTCTCGAAAATGCGCGCCCGATACGTCGAAATGGTGTTGCCGGACAGGCACAGCTGCTGCGCGATGTCGGACACCGAGCGTCCCTGCGCGAGCAGCGTGAGCACCTGGAATTCGCGGTCGGAGAGCAGTTCGTGCGGCGGCTTGCCCTCACCCTCACGCACGCTGCGGGCGAGCAGCTCGGCAATGGAAGCCGTGATGTACACCCCGCCGTCAGCAACCTTGTGCAGCGCCGCGAGCAACTCGTCGGGCGAGCACCCCTTGTTCAGATACGCGCCCGCGCCGCCGCGAATGGCACGCACGGCGAACTGCGATTCGGGATACACCGACAGCATCACCACGCCAACCTGCGGAAATTCGCTGCGCAGGGTCTTGAGCACGTCCAGCCCGTCACGGTCGCCCAGCGCGACGTCCAGCAACACCACTTGCGGCGCCCGCTGGCGCAAGGCCCGCAGCGCGGCCGGGCCGTCACCGGCCTCGCGGATGTCACCGATGCGTTCTGCGCCGGTAAGGATCTGGATCAGACCGCGGCGGATGATCATGTGGTCGTCGACAATCAGCAGATCGATCATCGCGGCTGACCTCGCGCCAACGCGCCCGCCAGCCGCAGACGCACGGTAGCGCCGCGCCCCGGCGTGCTGTCAATGGCCAGCTCGCCGCCAATCGAATGTGCGCGCTCGCGCATTCCGAGCAGGCCAAAGCTGGTGGGTGCGGCCGGCAGCGTCATGCCGCGGCCGTCATCGGTGACTTCAATCAGCAGATCACGCCCCTCGGCGCGTACCGTCATCGTCACGCGGCGGGCTGCGGCGTGGCGCTGCACGTTGGTAAGCACCTCCTGCACGATGCGGTAGATGGCGATTTCGGCGTCGCGCCCCAGACGCACGCGCTCGACCTCCTCCGGGCAGGCAAAGCTGCAGCTCACGCCGGCGCGCGCCTGCATCTCGTCCATCAGGCATTCGAGCGCGGCCCATAGGCCGAGGTGGTCAAGCACGCCGGGGCGCAGGTCGTTGAGGATGCGACGCACCGAATCGATGGCGTTCTTGCCGATGTCGAGCGCGGCGTCCACGTTGGCGCGCAACGCTTCGTTGCCGTCCAGACGCGAGCGCAGGAAGTTGAGTTCGAGCTGGATGGCGGTCAGCGAGGCGCCCAGATCATCGTGAATGTCGCGCGCGATGTGGGCGCGTTCGCTCTCGCGCACGCTGTTCATGTGGGCGGAAAGCCGACGCAGGTTCTCGTGCGTCTGCTTGAGCTCGCGGTTGGCGGCCGACAGCGCTGCCGTGCGCTCGGCCACGCGGCGCTCCAGCTCGGCCTGCGCCGCATGCAATGCGGCCTCGGTGCGCTTGCGGGCGGTGATGTCATTGAAGGTCACCACCGCACCGACCACCCGCTCGCCATCACGAATCGGGTACGAGGCGTACTCAGCCGGGAAGGAGCTTCCATCGCGCCGCCACAGCACCTCGTCTTCCACCCGTACGCCTTCACCCTGCTGGAAGGCCCGGAAAATGCGGCAATCGTGCACCGGCATATGCTGGCTGTCGGCGTGCGAATGGTGGATCAGATAGTGCATGTTGCGGCCCAGCACCTCGTCGGGCGTGTAGCCGAGTAGCTCGGCGCCAGCACCGTTGATGAAGATGCAACGGCCGTTCAGATCAATGCCGTAAATACCCTCGCCGGCCGACTCCAGCAGCAGTTCAAGCTGACGGCGCCAGGCGGCATGGTGCGAGAGGTGGTGGAGGTCTGCGAACATCGGCCTGCGAATGGTCTTGGTGCAGACGTATTAGCAAGAACGGTACCTATCGCAAGGCCACCGTGAGCGGCCCGGTCTGCGATGGTTCTCCTGACCTGAGGCGCGCTGCGAGCGTCAGCCGTGGGGTGCGGACAGGCACGGCCGCACCGAATTGGTGCAGAAGCACACCACTTACTTGGCAGGCTCTTTTGTAGCGGCCAGCCAGAGATCGTCCAGGTCGTCGAACGGCCAATCTGCCGAGTTTTCACTGCCGACAATCTTCTCCTTGCAGTGACGATTCGACAGATCGACTGTTTCCGGAACAATGCGGCTGTTCGAACGGGTGGAGTAGAACACCCGCACCCGCGGCGTCAGCAAGGAAGCGGCATTCGTTTCAAGGACGATACCGAGGCGACCCGAACTCAGACGCACCAGCGAGCCAGGGGGATAAATGCCCACGCAGCGCACAAAAGCGTGCAGCAACCGATGGTCGAAATGCCCTTTCCACTCGAACATGCGCTGGATCGACTGCGCGGGGTCCCAGCCTGTCTTGTAGGGTCGGTTGGAGGTGACCGCGTCATACACATCGCAGATGGCGCCCATGCGTGCGTATTCGCTGATGTCACCCTCGCGGAGACGGTGCGGGTAACCGGTGCCATCGACACGTTCGTGGTGGTGTAGGCACACATCGAGCACAAGCTCGTCGACTTCGCCTGCCTCACGCAGCAGCTCGAAGCCACGCTCGGGGTGTTCGCGCATGACGGCGTACTCCGCGTCGCTGAGCTTGCCGGGCTTGTTGAGCACCTCAAGCGGCATGACGGCCTTGCCGAGATCGTGCAGCAAACCAGCTCGTCCGGCGCGCGTCACCTCCTCTTCCGGCAGCCCCAACTCCCGGCCCAGCCCGATCATCAGCGCACATACCGCCACCGAATGCATGTAGGAATACTCATCCTGCTTCTTGAGACGAACCAGGGTGATCAATGCTCCGCGGTGTCGCAGCACAGAGTCGGAAATGTCATTCACGAGACCATCCACGGCCTCGGTATCCACCGCCTTGCCCATGCGCGCTTCGGCAAACATCGCCAACACGACCTTCTTGGCGCGGGAACACACCAGCGCGGCGTTGGCCATTTCGTCGCCAAGCTCAACGCTCGCAGGCGCGACCGGCACCGGAACACCCGGCACGTGGCCCCGCTCAATGTCGTCGAACACGTCCGGCACAATGGCTTCGGGCACAGGCGGGGCGACGTCCTTGCCACGCGTTGTGTCGATCCAGATCTCGGCAATGCCGTGCTCGCGCAGCTTGCCGAGATCTGCACTCTGATCGAGCAGAAAGGATTTTCGCCAGAAGGGGTGAGCCGCCCAGTGAGCGCAGATCTCGTGGATATACATCCCGACCTCAAGCTGCTCGATCGGGATGCGCTTCAGGTGAGGGGGGCGGCGAGCGCTCATGGCAGTGCCAAGAAATACGAACGAATTAGTTCGACCAGACTACCTGGAAATAGGTTTCAGAATCAGCGTGTCGCCGCGCTGCGTGAATTCCAGGTGCCTCAGTGCGCTCATGCCGAGCAGGATTTCATCGTCGCGGTAACCCGGATTGAGGTGCCCGGCCACATTGCGCATGAGAAAGGGGCCAAAGCCGAGTTCGTCGATGAGCGTGGTGCGCACGGTGACCGACCCGTTGGCGGTCATCACGCGCGCCGTGCCGCCTGCGGCCAGACCTAGCTCAGGGCCGAGATGAGCCGGCACCGAAACCTGCGTGGCGCCGGTGTCGAGCAGAAAGGTGACGCGCTTGCCGTTGATGGTTCCTGGCGCAACGTAATGCCCGGCGCGGTTGCGCTGCAGCACCAGTTCGCTCTGACCCGGCTGCACCGACAGGTTGCGGTTGGGGTTCCACGAGCGCTCCAGATAGCCGTCAAAACCAAGCCACAGCAAGCCAAGCAAGGCGAGGCTTGCCAGCAACATCATGCCGCGCCCGAGACGACGGGTGGTGCGAGGGTCATCCATGCAGATCAGACCGGTGGCTTATGCAGGGCGTTCATTACCCGTTCCACGCTTGGCGTCAAAGCACCTCGCCGTGCTCGCGCGTGGCGTGGAAACTCACTTTGGGCCACTTCTCCCTCGTCACGTCGAGGTTGTAGCGCGTCGACGCCATGTACACCGGGTTGCCGTCGATGTCCTTGGCCAGACGCATGATCTGTTCGCGCTCGAAGTTGCGGCGCGTGACCTCGTCCGGGAAGGTCAGCCAGCGTGCGGTGTAGATTTCGGCCGACTCGAAGATTGCGTCGACCTTGTATTCGTCCTTCAGGCGCTGCTCGACCACCTCGAACTGCAGCTGACCGACCGCGCCGAGCAGCAGATTGCCGCCTTCAAGCTCGAAGACCTGGATGGCGCCCTCTTCGCCCAGCTCCTTGAGGCCCTTCTCGAGCTGCTTGGACTTGAGCGGATCGCGCAGGCGCGCCACGCGGAACATCTCGGGCGAGAAGTAGGGAATGCCGCGGAAGCCGATGTTCTCGCCCTCGGTCAGCGTATCGCCGATCTGCAGTTGCCCGTGGTTGTGGATGCCGATGATGTCGCCGGCCACACCGTCTTCCTTGAGCACGCGCTCGTTGGCCATGAAGGTCAGCGCGTTGGCGAGCTTCATCTCGCGCCCGGCGCGCACATGCTTGACCTTCATGCCCGAGGTGTAGCGCCCCGAGCAGATGCGGAAGAAGGCGATGCGGTCGCGGTGGCGCGGGTCCATGTTGGCCTGGATCTTGAACACGAAGCCCGAGAACGGCGCCTCGGCCGGCTGCACCATGCGCGTGCCTCCGTCAGGCAGGCCAGCAACGCGCGGCTGCGGCGGCGGCGCCCAGTCGAGCAGCGCCTGCAGGATTTCCTGCACGCCGAAGTTGTTGATACCCGAGCCGAAGAACACCGGCGTCTGCTTGCCGGCGAGGAAGGCTTCGAGCGAGAACGGGCTCGACGCGCCCTGCAGCAGGTCGACGTCGTCGCGCAACTGGGCGACCTCCATCGGAAACTCAGCATCCAGACGCGGGTTGTCGAGCCCTTCGATCACTTCCGCCTCGCTACGCTTCTCCTCACCCGGCACGAAGCGCAGCAGCTTGTTGGTCAGCAGGTGGTAGACCCCGCCGAAGCGCTTGCCCATGCCCAGCGGCCAGGTGATCGGCGCGCACTCGATGTTGAGCACTTCCTCGATCTCGGACAGCAGATCAAAGGGCTCCTTGACCTCACGGTCGAGCTTGTTGATGAAGGTGATGATCGGCGTATTGCGCAGCCGGCACACCTCCAGCAGCTTGATGGTCTGCGCCTCCACGCCGTTGCCGGCGTCGATCACCATCACCGCCGCGTCCACCGCGGTGAGCACGCGGTAGGTGTCTTCCGAGAAATCCTGGTGGCCCGGCGTATCGAGCAGGTTGATGGTGTGGCCGGCGTACTCGAACTGCATCACCGAGCTGGTCACCGAGATGCCGCGCTGCTTCTCCACCTCCATCCAGTCCGAAGTGGCGTGGCGCGCGCTCTTGCGCGCCTTGACCGTGCCGGCCAGCTGGATCGCACCGCCGAACAGCAGCAGCTTCTCGGTCAGCGTGGTCTTGCCCGCATCGGGGTGGGAAATGATGCCGAAGGTGCGACGCTTCTTGACGTCTTCGACGAGCTCGGGCGGAAACGGAGTGGCCATGATGTGCACAAAAAGTGAGCCGCCGGAGGGTTGGCCTCGGGCGGCGAAGGCGCAATTCTATCAAGCAATTGCGCTCGGCTCACGCAGCCGACTCGGTCAAGGTCGAGATGGACACCGGTTCCGCTTGAGCGTGCTCTCAAAGGGCGCTCTTGGAGCGTCGGACGGCCTATTGAAGAACAGACGACACAAACTGGAGCAAGGTGCGCCGGCGCGCTAGCCGGACGGTTTCGCACCGGAGCCGGCCGAACCGCGCCGGCCGCGCCGCACAACGCTTCGCAGCACCGTCCGCAGTGCGTCGGCGACAGCGTTGATGAGCCCCAGCGGCGGCATTGCCGGCATATACACGTTGGGCGGGCGCTGTTGTGTATTCGTCCGTGGCGTCCGCTTCACGATCCTTCGGTCACTCATCGCACATCCTCCCGTTCTGTGATCGGCCACCGAAGGGCTCGACCTGGAGACGATGATGGGCTGGCCGCACTGCTCACTCAAACGAAAAGGTCTTCACTTCCGGTTAAGTTTTTCTTAACGTTAAGGGATGGACACTCACTCACCGACCGCCAGCCGCTTCCCGTTACTCGACGCGGACGTGATCCGCAGCTTCGTTGCCATCGCCGACCTGGGCAGCTTCACGGATGCCGCGCGGCACGTGTTCCGCACGCCGTCCGCGCTGAGCATGCAGATTCGCAAACTGGAGGAAACCCTGGGGCATGCGCTGTTCGTGCGTGCTCCGCGCAAGGTGACGCTGACACCAGAGGGAGAACTGCTGCTCGGCTACGCCCGACGCCTGCTCCAACTCAACGACGAGGCGGTGTCGCAGTTTCTCGCCCCGCCGCTGGCCGGGCCGGTTGCCTTCGGCACGTCGGATGACATTGGCACGCGCATCCTGCCGCGGGTACTCGCGCAGTTCGCGCGCGCGCACCCGGCCGTTCAGGTCGACGTGGTGGTGGGTCGCAGCACCGAAATGGCCGCGAGAATCGACACGGGCACGCTGGATGTGGCGCTGGTCACCGCCGGCAACGACGGTCAGGACGCGCGCCACGGCGAAGTCGTGCACACCGAGGAACTGGTGTGGGCTGCAGTCGAGGGCGGCAGCGCGGCGTCGCGCACACCGCTGCCGCTGTCGCTCGCCTGCCACGGCTGCGCCTGGCGGCGAATGGCGCTGTCAGCCCTGGACCGCGTCGGCCGCCCCTACCGCGTGGTCTTCACCAGCGACAGCAGCGCCGGTCAGGAGGCATCGATGCTTGCCGATCTGGCCGTGGCTCCGTTTCCGGCGGGACTGCTTCGCCCACCACTGCGACGCTTGGGCGATGAAGCCGGTCTGCCGAGCATCGGTCGCTATCAGGTGCTTCTGCTGCGCAGGCCACAACTCACCGAAGCCGCCGAAGCGCTTGCTCGCTACGCGATCGAGGCGCTCGGCCGGCCGCAACGATGACATGGCGTTCTGCAAGGCGCCCGAACGCGCTTCGCCGCGGGTTAGCATTCCCGTGATGCCTCTCATGCCCGCGTAACCTCCCCATGAACGCCGCCCGCATCCTCAACCTCGGCGACCGCGCGATCACGGTCGAATTCGGCGACACCATCGACCCGGCCCTGCTCGCGCGCGTCGCGGCGCTGGACCACGCCTGCGTGGTGGCGGATCTGCCCGGCGTGATCGAGACGGTGCCGAGCTTTCGTTCGCTGACCATCATCTTCGACCCTCTAGCGACTTCGCGAGCCGAGCTGCTGCCAGCGCTTGAGACGCTGCTGGCACAGGGCATTGCAAGCAACGCGACGCCGACCCGCCGCTGGCGACTGCCAGCCTGCTACGAGGGTGACTTCGCACCCGATCTGCAAGACGTCGCGCAGCGCTGCGGTCTCAGCGCCGACGCGGTGATCGAGACGCACGCGGGGCGTGAGTACGTGGTGTACATGCTGGGTTTCCTGCCCGGATTTCCGTTCATGGGCGACGTGGCCGAAGCCCTGCGCCTGCCGCGCCGGGCCGAGCCGCGCGTGACGGTGCCGGCCGGGAGTGTGGCGATTGCCAATGGCCTGACGGCGATTTACCCATGGCAGAGCCCCGGCGGCTGGCACCTGCTGGGGCATTGCCCGGTGCCGTTGTTCGACGCGGGGCGCGAGTCGCCGGCCCTGCTCGCGGCAGGCGACCGGGTGTGCTTCGAGGTGGTGGATGCGGCCGAGCATGCGCGGTTCGCGCGGGCGTTTGAAACGGGGGAGCTCGACCCGGTCGCCTTCATGGAAGCGACTCCATGAGCGCCGCGCTGATTGTTACCGCCCCCGGCACGGCAGCGTCCATCCAGGATTTTGGTCGTTTCGGGCATCGGCGCATCGGCGTGCCGTGGTCGGGCACGCTGGCGCCGGAGCTGCTGGCGATCGCTAACCGGCTGGTCGGCAATGCCGACGATGCGCCGGCCATCGAATGCTTCTCGGGAGGCCAGGCCTTCACGGCGGCCGACGCGGCCGTGCGCGTCGCGGTGGCCGGCGATACCGAGCTGGAGATTGAGGCCAACGGCGTGGTGCGTCACGTCCCGGCATGGCAGAGCCACCGCCTGCTGGCAGGCGAGACGTTGCGTATCTGCGGCATTCGCGACGGGCGCGTGGCGCTTGTCGGCGTGGCCGGCATGACCCAGCCGGGCGTGCTCGGCAGCGCGTCTGCCCACACGCGCTCGGGGCTGGGCGGTGGCTGGCTCACGGCCGGTACGCGCATCGAGTGCGCGACGGCGACAGTGCAGCCGGAGTGGCAACTCGAGGATGTGCCGGCGGCCAGCGATGCGCCGATTCGTGTCGTCGCCGGCCCACAGCTGGACCACTTCACCGCCGTCGCATTGCAGACCCTGCTGAGTGACGAATACCGCATCGGCCAGGCCGCCGACCGCATGGGCATGCGCCTCGACGGCCCGGCACTGGCACACCGTGACACGGCCAGCCGCGACATCGTGTCGGACGCGGTGATCCCCGGTGCGATCCAGGTGCCGGGCCACGGCCAGCCCATCGTGCTGCTGGCCGACGCGCAGACCGCCGGCGGCTACCCGAAAATCGCCTGCGTAATCTCGGCCGATCTGCCGCGGCTCGCCACGCGCAAGCCGGGCGACCCAGTGCGCTTCACCCAGGTCGACGCCACCACCGGTGAACAGGCCGCACGCGCGGCGGCGGCCAGCCTGGCCGCGCGGCTGGCAAACTTGCGCCGCCTGACGGCCGAGGGCATCGACCTCGCCGCGCTGTACCCGGACAATGAGTGAAACGAACCGCCTGGACGCCCCCATGCAACTGAACCTCAACGCAGACCTCGGTGAATCCTTCGGCGCCTGGAAGATGGGCGACGACGCAACCATGCTCACCATCGTCAACAGCGCCAGCATCGCCTGCGGCTTTCATGCCGGCGACGCGCAGATCATGCGGCGCACGCTGCACGCGGCGCGACGCAACAACGTGAGCATCGGCGCCCATCCGTCCTTCCCCGATCTGCAGGGCTTCGGGCGACGGCGCATGAATATCCCGCCGGACGAGCTGCAGGCCATCATCCTGTATCAGCTCGGCGCGCTGGCCGGCATGGCGCGCGTCGAAGGGCTGGCGATGACGCACGTCAAGCCGCACGGCGCCATGAGCAACATGGCCAGCGAGGACGCGGGGATGGCGTTGAACGTGGTCAAGGCAGTGAAAGCCTTCGACCCGGCGCTGATCCTGCTCGCGCCGGCCGGCTCGCAGCTCGACATCGCCGGTCGCAACGTGGGCCTGCGCGTGGCGGGCGAGATTTTTGCCGACCGCGCATATACGGACCAGGGCCATCTGATGCCGCGCAGCCAGACCGGCGCGGTGCTGACCGACAAGGCCGCCTGCGTGGCCCACGTACTGCGCATGCTCGATGCCGGCGGCGTGGTGTCAATCAATGGCCGCAAGCTGGAAGTACCGTTTCACAGCATCTGCGTGCACGGCGACAACGTGCACGGCGTCGAGGTGGCGCATGCCGTGCACGATGCACTGGAACAAGCCGGCTGCACATTGGTTTCGCTGCCCGAACTGAAATCGCTCAGCTAAAAAAAAACGCGGCCCGAAGGCCGCGTTCCGACAAACACCCGTAGGTGCAAGGGAGGAGACTACTGGAGAGGAATCAGTCCTTGCCGACCTGGTCACCCACGACGCCGCCAACCGCAGCGCCACCGATGGTGCCAAGCACACCGCCGTTGGTCAGCACCGAGCCAGCCACGCCACCGACACCGGCACCGACCGCAGCGCTCCTTTCACGCTTGGACATGCCATCCCAGGTTGAACAGCCGGTAGCAAACACGGCTACCGCGAACAGGGGAATCAGGGCTTTTGCTTTCATGGTGGTTTCCTTCGTGCGAACACAGCTTCATCCTAGGCGCCGAAGTAGCTCGAATTGCAACACCCCGGTATGAATGTGTTTCAAGCCGTGGCCGCGCGCCCGGCATTTGCTCGAGCTTCGCTCAGGCTAAGATGCCGGCTTTCGTCCGCCGCTACGCGAACCCCATGAAACACAGCTTCCAGACCGGCCTCGACCGCCTTCTCATCAGCCCCGAACTGCGCCGCCCGCTGGCCGGCCGTCGCGTCGCCCTGCTCGCCCACCCGGCCTCGGTCACGCCCGATCTGACCCACGCGCTGGACGCCCTCGCGGCACTGCCCGAGATCCGCCTCACGGCCGCCTTCGGGCCGCAACACGGACTGCGCGGCGACAAACAGGACAACATGGTCGAGTCGGCCGATTTCATCGACCCGCGCCTGGGCATTCCGGTGTTCAGCCTGTACGGCGAGGTGCGCCGCCCGACCGCGCGCATGATGGACAGCTTCGACGTGCTGCTGGTGGACCTGCAGGACCTGGGCTGCCGCATCTACACCTTCATCACCACGCTACGCTACGTGCTGGAAGAAGCGGCGAAACTCGGCAAAAGCGTGTGGGTGCTGGACCGCCCCAACCCGGCTGGCCGGCCGGTCGAAGGCCTGACCCTACGCACAGGCTGGGAGAGCTTTGTGGGTGCCGGCCCGATGCCGATGCGCCACGGCCTGACCATGGGCGAGCTGGCGCGCTGGTTCGTCGCCGAGTTGCGGCTCGAGGTTGATCTGCAGGTGGTGACCATGCAGGGCTGGCAGCCCGAAGCCGCACCGGGCTTCGGCTGGTCGCAGGAGCGCAGCTGGATCAACCCCAGCCCCAACGCGCCCAACGTTTCGATGGCGCGCTGCTATGCCGGCACCGTCATGCTGGAGGGCACGACGCTGTCCGAAGGCCGCGGCACCACGCGCCCGCTGGAGCTATTCGGGGCTCCGGACATCGACGCCGAGGCGGTCATCGCCACCATGCACGAACTGGCCCCTGACTGGCTGACCGGCTGCATGCTGCGCCCGTGCTGGTTCGAACCGACCTTCCACAAGCACGCTGGCAAGCTGTGCAGCGGCGTGCAGATGCACGTGGACCTGCCGGCCTACGACCACGCGGCGTTCCGCCCGTGGCGCATTCAGGCGCTGGCTTTCAAGGCGGTGCACCACCTTGCACCGGACTATCCGCTGTGGCGCGACTTTCCCTACGAGTACGAGCACGACCGGCTTGCCATCGACCTCATCAACGGCAGCCCGCTGCTGCGCGAGTGGGTGGACGACCCTGCGTCGTGCGCGGAGGATCTGGACGTGATCAGCGCTCGCGACGAGCAGGCCTGGCTGGAGACGCGGCGCCCGTTCCTGCTGTACTGAGCTTCAGCGCTGCCACAAGCGCGCGAGATCCGCGTCGCGAACATCACGTTCGGCGCCCGAAAACTGCTCGGCATCGGCGTCGAGCAGCATCCACGTCAGAAAGCGCGCCACGGTCTCGGGCGGCAAAAGCGCACCGTCAGCCTTGAGCCGGCGGAAGGATTCGACGTCGGGGAATTGATCGGGGGCCAGCTCGCGGATGCCGGCCTGCATCGGCGTGTCGACCACGCCGGGCCGGGCACTGCCGACCAGCACACCTCGCTCTGTCAATTCGGCGTTCCAGCACTGCGTGAGCATGTGCAGCGCCGCTTTCGACATGCAGTACGGCCCCCAGCCATTGAGCGCGTGGTGAGCGGCCCCGGACGAAATATGTAGCACCCGCGCGCCCGCCGCCAGACGCGGCAGCAAGGCCTGCGTGAGAAACAGCGGGGCTGTGAGGTTGATTTCAAGATGCTCGCGGAAGGCCGCGCGGTCCAACTCCACCAGCGGCCCGGCCGGGTCCAGCGTGGCAGCGTTGTGCACCACGAAAGCCGGCGCACGCTCGCCAAGGGTATTGAGTACACGCGGCGGCGCATCGGGCGCGGCAACGTCGAGCGGCAGCGCCGTGACGCGGCCGGGGTGTTCGACAGCAAGCGATTCGAGCAGCGCGGCGCGGCGGCCGATGGCCAGCACGTCGCAGCCGCGCTCGATCAGGTTCAGCGCCAGAGCGCGACCGATGCCGCTGCCGGCGCCGGTGATGAGGGCAAGCGGGTTCATGGACGTCCTCACGAGGTCGGGACGCACATGGTAACCGTGCGGGTTCCCCCGGACTGCCTGTCAGGGCGCGTGATGTACAATCCGCCCACCCCCCGTGGCGAACCCTTCGGCCCGCCCGCGACCCCTTAGCAGAGAGCTTCCCCATGGTTCCTCACCTCACCACCGCCCTGTCCGGCCCCTTGCTGGAGTTGGAGTCGCGCTTCCTCGATCACGCCACCGAAATCGAGCAATGGATGCGCGTGCAGTGGCGGGACCATGCTCCACCGTTCTATGCCTCGACCGACCTGCGCAACTCCGGTTTCAAGCTCGCGCCGGTCGACCTGAACCTGTTTCCGGGCGGCTTCAACAACCTCAACGAAGCCTTTCTGCCGCTGTGCGTGCAGGCCACCCAGTCGGCGGTCGAGCGCATCTGCTGCGACGCGAAGAACCTGCTGCTGATCCCCGAGAACCACACGCGCAACCAGTTCTACCTGCAGAACGTCGCGCGGCTGGTGTCCATCCTCGCGCTGGCCGGGCTGAACGTGCGCCTGGGTACGCTGCTGCCCGAGATCACCGAACCGACCGTGATCGAGCTCGCCAACGGCGCCAAGCTCACGCTCGAACCGCTGGAGCGACGCGGCAGCCGCCTCGGTCTGGCCGGCTTCGACCCCTGCGCGATCCTGCTCAACAACGACCTTTCGGCCGGCGTGCCGGAAGTGCTCAAGGGCATCGACGAGCAGTGGCTGATTCCGCCGCTGCACGCCGGTTGGCATTCGCGTCGCAAGTCGGTGCATGCGGCGGCCTACGATCGCGTGGCGCGCGAGTTCGCCGACGTCATCGGCCTCGACCCGTGGCGCATCAACCCCGAATTCCGCACCTGCGGCCAGATCAACTTCCAGGAACGCACCGGCGAGGAATGCCTCGCCACGCAGGTCGACGAACTGCTCACCCGCATTCGCGCCAAGTACAAGGAATACGGCGTGGACGAGACGCCCTTCGTGGTGGTCAAGGCCGACGCTGGCACCTACGGCATGGGCGTGATGACGGTCAAGGACGCTTCCGAGGTAAAAGGCCTGAACCGCCGTCAACGCAACAAGATGTCGGTCATCAAGGAAGGCATGCAGGTGCACGAGGTCATCATCCAGGAAGGCGTGCACACCTTCGAGACGCTCGACAACGCCGTCGCCGAGCCGGTGGTGTACATGATGGATCACTACGTCGTGGGCGGTTTCTACCGCGTGCACACCGAACGTGGCCGCGACGAAAACCTCAACGCGCCGGGCATGCATTTCGAGCCGCTGGCCTTCGAAACCAGCTGCACCGTGCCGGACGCCGAACAGGCGCCGGACGCCGCGCCCAACCGCTTCTACGCCTACGGCGTGGTGGCGCGCCTGGCGCTCTTGGCCGCCTCGGTCGAAATCGAGGAAACCGAGCCGGCCGACGAGGCGGAGGCGGCCTGACATGGCGCTGAAGATCGCCTTCATTCTCGACCCGCTGGAGCTGCTCAAGCCATACAAGGATTCGAGCGTCGCGATGATGCGCGAGGCCGCAAGGCGCGGCCACGCGGTGTACGCCATCCAGCGCGAGGCACTGATGTGGTGTGACGGCGCGGTGGTAGCGCGCGCCACGGCGTTGAAGGTCAGCGACGGCAACGCCCAGTGGTACATGCCCGGCGCCGAAGGCGTTCAGCCGCTGACCGACTTCGACGCCGTGATCATGCGGCAGGACCCGCCCTTCGACTTCGAATACGTCACCGCCACCTGGCTGCTCGAACGCGCCCAGGCCGCCGGCGCGCGCATCTTCAACGACCCGCGTGCGATCCGTGACCATTCCGAGAAGATCGCCATCACCGAATTCCCGCAGTTCGTCGCCACCACGCTGGTGGCGCGCGACCCGCGCGACGTGCAGGCCTTCATCGACGAACTGGGCGACGTCATCCTCAAACCGCTCGACGGCATGGGCGGCAGCCAGATCTTCCGCGTGCGCGCCGACGATCCCAACCGCAACGTGATCCTCGAAACGCTGACGCACGAAGGCACGCGCACCATCATGGCGCAGCGCTACCTGCCGCAGATCGCCGACGGCGACAAGCGCGTGCTGATCATCGGCGGCGAAGTCGTACCGTTCTCGCTGGCACGCATTCCCATGGCTGGCGAAACGCGCGGCAACCTCGCCGCCGGCGGACGCGGCGTGGCCATGCCGCTGACCACGCGCGAGCGCGAGATCGCCGAATACCTTGCGCCCATCCTGTGGCAGCGCGGTCTGCTGGTGGTCGGGCTGGACGTCATCGGCGGGCACCTCACCGAGATCAACGTCACCAGCCCGACCTGCTTCGTCGAGATCACCGAGCAGGCCGGTTTTTCGGTAGCCGGGCTATTCATGGACCGTCTCGAACAGGTCTGCGCATGAAGCTGCGTCAGCGTTTCGATGCGCGGGCCGCCGCCCGCAAGGCGGCACTGTGTGTGCTGCTGGCCGCCACGCTGACGGCCTGCAGTCGCCCCGAGCTGCATCACCAGGAAGCCTACGTGTTCGGCACGCGCGTCGATCTGACCGTGTACGGCGACTCACGCGAGCAGGCCAGCAACGCCATGGCCGCCGTGCTGCGCGAGTTCGACCGCCTGCACGGTGCGCTGCACGCCTGGAAACCGTCCGAAGTCACGCGCCTGAACGAAGGTCTGGCGCGCGGCGAGACGGTCGAGGTGTCCGACGAACTGGCTGAATTGCTGCGCGACGCGCAAAAGATTGCCGAAGCCGGCGATGAGCTGTTCGACCCGGCGCTGGGCCGGCTGATCGCGCTGTGGGGCTTCCACGACGACGAGTTCGAACCGAAGCTGCCGGATGCTGACGAACTGGCGAGAATTCTCGCAGCGCGCCCGCGCATGGCCGATCTGACGATCGACGGCAATCGCGTATCGTCCTCCAACCCCATGGTGCAGATCGATCTGGGCGGCTACGCCAAGGGCTATGCCCTCGACCGCGCTGCAGCGACTCTGCGCGACATGGGCGTCGACAACGCACTGATCAACATCGGCGGCAACGTCATGGCCCTCGGCTCCAAGGGCAAGACGCCCTGGCGACTGGGCATCCAGCACCCGCGCGAACCACGCCCGCTGGCCACCCTGCCGCTTTACGACGGCGAGGCCATCGGTACCTCGGGCGACTATCAGCGTTTCTTCGAGATCGACGGCAAGCGTTACTCCCACCTGCTCGACCCGCGCACCGGCTACCCGGCCGAAGGCACGCAGTCGCTTTCGGTGCTGGCGATGCCGGGCGAGCACGCCGGAACATGGTCCGACGCGGCCAGCAAGTCGCCCTTCATCGCCGGCGACGACTGGCTCAAGTACACCCGTGCATATGGAATCGACCACGCCTTGCGCGTGGCCGATGACGGCCGTATCGAGGTCACGCGCGAACTGCGCGCACGTCTGCAGATTCCGTCAGGCGTCGGGCCGGTGAAGGTCGTCGACTGAATGTGAAACGGGGCGCTTTCGCGCCCCGTCATCTTGCGGTTACTTCAGCGGCTCAAGCGGCTGCAACTCCTCCGCCGGAATCTCCGACAGATCGATCAGTGGAATCACCTCGGGCAGCAAGCGCCGCTCGGCCGGTGCGCCCGGCAAGATCGGCGGATTGCGGGTCTCGGGCAGCAACTGGTAGCTGCCAGTGAGGTTGGGCGGGGGGTCGAGTATCACCGGAATCTCAGGTTCGGCCGCCGGTGCGACCTCAGGTGCCGGCGCCGGTTCACTCGCGGGGGCCGGCTCCGCGACTGTCTCAGGGACAGGTGCCGGAGCGGGAATTGGCTCAGGGACCGGCTCTGGGGCAAGCACCGGCTCGGGAACAGGCTCGGCTGCGGGCGCCGGAGCAGGAACCTCCGTTCCACGCAGTCTGGCCCGTTCGGCGTCGCGCCGAGCACGCTCTTCCGCTGCGCGTTGTTCGGCTTCACGGGCTGCAGCTTCGCGTTCGGAACGAATGCGCGTGGCCTCCTCGTCGCTGACGGCACCCGGGGCTACCGGCTCTTCAACCACCGGCGGCGGAGGCGCTTTCTCGCGCCGCTGACGCTCGAGCTCGGCCTCCTCCAGAGCGCGCTCTTTGGCTGCGCGCTCCTCGGCAGCACGTTCTTCGGCTTCACGCGCAGCGGCCTCACGTTCGGCGCGCACGCGCTCGGCTTCCTCGACCGGAATGCCCGGCGCGGGCAGAGCGTCCTGCGCGGCGGCTTCACGCGCCGCCTGCTCACGCTCTTCGCGAATGCGCGCGGCTTCTTCCTCGCTCAGCGGCTGCGCTGCAGGCTTGGCCGGCGGCGTCCGCTGCACGGGCTGGACCACGGCACGCGTTGCGGCGGCGCCCTGCTCCTGAATCTCGCGCACACGGCGCTCAAGACGCTCGGTCAGTTCGCGGGCATAGATCGCTTCACGCTCGGCGGCGGGCAGCTTTGCCAGTTCGGCCTCGCGAGCCTTTTGCTCGGATTCGGTGACGGCGCTGGGCTTGGGCGCCAGACGGCCGGCACGCATGTCGATCGGCGATTTGCGCTCGGTGGCCAGGCGCATGCGCTCAGCCAACTCCATGCGCTTGCCGCCCTGCTCGAGTTCGCGCGCGGCTTCGATATCGGTCATGCGGGCACGACGCGCGCGATCGAGGCAACGGTTCACGAAAAACGTGTTGTAACAGTCGGCTTCGGCTGCGCGGAAGCGTTCTTCTGCTGCTTCGCGCATGCTCTCCCCCTGTTCGATCATGGCGCGCGCGCGATCGAGAACATCGTCCGATTCGCTGGCGTGGGCGAACAGGGTCTGGGACAGAAGTACGGCAAAAATAAGGCGTTTGGGCATCATGGATCCGTCATGCAGTGGGGCCAAGGTGCGCAAAAGGCACCCGGGACGGGGTTACGAGCGTCCAAGCCGATAGAATACCGCCTTTGTAACGAAATGAATGCCGCCAAGTGATCCAGTTACGTAACTTACGCCTCGCCCGAGGTGCCAGAGTCCTGTTCCAAAGTGCCTCGCTGCAGCTCCATCCGGGCTGGCATGTCGGCCTCACCGGCGCCAACGGCAGCGGGAAATCAAGCCTCTTCGCAATGCTGCGCGGCGAGCTGCATCAGGATGAGGGCGACCTGGAAATTCCGGCGGCCTGGGTCGTCGCCCACGTTGCTCAGGAAACCCCGGCGCTGGCCCGCTCCGCGCTGGACTACGCGCTCGACGGCGACGCCGAGCTGCGCGCCATCGAAGCTGCGCTCATCGAGGCCGAAGACGCACATGAGGGCATACGCATCGGCGAGCTGCACGCGCGGCTCGGCGAGATCGACGGCTACGCTGCGCCGGCGCGAGCGGCTGCGCTGCTCGACGGCCTGGGCTTCACGCAGGGCGATCTGGCACGGCCGGTGTCGGATTTCTCGGGTGGCTGGCGCATGCGCCTCAACCTCGCGCAGGCGCTGATGTGCCGTTCCGATCTGCTGCTGCTCGACGAGCCAACCAACCACCTCGACCTCGATGCGGTGATCTGGCTGGAACAGTGGCTGTCGGCCTACCCCGGCACGCTGGTGCTGATTTCGCACGATCGCGATTTTCTCGACGCCTGCGTCAGCCATGTGCTGCACATCGAGCAGCAGCGCGTCACGCTGTACTCCGGCGGCTACTCCGACTTCGAGCGCCAGCGCGCCGAGCGGCTGTCCCAGCAGCAGTCGATGTTCGAGCGCCAGCAACGCGAGATCGCGCACATGGAAGATTACGTACGCCGCTTCCGCGCCAAGGCCACCAAGGCGCGCCAGGCGCAGAGCCGCATCAAGGCGCTGGAACGCATGGAGCGCATCGCCGCGGCGCACGTCGATTCGCCGTTCACGTTTTCCTTCCGCGACGCCCCGCCCGCACCCGACCCGCTGCTGCAGATCGACGACGGCGCGGCCGGGTATGGCGACAAGACGGTGCTGTCCGGGCTCAAGCTGCAATTGCGCCCGGGCGAGCGCGTCGGCCTGCTCGGGCGCAACGGCGCGGGCAAATCGACACTGATCAAGCTGCTCGCCAACCAACTCAAACTCACTGCCGGCGAGCGCAGCGAAGGCAAGGGGCTGGTCACTGGCTACTTTGCCCAGCATCAGCTCGAAACCCTGCGGCCGGACGAATCGCCGCTGCAGCACATGCTGCGGCTCGACCCGCGGGTGCGCGAGCAGGAGCTGCGCGACTACCTCGGCGGTTTCGACTTCCGCGGGGATGGCGTGGGCGGCACGTCCACGCCGGCGACAACGCCTTGCGCACCGTTTTCGGGCGGCGAAAAAACCCGGCTGGCGCTGGCCATCCTGATTTGGGGCCGACCCAACCTGCTGCTGCTCGACGAGCCGACCAACCACCTCGACCTCGAAATGCGCCACGCCCTGACGCTGGCGCTGCAGGACTTCGACGGCGCCATGGTGCTGGTGTCGCACGATCGAGCGTTGCTACGGGCGACCTGCGATCGTTTCGTGCTGGTCGATGACGGCGTGGCGCAGGAATTCGACGGCGATCTGGACGACTATCGCGAATGGCTGGCAGGCCGCCGCGCCCAGGCTGCCGCCTCCGAGAAGTGCCCCGATCAGACCGCCGACAAGGCCACCCGCAAGGCTGACCGCGGTCAGGCTGCGGCCGAGCGTCAGGCCCGGCTGGTCGAGCGCCGCCCGCTGGTGAAGGAGCGCGACCAGCTCGATCGCAAACTCGAAGCCTGGCAGCGCGAGAAGTCGCAGATCGACGAACAACTGGCCGATCCGGCGCTCTACGCCGAAGCCGACGCCGCCGCGCTGCAGAACCTGCAGCGGCGCCAGACCGAGCTGGCGACACGCATCGAGGGCGCCGAGCAGCGCTGGCTTGAGCTCGAAGAGAGGCTGGACGCCATTCCGGCCGATTGACGCCAAGCATTGTGTCGCAGCCCGGGATCGCGAAGAATCAGTGTTTGAGCTGCCTGGAGTGATGCGATGACTTCCCGCTGGGAATGGTTGTGGATGCAGTTCTCGCGCCGCCTGTGGGTGCGCGCAGCGCTGATTTCGTTGCTGGCCGTGGCGGCCGTCGCGTCGGCCGGCCTGCTGCGTGACCACATTCCAGAGGACCTGGCGACCCGCATCGGCGCTGATTCGGTCGACAGCATCCTGACCATTCTCGCCAGCAGCATGCTGGCGGTGACTACCTTCTCGCTCACCACCATGGTGTCCGCCTACGCCGCCGCAACCAGCCAGGTCACGCCGCGTGCGACCCGGCTGCTGCGCGAGGACACCACCACGCAGAACGTGCTGGCGACCTTCATCGGCAGCTTCCTGTTCTCGCTGCTGGGCATCGTCGCATTGGCAACCGGGCTCTACGGTGAGCAGGGGCGCGTGACGCTGTTCATCTTCACGCTGGGTGTGATCGTGCTCATCGTCGTCACCCTGCTGCGCTGGATCGAGCATCTGTCGGCTTTCGGCCGCGTCGACGACACGACGCTGCGCGTAGAGATGGCGACCACCGAAGCACTCGCGAACTGGGTCCGCACGCCTTGCCATGGCGCGTGTCTGCTCGAACGCCCGGAGGATGTTCCCGCCGCGGCCCGCCCGGTTCACGACGAGCGCATCGGCTATGTGCAGCACATCGACGTCGGCGTGCTGCAGTCCTGGGCGCAGGAGCACGACGGCCAGGTGTTCGTGGCAGCACTGCCCGGCAGCTACATCGAGCCCACAAAGCCCATCGCCTGGGTGCTTGGCGACGCAGCGCCGGCCGGACTGACCGAAGCCGCCTTCATCGTCGGCAACGATCGCTCTTTCTACCAGGACCCGCGCTTCGGCCTCTCCGTGCTGGCCGAGATTGCCTCGCGGGCGCTGTCGCCGGCCGTCAATGATCCCGCCACGGCCATCGACGTGATCGGCCGTGCCGTACGCGTACTGTCGCACTGCGCTGAAACCGACGGCCGGCCACAGGGCGAAGCACAGTGCCCGCGGGTGTATTTGCCGACACTCGAAATAGTCGACTTCTTCAACGACGTATTCAGCCCCGTCGCCCGCGACGGAGCGGCGCTGGTCGAAGTGCACATGCGCCTGCAGAAGGCCCTGGCGATGCTGGCACGCATGGGAGACGTGCTGCGCGAGCCGGCGCGCCTGCACGCAGCCCAGGCACTGGCTCACGCCGAAGCGGCGCTGGCGCTGGAGCAGGACAAGGACGTGCTGCGGCAACTCGCCAGCGCAGTGGGGGCCGCGGACACCGACACGCGAAGCGGCACACGGGCCTGAACGACGGCGGCGCGGTGCTACAATCGCGCGCTGTTTTTGCCCACCACAAAAGGCTTTGCCGTGAAAATCGTCTGTCTCGACCTCGAAGGCGTGCTGGTCCCCGAAATCTGGATCGAATTCGCCGAGCGCACCGGCATCCCGGCGCTGCGCCGCACCACGCGCGACGAGCCGAACTACGACACGCTGATGAAGTACCGTCTGGACATCCTCGCCGAGCACAAGCTGGGCCTGCCGCAGATCCAGGAAGTGATCGCTTCGATGGGCCCGATGGACGGCGCTCGCGCCTTCCTCGACGAACTGCGCGAGGACTATCAGGTGGTGATCCTGTCCGATACCTTCTACGAGTTCGCTCACCCGCTGATGCGTCAGCTCGGCTGGCCGACGCTGTTCTGCCACAGCCTTGAGGCCGACGCTGCCGGCCGTCTGGTGAACTACCACCTGCGCATGCCGGACCAGAAACGCGAGGCCGTGCGCCGCTTCAAGGAACTGAAGTTCACCGTCGTCGCGGCGGGCGACTCGTACAACGACACGGCGATGCTGGGCGAGGCCCACGGCGGCATCCTGTTCCATCCGCCGGAAAACGTCATCCGCGAGTTTCCGCAGTATCCGGTGACCAACACCTACGCCGAACTGCGTGCGGAGATCGACAAGGCGTTCGCCCGGGTCGCTTGATTGCGGCTGCAATGCTTGCAAGGACGGCGGGCCATGCCCGCCGTTTTTTTTTGCGCCAAAAAAACGGGCACCCGAAGGTGCCCGTAGAGTCCGACTGGCGAGGAGGGGACCAGTCCGACAGCGCTTTGTAGTGCGTGAATCAGAAGCTCTTGCTGACCGACAGGACGAGGCGTTCGTCGGCCCACTTGTTGTCCTTGATGTCGGTGTCGGTGTAGTGCAGGCCGAAATCGAAACCACCGTAGGACTTGGTCGCGCCCAGCTTCCAGTCCTTGTAGTTGTCGGAGCCATGGATGCTCGAATAGCCGTAGTGCGCGTCGAGCGTCAGGCCGTCCATGACTTCATAGGAGGCAGACAGGTCGTAGTACTTGGAGCTCTTCGAGTCCGGCACGCCGAACAGGTCGGTAAAGGAGTGCGAGTACTTGAAGGACAGGAATTCCCACGACAGACCGATGTAGCCTTCGAGCGTATGCGGCTTTTCGCCACCGTCTGCCTTGTACTCGCCGCCGTAGTCACCCGGGTAGTAGTACTGCAGCAGGCCGACGTCGATGCCGATCGGACCGACTTCGGTGGCGTAGCCGCCGTAGAAGTTGGTTTCGAGGCTGTTGTTGGTGCCCAGCTCGAGGTCATTCAGCCAAGACACGTTGGACGCCCAGAAGCCCAGGTAGAAGCCGCTGTCGTGCGACCAGTCAAGACCGCCCTGCAGGGCCGGATCGTTGTCGGTCTGGCTGACGCCGCGGAACACATAGTCGGAAACGATGCTGATGTTGGCGGAGATCGGCAGTTCGCCTTCCGCCATGGCGACGTTGGCACCAACGAACGGGGTTGCGGCCAGAACAGCGGCAGCGATGAGAGTTTTCTTCATGTGTACTTCTCCTGTTAAAGGTGGGGTGTTCTGCAATGACTAACTAGCAGGTAGCGTGCCAGATTCAAAAAATCGTAATAAATGATTTAAAAACAGCAATTTGCGAGGCCATAAAGATTCGCAAGGACGCGACCATCACAAGGCGCTAACGTTTCCGGTGCCCAGGCTGGGCCTGATGCACCAAGATGGTGCTTTGACGTCTGACGCGTCGTACTCAGGTATCCGCATGCAAGAAAAGAGGCGCCCGCAGGCGCCTCCGTTTTTGCGCGGATTACGCGCTTACTTGCTGACGAACTCCGGGTAGGCTTCCTGACCGCACTCGGCCAGGTCGACCCCTTCGTACTCTTCCTCTTCGGTGACACGGATGCCCATCACTGCCTTGAGTACGCCCCACACGATCAGGCTGCAACCGAAGACCCACACGAAGATGGTCAGGGCGCCGACGATCTGACCGAAGAAGGTCACGTCGCCGTTGGTGACCGGCACCAGCAGCAGGCCGAGCAGACCGCACACACCGTGCACCGAGATCGCGCCGACCGGATCATCGATCTTGAAGACGCGATCCAGCGTGGTGATCGACAGCACCACCAGCACACCACCGGCAGCGCCGAACAGCGTGGCGAGCAGCGGGGTCGGGGTGGAGGGTTCAGCCGTGATGGTGACCAGACCGGCCAGTGCGCCGTTGAGCAGCATGGTCAAGTCAGCCTTGCCGAACATCATCTTGGACACGATGATCGCGGCGATTGCGCCACCGGCAGCGGCCGTGTTGGTGTTCAGGAACACCATCGCAACAGCGTTGGCACTGCTGATGTCGCCAAGCTTGAGCACCGAACCACCGTTGAAGCCGAACCAGCCCATCCACAGGATCAGCGTGCCGAGCGTGGCGAGCGGCAGGTTGGCACCGGGAATCGCGCGCGGTTCGCCGTTCGGGCCGTACTTGCCCTTACGTGCGCCGAGCAGGATCACGCCAGCCAGGGCGGCAGCTGCGCCAGCCATGTGGACGATGCCGGAGCCAGCGAAGTCGGAGAAGCCGAGGTCACCCAGGTTGTACATGCCGAACACGTCGTCGCCGTTCCACGTCCAGGCGCCTTCCATCGGGTAGATGAAGCCGGTCATGACCACTGCGAAAGCCAGGAAGGCCCACAGCTTCATGCGCTCGGCCACCGCGCCGGAAACGATCGACATGGCGGTCGCAACGAACACGACCTGGAAGAAGAAGTCCGAAGCGCCGGAATAGACCGAGTCGCCGGTGAAGTCGGCCTGCTCGACCATCGCGCCCAGTGCGTCCTCGACCAGCGTTTCACCGCCTTCGATGCCGGACAGGAAGATGCCGCCGCCGTACATGATGGCGTAGCCGCAGACGAGGTACATGACGCAGCTGATCGAGAACAGCGCAACGTTCTTGGTCAGGATCTCGGCGGTGTTCTTGCCGCGCACCAGACCGGCTTCGAGCATCGAGAAGCCGGCGGCCATCCACATCACCAGCGCGCCGCACACCAGGAAGTAGAAGGTGTCCATTGCGTACTGCAGATGGAAGACGTTGGTCATCACGTCCGCCATGGTCGGCTCCTGGGCCAGCGCGGGGGCGGCGACGCCGGCCGCGCCAAGCGCGAGAAGGGTTTTGAACGATGTTTTCATGTGTAGGCTCCCTTGCTTACAGTGCGTCGGTGCCGGTTTCGCCGGTCCGGATACGAATGACTTGTTCGACGTCGAACACGAAGATCTTTCCGTCGCCGATCTTGCCGGTGGCGGCGGATTTCTCGATGGTCTCGATGACCTGCTCGGCCATGTCGGCACGGATGGCGACATCGATCTTCACTTTCGGGAGGAAATCCACCACGTACTCAGCGCCGCGGTAGAGCTCGGTGTGACCCTTCTGGCGGCCGAAGCCTTTGACTTCGGTCACGGTAATGCCCTGTACGCCGATGGCGGAGAGCGCTTCGCGCACTTCGTCGAGCTTGAAGGGCTTGATGATTGCTGTGATGAACTTCATGGTCATGGGAATCTCCTGTCATCGGGTGCTGCGAATGTTGTCGGGGCTTGCATGTCACTTCCTCACGCAGTCGTTAGCTGGCAGAAGGCCATTTGCACGTTCCATGCCAGATTTTGAAACATGATATTTTTCAGCGGCTTGAACCACGCCAACCGTCCCACCCGGAAATTCCCTGTGCATTAGCGATGCACAAAAGCAGTGAATCGCACTACTTTGGTGCATTCGCCCTGTTCCGGCGCCCGACGGCGTGCCGGGGGCGGTGCTAAACTGGCTACCTGACTTGCAATCACGCGGAGTACGACATGAACCAGCCCCCACGCTTCCTGGACGAAATCGGTGCAAAGCTGGCCGAGCTGGCCGCCAGCAGCCCGGTCGGCGACATCGAGAAGAACGCGCGCGCCCTGCTCGGCAGCGCTTTCAACAGGCTTGATCTGGTGACACGCGAGGAATTCGACATCCAGCGCGACGTGCTGGCGCAGACGCGTCAGCGCCTGGCCGATCTGGAACATCGGGTTGCTGAACTGGAAGCGGCGCGAAAGACCGTCGATCCGGGTGCCTGAGCTGCGGCCTGGCACCTCTGGAAAGAAAGTAATCAGTCCCTAAGGTATTGGCGATGAGCCGGCTCGCCGTCAGAGCGCAGCGCGGCGCACACTTCCCCACAGGAGCGCTTCATGAACTGGATCAAATCAGGATTGGCCGTCGCCTGCGTCGCACTCGCAAGCCTTGCCAGCGCAGCCGACAAACACAAGGTCGTGTACCACATCAACGGTGGCGAAGCGGCTCAGCAATATGCTGCGCTAGGCAACGTGCAGAACCACATCAATGCGGTCGGAGACGGCAACATTGAAGTCAAGGTGGTCATGCATGGCGATGGTCTGTCACTGCTCCTGTATCCGGAGGATCGCGAGCTGACCAGGATGAAAAGCGCCAATGCCGACGAGAAGATGCAGGCGCGCATTGCCGGTCTCAAGCAGAAGGGCGTGCAGTTCCAGGTCTGCGCCAACACGCTGCAGGGTCGCGAAGTCAAACTCGACAACCTGTACGACGTGAGTCAGGCAGATGTCGTGCCGTCCGGCGTGGCGCAGCTAAGCATTCTGCAAACGCAGGGCTTCACCTACATCAAGCCCTGACACCGACCGCAGTGCTCGCTTCAGCCGGCCTCTTGCGAGGCCGGTTTGCTTTGCAGGTAGGCAAGAATCACCTCGACCGCATGCTTGCGCCGTTCGGCCAGCCAGACCGGATCCGCCAGATCCTTCTCGAAGATCGCCGACAGAGTGTGGCGGTTCGAGATGTGGGTCAGCGCCAGCGACAGGATCGATACATACAGCTGCAGCGGGTCTACGCCTGAATGGAACAGCCCGGCCTGCTCGCCGCGCTGCAGCGTCTCGCGGATCATGCCGACCAGCGGCGTGCTCTGCTGCGCGACTTTTCCCGACTTCTTCAGCATGCGCCCGCCGAGCAGGTTCTCGTTGCGCACCAGCGCAATGAACTCGGGGTGGTCGGCCATATGGTCGAAGGTGAATTCAACCAGCGCCCGCATGCCGGCCACCGGCTCCAGATGCGTGAAGTTGAGCTCGCGCTCCTTCGAGCGCAGATCCTCGTAGATGTGCTCCAGCACCGTCAGGTACAGCCCTTCCTTGTCGCCAAAGTAGTGGTAGGCCATGCGGATGTTGCAGCCGGCGCTGCGCACGATGCGCTCCATGCGCGCGCCGTCGTAACCGCGCTCGCAAAACTCCTCGGTGGCCGCCTGCAGCAGGCGCTCACGTGTCTCGCCGGCATTGCGCCGGGCGCTCGGCGCGCGGGTCTTGGTGGAGGTTTCGGTCATCTGCGCTTCCTGTCGGTGCCCGGATTCTAGCTGCTCACAGTCCCAGCGCGACGCCATCGCTGCGCGGGTCATGCGCCCCGGCAAAACCGTCCGGCCCGATCCTGATGGCACCGGGGTGGCCGGCCAGCGGACTTTGCGCGGGGATGGGGCTGATTTCGTGGCCGCGGCGGGCCAGTTCGTCAAACACTGCCGGGCCGGCATCCTCTTCCAGCTTGAGGGTGTCGCGGCTGTCCGAGAAGGTGCGCCCGAGCAGGAAGCGTGGTCGGGCGAGCGCGCTGAGCGGGTCCAGGCCATAGTCGATCAGGCGGGTCAGGATTGCCGCCAGCGTCTGGGGTTGCCCGTCCGCGCCCTGGGTGCCGTAGAGCAGGCGCGGGCGCCCGTTCTCCAGATACATGCCGGGGTTGAGCGTGTGGAACGGCCGCTTGCCGGGCGCCAGCACGTTGGGGTGCGCCGGGTCGAGACTGAAGGCCGCACCTCGGTTGTGCCACAGCATGCCGGTGTCGCCCACCGCAACCCCGCTGCCCCAGTCGTAGTACACCGTCTGCAGCATCGACACGGCGTTGCCGAAGCGGTCTGCCGCGGCGAGGAAAACCGTGTCTCCGTGGCGGAATGCATGTGGCCAGGCGCGTGCGCGACGGGGATCGATAGACACCGCGGAGGCCGCGAGGTGATCCGACGACAACAAGCGCTCGACCGGCACGTCATGAAAATCCGGATCGGCAAGGTGCCGGTTGCGGTCCATGAAGGCCAGCTTCACTGCCTCGACCAGCAGGTGGTAGTGATCGGCGCTGCCCTCGGCCACCGCCGCGAGGTCAAAGCGATCAAGAATGCCCATGATGCCGAGCGTGGTCATGCCTTGCGTGGGCGGCTGATGGGCGATCAGCTCGCCGTCGCGGTAGGGCACGCGTAGCGGAGTCTCAAGCCGCGCCGCGGTGGCGGCGAGATCCTCTGCATCCAAGGGCGCGCCGGCGGCAGCCAGGCCCGCCGCGATGCGCTCGGCGAGGCGCCCTTCGTAGAAGTCGCGGTGACCATGCTCTGCGATCAGCTCCAGCGACCCGGCCAGTTGTGGCTGAGACACGCGGAAGCCCGCATCCGGCACTGCGCCAGCGCGCAGGAAGCGCGTGGCGACACCGCTCAGCACGTTCATCTCAGCCGCGCGGAAGTCGAGCCAGAAGCGCTGCGACGGCGTGATCGGAAAGCCGTCCCGCGCAAGCCGGATGGCCGGCTCCAGCAAGGCGCCCCAGTCCATGCTGCCGCCGCAGTCGTCACGCGACAGGGCATGCGCCTTGCCCCAGGTATCGACCGTCGCGGCACTGGTCAGCATCGAGCCCGGACCACGCACAGGAATCGCCCCCTCATAGGCCGGCAGCTGGCGCGCAGCCTGACCGATGCCGGACAGGCTGCGCACGCGCCCCGAGGCGTCGGCGATGATCATGAAGGCATCGCCGCCAAGCCCGGTGAAGTGCGGATAGGTCACTGCCAGGCAGGCGCCCATGGCGATGGCCGCCTCGATGGCATTGCCGCCGTCACGCAATACGGCGAGCCCGGCCTCGGTAGCTAGCGTATGCGGGCTGGTGACGATGCCTTCGTGCGAGCGCGCCAGCGCTCCGCGTGGGGGGGCCTGGGTCATGGTCACTGGTTCCAAGGGCTTCTCCTCTTTACGCTTGTGCCGCTCAACCGCCATACACGGCGTTGGGCAGCCACATGCTTACGGCAGGCAGATAGGTGAGCAGGATCAGCGCGACGATCGCAATCCCGATGAAGGGCAGCGAGCCGCGTACTGCCTGCAGGTAAGTCACCCCGCCGAGTGAGCTGGCAACGAACAGGTTCAGGCCGAAGGGCGGCGTGAACATGCCGATCGCGCCATTGACGGTGAGCACTGCGCCCAGATGCACCGGGTCGATGCCGACCTTCATGCCGATGGTGTAGAACAGCGGCGCGAGGATCACCATGATCGAAGCGGCGTCGAGGAACATGCCGACGATCAGTACCGTGACGTTGATCAGCAGGAAGATGTGATACGGGTTCTCGGACAGCGACAGCACCGCGTTGGCGACCGCGACGGCCAGGCCGTTGCTGGTCAGGAACCAGGCCAGCACGGATGCCGCGGCGAGGATGATCATCACCTGCGCGGTGGTCGTGGCCGCGTCGATCATGGTGCGGAACAGCTCGCCGAGGGTCTTCTCGCGATAGATCAGGGCCGACACTAGCAGCGCATACACCACCGACACGGCCGCGGCCTCGGTCGGCGTGAACACGCCACCGTAGATGCCGCCAAGCACCACCACCGGCACGCCCAGGCCCCAGGCGGCATCCTTCAGGCCCTGCCACAGCTCGCGCAAGGTCGGCGGCGTCATCGGCTTGACACCGTCGCGCTTGGCGCGCCACACGCAGTAGGGAATGAAGCACGCGGCGTAGAGCACACCCGCGCCGATACCGGCCATGAACAGCGCGCCGACCGACACGCCGGTGACCGCGGCATAGACAATCATCACGATCGACGGCGGAATGATGATGCCGAGCGAGCCCGAGGCAATGATCACGCCGATGGAGAACGGGCCGGAATAGCCGTCGCGCCGCATCGCCGGATACAGCAAGCCACCGACCGCCACCACCGTCGCCGGGCTGGAGCCCGAGATGGCGCCGAAGAACATGCTTGAGCTCACCGCCGTGATGCTCAGACCGCCGGTAAAACGCCCGACCAGCAGGTTGGCGAAATGCACGATGCGCTGCGACAGCCCGCCGACGCCCATCAGGCTGCCGGTGAGGATGAAGAACGGAATCGCCATCAGCGAGAACTTGTCGAGCCCCGCAAACAGCCGCTCGATGACGATGGCCAGCGGCACATGGCTGCCGGTGCCCATGGCCGTCATGACTGAGCCGGACAGCGCGATGAAGATCGGCGCGCCGATGATCAGCAGCACCGCAAGAAGAATCAGGAAAGTCGTGACCATGGCATCACCCGATCTGTTCGAGGTGGGCCGCTTGCTGCTCGCGACCGAGCAGACTGCGGAAGAACTGCTGCGTGAAGCGCACGCCCATCAGCGCGGCGCCGACCGGGATCGCGAGCTGCACCAGCCACATCGGCATCTGCAGCGCCGGGCTGACCTGACCGAAGGCGCGCGTCTGTGCGACCAGTTCCACGCCGTAGAACACCAGGAAACCGCAGAAGGCCACGGCAATCACGTGCACCAGCAGATCGATGGCTTTGGCGATGCCCGGCGGGCTGAACTTGATCAGCAGATCCACACCAATGTGGATGCCCTGCCGCGCCGCAACACTGGCACCGAGGAAGACCATCCACACGATCTGGTAGCGCACCAGTTCTTCGGCCCAGGCGAAGCCGGCATTGAAGGCGTATCGAGCGACGACGTTCGCGAAGAGGATCACCGAGGCGCTCAGGATGAGCACGCCGATGAGCACTTCCTCGGAACGCGACACGAGAAGGTCGAGTTTCCGCATTGGAAGACTCCGGAAGGGAAGCGGGAAAGGTCGGAGCCGGCTGGCGGCCGGCCCCGTGCAAGAGTCAGCGCGCGGCGGCGATGGACTGCTTGAAGGCGTCCATCAGATCCGTGCCGATCTGGGCGGCAAACTTGTCGTGCACCGGCGCGGTGGCCTCGCGAAAGGCCGACAGTTGCTTGTCGTCGAGTGTGCTGACGCGCGTGCCGCTGGTCTTGATGGTGTCGACGTAGCCGGCCTCGCGACGGGCAGTCTCTTCGCGCTGGAAGGCCGTCATCTCGCGTGCGGCGTCCATCAGAAGTTTCTGGTGCTCGGGCTTCTGCGCGTCGAACCACCGCTTGCTGAACAGGAAGGCGTAGGCCAGATAAGCGTGGTTGCTGATCACGACGTCCGACTGCACTTCGTAGAACTTCATCTTGGTGATCGACACCAGCGGGTTCTCCTGGCAGTCGACAACACCCTGCTGCAGCGCGTTGTAGGTCTCGCCAAAGGCGATCGGCACCGGGTTGGCGCCCATCGCGCGGAACTGCTCCATGATGATCGGGCTTTGCATCACGCGCACCTTGCGCCCCGCGAAATCGGCCGGCCCGGTGACCGCGCGGTCACACGTGAACTGCTTGAAGCCGCTCTCCCAGAAAGTCACGCCTTTGAGGCCGACCTTCTCGACCGTGGCCAGCAAGCGGTCGCCCGCCGCGCCGTCGAGCACCTTGTGCGCGATGGCCGGGGACGGAAACAGGAAGGGCAGATCGACGATCTGCATTGCCGGCACGAAGTTCGACAGCTTGGCCGTCGGGATGATGGCCGACTCAAGCGCGCCGAACTGCATCTGCTGGGTCGCCTCGACGTCGTCACCCAGCGCATTGTTGGGGAACAACTGGACCTTGATCGCGCCACCACTGCGCTCCTCGACCGCGGCCTTGAACTTCTCGGCGGCCAGGTGTTGGGCGCTGTCCTCCGGAAGATCGTGGTGAAACTTCATTGATACCTGCGCGATGGCGCCACCGGCGTGCACCAGCGCGGCGATCGCAAGACCGCCGACAAGTGCCTTCAGTTTGCTGTGTTCGAACTGCTTGCTCATCTTCATCTCCTGGACGGGTAGTTGGGATCAGGATGCCTGCTGCGGATCTTGCAATGTTTGCAAGTAATAGATTACTTACCAACTTGCAGAAGTCAAGGACGGCATGCACAAGGGTGTGCTGCTCTCACAATGACTTCAGTGATTCGCGTGGAGCCGGATCATCTCCACCCGCTCCGGAGTAGGCGGATGAGTCGACAGGTAACCGCTGCTGCCGCCGTGTTCGGGAGCAAGCCGCGACAGGATGTCGCCGAGGCGTTGAGGCGCAATACCGCTGTCGTTCAGCACGCGCACGGCATACAGATCTGCCTCGCGCTCGAAGTCCCGCGAATAGCCCATTTCGGTCAGCACGACCGGAATCGACGCAGCCAGCGCGGGCACTGAAGAGACATCGCCGAACACCAGCAAGGTCACCAGGGACAGCGCCGAAGCCTGCACCGTGCGGCGCAGCGCGTGGCGTTCTGCAACGTGCCCGATCTCGTGGGCGAGGATGGCCACGAGTTCATCATCGTGCTCCGCCAACGCCACCAGTTGATCGGTCATGATGACCGCGCCGCCCGGCAGCGCCAACGCGTTGGCGCCGAAGCTGTTCTCGGCGTCGCGGAAGCTCACCTGAATGCCCAGATGTGGCGCATGGCGCTCGATCAGCGGGGCGAAGACGGCCTGCAGGCGGTCCTGCTCCGCCGCGTCGAGACGGCTTGGCTCGAACGCAGCGCGGTCGAGCACTTCCAGGGCCAGGCGTTGCGCCTCCTGGCCGACCGACGCCGGCAACTGGAAGGCCACGTGCCGGGCGGCCGCCGGCACGCCCCACACGACCCCCACGAACACCGTCGCAACCGTTACGACAAGCGCCACAAAGACAAAGCGCCAATGTGATTCCAGCCGATTCACCAGGCCCTGTCCGGAACGCGTGTGCGCGCTCAGCAGGGCGTCCACGCCATCATTTTCATCAGTGGTGAAGCTGCCACCGCATGGGAAAACGATGTGGCGCGGCGTCCGCCCGAGGCGCGCGCTGACGCTCACCGTGTCGACCAGCGCAGGCTCGACCAGCGCGCGCCCGTCGGCGGCCACGACGTGCAGCCGGCCGCCTTCGCGGCGCAACTGCGCCGCCTCCGCGCGCGCGCGCCGACCATCGCCGAACTGCCCTGCAACCTGCATCAGAAGCCGACTCCGATGTCGAACAGCTCGCCCATCTCACCACCCGTGGCATTTACGTCGGGGTCCTGACTGGCCGCGAAATCGTCCAGGCTGCCATCGGCGATGACCCGCGTGTGCTCGGCCGCATAGCGCGCACTGCGCACCTTGGCCCACGGGTAGAACAGGCCCAAGGTCAGCACCATGCACAGCGTGTTGACCAGGACGAGCCGCGCGTAGGAGCCAAATCGGTAGTCCGCCTCGAAACGGTGCATGCCCAGCCGGCTGTTGTTGAACCGGTAGTTGGTCATCCACGCGATAAACAAGACAAAGGCCAAAAAGTAACCCAGCAGCGGCGGCACCATGCCGAAAGCGGCCAGCGCCAGCCCCAGCATGCCGGGGTCGCTGCCAGCGCTCGTTCCGACCAGCGCCGGCGTCACCACACCAAGGAAAAGCCCTGCGACAAAAGCGCCCAACAGCAACACGCCGAGACACGCACCGAAAACCACGTAGATGCCTTTCACGCTGCCATCGAAGCCGAAACGGGTATCGCCGAAACGGCTCCCGTTGATGGAATAGGCCACCTGTTTGCGCACCACGTAAGGCATCAACAGGCCAAGCGACAGCGCGCCGGCAACAGGCCACAAAAGCCAGTTCCGATAAGCGTCGCCGAGGCTGCCGTCGAAGCCGAAACGCACACCGCGCCAGGCGCTGTTGTGGTTGCGGAAGCGCAGGCTGCTATGAATGATCCAGGGCATCAGCGCCATCAGCGCAACGAAAGCCACAACGCCGAACACGGGCGAAAACTGGTCCGACAGCATGTACAGCACAAATAGCGCAAAGGCGATGAGCCGCCCCTTGAGAATGCGGATCGGGTCGGCCAGATACTCGAAGCTCGACCCCGCCAATCGCGTGTTGCCATAGAAATAGCGCTGCGTACGCACCTTGGCCCATGCCGAATAGATACCCAGCGTGAGGATGCTCAACACGATGTTGACGATCCAGATGCGGAAGAACTCGCCCCCCTCGCCGCGGAACTCGAAGGGCACGATGCCACCTGCGTCGTCGTCCGCGCCGCTCGCCGCGGGTGCAGTCGGGGCAGCCGGCGGCGTGGCACGCGGCGGAGCCAGGGCGTCTTCGATGCGCAGAGCCACCGCCATGCCAATGGCGTTGAGTCGGGCGCAGTAGCGCACGGCATCGTCTTCGGTCAGGCCATGGCGCAAGACAACGGCTTGGCCGCTGAAAACCCGCGCGCCCTGCTTGTCGTTGAGCCCGAGCAATTCGATGACGCGGGCCTTGACGGCCTCCGCATCGAAGCCTTCACGAATGCCTCCGTCGTAGGTCAGGCTGAAAGTCGATTGCGACATCGGCTTCTCCAGGTGTAGTGCGATGCGAAGTGGGGTTTTAGCGCTGAAAGCGGCAGCTGCCCTGGATCATAGCAGCACGGCATGCCATGCGAGCGCCAAATAAATCACCATGTCATCGCTATCACGGCCGCTACAATGCGCCGGTCAACGGACGGGAGATTCGCATGTCGCTGGCATTGGTGAAGACGCGCGCGCTGTCCGGCCTGGAAGCGCCTGCGGTAACCGTGGAAGTGCATCTGGCAAACGGCCTGCCAGCGTTCAATCTGGTCGGGCTGCCCGACGCCGAAGTGCGCGAGGCGCGTGATCGTGTGCGCGCCGCGCTGACCGTATCGCAGTTCGAGTTTCCGCAACGTCGCATCACGGTGAACCTCGCCCCGGCCGACCTTCCCAAGGAAGGCGGCTTGTTCGACCTGCCGATCGCAATCGGCATTCTGGCCGCATCCGGCCAGCTCGACGCGGCGGCGCTGGAGCACCACGAGTTTGTTGGCGAGCTGTCACTCAACGGCGCCCTGCAACCGGTGCGCGGCGCGCTCGCCATCGCCCTGGCCACCTCCGCAGGCGGGCGAGCATTGGTCGTGCCGATAACCAATGCCGACGAAGCCGCGCTGGCCAATGGCGTGCAAGTGCTGCCGGCCGCCGACCTGTTGGCGGTGTGTGCACATCTGAACGGTCACACGCCGATCGCCCCGCACCCGCGCACCCTCGTCAGCACACCGCCGTCCGCCCCCGATCTGGCCGACGTCAAAGGGCAATTGCGCGCTCGTCGTGCGCTTGAAGTAGTCGCCGCCGGCGGACACTCAATGCTGCTCTTCGGGCCGCCCGGCACCGGCAAGTCGATGCTCGCGCAGCGCCTGCCTGGCTTGCTGCCACCATTGGATGAAGCGCAGGCGGTTGCCACTGCCGCGGTGCAGTCGATCGAGGGCAGCTTCGACCCGGCGCGCTGGCGCCAGCGCCCGTTTCGCGCTCCGCATCACTCTGCATCGGTGCCAGCGCTGGTTGGCGGCGGCACCGTGCCTCGGCCGGGTGAGATCAGCCTGGCGCATCACGGCGTGCTGTTTCTCGACGAGCTGCCCGAGTTTGATCGGCGCGTGCTCGAAGCCCTGCGCGAGCCGCTGGAAACCGGCTCCATCACCGTGTCGCGCGCCCTGCGGCGGGCGGAATTCCCCGCACGTTTTCAGCTCGTGGCTGCCATGAACCCCTGCCCTTGCGGCCAGCGCGGCAGCCCCAAAACCCGCTGCCGGTGTACGCCCGAGCAGGTCGCGCGCTACATCGGCAAGCTGTCCGGCCCGCTGCTCGATCGCATGGACGTGCTGATCGAGGTGCCAGCACTCGACGTCGCCGAACTCGAAAGCGCGACACCGGGTGAGAACAGCGCCACCGTGGCGGCCCGCGTGCTGGCTGCGCGCGAGCGCCAAATTGCGCGACAGGGCTGCATCAACGCCGAACTGCCGCCGGCCGGAATCGACGCCCACTGCACGCCGGACGCGGCCGGGCGTGCCCTGCTCGCGCAGGCGGTGGAACGCCTTGGGCTGTCGGCGCGCGGCTACCACCGCGTGCTCAAGGTCGCGCGCAGCATCGCCGACCTGGCCGGCGCGGCAGAGGTAAGTTCCGCCCATATCGCCGAGGCCGTGCACTACCGCAGGACGCTGGATACGCGCTCCTGAGCGCAAGGCAGGAAACTATCGCGGCCTGTGCGGGGTCGTTATGCTGTCTCCCTGCGCCAGGCTGCGTGCCGCGCATCACCCGGAATCCGCATGACGCTCTCTCCTGCCGGTCTGGCCGCGCTGCTCGCTGCGCTGGCTGCCATCGGCCCGTTCTCGATCGACACCTATCTGCCGGCCTTCCCCGCGATGGGTGCCGAGCTGGGCGCGACGCAAATCGAAGTGCAGCAGACGCTGACCGCCTACATGCTGACGTTTGCCTTGATGGCGCTGTGGCATGGCGCGCTGTCCGACGCCTTCGGCCGGCGACGCGTGATCATCGTGGCCACCTCGCTGTTCGGCGCCGCCTCGCTGCTGTGCGCCGCCGCGACCTCGATCGAAGGCCTGTGGGTCGGGCGTGCGCTGCAGGGCATGAGCGCCGGCGCCGGCATGGTGGTTGGGCGCGCGGTGATACGCGATCTCTTCGACGGGGCTCGCGCGCAGCGCCTGATGTCGCGCGTGATGATGATTTTCGGCATCGCGCCAGCGGTGGCGCCAATGGTCGGCGGCGTGCTGTTGATGCTCGCCGGCTGGCGCTCGATCTTTCTCTTTCTGGCGGCCTTTGCCGGCTTGCTGACCTGGCTGAGTTGGCGCTACCTGCCCGAGACTTTGCCGCTCGAAGCGCGCCAGTCCATGCATCCGGGCCGTCTCGCGCGCGCCTACGGCACCGTGCTTGGCAGCGGCGCCTTCCTGCTGCTGGCGTTTACGCTGGCCTTCAATTTCAACGGTTTTTTCGTGTTCGTGCTGTCGGCGCCAGTGTTCGTGATGGAACACCTCGGCCTCGGCCCGGGCGCTTTCGGCTGGCTGTTCGTGCCGGGGGTGGTCGGCATGATCGGGGGCGCGTGGCTGTCCGGCCGGGTGGCCGGGCGCTGGAACTGGCAGCGCACCATCGGCACCGGCTTCGTCGTGATGATCGCCGCCGTGTTGTTCAACCTGGCCCACGCGGCCATGTTTGCGCCGTCACTGCCGTGGTCGGTGCTGCCGGTCGGGGTCTACACCTTCGGCATGGCGCTGGCCATGCCCAGCCTGACGCTGCTGGTACTCGACCTGTTCCCGACGCGACGCGGCCTGGCGTCGAGTTGCCAGAGCTTCACGCAGGTCGGGGTCAATGCGGTGACAGCCGGCGTTGCGGCCCCGCTGCTGTGGGCCTCGCCGCTGTCGCTGGGGACGGGTGCGAGCGTGTTCGTGGCGCTCGGTCTGCTGTGTTTCGTGGGGTGGGCAAACCGCCAGCGCTGAGCGGCGGCAGGCAAAACCTCAGCACTGCTCCCAAGGCAAGCCGTCAAACCGCCAGCCGTTGACGGTGCCGCGGTGATGGTTTTCGTCGAGTTCGCCCTCGAAACCGTGCACCACGTTGTAGACGTTGTGAAAACCCGCTTCGACCAACGCATCGCCAGCGCTCACCGAACGGTTGCCGCTGCGGCAGATCAGCACCACCGGGCGTTCGGTGCCGTGACCGGCAAGCTTCTTCACCTCGCCGACGAAATGCGGGTTCACCTCCCAGTCCGGGCCGTCATTCCACGAGATGTGAGTTGCGCCTTTCGGATGGCCGACGAAGAGATACTCGATCTCGCTGCGCACATCGATCAGCAGCGCTTCGGGGTTGTCGTTGAGGAAGGCGAACGCCTCTTTGGGCGTGAGGTGATTCATGCCGGAGTCTCCATCGCAGGATCGGCATATTAGCGTATTTTGTGGATACGCCTTTCAACGTCTCGTATACCTCGGCTTCAGCCGGTGGCGCGCCCGAGCTTCAGCAGGCGCGATGCGCGGTCGATCAGCACCGTCAGCAGAATCATCGCAATCAGATAGGTGCCGGCGCGCTCGAAGCGGAACCACTCGAAGTTGAACGCAAACTGGAAGCCCAGCCCGCCGACCCCGATCAGCCCCAGCACCACGGCGGCGCGCACATTGCTCTCGAACTGGAAAAAGGCGTAGGTCATCCAGTCACGCCAGGCCAGCGGCACCGCCAACGCGCCGTAGGTAACCGAGCGCGATGCGCCGCTCACCGGCTCAAAGCGGGACAGCGGCAGGTTGTCCACCGCCTCGCCAAACACCCGCCCGAGTACACCCAGGGTGTGCAGCGCAATCGCCAGCGTGCCGGCCACCAGGCCCGGCCCGAAGAAGGCGATCAGCAGAAAGGCCCACATCACTTCCGGCACGCCACGCGCAACCATTGCCAGCGCGCGGGCTGCGGCAAGCTGCAGCGCCCGGATTGCGCGCAACCACGCGGCTGGCGTCTCGCCGGTGAAACGGGCGGAGTGCAACTGGAAGCTCGCCGAATGCCAGCGCGTCAGCACAATGGCGCCGGCCACACCAAGCAGTGTGCCGACCACCGCAATCGCGAGCGGAATCGCAGCCGACTGCACCACCCGCCACACGAACTCCAGCTGCAGCACCGGCGAGAGCAGACGCTCGAAGAAGCGCAGATTCTCCCAGGCCTGCCCGGTGAACAGCTCCAGCGCGGGTTCGAGGTGATTGCGCGGCGCGCCGTCCTGTCCGCCGCGGTTGCCCCAGCCCATGAACCATAGGGACCAGGCTGCGACCAGCGCGGCAAAGCCGGCCGCCCACCAGGCCGCGCGCGGCGCACGGATGGCCATGCCGTCGTCCACCGGCCCAGCCACTGCGCACGATACCGGCGCAGCAGCGCGATTCGGGTCGCCGCGCAACTGGCGGCGAATGTAGTTGCTGGCAAGGTCTGCGGTGAGCGTGAGCAGCAGCGTGAACAGGATCAGCGTGCCGACCTTGTCCCATGCGCCGAAGCGGATCTGGTACCAGATCTCGGCGCCCAGTCCGCCGCCGCCAACCGCGCCGATTACCGCTGCATTGCGGATCGCGCACTCAGCGCGCATCAGCGTAAACGACAGCACGTTGCGCGAAGCCAGCGGGCGGATGCCGTAGAGGAAGGTCGCAATGCGCCCGCCGCCCAGCCCGCGCACCTGCGCGTAGCGGTCTTCGGGCACGCTGTCCCACAGTTCGCTGTAGACCTTGGCGAGGATGCCGGTGATGTTCAGCGCCAGCGCCAGCGCGCCGGTGAGCGGCCCGAGCCCGATCATGGCGACCAGAATGATGGCCCACACGAAGTCCGGCACCGCGCGCAACACGTCCTGGATCAGCCGGCACAGCGAGCACAGCAGGGCGACCGGTGAGCGCAGCGGAAAGTGGCGCATGAAGCGGCCGTGGGCGCGCTCTTCACCCACGCATACGGCGCGGCTCGCCCCCATGGCCAGCGGCCAGGCCAGCACCACTGCCAGCGCGGTGCCGAGAATGGCAGCCGACAAGGTCTGCAGCGTCAGCTCCCAACTGTGGGCGAGAAACTCCGCCGACAGATCGGGCGACAGAAAGGCCGCCAGCCAGGCGCCCATGCGCCCGGCGGCAGCGGCACGACGCTCGGCATCGGTCAGCGCGGCCAAGTCCCAGTCGGCAGCCGCGAAGGCGGCCACCACGGCAAGCAGCAACGCGACGATGGCGACAAAGTGGCCCCACGGCCGCTTGCCGTGCTGCACAGGAAGGGCGGCAGCGTTCATGCCGGCAGCGCGATCTCGTCCAGATGCAGCGCGCGATACTCGGCGCCATACAGCTCGCGCAGCAACTGCTGGGTCAGTTCATCCGGCCGGCCCTGCCAGAAAAGCTTGCCCTCGCGCAACGCGATGACGCGGTCGAAGTTGCCCTGCAGCAGGTCCAGCGTGTGCAGGTTCACCAGCAGTGTCACGCCGTCGCGCGTGGCCAGCTCCGTGAGCAGGCCGATGATCTCGCGGCCCAGGCGCAGGTCGAGCGCGCTGACCGGCTCGTCGGCCAGCACCAGCTTGGGCCGCTGCACGATCAGGCGCGCCACGGCGACGCGCTGCTGCTGCCCGCCGGAGAGTTCGTCCGGCAGTGACCACAGACGGTCAGCCAGTTCCACGCGCTGCAATGCGGCCACGGCGCGGTCGATCTGCTGAGGCCACAGCAGCGACAGCAAAGCGCGTGGCAGCCACCAATGGCCAAGCCGGCCCATCAGCACGTTGTGCACCACGCGCAGTTGCGGGATCAGGTTGTCCTGTTGCTGCAGAAAGCCCAGCTCGCGGCGCAGCGCATCCAGGCTGCGGCCGGTGAGTACGCGCGTGTCGCGCCCGAGCGTGAGCGCCTCGCCTTGCACCGGCTTCACCAGCCCGGCGACAAGTCGAAACAGCGTGGTCTTGCCCGCCCCCGACGGCCCGATGACGGCCACGCGCTCACCCGCCGAGATATCCAGCGTGACGCCGTCGAGCACGGTTTTGCCAGCGTAGGCGACGGAAGCGTCCGTGAGGCGGACGGGAAAATCGGAGGTCATGACGACGTATCCCGAAGGGTTGTGTCGCGCAGGTCTCGTAGGGCGCAATAAGCGCAGCGCATTGCGCCGCATTGGCTATTCATCCGGCGGATTACGCTTCGCTAATCCGCCCTACGGGAGACCCTGCAGCTGCTCTCAGCCGCCGATGTCGATGCCCGACTGCAGCAGATCAACGTAGCCCTGCCACTCGGAGATGTCGGCTTCGATGAACTTGCCGGCCTTCAGGTACTTCAGCACTTTGGCGCCATTCGGGTCCTTGGCGTCGAGCTCGAGCAGCGCGCTGCGCAGTTTGCCGAGCAGTTCCGGGCCGAGATCGGCGCGGGCGGTCAGTGCGTAGTTGGTGTAGGGCGGCGTCTTGTAGACGATCGGGGCCTTGGCCTTCAGCGCATCGCTGGCCTTGTCCCACGAGGCGTAGTTGAGCGCGCCAACCTGATGCGTGTCGTCGGCCACCATCTGCATCACCACGTCGTGGCTGCCCGAATAGGCCACCGTGCGGAACACCTTCTCGGGCGCCACTTCGGCCTGATCGAGGAAGTACTTGCGCGGCATCATGTGGCCCGAGGTGCTGCTCTTGCTGCCGAAGGTGAAGCTCCAGCTCTTGCCCTCGGCCGCTGCGGCAAGCTCGCCGAGATCCTTCACCGGCGCGAGACCGATCGACGGGTTGGCGATAAAGTAGCTGACAAAGCCCTTGTCGATGTCACGGCAACCCAGAATGGTGATGCCGTCGCCCATCTGCATGCGCGCCTGGGCGGTGGTGACCGCACCCAGCCAGGCGACGTGCGCGCGGCCGGTGGCCAGCGCCGTGACGCTGGCGGCGTAGTTCTCGACGTGCATGTATTCGACTTCGATGCCGGCCTTCTCGCCCAGGTACTTCGCGAGCGCGCCGAAGTTCTCGCGCATGCGGTCGGCGTCGCCGTCGTCCGGAATGGCGGTGATGATGAGCTTCTTGGGAGCGGCCGCCGTAGCCGAGGCGGAGCCAAAGGTGGCGAACGCGGCAAGCGCGATGGCGGACAGCATGAAGCCTCTGCGCGAGGCAGATTTTTGGTACATGGAATTCTCCCGTTGTTGGATCGGACAGGGTCCGTTCCAGCCACTCCGGTGCGGGATGCGCCGGGGTTTAATTCCCGCCGAAGCGGGCCGTATGCGGGCGGATTTCTCCGCCGCCGGGCGGGCCGATACGCAGATCGACCGGAATTGCCCGGGACGAGTCGGTAAAGACTCCAAGGGCGCGATTCTTCCTGTTCGCGGCCCCCGGAGCAAGCTGCGATTGATGCGCTGCCGTATCATTCGGTGTGCTGAAACGCTGTAAGCGATGCCTGGTCGAAGGGTCATCGCATCTGGAGCCCACCATGAGTACCCCACCGCTTTCCGACCTGCGCAAGAGCTACGAGCAGGGCAGCCTCGAAGACCATGAAGCGCTGGCAGATCCGTTCGTGCAGTTCGAGGACTGGTTTGCCGAAGCCATGAAACGCAACGTGCCCGAGCCCAACGCCATGACGGTGGCCACCGTTGGCGAGAACGGCCGGCCGTCTACGCGCATTGTGCTGATCAAGGGTTTCGATCATCGCGGCATCGTCTGGTACACCAACTACAACAGCCGCAAGGGCCGCGAACTGACAGCCAACCCGATTGCCGCGCTGCAGTTCCACTGGGTTGAACTCGAACGCGTCGTGCGCATCGAAGGCAAGGTAGAGAAAGTGTCGGCAGAAGAATCCGACGCCTATTTCGAGAGCCGCCCGCTGACTCACCGTATCGGCGCCTGGGCGTCACACCAGAGCGAGGCGATTACCGATCGCGGCGTGATCGTCGCGCGGGCCGCCGAATATGGGCTGAAGTTCGGCCTCAAGCCGCCGCGCCCGCCGCACTGGGGCGGCTACCGGCTGGTGCCGGACTACTGGGAGTTCTGGCAGGGGCGCTCGTCGCGGCTGCACGACCGTTTTGCGTGGACGCTGGACGAAAAGGGCGAATGGTCGCGCGCGCGACTGTCGCCTTGAGCAGCGCGACGCCATATCAATTCAAGGCCCTGCGGGCCAAATGAGGCACACCATGAAATCAAGACTATCGCTTTGGCTGCTGGTGCTGGTGGCTCTGGTCGGACTGGGCGGCTGCGCAAGCTTCCAGACCCGTTTCGACACCGAAGCCGCTTTGATCTCCACGCGCGGCGAACCCAAGCAGGTATGGAACAACCCCGACGGCACCCGCACGCTGGAGTATTCGACCCAGCCCATGGGCGAAACCAGCTGGATGTACACGGTGGATGCCAGCGGCCGCATCGTCGAACAGTACGACGCGCTTGAGCAGCGTAACCACGGCCGCGTGAAGCCCGGCATGACCGTGGACGAAGTGCGCCGCACGCTGGGCGCGCATCGCAGCATCGAGCGCTTTCCGCGCCTGAACGAAGAGGTGTGGGACTGGAATGTGCCCAACCATTGGGCCGGCGTGCTGGCGACCTACTTCAACGTGCATTTCATCGACGGCAAGGTCGACCGCACCAGCTACAGCTACGTCTATCCAAGCTACGACGGTGATCACAGCTGGTTCGGACCGCGCTTCGGTTACGGCATCGGCATGGGTTTCGGGTCGGGCGGGCGCGTATCGCCCTACGGCAGCATTGGTGTCGGCTCGGGCCGCTTCGGCTGGTTCAGCCACTACGGCTGGTAAATCAGCGTTTTGCATGCCTGCCCGCGTCCCGGTAAAATCCCCGGCTTGCTGAGGAGCGCTGCGACCCGACGCTGACGATCACGTCGCCGGGCCAGGCTCAGCAACCGAACAACGGCGCTCGCAAATCCCTGCCGGATTTGTGGCGCCGTTTTCATTTGCAGCGCGCCATCCGGCCGACGCAACGCCCGAGGTAACGCATGCAAGCCGATCGCACCGAAGAACTCCTGTCCCTGCTCGCCGAGCGCATTCTCGTGCTCGACGGTGGCACGGGCACGATGATCCAGCAGTACAAGCTGTCCGAGCGCGAGTACCGGGGCGAAGGCGTGACCGAGCGCTTCATGGCGCATCCGCGCGACCTCAAGGGCAACAACGACCTGCTCGTGATCACACGGCCCGAGGTCATCGCCGAGATCCATCGCGGCTACCTCGATGCCGGCGCTGACATCATCGAGACCAACACCTTCAACGCCACGCGCGTGTCGCAGGCCGAGTACGGGCTGGAAGACCTCGCCTGGGAAATCAACGTCGAGGGCACCCGCATCGCCCGCGAGATCGCCGATGAGTACACGGCGAAGAACCCGGCCAAGCCGCGCTTTGTCGCCGGCGTGATCGGGCCGACCTCGCGCACGCTGTCGATCTCGCCCGACGTCAATGACCCCGGTTTCCGCAACGTCAGCTTCGACGCCCTGCTCGACGATTACTACGACTCGGCCAAGGCGCTGATGGAAGGCGGCGCCGACCTGATCCTGATCGAGACGGTGTTCGACACGCTCAACGCCAAGGTTGCGGTGTTCGCCGTCGAGAAGCTGTTCGGCGACCTGGGCCAGCGCCTGCCGGTGATGATCTCCGGCACCATCACCGACGCCTCCGGCCGCACGCTGTCGGGCCAGACCGCCGAGGCGTTCTGGAATTCGCTGTCACACGCGCGTCCGATCTCGTTCGGCCTGAACTGTGCGCTGGGCGCCAAGGAACTGCGCCAGTACGTCGATGAGCTGTCGCGCATCTGCGATACCCATGTTTCGGCCCACCCCAACGCCGGCCTGCCCAATCCGCTGTCGCCCACCGGCTACGACGAAACGCCCGAAGAGCTCTCGACCGCGATCCGCGAATGGGCCGAATCCGGCCTGCTCAACATCGTCGGCGGCTGCTGTGGCACCACACCGGAGCACATCGCGGCGATTGCCGAGGCGGTCGCCGGGCTCGCGCCGCGCCGCATTCCGCAGATCGAGAAGAAGCTGCGCCTGTCGGGCCTGGAGCCGTTCAACGTCGGCGGCGACACCATGTTCGTCAACGTCGGCGAGCGCACCAACGTCACCGGCTCACGCGCCTTCGCACGCATGATCCTCGAAGGCCGTTTCGACGACGCGCTGGCCGTGGCCCGCCAGCAGGTCGAGAACGGCGCACAGGTCATCGACATCAACATGGACGAGGCCATGCTCGATTCGCTGGCCGCGATGGAACGCTTCCTCAAGCTCGTCGCGTCCGAGCCGGATATCTCGCGCGTGCCGATCATGATCGACTCGTCCAAGTGGAGCGTGATCGAGGCCGGCCTCAAGTGCATCCAGGGCAAGGGCATCGTCAACTCCATCTCGATGAAAGAGGGCGAGGCCGAATTCCTGCGCCAGGCCCGCCTGTGCCGCCACTACGGCGCCGCCGTGATCGTGATGGCCTTCGACGAGAAGGGTCAGGCCGACACCTTTGCGCGCAAGACCGAGATCTGCAAGCGCGCCTACGATCTGCTCACCAGCCACGGCTTTCCGCCCGAAGACATCATCTTCGACCCCAACATCTTCGCTATCGCCACCGGCATCGAGGAGCACGACAACTACGCCGTCGACTTCATCGAGGCGGTGGCGTGGATTCGCAAGAACCTGCCCTACGCCAAGATCAGCGGCGGCGTGTCGAACGTGAGCTTCAGCTTCCGCGGCAACGACCCGGTGCGCGAGGCCATCCACACCGTGTTCCTGTACCACGCGGTCAAGGCCGGCATGAGCATGGGCATCGTCAACGCCGGCCAGCTCGGCGTGTATGACGAACTCGATCCGGCGCTGCGCGAAACCGTTGAAGACGTGGTGCTCAACCGCCGCGCCGGCGCCGGCGACGCGCTGGTCGACATCGCCCAGTCGGTGAAGGGCAAAGCGCGCGAAAGCGGCCCGGACCTCAGCTGGCGCGAGATGCCGGTCGAAAAGCGTCTGTCCCACGCGCTGGTCAAGGGCATCACCGATTTCGTCGTCGAAGACACCGAAGAAGTGCGCGCCCGCCTCGAAGCCGAAGGCAAGCCGCCCCTGTCCGTCATCGAAGGCCCGTTGATGGACGGCATGAGCGTGGTCGGCGACCTCTTCGGCGCCGGCAAGATGTTCCTGCCGCAGGTCGTCAAATCGGCCCGCGTCATGAAGACCGCGGTGGCCCACCTCATTCCCTACATCGAGGCCGAGAAGCTGCGCACCGGCGCGACCAACAAGGGCCGCATCGTCATGGCCACCGTGAAAGGCGACGTGCACGACATCGGCAAGAACATCGTCGGCGTGGTGCTGGGCTGCAACGGCTACGAGGTCATCGACCTGGGCGTGATGGTGCCGTGCGAGAAGATTCTCGCCGCCGCCAAGGAACACGGCGCGCAGGCCATCGGCCTGTCCGGCCTGATCACGCCGTCGCTCGAAGAAATGAGCCACGTCGCAGCCGAGATGCAGCGTCAGGGCTTCGACCTGCCCTTGCTCATCGGCGGCGCCACCACCAGCCGCGCCCACACCGCCATCAAGATCGCGCCGCACTACGACAAGCCGGTGGTCTATGTGCCCGACGCCTCGCGCGCCGTTGGCGTCGTGACCTCACTGCTCTCCGAAGGCCAGCGTGACGACTACGCCACCAACCTGGCCGCCGACTACGCCAAGATCCGCGAACAGCACGCCAACAAGAAAGGCCTCACGCTGGTCAAGCTGCAGGCCGCCCGCGACAACCGCTATCGCTGGAACAGCGTCGCAGGCTACGTGCCGCCCAAGCCCGCAAAGCTCGGCCTGCAATCGATCGACGTGCCGCTCGAAGCGCTGGTCGATTACATCGACTGGGCGCCGTTCTTCCAGACCTGGGATCTCGCCGGCAGCTACCCGAAAATTCTCGACGACGAAGTCGTCGGCGAGACCGCACGCAACGTCTTCAACGATGGCAAGGCCATGCTCGACCAGGTCGTGCAGGGCAAATGGCTGCAGGCACGCGCCGTGTTCGGCCTGTTCCCGGCCAACACCGTCGGCTTTGATGACATCGAAATCTACGAGACCGAAGCGCGCGACAAACCGCTGATGACCTGGCACGGCCTACGCCAGCAGCACGAGCGCCCGGAAGGCAAACCGCACTGGTGCCTCGCCGACTTCATCGCCGACAAGGATTCCGGCGTGCCCGACTACATCGGCGCCTTCGCCTGCACCGCCGGCATCGGCATCGAGCCGCATCTCGAACGCTTCGAAGCCGACCACGACGACTACCACGCCATCATGCTCAAGAGCATCGCAGATCGGCTCGCCGAAGCCTGCGCCGAATGGCTGCACGCCCAGGTGCGAAAGGAGCACTGGGCCTACGTGCCCGACGAGTCACTCAGCAACGAAGAACTCATCAAGGAAGCCTACCGCGGCATCCGCCCCGCCCCCGGCTACCCCGCCTGCCCGGACCACACCGTGAAGGGCGACCTCTTCAAGCTGCTGGACGCCCCGCACAACGCCGGCATGGAGCTGACAGAGAGCTTCGCCATGCTGCCCACAGCGGCGGTGTCGGGCTTCTACTTCGCCCACCCTGAGAGCCACTACTTCGCCGTGCCGAAGATTGCTGGCGATCAGCTGGATGACTGGGCAGAGCGCACTGGCATGAGTGGGCAGGAAGCGCAGCGGTGGTTAGCGCCGTTAGTTTGACGCGGGTGCGTGACTGAACGGTCGTTGCGGGGTTACAAGGTGCAGCAACCGGAGCCGTCCGGATTGTCGCGTTGAGCTCGGAGTCACGGTGCAGCCACGTCTAAGCGGCCAGCACCTCACAATCCAATAGACATATGCGACATCGCTTCGTATGCTCACGCACATCTGTAGAGCAGACGACTCATTCATGTAACTTTGGTGAATTTCCGACCTTCACGACGATGCAAAGTCTGAAGATGCTCTTCGGCGACCCTCAAGCTGAGAATATAACTTAAGGCCCCTGCATTCTCAGGGCCGAAAATGAGAAGCGGCGTCCTGAATTTCAGTCAATTTGACGTTCACAGCACGTGAATCATCAATAGGAACCCCATGTCGCAACTACTTTTGATGTCCGCAGCTCTGGTAGCTTTGTTGGTGCTTCCAGTCATGTTCGCTGCCCGTATGGTTGGAGCCGAAAAGTCGGGATTCGGTGTCGCACTATTAGCCGTCATTCTCCAGATAATTCTATCTGGACTTGTCGAACAAACTGCTTTAGACCCGCTAATAGCCGTGGCAATCGCGCTCATCGGTGGATCAGCAATTTACGCATTCACGCTAGGCACCACGCTACTCAAAGGTTTTTTGATCAGCATCATTGCAACAGTCATTGCTGTTGTGGCGATTTTATTGCTTGCAGGCCTATTCACAGCTGGCGCCAATGCATCCTAACGCATTCGCGCATGGGGCAGGTCTATACCTGTACGGCTTAATCTCCTTTATACGCGGATCGACTTCTAGGAATTGTCTAATCGTAGTTCCTATAACGGCTGCTCCAGCACTACTTACCGATGGGAGTACCCATGCTTCGTAATGTTATTGTTTTCCTGATTGCGATTGGCTTTTACGCCAGTGCGTCGTCCGCCGCGCTAACGTCGGAGACGGAGGCGAGGCAGATCGCTGACAAGGTGATGAACCATGTTGCAAAAAATGACCTGGTCGCTGCGTTCAATCTCATGCGAGCCTATATCGTCATACCTGAAGACGAAGTCGAGGCTCTGGCACTGCAAACGCGATCGCAGCGCGAGATTTTCAAAGCGCGATTCGGGCCGGCGGTAGGTTTCGAGCTAATCGACGAGAGCAAGCGGGGGGAGTCGCTGCTTCGGTTCGTCTACATTGAAAAAACTGCGAAGCATGCTCTCCCTTGGACGTTCATTTTCTACAAATCACCCGGCGGCTGGGTGCTGAACAGTTTCTATTGGAATGACCAAATCCATCGGGCCTTTGAGTAAGAGGAGGAGGAATCGTAGTCCGCTCTTGCATTACAAACTTCATATCCAGAATGAGTCGAATCAAGAGCCCGCGTAGAGCGCAATAACTGAAAGGCATTGCGCCGGACGAAGTATCCGCGCGAACGTTGTTATGAACATGCGGCGCAATGCGCGTTGCTCATTGCGCCCTACGTGGTCTTGGCGCATTCCCAGGCGGTCGGATAGCGAAGCCGGCCCCACTTGCCGACCCATCTGCGGACGTCTCGGCTGCATCCGAAGACATGAGGCCCCACGCTGCAAGGCTTGGGGCTTCTTCGTTCTTGATCGGGCCTTCGGGCAAGCTCTTGTGTGCCTAACGAGTGCTTGCCCACTTTCAAGCGCACCCGCTTAAAATGTTGGCAGCAGCGTCACTCCTGCGCCATCTGGCGAAGCTTGCGACGCAATGCACCCACGCCAGGAGCGCCCAGATGCCGGGTTTGCGAGATGCGGAACAGCAATCGGACCGCTTGGATGACGAGGCGGCGCTTTGGCGCATCTTCTTTGAAGAGAACCGGGACGGCATCGTGGTGCTGCGTGACGACGGCAGCGTGTTCCGTGCGAACGAGCGATTTGCCGCGATGCTGGGCTATACGCGCGCCGAGGTGGAGAAGCTCCACGTGTGGGAGTGGGACAGCCAGTTCGATCGCAGCCAGATCGAAGGCATGCTGCAATCGGTCGGGCCGGCAGGTGACTTCTTCGAGACCCGCCACCGGCACAAGAATGGCCACGAAGTCGATGTCGAAGTCACAACCAACGCTGCCTTGTACAAGGGCGCCAAGCTCATTTTCTGCAACCACCGCGACATCACCGAGCGCAAGCGCGATCACGAACGTATCCGGCAACTGGCCACCACCGACTCTCTGACGGGCATCTGTAATCGCGCGGAGTTCATGCGCCGTCTGACCGAAGAGATGGACCGCGCGCTGCGGTTCGGTCGGCCGCTGGCGCTGATGATGTACGACCTGGACCACTTCAAGCGCGTCAACGACAGCTTTGGCCACGACGTGGGTGATGAGGTGTTGCAGGCCACCGTGGAACTGGTGAACCAGGCCATCCGCCAGGTCGACATCCACGCCCGCTGGGGCGGCGAGGAGTTCATGGTGCTGTTGCCCGAGGCAGGACACGATGCTGCGGTGGGCAGCGCGGAACGGGTGCGGGCAGCCATCGCCAACCACCCCTTCAAACACGGGCAGCCGGTGACCGCGAGTTTTGGCGTAACCACCCTCCTCGCCGGCGACCGGCCAGATGCCTTGCTCAAACGGGTCGACGACGCGCTGTATTCGGCAAAGCGCTCAGGGCGCAACCGGGTTGAGTTCAAATAGCGGGCATTGCGCTGTATGGACCGCCTGGGACACCTCTACCAAGCCAGGCGCAATTGATCCGGGATCTGCCGCATTGAATTCAACATCAAGAGTTAAGCAATGAAAACTCAGTACTACGCCGCCACCAGTCTGGACGGTTTCATCGCGACCGAAGACGATTCGCTGGAGTGGCTCTTCCCGCTCGGCGATCTGAACAACTCCAGCTATCCGGAATTCATCGAAGGCGTGGGCGCCCTGGCCATGGGGTCGGCAACCTACGAGTGGTTGCTGCGCAATGGGGAGAAAGTTGCGGAAGAGACCGGCTCGGCGTGGCCCTACACGCAGCCGACTTGGGTGTTTTCAACGCGTAAGCTGCAACGGATCGAGGGCGCAGACGTCCGTTTCGCGCGCGGGAACGTGGCCGGAATTCATGAAGAAATGCGGACCGCTGCTGCCGGGCGGAACATCTGGATTGTCGGCGGCGGCGATCTGGCTGCGCAGTTCCATGATGCAGGGCTGCTGGACGAGATGATCATCCAGATCGGCTCGGCAACGCTGGGGCGCGGCAAGCCCTTGTTCCCCCGCCAGCTCTTGAACCCGGCCTTGCGTCTGATGTCGGTTCAGCAGATGGGCTCGGGCATGGCCGAATTGCGCTACGAGATTCAGCGCGACCACTCCCAGCCCTGAGGCGGCAGATGAACGACGACGAAATCAAAGCCATCTTCCAGCAAGCCGCCGGACTCGGAATGTGGCTCACGGATGACGCCTCCGCGCCTTCAATGTGAAGTGCGCAAGAGCCTACAGCGTGAGCGACTCAACCGGCTTTGCATGTATTGGTGAGTGAATTGGAAATGTCTCAAACCGCAGAGTGTTCGCCCTTCGAAGCCAGATTACTTCGCCCGCTGAAACCCGGCGACGGCCCCGAGTGGATGTTCGTGGTTCTGCCTAAGGCCGCGAGCGAATGCCTCCCGAGAAGGGGCCGAACGACCGTGAGCGGAACAATCAACGGGCACCCGTTTCAACAGACCCTTGAGCCGGATGGCCAGTTGAGCCATTGGCTGCGGGTGAGCAAGGAGCTGAGCGACGCCGCAGGCGTTGAGGCCGGTGACGTCGTAACGCTGGATATTCTTCCGGTTGCGCAGGAGCCTGAGCCGGAGCTTCCGTTCGACCTTCAGCACGCCCTGGCGGCAGCGCCAGAAGCCAGCCAGGCCTGGAACGACACGACGACCATCGCACGGCTGGACTGGATTCACTGGATCACGACTGCGAAGCAGGCCAAGACGCGCGCAAAACGCATTCACGACGCGTGCGACATGCTTGCGGCGGGAAAGAAGCGGGTGTGCTGCTTCGACCCATCGGGCTTCTACAGCAAGGCCTTCAGTGCGCCGGAGGCTGCTGACTGATTCGTCTGACCACCGCACTGCTCAGGAAAGCCCGATGCAATCCAATGAAATAAAAGCGATCTTCGACCAGCAAGCCGCCGTCTACGACCAGCGATGGGAGCGCACCGCACCGATTCGTGAGGGGCTGCATTTCCTGCTGGAATCGGTGTTTGCCGACTTGCCGGCCGATACACGGGTGCTGTGCGTAGGGGCCGGCACCGGGGCGGAATTGTTGTATCTGGCCCGCTGTTTTCCGGGCTGGACCTTCACCGCAGTGGAGCCGTCGGGCGCGATGTTGGCAGTATGTCGGGCCAAGGCCGAAGAGGCGGGGATTACGCACCGCTGTGCGTTTCATGAGGGGTATCTGGACTCGCTTGGCGATGCCGAGCCCTTCGATGCGGCAACCTGCTTTCTGGTCTCACAGTTCATTCTGGATCGGAATGCGCGCATCGGACTCTTCAGCGGAATTGCGGCGCGCTTGAAGCCGGGAGGCGTACTTGCCAGCTCTGACCTGTCCGCGGATGTGCGCTCGCCGGAGTACGAGGCGCAGCTAATGATGTGGTGCCGCATGATGTCGGGCGCTGGGATTTCACCCGAAGCGGTGGCGCAGATGCGCGCTGCTTATCAGAAGGATGTAGCCGTGCTGCCACCTTCCGAAACGGCGGCGCTGATTGCGGCGGGCGGCTTTGATGCGCCGGTGCCGTTCTATCAGGCCGGGCTGATCCACGCGTGGTTCGCCACACGTCAAAACTGACGGACTGGTTGGCCCGGATTGAAGCCGGTTTCTCCTGGATCGGCCCCCAGAGCCATTCGCAACAACACCGATCGCAGTCAGCATCGCTCACCCCTCCGTCGGGGCCGCGTGCGGTATTGCCGCTCTGGTATGGCCGTTCGGTGTCAAAGGCGTGATCCGCGTTAATCTGTCGCATGTACTCTTCGCGATCCGCAAAGCGACCCCCCTCTGCCCATGCCTGCTGACCTGACCGCGCTCTACCCGAAACTGATCAATTTGCTGCTGGATACAGTGTTCGTCGTCGATGCGGACAACCGGATCGTGTTCGTCAGCGACACCTGCACGACCTTGCTTGGCTACGACGCCGACGAGATGACCGGCACCCTGATGACCAGCTACATGCACCCGGAAGACCGCGCAAAGACGCTCGCCGCGGCACGCCGCGTCATGGATGGCGAGCCTCACATCGATTTCCGGAACCGCTATGTGCGCAAGGACGGCAGCGTCGTAAACATCCTGTGGGCGGCACGCTGGTCCGAAGAGGAGCGCGTGCGCATCGGCGTCGCCCGGAACGTGACGTCGCTGGTGCAGGCCGAGGCCGAATTGCGGTTCATGGCACACCACGATCCGCTGACGAAGCTGACCAATCGATCACTGTTCTACGACCGCCTCGACACGGCCTTGCGCTCGGCGCGTCGCCGCAAGGGCAGCCTGGCCTTGTTGTTCGTCGACATTGACGGCTTCAAGCGCATCAACGATGTTCATGGCCATGCGGTGGGTGACCGTTTGCTGTGCACCGTGGCACGCCGTCTGGAGCGCTGCGTGCGCGAATCCGATACGGTGGCACGCCTGGGCGGCGACGAGTTTGTCGTGCTGTTGGCGGATATCGATTCGCCTGAAGCGGTGTCCGCCAAGGCGGATCAGATCCGGGAGGTCATGGCCGAGCCGCTGGACGCCGAATTCAGTGATGTCGGGATGCCTTCCTGCAGCATCGGCATGGCCTGCTATCCGGCGGACGGGCCGGATTCGGCAACGCTGATGGCCCATGCCGACGACGCCATGTACCGGATGAAGCGGCGAGATTCGTAGCCCGCACCCAACAAGCGGAGGCCTGCGCATGACATCACTCGAACGATCGTGGGAACGAGCGTGGAGCGCGCTGCAACTGAGCGCTCCCCCCGCGCTGTTCGACGCGCTGATGGCGGCCTATTCCGAACCGCATCGGCGCTATCACACGCTGCAGCACCTGCGAGAGTGCATCGCGCACTTTTCCGACGCCGCCGATCTGGCCGTGCATCCGGGCGAGGTCGAGCTTGCACTGTGGTTTCACGACGCGGTTTACGTCACGCGCAGCAAGGACAATGAGCGCCGCAGCGCGGCATGGGCCGCGCAGGCACTGGCGCAAGCCGGCGCCGACGAGCGCATCAGGCAGCGCGTGGTGGATCTGATCATGGCCACCTGTCACGAGGCGGGGCCGGAAGGCCTCGACCAGCAGTTGCTGGCGGACATCGACCTGGCCATTCTGGGCGCATCGCCCGAGCGTTTTGCAGAATTCGATCAGCAGGTTCGCGCCGAATACCGTTGGGTGCCCGGCGTGCTGTACCGCGTGAAGCGCAAGAAGGTGCTCGCCAGCTTTCTGGCGCGTGAAAGTATCTACAGCACAGACCGCTTCAGGTCGCGATACGAAGCCCAGGCGCGAGCCAATCTGGCCCAATGCATGCCGTGATCCGTCGCGCCTCACTACCGTTTGGGTAGGAGTGGAAGAGCGTGCGACGACGGCGGCAAGTGCGAGCAATCAGTTTCACAAGTCCCGTATATGCGGGGCCGAGTTTGCTGATTTAATGTGTATGGCATTCACTCCTTAGACACCCACGTCCGCCATGAAACCTTCCCTGTCTGCACTGTTCTGCGCTGCGTTGCTCTGCTCCGCAGCGGCCTGCGCCAGCGATGGCTCCAGCTGGCGCGAGCGCCGACAGGCGCCCAAGGAAGGCACTCCGGCGGCTGGCACGCACGAACGCACGCTGCCTTTCGCGGGCGATGCGCGCAACTACGTGCTGCATGTGCCGGCCCGCCTGGACCCGACCCGGCCGGCGCCGCTGGTAGTGGCCATGCATGGAGGCGGCGGACACGCGGCCTATATGGCCGATGACGAACGCTACGGCCTGATCGGCGCGGCCGAGCGCGAAGGCTTTGTGGTGGTGTTTCCCAACGGCTACAGCAAGTTCCGGCGCGGCCGGCTGGCGACGTGGAATGCCGGTGGCTGCTGCGGAGATGCGCGCGATCGCAACAGTGACGACGTGGCTTTTGTGCGGGCCGTGGTGGCCGAAGTGCAGTCGCAACTGAACATCGACCCGGCGCGCATCTTCGCAACGGGCATGTCCAACGGCGGGATGATGGCCTATCGGCTGGCGTGCGAGGCTGCCGACCTGTTCCGGGCGGTGGCGTCGGTGGCCGGCACCGAAGCCATGCAGGAATGCCAGCCATCGCGCGCCGTTCCGGTACTGCACATCCACGCACGCAACGACACGCACGTGTTGTTCAACGGCGGCGCCGGGCAGGACGCGTTTCGCGACGAATCGAAGGTGATGGACTTCGTTTCCGTGCCGGACACCGTGGCGCGCTGGGTCGGGCGCAACCGCTGCGAGGCTCGCCCGGTGCGCGTGTTCGAAACGCCCGGCGCCTATTGCGAGCGCTACAGCGGCTGCCGCGACAACGCGGCGGTGCAGCTGTGTGTGACGGAACAGGGCGGGCATTCCTGGCCCGGCGCGCAGGAGGTACGGCGCGGCAAGGAAGCGGCCTCACAAGCACTCGATGCGAACGACGTGATGTGGGCGTTCTTCGAGTCGGTTTCTGCTCGCTGAGCCCGGCGCGTCGGAGTCTCTATCCCCTGAAGGCAGCGGTACACCGGGCGCTCTGAATGCCGCACGACACTTGTGGAGGTTTCAATGACTGAATCGGCCAAACACCATCTGGAATCCACCTTTCTGCGTCTGCGCCCGGACGTGTCGATCGAGCCCCTGCCGGTGGATGATGGCTTCTGGGGGCGGCTTGCGGGCGGCGCGCTGGGGTCGTTCCGCAACGAGTATCTGGTATCCCGTCACACCTTCAGCGAAGACTGGTCGAGTTGAACGAGAGCGGTGCGTTCGTGCTGGTGCCGCGCGGCACATGGCACACGGCCCGTACCAGCGGCCCGACCACGATGCTGTTCATCACCGCGGGGGAAGGCACGTGTCACCGCCCCGTGTAGAGCGGCGCCCCGACCGGGGCGCCGGGTTCAGGCCTCTTTCCAGGCCTGCGCTGCCGAGGCCTGTTCGATGTACTCCGCGGATCGCCGGTGGGCCGGGCGCTCGTCCAGCCCTTTCCAGTAGGCCTCGAATTCGGGGCGTCGCTCGATGGTTCCGAACTGCATGCCCCAGCCGATGTGCGAGCCGACGTATACGTCGGCAGCGCTGAAGCGATCACCCGCAATGTAGCGGCGTCCGCGCAGCGCGGCGGCGAGCGTATCCATGACTAGCGGGTAGCTGCCATGGCCATAGCGCGCCTGCTGCTCGGGGGTCGGCTGAAAGCCGACATCCTGGAACGAGATTGCCGCTTCAAGCGGGCCGGCGGCGAAGAACAGCCAGCGATAGTAGTCGCCGCGCTCCGCCACGGGCGGCGCCAGCCCGGCTTGCGGGAAGGCGTCAGCGAGGTAGGCGCAGATCGCCGCGCATTCGGTGACGACGGTGTCGCCGTGGCGGATGGCGGGGACCTTGCCCATCGGATTGATGGCGAGGTAATCGGCGCTCTTCATGGCCGGGCCGAATTCGACCTTCTCGATGCGGTACGGCGCGCCGACTTCCTCCAGCATCCAGTGCACGATGCCGCCGCGCGAGAAAGGGTTGGTGTAGAAAACGATTTCCGGGTTCATGCCTTTGTCCTCGGTGTTTGACAGGGTGACCGGAGTATAGGGAGCCCCACTGACAGTTTCTGTCAGCAGGCTTGCGCGCCAGTCTTTGAGCAGCGCATGGCGACGGCGCGGATAGCGCTCGTTGAGGCGCTCAGCCGCCTGAATCCGGTCAGCACGGAAGTGACGGAAGGTTTCGCGCAGTTCGCACCAGGCCACCACGACGCGCGTCGACTCGAAAAACCCGATGGCGAGCGGCCAGATCGTGCGTTCGGAGTGACGACCACGCTCGTCGCGGTAGCGGATGCTCAGGCGTTGCTCGTCGCGGATGGCGTAGCGCAGCACCGAAAGCTCCACGGCCTGTGGTCTGCTCCAGCCGGGGCCGACCATCAGCGGGGACTGGTCGAGCCGATGCCGCAATTCCGCCGGCAATACGGCAGCCAGCTTTGCGAGAGCGTCGGTTGCGGCCCGGCCGAGTTCATCGTCGGCGCGGCGACCAACCCATTTCAGGCCAAGCGCCAGTGCTTCGATCTCGTCATCCGAGAACATCAACGGCGGCAGCGTGAAGCCGGGCCGCATCACATAGCCAAAACCGGGCTCACCCTCGATGTCGGCGCCGATGGCCTGCAACGCGCTGATGTCGCGGTACAGGGTGCGCAGCGACACGCCAAGTTCCTCGGCCAGGCGCTTGCCGCTTACCGGCGCGCGGTGCTGGCGCAGCAGCTGGAGCAGGTCGAGGAGGCGGGTCGATCGGGACATCGCGGCAGCATAGCAAGCGCGCGCCGCTCCGGCGAAATTACCCGCCGGCAGGCGTATCCAGCGCGTCCAGCTGTTTTTCAAGCGCCGCAGCTTCGGCGCTGAGCAGCGAGTAATTCATGATGTCGCCGTTGCGCTGGTACTGCATGGCCTGCTCAAGCTTCTGCTGATATTGCTGCTGCAGGGCTTTGCGGGGGTCTTTCCTGAACAGTCCGAACATGTGTGCTCCGAAGCAGCCGCCTGACGGGGTTGGCCTTCCGGGGCGGCTCCGGGCAGGCGCAGTTAGGACTGGCAAGCCGGCGCTTGGTTCGCCCGCCTGAGCACGGAGCAATGCCGGCCACGGTTGCAGGCAGCGGGACAGATCCTGATGTCAGGAGCCCTGTGAGTTGGTTGGCATGATGAGCATCTGGCGCAGCGCATGAAATCAACACACAATGAATCCAGCACATGCGCATACCACTACCGCCCTGCACGTTTCGAGCGCCTGACAGGCGACCTCGACGGACGTTACGCCCGTGCTGACCCTGCTGCGCGTGAGCTGCATCACTCGCCTCAAATATGACCTTGGCAAGCCACTGAACGGAGGCTCAACCGTGTTGCGATCACGCACCGGCCTGCTCGCAGGCGCTTACATGCTGGGCCTGCTTTCTGTAGGCATCCCGTTCTGGCTCACCCCCTACAGCAAGGTGACCGTACCCGACAGCCTGCTCGGCGTCGGCGTGGTTGTGGTCTTTGTTCTCTCGTTCCTGCTTCGCTTCAGTGGCACCGCCTCGTTTGCCAGAAGCCTGAACGTGATGGCGATGACGCTGCCAGCCGCCCTGATGCTGCGAGTCATCGTGGAAGGGCTGATGGACCCGACGAAGCACAATCTTTGGCCCCTGGTGCTCGTGATTACTGTGGTGATGGGCTATCTGACCGCCCTGCCCGGCGCCGCCCTGGCGCATCTGCTGCGCTGGCTGCGTCGCGGTGATCAACGGGATGTCAGATGAATTGTGCCGTATGCCTGCAGTCTGACGATCTCAGGTATCGTGCGGTTTTTCGTAGCATGCGAATGCCACCATGTATGGCGCTTTCAACCAGATTCATCTGACCGACGGAGACAGAACGTGAGCAGAATCATCCTGATTGTGGTGGCATTTTTTGTGTTGGGCGGGTGCACCGGCAAGCCGCTGGTGAACGTGAGCAACGACAGTGTGCCGACCTCGGCCAGCGGCAAGCGGCTCACCCAAGGCGACGTCGAGAAGGCCATTCTGAACGCGTCGAAGCGACTCGGTTGGAGCACGCGGGTGGTCCGGCCGGGGCTGATCGAGGCCAGTCTGTCGCTGCGCTCACACCACGCCGTCATCGAGATCCCCTATTCGGCCACGGCCTACAGCCTCGAGTATCACAGCAGCCAGAATCTCGACTACCGGGACGGCAGGATCCACCGCAGCTACAACCGTTGGATCGCAAACCTGCGCAGCGGTATCCAGAGTGACCTGAACCTGCTGCGCAACTGACGCGCGGAAGGGCCGACACGCGCAGCCGCGTCGGCCCCTAGGTCGGCCTGTAGGCGGCCCGGCAGCGGCGATTCTTCGCCCTCCATCAACCGCCGCTGAGCGCCTGCACGATCACTACCTCGTCACTTTCGGCCAGGCAACGAGACAGATCGAACTCCGACATGCCGTTGACGAATATCCGCATGTGCGGACGCGCACGGCCTTGCTCATTCACCACGCGAAAGCGGATGCCGGGGTAGCGGCGGTCGAGGTCGTCGAGCACGGCATCAAGCGTGTCACCCTCGGCTTCGACCATCGCGGCGCCGGTGTAGGAATGCAGCGGGGTGGGAATGAGCACCTTCATCGTGCCACCCTCAGGCCACTTCGGCCGTTTCGACCGCATAGATCTCGGGCAGGTTGCGCGCGATGCACTGCCACTCCGAGCCTTCGTCCGTGCTCACCCACAGCTCTCCACCGGTGGTGCCGAAATACAGCCCGACCGGATCGCAGGCGTCAGCGCACATCGCCTGCCGTTTGACCGTCCACCACGCCTGCTTGCGCGGCATGCCGCGATCCTGCCGCTGCCAGTTTTTGCCTCCGTTGCGGGTGCGGTACACGGCCGGTTTGCCGTCAGGGCTGGTGCGCGGCCACACCGTCTGGCCATCCATCGGCAGCACCCAGGCGGTGTCCTGGTCGCGCGGATGCAGCACCATCGGAAAGCCGATGTCGCCCACGCTGGCCGGCATGCTGCGACCAATGCGCTCCCAGCGTGAGGACGGCCGGTCGAGCCGGTAGATGCCACAGTGGTTCTGCTGGTAAAGCCGATCGGGGTTGGTGGGGCACATGCGCACGCAGTGCGGGTCGTGAAAGGTGGGATCGGACTTGTCGAAACCTTCCACCACTTCGAGGCCGTCGAGTAGCGGCGCGAACGTCTCGCCGCCGTCGGTCGATTCATGCACACCGCCACCGGACATCGCGAAGTACAGGTGCTTCGGGTCACGCGGATCGACGATCACCGAGTGCAGCTTGGGGCCGTCCGGTGTGCCGTCCTGCGCCGTGCCCATCCATTTGCGGTATTCCGGGTCGTCATTGATGCACGAGAACGGATGCCAGGTGTCGCCGCCGTCTTCCGAGCGGAACAGCCCCTGCGGTGACGTGCCGGCGTACCACACGTCAGGCTCGTTGGCGTGACAGGGGGTAAGCCAGAAGGTCTGGCCGACGGCGCGCCCTGAGCCGTCCGAGGCCTTTGCGAATGCGGGCGGACGTTTTGCCTCGGTCCAGGTCGCGCCGAGATCCGTCGAGCGGAAAATGGTTGGGCCGAGGTGGCCGGTACTGGCGGCGGCCAGCAAGGTACGTCCGTCGCGCGGATCGAGCACGAGATGGTTGATGATGTGGCCGAGAAAATGCGGCCCGTCGATGCGCCAGCGCGTACGCGTGTGGTTGCCGTGAAAGATCCAGGCGCCCTTGCGGGTGGCTAGCAGCACGATGGTGGTGGGTCGGCGTGTCGTCACGATGTACTCCCTTCGGCAAAGGCGCGGCCGGAATGGCCTGTCCATGCTTTGTAGTCGATTTGGGATGACCGATTTCGACATCTGCCCACAACAAGATTGCGGCCGGTCATCGTGAGGCCGCCCCCAGAACGGAGGGCTGGTGATGCAAAACTACAAAGACATCGAAGAGAAGCTTGAGGAGAACGGCGATAGCCCGGAGCCCCTCTGGTGGACTGGCGGACGCGGGGAGCCCTTCACACCACAAGTACACACGCGGGAAGCTTGAGGTTTTCCCGCTGGCGGCGGGGGCAGGTCACGCCTACTCTTCCTTTGGACTGTTCCGGCGTGCCGGCAAACTGGAAGGAGACAGACGTGCAGAAGATGAAATGGTCAGCATGGAGTATCGGACTGGCAATCATGGCGAGCGCCGCTGCCGCAAACGCGAGCACGGTCACGGTGACGCCGCTGGGCAGTCATGACGGCGAGTTCTGCGCCATGGACCGCGCCCTCGTGTTCGAGGACCCGGACGGTACGCGCATTCTCTATGATGCCGGCCGCACGGTGCGCGGGCCGGATGATCCGCGTCTGGGGCGCATCGATGTCGTCCTGCTCAGCCACGTGCATGGCGACCACCTCGGCGACAGCATCCAGCCGGAAGCCAATGCCGGCACCTGCGGCAAGCCGGACGTTTCGGTGAAGGTCACGCCGAACTCCAACAGCGTGAATATCGTCGTCGGCACGAAGGCGCGCTTCATCGTCGGCGGCGAAATGCCGGCCTTTTTCCAGAACAAGATTGCCGCAGCCGGCGGCGAGCGCTCTCAGGTGCAGCTGGTGCGATTCGGCGGCTCGACCAAGGTTGGCGGGGTGGACATCGCCAGCGTGCCGGCGGTGCATAGCAACGGACTCGCGCCGATGTTCATGGGCACCGAGTACGCCAAGATGCTCTCCGAGGTCGGCTTGACCGCCTACGTCGGCCCGCCGGGCGGCTACGTGCTGACCTTCAGCAACGGGCTGGTCGTGTATCTGTCTGGGGACACCGGCATCACCGCCGAGCAGGACCTGGTGGTGCGCGGGCATTACGGCGCGAAGCTGGCGGTGCTCAACATCGGCGGCACCTTCACGACCGGCCCGCGCGAGGCTGCTTACGTCATCAACGAGCTGGTCAAACCGGCGGCTGTTCTTGCCTCGCATGCCAACGAGGTCGCCACCGAAGGCGGCAAGCTGCTGCCGAACACCAAAACCGAAGCCTTCATCAAGGCGGTGAACGTGCCGGTGCATTTGCCACTTTCCGGCCGCAGCATGGCTTTCGACGGCGCAGCAAAATGCGTCAACGGCTGCTGAAATTGCCCATCCAGGCGTGACAACGGGGGGCGGATTTCCGCCCCCCGTTGCTTTTGCGCCGAACGCCGCAGGTCAGGCCGCGTGTGCGTCCAGGGCGATGTCGACCATCAGCTCGTTGCCAACGCTCTCCAGCGTGCTGCGCAGCGCCTCGTCCGCCAGCGCGGTCGGCACAACCAGTTGCGCGTGCACCTTGAAGACATGAGGCTCGTTGTCCTTGCCGACGATCTCTGTGTCGAGGTTCTCGATGCTCACGCCACGCTCGGCCAAGGCCGTGGACAGGCGACGAACGATGCCGGGACGATCAGGCCCCGCGAGTTCAAGGCGCACCACCCGTCGCCCGGCCGGAACCGCGCGCGCGTCGCTGCGCGCGATGGTGATCTGCAAGCCGTCGTCTTCCAGCTTGCGCAGCGCAGCCATTACGGTTTCGGCGTCATCCGGCGCAACCTGCAGGTGCACCATGCCGGCAAACTGCCCGGCCACGCTGGTCATGTGACTGTCGGCCCAGTTCACGGCTGCCGCCTGTGCGCAGTCCGACACCTTGCGCACGATGCCCGGCTTGTCCGGCCCGACCACACTAACCACCAGCGACGTCGTCAGCGGGTGATCCTGTTCGATCAGCTTGACCGTACGCTTGATCAGCGGCGCGCGCGTGGCAAAGCGCTCGTCCTGCTGCTCCGCCGGCAGCGTGCCGTGCTCGGCAGCGTGTTTGACGACCTGCCGGATGAGCTTGAGGCCAAGCGGGGCGAGCGCGCGCTCCCACAGCTCACGCGGGCCTTCACCCTTCTCGACGAAGCACCAGTCCTGCGCGGCGATGGCGCCCGCGTCCCAGCCGTCGTCGAGGTGGTAGATCGAACCGCCGGCGATCGGATCCCCTTCGAGCAGCGTCCATTCCACCGCCGCGATGCCGCGATGCCGCGGCAGCAGAGAAGGGTGATAGCCGATGGCGCCGATCTTCGCGCGTGCCAGCGCTTCCTTGGTGACGAAGGCGTGAGTGTGAGCGGCGACGATGAGATCGCAGTCTTCCTGCAGATCGCTGCCGGGGACCGTTCGCGGGCTCGCCAGAATCGACAGGGGGATGCCCGCATTGGTAGCCGCCACGGCCAGTCGGTCGTCAGCGGCGGGGGCGACCACGCGCACCACTTGCATGCCGTCTTCAAGCAGGTTGGCGAGAACGGCGGCGCCAAAATAGCGCGAACCGATGACGGTACACTTCATGCAGATCTCCTGTTCCGATTGCGCCCCGAAGCAAGCTGCGGGACATTCACCTTGCGCGCGACACGACGAACGCGTCGCTTCGAGGGGCGATGTTACCGCGTTCGTCGCTGCCGTTTATCTCCGGCTTTCTGAGCTGGTTCGCATTTAACATGACGGTCCGTCCGGCCGGCGCAGCTGCGCCAGCCGCGTCAGTGAAAGCTCGACCCAGGGAGAAGAGGATGTTCCGCAATTGGATGTGTTCGCTGCTCATCACGCTCGCCCCGACGCTTGCGAGCGCAAGCCAGTGGCAGCAGCACTCAGGGATCGCCGCGTTGTTCGCGCAGGCCGACGTAAAGGGAACGTTCGTTGTGGCAATGCCCGACGGCACGCTGCTTGGACACGACGAGGCGCGAGCAAACACGCGCTTTGTGCCGGCATCGAGCTTCAAGATCGCCAACGCCCTGATCGGGCTCGCGCGCAACACGGTACGCGATGTTGACGAAGTCCTGCCGTGGGGTGGCAGGCCGCAACCCTTCCCGCAATGGGAGCGCGACATGGGCTTGCGAGAGGCCTTTCCGATGTCGAACGTGCCGGTGTTCCAGGAACTCGCCCGCCGCACCGGCCTGGAGACCTATCGCAAGGATCTGGCACGGCTGGGCTACGGCAACGCTGAAGTCGGACAGCGCGTAGACCGCTTCTGGCTGGATGGGCCGCTGGCCATCAGCGCGGTCGAGCAGGTGGATTTCCTCTCCCGCCTGGCCGCCGGCGGGCTGCCCTACGCGCCCGGTGCGCAACGCAGCGTGCGGGTAATCGCGCGCATGGACTCGGGGCCGGGCTGGGGCTTGTATGGCAAGACCGGCTGGCAGAACGCGCCGGATCCGGGGGTTGGCTGGTGGGTCGGCTGGGTCGAGTGCGGTCAGCGCATTCACGCCTTCGCGCTCAATATCGACATGCGCTCAGCGGACGACGCCGCGTTGCGTCTGCTGTTGGGGCGAGAAAGCCTGGCACTGGCGGGCGTACTGCCATGCCGTTGATTGGAGGGGCGTCCGTTGTATCGGCGCTTCCCGAGCACCCCACCGGGCACGCGCTCTAGCGGGCGCCGAAAACCTTCTTCAACAGTTCGGTGCTGCGTGCCATCGGATTCTGGCGGATCGCGCGCTCTTCGTCGGCCAGTTTCACGAACAGGCCATCCAGCGTTTCGTTCGTCACATAACCGTCCAGATCGGCGGAGTCGCCCAACAGGCTGGCGGCTGGACCGGCACGGCTGACGACGTTCTTCCAGGCGTTGGTCACGCCGGCGCGCGCAGTCGCCTGTTGCACGATCGGCAACATGGCGGCAGCAAGGTTGTCCCAGGTTTTCTCACGGAAGTACTGCGTGGCCGCGTCATCCGGACCGTTGATGAGCTTCTGCGCGTCGGCAATGCTCATGGCGCGGATCGCATCGCCGACGATGCCGGCGCCTTTCGGCACGGCAGACTCGGCTGCACCATTAACGGTAGCGATGAAGTCATCCACCGCCTTGCCCTGACCAAGCGTGCGCAAGGTCTTTTCAGCGCGCTCGAGCGTGGAAGGCAGTGGAATGCGCACGGCCGGATCGTCGAGATAACCGCCGGGCCGGGCCAGCCCCTTGATGGCGCGCTCGACGCCAACCGCCAGCGCCTCCTTGAGGCCCCCCGTCATCTCCGCCTCCGTCAGCGCTGCTGCGCTTCCAGTGCCGGACGAGTTGATGATCTTCTGGAGCATGCCGCCCCAGTCGGTGGCGTGGGCGCTACCCACCACGGTAGAGAGGGCGATGGCAGTACAGAAGCGGCGGCGTTTCAATGTGGTTCTCCGCGGGTGGTCGTAGCGGAGATACTACTCCAGCACGTTGAGCCGACTGGCGTCGATGAGCGGCATCGGCAAGCTGACCAGGTGTGTCCACTCGCGCAGGGACACCAGTGAGTCGGAGAGGATTTCCTGCATCTGGCCGGCTTCCAGTTCCAGAATGGCCGCCCGCAGGCGGGCCATTGCAAGGTGATCGCTACTGCCGCCAAGATCCAGCACGTGGGCACTCAGACTGCGTGCAAGACGCAGGGCGCAGGTCAGCAGGTACGGCGTCGAGCCGGGTGCAAAGCCGCCGCCTTCGGGGTCGCGTTGCCAGTAGATGATGTCGGCCGTGGAGGTCGGCAACTGCCAATCGACCAGCAGCACGGCGGACAGCTCGTGATGGTCGAAACCGAACACCTCGCGCTCCAGCGGCTCAAGCTCCGACCGCGAGGTGCGCGCGAACGACAGCAAACGCGCGTATTCCTCAGGCTCGGCGGTGGCAAAGGCGAGCATGCCGATGTTCGACAGCAGGCCCAGCGAGAAGGTGTCGTCGGCGGACTGGTTGTGTGCGGCCAGCGCAAACGCATCGGTAAGGATGCCGGTGTGCAGCGAAGCCACCCAAAAATGATGGTAGTTGAAACCTTCGCAGCGCAGCTTGGCCGACTGGGAGATCAACGACAGCACGAGCGCATGACTGCGGATGGCATTCAGGCCCAGCCGCTGGACCGCGGTCTGGACGTTGGCCGTGCCACGCATGGCGTGAAAACGCGCGGCGGAAGCGGCGCGCAGCACGAAGCCGGTGAGTGCAGGGTCTGTCTTTACAACGTTGACGATGTCCTCGAGCGAGGAGTCGGGATCACGAGCCATTTCCACGATCCGCAACGCGGTGCCCTGGGGGCTGGGTAGTGCGTCGGCCGAAACGAGAAAGCTCCGGATGTCGCGGACGACCTCATGTTGCGGGCGGGACTTGGCAACCTGGTTCATGGGGACATACCCTCAGCCAGCGGTTGGTAATCGTCGAGCACGTTGGCAACCAGGCGGTCCATCAACGGCTCGTCGTCGATCATCAGTGCTTCGTTCCGTTCGAACTTGCGCGCCAGTTCGCTGCGCGTCAGCGCAACGGCCCGCACACCTTGTCGGTTGGCGAACAGGAACATGGTACGCGCCGGGCTGACCCAGGTCAGCCTGACGGCGCGCCGGAGCCCGGCCTCCAACAGCAATTCCACCCAGTCACCGCGCTTGAGTTCGTCCAGCCCGTCATCGGCCAGGAATTCCTCTTGCGCCGTCGGCAAGGAAGCCGGCTGCCAAGAACTGCTAACGGCAATCTGCATGCCATTCTTTACCGCATTTGCATGAAGCTTGACCAGGTCCGAGAAGAAATCGCTACGCTCGGTCTCCGGCATGCCACAGCTATCCAGCCCCTGCTTGAGCCGCGAGATCAGCCCCGGCAACAGCCCGACCAGCCGCTGCCGCTCTTCCGCCGAGGTCTTGGGCCGGATGCTCCACACCAGATCGTCCATGGTCGATACGGCTTCGACCCAGCGGTCGCCGCTCTCTCCGCCTTCGCGCGCAGCATCGGCCAGCACGGCCGTCCAGCGCACGTCGAGCAGTACGCGGATGACTTCAGGAACCGTCTGATCTGAAAGGTGATGAGCCACCGTACCGATAGCGACACTGCGAGCAATTTCGGCAACCTCGCGCTCGGTCAGTTTGTCGGTGAGGGTGACCGCACGCTCGTCGGCCAGGCGCTCCTGCTCATCCAGAAAGGCTTCGAGAGCCGCCAGGCCGGTAACAAATGCCGCGGCGTCGTTACCACCACTGTCCTGGATGCGCTGCACCAGCGGCTCGGCGATCAGGTAGAGACTGGAGTCGTTGGTGAACTCTCCGTCCCAGGTGGAAGCCGACTGCGCCATGGTGTTGATCAAACGGCGAGCCGGATGTTGGCGATCCGAGAAGAACTCGTGGTCGGACAGCGCGAGCTTCAGAACCGGCAACTGCAGGCGCCCGATCAAGGCCTTCATCAGGGTCGGTACGCGGTCGTCGTCGAAGATGAAATCGAACAAAGTCGCAACGATGTCGATGATGATGCCGTCGAGCGTCCCGACCTGACGGTTGAGACCGGCGTCGAGCAGTACGCGAACGACGTTGACCGAATCGGTCGCAGACGGATCAATGCTGAATTGCTGCCCGCCCAGCTGAAAGCCGCCCTGGCCTTTCTGCAAGCGCGACAGCGCGTCAATGACAGCGTCGTTGGCGGCCTCGTGCCGGAAAGATGCACCAACCGAAGAACCCTCCTGACCCACAAGGCGGCGCAACATGCCGGCCGCTTCGGGGGAGCGCTGCGAGCGCGTCTGCTCCGGGCGGCCGCCGCGGCGCACGCTCGGACGCACACGCGGCAACACCTTGCGATCCACCAGATGCTTCTGGATTGCACGATAGGCGGCAGGCAGTTCCCCGGCCATGCGCGTGGTCACCATTTCAAGCAAGGTCTGGCGTGCCTGAAGCCCGCAATCGAGCGACCAGCAGGCTTCCTTCAGTGCCTCAGCGATCAGTTCGGGGCCAAGCGGATTGCGCCCTTCCTCGATTTCGCCTTCGACACCCAGCAGAACCGCGATGCGCGGCATCAACTCGCGCAGCTCGTTCTCGCAGGCGTTGTGCAGCTGGCGGGCGCGGGTGCCGATGACGAGCGATTCAGAAAACACTACGTCGTCGACCAGCGACAGCACGACATCGGTGAAGTGTTGAGCACGGTAGTTGCGCTCCTCGCTGCGCGGGCGGCTTGCGTTCTGGCTCATCAAGCGTTCGAGCGCAGTTGCAAACTCCTGCGGCAGCGCATCGCCCGACTGGAGCAACACCCGTCGCAACTCGGCGAATTTGTCGGACTCCGACGCTTCGTAGGTTTGCCGGCACAGCGTGTCGATTTCGATCGTCAGCGTCTGATGCTGCATCGCCATGGCGGCGTTGGCATGCCGGCGCAGAATGCGACCGCACTCGGCCATCACGCCAGCATAGGGGGTGCTGCGGACGGCCTGTCGGTCGGGCATTGGGGCACAGATAGCATTATTCACGGTGGGGCTCCGCGGAATCGTCGCACGGCGCAGGCGCGAGAGGCGTCCGTGCGGAAATGGTACAAGCCCCATCACATCCGGATGACGTGCCTCCCGTCGGACCGATAGACGGGAAACGGGTCAGGATGGGGGATCGACCCGAAGATGGATCATCCGGGATTTGGGCTCAGGAAGCCTTGAGGCAAGCGTTTCCGGATGTATCTGCGCAGCCAGCATGAATCGGCTTCGACTCGCCGGACCGAGCGGCGCATGCGCGGCGAAAGCCCTGCAGCAAGGGTTTGCGAGTAATCCCAACGTTCGCGCTCACAGCCATGGTTGAGCGTCTTTGCAAGGGCCTGGACGGCGGCTATCCGTTGATGGGCAGCCGGGGCACGACGACGCATTTATCGAATCCACGTTGTGCGATTTTGCACAGATTCGTTACGAAAGCCCCGCTCCGCGCCCCGTTTGGGCGCTTACGGAAGACGTGATCAAGGGATCAGTTCCAACAGATGCCGCACCATTCGACCCACTGGCCGCACTTGGTCCCGCCGGCTGAGCGGCTCACGGCATCGCGGATGGGGTCGCACTGCTTCAGCGAAGGAAGCCTAGTCTGCAAAGCCAAGCAGGCGCTGGCTGATGATGCGTGCGGCGACGGCTTCCGGCACCTCCGCTTCCCAGCCGCCGCGGCCGCGCGCGATGGCGTTGAACACCTCACCGGCGTCGATGTGCAGCAGGGATTCGTTGCAACGTTTCACGCCCACCAGTTTGCCGTTCTCGACCAGATGGGCCAGCAGGTGGCGCAGATGGGCCGGCACCTCGACGGTGTCGAGCGTCACCAGAGGCGCATTGCCGTCGGGACGCGACGGGTAAACGTATACGTGGGTGTGATCGGGAAAAAGCTTGCCGAAGGCTTCGAGCATGCCGCCCTCCAGCCCCTCGTAGTAGTTCTCGTCGAACAGCCGCGCAAAGTCTCGCACCGACAGCACGATGCCGATGGGCTCGCGCGTGTAGCGTCGCAGGTAAGCGCGCAGGCGGAAGAAGCGCACGTAGTCCGAGATCATGACCGTGTAGCCACACTCGCTGAGCAGATCGACGCGGGCGAGGAAGTCGGCAGCATCAACATCGCCTCCGGCCACCAGCGAGTTCATCGTCACTTCGGCGAGCGCCACGGTGCGGGTTTCGTCCACTTCCGACACCTGCGCGAACTGCGCCAGACCGGCGCCCATCATGTCGACGTTCACTTTGGTCACGGGCTTGAAGCTGCCGCGCATCACCATCACCGGTTTGCGGTAGAACAGCTCGCTCGGCACGACCACCTCACCATCCGGCGCGAAGATCACCGCGCGGGTGAGCCAGCTGCGAATCAGGTGCAAATTCATCAGCCGATTCTCCACGCCCGCGAAGCCCGGGCCGGAGAAATGGATGAGATCGACCTCGATGCGCTCGGAGCCGAGGTTGTCGGCCAGGCCCTCGACGATCCATTCGGGTCGCTCGGTGTGAAAGAAGGCGCCGTGCACCAGATTCACGCCGAGAATGCCGAGCGCTTCCGACTGCTGCGCGTTGTCGTGATCGAGCATGCGCACGTGCAACACGATGTCGCTCGGCTCGGCACCGGGTGCATGTTGCAGGCGCAAGCCGATCCAGCCGTGACATTCGTTCTGCTGACGGAAGCTGCGCGCCGTGACCGTCGCCGCGTAGGCAAAGAACTGCGTGCCAGCAGAGCGTTTGGTGGACAGCCGGTTGGTGACCTGCTGAAACTCGTGCTGCAGCATCTGAGCGAGGCGTGCGCGACTGACGTAACGGTCGACCGAGCCGTAAATATCGTCCGACACCGCCATGTCGTAAGCCGACATGGTCTTGGCCACGGTGCCGGCGGCGGCGCCGACCTGGAAGAAGCGCCGCGCCACCTCCTGACCCGCGCCGATCTCGACGATCGAGCCATAGCTGCGTTCATCCAGATTGACGGCAAGCGCCTTCTGTTCGGTGGAGAGCGTGGTGTCGCGTTCCTGCATGGCGTAACTCCCGGTCGTGTCGTCGCATGCTGCAGCGCGCAATGATACGCGAGGGCGTCACAGCCTCCCACGACCACCCATGCACCGTAGCGGCGCGGCGGCGCCCATGAACAGGGCGCAACGCACCAACATGATGCGTGCATGCAAAACGACGCACCTTTATGATGCATGCGCGCAGACATTCGCACCGTTATTGCGCGCAAGCCATTGATCCATAAGCGTGCGGCACTCTGGCACGCGACGTGCTAAATGCACGCCACATCCAGATTTCAAAGGGGTTTTCGTCATGGAACAGTTCCAGACCTCGGCCGACGTGCTGTTCGTGCTGTTGGGCGCCATCATGGTGCTCGCGATGCACGCCGGCTTTGCCTTCCTCGAAGTCGGCACCGTGCGCAAGAAGAACCAGGTCAATGCGCTGGTCAAGATCCTCGTGGATTTCTGCGTCTCGGCCATCGCCTACTTCTTCGTCGGCTACGCCGTGGCCTACGGCATCAACTTCTTCGCCAGCGCCGAGGCGCTGACCGACAAGAGCGGCTACGACCTCGTCAAATTCTTCTTCCTGATGACCTTCGCTGCGGCCATCCCGGCTATTGTTTCGGGCGGCATCGCCGAGCGCGCGCGCTTCTATCCGCAACTGGCCGCCACCGCGCTGCTGGTCGGTCTGGTCTATCCGTTCTTCGAAGGCATCGTGTGGAACGGCAACTTCGGCCTCCAGGACTGGCTTGAAGCCAGTTTCGGCGCGACCTTCCACGACTTTGCCGGCAGCATCGTGGTGCACGCCGTGGGGGGCTGGATCGCGCTTGCCGCGGTGCTGCTGCTCGGCGCACGCAGCGGCCGTTACCACACCAATGGCGGCATTGCCGCGCATCCGCCGTCCAGCATCCCGTTCCTGGCGCTGGGCGCCTGGATTCTGACGGTCGGCTGGTTTGGCTTCAACGTGATGAGCGCGCAGACCGTCGAAGGCATCAGCGGGCTGGTGGCGCTGAACTCGGTGATGGCCATGGTCGGCGGCACGCTGGCCGCACTGGTGACCGGACGCAACGACCCGGGCTTCGTGCACAACGGCCCGCTGGCCGGCCTGGTGGCGATTTGCGCCGGCTCCGACATCGTGCATCCGATCGGCGCGCTGGCCATCGGCCTGGTCGCCGGCTTCCTGTTCGTGCAGCTGTTCACCCTCACGCAGAACCGCTGGAAGATCGACGACGTGCTCGGCGTGTGGCCGCTGCATGGCCTGTGCGGCGCCTGGGGCGGCATCGCCGCTGGCATTTTCGGCAGCACGGCGCTGGGCGGACTGGGCGGTGTGAGCTTCATGTCGCAGCTCATCGGCTCGCTCGCCGGGATTGCTTTCGCGTTCGCTGGCGGGCTGCTGGTGTACGGCGTGATCAAGCTGCTGGTCGGGCTGCGGCTGGATCAGGAACAGGAATTCCGCGGCGCCGACCTGTCCATCCACAAGATCTCGGCCACGCCGGAACGCGACGCCAGTTTCTGACCAGATCGAAATTCGGCACCACGGCCGCGGGTATCATGCCCGCGGCCGTTTTGTTTTTTGAGGTGCGCATGCAGACCCTGATTCCGCCCCCGCTGATTGCCGCGCTGGTGGCCGCGCTGATGTGGCTGACCGATATCGCCCTGCCGCGCGCGCGCTTCGAACTGCCGCTGCGCGAGTGGCTTGTCGGAGGGCTGGCGGCACTCGGACTGGCCTTGATGCTGCTGGCTGTATGGGCGTTTCTGCGCGCGCGCACTACCGTCAATCCGCTCCGTCCTGAGCGGGCTTCCAGCCTGATCACCACAGGCGTGTTCGCGCATTCGCGCAATCCGATCTATCTCGGCGACCTGCTTTGGCTGGTGGCGTGGGGGCTGTGGCTGGGCAACGCCGCCGCACTGCCGCTGGCGGTGCTGTTCTTCGTGTGGATCACGCTGGTCCAGATCCGCGCCGAAGAGGCCGCACTGCGCGCACGCTTCGGCGCGGCGTTCGAGGAATACTCCAGAAGCGTGGGGCGCTGGCTGTAAGTCAGCTCGCCTGAGGCGCGCGGTAGTGGTCCTGCGTCATCAGGTCCACGCCGCAGGGCAGATTCTCGATCCACTTCAGGAAACGTTCGACCATCTCCTTGCCTTCGAAACGGGCACCGTGCTGCGGCACGATCATCTCCACATCGAGCGTCCGCACCATGTTGGCCCAGAAGCGGCAGATCTTGTTCGACACCATGTAGCGGCTGTGAAAGCCGTGCATGTGCCGTACATGGGCGTCGAAATCGCGTACTGGCTCGGCGGCCTCGTCGTGGTCGACCATTGAAGCGCCCATGTCACCCGAGAACAGGATTTTCGACACCGGATCGTAGAACTGGAAGTTGCCCTCGGAATGCATGAAGTGCGCCGGCACGGCCTGCAGGCCGCACTGGCCGAGGCGGATGATCATGCCGCTGTCCGGGATGCCTTCGATGCGCGCTGAGTAGTCCTTGCCGGAGGTGAAGTGCGGCAGGAAGCGCACCCACAGCTTCGAGATCAGCACCCTGCACGGCGTGGCGATCATCCACTTGTTGAGCGAAGCGATGATGTCCGGATCGGCGTGCGATGCCAGGATGTAATCCAGATTGCGCGACGGGAAGTAGCGCTGCATGCCCATCAGCAGGCCGGCGTGAGTCATGTTGCCGCCAGGGTCGAGGAGCGCGCCGTGCCCGTTGTCGACGATCAGGAATTGGTTGGACTGCACCGCGTGGTCGCCCTCCTCGTCGACGAGGTCGTAGAACGCGAGGCAGGCATGTTTGCCATTGTTGAAAAGCTCGACTGCCATCTGGACTCCGCTTCAAACCGCGGTTGCGGTGGAGCCCGGAATGTACGCGAGGGCACTGGCGCCGTTGTTGCCAAACGCATGACCTTTGATCGAGGTCAAACCTCGTCCGGCGCGCACTCAACGTAGGCCTCAGGCACGAAACGTGGCGTGCACAGCGCGAGGAAGATGAGCTCTTCCCGACCGACGTTGGCAATGCGCTGCGGCGTATCGGGCGGAATGATCACCACGCTGCCCGGCCCTACTGCCTCGACGATGCGTGAATCGGGCGCGCCCAGCTCCACCCGCCCCTCGCCGGACAGCACGACGTAGCGCTCGGTCACGCCTGCCAGCCGGTGCCAGCGCGTGACCACGCCGGGCATCACCCGCGCACGCGCCACCGACAGCGCCGGGTCGTCGGCCGTGTTTGACCATTCGCTGATGTAGCAGCCTTCGCGGAAGTAGTATTCGCCGCCCTCGTCGTGCCGGATGCTCGCGCGCATCAGAAACTCGACCCCGGCTGTTGCAGGAAGGTCTCCTCCTCCGGCGTGCTGCTGCGCCCGAGGATGCGGTTGCGATGCGGGTAGCGTCCGAAGCGGTCGATGATGTCCTTGTGGGCAAGGGCGAATTTCAGGTTGCCCTCAAGCCCGGGCTGGTCAAACAGGCGCACGGCAATGACCTGCATGGCGGCCGATTCGCTGTGCATGTACGGCATGTACAGGAATGCACGCTCAGCGCCCGACAGCACCTTGTCGGCGCCGGCACGGACGGCCTCCTGAGCCAGCACCAGCGCCATGCCGTCTGTCGCGAAGGCTCCGGGTGCGTCGCGGTGGATCTGGCGCGGAAACTGATCGAGCACGATGATCTCGGCGAGCCGCCCACGCGGTGTGTCGCGCCAGTCAGACAGCTCGCCGCGCGAGCCGGCGACAAGCGTCGCGCCGAAGCGCTGCGCGATGGCCAGATCGATCCCCTCGTCCTTGCGCCACCAGTCGCGTGGCTGGAGTTCGTTGAACCAATAGTGCAGGATGTCTTCAGCGTTCATCGGCGGGCTCGCTTCGGCGTGACAGGAAGGGTGAGCCTAATCGACAACATGGTCCGATACACTGTTCCGCATGACGCGCCCCCCACGCGAGGGGCACTATGTTTGGCACCAGAAATCACGAATGGAGGTCACCATGGCCACACGCGAGATCACCGCTGAAAACTTCAACGAGATCGTCGACGCCGGCGGCATCGTGTTGCTCGACTTCTGGGCCGAGTGGTGCGGCCCGTGCCGCGGTTTCGCGCCAACCTTCGAAGCCGCATCCGAGAGCCATCCCGACGTTGTCTTCGGCAAGGTCGACACCGAAGCCCAGCGCGAACTGGCGTCTGCCTTCCAGATTCGCTCCATCCCCACCATCGCGGCCATCCGCGAGGGCGTGATGGTATTCCGCCAGTCCGGCGCCCTGCCGGCCAATGCGCTTGAGCGCGTGATTGCAGGCGTGCGCGAACTCGACATGGACAAGGTCCGCGCCGAGGCGGAGGAAGACCCTCCGGGCTGAGACATGTCCCCGATTGCCCTTTAAATGCGGCACCGGAAAGCCGCCCGATCGATTGCGACGGGCGGCTTTGTTTTGGCTGCGGCACTTGCGCGATGCTGTTCCTCGACCCCGCCTTATCGCTCGAACAAGAGGCCGAGTTCGGCCACTCCAAGCTCCACGACAACGAACCAACGGCTGCGCGCTATCGCGCCTTTCTGGCGCGCACGCTGGCAACCGTGGCGCAGCGCGTCGTGCCGCCCGCGCGAGGAGTTTGGCCGCCTGTGGAGCATGCTGAAGCACGGTGGAGTGCTGATCATTCAGATCCGACGCGTGCTCAATGACACACGTTTCCGTGCCTGAAACTACCGCTGCGACCCCACTCATGTCGTATTCTTCTCGGACTCCAGTTTTGCGTGGCTTACCCGCCGCTGGAAGGCGCGTCTGGTGCTGCCACACGCGGACGTCGCAGTACTCGAGAAATCCACCGAAAAGGTGCGAGCCGAGGGGGAGGAGAAGCATGAGATCGATCGCCATCGCGGGCGTGTTTGCCCTGCTGGCCGCTGGCCCGGGAGGCGTCCAGGCTCAGTCCGACGCCACGCCCGCCATCGAAGTGGAGGTGCTGGCACGCAGCACGCAAAGCTGGGACGGCAGCGCGCTGCCGAACTATCCACGCGCATCCCCGGAAATCAGTATTCTTCGTATCCGCATCCCGCCGGGCACCGCGCTACCGCTGCACAAACACCCGGTGATCAACGCCGGCGTGTTGCTGACGGGGCAGCTCACGGTGGTCTCGGAAGCGGGCGACACGCTGGAAATGAGGGCGGGCGACGCCATCATCGAGCTCGTCAACAAATGGCACTACGGTCGCAACGACGGCGATACGACCGCCGAAATCGTGGTGTTCTATGCCGGTATCGGCGGCTTGCCCGTCACCGAGAAAAAGTAGCACGCAGTCCTGCAGGCCGCGCCTCGATGCACGGCCGCAACAATAATCAGATCAATCCGGAAGTGGACAAATGAAAAGACGCACCTTCATCGCAACGGCTGCCGCCGGCATCGCAGCGGCGCCGTTCATCACCCCAAAAGCCTCGGCTTCGCCCCGCTCAGGTCCGGTCCTGCTGACCATCAGCGGCGCTTTTCCGGGCGGCAACCGCGGCCCGAGCGGCAAGCTCGACCAACTGATGGAAAAGCATGGTGTCGAGTTCGAGCGTGCCCATGCCTTTGACTTCGCTGCGCTGTCTGCACTGCCGACACATTCCATCCAGACCGTTGTCGAGTACGACGGCGCGACGCATGGCATCAGCGGTCCGCTGCTGACCACGGTGCTGACCGCCGCCGGTGTGCGCGTGCACGACGGCTTGCTGGTTCTGCGGGCCGTCGACGGCTACGGTGCGCAACTCACGATCGACGAGGCGCGCGAACTGCAATTCATCGTCGCCACGCACATGGATGGCGCGGCGCTGTCGATGGGGGGCGTCGGCCCGCTGTGGGCCATGTACGATCCGGCACGCGCGCCGGGCATGATGGACAAACCGCTGGCCGAGCGTTTCGCGCGCTGCCCGTGGGGGCTTTATCACATTGAGGTGATGCTGGCCTGAAGCCGGCTCAGGCGTGGGCCGGGCGCAGCACCGGCGCCTCGCGGATCGGCAGATTGATCACCGCGGCGGCGGCGGCCAGCGCCATGTCGGCGTACCACATCCACGTGAAGTCGCCCAAGGTGGTTACCGCCAGCCCACCCAGCCAGGCACCGAGAAAGCCGCCGATCTGGTGCGAGAACACCGTCAGCCCGAACAGCGTACCCATGTGCCGCACGCCGAACAATTTGCCGACAATGGCAGCCGTCGGCGGCACCGTCGCCAGCCAGGTGAAGCCCAGGCCGGCGGCGAACAGATAGAAGGTCAGCGGCGTCTGCGGCGACATCAGATACACCGCAATCAGCAAGGCCCGCGAGGCATACATCGCCGCCAGAACGTGCTTGCTGCGGTAGCGCGAAATGCACGCGCCGGCGTACAGGCTGCCGAAAATGTTGGCCAGCCCGATAATCGCCAGCGACCAGCTCGCCACTGTTGGCGGCAGCCCGCACAGCGCCACTTCGGTCGGCAGGTGCGTGACCAGAAAGGCAATGTGGAAGCCGCAGGTGAAGAAACCCAGATGCAGCAGCAGATAGCTGCGGTCGCCTAGCGCCGCACGCAGCGTCTCGCGCACGCCACGCTCGTCACCGGCCTCGGCCGCGCGCGGGGCCGGCGCGCCGGTGAGCTTGCGCACCAGCGGCAGCGCCGCCAGCGTCATCACCGCCATCGCCCACAGCGAGCCCATCCAGCCAACAGTCTGGATGAGCTTTTGCAGCAAGGGCGCGAAGACGAACTGACCGAACGAACCTCCGGCGTTGATGACGCCCGAGGCCGTGCCACGCGCGCTCGCCGGCAGACGTTGCGCAGCCGCGCCGATCAGCACCGAGAAGCTGCCCGCGCCAGAGCCGATGGCGGTGATCAGGCCCAGCGAAAGGATCAGACCCCAGGTCGAATCCATGAAGGGTGTGAGCGCGGCACCGAGCGCCAGCAGCAGCAAGGACACCACCAGCACCGGCGCCGGCCCCCAGCGATCCGCCGCCGCACCAGCCAGCGGCTGGATCGCGCCCCATGCGAACTGCCCCACTGCCAGCGCCAGGCTGATGCTGGCGATGCCCAGGCCGGTCGCGGTGTTGAGCGGGCCGACGTAAAGCCCCAGCGACTGGCGCGTGCCCATCGTCACCATCAGGATGCCGGCGGCAGCGAGGGTGACGACGAGGAGGTCGGGGCGGGCGATCGAGCGGAACATCGTGAACCTCCGGGCGAGAGCGACATCGTCGCCCGCCCTCACGAGCCATGACTGAGATCTCGTGCGTTCAGGCCTTGGCGAATTCAGCCCAGCGTCACGCGCGCCTCACCGGCACCGAGCCGGCCGATCACCCAGCCGTCGTTACCTTGCGCCGCGCGAATCGCGGCCAGCACTTCGCCTTCCGCAGCCGGGTCGCAGGCAATCAGCAGACCGCCGCTGGTCTGCGGGTCGGTGACGAGTTTTTGCAGCCATTCCGGCGCATCGCCCGGCAGCGTCACCGCGTCGCCGTAACTGGCCCAGTTGCGCGTCGAAGCGCCGGTTGCAACGCCGGCCTTGGCCAGTGCCAGCGCGGCGTCGATGAAAGGCAGGCGCGCGGCGTCAAGCTGCGCCGCCAAGCCCGAAGCGCGGCAGATCTCCAGCAGATGGCCGGCCAGCCCGAAGCCGGTGACGTCGGTCAGCGCACGCACGCCGGGCATCTTGGCCAGCGTGGTGCCGACGCGGTTGAGCGTGGTCGTCCAACGCAGCATCTCGGCGTAATCGTCCGGCGAGAGCTGGCCTTTCTTGAGCCCGGCCGAGAGCACGCCGATGCCCAGCGGCTTGGTCAGAATCAGCGTGTCGCCGGCCTGCGCGCCGGCATTGCTCTTGACCTCCGCCGGATCGACCACGCCGAGCCCGACCAGCCCGTAAATCGGCTCGAGCACGTCAATGGAGTGCCCGCCGGCAATCGGGATCCCCGCGTCGCGACACACCGAGGCGCCGCCTTCGAGAATGCGGCCGATGACTTCCGGCGACAGCTTGTCGATGGGCATGCCGACAATCGCCAGCGCCATGATCGGCTGCGCGCCCATGGCGTAGACGTCCGACAACGCGTTGGTGGCGGCAATGCGGCCGAAGTCGAAGGGGTCATCGACGATCGGCGTGAAGAAGTCGGTCGTGGCAACAATGGCCTGGCGGTCGTTGAGGCGATAGACCGCCGCGTCGTCCGAGTGCTCGGTACCGATCAGCAGATCGGCCGGCACGAGGCCGGGCGGCATTGCCGAGAGCATGCGCGACAGCAACGCAGGTGCGATCTTGCAGCCGCAGCCACCGCCGTGGGAGAACTGGGTAAGTCGGATGTCGTTCATCGGAGGTCCGCTTCGAGGCCCGCAGGATGGGGCAGAGCGGGGATGCTAGCGTGCGCGCTGCAGCGCGGCAAATCGGTCGGGCAATTCAGTGAATCGAAAGGTGGCGGCAGGCAAATTCGTCCGCCGGCAGGGCCTGACCGAACAGCCAGCCCTGCGCCTCACCGCAGCCCGCGGCGGTGATCTCGTCGAGCTGCGCTTCTGTCTCGACCCCTTCTGCCACCACCTTCAGGCCGAAGGCCGCCGCCAGCGACACGATGGCCTGCACGATGGCGGCATCACGCGCATGGCCCGGATGGTCGCGCACGAAGCCACCGTCAATCTTCAGCCGCGACAGCGGCAGATCACGCAAGTGTCCAAGCGATGAACAACCGGTGCCGAAATCATCCAGCGCCAGACGCACCCCCAGCGCACCCAGCCCGCGCAGGTTGGCCGCCACCTCGGGCGAGTGCACCAGCAGCGCGCTCTCGGTGATCTCAAGCTCCAGCCGCTCGGGCGCGATGCCGTGGCGCTCCAGGCAGCACGCGACCGAGGCCGTGAAGTGAGGGTCCTGCAACTGACGCGCCGAAAGGTTTACCGACAGCGAGAAGTCGTCATCCTGCACTATCCAGGCTGCGGCATCACGGCAGGCCACATCAAGCACCCAGGCCCCGATCTCGCCCATCAACTCGCTCTGCTCGGCAACCGGGATGAAACGGCCGGGCGGAACATCGCCGAGATCGGCGCTCTTCCAGCGCAGCAAGGCCTCGGCGCCGGATACGCGGCGCGTGGCCGAATCGACCTTGGGCTGGTAGTGCACATACAGTTCGCCGCCGGCCAGGGCGCGCCGCAAGCCGGTCTCGATGTCGAGCCGCTCGCGCGCCTGCACTTCCAGCTCGGGCGAGAAAAAACGCCAGCTGCCACGGCCGGCGGCCTTGGCAGCATATACGGCGGTATCCGCCGCACGCAGCAGCGCGCCGCCGTCGGCACCATCCCTGGGATACAGCGCGATGCCCACGCTGACCCCGACGTTGAGCGTGTGGGCATCGATGCCGTAGGGCTCCGAGAGGCGACGGATGATGTGGTTGGCTGCACCGACCGCCGCCTCTGCATCACAGTGCGCGATCAGCGCGACGAACTCGTCTCCGCCCATGCGGCACACCGTGTCGCGGTCACGCACTGCGGCGCGCAAACGCGAGCCGACGATCCGCAACAGCCGGTCGCCGATTTCGTGACCGAGGCTGTCGTTGACGGTCTTGAAGTGGTCGAGATCGCAGAACAGCACCGCAAATGACTGCTGCGTGCTGCGTGAGCTTTCGATAGCTTTTGCCATGCAATCGTTGAACAGGCTGCGGTTTGGCAAGCCGGTCAGCTCGTCGAAGTGGGCGCGCGTGGTGAGCTGGCGCTCGGCATGCAGAATGCGCCGGCGCAGCCCGAGCGTGAGCAGGCAGGCGGCGCCGAAGGCAATGCCGGCAACCACGACGATGAGGCTCATGTAGCGCATCATGCGGATGACCAGCACCTGCTGATCGGCGAGAATGCGCAGCTCACCCAGCTTCGGGCCGGTGGCGGGAAGGGACAGGCTGACGCCGGGGCTCAGGGCGCCACCGTCCGGTTGAGCGAAATCCGGCGGCACCGCGCCCTGCATCGATTCCGCAGCCAGAACGGTGAAGGTGCCGGCCGGATCGGAACGCAGCAGCGCCGCTTGACCGATCAGCGGATGCGAAGCCAGGTCGTTGAGCAGACTACGGGCCGAACTCGCGTCATCGAACTCAAGCGCGGCGGCAGCGCGCGCCGACGCAATGCGGGCTTCCGCTTCAAGCGACGAAACGATGTGCCCACGGCTGTCGACATACTCGAAGGCCACCAGCAGCGAGGCGGCCACGATCAGCGCGAGGCCGGCGGCGAACATTTGCAGCCGCTGACTGGCACGCGGGATGCCGAGCGTCATGCGACGAGGAGCCGCTGGTAGGCGGCAAAGCGAGAGGTGAAACAGCCTCGGGTCCGGGTCATGCGATCCTCATTACGGGGACAAGGGTTTCCAGGACGTGCTGCGATTGGCGGATTTTACGTAGTTTTTCCTAACATCCAAGAGGCATTGCCGGCATTTTCGGGTTTGGGGCGTGCAATAGCACCGCTATCGACGAAGCCGTTTGCCCAGGAGGAGGATGGATGCAAAGCATTTGTGTGTACTGCGGTGCGGCACGCGGGCGCGGAGAGGTGTACGCGGAAGGCGCGCGCAGCCTGGGGGCCGAATTGGCCCAGCGCGGCCTGCGGCTGGTGTATGGCGGCGCCTCGGTCGGGCTGATGGGCGTCGTTGCCGATGCGGTGCTGGAGGCCGGCGGGGAAGTCGTCGGCGTGATCCCCGAATCGCTGATGCAGAAAGAACTGGCCCACCCCGGCCTGACCGAACTGGTCGTGACACGCTCCATGCACGAACGCAAGACCGTGATGGCCGACCGCTCCGACGGCTTCATCGCGCTGCCCGGCGGCATCGGCACCTTCGAGGAACTGTTCGAGATCTGGACCTGGGCGCAACTCGGCTTCCACCGCAAGCCCTGCGGCGTGCTCAACGTCGCCGGCTACTACGAAAAGCTGCTGGCCTTTCTCGACCATGCGCGCGACGAGGGCCTGCTGGCGCCCAGCGTGCGCGAGGTGCTGCAGGTCGCCGACACGCCGGCTGCGCTGCTGGAGCGCTTCGCCGACTGGCAGCCGCCCAACGTAGACCGCTGGCTCGGCCGCGGCGAGGTGTAACACCCATCACATAGGCGTAGAATCCGCGCCTTTTCAGGGACGAATCGATCATGGCGAGCAGGCACAGCACCGGCGTGAAGGGCTTCTGCGCCGACCTGTTCAGCGTGTACTTCACGCTGCTCAAGGTCATGGTGCCGGCGCTCATCGTGGTCAAGGCGCTCGATCTGCTGGGCGGCACCCGCTGGCTGGCCGTCGCGCTTTCACCGGTGATGTCGCTGGTCGGCCTGCCCGACGAAATCGCCATCGTGTGGGCCGCTGCGCTGCTGGTGAACATCTACACCGCCATGGTGGTGTTCTTCGACGTCGCGCCGCAGATCGGCTTGTCGGTGGCGGAGGTGACGGTGCTCGGCACCATGATCCTGGTCGCCCACTCACTGCCCGTTGAGGGCGCCGTGGCCAAGGCCGCCGGCGTGTCCTGGCGCGCCACCCTGGCCATCCGCCTGGGCGGCGCACTGGCGCTCGGCGCGCTGCTCAACCTCGGCTACTCGGCCAGCGCCACGCTGCAGCAACCCGCGCGTTTGCTGTGGCAACCGGCCGGCCCCGCCGATAGCAGTCTGCTCGCCTGGGGCCTCGCCCAGTTGCAGATGCTGGCGCTGATCTTCGTCGTCATCGCCGCCCTGATGCTGTCGCTCAAGGCGCTGCGCGCACTGCGCGTCGAGCGCTTCATCCACGCCCTGCTCGCCCCCATGCTGCGCTTCATCGGCATCAGCCGTGAGGCCGGCCACATCACGGTGATCGGCTTCACGCTGGGCATCAGCTTCGGCGCCGGGCTGCTGATCCGCGAGGCCCGCTCGGGCGTGCTCAACCGCCGCGACATGTTCCTGACCATGGGCTTTCTCGGCCTGTGCCACAGCGTCATCGAAGACACCCTGCTGATCGTGCTGCTCGGCGCCGACCTGTCCGGCATCTTGTGGGCGCGCGTGGTCTTCGCGCTGCTGGTGATCGCCGTGCTGGCACGCTTGCCGATGCTGGACCGACGATTGCGCGAGGCCCCGGCGCAGGGGTAGCCTCGGGGAGTCGCCCACTTCACGGAAAGCACCGATGAGCAGCCCCCGCCTCGTCCCCGACATGAGCCTCGAAGTGCTGCAGCAGCGCGCAAAGGGCATCCACCTGCCGGGCCACTTCGGCATCGAATTTACGCATTTGGAGCCCGGCCTGGTGCGCGCACGCCTGGCCGTGCGCCCCGAGCTGATGGCCAGCAACGGCTATCTGCACGCCGCCACGGTGATCGCGCTGGCCGACACGTCCTGCGGTTTCGGCACCGTCGCGCACCTGCCCGACGGCGCCTCCGGCTTCACCACCATCGAACTCAAAAGCAACTTCCTCGGCACCGTGCGCGAAGGCGCGATCCGCAGCGAGGCCCGCCCGGTGCACGCCGGGCGCACCACGCAGGTGTGGGACGCGGAGGTGTTCGACGAAACCACCGAGCGGCGCATCGCGCTGTTCCGCTGCACCGAGATGATCCTGTACCCGAAGGGCTAAACCTGCTGGATCGCGTCGAGCCGGGCCAGCGCGGCGTCCCAGTCGATTTCGCGTGAGGTGTCGACCGGCACCGCGGGCTCGTCGGCGCCCAAGGACTCGCGCGTGGCGAGTTGGTGTTCGAGCACCTGTACGTCCGCGTCGGCAGCGTCCAGCCCTTCAGCAGCGCGTTTGGCAACGCGCTCACGCAGCACCTCGGGCGGCGCATCGAAAGCCAGAATCGCAAACGGCACGCCCAGTTCGCCGGCCAAGGCGCGGAACTGATCGCGCTGGGCGCGCTTGAGAAAGGTCGCGTCGACCAGCGCCGGGCGTCCGGCCGCCACCACGGCACGCACGATGTCCTGCAGCCGCGCATAGGTGCGCTGCGTCATGTCCGCCGAGTACAGGCCTTCACCAACAGCCGCCGTGGCGCGTTCGCCAGCCTTGAGACCCGCCAGCCGCTTGCGCTCGACATCCGAGCGGATACGGATCGCACCGCGCCGCTCGACCAGCGTGCGTCCGCCAACACTCTTGCCGGCGCCCGACGGGCCGCTGGCGATCCACAGCGCCGCTTGCCCGGCGTCGATGCGTGCCAGCGCGTAGTCAAGGTACAGCACCAGTTCCTCACGGCAGGCGACGGCTTCGTCGCCCTGCGCCTGTCGCATGCGGATGGCGGCGACCTTGGCGCGCACCATGGCGCGGTACACCACGTAGTAGGCCAGCAGCGGCAGACCATCGTAGTCGCCGCCGGCTTCCAGCCAGGCGTCGAGGAAGACGTTGGCGAGGTCGGCGCGGCCGCGTGCCTCGCAGTCCATGACGAGGAAGGCGACGTCGGCCATCACGTCGTTCCAGCGCAGTTGCGGGTTGAATTCGATGCCGTCGAACAGCCGCGCGCGGCCGTCCAGCCACACGATGTTGGCCAGATGCAGATCGCCATGACACTCGCGCACAAAGCCATCGGCCAGCCGCGCATCGAAGGTCGCCGCGAGCCGGCGCGACTGTTCCGCGCTCCAGGCCTCCAGCCGGCCAATGCGTTCGAGCAAGACAGCGTCCGACACCAGCTCGCGCATCTGGTCGAAGTTCTGCTGTACCGGAAAGACCACCGCCTCGGCCGTGCCGAAGCCTTCGCCGGGCCGGGCCACGGCAACGCCGGAATGGAAATCGGCCACGTGGCCGGCAAGCGCGTCCATGTGCGCCGCTGTCAGCCCGCCATCCGCCAGCATGTGCGCGAACAGCCCGCCCTGATCAAAGCGGCGCATACGCACAGCGAATTCCGGCGCGCCGTCGACGGGCCCGATGCGCGCGTCCGCGCCGCCATACACGCCGACCACGTCCTCGTAAATCTCCGGTGCAGTGCGACGATTCAGGCGCACTTCCTCCGCGCACATCGCGCGGCGGCGCTCCGCCGTGGAGAAGTCGAGAAAGCCCAGATCGAGCGGCTTCTTGATCTTGTAGGCAAAGTCGCCGGCGAGGATCACCCACGAGGCATGGGTTTCGATGCACTCGATGTCACCGGCCGGGTGCGGAAAGCGGCCGTTACGCGCGAGGTTGTCGATGGCGACGGAGCTGATCATGAGTGCGGCCCGGAAAACGTTGCAGGAATGCGATTTTAATCACCATCGAGGACCGAAGGACGTGCCCGGGGTGACTGTAAGCGCATGTTTCTATGGCAGCATGCCAACCCTACACAAGCGCATGGTCGTCGCATAGAGAATCTCCGACGAGCACCCTGCAGTTTCCCCGGCGCGACCGGAGTCTCGAGCGCAACTACACGCTCGGCGACAGTTCATAGAATGGGTTACACCGGATGTCGAGATTTCGCCTGATCCTGGCATTGAGCATCACTGTGCTCTCAGGACCAAGCCTGGCAGCTGACGCAAGTTACGACGCCCTCATCCGAGGCGCCCGTGCCGGCGACCACCGTCCCGCGCTGGAGTGGTTCCGACAGCAGACCGAGCTCACCCCCGCCCAACGACTTGATCAACTGCTGATCAGCTCCTGGGCCGGCCTCGACGAAGCCGTTGTCCAGCTCTACGAACAAGACACGGCCACTCTTGCCCGTCAGCAACGTGCCCGCGAGGCCGTTGCGCTTGCGCTGCGCAACCTGCAGCAATGGAACGCGTCCGCCGCGATGTACCGCGAGCTGGTGGCACAGCACCCTGACCGTATCGACCTGCGTCGCGCCCTGATCATGACGCTGGCCGACGGTGGCGACTCCGATGAAGCGCTGCAACGCAGTGCTGCCTGGGTCAAGGCCTCGCCGCAACATGCCGAGGCCCGCCACGCCCGTGGCTACGCGCTGATGCGCGCCAGCGAGCAATACGCCGCGCTGCGCGAATTCGACCGGGCTACCCGGCTGGCGCCCGCCGACGCCTGGCTGGAGGACGAGTACCTGCTCGCCCTCCAGCGTGCCGGCCTGCCCCGGGCTGCACTGGAACGGGACACTTCCCGCCTGAGTGCTGCCGACCGGCGCACCCTGCAGGCGGATCTGCTGGCCGAGCGTGTGATGCTCTCCAGCACCGCGTCCCGGCGTGAGAGCGAGCGCTTCGAGCTTGCCGATCGTGCCCTGCAACAGGCCGACACCTTGCTGAGCGCATGGGCCGATGACGACGCTGCGGCGGCCGATCGCCAACGCGTGCGCATCGACCGCCTTGGCGCGCTCTACTCGCGGGTGCGTCTGGCCGAGCTGCGCGTCGATGCCGAGGCGCTCATCGCCGAGGGTGTGGCCCTGCCCGACTACGCGAGCCGCTGGTACGCAGGTGCTTTGCTCTATTCGCGCCAGCCCGAACAGGCGGGCGACATCTACGCCGAGCTCATCTCGCGCAGCAACGACCGCGATTTCAACTGGCTTGCCGACCACCAGGGCTTGTTCTATTCGCTGGTCGAGGCCGAACGCCTTGATGAGGCCCTGGCCCTGAGCGAGCGGCTGCTGGCCGGCCAAGCCGAGCGGGTTCGCGTCCCCGGCACAGACCAGGTCAGGGTGAACGACGGCTGGGTCGAAGCTCGCGCAATGCGCGCGGACGCCGCGCTGTTCGCCAACGACCTGCCCGCCGCACACGCGGCCTTCAAGGCGCTCTCGGACCAGGCTCCGGCGAACAGCAATTTCCGCGTAAGCCGCGCCCTGATCGAACAGTATCGGGGCTGGCCGCGCCGCGCAGAAGGCGAGCTCAAGCTGGCCGAAGTTTCCGCCCCGCTCAGCCTGTCGACCCTCGCCGCACAAGCCGGCAACGCGCAGACGCTGCGCGAGTGGGCGCGTTTTCGCGAGCTCACCGAACACCTCGTCGAGCATTTTCCGGAGTCGCTGCAGGCCCAGCGCCTTCAACGGGCGCTGCGCATTCACGACATGTACGAGTTTCAGGCCGAGGCTTCCACCGGCCGCAGCCGCGGTGGCGGCGCGCTGGGCGATAGCGATCTGTCCGTCGAAACACGCCTCTACAGCCGCCCGCTGGCCGAGCATTGGCGTCTGATGGTCGGGGCCGGCTATGCAAGCGGCAGCTTTCAGGAAGGCGATGGCCATCACCGCTGGCAACGGGCCGGAGTTGAATGGACCGGCCGCGACCATCGGGTCGAGGCCGACGTTTCGCGTCAGAACTACGGCGACGGCGTCCGTGCCGGCCTGCGCATCGCGGCAGCACACGACATCAACGACCACTGGCAGATTGGCTGGGAATGGGCCGAACGTTCGTTCGAAACGCCGCTGCGCGCGCTCAACAGCGGCGTCGATGCCGACCTGCGGCGGGCCTATGTCCGCTGGTATGGCAGCGAACAACGCGACTGGCGCGCCACCGTCACCACCATGGGATTTTCCGACGGGAACCGTCGCGTCGCAGCCCAGCTTGACGGCCGCGAACGGCTGGCCAGGTGGCCGCGGGCGCAACTTGATCTCGCCATGTCGTTCGCCTCCAGCCGCAACAGCGCGCCGGACGAGGGCCCCTACTTCAGCCCCGAATCCGAAGCCAGCGCGATGGCCACACTGCAACACACAAGCATCCTCTACCGCCGTTACGAAAACGTCTGGCGGCAACTCGTCCAGGTCGGGCTGGGACGCTATCACCAGAAGGGATTTGGCTCCGCCGCCATCGGGATGGTGTCCTACGGACAACGGCTGGACCTGCACGACCGCCTCGCGACCGGCTTCACGCTGAGCCTGAACAGCCGCCCCTACGACGGCGAGCGCGAACGGGATCTGCGCCTGACCTTCGACCTGAGCTACCGATTCTGAGGCCGACCATGCGCTTGTTCCGACCCTTTTTGCTGCTCATCTGCCTGGTCTTGCTGGCCGGCTGCGCCCGTCATGCAGCTCCACCATACACCCCGCCGGACGAACGCCGCCAAGCCACCCCCGAAGCCCCGTGGCCAGCCGGAAAGGTGCTGGGCCTCGCCTACCATTCCGTGGCCGACCGGGATCCGGACAACAACTTCATGACGGTGCGCACCGCCAACCTGATCCTGCAGCTGGCCTGGCTGCGCGAGAACGGCTACCGCGCCGTCTCGGTTGAGCAGATTCTCGCGGCGCGCAGCGGTGGCGCCGCCCTGCCCGAAAAGGCCGTACTGCTGAGCTTTGACGACGGTTTCAGCGACTTTGCCGAGCGCGTGCTGCCTGTGCTGCGGGCCTACGGCTGGCCAGCCGTGCTGGCGCCGGTGGGTGCCTGGTTGCGTACACCCGCCGACCAGCCCGTCGACTTCGGTGGGCTGCCGGTACCGCGTGAGCACTTCCTCAACGCCGAGCAACTGCGCGAAATCGTGGCCTCCGGTTTGGTCGAGCTGGCCGTACACACCGACGACCTGCACTTCGGCCACCAGGCCAACCCCCAGGGCAATGTCCAGCCCGCCGCTGCCACGCTGGCCTACCGGCCGGCCGAAGGCCGTTATGAAACCCTGACGGAGTACCGCAGGCGCATCGACAACGATGTCCAGCGCATCAGCGACACCATCCGTGCCATCTCGGGCCGCGCACCCCGCGTCTGGGTCTGGCCTTACGGGGAGGCCAGCGGCATGGCCCTGTCGATTATTGGCGAGCATGGCTACCAGATTGCGCTGACGCTGCAGTCCACGCTCAGCGACATGACCACACTCGACAGCGGCGGACGGTGGCTGATCGATGGAGACCCTCAGATCGACCGCTTCGCGCAGCAAGTCACGCGCATCGAGGAAAAGGGCCCGCATCGCGTGGTGCATGTCGACCTGGACTACGTGTACGACCCGGACCCCGCACAGCAGGAAGCAAACCTCGGCCGGCTGGTACAGCGCATCGCCGACCTGCGCGTCAGCACGGTGTTCCTGCAGGCCTACGCCGACCCCACGGGTGACGGCACGGTGCGGGAGCTGTATTTCCCGAACCGCCATCTGCCGATGCGAGCCGATCTGTTCAACCGCAGCGCCTGGCAGCTGCGTACCCGCGCCGGTGTCGAGGTGTACGCCTGGATGCCGGTTCTGAGTTTCGATCTCGATCCGGCCCTGCCGCGCGTCGAGAAGTACGACCCGGCCACCGGCACGACCGTCGTGAGCCCCGAGCAGTATCGACGGCTCTCACCGTTCGATCCGCGCGTGCGTCAGGCCATTGGCGAGATCTACGAAGACCTCGCCGCCCACGCAAGCTTCGCGGGCGTGCTGTTCCACGACGACGCGCTGCTGTCCGACTACGAAGACGCCAGCCCGGCTGCGCTGGCCGCCTACGCGGCAGCAGGGCTGGGGGACGACATTGCGCAGTTGCGTGCGGACGACGCGCAACTGTGGCGCTGGACGCGCTTCAAGAGCCGCGCCCTGACCGACTTCACGCTGGAACTTGCCGCTCGGGTGCGTGCCATTCGCGGCCCGCAGGTCAAGACGGCGCGCAATCTGTTCGCGCTGCCCATCCTGGATCCATACAGCGAGACGTGGTTCGCGCAGAACCTCGACGACTTCCTCGCCGCCTACGACTGGACCGCGCCAATGGCCATGCCACTGATGGAAAGCGTGCCGGTTGCGGAATCGGAAGCCTGGCTCGCAAGCCTCGTGCGCACCGTAGCCCAGCGCCCCGGCGCACTGGAGAGAACGCTCTTCGAACTGCAGGCACGCGACTGGGCCACGACGCCGGGCCGCCCCGTTCCCGCCGAGCTCCTGCAGCGCTGGATGCGCGCGCTGCAATGGCACGGCGCGCGCCATTTCGGCTACTACCCCGATGACTTCCACAACGATCAGCCGCCGCTGGATGCAGTGCGTCCGATGCTGTCCAACGCCTGGGTCCCCGCGCAATGAAGGACCGATTCCTCGCATACCTGATCCTGCTGACGGTCACCGTCGGCCCCCTCGCCGTCGCGACGGTGCTCACTGGCCAATTGCTGCTGAACTTCGTATTCCTGTACCCGTTGCTGATGTCCGCCCTGTGGATCGCGGGCGGCCTCTATTTCTGGCTGCACTGGGAACGCCGCTGGCCGTGGCGCACGCCGGAGCACGATGTCGCGCCGCCCGAGCTAAACGGCCAGCCTCTCGTATCGATCATCATCCCGTGCTTCAACGAGGGCGAGAACGTTGCCGAGACGCTGGAAGCCGCTTTGGGCCAGCGTTACCCGAACATCGAAGTCATCGCCGTCAACGACGGATCACAGGACGATACGGGCGCCCGGCTGGACGCGCTCGAGGCCACGAACCCGCGCCTGCGTGTGATTCATCTTGCGCAGAACCAGGGCAAGGCCATCGCACTGCGCATGGGCGCCCTGGCGGCGCGCAGCGAGTACCTGGTGTGCATCGACGGCGACGCCGTGCTCGACCGCGACGCCGTGCCCTATCTCGTGGCCCCGTTGATCAACAATCCGCGCGTCGGAGCCGTCACCGGCAACCCTCGCATCCGCACACGTTCGACACTGATCGGGCGCATCCAGATCGGCGAGTTCTCATCGATCATCGGGCTGATCAAGCGCACACAGCGTGTCTATGGCCGCGTGTTCACCGTCTCGGGCGTCGTGGCCGCGTTCCGGCGCAGCGCGCTCGACCGGACGGGCTACTGGAGCCCGGACATGATCACCGAGGACATCGACATCAGCTGGAAGCTCCAGCTCGACCACTGGTCGATCTTTTACGAGCCACGCGCACTGTGCTGGATCCTGATGCCTGAAACCCTGCGCGGCCTGTGGAAGCAGCGGCTGCGCTGGGCCCAGGGCGGCGCCGAGGTGCTGATGAAGAACGTGCTCAGCATCTGGAAATGGCGCCTGCGCTACATGTGGCCGCTGTTGCTCGAGTTCAGCCTTTCGGCGATCTGGGCTTTCACCTTCGCCATGACCATCCTGCTGTGGTTCTCGGGTCAGTTCGTGGAGCTGCCCGAGAGCATGCGGGTCGAACAGATCGTGCCGCCCGCGTTCACCGGTTTGTTGCTGGCGAGCGTCTGCCTGGTTCAATTTGCCCTCGCCCTGCTCATCGAACGGCGTTACGAGCCGGACCTGCTGCACTGGCTGGTCTGGATCATCTGGTACCCCACCGTGTACTGGACGATCACGCTGTTCACCACCCTCGTCGCCCTGCCCAGGGTCATGCTCCGGCAGCGTCGCAAGCGCGCTCGCTGGGTCAGCCCGGACCGGGGAATCCGCAGAGATACTCGATGATCATACGCACGCAGCAACACTGGTTCGCCCGAGCCATCGACCTCATCCTCACCCTCGTGGCGTGGGGGGCCTTCATCTGGCTGGTATCCGATGGCATCCACCACGCATCGTCGCACGACGAGCTGCACCCGCTGACCGACCTGTCTTCGCAGTTGTGGCTCTCGGTGCAAAGCCTGGCGCATTACCTGCTGGTGGCGGTCGGGGTGTGCATCGCTCTGCTGGCGTGGGCCAAATACAATCAGGTGCGCGCCGGGCGCTATCAGCGCCGAAAGCGGATTCCCGACATGAGCGAAGAGCGCCTGGCGGACAGCTTTCGCATCGACCACGCCTTGCTGCCCCTGCTGCAGAGCGAAAGCCGATTGACGCTCTACCACAACGAGCACGGCGACCTTGACCACGCCTTCGTCCACCGGCTCGAACACATGGTCGAAGTCCGGCGCTCCAGCGGCGCCCCGACGTCGTCACCCACCTAAATCGCCGCTGTGCCCCATTCCGCGTCGGGCGTGCAAGGACAATCCCGCCCGAACGCGCTAGGCTTGCCCTAACAGGACACCCGGAGCCCCTCTTGGCTGGCAGCAACAACACCCCGCGCATCGTCGCGGCGATTCTCGGACTGGTCTTCTTCGCGCTGATCGGCGCCTTCGTGGCGATGGCGATGATCTCGCGCGACGAGGTGCGCATCAACGCCGTCGGCCCGCTCGGCAAGGCGCCGGGCATCGAACGTGGCGGCGTGCGCTTTTCCGGCACGGTGCATGTGTGGGAAGTGGTCGGCAGTGTCGGCACCGATCACGCTGGCAACGCCCGGCTGGAACTGAATCTGCGCGGCCCCAATGGGCAGCCACCCGATGCCGGGCTGCAACTGGCGGCCAGCTTCGTGCGCCCCGAAGAGGGTGCGACGGCCATTCCCGTCAGGCTGCAGCGCACCGGGCGAGGCGTCTATAGCGGCAGCGCTGCGCTCAGCGGTAACGGCCCCTGGCTGCTGCGGCTGAGCGTGCCCGACATCACCGGCGTGCTGGCCTTCACGGTCGATCCCTGAGCCACGGCGCGAACAGTGCCTCGGCATTGCGCCACAGCAGACGCTCCTGCACCGCGGGAGCAAGCTGGCCAACCCACTGCCGGATGTCGCCCACGACCTCGCCGTAGTTGCGCCAGCGATTGGTGCTGAAGGTGTCCGCCGCGACCACGAAACGCTCCGGATACGCCTCGAACACCTCGCGCCATTCGGGCAGCAGCCGCCCGTCGGGCGCAATGCGCTCGTCGCGCACCGAAGTGTCTATCCACAACGCCCGCCCGGCATTACGTTCCAGCATCTGCGTGACGATGCCGGGCGCCGGCACGGTGCCCAGATGCGCCCACAACACACGAAGGTCGGGCGCGATCTCGAAGGCGCGCTCGACCACTAGCGGGTCGCCATGGATCAACAGCATCAGATCATGAGCGGCAGCAATGCGCACCAGCTCGGCGAACACCGGGCTATCGACATCGCGCGCAAACAGATGCAGCTCGCCGATGCCGGCCCAACCGCCTTCGGCCGCACGGGCGGCAACGCGCGTCGGCAGGTCGCGATCGTGCATCCACAGCGCCTTGCCGGCATGCGATGCATACACGCCAAGCAGCGGGATGACGCGTTCGGGCGCATGCGCGTGCAGGTCGCGTGCGTGCTGCCACGGCGCGCCGGAAACCACCACCCTCGACACACCCGCCGAATCCAGGCGCGCAATGACGTCCTCCGGCGCCAGCGCCACGGCGTCCTCGGCGGTGTAATGGGAATGCGCGTCGAGCAGCGCAGTGTCGGCAAAAGCCGCGGTGCTCAGACAGAGCATTACGAGGAAGCAATTCACGGCGCGCATGCCTTATCGAGCCTCCAGCCAAGGCGAGGTTCCCGCCACCACACCGAAAACCCACGCTGCATGGCACACTGCGATCGCGCAAAACGGAGACGTCATGCAGCGCCGAGTCACCCACCTCCTGACCATACTGGCGGCTGTCGTCGCGTTAGCCGCGCCGACCACGCTCGGTCTCGTGCTCAGCCACCAGCAGGCGCTGGAAACCACCACGCAACGCGCGCTCGATCTCGCCCGGGATGCCTTGCGGCGTGCCGAAGAAACCAGTGATCAGATGGAGGCCGGCATCGCGCAGCTCGCGGCGCTCGGAACCGAGCACCCCTGTTCGCCGGCGCACCTTGAGGCAATGCGCCAGATCGATCTGTCCTTCACCTATATCCAGGCCATCGGCCATATCCGCGACGAGCATCTGGTCTGTTCATCGATTTCCGGTTCGGAGAGCGGCGATGGCCTCAATCTCGGTCCGGTCGACCACGTCACTGCGCGTGGCGTGCGTATCCGCAATGCCGTCAGCCTGCCGTTCGCGCTCGGGGAAACCTTCATCGCCGTCGAGCGCGACGGTTTCGCCGCGATCCTTCACAGGAAGCAGTCCCTCGACATCAGCGGCGCCAACCGCAGCACCGCAGTGGGTGTGGCCACCCTCGGTAATCGCACGTTGATCACCTCCCGCGGCCATCTTGAACCTCACTGGCTGGACGCCATCCCCAACCTTCCGGAGGTCACCTTTGTCGATTCCGGGCATCTCGTCGCCATCGTGCGTTCCCAGCGCTATCTGATCGCGGCGATCTCGGCCATTCCAACCAGCGAGATCACTCAGTACACGCGCTCGGCAGCGACATGGCTGGTGCCGATCGGGCTGCTCGCAGGCCTGCTGCTGGCCGCCGCCGTGTACCAGCTCCTGCGCCTGCAGCAACAACTGCCGTCGGTCATCCGCGGGGCCTTGCGCCGAGACGAGTTCTTCATGGTCTATCAGCCCATCGTCGCGCTCGACAGCGGCGTCATCATCGGTGCCGAGGCCCTGATGCGCTGGCGCAACCGCGAGGGCCACCTCGTGCCGCCCGATGTGTTCATTCCGGTCGCGGTCGAATCCGGCCAGATCACGCATCTGACGCGCCGCGTGATCGAGTTGCTCGAGCGTGATCTCGAAGGCATGTTCGCCCGCCATCCCGACTTCCGGGTTTCGCTGAACCTCGCCGCCGAAGATGTCTGCAATCCCGACACGCTGCCGCGCCTCGCCGAGCTGCAGCGCAAGACCGGGGCCCGCCCTGGCAACATCGTGGTCGAGGTGACGGAACACAGCTTGCTCGAAACGCAGCAGGCGCAGCAGGCCATCGCGCATATGCGGGACACCGGTGTGCCGGTCGCCATCGACGATTTCGGCACGGGCTATTCCAGCCTTTCGGTGCTGCAGTCGCTGCAGGTGGACTACCTCAAGATCGACCGCAGCTTCGTCGAAACGGTGACCACCGAGGCGGTCATCAGCCAGGTCGTCCCGCACATCATCGACATGGGCAAGAGTCTGGGGCTGCGCATGATCGCCGAGGGCGTCGAGACCGCCGAGCAGGCCGATTATCTGGGTGCGCAGGGCGTGCAGTTTGCACAGGGCTGGCTGTTCAGCCGCCCGGTGGATATCGAAACTCTTCGGGCGCGCCTGCAGCGCGGCGTTGGCGACTGAATCCCTGCGGAACGAAAGCGTCACCCGAGCGGACAAAGACAGCGCACAAGCCGCTCACAACGCGGCATCATTGCGCCGTCGCGCAGCACTGCGCACCTTCGGAAGTGGAACAAGAACATGAAACGCATCGCCCTTTTCCTTGCCACCAACCTCGCCATCATCGTGGTGCTCAGCATCACGCTGCGCCTGCTCGGGTTCGAGCGCATTCTCGACGAGCAGGGCGTCAATCTCGATCTCAACTCGCTGCTGGTATTCGCAGCGGTGTTCGGCTTCGGTGGCTCCTTCATCTCGCTGGCGATTTCCAAGTGGACCGCCAAGCGCATGACCGGCGCCCATGTCATTACCGAGCCGCGCAACGAAGTCGAGCGCTGGCTGGTCGACACCGTGCGCCGGCAGGCCGAGCGCGCCGGCATCGGCATGCCCGAAGTGGCGGTGTACGAGGCCCCCGAGCCTAACGCCTTCGCCACTGGCGCGAACCGCAACAACGCGCTGGTGGCGGTCAGCACCGGCCTGCTGCGCAGCATGCAGCCCGACGAAGTCGAAGCCGTGCTGGCGCACGAGGTTTCGCACGTGGCCAACGGCGACATGGTCACGCTTGCGCTCATCCAGGGCGTCGTGAACACCTTCGTGATCTTCCTGTCGCGCGTGGTCGGGCATCTGGTCGATCGCGTCATCTTCAAGACCGAGCGCGGCCATGGGCCAGCCTTCTGGATCACCACCATCATTGCTGAACTGCTGCTCGGCATCCTCGCCAGCATCATCGTGATGTGGTTCTCGCGCCGCCGCGAGTTCCGCGCCGACGCCGGCGCCGCCGACCTCGCCGGCCGCCAGAAAATGATCGCCGCACTGCAGCGCCTGGCCAGCTCACGCACCGAACCGCTGCCCGACAAGATGGCCGCCTTCGGTATTGCCGGCATGAAGAGCACCGGCATCAAGCGCCTGTTCATGACCCATCCGCCGCTGGAAGAGCGCATTGCCGCGCTGCGCGAAAAGCGCTGAAACAAGCACTCCATGCGCGTCGGGTACACTGACGCGTATGGATTCAAACCCACTCGCGCTGCCGCCGTGGCGCAACAACCCCGAAGGCCAGCCGCGCCGTATCGGCGTCGAGCTGGAGATGAGCGGCCCCTCGCTCGACGAGCTGGCACGCGTCGCGGCTGAGGTGCTCGGCTGCGAGGTGGTCGAGACCAGCCGCTACGAACGCACCCTGCGCGGTGACGCGGCCGGCGACTGGGGTGTCGAACTTGATTTTCGCCTGCTCAAGCAACTCGGCCAGACCGAGCGCGACGGCCTGTTGCGCTCGGCCGAAGATGCCTTGCACGCCGTGGCGCAGACGCTGGTACCCGTCGAGATCGTCAGCCCGCCGTTGCCAATGCAGCGCCTGGGCGAGGTTGAAGCGCTGATCGCGCGCCTGCGCGACGCCGGCGCCAAAGGCACTGGCGACCACCCCTTCAACGCCTTCGGCATGCAGTTCAACCCCGAAATCCCGCGCGCCGACGCCGCCACCCTCACCGCCTACGTGCGCGCCTTCCTGTGCCTGTATGACTGGCTGTTTGCGCGCGCCGACATCAACTTCACGCGCCGCCTCACGTCGTACGTCGACCCGTTCCCGGTGGCCTACATCCGCCTCGTCACCGCGCCCGGCTACGCTCCCGATATCGCCGGCCTGATGGACGACTATCTGCACTACAACCCCACACGCAATCGCGCGCTCGATCTGCTGCCGCTGTTCGCACACCTCGACCCCAGGCGCGTCGCCGCCATCACCGACGACCCGCTGATCAAGGCACGCCCGACCTTTCACTACCGCCTGCCCGACTGCGAGATCGACCGCCCCGGCTGGGGCCTGGCCGGAGCGTGGAACGACTGGCTGCAGGTCGAACAGCTGGCCGCCGACCCCGCACGGCTGGCCGGTTGCTGCGCCGACTATCACGATTTCATGGCCGCACCGGCGCTCGAACGCTGGCTCGGCGACTGGGCAGACGAGGTTGCAGGCCGTTGGCTCGCCCCGTAATCGCCATCACCGGCCCGCAGCGCGGCGCCTTCGGCCCGCGTCTGCTGGTGTCGCTGGCGGTGCGCCTGTATGGCGGCACGCCGTTGCAACTACGCCCCGGCGACGCCGGGCGCGACCACCGCTTCGACGGCGTCGTGATCACCGGCGGCCACGACGTAAACCCGGTGCTCTACGCCGCCGCGCCCGAAGTCGAACCACGCTACGACGAAGCCCGCGACGCGCTCGAAGTCGCCATCATCGACGAAGCCCTGGAACGTCGCCTGCCCCTGCTCGGCATCTGCCGCGGCGCACAACTGCTCAATGCACGCCTTGGCGGCACGCTGTTCCAGGAACTCAAATCACGCCGCCGCAAGACCTCCAACCGCTGGACCGTGTTGCCGCTCAAAACACTGTGCATCCGCCCCGGCACCCTGCTCGCACAGCTCATGGGCGAAGGCACGGCACGCATCAACAGCCTGCATAACCAGGGCATCGACCGCTGCGGCAAGACACTGGCCGTATCCGGCTTCGACCTGGACGACATCCCCCAGGCCATCGAAGCCCCCGACCACGGCCCGCTGCTGCTGGGCGTGCAATGGCACCCGGAATTCCTGATCTTCATGAAGCGCCAGCGCGCGCTGTTCCGGGCGCTGGTCGAGAGCGCCCGGAAATCCCGCAGCGGCTAGCGGGCGCGAGTTCATCCGAACCTGACTAGATTCAGTGCCGGCAGCGGACCTCCAGGGAACTGAGTAAGGCGCGCGCCAACGCTAAACGCGCCCAAATCGATGGGAAGGAAGCCCAACCCGTCGATTAAGCCTGCAATCTCGGCCCGGGCCGCCGTGTCATCACCGGAAAGGAACAACACGCGCCGGCCGCCCTCAGCGTGCGGGTCATCCGCCAACAGGTGTGGCTGCAAATGGTTGAAGGCCTTCACCACGTGGGCGCCCGGCACCAGATCAGCAAACACTTCACTCGACGCTCGCCCGTGAAGGTCGACGGGCCTGAACGAAGGCGCCTCGATCGGGTTGTTGGCGTCGATCACGATGCGCCCGCCGAAGTCCGGCAGATCGGCCAGCGCGGCCGGCAGCCGCGACCAGTTCACCGCCACCAGCACGATGTCCTTGGCCGCCGCATCCTCGCGCGTGCCGGCGGTCATACCCGGCCCAAGGCCGCGCACGATTTCCGCCAGGGACGCAGGGCCGCGGCTGTTGGCGATGGTGGCTGGGTAGCCAGCGCGGACCAGCGCCTTGGCAAAGGCCTGTCCGATCTGGCCAGCGCCGATGATCCCGATGGATTTCATCACGTTCTCCTTTAAGGCGTGCGTTCAGGCCGTGAAACCGCCATCGACCAGCAACTCGGCACCGGTCACGAACGACGCATCCGGGCCGGCCAGCCACGCCACGGCTGCGGCGATGTCTTCACCACGACCGTAGCGGCCCACTGCAATACCAGGCTTGACGAAGTCGGCCACCGGGCCATCGGCCGGGTTCATGTCGCTGTCGGTCGGGCCGGGGTGTACCGTGTTTATGGTGATGCCGCGCGGCCCAAGGTCGCGCACCAGGCCACGCGTGAAGCCGGTGACCGCGCCCTTCGTGAGCGTGTACAGCGACGCCGTACCGAAGGCCGCGTAGCGCACCATCGAACTGCCGATGTGGATGATGCGACCGCCTTCGCCGAGGTGGTGCAGTGCTTCCTGCGTCGCCACGAATACGCCCGTGACGTTCACCGCGATCATGCGTTGGTAGTCCTCGAAGTCGATTTCCTCCGGCTGCCCCAGCACGCTGATGCCCGCGTTGTTCACGAGGATGTCGAGACGGTTAAGGCGCGCCACCACTTCACCAACGGCTGCACGCACCGCCAGCGGATCGCCGGCGTCGGCTTGGATCGCAATCGCGCGACCGCCGGCGGCCACAATTTCGGCCGCCAGTTCTTCGGCGGGCGCCTGAGAGGCGTTGTAGGTGATCGCTACGTCCGCGCCGTCTGCCGCCAGGCGGCGGGCGATGGCGGCACCGATGCTGCGCGATCCGCCAGTGACCAACGCCACCTTGCCGGCCAGCGGCTGGACTCGGGTGGCGTGTGCTGCAGGGGTGTTGATTACGGCCATGGTGTTGCTCCTTGAAGTGAGGTCGGTTCGTTCGGGGTGTTGCGTGGAACGAACTGTGCGCTGATCACTTATGCTTGGTTAGCCGGTACTGGGTAGAATCAGTTTCAACGGTTCATTGAAGCTGGGGGCGCGAAGAACGGATGGAAACCCTTGCAAATCTGGAGTCATTCGCACGGAGCGCGGAATCCGGCAGCTTTTCCGCTGCGGCGCGCCAGCTGGCACTCACCCCCGCCGCCGTCAGCCGTAACGTCGCCCAGCTCGAACGCAATCTGGGCGTGCGCCTGTTCCAGCGCAGCACGCGTGGCATCTCGCTGACCGAATCGGGTGAGCGTTTTCTGGCCAGCGTGCGCGACAGCCTTGACCATCTTCAGGCCGCCATTGCCGACGTCACTACCACTGCCGGCCAGCCTGCTGGCACCCTGCGCGTATCGGCCGCGCCCGGCTTTGCGCTCGATTGGCTGCTGCCGCTGATGCCCGACTTTCTCGCGTTGCATCCCGCCATCACGCTGGACTGGGATATCGACAACCGGCAGGTCGACCTCATCGCCGAAGGCTTTGACGCCGCCATTGGCGGCGGCATCGAACTGACTCCCGGCATCGTCGCGCGTGAGCTGGGGCCGGCTCATCTCGTCGCCGTTGCCAGCCCGGCGTACCTGCGCGGAAAACGGGCGCCCAGATGCCCGGCCGACCTCGCCGGACTCAATGGCATCGCGATGCGCTCACGCCGCACGGGCCGCATCCACCAATGGGCCCTGCGACACAGCTCCGGCCGCACTGAGAACGTCGAACTGCGACCACAGGTGGTGCTGTCCGACCCGCTAGCCATCACCCGCTGCGCCCTGCTCGACATGGGCGTTGCGCTGCTCGCCATGCCCGATGTGCTGCCCCACTTGGAACGCGGCGAACTCATCCGACTTCTGCCCGAATGGCATGTGGATGTCGGCCTGATCTCGCTCTATTTCACGAGCCAGCGGCTGATGCCCGGCAAGACGCGGGCGTTTGTGGATTTCGTGCTCTCCCGCAGCCGGGATGACGCGTGGGCGAAGCGATTCTCGGCACGCTGACCGTGGGCTAGCGCGCCAGCCCCACGCACACGATTCCTGCCGCAATCAGCGTCACCGCGGCCAGTCGGGTCTGCCAGTGCGCGCGCTCGCCGAAGGCGAAGATGCTGAGCAGCGTTGCAAGCACCAGCCCCATGTTGAGGAAGGCCAGCACATAGGCGGCCGGCAGAAACTTGAGGGCGTGGATCACTGGCGCATAGCCCAGCCCAATGCAAACGCTCGCGGCCAACACCGGCCGCCAGGGCGGCCGCCTGCGTGGCACGATGTGTCCAGTGGCGCGCAGGTTCGCCACGCTCAGCGCGCACCAGCTTGCCGCGAACGCCAGCGACACCCAGCCAAGCAGGCTGGCAAAGCCCGGAAGGGCCGGTACAGCCGCTTTGTTGGACAGCGAGTACACACTCGTGGCCACTGCCGCCAACAGCGCCCAAGGCAAAGCCGCGCGCGGCTCACCACTGCGTGCGGTGCTGGCCAGCCACACCAGGCCCGCCACCGAAACCAGAATCCCCGTCCAGCCCAGCGGTGAGATCGATTCACCGAAAAACAGCACCGACCACACTGCAATCAGCAGCGGCGAACTACGCGCAAGTGGATATACCAGCGCCACGGGCGCACGCCGGTACGCCGCCCGCAGGCCGAGGAAGTACGCACTGTTGGCACACATGGTCACCACCAGCGCCACGACCAGCATCGGTGACCACGCCGCGTCCTGCACCAGCACCCACACCGACCACGGGCCGATCAGCACCAGGTGGCCGGCCAGCCCCCACCACAGAAAATCGCTGCGCGGGTCAGCCTGCCGCGCCAGCAGATTCCATGTGACATGCATCAGTACGGCCAGAGCGATGGCGAGCAGCGCCATGTGCATTCGGGGCCCTCGCGTCAGGCGCGGCGTTTGAGTAGGTCGAGCAAGGCATCACCGGCGTCGATCAACTCGCCATTGTTGCGGATCACCACCAGTGCCGGGTGCTCGGGTGGCGGCAGGGCACGCGCGCGCTCGATACGTGCACGAATCTCGGCCGGCGTTTCGCGCCCTCGCTCAGCGAGACGCTCGGCCAGCACCTCTTCGGCCACGTCGATCAGCACCGGGCACAACTCGGGGTAACGTCGTGCGGCCTCGTCCATGTACGCCCGCGAACCGTTCACCACCACGTCCAGCCCGGCCCGCAGCCAGTCCTCCACCTCAATGCCGACACCGTACTCCAGGCCATTGGCACGCCAGTGCAGCGCCAAGGCGCCATCCTCGCGCAGCCGCGCAAGCTCGGCCGGCGAAACCGCGATGTGCGGCTCTCCACCCGCGTCGGCCGGACGGGTGATGTAGCGCCGGGCGAAGCGCACCGGCGCATCCCCGACGCGGGCATGGACGTACTGAATCAGGCTGTCCTTGCCTGAGCCGGAAGGGCCGATCAGATAGAACAACCGGCCAGAAAAGCGTGTTTCAGCGTTCATCGGCCAAAGTCTACGCCTCAGATGCCTCACAGCAACGGGCCGATCGGAACCACAGTCGCGGGCGCACTCGCAAGCTTTAACAAAATATGCGGATCGCTTCGATTTGCTCTGATCCAGAATGTCGAAATCACCCGCCGCCGAACGACAAGGGAGTGAACCGGTGCCTGATGCGCCGGGCACCCACCGAAGGAGAACGAAGATGCCCCGCTATGTAGATGGATTCCTGCTGCCCGTCCCCAAAGCCAACATCGAGGCCTACCGCCGCATGGCGCAAACCGCCGCCGAAGTCTGGCGCGAGCACGGTGCGCTTGAGTATGTGGAATGCGTTGCCGATGACGTCGAGCCCGGCAAGGTCACCTCATTCCCGCAAAGCGTGCTGCTCAAGGAAGACGAGACCGTGGTCTTCGCGTGGATCACCTACCCCTCGCGCGAAGAGCGCGACCGCATCAACGAAGCCGTCATGAAAGACCCGCGCATCGCCAACATGTGCGACCCGAAGAACCTGCCCTTCGACGGCATGCGCATGATGTGGGGCGGCTTCACGACCATCGTCGAGGCCTGAGTCTCGCTCCCCGTGCGCCCCCTCCCCTTCAAGGGGGGCGAAGCAGGGGTTTCGGCGAGCACCGCTCGCCGCCTGCAGAGCGGCGAGGCGCAGCCGAGACTACCGGTCAGGAGGGGGATGGGTTCTCCGCCTATGGCATTTGCCCCATCCCCACCCCAGCCCTCCCCTTGAAAGGGAGGGAGTTGCGCCGTGCCATTGCATTTTCTATTCAATTGCCGTTCCGATACCCGTCATCCCGGATAACGAGCCCCCAGGAGACCACCATGAACCGTATCGTGCCCTGCCTGTGGTTCGACACCGCAGCCGAAGAGGCGGCGCGCCTCTACACCTCCGTCTTCCCCAACTCGTCCCGCGGGCGCATCGCCCAATACGGCGAAGAAGGCCACGAAATCCACGGCAAGCCCCCTGGCTCGGTGATGACCGTCGAATTCGCGCTCGACGGCTATAACCTGCTCGGACTCAACGGCAGTCCGATGTTCCGCTTCACGCCCGCAATCTCGCTGTTTGCCATGTTCGAGACCGAGGCCGAAGTCGAGGCCGCTTGGGCCGCACTCAGCGAAGACGGCAGCGTGCTGATGCCGCTCGACGCCTACCCCTGGAGCCCACGCTACGGCTGGCTCAACGACCGCCACGGCGTCTCGTGGCAAATCGCGCTCGGCAAGCGCAGCGACATCGGCCAGGCCATCGCCCCGGCATTGATGTTCGTCGGCCCGCAGGCCGGTCGCGCCGAAGAAGCGCTTGAGCACTACACCGCCGTCTTCCCCGACTCCCGCATCGAAGGCGTCCTGCGTCACGACGGCTCCGGCCCCGACGCTGCCGGCACCGTCATGCACGCCCAGTGCTATCTCGGCGGCGAAACCTTCATGCTCATGGACAGCGCCCACCCGCACGACTTCGGCTTCACCGAAGCAACGTCATTCATCGTGAACTGCGACACCCAGGACGAAATCGACCACTACTGGAACGCGCTCTCGGCCGTGCCCCAAGCCGAGCAATGCGGCTGGCTAAAGGACAAGTTCGGGGTGTCATGGCAGATCGTGCCGAGCTTCCTTCCGGCCCTGATGAGCGACCCAGACCCGGAGAGATCTGGCCGCGCAATGAAGGCGATGCTCGGGATGAAGAAGCTGGATATCGCGGCGCTGCAGCGGGCGCATGCGGGACGATGATCGCTGCGACGGCGCTTGCGTAAGGAGGCCGCCGCGGCGTCATCAATCAGTTGCGGCCAGCCATCACGCCACCATCCACATCCCAGATCGCGCCCGTGACCCAGCCCGCCTTGTCCGAAAGCAGGAAGGTAATGACTTCGGCCACGTCCTGCGGCGTGCCCACACGGCCGATCGGGTGGAAGCTGTTGAAGCCTTGCAGGACGCTGTCCACATCGGACTTAGGGATGAAGCCCTCGTAGATCGGGGTGTGCACCACCGCCGGTGACACCGCGTTGACGCGGATCTGCTTGGGTGCCAGCTCCATCGCCAGATGCTGCGTCAGCGAATGCAGACCGGCCTTGGCCATGGAGTACGCCGAAGATGGCGTAGCCGCGATGGCTTGTCTGGCCCACATCGAACCGATATTGACGATTGCACCCGGGCGCCCCTTGGCGACCAGGGCTGCGGCGACTTTTTGCGTGATGAAGAAGAACGCCTTGTTCAGCCTCATGTACTGGTCGTAATCCGCGTCCTGATGCTCAAGGAAAGGCTTGGGGAAAAACACGCCAGCCGCGTTGACCAGCAGGTCGATGTCGGAATGCTGCTCGTCGATGGTCTTGAGCAGCGCGGCCAGCCCTTCGTCACTTGCGAGGTCCGCCGTCACAGCCGACACCTGGCCCAACTTGGCCAGTTCCTTGCGCGCCTCTTCGGTCTTCCCCGGACGATTGCCCACGATCACGATGCTGCCGCCTTCTGCGAGCACCATCCGGGCCGTGTGCAGCCCCATTCCGCTGGTGCCACCGACGACCAGCAGTTTCTTGCCTTTGAATTGGTTGTTCATGTTTGATCTCTCCGTCACACCTGCGATTAATCCAGCAAAAACCCCGTGAGGTCGGCTTTGGCGCCTTGTCCCTCCCCCTTCAAGGGGGAGGCTAGGAGGGGGATGGGTTACCGTCGGACCAGCTCAAACCCATCCCCACCCCAGCCCGTCCAGTGCCGGCTTTGCACAGCCGACCCGCTCGGGGCGGCACGAAGCAGTGCTTCGCGAAACCCCGCCCCGCCCCGCCCCCTTGAAGGGGAGGGACAACTACGCCATACACCCACTCCTGCGCCCCTGCGAACTGCGGCGTCGTTCGTTTCTGCATCTCCATCGAATTCAGCGCTGAACAGAAGAAAAAGTATCTGGCCAGACCCATCACCTGGTTGCCGACTCAGGTCGTCTTCCGTGCCTCACTGACATCCAACGTGACTGATATTCTTCGCTCATGTCATTCGGCCCACAAACCATATAAAGTGTCCGAAACTAAAAGAAAAACTTTACTGAAATGAAATCGCCTGTTCATCTGAACGCCTTACGCGCATTCGAAGCCAGCGCCCGCCACCAGAGCTTCTCTGCTGCTGCGGCCGAACTCCACGTGACCCCCGCTGCAGTGGGCCAGCTTGTGCGATCACTGGAAGAATTGCTGGGCACGCCTCTGTTTCACCGCGCTCCCAGCGGACGGGTCCGACTCGTCGCCACCGAGGCGGCCGAACGCGCGTTACCGGAAATTCGGGCTGGCTTCGACAAGCTGATGCTCGGCCTGGAGCGACTCAAGGAAGGATCGGTCAACGGCGTACTCACCGTGACAGTCAGTCCCGCGTTCGCCGCGAAGTGGTTACTGCCACGCATCGACAGCTTCCAGACCGCTTGGCCCGATACGGACGTGCGCCTGGAAACCAGCCTCAAGACGGTGGATTTTGTCGCTCAGCGGATTGATATCGGTGTGCGCTATGGCACCGGAAGCTGGCCCGGGCTGACAACGCACAAGCTGATGGAGGAGGAGGTCTACCCCGTGTGTTCGCCCAGATTGCTAAGCGAACGGGGGGACATCCGGGAACCGAACGACCTCGCCCGCGTGACCTTGCTTCACGACTTGTCGATGGATGGGCACGCGGGCTTCCCCTCGTGGAGCACGTGGCTACAGAAAGCAGGGGTAACCGATGTCGCCGCCACGCGCGGCATGAAGATCAACAACTCCGCGGCAGTGTTGCAGGCAGCCGTCGAGGGCCACGGTGTGGCGCTCGCACGTAGTGTCATGGCGCACGACGATTTGGCCGCCGGACGGTTGGTGCGACTGTTCCCAGATATCGCGCTCGCCTCGGACCTAGCCTATTACGTCGTCTATCGCGCCGAGTGCGCCAGCTTGCCAAGGCTGTCGGCCTTCCGGGACTGGTTGCTCGCGGAGGCTGCGGCGAAGTAGCAACGGTTTGAGTTCGCCAGCGTCTGGCTCAAGGACAAGTTCGGGGTGTCATGGCAGACCTTGTCGAGCAACCACCTCGGAAGATTCCGAGCATTTGGTACGTCAGGAAAGAACCGCGCAGCGGGGCGCACCTGACGTTCGGCGGTAGAGCGGGTGGCAGTATTGCCTGGGACGGCAGGTGCGCTCTGCTTACCTGCCCCACAAAGATCAAGAAATCCGGCCTCGGTGCGCCTTAATTCTCGACGGTCTGATTGCGAGGCGCCGGCGCGTTGACCGCAGCCGGAACCTCGGCCGGCGGGAACACCCGCCCGCAGCACTGCCGCAGGATGGGCTCTGCCACTGACGGATGCGCGCGCTCGATGCGCAGGTGGGCGGGCGTGTCGTCGGGGTTGCCGACGGGGAGGACGAGCAGGACGGTGTCGGAGGAATTGCTGCCGGGCGAGGTGCGCTCGAAGCCGGCAGCCATCCAGAACGGGACGTAGGCAACGCTATCGGCCCACAACAGCAGATCCATGCGGGTGCGCCAGAGGTCGGAGCCGCCTTCGGGCGGGACCAGCGAGAGGGTGTGCTTGCCGGGCGGGAGCTGGATTTCGGCGTAGCTGTTTTCGGGAATGGGCGCGACGCGGATGTCGCCGATGTACAGCACGGGCTGTTCGTCGTGAAGATCCTGGTCTTCGGAGCGCGGGCGGAAAACGTACAGACGCGACTGCCCCGGCTCGGGTGGGCGAGCGTTGTCGAAACCATGCAAGACCGGCGGCGGTGAGGCGGGCGGAGGCGGGGACGACGTTGGCGGCGGCGTGGTGCACGCGACCAGCAGGGCAGCAACGAACAGGGCGGTGAACGGCGTCCGCAACATCAAAGGTCCTCGAACCGGTAGTGGGCTCATCCTAACGGCAAACAGCCTGAGTTTGCGGCGACTTGGCACAGGTGCAACAAAGCGAGAGCGTAGGCGAATCAGGCGCGCCATGTTGGCACTGTTACGCCCTTGCACCTTTCGGTGCTCACGGCTGGCGTGTCGATCAGGCCCGCACCCGAAACACTCCGCCCATGCCCCCGGCGTGATGTTCGAGTACGTGGCAGTGGAGCATCCAGTCGCCGGGGTTGTCGGCCTTGAAGGCGAGTTCGATTTTATCCTGCGGCTGGATCAACACGGTGTCGTGCAGCGGCTGATGCAGCTCGGGCTGGCCGTTACGGCTGAGCACGCGGAAGTGGTGGCCATGCAGGTGGATGGGGTGGAACCAGCGCGTGTCGTTGATGAGGGTGAGGCGGCAGGTGGCGTCGCGCTCGAGGGTGAATAGCGGCGCATGGTGGTGGGCGTCGGCAGTGTGCGGCTGGCCGTTGACGGTCCATGCCATGCCTTGCTGCATCAGGCCGATCATCTCTTCGCGCGGCAGGCTGCCCATCATGCCGCCCTTGAATTCGAGCTCGTGATGCACGGCGCGGGCCAGCTCGGGCTCGGGCACCGGGTTGGCCGGCAATGCCGGCGGTGCGCTGGTCAATGCCGCGGCGCGGGCCGGCTCGCCACCGACCTTCAGCGTCAGAAAGCGGTATGCGGACGAGGCGTAGAAGTCATCCACGATGTCGACGCCGCTGCCGCCCTGCGCGGTGATGTCCACCACCACATCGGCCCGCATGCCGGGTCCGAGCGTGACGCGGTCAGCCTCGAACGGCGCAAGCGGCTGGCCGTCGAGCGCGATGACATGCGCCGGCAAACCGCCGAAGTTCAGGCGGAAGATGCGGCCGTTGGCGGAGTTGATGATGCGCAGGCGGATGCGCTCGAAGGGGCGCACCGGCTCTTCGTCGTGCAGGCTGCCGTTGATGGTGACGGTGTTGCCGATGCGGCCGTCGTGGCTGCGCGCGTGGTAATCGTCAAAGCCGTCGACGATGTTGGCGTCGCGGTCGAGCATCCAGTCGTCGAGCAGCCACACGATCTCGCGGTCGGCCGCATACGGCTCCGCCTCCTCTACGATCAGCGCGCCCGACAGCCCGCGCCCGAGCTGTTCCGGCGCGTTGGCATGCGGGTGATACCAGTAGGTGCCGGCGTCCGGCAGCGTGAAGTCGTATTCGAAGCGCCCGCCCGGCTGCACCGGCGCCTGCGTGAGATGCGGCACGCCGTCCATGGCGTTTGGCAGGCGGATGCCGTGCCAGTGAATGGTGGTGTCCTCGGCCAGCCCGTTCTCCAGCACCGCGCGCAGCCGCCCGCCCTGCTTCACGCGAATCACCGGCCCCGGCACCGTGCCGTTGTAGCCCCAACAGCCACCGACCTCCGTTGGCCCATGCGGCGCCAGCGAGAACGTGGCCTTGCCGGCCGACAGGCGCAGCGCTTGGTCGCCTTGCGCCCAGGCCTTCGCCAACGGCAGCGTCGCCCAGGCCAGCGTGGCGCCGGAAGCGGCGAGGAACTGGCGACGGGTCAGTTTTGGCAGGTGCATGGTCGATCTCCGGAGTAGGCCGCTACGCGGCCACTCGACACAGACGCGGAAAGCGTCAATCGGTTCGCACTGGCTCTGGCGAAATGGGCATCCAGCGCCGTGCTTAGCTGCCGGCCCCTGCGGAGGGTCTCGCAGCGGCGTCCAGCCGCTGCGTCAGCGCATCAAGCACCTCGCGAATGCGTGTGCCGACGGCGATCTGCGGGTTCGAGTAGCCGTCGTCCTTGCCGGCCTCGCGCTCACGCGCATCGATGATCGGACGTGCTGCGGCGTGGGCGGCCTCGAAGGAGCGCGTTTCGCTGCGCAGTTGCTCATCGAACACGGCGCGGCCGAAGTAGGTCAGCTCCGAGCCTGCGCCACAACCGTAGGAGGTGTTATCGGCATCGGCGGCGGTCATTACCAGCGTTGCATCGCCGGCCAGCGGCGCAATCCACGAGCCTGAATAGCACGCCGAAACCGAGATGACGCGATGAGCGATGCCGGCATCGTCGAGCGTGGTGGCGAGGTCGGCCGGCGTGAGTGCTTCGACCGAGAGCGGCCAGAAGCGCGCAGCGAGTTCGCCATCCTGTGCGCCATGTGAGGTGAGGTGGATGAACAGCACGTCCTCGGCGGGGTCCATCACGCGGCCGATGTGGTGGATCGCGCGCGCCAGATTCAGCGGTGTCGCCCACGGCAACTCCAACGCAGTCTCGGCGTGGTTGACGAGCTGCAGCGTGCGGCCGTCGGCATCAAAGCGTTGGCGCATTACCTCGGCAACCATCGCGCTCTCGCGCCGGAAAACGTCCTCATGCGCGTAGGGCGCAAAGGTCAGCACATAGACGTCGGCAATGCCGGGGCGCTGAGGCGCAAGAGCCTCCAGCCGCTCGGCGAACAGGTCGGGCTGGCGCTCCATGACCGATTGAGTGAGCTGCAGCACGGCGGGGCGTTCGTCGCCCGCGGCGTCGTCGCGGGGGTACCAGTAGCTAACGTCTTCGTAGATCGCGCTGGCTAGCGCGACGCCGCTGACCAGTGCCGCAAGCACCCACGCGGCGAGCCAGCGGCTCGAAGCGCGCGCGAGCAGCACGGCCAATGCCGCCAGCGACAGCGCGAGCAGCACACCCGACACGACCCACCAGCCACCCGCACTGAGCCACTCCGGCCGCAGATACATCAAGCAGATCGCGATACTGGCAAAGCCGGCGGAGTACACCAGGCCCTGCGCCGCCGCCAGCGCGAAAACCTCTGCGCTACGCGGCGCATCGTTGCCCATGCCGCGCATCAGGACAAAGCACGCCCAAGCCAGCGCCACCGGCGGCAACCAACCGGCGAACAAGCCGCTCACCCAGAAGTCGGCCGGCCCATCGATCCACGCACGGTCGAACGCAACGGCGACGCCGACCGTCAGCAACACCAGCACCGGCAAGGTCACGAACCCAACGCGCAGCCCCGACCAGCGCGGACGCAAGAACGCCGCAACGCGCGCGCCCTCGACCAGCCACCCAAGGAGAGCCGAACGCGCCACGACTTGCGGGCGCAGATCGACGGGTTCAGCGGCGGAAGAATCGTTCATTTCGGCGCATCTCTGCAAACAGTCGAGGAGCGCGAATTATGCGCCTCTCACCCAGCGGGTTCGACATCGCGTTGCAGCGCAGATCGCGCTCCAGCACGCCATCGAGGGGAAAGCAGCCAACGTGGATATCCACACTTGTGCAGCGCAGCGTACAGGCCAATCATGCGACCTGCTCCCAGCCGCCCGCCGCCATGCCCGACGCGCCGCCCCCCGCCCTGATCGAAGCCGATACGCCCGCCTTTCGCCGCGCCAACCTGGCGCTGTTCATCGGCGGCTTCGCCACGTTTGCGCTGCTCTACGCCACGCAGCCGTTGCTGCCCGAGCTGTCGCGCGTGTTCGGCGTGAGCCCGGCGTGGGCCAGCCTGGCGGTGTCGGCCGGCACCGGCGCGATGGCGCTGATGCTGATTCCGGCGAGCATCCTGTCCGACCGCTACGGGCGCGTGCGGCTGATGAAGTGGTCGCTGGCGCTGGCGGCACTCATCGCGCTGGCCGGCGTCTTTGTCACCGACTTCACGCAGATGGTGGTGTTGCGCGCCCTGCTCGGCGCGGCGCTGGCCGGGCTGCCGGCGGCGGCCATGGCCTATCTGGGCGAGGAAATTGCACCCAACGCGCAAGGGCGGGCGATGGGCCTGTTCATCGGCGGCAACGCGCTGGGCGGCATGAGCGGGCGCGTGCTCGGCGGCCTGCTGACGGATTTCGGCTCGTGGCGCGTGGCACTGGCGGTGCTGGCGGTGCTGGGCGTGTTCGCGGCCATCGCGTTCTGGCGGGTGCTGCCGGCCTCGCATCATTTCCGCACACGCTCGGTATCACCGCGCGCGGTGTTCGCCGACGCCCGCACGATCTTCGCCGACAGCCACCTGTGCTGGCTTTTCGCCTGCGGCTTCCTGCTGATGGGCGCCTTCTTCGGGCTCTACAACTACGCCGGCTTCCGGCTTGAAGCGCCGCCTTACAACCTGGCGCAGAGCGCGATCGGCGCGATCTTCCTGCTGTATCTGATGGGCAGTCTGTCGTCAGCCTGGGCCGGACGGCTGTCGGACCGCTACGGCCGACACAACGTGCTGTGGGCGATGATCGTGGTGGCGCTGCTGGGGCTGGCGACGACGCAGTTCACGGCCTTGCCGGTGATCATTCTCGGCATCGCGCTGTACACCTTCGGCTACTTCGGGGCGCACAGCGCCGCCAGCGGCTGGGTTGGCCGCCGCGCCGGCGAGCGTCGCGCGCTGGCTTCGGCGTTGTACCTGTCGGCCTATTACCTGGGCAGCAGTCTGGTCGGCACCTTTTCGGGGCTGGCGTGGGACAGCGGCGGCTGGACCGGGCTGACGCTGGCCGTGGGCGGCTGTTTTGTGACCGCGCTCGGGCTGGCCCTGTGGATGCGGGCCAAGACACGCGATGAGGCATAAGGCTGCCCATACGGCGCATTGCCCTTCGCCGAACGCGCCCTGTGGCTGCTAAGGTTTGCATTCCGCATACCCGGTTGCCGCCATGAGCTCGTCCATCGCCCAAATCCTCGCCCCGGTCTATACCGGCGCACTCGTACTCTTTGTGCTGGCGGCGATCATCGCGATCTTTCGGCTGCCGGTGGTCAAGGGCTGGTTCGGCGAGGCGCAGGGCGCGCTGGCCAAGCATCTCCTGCTCGACAAGGAGATCTACACCACGCTCAACAACATCACGATCCCGACTTCCAACGGCACGACGCAGATCGACCACATCGTGGTGTCTCGGCACGGCATTTTCGTGATCGAAACAAAGAACATGAAGGGCTGGATCTTCGGCGACGAAAAGAGCGCGCAATGGACGCAGAACGTCTTTGGCCGACGCTACCGCTTCCAGAACCCGCTGCACCAGAACTACCGCCACATCCGCGCACTGGCCGAATTCCTGCAACTGCCGGACGAACACTTTCATTCGGTGGTGATGTTCTGGGGCAATGCCGAACTGAAGACGCCGCTGCCCGACAACGTGCTGACGCGCGGCTACACGAGCTACCTCAAGAGCAAGCAGGCGGTGGTGTTTTCGGACGATGAAGTGAAGGCCATCGTGAGCGCAGTGCAATCCGGCATGCTGCCGAAAACGCGCGCCACTCACCGTGAGCACGTGGCCTCACTGAAAGCGCGGCACGAGAGCACCACAGCCTGCCCGCGCTGCGGCAACGCGCTGGCGCTGCGCACCACCAAGTCGGGGGCAAACGCCGGAAAGCAGTTCTACGGCTGCTCGACGTTTCCGGCATGTCGCTACATGCGAGGGGCGTGAGCCGGCTTACTTCGATCGATCCCGCTGCACGAATTCCACGACTTCCTCCAGCGTCGGCGCAAAGCCGCGCAGCGGTGGCGACAGCGAGCCGATCAGCGTGGAGTGGCCGATACGCTTGTAGTAGCGCTCGGTCACCGGCACGCCGGCCTCGCGCAGCTTGGCCGTCATCGCGCCGGTGTTGCGTTCGGGGTCGACGAGCAGATCATGGGCGGCGGCGATCAGCAGGGCCGGCGGTGAGGCCGACGACGCATGCACGATGGGCTGCGAATCCGGCGGGGTGTTCGGGTGATGGAACACCGGCTTCACACGCGGGTTGATGATGGGCAGGAACTCATATGCGCCCGCCAGGCCGATCCAGCCGGCCAGCGCCGCCGGGCTGCTGCCCTGCTCATCGAGCCAGCGCGCGTCGAGCGCCACCATGGCTGCGTTGTAGCCACCGGCGCTGTGACCCATGACGAACACACGCTGCGGGTCGCCGCCGTGCGCAGCCGCCTCGCGCAAGGCCCAGGCCACGGCCTGCGCGCTGTCGGTGAGAAAGTCCGGGTACTTCACTTCCGGGTACACGCGGTAATCCGGAATCACCGTGACGATGCCGCGTGCGGCCAGCGCATGGCCGACAAAGGCATAGTCCTCGCGGTCCCCGCCGCGCCAGCTTCCGCCGTAGAAGAACACCACCACCGGGGCGTCGCGGGCATCGGGCGGTGCATACACATCCAGTTTGCGGCGCTCGCCCTCGCCGTAGGCAATGCCGCGCTTCTCACGCACGTCCTCGCCGGTGCCCAGCGCGTTGAGGAGGCGCAGCGGCGAACAGGCCGTGAGCACCAACAACAGCAGGCTCACCAACAGCACTCGGCAGATCGAAATCATCGCGGCTCTCTCTTGGCAGACAAAACGTTCTGAACGATCGCCGACGAATGCGTTCCCGATCATTCCGTCCAACCGAACATGCAGCAGCGGATTCAGCCCTGCGGCGCAGGGCGGCGGCGGTCGCGCATCAGGGAGACCACCAGCGTGACGGCAGTGAGCGGCGCGACAAAACCGAGCATGACGAGGCTGTAGCGCCCGAGGAGCGCGTGCTCTTGCGCCATGAGCACCAGGTAGCCGGCATAGGCGATGTAATACAGCACGAACAGGGCGCCTTCCCAGCGCGCAATGCGACGCCCGGTGAGGAAGATCGGCACGCATGCGACGGCCACCGCGAGCATGACCCAGGCGTCGAGATGCATCACGGCATCCGCGATGGCGAGCCCCTCCGGTGCGACCAGTGAGGTCACGCCCAGACAACCGAGGATGTTGAAGGTGTTGCTGCCGACGACGTTGCCGATGGCGATGTCGCGCTGACCACGCAGCGCCGCCACGATCGACGTGGCCAGTTCGGGCATCGAAGTGCCGGCCGCAACGATGGTCAGCCCGATCACGAGATCGGTGACGCCGAACATGCGTGCAAAGGTGGTGGCCGCCGTCACCAGCCAGTCCGCCCCGAGCACCAGCAGGCCGAGGCCGCCGACGATCAGCAACACTTGCAGGGACACGACGCGCAGGCCCAGCGGCGCGGGCATTTGAGCCGGGTCGTCCGCACTGGCCTGCGCGGAGGCTGCGCGCGACTGCACCACCAGAAACACCGTGTAGGCGCCCAGCAGCGCAACCAGGACAAGGCCTTCGAGGTGGCCGATGACGCGATTCATGGCGAAGACGATCAGCAGCGCCGAGGCGCCGATCATGATCGGCACTTCCTGCCGCACGACCTGGGTGCTGACCGCCAGCGGAATGATCAGGGCGGACACGCCCAGAATGAACAGCACGTTGAAGATGTTGCTGCCGACCACGTTACCAACGGCAATCGCGCTCTCGCCCTCCAACGCGGCGCCGATCGACACCGCCAGCTCGGGCGAACTGGTGCCCATGGCCACGACGGTGAGCCCCACAACCAGCGGCGAAACGCCGAAACCGGCCGCCAGCCGCGCCGCGCCGCGTACCAGCAGTTCTGCACCGAGCACCAGACAGACCAGTCCGGCGAAGAACATCAGGATGACCATGCGCGCCCCTTGCGTGACGGGACAAGCATGGGTCCGGGTAACACGCGCCACAAGCGTGGCTTACCCCAATGTCAGAACGCCGCCACGATCTCCACTGCGCGCTCCACATCGGCGCGGTTCACGTCGAGATGCGTGATCCAGCGCACACGCTGAACGCGCTTGGAAGACGACTGATACGGCCCGCCGGACACCTTGATCTTGTGCCGTGCGAGGTGGGCGAGGAATTTCTCGGAGATGTCGGGCGAGACGTCGACGAACAGGATGTTGGTATTGGCGTCCGGCACCTCGATCAACCCGACCAGCTTCGGGTTGCCGGCCACGGCCTGACGCAGCCCGTCGGCCAGATGACGCGCGTTGGCGTGGTCGTCGGCCATGCGGCGCACGTTGTTCTCCAGCGCGTAGATGCCGGCCGCGGCCAGCATGCCGGCCTGACGCATCGAGCCGCCCAGCATCTTGCGCACGCGCTTGGCCTGCGCGATGAAGGGCTTGCTACCCAACACCAGCGAACCGACCGGCGCGCCCAGCCCCTTCGACAGGCACAGCGAGACGGAATCCCAGCCGGCGCAGATCTCGTGCGCGCGGTCGACCGGGTGCCCGCCGTCGGCCTCGACGCGCGCCACGGCAGCGTTGAACAGGCGCGCGCCGTCGATATGTGTGACCAACCCGCGACGCTGGGCCAGCGCCAGCACATCGCGCATGTATTGCGGCGGCAGCACCTTGCCGCCGGTGGTGTTCTCGAGCACGACCAGGCGCGTGCGGGCGAAGTGCGGGTCGTCGATCTTGATCGCGCCTTCGATGTCGCCGAGCGCGATGGTGCCGTCGGGCTGGTTTTCCAGCGGCTGCGGCTGGATCGAGCCGAGCACCGCCATGCCGCCGGTTTCCCAGCGGTAGGTGTGCCATTGCTGTCCGACAATGGCCTCGTCGCCGCGCGCGCAGTGACACATCATCGCAATGGTGTTGGTCTGCGTGCCACTGGGCGCAAACAGCGCGGCCTCGAAGCCGAGCATTTCGGCAGCCATGTCCTGCAGGCGGTTGACGGTCGGGTCATCGCCCAGCACGTCGTCGCCCAGCGGCGCTTCGATCATGGCCTGCTTCATCTCGGGCGAGGGCTGGGTGACGGTGTCGCTGCGGAAATCGAGGATCTTGTTCATTGTCGTGATTTCGGTTGGTGGATCAAAAATAAGGTTGTGGTCTATCAGGCGGCGTGCTGCTGCATGCCTCGACCGGCCGGGATTTCGCCCCGGCGGGCGACCTTCTTTCTTGTAGTGCAACAAGAAAGAAGGCAAAGAAGTGCACCCTCCTCACCGCCCCTTCGGGGTTCCTTCGCTACGCGCACTCCCGGCGGCCGGCCTTGCGAACTCGCTTCGCTCAAACAGCAAGGCCGGAAGACCCCGCCGTGAGCACTCTTCGCTCAGCGACTCAGAAGGGAGGGGTAAACAAGTCGTGCCCCAACGTAGAGAGCGGTCACAAGCTTGGCGGCTCACCTGGCACCCTATCCCCTCTGGCTCGCCGAGTGCAGGGTGGTTTCGCCGGGGTAGTCCGGTCCTGCTGTCTGAGCGCAGCGAGTTCAGGACCGGCCGGTGAAAACACCCGGAGCGAGGGAAGCCCGAAGGGCCGAGACGGCGGGGCACGCTTCTTTGCTTCCTTTCTTGTCGTGCAACAAGAAAGGAAGTCGCCCGCCGGGGCGAAATCCCGGCCGGTCGAGCCATGCAACACCGACTCCCGGCTATGTTGCACCCGCATCTGCCCTAGCCTCTGAAAATCCCGGACCGGCTTCGGACCAGCGCGTTCATTCCGGACGGCAAACCGATTTGCTGCATGCCGCTCATCGCCCCGTCCAGGCCGGACTGCGCTTGCTCATGAACGCGTCGACACCCTCGCGGAAGTCGGCGCTGCCGTAGCAGGCGTGGATCAGGTCTTCACCGGTCGGCAGGTCGTGATTGACCAGCCGGCGCAGGCCTTCCTTGACGGTGCGCTGCGTGACCGGCGCGAGCGCGGCCAGACGCGACACCAGCTTGGCCGCAGCCGCGTCGAGCTCGGCCGCTTCGCACACCTGCTGCAAATAACCGCAGGACAACGCCTCGGCGGCATCCGGCATCTCGGCCAGCATCAGCATGCGCTTCATGCGCTGCTGGCCAAAGGCGGCAACCAGGCGCGCGAGGTTGGCAATCGACAGCGTGTTGCCCAGCGTCTTGGCAATCGGCACGCCGAAGCGCGCATTGGCGGTGGCCACGCGGAAATCGCAGGCGGTGGCGATCGCCAGTCCGCCGCCGACGCACCAGCCTTCGACGATGGCCACGGTAGGCATCGGCAGGCTTTCGAGCAGGCCGATGCAGGCGTCGATCTTGCGTTCGTAGTCCACGCCGGCGTCGCCGTCGAAATCGCGAAACTGCTCGATGTCGGTGCCGGCCACGAAGGCCTCACCACCGGCGCCGCGAAAGGTGACCACGCGCACGCTGGCGTCTTCGCGCAGTTGCTCGCAGATCTCGCCGAGCCGCGCGTACATGGCCCAGGTCATGGCATTGCGCGCCTGCGGGCGGTCGAACACGACGGCAGCCACGCCGCCTTCGATGTTCAGATGAACAGTGCCTTCACTCATAGCAATCTTCCATGGAAACGGCCCGGGACAATGCCCGGGCCGGGGTTTGCATCAAGGCGCGATGATCAACGGTAGAAGTACTCCACCAGGAACATCGGGATCGCCGGCACGTAGGTGACCATCATCAGCAGGAAGAACAGCACGCCGATGAAGGGCAGGTTCACCTTGGTGACCTTCCACATATCCGCCTTGGCGATCGAGCACGAGGTCGCCAGCACGCTCGCCACCGGCGGGGTCTGCTGACCGATGCCGAGGTTCAGCGTCACGATCAGGCCGAAGTGCACCGGATCGATGCCGACCGCGTTCACCAGCGGCAGCACGATCGGCACCACCAGGATGATGGCCGCTGCCGAATGCAGGAACAGGCCGCAGATCAGGAAGAACACGTTGAGCATCGCCAGCACGGCGTACTTGTTGTCGGTCAGCGCGGTCATCGACGCGGCGATCTGCTGGGGCATCTGCAGTTCGGTGAGCAGGTGGCCGAGCAGCGCGGAGGCTGCGACCAGCAACATCACCACGGCGGTCTGGATACCGCCGTCGAGCATGGACTCGTACAGGTGCTTCCAGTTGAGCTCGCGGTAGATCACTCCGCCGATGAACAGCGCGGCCAATACCGCCAGCGCCGCACCCTCGGTGGCCGTGACCCAGCCGCCGAAGATGCCGCCGAGAATGATCAGGGGCAGGGTGAACGCCCAACCGGCATCCTTGCCTGTATCCCGGAGCTTTTTCCAGCTGAACACTTCCTCGACCGGGTAGTTGAAACGCACGGCATACCAGTAGGCGAGGCCCATCATCATCAGGCCGCCGACCACGCCCGGCACGATGCCTGCGACGAAGATCTGCACCACCGAGGCATCGGCCATCACCGCGTACAGGATCATCGGGATGGACGGCGGAATGATCACCGCCAGCGTTGCCGACGAAGACGTGACGGCTGCCGCGAACTCCTTCGGATAGCCCTTCTTCTTCATCGCCGGGATCAGGATCGAACCCATCGCGGCCACGTCGGCCACGGCCGAACCCGAGATCTCGGCGAAGAACAGCGAGGTGCCGATGTTGACCATCGCCAGGCCGCCCTTGATGCAGCCAAAGATGGCCGAGGCAAAGGCAATCAGACGACGCGACAGGCTCGACGAGTTCATGATGGCGCCGGCCAGGATGAACAGCGGGATGGCCAGCAGCGGGAAGTTGGTCGCACCCGAGAACATCGTGATCGCGGCCGAGAGCAGCGAATCCATGCCATGCGAGGCGATCATCATCACCATGGCGACGACGCCCAGCGCCACGCCGATGGGTACGTTGATCAGGATCAGGGCCACCAGGCCCAAAAGCATCAGAAGACCGGTCATTTTTTCAGTGCCTCCATCAGCTCACGCTCTTCGGCATCGATGATGCCCTCGCCTCGCGCCTGCGCCAGCACCTCGGGCAGACTGAACAGCTGCGCAATGATGAACAGCACGGCACCGACCGGAATGACCGACTGGGTCAGACTGGTGGGGATGTTGCGCATCGTGACCATGGTGTCGCCCTCGAGAATGACGATCACCTGATAGCCGTACCACGCGAGCAGTGCGAAAAAGGCGATGACGATGGCCTCAGCCAGCAGCACGACGGCTACGCGCAGCTGTGGGCGGAAGGAATTGACCAGACCCGGAAAGCCGATGTGGGCGCGCTTGAGCGCAGCCAGCGCGGCACCGTAGTAGGTGAGCCAGGCGAGCAGGATGGATGCCCCCTCGTCATACCAGACCAGCGACCAGCCCAACTTGCGGTAGAAGACGCCCATCAGAACGATGACCGTCAGCGTGACGAGCAGCGTGATGACGATGGTCGTCAGCACGCGCTCGAATACGGCTCTTAGCGTAGAGAACACGATTCTTGAATCCTGGATAGTTGAAGCAGAAGAACCGGGGGCGAAGCAATTCGGCCCTGTCGGCGAAGTCTCCGCCGGCAGGGCCGATGCATCACTTACATACCGGCGCCGAGGGCAATGGCCTTGTCGACCAGCTTGCCGCCTTCCGGGCTTTCCTTGCCGAAGTCTTCATACACGCCCTTGCTGGCGGCAATGAAGGCGTCCTTGTCGGCTTCGTTCACAGCAACGCCGGCAGCCTTGATCTTCGCGAGCAGCTCGCCGTCCAGGCGTTCGGCGGTCTCATACACGAAGGGCTGCACGTCCTTGGCGGTCTGCATCAGGATTTCCTGCACGTCTTTGGGCAGCGACTCGAACTTGCGCTTGCCCGCCGTGAGGTAGGCCGGGGTGTAGACGTGGCCGGTCATCGACAGATACTTCTGCACTTCCTGGAACTTCGAGGAGTAGATCTGCGTGAGCGGGTTTTCCTGGCCGTCCATCACGCCGGTCTGCAGCGCCACGAACACTTCGGACAGCGCCATCGGCGACGGGTTGGCACCGTAGGCCTGGAACATCTTCACGCGCCACACACCTTTGGGCGTGCGCAGCTTCATGCCCTTGAGATCCTCAGGCTTGACGATGGGGCGCACGTTGTTGGTGATGTTGCGGAAGCCGTTCTCCCACACGCCGAGCACCTTGTAGCCCTTGTCTTCGGCCAGCGGGGCGAGGCTCGGCCACACCACTTCGGCCTCGATCTTCTTCATGTGATCACGGTTCTTCACGAGATACGGCATCTCGAACATGCCGAAGGCGTCGACCGTGGACGACATCACCGAAGACGGCAGCGCCAGTTCCAGCGTGCCCAGACGCAGCTTCTGCATCATCTCCGAGTCGCTACCCTGCTGGCTGGAGCCGAACACGACGACCTTGCCCTTGCTGCCAAGGCGCTCGTTGGCGACGCGGGCGAACTCATTGGCAGACAACTCGAACAGCGAGCCGGGGCCGCCAACGTGGCCGAGACGGACTTCGACCTGCGCATGGGCAGTGGCCGCGAGCCCAGCCGCTGCCATCGCAAACACCCCTGCGGTGACGATTCTCTTCATCTTGAACATGCTTGTGTCTCCTCTTTGTTGTGACGTCGATATCTTTCGACTGCCTCGCCGAGGCGGCGCCCCGGCGAGGTTGCTGCCGGTCACCGCTTACGCGGCAACCTTGAGACCTGATTGTTGCGGGTGCGCCATGAAGTAATCCATTGCGGTTTGTACGCCACTGCCGGCCAGCTTGACGCCCGCCAGCTTGAGGCCCATCTCGACGCCCGACAGCGTGGCCATCAGCGTCAGATCGTTGCAGTCACCCAGGTGACCAATGCGGAACATTCGGCCGCGGACCTTGCCCAGACCCGTGCCCAGCGACATGTCGAAGCGCTCGTAGATCTGGCGACGGATGCCGTCGGCATCGACGCCCTGCGGCGTGATCACGCCAGTCAGCACCGGCGAATACACGGCGGCGTCGGCACACTGCACCGGCAAGCCCCAGGCTTCCACCGCCTTGCGCACCCCGGCGCCCCAGCGCTGGTGACGCGCAAAGACGTTGTCCAGGCCTTCGCCCAGCAGCATCTCGATGGCTTCGTGCAGGCCGTAGAGCAGGTTGGTGTTCGGCGTGTAGGGCCAGTAGCCGGTCTTGTTGCCTTCAATGATTTCGTCCCAGGCCCAGTAGGCCTTGGGCATCGTGGACTTCTTGCTGACTTCGATGGCCTTGGGCGATACGGCGTTGAAGCTGATGCCCGGCGGCAGCATCAGGCCCTTCTGCGAGCCGGACACGGTGACGTCCACGCCCCACTCGTCGTGGCGGAAATCAGCGCAGGCCAGACCCGAGATGGTGTCGACCATCAGCAGCGCCGGGTGCTTGGCGGCATCGATGGCACGGCGCACGGCCGCGATATCGGAGGTCACGCCGGTCGAGGTTTCGTTGTGCACCACGCACACGGCCTTGATCTGGTGGCCGCTGTCTTCGCGCAGACGCTTCTCGATGAGGTCGGCCTGCACGCCATTGCGCCACGTCACCGGCAGGCCGGTGTCGTCGGTGCCGGGCAGCGACAGGAATTCGGTCTTCACGCCCAGGCGGGTAGCCATCTTGTGCCACAACGAAGAGAAGTGACCGGTCTCGTACATCAGCACCAGATCGCCCGGGTTGGTGACGTTCACCAGCGCAGCTTCCCAGGCGCCCGTGCCCGACGCCGGGTAGATGATGACCGGGTGCTTGGTCTTGAAAATCTTCTGGATGCCGGCCAACACCTGCAGGCCGAGCACGCCGAATTCGGGGCCGCGGTGATCGATCGTCGGCAAGCTCATCGCCCGCAGGATGCGATCAGGTACGGGACTCGGGCCGGGGATCTGCAGAAAGTGCCGGCCGCTGGGATGTGCATCAAGGTTCAACATTCAAGGTTCCTCCAAACGGTAGGCTAAGTTTTGCATACAAAATACGTTTGTCAACCAAGAACTGCTTTTCGTTGGCTATAATGGCCCTGCACCCACCCCATGTTTTGCATACAAACCTACGGACGACCATGAATAACATCGTCTCCATCCCGCGCCAGTCACTACACCAGGAGGTGGTGAATCGGCTGCGTCAGCGCATCATCGAGGGCGACATGCCCCCCGGCGCCAAGCTCAACGAACGCGAGCTGTGCGAGGTCATGGATGTCTCGCGCACCCCTTTGCGCGAAGCCATCAAGATGCTCGCCGCCGAAGGGCTGGTCGAGCTGCTGCCGAACCGCGGTGCGGTCGTTGCCCAGCTCGACGAGGAAGACGTCAGCGACACCTTTGAGGTCATTGCCGGCCTCGAAGGCCTGTCCGGCGAACTGGCCGCGCAGCGCATCACGGCCGAAGAGCTGTCCGAGATCCGCGCGCTGCACTTCGAGATGTGCGCCGCCCATGCGCGACGCGATCTGCCGACGTATTACCGCCTCAACGCCGCCATCCACGAACGCATCAACGCCGCCGCACGCAACCCGGTGCTGGCCCAGACCTGGCGCAACGTCAATGCGCGCCTGCAGGTGCTGCGCTTCCGCTCGAACCTCGACGGCGCCAAGTGGGATCAGGCGTTGGTCGAGCACGAGCAGATGGTCGACATGCTGGCTGCCCGCGATGCCGAGGGGCTGCGCAAGCTGCTCATCACGCACCTGCTGGTCAAACGCGACACGGTGATCGAACTGATGCGCTCCGGCCGCCTGAACCAGTCGAGGAAGGAAAACGCATGAACAAGCCTCTGCCGCTCGCCGTCACGCATGACAACGCCGACGCCGGCGCTGCCGAAGTTGCACGACGCGGTGCGCCGGAAGCGGCCGAACTGGCGCGTCGACTGGCGCGCGAAACCACCGGCGAAGTCCTGTTCGACCCCGCTTCGCGCGGCCGCTATGCCACCGATGCGTCGATCTACCAGATCATGCCGACCGGCGTGTTCGTGCCGAAAAGCACGCAGGACGTGGCCGCGGCCATCGACATTGCGCGCGACCTGAAGGTGCCGATCACCTCGCGCGGCGGCGGCACCTCGCAATGCGGCCAGACCGTCGGCGCGGGGCTGGTCATCGACAACACCAAGTACCTGCGCAAGGTGCTGGATTTCGACGTCGAGGCCGGCACGGTCGAAGTCGAACCCGGCATCGTGCTCGACCACCTCAACGCGCAGTTGAAGCCGCACGGCCTGTGGTATCCGGTGGATGTGTCCACCTCCGCGCAGGCCACGCTCGGCGGCATGGCCGGCAACAACTCCTGCGGCAGCCGCTCGATTGCCTACGGCAACATGGTGCACAACGTGCTGGGCGTGAATGCCTGGCTGGCCGACGGCTCGGAGCTGTCGCTCGGCCCGGTCGATGGTCTCGGCGCGAAGGAGCGCGCGCTGGCCGAAACCGTGCGCGGTCTGGTCGATACGTTGCACCCCGACATCGACGCCATGTGGCCGCGCGTGATGCGCCGCGTGGCGGGCTACAACCTCGACATCTTTCATCCGATGAGCGAGAAGCCCTACACCACCGATGGCAGCGTGAACCTCGCGCACCTGCTGATCGGCTCGGAAGGCACGCTGTCGGTCACCAGGAGCCTCAAGCTCAAGCTCTCGCCGCTGGCCAAGTCCAAGGTGCTCGGCGTGGTGAACTTCCCGACCTTCCACAAGGCCATGGATTCGGCCCAGCACATCGTCAAGCTGGGGCCGACCGCGGTGGAACTGGTCGACCGCACCATGATCGAGCTGGCCACGGCCAACCCGGCCTTCCGCCCGGTCATCGAAACCGCGTTGATCGGCAAGCCGGACGCCATCCTGCTGGTCGAATTCGCCGGCGACGACCGTGCCGCGCTGCTCAACCAACTGGCGCAACTGGTCGAGCTGATGGGCGATCTGGGCCTGCCCGGCAGCGTCGTCGAAATGCCCGAAGAAGGCGCGCAAAAAGCGCTGTGGGAAGTGCGCAAGGCCGGCCTGAACATCATGATGAGCCTCAAGGGCGACGGCAAACCGGTGTCCTTCATCGAGGACTGTGCGGTGCCGCTGGAACATCTGGCCGAGTACACCGACGGGCTCACCGAAGTTTTCGCCAAGTACGGCTCGCGCGGCACCTGGTACGCCCACGCCTCGGTCGGCACGCTGCACGTGCGCCCCATTCTCGACATGCGCCGCGACGGCGCCTCGAAGATGCGCGCGATTGCCGAGGAAGCCGCCGCGCTGGTGCGCAAGTACAAGGGCGCCTACAGCGGCGAGCACGGCGACGGACTGTGCCGTGGCGAGTGGATCGAGTGGCAGTTCGGCCCGAAGATCAACGACGCCTTCCGCGCGCTCAAGCAACATCTCGACCCGGGCAATCTGCTCAACCCCGGCAAGATCATCGATCCGCCGAAGATGACGGACGACAGCCTGTTCCGCTATCCGCCGAGCTACCGCACCATCGAACTGAAACCCGTGTTCGACTGGTCGGCATGGGACGTGCAGAACGACGCCGTCACCGAAGAGACCACCGCCCCCGGCACCGGCGGCGACACCACGCACGGCTTCGCCAAGGCCGTCGAGATGTGCAACAACAACGGCCACTGCCGCAAGTTCGACGCCGGCACCATGTGCCCGAGTTATCGCGTCACGCGCGACGAGATGCACCTCACGCGCGGCCGCGCCAACACCCTGCGCATGGCGCTCTCCGGCAAGCTCGGCGAAGACGCGCTGACCGGCGATCTGGTGAAAGAAGCCATGGATCTGTGCGTCGGCTGCAAGGGCTGCAAGCGCGACTGCCCGACCGGCGTCGACATGGCCAAGATGAAATACGAGGTGCAGGCCCATCGCGCCCGCCGCTACGGCGTGTCACTCAAGGACAAGCTCATTGCCCACGTGCCGGCCTACGCCGGCCTGGCCAGCAAGCTGCCGTGGCTGTTCAACCTGCGCGACATCATTCCCGGCTTCGCCACGCTGAGCGAAAAGCTGCTTGGCCTGTCGGCCCGCCGCAGCCTGCCCAGATGGCGCCGCGACACCTTCTGGCGCGACGCCCGCAAGCTGCGCCTGGCCAGTCGCGAAGAAGTGCTGATGGCCGACAAGGGCGTGGTGCTGTTCGTCGACACCTTCAACGGCTTCCTCGACTCCGAAAACGCCATCGCGGCGGTGGGCGTGCTGCAGGCCGCCGGCTACAAGGTGCATGCCGCGCGCGGCACGGGCGAGCGCAATCTGTGCTGCGGCCGCACCTATATGGCCGCCGGCATGATGGACGAGGCCCGCGACAAGGCCTCCGAGCTGCTCGAGGCGATGCTGCCGTTTGCCGAGAAGGGGCTGGCCATCGTCGGCCTGGAGCCGTCCTGTCTGCTGTCCTTGCGTGACGAGATGCTGGTCATGGGCTTTGGCGACAAGGCCCGAACGGTGGCCGCGCGCGCGCAACTGTTCGAGGAATTCATCGCGGCAGAGGCCAAGGCCGGCCGCTTTGCGCTGGATCTGCGCCCTGCGACCCAGCCCATCAAGGTGCACGGCCACTGCCACCAGAAGGCCTTCGCCGCGGTGGCACCGGTGCTCGAAGTGCTGCGCCTGATTCCCGACGCCAAGCCGGAACTGATCGAATCATCGTGCTGCGGCATGGCCGGCGCCTTCGGCTACGAGGCCTCGCACTACGACGCGTCGATGAAAATGGCCGAACTGTCGCTGCTGCCGGCGGTGCGCTCGGCGCCGGACGCCATCATCGTCGCCGACGGTACGAGTTGCCGCCACCAGATCGCCGACGGCGCACAGCGCGAGGCCCTGCATGTGGCGGTGGTGCTGGCGGATCACCTGAACTGACGCGTCCGCCGCCCGCGCCGGTTTGACCACGGCGGCGCGGGCGGCAGATACTTCGCACCCCGGAACACACGCGAACTTCGACGAAATGCAAAACAAGAACCTGTATCTGACGCTTAAAAGCGGCTTTCCCGAATCGCCCGACGCCCCCGCGCTGGAGACCGAGACCGGTGCCGTATTCACCTACGCCGAACTCGACCGGGCGAGTGCGCGTTACGCCAACCTGATCGCCTCGCACGGCGTCATGCCGGGCGATCGCGTCGTGGTGCAGATCGACAAATCGCCCGAAGCGCTGTTCCTGTATCTGGCCTGCCTGCGCGCCGGCGCCATCTTCGTGCCGCTCAACTCGGCCTATCAGCGCAAGGAACTGGCCTACTTCCTGACCGACGCCGAGCCGCGCATGGTGGTGTGCAGCCCCTCGCACGAAGACCTCTTCCTCGACATCTCGGCCGAGGCCGGCAACCCCACCGTGCTGACGCTGGGCGACCACGGCAACGGTACGGCGCCCGAGCGCGCCTCGACGATGTCCGAGCTGTTCGACACGGTGCAGCGCGGCGACGACGATCTGGCCTGCATCCTGTACACCTCCGGCACCACCGGCCGCTCCAAGGGCGCGATGCTGACGCACCGCAACCTCGCCTCGAACGCGCAGACGCTGCACAAGTACTGGGGCTTCGTGCCCGGCGACGTTGTGCTGCACGTGCTGCCGATCTTCCACGCCCATGGTCTGTTCGTGGCCTGCCACTGCTCGCTGCTCAACGGCAGCCTGATGCTGTGGCAGCCGCGTTTCGATGCCCACCGCGTGATCGAGCTGCTGCCGCGCGCCTCCGTTTTCATGGGCGTTCCGACGCTGTACACGCGCCTGCTCGAACAGCCCGAGTTCAACCGCGAACTGACCTCCCACATGCGTCTGTTCGTGGCGGGTTCCGCCCCGCTGCTGGCCGAAACCCACCGCGAGTTCGAACGCCGCACCGGCCAGGCCATCCTGGAGCGTTACGGCATGACCGAAACCGTGATGCTGACCTCCAACCCGTATGACGGCGAGCGCCGCGCCGGCACCGTCGGCTACCCGCTGCCGGGAGTGGAGCTGCGCATCGTCGGCAACGACGACCAGTCGCTGCCGCAGGGTGAAACCGGCCACGTGCAGGTGCGCGGCCCCAACATCTTCCCCGGCTACTGGCGCATGCCCGAGAAGACCGCCGAGGAATTCACCGCCGACGGCTTCTTCCGCACTGGCGACCTCGGCCTGATCGACGAGCGCGACTATGTGCATCTGGTCGGCCGCTCGAAGGACCTCATCATCACCGGCGGCTACAACGTGTATCCGAAAGAGATCGAAAGCTGGATCGACGAAATCGAGGGCGTGCGCGAATCCGCCGTGATCGGTCTGCCGCATCCGGATTTCGGTGAATCCGTGACCGCCGTGATCGTGCCCGAGCCGGGCGCCAAAATCGACGAAGCCGCAGTGGTGGCTCTTCTCAAGGCAGAACTGGCCGGATTCAAGGTACCCAAGAGAGTGTTCTTCCTTCCGGAGCTTCCGAGGAATACGATGGGCAAGGTGCAGAAGAATCTGCTTCGCGACACCTTCGCACGACAGCTTGATTAACAGGCGTCGAAGGTCACCGGTGACCAACCGTTCAAGCGGTCGAATCGCCGGCAACCCGAAGCGTCACTAAGCCGGACCACCGGCAGGGAGAGGAGCCATGGACAAGCAAGCCATCCAACGCGCCGCACAGGCGCTGCTCGACGCACGTGCCGCCGGCACGCTGCTGAAATCACTGCCGCCCGGTTGCGAGCCGACCGACTTTGCCGAGGCCTATGCCATTCAGGACGCCGTATCCGAGGCGCTCGGCCCGGTCGGCGGCTGGAAAGTCGGCGCCAAGGAACCCGGCGCCGAACCCACCTGCGCGCCGATGCCGGCCTCGCTGGTGCACGCCTCGGGCCATCGCATGCCGGCCTACACCGCCGACAAATGCGGCATCGAATGCGAGATCGCGGTGCGCATGAAGCAGGATCTGCCGCCGCTCGGCCGCCCCTACACCTATGAAGAGGTGCTCGCGGCGATCGACACCGTGCACCCGGCCTTCGAGATCGTGACCTATCGCCTGATGACGCACGCGCACCAGAGCCGCGTCATCCTCGCCACCGACGCCTTCGGCAACGGCGCCTTCGTCTATGGCGATGGCCGTCCCGACCTCATCGGGCTGGACCAGACCCAACAACGCGCGCAACTCGACGTCGACGGCGAACGCTGGGTCGAGAAGACCGGCGGCAACCCCGCGGGTGACATCTTCCGGCTCGTGCATTGGCTCGCCAACCACGTCGCAATCCGCTGCGGCGGCCTGCGCAAGGGTCAGTTCGTCACCACCGGCAGCTGCACCGGCATGCTCTTCGTCAGCGGTGGCGAAGCGCTGCGCGCCGACTTCCCCGGCCTCGGCTTTGTCGAGATGGACATCGGCCCGCAATAAGCCCACCGCAATACGGCCCGGCACGGTCCGGGCCGCTGGAGACCCAATGGCCGTACGACCGATACTGAAGATGGGCGATCCGCGCCTGCTGGTGCCCGCCGAACCGATCACCGAGTTCGACACGCCCGAACTGCACGAACTCATCGCCGACATGTTCGACACCATGGCCGACGCCGGCGGTGTCGGGCTGGCCGCACCGCAGATCGGCGTCGGCCTGCAGCTGGTAATCATGGGTTTCGAGCGCAGCGAGCGTTACCCCGACGCAGAACCGGTGCCGCAGACCATCCTGCTCAACCCGGTCATCACGCCGCTGTCCGACGAGCTGGAAGACGGCTGGGAAGGCTGCCTGTCGGTGCCCGGCATGCGCGGCCTGGTGCCGCGCCACACGCACATCCGCTACACCGGCTTCACCCCGCAGGGCGAAGCCATCGACCGCACGGTGGACGGCTTCCACGCCCGCGTCGTGCAGCACGAATGCGACCACCTGATCGGCATGCTCTACCCCATGCGCATCCGCGACATGAGCCAGTTCGGCTTTACCGACGTGCTGTTTCCGGCCGTGACGCCGTAAGCGCAAGCTTACAGTGCGGCTCCGTCCGGGGGCCGGCTTGAAAGCGCGCCCGCCGGGCAAGTGCGAACAGGCGCTGGCGTAAGCCCTTGTAAAACCTCGTCCTGCGCGGGCTCCTGGCGCTGGCCATGCGGGTACCATCAATCAGCCTCGCAAGCATTGCTTCCCGGCTCGCCTGGGTACGAGAGCGCACAAACGTTTGTGCCACGCCCACGCACACTCGCAACGCTGTCACGCGCGCCGGCTACGACGTGCTGCCCGTGCCGGCATTTCAGGAGATCTATCAGATGACCGCAAAGGATTCCCGGCCGACTGAAGGCCACAAGAAGAACTCGCCCGAGACCCCTGACACGAACGATCGCGACTCGGCACTCGCGCAGCCCCGGAAAACGGGCTCACCGGCTCCCGAGCAGACCGAGGCGGAGTTGTACCGCCCCGCGTCCCGACTCACGCGCGAAGGGGATGCTTACGGCGCGTTTGGCAACGAGGACACGCCTGAGGGCAATGCCATTCGCGAGGAAGCGGAGGCAGATCAGGATGTGCAGCGCCGCGGCACTCAGCTCAAGAATGATATGAGCCGCGATGGCAAAGGGCACAAGCCCTAGGACCTGTCGCCAATTGCACTGGCCGGTCGCGTGGGTCTGCAGTGCTGTCGGCAAGGTGCGCGGCCCTCAAGGGCAAAGAACGCATCCCACCCTGCAGACCTACCCGAAGGCCTGGCGCGAATGGCTCCATCTGCTGCGCCACCGCGCTTTGATCTGCGAGCCATTCAGGTCGGACGTGACCGCCATGACCAACACAAGCGCCCGCGCCGTCCGCATGTCTCCCGCCGCCATGGGCACTGACACCTGATGACCGCCTACCTCGGCCTGTTCCTGTCCGCACTTGTCGCCGCGACCATGCTGCCCATGCAGTCGGAAGTCGTGCTCGCCGGCCTGCTCTCGCTGGGCGACCATCCGGTGTGGGCGCTGATCGCGGTGGCCACCACCGGCAACGTCCTGGGCTCGATCATCAACTGGCTGCTCGGCCGCTACATCGAACATTTCCGCCACCGCCGCTGGTTTCCGCTGCGCGAATCGCAACTCGACCGCTTTCAGCGCATGTATCACCGCTGGGGCCGTTGGTCGCTGCTGATGAGCTGGGCGCCGTTCATCGGCGACCCGCTCACGGTGATCGCCGGCGTGCTGCGCGAACCGCTGTGGAGCTTTGTGCTGATCGTCTTCGTCGCCAAGCTTGGCCGGTATCTGGTGGTGGCCGGCATCATGCTGGGCGTGCTCGGCTGAGTCGGCAACATAAGGAGCCTTCGATGAAAATTCTGGTCAACATTGACGTCGACGATCTCGGCGAAGCCACGACCTTCTACTGCAGCGCCTTCGACCTCTCGGTCGGCCGGCGTCTGGGCCCGGACGTTACGGAGCTGGTCGGCGCCTCGTCGTCCATCTACCTGCTGTCAAAGCCCGAGGGCAGCTCACCGTCCGAGCGCACGGCGCAGACGCGCCACTACCTGCGCCACTGGAGCCCGATCCACCTCGATTTCGTCGTAAGTGATATCGAAGTCGCATTGGAAAAGGCAATGTCCGCCGGCGCAACGCTGGAGAAACCGATCGAGACCTTCAATTGGGGCAGGCTCGCGCTGATGGCGGATCCGTTCGGTCACGGCTTCTGCCTGATTCAGTTTCTGGGCAAGGGCTACGACGAAATCGCCAGCAGCTAGCGATATGCCCGGCGCGTGCCACGGGCGGGCGGACACAACACGTAACACCCCCCGCGTTGTCCCGGCCGTGCGCTTCGTGGAAAGCTGGTCCCGTTATCGTTCCGGCTGAACCTGCCTTCATGATGCTTCGTGACTTTCTCAGCACCAGGGATACCTCGTTTGATCGACCGACGCAGGCTGTCGACGAGGTGCATGCGCTCTACCTGGCTCTGCTCGACGCGCGCCTGCGTGAGAGCGCCGTGCCCGTGGCGCGGCGCTTTCTGACGGATCGGCTGCGCGAAGCCGACGACGTCGAGGACGACCTGCCCGACTCCGGCGCCCCTTCGGAAGACTGGCTGACCGGCCGGCTCGAAGAGGTGGGCGACGCGTATCGCGCGTACCTGGACACGCGTGCGGCCGGCGGCCCGCGCCGCTACTTCTCGAGCCGCTCCCACGCCATGCACTTTCTGCGCGGCGTGGCGCCGACCAAACTGGTCGACGGCGCCTGGCTGTATGGCCTGCTCCGCCACTGGCGCAATCCAGACTACCTGCCGCTGATTCGAACCTATCTCGAAGAGTTGGGCGATGGCAGCGCCGATCTCAACCATGTGGCGCTCTACCGCAAGCTTCTGGCGAGTGTGGGCTGCGATGACTGGGAGGGCGGGCGCACTGCGGCGGAATACACGCAGGGCGCGATCCAGCTCAGCCTTGCCTACCTTGCGGACGACTTTCTGCCAGAGGTGATCGGCTTCAACCTGGGCTACGAGCAATTGCCATTGCATCTGTTGGTAAGCGCCTATGAGCTCGACGAGCTGGGCATAGACCCCTACTACTTCACCTTGCACGTGACCATCGACAACGCCGTCAACGGCCATGCGCGCAAGGCCGTGCAGGCCGTCGAGCACATTGCCCCGACGGGGGTCGGGCGCGAAGACTTCCTGCGCCGAGTGCGCCTCGGATACCGCCTCAACTCACTCGGCGCGGGCAGCGAATCGGTGATCCGCAGCTTTGATCTCGAAGCTGAGCTGGTCCGGGTCCTGACCGACAAGAGCGCCGTCGGCCGTTACGTCCATTCCGACTACTGCCGCATTGAAGGGCGCAGCGTGAGCCAGTGGTTGAGCGACAGCAATGACATCCCGGCGTTTCTGGATGCGCTGCAGCGACGGGGCTGGATCCGGCGCGGAGAAGCACCGTCGGAGAGCCGATTCTGGCAACTGATTCAGGGTGAGCGCGCCGAGATGTTCGGGGTGTTCTCGCCGTACGAGGTGCAGCTGCTTGAAGACTGGATTGCCGATGACTCTGCCGACTCCACGGGCACGCCGCGACGCAGCTTCCGTCAGAGGGAGCGACTGCGACGCACGCGTGGGCAGCCCCCCGAGCAGCCGATGCCGCCAGCCACCGACGCAGAGCCGCAATTGGAACAGCGGTTGGCCGAGTGCACGGACTGCGCAAGCCTGCTGGATGCCTTGCCGCGCATGATGTCGCCGAGCCTCCACCACACCGCCGCCGGCCTGTTCGCCACCCGGCTGTTCAGCGAAACTCTGGGAGCGGCCCGCCCATGAACGTGCGCGACAGCAGTTTCACCGCACCCGACGGCGAAGCCTTCTCGACCGCGGCACCGGCTTTGCTCGGCTTGCTCGCGAGTTTGCGGCAGGCCGACTACCACTTCGTCACCCCGACGCCCGCTACCCACCAGCGCGTGCTTCGGCGCGCACCGCCGCAGCGGGCCGATCTGCGCGACGCCTTTGGCTGGAGCCGGCCGTTTGCGCCGGATCTTCTGCCGACAGCCGTGTTCGAATCGCTGCGCGAAGCCGGCGTGGTAGTGCCGTGCGAGGACGGCTGGCGCAGCGTGGTGCGTGCCTCCACATTGGGCGACAGCCTGCTGCTGCATTCCGCCTTCCCCACCGCGCAGGCCGATGCAGTGTTCTTCGGCCCCGACAGCTACCGCTTTGCCTCGGCCATCGAAGCCCACCTGCTCAGTCACGACGGCCCCGTAAAGCGCGCGCTCGACATCGGCTGCGGCGCCGGCCCTGGCGCGCTGACCATTGCGCGCCTGCGCCCCCGCGCGGAAGTCACCGGCACCGACATCAATCTGTCCGCCCTGCGGCTGGCCAGCGTGAACGCCGTTTTTGCCGGCGCCGACAACGTCGGCCTGCGCTACAGCGACCTCATGACGGAGGTTTCCGGCGCCTTCGACCTCATCGTCGCCAACCCGCCCTACATGCTCGATCCGGACGCACGCAGCTACCGCCATGGCGGCGGCGAGCTCGGCGCCGGACTGTCGCTGGCCATCGTGGATGCCGCGGTGCCGCGCCTCGCTCCGGGCGGCAGCCTGCTGCTGTACACCGGCGTGGCGATGCCGGGCGCAGCCGATCCATTCGCCGCTGCCTTGCGCGAGCGGCATGCCTTGCGCGGCGCGCAGTGGGCGTATCGCGAGCTCGACCCCGACGTCTTCGGCGAAGAGCTTGAAGGCGAAACCTACGCTGGCGTCGAACGCATTGCGGCGGTCTTGCTGCAAGTGACTCGCCCGCGCGTGCGCGCTTGATAGAAAAACCCCTGTCTCCGGAGTCCACGCCCGTAACACCGATGTAATGCCGCCCTCCCAGTATTCGCGGGGTCGCCCCGCCCGAACTGCGCCCCCGTGGCGCAGGCAAATAAAGCTGCGCAAGAGCAGCACCAGACAGCAGACAAACAAGGATCAGCAACATGATTGATCGTCCGGACGGCGCAGGTGAAGCAGCCGACCAATGCAAGCAACCCACGCGCCCACAGAAGCTAGCAAGTTGGTGCAGGCGCAAGGCAGTACTGCTGATACCTGCGGCTCTGGTGGTTTACGGTGGCGTGCTTCTGGCCCAGCCGCCGTCGGTGGAAGACCTGTCGGAAGACAAGCAAACAATGGCGCCGCGGCTGCTGTCCGAGTGGCAGGAAGGCGACGTGATCGTGCTGCTTCGCCACCTCGAACGCTGTGATCGTGCCGACGTGCCCTGCCTGCACGGGGACAAGAGCGGCATCACCCTGCGCGCCGTGCAGGACGGCCATGAGCTGGGCAAGGCATTCCACCGGCTCGGCCTGGCGAACACCGACATTTCGAACAGCCCGCTCGCGCGTACGGCGCAGACCTCGCAGGTCGTATTCAGTCGCGCCGAGCAAGATCAACACTGGTTGTACGAGTGCAAGGAGCAGATGCTCGAAGGCGTCAAACAGCGCAAGGCGCAAGGCCGCAATCTGATTCTCGTGACCCACAGCGGATGCATGCAGGCATTCCAGGCAGAGCTGGGGTATGACGACGACACGCCGGACTACGGCACCGCGCTGATCGTGGCGGAAGACGACACCAGCAAGAAGCTGCAGGTGCTGGGGTTTCTCGATGTTGAAGACTGGAAAGTCACGCTCGGCCCCTGAGCCGCACGAGCAGATGCGGGCACGCGGCCTGCTTTCAGCACTGCCCATAGCGCCGCGCTGCTCAGCCCGAACTGAGCAACTGCGATGACCAGCCCGTGCCATGCGGGCTTGCGGCCACTGCGCTTCCGCTCATCAGCTCAATAACGGATTCGCAATTGCTACAGAAGCTCAAGCTGGAATTTCAAGCCATCAAGAATGGCGAACCCGGCCACCGATTTGTCGATTACTACGAACGCAGCAAGCGCAAGGAAGACGCGCAGCGCCTGCCGTGGGCAACGCTGGGGGCCGTCATCGCCGGCCTGCTGCTGATCGTCTGCGGCGTGGCGCTTTCGATTCCGCCCGGCGTTCCGGGTTTTCTGCTGTGGATTCCCGGCCTTGCGCTACTCGCGGCGCGATCCAAAGGGCTGGCGCTGCTGCTGGACCGGCTCGAAGCGTGGGGGCGGAAAGTGTGGCAGCGCCTGGTGATCCGACACTGAGCCCAACAATGCTCTTGGCAAACGCGGCGAGCGTGCCCCGCGCGGGCTGGCGAATGTGTTTCCGCCAGGCCTTCTCCCCTATGCACGCCATTTCATTTCGTACTTGCCCTTATGGCCCCTGTGCATAGGCGCGCTTAGCATCGGCCCTCTGTTTCCAACGGAGAAAACGATGAATCCCGCACTGCTCACCTGCGCGCTGGCCGCCTGCCTGCATTCCGGCGCCGTCCTGGCTCAAGCCAAACCCGAAGTCTCGCTGTTCGCAGCCGGCAGCCTGAAGGCGGTGCTGACCGAAGTGTCCAAAGACTTCACCGCCGAGACCGGCCAGGCCGTCAGCGGCAGCTTTGGGCCGTCCGGCCTGCTGCGTGAGCGCATCGAGAAGGGCGAAGCGGCTCAGGTCTTCGCCTCCGCCAACATGAAGCATCCCAAGACGCTGGCCGACGCTGGCGGCTGGAGCGCGCCGGTGGTGTTCACGCACAACAACCTGTGCGCAATGGCGCAGCCGGAAGTGAAGGTGGACAGCGCCAGTCTGCTCGACGTCATGCTCGACCCCGCCACCAGGCTCGGCACCTCCACACCCAAAGCCGACCCCTCCGGCGACTACGCCTGGGCGCTGTTCGAGAAGGCCGAGAAAGTGCGCGCCGGCTCGTTCAAGGCGCTCGACGCCAAGGCGCTCAAGCTCACCGGCGGGCCGGACTCGGCCAAGGCGCCGGCAGGGCGCAACCCGTACGCCTGGGTGATGGATGAGGGCAAAGCGGACGTCTTCCTGACCTACTGCACCAACGCCGTCGCCGCGCAGAAAGAACTGCCGAAGCTGCAGATCGTCGAGATTCCCGCGGAACTGTCGGTGGGCGCGACCTACGGCATGAGCGTGCGCGACGGCGCGCCCGATTCCGCCAAGGCGCTGGCTGACTACATCCGGTCGCCGGCCGCGCAGCAGGTGTTCAAGCGTCATGGATTCGGAGCCATCTGACGGGTTGTTGAACCCCGCCCGGGTGCGCGCGCTGGCGGATGGGGCGGCCGGAGAGGTGCTTACGGCCGAGGCGCTGGCGGGGATATACGGGACGAAGGTAGCCGCGCTGCGAGATACGGCGCATGAGCAGGCGTTCTTCGTGGCGGAGTGAGGGGCCAGCACGACAAGCCATTACTCGGGGATCAAGTACGTGAGCGCCGCTCCTCCCCCGTCAAGGGGGAGGTTGGGAGGGGGATGGGTTACTGTGTTGGCGCCAATCGAAACCCATCCCCACCCCGACCCTCCCCTTGAAGAGGAGGGAGTAGCCGCGCCGTACTCCACTCTGCACCCCCTATTTGGTTTCCACCCAATCATGGCAACGCACAACAACACAGTCTATTCTTACGGTTCATTGAACGATCGATAAAGAGTACGAAGATGTCGGCCTCCGCCACCCTCTCAAGCAAATTCCAGATTTCCATCCCCAAGGCTGTGCGTGAAGAGCAGCACTGGGAGGCCGGGCAGGAGTTCGTGTTCATCCCAAAGGGTAAGGGCGTGCTCGTCATGCCGGTACCGGAACTGGAACAACTCGCCGGCATCGCGCGTGGCGCAAACAAGGCCGACTACCGCGACCGCGAGGACCGCTTCTGATGGCCTCCAGGCCATGCGTGGTCGACACCTCCGCCTGGATCGAATGGCTCACGGGTAGCGCGCTCGGCAAGGAGCTGGGCAAGCACTTCCCGGACAAGGCGCAGTGCATCGTCCCGACCATCGTCCAGCTTGAACTGTCGAAATGGATGGTGCGCGAAGTCGGAGAAGACCAGGCCGATCAGGTCATCGCCTACACCATGCAGTGCGTGGTCGTGCCGCTGGACACGACCCTTGCCCTGCTTGCTGCTGACTTCCACCGGGAATACGGATTGGCCACCGCCGACGCCATCGTTTACGCGACAGCGCGCCACCAGGGCGCGCGGTTGATGACTTGCGATGCGCACTTCAAGGACCTGCCGGATGTGACGCTGTATGCCAAGACCGCGTGAAAGCGAAACCTGCTCCCTGCCAGCGCTGCAGGACGACTAAAGGCTCAGCCATGCAGGACAACGACACCCGCATCACCGAAAGCAGCGGCAACGTCTTTCTTGATCTCGGTTTCGATGCCGCAGAAGCCCATGTCATGAAGCTGCGCACCGAAGTAATGATCCGTACCGCCCAGCACCTGAAGGAGCGCGGCTGGACGCAGGCCGAAGCCGCGCGTCAGCTCGGCATTACCCCGCCCTGCGTCTCGCGGCTCATCGAAGGCAAGGCGGAGGACCTCAGCCTCGACATGCTGCTGACGTTGGCGTCCAGGGCGGGGTTGCATCCGGAGTTGCGGCTGACGGCCTGAAAGACGGATCGCGGAGCTTTCCGGCAGTTTTGTGCTCCAAGCCACACCTAAGGATTACCTCAACCAACGGGGGGCTTCATGGCCGTCGCAATTTTCCCGATCATCAAAGCCGTTGCGCCTTATCTGGCGCAGATCGCAACCGCCGCGATTCCCGCATTCACCTCCAAACCCGCTGATACTGCCAAGAGCGCGCCGGTAGTGGCCCAACAGATCGAGGAGCTTCAGGCAGCCGCCACACAGAACGCCGAGTCGATTCATGTGCTGGCTGAAAAGCTGCAGCAGGCCATCCAGGGCATCGAGATGGCCGCCGAAGAGGCGAGGAAACAGGTTGCGACCTACAAGGCCCTGCTCGTCATTGCCTTGGGGCTTTCCGGGCTGTCCACGCTTCTCAGCATCTATCTTCTGGCCAGATAGATTCCGTGCCGTTCGTTCCAGCCGACGACGCCTGGCAAAGCCGTGGCGCGCGAGCTTTTCACGGATGAAAAATGGGCGCCCGACTATGCCGGGCGCCCATCGTTGTCTCGAGCCTTCGCGGTTATCCGCCCCGCCCGTCAGTCCTTGTTGCGCGGATCCGGCGTCATGCGCAGATACGGGCGCAGCGCCTTGTAGCCTTTGGGGAAGCGGCGCTTGATCTCGTCCTCGTCCTTCAGCGACGGCACGATCACCACATCGTCACCTGGACGCCAGTTGGCCGGCGTGGCGGCAGCGTGGTTGTCGGTGAGCTGCAGTGAGTCGATAACACGCAGAACCTCGTCAAAGTTGCGCCCCGTGCTCGCAGGGTAGGTGATGATCAGGCGCACCTTCTTGGCCGGATCAATGATCAGCAGCGAGCGCACAGTGGCCGTGGCGCTGGCGTTGGGGTGGATGAAGTCGTAGAGCTGCGACACCTTGCGGTCGGCGTCCGCGATGATCGGAAAGTTCACCTCGGTGCCCTGCGTGTCGTTGATGTCGCCAATCCAGCCGCGGTGCGATTCCACCGGGTCGACCGACAGCGCAATGGCCTTCACGCCGCGGCGCGCGAATTCGTCGCGCAGCTTTGCGGTCTGGCCCAGTTCCGTGGTGCACACCGGCGTGAAGTCGGCCGGGTGCGAAAACAGCACGGCCCAACTGTCACCCAGCCACTCGTGGAAACGAATGGTGCCTTCGGTGGAATCCTGCTCAAAATCGGGGGCGATGTCGCCGAGATGAATGCTCATGATGGTGCTCCTGTAACAGTGTGGCCGGTCAGGCCGACGTGGGCCTGCGCTCCGGCGGGTTCGTGAAGGGCAGCGCGGCGGGCGGACTGCAGACGTTCACGTTGCGGCCGGGGCCACAGCCCCATACGGCCATCCACATGGCCCGCCGGTAAAGCTCCGGCAACGTGATCGGCGGGTGGTTCCGCAGCGGGGACGACGACGCGCGCCGGATCAAGGGTGAGGGCCTCGGCGTGATCTTCACCACCCACGACACCAACCACTCCCTGCGCTCACCCTTCTCCAGCCCCCAAGTATTCGATACGCATTTCTACGCCTTCACGGATAACGCGTACGGCATACTGTCGCAGGATTTTCGCACTTGCTCTGAGCCCTTGCTCGGCGTCCAGCGCGATCCTGGTCTTGACCATTCACGGGAGTAACAATGAAGCGCATTTTCTTCGCCATTCTGGCTCTGGCAATCCTGGCTGGCTGCGCAACCGGGCCAAAGTACATGGGCCATACGGTGCATCAGGCGACTTTCAAGGTGGACGCCGGCAAGACGATCAGTCTGCCTGTGACCCGAGCAGGCGCACTGCCGGCCGAGAACGAGCACTACAAGATCGAATTTGCCGGATTCAGCGCCTCGGTCAAAAAGGGCAATCCGGCCGAATCCAAACTGGTTTGGGGGTTCGGCTTGACCGCCAAAAGCGCCATCGAGCTGGCATCCGTGACGATCGAAGTCGTTACCACCAACGGAGAATTGGAGAGGGTGGTGGAAGACCGGACTCCGGCGCTCAAAAACAAAGGATGGACGGGGCGCATGCCCCCTCTGCCGATGACGCGAGAGGTCGTCCCCTGGCTCTACGAAAAAGGCCATTCAACGTTCGTCTTCAAGTTCACCATCCATGCGAAGGACGGCAGTTCGGCGGTGTTGTATCAGCCCTCTGTGATCGCCTCAGGTGCGAAGTCCATGTATCTACAACTCATCGCCGGGCGCTAACAGTGGCCGGGCCGGCTTGGACCAACGCCAGCGATGCCTCTTGGCACGCAGCGCAGACATGCCAGTACTTGTATAGCCATGCAAGTACTGGCATAGTTTCCGTATGAAGCCGCTCCGTTTTGTCGGCTCCAGCCTGGATGACCTTCGCAGCATGCCGGCTCCCGTGCGGCACGCGCTGGGCCTCGAACTGATGACGCTCCAGTACGGCGGCGAGCCACGCGACTTCAAACCCATGAGAACAGTTGGCGCTGGAGCGTATGAGATTCGCTACAGGGATATTCACGGCGCCTTCCGCGTGATCTACGTTGCCAGGCTGGCCGGTGCGGTTTATGTGCTCCACGCCTTCCAGAAGAAAACGCAGAAAACATCCAAGTCAGACATCGACCTCGCCGCCCGGCGCTACAAGTCGATCGGAGAATGAACCATGCAGAACAACGACACCCTTATCACCGAGAGCAGCGGCAACGTCTTTCTCGATCTCGGTTTCGATGCCGCTGAGGCCGAAGTCATGAAACTGCGCGCCGAGGTCATGATCCGCACCGCGCAGCACCTGAAAGAGCGCGGCTGGACACAGGCCGAGGCCGCGCGTCAGCTCGGCATTACCCAGCCCCGTGTCTCGCGGCTCATCAAAGGCAAGGTGGAAGACTTCAGTCTCGACATGCTGCTGACCTTGGCGACAAGAGCTGGGTTGCATACGGAATTGCGGCTGACGGCTTGAGGTTTAACGGCCTGATTCCATGTGCGGTTTAAATTAAAGACGGTCTCTGATCCGAGATCGTGCTGGCTGATCCGAGCGCGAAGCGCGCGCCTGCGCTCGACGGTATCTTGATACCCTGTGGGTTTACCTTAAGTAGGGAAAGATGCATCGCTATGAATGACGATGATCTCTCCCTGTTGATCGGTTTCCCTTTTCAGAGCGACGAACTCGAATCCTTACAACGCATGCTACGACGTGCTGATGTTTTGGTACCTGGAAACTATGTCGGAGAAGACCCCTACGTACTTGCCAATTACTTGGCCGCTGCGTTCTTCGAAGACTGTGAATTTAACGCACTGTTTGACCGAAACCTGATCTCGCCATTGGTGGCTTTGGCCAAAGGAGAATGCGTTCCCAAGGCCGGCCAGGCACAAAGCAATGCGAGGTTGGCTTCGGCATGCGCTTGCTTCTGCATTTTGGCCAAAATTCTGATTGAACCAAACATCTCGATATACGAGTACGCCGCCACTGCCGGGCACGAGGCTGCGCAGTCTGACGCTCGTCTCTTTAGAGTTGCGGACAATGCAGATCCAATGGCATTTCTTGATATTGCACTTGGGCGTGCCGATCGGCTACCAAGGGAACTTCTAGAGTACGTTCATACCCTTACTGATGTCGCTCAGTATGCGCTTCCCGAGAAAGACTTCGAACGCAGACTAAAGAGCTGGAAGCCAAATTATCTCTATGCACTCAAGACAGTTTCTTTGCGACGTTCAGGTTTGACGGCTTTCGAAGCAGCAAAAGCGCTCACACGCTGGCAGGCGGAAGAGGCCTTCTTCAGCGCATCAAGCGGAGTGTACTGCGTCGCCGCAATTGCTCACAAGCCTCCTAAGGGCGGAATGCTAAAAGGCATTTTTTCATCTAATCTGACCGCCCTTCGGTCCGGACTTCGTAATGCGACGTGGGACATGTTTCTGTTGCAGAAATTCGCTCAACTTGTCGCACAAGCCGCTGGCCCGTGGTGGAGCCTCTGGTCTACGGATATTGCGTTGCGGGAGATCGCCAAGTCGCATATTGTGCGTGGCGATGACAATGCGGAGACGCAACTAGCAGCCTTCTACGAGCGTCATTGGGGCACCAGAGATGGGCAATACCTCTTAGCGGCCTATCGTGAAGTGTCGACAGCAGCACGTAGCGACATGGAATTGAGGCAAGCTTCAGTCCGCGATTTTATATCGCGAATTGATGAGCATATCCTCCACCTGGAGCAGACACTTGGGCTTGCCAATGCTTAAATTTTTATTTTCTCAGGAAGAAGCCGAGGGAACGCCATGCCGCTTACTTGGGCGTGGGCCTTCTTCACCTTTAGGCGAGCTCGACCTGTAGCTTCAACCCCAGCGCCTTCGTCACTTCCAGAAGGAAGTCGGATCCAGCACACAACTGAAGGCAAATCTTCAATTCGTTCATTTCGAACCTAATACGTTAAGCCCTCCTCCTTTCCATTGACGTCGTCGTAAACGCAAAAGCCGGCGTCTCCGCCGGCTTCTTCGTTTCGGAACCGCGAGCTCTTCAGCCCGCATCCCCTCCACCCTGCGGCCCCTTCCACTGCTCTTCCTCGTCGATGCTCTGCTTGCCGCCGAGCAGCGCGTTGCGATTGCGCTCCAGCGCGGCGGATACCACCGGCAGCAGCTCTTCGTCGCCGTTGGCGTCGACGTGCTGGATGAGGGCGTGGCGCATGCGGGGGTCCCAGAAGCGCTTGATGTGGCCGGCGGTGTCGTCGGCGGCGATTTCGATGGCGACTTCGGGTTCGAAGAAGGTGCCGATCTGGTTGGCCATCTTGATGAGGGTCTGGACGTTCATGATCAGGCGGCCTGGCGTTCTTGGTGGACGACGCCGAGCAGGGCATCGCGGTTGCGCATCAGCGCGGCGGCGACGACGGGCAGCAGTTCGGAATCACCGCTGGTGTCGACGTGGGCGATCAGGGCGCGACGCATGCGCGGGTCCCAAAAGCGATGGATGTGGTTGGCGGTGTCGTCGGCGGCGATTTCGAGCGCGACTTCGGGCTCGAAGAAGGTGCCGATCTGATTGGCCATCTTGATCAGGGTCTGGATGTTCATTCGGTGGTTCCTGATTGCGTTGTGTCGAGCCGCGCGGGGTGCGAATAGGCCACGTGGCCCTTGCCGCGGGTAAAGCCGAGCAGGGTCACGCCAGCTTCTTCGGCGATGCGCACGGCCAGCCCGGTGGGTGCGGAGATGGCGGCGACGAAGCTGATGCCGCGGGTGGCGGCTTTCTGCACGATCTCGTAGCTGGCGCGGCTGGTGATGACGACGAAGCCGCAGGCCGCGTCGATGCTCTCGGACGCCATGGCGCCGAGGAGCTTGTCGAGCGCGTTGTGGCGGCCGACGTCTTCACGCACGAGTTGCAGGCTGCCGTCGGGGTGGGCCCAGGCGGCGGCATGAACGGCGCCGGTGATGCGTTGCAGGGTTTGCGCTTCAGCCATCTCGGCCATGGCGCGGTGCACGGCCTCGGCCGAAACCTGCAGGTCAGCGTTGGCGACCGGCGCGGGGTGGCGCACGGCCTGCTCCAGCGTCTCGACACCGCACAGGCCGCAGCCGGTGCGACCGGTGAGGTTACGGCGGCGTTGCTTGAGGCGCATGAAGCACTCGGCCGAGATGCGCATGTCGACCTGGATGCCTTCACCGAGCTGTTCGACTTCGATGTCGTACAGCTCACTGGCCTCACGCAGGATGCCTTCGGACAGCGAGAAGCCCAGCGCGAAGTCTTCCAGGTCGGCTGGCGACGCCAGCATCACCGCGTGGGAGATGCCGTTGTACACCAGCGCGACCGGGACTTCTTCGGCGACCTGGTCGATGCCGTCGGTGGGCCCGCCAGCGGACCAGCGTTCGACCCGACGGCTCGACCATGGACGCGCCTGCACGGGCTGCCCGGTGCGAGCGCTGCACACGCTCATTTGGCGCCTTCCGTACGCGCTTCCTCAAGCAGCGCGAGCTGCTGTTCGGTGAAGCGCTGGAAGCCCTGCTGCCACTCGGACGGCTGCGACACCGGCAGCACCTGCACCGCGGTCACCTTGTACTCGGGGCAGTTGGTGGCCCAGTCCGAGTTGTCGGTGGTGATCACGTTGGCGCCCGATTCCGGGAAGTGGAAGGTGGTGTACACCACGCCCGGTTGCATGCGCTCGGTGATGGTCGCGCGCAGCACGGTCTCGCCGGCACGGCTCTGGATGCCGACCCAGTCGCCGTCCTTGATGCCGCGGTCTTCGGCGTCGTGCGGGTGCAGTTCCAGCCGGTCTTCGCTGTGCCACGCGTTGTTGGCGGTGCGGCGGGTCTGCGCGCCCACGTTGTACTGCGACAGGATGCGGCCGGTGGTCAGGATCAGCGGGAATTTCTGCGTCACGCGCTCATCGGTGGCGACGTAGCGGGTCGGGGCGAACTTGCCCTTGCCGCGCACGAACTCGTCGATGTGCATGGTCGGCGTGCCTTCCGGCGCTTCTTCGTTGCACGGCCACTGCACCGAACCGAGCTTTTCGATGAGGTCGAACGACACGCCGTGGAAGGTGGGCGTGAGGCGCGCGATCTCGTCCATGATTTCGGACGGGTGCTGGTAGTTCATCGGGTAGCCCAGCGCGTTCGACAGCAGCTGCGTGACTTCCCAGTCGCCGTAGCCGGCCAGCGGCTTCATGACCTTGGTAACGCGCGAGATGCGGCGCTCGGCGTTGGTGAAGGTGCCGTCTTTCTCCAGGAAGGATGCGCCCGGCAGGAAGATGTGCGCGTACTTGGCCGTCTCATTCAGGAACAGATCCTGCACGATCAGGCACTCGAGCTGCTCCAGCGCGGCCGTGGTGTGCTGGGTATCCGGGTCGGACTGAACGATATCCTCGCCTTCCACGTACATGGCCTTGTACGAGCCATCAAGCGCGGCGTCGAACATGTTCGGGATACGCAGGCCCGGCTCGCCTTCCAGCGACACGCCCCATTCGGACTCGAACAGCGCGCGGGCGTTGGGATCGGACACGTGGCGGTAGCCCGGCAGCTCGTGCGGGAAGGAGCCCATGTCGCAGGCGCCCTGCACGTTGTTCTGGCCGCGCAGCGGGTTCACACCCACGCCCTTGCGGCCGATGTTGCCGGTGGCCATGGCGAGGTTGGCGATGCCGATGACGGTGGTCGAACCCTGTGCGTGCTCGGTGACACCCAGACCGTAGTAGATGGCCGCGTTGCCGCCGGTGGCGAGCAGGCGTGCGGCGCCGCGCAGCACGTCGGCCGGCACGCCGGTGACGGCTTCCATGGCTTCCGGGCTGTTTTCCGGACGGGCAGCGAATTTCTTCCACAGGTCGAACGACTCGAGGTCGCAACGCTCCTGGATGAAGGCCTCGTCCATCAGGCCTTCGGTGACGATGACGTGGGCCATCGACGTGACCAGCGCAACGTTGGTGCCGGGGCGCAGCTGCAGGTGGTAGTCGGCCTTGATGTGGGCGGACCTCACGAGATCGATGCGGCGCGGGTCGGCGACGATGAGCTTGGCACCGGCACGCAGGCGACGCTTCATCATCGAGCCGAACACCGGGTGGCCGTCGGTCGGGTTGGCACCGATGACGAAGATCACGTCGGAGTGCAGCACCGATTCAAAGGTCTGCGTACCGGCCGATTCGCCCATGGTCACTTTCAGGCCGTAGCCGGTGGGCGAGTGGCAGACACGGGCGCAGGTGTCGACGTTGTTGTTGCCGAAGGCAGCGCGCACCAGCTTCTGCACGAGGTAGGTTTCCTCGTTGGTGCAACGCGACGAGGTGATGCCGCCGACCGAGCCGCGGCCGTACTGGCCCTGGATGCGCTTGATCTCGGAAGCCGCGTAGTTGATGGCCTCGTCCCACGACACTTCCTGCCACGGATCGGTGATCTTCTTGCGGATCATCGGCTTGGTGATGCGGTCGGTGTGGGTGGCGTAGCCCCAGGCGAAACGGCCCTTGACGCAGGAGTGACCCATGTTGGCCTGACCATTCTTGTTGGGGACCATGCGCACCACGGTCTCGCCCTTCATCTCGGCCTTGAACGAGCAGCCGACGCCGCAATAGGCGCAGGTGGTGACCACGCTGTGCTCGGCCTGGCCGAGTTCGACAACGGATTTCTCCATCAGCGTGGCGGTCGGGCAGGCCTGTACGCAGGCGCCGCAAGACACGCACTCCGAATCCATGAAGTCTTGGTTCTGGCTGGCCGCGATGCGCGACTCAAAGCCTCGGCCATCCACCGTCAGCGCGAAGGTGCCCTGCGTTTCTTCGCAGGCGCGCACGCAGCGGTTGCAGACGATGCACTTGGACGGGTCGTAGTTGAAGTACGGGTTGGAATAGTCGGTGGTGTCCTTGAGGTGGTTCTCGCCTTCGTAGCCGTAGCGCACTTCGCGCAGGCCGACGGTGCCGGCCATGTCCTGCAGCTCGCAGTTGCCGTTGGCCGAGCAGGTCAGGCAGTCCAGCGGGTGGTCGGAGATGTACAGCTCCATCACGCCGCGGCGCAAGTCGGCGAGCTTCTTGTTCTCGGTGTGCACCACCATGCCTTCGTCCACCGGAGTGGTACACGAGGCCGGCGTGCCGCGTCGGCCGTCGATCTCGACCAGGCACAGGCGGCACGAGCCGAAGGGCTCAAGGCTGTCGGTGGCGCACAGCTTGGGGATGTTGATGCCGGCTTCGGCAGCGGCGCGCATCACCGAGGTGCCGGCCGGGACGGAGATCTCGACGTCGTCGATGGTCAGCGTCACGAGCTTTTCGGAAACGCTGGCGGGCGTGCCGAAATCGATTTCGTTCAGGTTGTAGAGCATGGTGGTTCTCCTCAGGCTGCCTTGCCGGCGGGCTTGCTCACGCCGAAGTCTTCAGGGAAGTGGTTGAGCGCGCTGAGCACCGGGAAAGGTGCCATGCCGCCCAGTGCGCACAGCGAGCCGCTGAGCATGGTGTCGCACAGTTCGCGCAGCAAAATGACCTGCTTGGGTCGTTCCTTGCCCTCGACGATCTTGTCGATGACCTCGGCCCCGCGCGTGGAGCCGATGCGGCAAGGCGTGCATTTGCCGCAGGATTCGATGGCGCAGAACTCCATCGCGAAGCGCGCCATGCCAGCCATGTCCACGGTGTCGTCGAAGATCACCAGACCGCCGTGGCCGAGCATTGCGTCGTTCTTTGCCAGCTCTTCGTAGTCGAGCGGCAGGTCGAAGTGCGACTCCGGCACGTAGGCGCCGAGCGGGCCGCCGATCTGCACGGCGCGAATCGGACGGCCGCTGCGCGTGCCGCCGCCGAAGTCGTACAACAGCTCACGGATGGTCATGCCGAAGGCCGCCTCAACGAGGCCGCCGTGCTTGACGTTGCCGCCGAGCTGGAACGGCAGCGTGCCGCGCGAGCGACCGACACCGTATTCCTGATAGTTGGCGCCGCCCTGATCGAGAATGATCGGTACGCTGGCCAGCGAGATGACGTTGTTCACGACCGTGGGCTTGCCGAACAGGCCTTCGAGCGCCGGCAGTGGCGGCTTGAAGCGCACCATGCCGCGCTTGCCTTCGAGGCTCTCCAACAGCGAGGTCTCCTCGCCGCACACGTAGGCGCCGGCACCGCGGCGCACTTCGAGGTGGAAGGTCCTGCCCGAACCGAGGATGTCCGCACCCAGATAGCCGCGCGCGTTGGCAACGTCGATGGCTTCGTTCAGCGCGGTTTCGGCGTAGGGGTATTCCGAGCGCAGGTAGATGTAGCCCATGGTGGCGCCGACGGCCAGACCGGCGATGGTCATGCCCTCGATCAGCACGAAGGGGTCGCCTTCCATGATCATGCGGTCGGAGAAGGTGCCGGAGTCGCCCTCGTCGGCGTTGCAGACGATGTACTTCTGGTCGGCTTGCGCGCCGAGCACGGTGCGCCACTTGATGCCGGTCGGGAAGGCTGCGCCGCCGCGGCCACGCAGGCCGGAGGTGGCGACTTCTTCGACGATATCGGCGCCGGTCATCTTCAGCGCGTTGGCCAGACCGCGGTAGCCGTCATGCGCGAGGTAGTCGTCGAGCGACACCGGATCGGTGATGCCGACGCGCGCGAAGGTCAGGCGCTGCTGCTTGGCGAAGTACGGAATCTCTTCGGTCAGGCCGAGGTTCAGATGGTGCTGGCCGCCGTACAGGAAGTTGGCCTCGAACAGCTCGGGCACATCCTCAGGCTTGACCGGGCCGAAGGCCACGCGGCCTTCCTGCGTGGTGACCTCAACCATGGGTTCGAGCCAGAACATGCCGCGCGAGCCGTTGCGTACGAGTTCGATGGTGGCGCCGCGCTTGGCGGCCTCAAACGCGATGGCGCGGGCAACCTTGTCGGCGCCCTTGGAGATCGCGGTGGAGTCGCGGGAAACGTAGACTTTTACGGTCATTGGCGGGTCCTCAGGCTGTCGACGATGCCGTCGAAGTTGTCCGCCGAAACCTCACCGACGACCTCGCCATCGACCATGATCGACGGCGAACAGGCGCAGTTGCCGAGGCAGAACACCTGCTCGAGCGAGACGGCGCCGTCATTGGTGGTTTCGTGGAAGTCCACACCCAGGGTCTTCCTGGCGTGGGCGACAAGGGCATTGGCGCCCACGGCCTGACAGGCTTCGCCACGGCAGATTTCGAGCTTGTGACGACCCGGCGGGGTGGTGCGGAAGTGGTGATAGAAGGTGATCGTGCCGTGCACTTCGGCGCGCGACAGGTTCAGCGCCTCGGCCATCAACGGCACGGCGTCATCGGGCACGTAGCCGATGCTGTCCTGGATGCCGTGCAGGATCGGCATGAGCGCGCCGGGCATGTCCTTCAGCGTATTGATGATGCCAAGGACCTTGTCGCGGTCCCAGGCGGGTTGGGCGGAACTCATGTGCACCTCTCGAAAACTTGATAACCGGTCGATTCGGGGTAAGCTGGATTCGTCGCGCCGATCTCATATGAACAACTAAACATATGAATCAGAACCCACTCCGAATCGCTACACCGCCAAGTTAGCAGAGGAAAATTTGCCTCTCAATATGATATGAATTGCACATGAAGTTCAGCGTCACGATCAAACCGGCCTGGCACATCTCGCGCGACGGCGAAGCTCAGCTGTCGCTGCCCGGCCTGCTCGCGCTGCTGGCGGTGGTGGATGAACTCGGCCAGATCGAGCAGGCCTGCGCGCAGCTCGGCGTGTCCTACCGCCACGGCTGGGGGCTTCTGCGCACCGGCGAGGAAGTGTTCGGTAGCCCGCTGGTAAGCAAGGCGCGCGGACGCGGCACGACGCTGACTGCGCTGGGCAAGAAATTGCTGTGGGCCGACAAGCGCATCGCCGCCCGGCTCGCGCCGACACTCGACAGCCTGGCGTCCGAACTCGAAGCCGAGCTGCTCAAAAGCGTTGAGCACAAGGACCGCATCCTGCGCATCAACGCCAGCCACGGCTTTGCGGTCGAGACGCTGCGCGGCTTTCTGGTCGACCACGACATTCCGGTCGATCTGAAATACCGCGGAAGCCTGGATTCGGTGGCTTCGCTGGCCCGTGGAGATTGCGACGTGGCAGGCTTTCACGTGCCACTGGGCGAGTTCGAGACTGCGGCCTGGGCGCAGTACCGCAAGTGGCTGCGGCCGCGAAAGCACCGGCTGATCCATCTGGCCGAACGCCAGCAGGGGCTGTTCGTGCTGCCCGGCAACCCGAAGAACATCACCGGGCTGGCGGATCTGGCGCGCGAGGACGTGAGCTTTGTGAACCGCCAGCCCGGCTCCGGCACACGCATCCTGCTCGACCTGCTGCTCGAGGCGCACCACATCGACAGCGACCGCATTCGCGGCTTTCAGAATTCCGAGCTGACGCATGCCGCGGTAGCGGCCTATATCGCCAGTGGCATGGCCGATGTCGGCTTCGGCGTGCGCACCGCCGCGCATCGCTTCAAGCTCGACTTCATCGAGATCGCGCGCGAACGCTACTTCATCGCCTGTAACGCTTCGGCGATGAGATCCACCGCCGTGCGCGGCATGCACGACATCATGCAAAGCCACGATTTCCGCGCCTCCGTCGCCGCGCTGCCCGGCTACGACGGTCATGAATCCGGCCTGCTGCTGACGCTCGACGAGGCGATTCCGGCAGACTGAGCCGCGTTCGCACGGCCCCTATGCACGGCATTTCATATTGTTGGCGTATTCGCCCGCCCTTACAGTGTTCGGCCTCGCGCGCGCGACGCGTATTTCTGGTGCCTGATGTCCTTCGCCGCCACCTTTTCCGAAGCCTTTTCGCTGATCGCCAGCCTGGATGCGCGCGTCGCGGAAATCGTGCTGCTGTCGATCCAGGTCAGCGGCACTGCGGTGGTACTCGGCACCTTCATTGGCCTGCCGCTCGGGGCCATTCTGGCCATCGGCCGCTGGCCCGGCCAACAGGTCGGCACCGTACTGGTCAATGCCTTGATGGGCGCACCGGCGGTGGTGATCGGCGTGGTCGTGTACCTGCTGCTGTCGCGCTCCGGCCCGTTCGGGCATTTCGGCCTGCTGTTCAGCCCCACGGCCATGGTGATCGCGCAGACCATTCTGGTGATTCCGCTGATGGCGGCGATTGCGCGGCAAGTCGTCGAAGACGCCTGGCAGCGCTACGCCGAGGAACTGCGCGTGATGCGCTTTTCGTGGTGGCACAGCCTCACCACGCTGCTCTACGACTGTCGTCATTCCTTGCTGGTGGCCGTGCTGGCCGGCTTGGGCCGCGCCATGAGCGAAGTCGGCGCGGTGATGATCGTCGGCGGCAACATCGACGGCGTGACGCGTGTGATGACCACCGCGATTGCGCTGGAAACCAGCAAGGGTGACCTGCCGCTGGCGATAGCGCTCGGGCTGGTGCTGATCTCGGTGATCCTGATCCTCAACACCTTCGCGCACCTGATGCGCGGCTGGGCGATGCGGCGTTATGGCTGAAGCGGCGATGTTTCCGGTGCGCATGCATGACGTGCGCTTCACGCCCAACGGCCGCACGGTGCTCGACGGCGTGGACCTCGAACTCGGCGACGAAGGCATCACGCTGGTGCTCGGCCCCAACGGCGCCGGCAAGAGCGTGCTGCTGCGCACGCTGTGCGGCCTGATCGAGCCCTCTGCCGGCAGCATTGAATGGGCCGGCGGGCCGCGCCCGGAGCGCGGCGTGATGATGGTCTTCCAGCACCCGATGATGATTCGCGCCTCGGTGCTGGAAAACGTCTCGCTGGGCCTCAAGCCGCTCGGCGTGTCGCGCGCCGAGCGCTACCGGCGTGCGGCTGAAGTGCTCGAACGCGTGGCGCTGGCCGACCGCGCGCAAGACAGCGCACGCCACCTCTCCGGCGGCGAACAGCAACGACTGGCTTTGGCGCGCGCTTGGCTGACCAGACCCCGCCTGCTGCTGCTCGACGAACCCACCGCCAGCCTCGACCCGTCGGCCACCGCCGAGGTCGAGCGCATCATCCGCGAGATCCGCACCGACGGCACACGCATTGTCATGACCACGCACAACCTCGGCCAGGCCACGCGGCTGGGCGACGAGGTGATCTTCATCAGTGCCGGCCGCGTGCGCGAGCACACGCCGGTGCAGCGCTTCTTCGCGCGCCCGGCATCGGAGGAAGCGCGATTGTTCATACAGGGCGAGCTGCCCTGGCGCATGCCGCTGTGAAGCGCGCAGCAAGCCAGTTGGCGCGCGAGGCCAACGGCGCCTGCGGAGACCTCGGCACCTTCCTGCCGTATGCCGTCGGTGCCGTCACGGTCGGCGGGCTGAGTGCGCTCGGCGTGTTCTTCGGTTTCGGTATCGCGCTGATCGCGGCGGGGCTGTTCTACGGCATGCCGATGGCGGTCCAGCCGATGAAGGCCGTATCCGCCGTGCTGCTGACCTCAGGCCTGACGCCCGGCGAAGTGGCCATGGCCGGTCTGCTGATCGGCGGCACGCTGCTGGTGCTGGGCCTCACTGGCGGGGTTTCGTGGATTGCACGGCGCATTCCGCATTCGGTCACGCTGGGGCTGACGCTGGGCCTGGGCTTATCGATGGCGTGGCTGGGCGGAACGCTGATGATGGATGCGCCCTTGCTCGGTGCTGGCGCACTGGCCTTTGCCGTCGCAGCGATGTTCGTCACACGCCTGCCCTTGTTGGCGATGGGCATCGTCGCGGTGCTCGCAGCACCTTGGCTGGGCCTGAGCGACACCGTGCCTACCTTGGCCGGATTCGGCCTGGCCGTGCCGCAGCTCGCGCTGCCATCGTGGGCCGACCTGCCGCGCGCACTGGAGCTGGCGGTGCTGCCGCAGATTCCGCTGACGCTGTCGAACGCCATCATCGTCACCGCTGCGGTCAGCGCCTCGCTGTTCCACGAGCAGGCTGCACGCGCCAACGAGCGCAATCTGGCGCTGAGCACCGGGCTGGGCAACCTGCTGCTGGCGCCCTTCGGCGCCATGCCGATGTGCCACGGCGCCGGCGGCGTGGTGGCGCAACACCGCTTCGGCGCACGGTCGTGCACCGCGCCGGTGCTGCTGGGCGCGGTGTTGCTGGCAAGCGCGTTGTTTGCCGGAGAATCCGCTGCGGCGTTGCTGGCGGCCTTCCCGCTGCCGGTCGCTGGTGCGTTGCTGGCCGTAGCCGGCGCCGATCTGGCCTTCTCAAAACGGCTCTTCAACACGCGACCGGATTGCTGGGCGGTGATCGGCATCACCGCTGCAGTGGCCTTCGCGATGAACCCGGCCTGGGCGCTGGCCGCTGGACTGGCAATGGAATCTGCGCGCAGCCTCGCCGCGCGCCACCGCGCGCACCGCGGCTGAACGGCCTCAGTGGCCGGCGGTTTTCGAGAACACGTTCATCACCACCACGCCGGCCACGATCAGACCCATGCCGATGACGGCCGGCGCGTCGAGCTTCTGGTCGAACAGCACCACGCCCACCAGCGCGATCAGCACAATGCCCACCCCCGCCCAGATGGCGTAGGCCACACCGACCGGAATGGAGCGCAGCGTGAGCGCCAGCAGCCAGAACGCACAGGCATAGCCCACGACCACGATGACCGACGGCCACAGCCGCGTGAAGCCATCGCTGGCCTTGAGGGCCGAGGTGCCGATGACTTCGGCAATGATCGCCGTGCCGAGGTACAGCCAGGGAGTGAGGTTCATGTGTGTCTCCGATGCTCAAAACAAAACGCCACGGCGAGCCGTGGCGTTTTTCATTTCCGATGCGGCAAGACTCAGAACTTGTCGGTCACCGCGCCTTCGGAGGCCGAGCTGACCGTCTTGGCGAACTTGGCCAGCGCGCCGCGCGTGTAGCGCGGTGCCATCGGCTTCCAGTTGGCGCGGCGGCGTTCCATCTCGGCGTCGTCGATATGCAGCGTGATGACGTTGTTGTCGGCGTCGATGGTGATCTTGTCGCCGGTTTCGACCAGCGCGATCGGGCCGCCTTCAGCCGCTTCCGGCGTGATGTGGCCGACTACGAAGCCGTGGCTACCGCCCGAGAAGCGACCGTCGGTGATCAGCGCCACGTCCTTGCCCAGACCCTTGCCCATGATGGCGGAGGTCGGGCTCAGCATCTCGCGCATGCCGGGGCCGCCCTTGGGGCCTTCGTAGCGGATGACCAGCACGTCGTGCGCCACCACGGTGCCGTCGAGGATGCGGTCGAGCGCTTCTTCTTCGGAGTGGAATACGCGGGCGTTGCCGGTGAACTGCGTGCCTTCCTTGCCGGTGATCTTGGCCACCGAGCCGGTGGGCGCGAGGTTGCCGTAGAGAATGCGCAGGTGGCTGTCTTTCTTGATCGGGTTGGACAGCGGGCGAATGATCTCCTGACCGGCAGCATACGGCTCGACGGTGGAGAGGTTTTCCGCCAGCGTCTTGCCGGTGACGGTCATGCAGTCGCCGTGCAGCAGGCCGGCATCGAGCAGCATCTTCATCAGCGGCTGGATGCCACCGATCTCGACCAGCTCGCTCATCATGAAGCGGCCCGACGGGCGCAGGTCGGCCAGCAGCGGCACGCGCTTGCCGATTTCGGTGAAGTCCTCGAGCGTGAGTTCGACATCGCAGGAATGCGCCATGGCCAACAGGTGCAGCACGGCGTTGGTCGAGCCGCCGAGCGTGATGATGACGGTGATCGAGTTCTCGAAGGCCTTGCGGGTCATGATGTCGCGCGGCTTGATGTCGTTATCAAGCAGCTTCATCACGGCTTCGGAAGCGCGACGGCAATCTTCCATCTTGTTGCTGGAGATGGCGTTCTGCGCCGACGAACCGGGCAGGCTCATACCCAGCGCCTCGATGGCCGAAGCCATGGTGTTGGCGGTGTACATGCCGCCACAGGAGCCGGGGCCGGGGATGGCCGTGTCTTCGACGTCCTTCACTTCCTTGAGCGTCATGGTGCCGCGCGCGTGGGCGCCAACGGCCTCGAACACCGAGATGATGTCGGTGTGGTTCTTGCCCGGCAGGATGGTGCCGCCATAGACGAACACCGACGGGCGGTTGAGGCGTGCCATGCCGATGATGCAGCCCGGCATGTTCTTGTCACAGCCGCCGATGGTGACGAGGCCGTCAAAACCTTCACAGCCTGCAACGGCTTCGATGGAGTCGGCGATGATCTCGCGCGACACCAGCGAGTACTTCATGCCCTCGGTGCCGTTGGCGATGCCGTCCGAAATGGTGATGGTGTTGAAGATCACGCCCTTGCCGCCGGCTGCATCTGCGCCGCGCGCGGCTTCATCGGCGAGGCGGTTGATGTGCATGTTGCACGGCGTGACGTTGCTCCAGGTCGAGGCGATGCCGATCTGCGGCTTCTTGAAATCCTCGTCGGTGAAGCCGACGGCACGCAGCATGGCGCGGCCGGGCGCCTTGCTGATGCCGTCGACGACTTCGGCGGAGTACTTGCGGCGATTGTCGGTGGTCATGGCGTCTTCCTGAACGGGTTGATCGTGGGCCGCAAGCTGCAGCGGAAAAGTGTGGATTTTACCGAAAGCGCAGGCGCAAAGCCCTGAAAAGCACTCGTCAACGCAAAAGGCCGGGCTCATGTCCCGGCCTTTCCACATGCCTGATGGCAAGTTCAGACGATAGAAACGATCTCGATATCGAAGGTCAGATCCTTGCCGGCCAGCGGGTGGTTGGCGTCGACCTTGATGGTTTCGTCTTCGATACCGACGACCACGACCGGCACCGGCCGGCCATCCTGCGTCTGCATCTGCAGCTGCTGACCGATCGACAATTCGATCTCGGCCGGAATGTTGCCGCGCGGAACCTCGATCACACCTTCGGGGTTGTGCGCGCCGTATGCGTCGTCGGACGGAATCAGCGCGGTAGTCTTCTCACCAGCGCCAAGACCCGTAACGGCCTTCTCGAAGCCGGGAATCAGCTGGCCGGAACCGACCGTAAACTCAAGCGGCTCGCCGCCGACCGAGGAATCGAACACCGAACCGTCAGCCAGCTTGCCGGTGTAATGAACGCGGACGGTATCGCCCTGCTTGATCTGTGCCATGTGCACCTCCTGATAAGTGCGTTAGCCGGATCTCCACCGGTTGCGCATGGCGGTTGGTGAAGCATGAAAGGGCCTCACCATACAGCAAGAGCCCTCCCATGGCGAACCGGCCGCCCGTCAGATGACAGCAAGATGGCTTGTTTTCGGCGCACTTAGATGCAGAAGACCCCGAGCCAGCTTCTTGTTCAGAGCGCTTCTTCGGCCTCTTCCTCGCGCATGATCCAGCGCGGAAAGGGGTCCTCAAGGCGCTCCCAGGCCGCCGGACCCGCCTCCAGCTCGGCATCAGTCAGAAGGCAGGTATCGAAGCCGGCGCGCAGTTCAGCTTCGTTCATGCCCATGCCGATCAGTACCAGTTCCTGCTGACGGTCGCCAAACGGCTCGACCCAGCGTGCGCGGATGTTGGCGAGGCTGTCGTCGTCCTGTGGCCAGTGCTCGCGCGGCACGCTGGCCCACCACAGTCCGCCGAGCTCGTGGCGCGTGAGCGCGCCGGCCTGTGACCAGCTGCCGACCAGATCCAGCCGGCTGGCGAGCCAGAAGTAGCCCTTGGAGCGCACCACGCCGGGCCAGTCTTCGTTGATCCAGCGATGAAAGCGCTGCGGGTGGAACGGGCGTCGGGCACGGTAGGCGAAACTCGTGATGCCGTATTCCTCGGTTTCCGGGGTGTGCTCACCGCGCAACTCGCTGAGCCAGCCCGGCGCGTTGGCGGCCTGTTCGAAGTCGAAACGGCCGGTATCGAGCACGCGATCCAGCGGCACCCGGCCGAACTCCGCGTACACGATGTCGGCACGGGGATTGAGCCCGCGCAGCATCGCCGCCAGACGTTCGCGCTGCTCATCACTGACCTGGTCGATCTTGTTGACCACCAGCACATCGCAGAACTCGATCTGCTCGACCAGCAGGTCGACCACGGCACGGTCATCCTCCTCGCCCATGCTTTGGCCGCGGTCGGCGAGGAAATCCTGCGAGCCGTAGTCACGCAGGAAATTGCAGGCGTCGACCATCGTCACCATTGTGTCGAGGCGCGCGATATCGGAAAGGCTGCGGCCGTCTTCATCGCGGAAGGTGAAGGTCTCGGCCACCGGCAGCGGTTCGGAGATGCCCGTGGACTCGATCAGCAGGTAGTCGAAACGGCCCTCGTCAGCGAGCCGGCGGATCTCCACCAGCAGATCTTCGCGCAGCGTGCAGCAGATGCATCCGTTGGACATCTCGACCAGCTTCTCTTCGGAGCGTGACAACGCTGCACCACCCTCGCGCACCAGCCGGGCGTCGATGTTCACGTCGGACATGTCATTGACGATGACCGCCACGCGCAGGCCTTCGCGGTTGTTCAGCACGTGATTGAGCAGCGTGGTCTTGCCGGCACCGAGAAAACCCGACAACACGGTCACGGGGAGACGACGAGATGCGGAATCAAGGGAAGGAGAGGTCATGGAAAGCTCCGAAATGGATCGACACGATTGCGATGATATATTGTTGCATTCGTGAATACGAGCCCGGAGCAGGGAAAGCATTGCGACCTCTGTTGGCAAAGGCCAGCATTAACGATGTCGAAGTGACTGTACGACTTTGAGACGCCCGACCGTGCAGTTTGCTGCGCACGGATCTCGTGCAAGGGGGCGAGACTCCCTTGCCGACACGGAAGATTCCTCAGAATCGACGGGCGGAAGGAGCTGCGCCGCCACGGGGGACACGCGCTCGGCTCGCCGATCGCGATCCTGCCGTGGCTGGACAGCCATGTTGCGCGACACGCAGACGGCCTGAGCGCCGGAGACCTGATCGCATCAGGCACCTGGACCGGACTCTACGAGGCGCGCCCGGGGGAACGCATCGAGGCCCGATTTGCGGGAGTCGGATCGGTCGCTCTGGAGATCGCCGCGCTCTGCGGCTGATTCACTCACCCACCCGCCTTCCGAGGAACAGCCTCATCCGCAGGTGACCGTCTCGGCGACCACCTGCAGACTGGCTTCAGGAGGCCAGCACACGCTCCTCGTCCGGCGTCAGCTCCGGTCCGTCGAGTGTCACGCGCGAATCATCCAGGCGGAAGCGTTCGATCACCGGGCGCAGTTCGGTCTTCACGTGCGACTCGTCATAGCCGTTGAACAGCGTACCGACAAGCCCCCGATCCAGATCGCTCGTACCCATGAACCAGTCCGCAATCGGGAAGGTGAGGTTCATGTTGTACTTCATCATGATTCCCTGATTGTGGTGCGCCGTGTGATGGCGACGGATGGTGTTGATGAAGGGCATGTTGCGCACGAACCAGTTGTCGTGACAGTGACAGCAGTAGTGGAACGTTTCGTAGATCAGGTACTGCGCGACCATCGTCATGAACAACACGTAACCGGCGTTGGCATTGAAGATCAGGCTCGTGATGTACGCCAGCGGAAGGCCGGCCGCACCCAGCGTGGCCAGCACGCGCCACGGAAAGAACACGATGCGGAACTCGCGGGTCGTGTCGATGGTGGCCTCGTTGTCGGTGAAGTACTGGTGGTGCTGTCGCGTATGACGTTCGTAGATCTGGCGCAGACCAAAGACGTTGATGCGCTTGTGCATCACGTAGCGGTGCATGAACCATTCGACGAAGTTGCCCGCGATGAACACCGGCACGGCAATCAGCCATTCCCAGCCGAGGTTTTCGATCTGGCTCGCGCAGTACCAGATTGCTGCAATGCCGACCCCATACATGACGACGATATGCAGCAGCCCGTTGTACATCGGGCTGATGTCGGCCTTGTATTGCTCTCGGAACTTGCGCTGTTTCTCGGACATCATGATCAGTCACCTCCACGGCGTGTATATGACTAATATACTAGTGATCATGTCAGATGTCGTCAAGTCTGTATTTCCTTTTTGTGTTCATCGATCTGCGCGCAAGGAGGATCAGCCGCGCGCAAAAAGAGCCGACTTCTCAAGCTTCGGCAGCAAGGTGGCCATGCCACGCGGCGTTGATGATCGCGCGGTAGGCCGACGGCACGTCGGGTACCGGAAAGGCCTTGGCCAGCCGCACCACCGCCAGCGCATCGTCGACGAGACCATCGATGTTCTCGCGTGCAAGTCCGAAACTCGCAAGATCGGAAGGGATGCCCAGTGCCGCGACCAAGTCGCGCATGCGGCGCGGCGTCTCGCGCAGCACGGTCGCGTCGTCGCCATTCAGGCCGAACATGCGGCCGGTGTCGATCAGCTCGGCCGGACGCGACTCACGCAGGGCATCGAGCACATAGGGCAGCATCACGGCGTTGGTGCTGCCGTGTGACTTGTGTGTCACGCCGGCTACCGCATAGGCGGTGCCGTGCACCGCATTGAGCCCGGCGCTGCCGTAAGAAAGCGCCGCGTAGTAACTCGCGTAGGCCATGCCGACCCGCGCCTCCCGGTCTTCGCCATCGCGGTAACACCGCTCAAGGTAGAGGCCGCACAGCCGGATCGCCTCGCGCGCGAACATCATCGTCAGCGACGACCGCCCGCTGTAACCGGGGTCGGGGTTGCCGCCACGGTCAAAGTCCGCCGAATCCATCGTCAGGTAGGACTCGACCGCGTGGGTCAGCGCGTCGATGCCGGCATCGGCCGTCACGCGCGGCGGACAGGTATACGTGAACTCCGGGTCGATCAGCGCGATGACCGGGCGCAGCACGTTGTCCATGACTGCGATCTTGGTTGCGTTGTCGGGGTCGATCAGGATCGCACCAGGCGTGGCCTCGGATCCGGTACCGGCCGTGGTCGGCAAAGCGACCAGCGGCAGGGCCTGCGGCTGTTCAGCAAGCGCACCGGCGAAGTCGCGCACCGGGCGGCCCTCGGGCAACGTCAGGCACAGTGCCTTCGCCAGATCGATGTTGCTGCCGCCACCGAGCGCAATGACGTGGTCCGCCTTATGCCCGGCCAGCGCCGCGCAGATCTCCCGCGTCGCGTCATCGCACAGCGTCGTGGTCGGGTCGGGCAGGCCGCCGGCATATACCTCGGTCACGATGCCGAGCGCTGCGGCCGCTTCGACGTATTCGCGCACCCAGGGGGTTTGACCGGTGAAGAACCGGTCGGTCACGAGCACGCCGCGGCGCCACCCCATACGCTGGACCAGCGCTGGCAGGCCCGCACGTGCACCGCAGCCGAATACAGTGCGCGCCGGTGCGCACCAATGGATCTGATCATTCATGTTCATGCCGGATTTCCCTCCCGGATTTCATTCAGGAAGTCGCGCACGGCGCGCGCGACTTCATCGGTAGCATCCTTGAGCACCGAGTGGCCGATGCCCGACAAGCCGACGAGCCGCGCATTGGGCAAACCAGCCGCAAGACGTTCTGCGTGGGACCACGGCGAATCGGCGTCTTCGCGACCATGCACGATCAGCGTCGGAATGTTGATTGCGGAAAGCAGGGCGAGCTGGTTGGTGCCGCGAATGGCCTGCCATGTCCACGCCGCCGCATCGCGGTCGGCTGCTTCCACCAGGCCAAGGCGCTCCTCGCGTGCAGCGATCTCGGCCAGCAGGGCCTCGCCCTCTGCGTGGAACCAGGCCGCCTGATCGAGCATCGGCGTGCCGGACATCAACACCAGTGCTTGCGGCTTTGGCACGTCGGCGCGCGCGAGGTACTGCAGGGACACCGAAACTCCCATGCTCCAGCCTGCGAGCACGAAAGGCGCCGCCTCTCCGCGCTGGCGCACGACCGCTTCGAGGTCGTCGGCCAGACAATCGAGGCTGTAATCGTCCGGGCCGGAACCGCGCACTGCAGCGGCTCGTCCGCGCAGGTTCGGCAACACGAACTTCGCGTCGTCGGTCAGCCGTGCGGCCAGCCCGCCCCACGCGGCTCGCGTGCCCTGGATGCCGTGCACGGCGACGATCGTGGTCGGGCCTGCGCCGGTTTCGAGTACGTCCATGTCGAGCCCTGATTCTGTGGATACTTGTTATATACTACTGATATCTCAATTACCACGCAAACGATGTCCGATCACGCACATCCCGGAGGTTCCGCCATGTCCAGGCCCGACGCCCCTGCCGCTCTGTCCGACCCGCGCTCACCCACGCGGCTCAAGCCGACCCTCAAGGAGCAGGCCTATGAGCGCATAGAGGAGGCCATCGTGACGCTCGAACTGCCGCCTGGCAGCGTGGTGTCCGAGTCCGCCATGAGCGAGATGACCGGCATCGGCCGCACGCCTATCCGTGAAGCCATCCAGCGCCTGGCGCAGGAAAACCTGATCGCGGTTTTGCCGCAGCGCGGCCTGCTGGTGGCGGAGATGGATGTGCGCAAACAACTGCGCCTGCTTGAGACGCGGCGTGAAATCGAACGCCTGATCTGTCGCAGCGCTGCGCGGCGTGCGAACGAGCTTGAGCGGCGCCGCTTCGCCGAACTCGCCGCGGAGTTCCTGGCCGAGGCCGAAGCCAACGACGACGTGGCCTTCATCCGCAGCGACCGCGCGTTCAACGAACTGTGTCTGGTTGCCGCGCGCAACGAATTCGCCGAGGGCGCGATGCGTTTGATGCACGGCCTGTCACGCCGCTTCTGGTACGTGCACTACAAGCAGGCAGCCGACCTGCCGGAAACTGCGCGGCTGCACGCCGGAATCTCGGACGCGATTGCGCGAGGCAACTCGGACGACGCCGCCCGCGCGCTCGACCGTCTACTCGATCAGATGGAAGAATTCACACGCGCCACCGTGCTGTCGGACCTCTGAGGCCAGGCGCGTGCTGCGCTACGGGGCTCAGTCGCGCTCAAACAGGGCGTTCGCGTCTGCGTAGGGAATGGTGTCGGCGAGCATCGGCTCGTAGCTCCCGTCGCGCAGCAAGCCTTCGCCGATGCGGCGTGTGAGCGCCATCACCGCGCGCATCGGACCCGAGCCGATGGAAACCCGTGCAACACCGAGCCGCGACAGCATCGCGACGTCCGGGCACGTCGGCCCGGCCAGCACGTTGAGCGGGCAAGCCACTGCAGCGACCAGGGCGGCGATGGTCTCCGCGTCGGTCACGCCCGGCACGAACACCCCGCTCGCGCCGGCATCACGATAGCGCCGCGCGCGGTCAACGGCGCGTTCGAAGCGTGTTTCGGCGTCACCGAGCTTGAGCCAGTACACGTCGGTACGCGCGTTCAGGTAGAGGTCGATGCCCGATTGCTGCGCCAGTTCGCGCACCCCCGCGACGAGTCCGGCCTGGTCTGCTGCGTCACGCAATTCGCCAGGTCGCCCGGTCGGCGCATCCTCCAGGTTCACGCCGACCGCGCCGACATCAAGCACCGCGCGCACCGTGTCGAGTACCGCCGCGCGCGACTCGCCATAGCCCGCCTCGATATCCACAGTGACCGGTACCGAAACACTCGCGACGATGCGACGCACCACGTCGATCATTTCGTCGCGCGGAATGCGCTCGCCGTCCGGGTAGCCACGCGAGAACGCGATGCCTGCGCTGCTGGTACCGACGGCACGTGCACCCGCCGCCTCGAACACGCGCGCACTCGCGGCGTCCCACGCATTCGGCAACGCCAGCGTCGAGCCAGCGTGATGCAGCGCAGTGAAGTCGTTTGCGAGCGACTGCTGAATGGATCGGTTCATTTCGGCTCCGTCAAAACACGGCGCTCACCGAGCACCGCGCCCTGGGACATCGGTTGCACGAGCTGGCGATACATCGCAAGCCAGCCGGGTTTGACGTCGTTGGCCGGCGGCCGGAACGCCGCCAGCCGGGCTGCGATCTCGGCCGGAGCGACATCGAGTTCGAGTACGCGCCGCATGAGATCGATCACAACGGTATCGCCATCCTGCACGATCGCGAGCGGGCCACCCTCGGCCGCCTCGGGCATGACTTGGCCGATGGTGATGCCGCTGTTGAGGCCAGACAGTTCGCCGTCGGTGACAACCGCCACTTCTGCACCCAGGCCGGCGCCGACCAGCGCCGCCATGAAACTCGCCGCAAACACCGTGCCGGGGCCGCCCTTGGCGCCCATCATGCGCAGCACAATGACCTCGCCAGCGCGCACCGAGCCATCCTGCAGGCCGGCGATGGCATCGTTCTCGTTCTCGAACACGCGCGCCGGGCCGACGAAGCGGCGCACTGATTCGGGCACTGCGGAGAGCTTCACGACCGCACCTTCCGGCGCGAGCGAGCCGCGCACGATGACGATGCCGGGCTCGCGGCGGAATGGGTTGTCGACCGGGCGGATGAAGGCCTCGTCCGGAACCGGCACGGCCTCGAGGTTCTCGGCCAGGCTCGCTCCGGTCACCGTCGCAACGGACAGATCGAGGCTGTCGCGCAACTGGCGCATCACGCCCGCACAGCCACCCGCCGCATCGAGATCCTCAATGCGATGCGGGCCATTGGGGCGCACCAGCGTGATCTGGTCGGTGGTCTCGCCGATGCGGGCGAACTCGGCCAGTACGTCGACCGGGCACTCGGCCTCGATCGCGGTCGCGATGAGGTGGCGTACGCAGTTCACCGAACCGCCCGTCGCAACCGCGACCGTGATCGCGTTGCGGAAGGCGCCCGGCGTCATGATGTCGCGCGGGCGGATGTTCTTCTCGACCAGTTCCACGATCTTGCGGCCGGCCTTGTCGGCCTGCTCGACGAGGCGCTCAGAGCCGGCACGGATCGGCGCGCTGTGCGGCAGCGCCATGCCCAGCGCCTCGGCCATGCACTGCATGGTGTTGGCGGTGGCAAGGCCGGCGCACACGCCGGGGCCCTTGATGGCATGGCGCGTCATGTCCTCAAGTTCGATCAAGGTCATCTTGCCGGCCTTGACGGTGCCGACCGCCTTGTACACCTCCTCGATATCGACGTGCTTGCCGCCGCATTCGCCGCCGAGCTGGTAGCCGCAGGGCAGGATCAGCGCGGGGATGTTCAACCGCCCGCAAGCCATCAGCTGGCCCGGCGTGGTCTTGTCGCAGGAGGCGAGCAGGATCATGCCGTCGAGCTCGGCACCTTCCACCTGCACCTCGACGTCATTCACCAGCAGATCGCGTGTCGGCATCAGGTAGCGGCCTTGCTTGCCCGCGCTGGTAACGAAGTCCGAAGGCGCGACGGTGCGGATCTCGAAGGGCAGGCCGCCGGCGGCGCGGATTGCGCGTTCGACCTCACGCGCGACATCGTCCAGGTGCGCATAGCACACCGACAATTTACTCGACGAATTGACGATGGCGATCTTGGGTTTGTCGAAGTCTTCCTCGGGGATGCCCATGGCAATCCACTGTGCGCGGCGCACGGCCCAGCGCGTGGTTCCCCGATCGAAATTGCTGCGCAGCTTGTTCGCCATAGGTGGCTCCGTGCGTGTGTCGCTAGGTGAGTCGAAAGGAAGGTTTCAGTCGAGTTGGGCGCCGTCGCGGTTGAGCGCCGCGCGCACGTCCTCGCCGCGCAAACTTCGCGCCGCGATGCGCTCGCGCACCACGATCGCTGCGGCATGACCGACCGCATGGCCGTAGCCGAAGCACTGCGCGGTGACACGCGCCGAGGCCATCGCCTCGTGTTGCGCCGAGAGGCAGCGGCCGGCCACCAGCAGCGCCTCACCGCGACTCGGCACGAAGCTGCCGAACGGCACCTCGTAGTAATCGTTGAACAGCCACGACAGACGCGGCTTCTCGCCCGAATGCAGCTCGATCGGCCACGGGCTGCGCGCCACTCCGTCGGCGCGCTTGCGACCAGAAACGACGTCGTCGTTGGCGAGTGTGGCAACACCGGCGACCTGCCGCGTCTGCCGCACGCCGACCTGTACGCCGGTGTCGTTGACCCAGGCGTGCTCACAGCCGGCCAGATGCTCGCGGAAGAAGCGCTCGTACTCGCGCACCTGACGGCGGCCCTCGATCTCGGCCTCGGTGATGTCGGCGACCTGGATCGGATTCAGCTCGCGCCCGTCCCGGCCGACCACGCGCGTGGCGTTGCACAGCAGCTGCCCGGGGCGCGGCGTCTCAAACAGGAAGACCTTGGCACGCGGCAGGCGGAAGCGGCCCGAGGCGTTGGCTTCGGCAATGGCCCTCGCAACCGCGTCGCCCAGGATGGAATCCGGGCCGTAGGTGGCGGTGAAACGTTCGACGTCGACGTCTTGCAGACGGAAGATCATGGTCGGGTTCTGCACCCGGCCCTCGTCTCCGACCGTGTGAGGCAAACCCGCCAGCGCCACCAGATCAGCATCGCCGCTGGCGTCGACGGTGATCGTGGCACGCACCTCGATACGCCCCTGCTTGGTCCAGGCCAGCACGCCTTCGATGCGTTCGCCGCCGTCAGTGAGCACATCGGTGACGACGGTGTGCAACAACACGCGCACGCCGGCTGCCTCCAGCAATTCGTCGGCGGTCTCACGCCACGCCAGTGGATCATGCACCCGCGTGAAGGTGCGGCCGTAGCGCACCGGGCCGGTCAGCCCGCCGCGCGCGGCGATCGCCCGTACAAACTCGTCGGCAAAACCGAATACGAGCTGGCGCGGCGCGGCGGTATCCGACTGATCCGCCTCGTACAGCCCGCAGACCGTGCCGGACAGGCCGGCAACCGCGCCACCACCGCAGAAGCCATAACGTTCGAGCAGGATCACCGACAGGCCCTGGCGCGCAGCGGTGACCGCCGCGGCCAGACCCGCCGCACCGCCTCCGACAACAAGCACATCGGCAGTGACGCGTTCGGAGGGGCGGGCGTCGCGAATGATGGTGTGGTTCATGTCCGCCCCGCTAGAAGCCCAGCACCTGGGCAGGCAGCCACAGCACCATCTGCGGGAAGGTCATGATGACGCCAGCAACCACGAGTTGCAGCAGGATGAACGGGATCACGCCGCGGTACATGTCGGGCAGCGTGATCTCCGGCGGGCTGACACCACGCAGGTAGAAAATGGCCGGGGCCATTGGCGGTGTCAGGTAACCGGTCTGCAGCATGATCATGAACAGGATGCAGAACCACGCCAGGTCGAAGCCGGCCGCGGCAATCAGCGGCGCGAAGATCGGGATGAAGATCAGCGTGACCGACGCCCATTCGAGGAAGAAGCCCGCGAGCAGGGTCAGGAACAGCACGAGGAAGAGCAGCCCCCACGGACCGAGGCCCAGCGCGTCGATGAGGTTCTGTACGACCATCATGCCGCCAGTGCCGGCGAACACGCCGGTGAACATGTTTCCTGCGAGCAGGATGAGCATGATCATCGAGGTGATGCGCAGCGTGGACATCAGCGCCTCACTCAGCATGCGGCGGTTGAAGCGGCGGTAGAACACCGCCAGCGCCACCGAGCACAGCGCCCCGAGCGCGGCGGCTTCGGTCGGCGCCGCCCAGCCCATGATGAGCGAGCCGAGCACCGAGAAGATCATGAGCATCGGCGGCACCATCGCGTAGACGGTGATGCGGATCTTCTCGAGCAGGCCGGGATCGTCAGGGCCAGGTTCGCTGCGCGGGCCGTAATCGGGCCGGATCACGCAAATCACGACAACGTAGATCGCGTAGAAGCTTGCGAGCAGCAGGCCCGGAAACACCATGCCCATGAACAGATCGCCGATCGACACATTGGCCAGCGGACCGATGACGACGGCGACGACCGACGGCGGAATGATGGTGCCAAGCGAACCGCCGGCGCAGATCGTGCCGCTGATCAGCGCCTTGTTGTAACGGTGCTTGAGCATCGGCGGAATCGCCAACAGGCCGATCACCGCCTCGGCCGCGCCGATCACGCCCGTCGAGGCCGCGAACAGGATGGCCATCAGGATGGTGCCGAGCGCGAGGCCACCGGGCAGGCGACGCGTCCACAGATGGATGGCCTCGAACAGCCTGTCGGCGATGCCGGAACGTTCGAGCATCGAACCCATGAACACGAACAGTGGTACCGCAGCGAGTACGAAGTTGGAGCCGACCTCGTCGACCTTGTCGACGAGCATGTGGATCAGGTTGTCGCCGAAGGTCACGAGCCCGAACAGCAGCGCGGTGACCATCAGCGAGAAGGCAACCGGGAAGCCGATGAAGATCAGGATCAGCAAGACCGGGAACATCAACAGGGCAAGGTAATCGGTCATTGCGCGACCTCCGCTTCGTCGGCGCGGCCTTGCAGCACGAGCACGCCCTTGATGACCTCACCGAGTATCTGCAACGTCAGCACCGCGAAACTGATGAAGAACACCAGTCGGTACGGCCACACCACGGGGTTCCATGAGGAGTTGCCCGAGGTTTCGTTGTCCATCCAGGCCGTCGCGAAGTAATCCCATAGCCCCCAGCTCATCCAGATGGTGAGCGGCAACATCAGGAACAGATAGCCGACCACATCAATGATCGCCCGCGTGCGCGGTGAGACCTGGCCATAGATCAGATCGACGCGCACGTGCTGGCCGGCACGCAGCGTATAGGCTGCTCCGAGCAGAAAGTGCGATCCCATCATCATGTAGCCGATCTCGAACGCCCATACCGTGGGGGCATTGAGGAGGTAGCGTGAGAACACCTCGTAGGCAGTCGCGGCCACCAGCGGGACGATCAGCCACGCCGCAATCACGCCGACGTTGGCCGTGATCCGGTCGATCAGGCTCAGCAGCTTTTTCATTGGGGTCTCCGGGAAGCTGGAGAGGGAGCGGGGCGCGCCGGTTCGCAAAGCGAACCGGCGGCGGGGACGGCGACTTACTTCGCGCCTTCGACTTTCACGTTGCGATAACGAGTCGAGTCAGCCCACAGTTTCTCGAACTCTTTCTGACTTTCATAGACCCGCTTGAACCACTCGCTGGAGGCCGCCTGCTTGTCCGCCCATTCGCGGCCGACGCGTCGTGCGGCGTACTGCACTTCGGGGTCAAGATCGATAATCTCGTTGCCCTGGGCACGGAAGTACTCAATTGCCTTGGCATCTTCCTGGCCGATCTTGAGCCACGACTCGTAGGTCACGAGCTTCGCCACCGTCTCGATCAGCGCCTGATCAGCCGGCTTGAGCTTGCCCCACATGCGTTTGTTGAGTACCAGCTCGAAGGGCGCCGTCGGCTGATGCACACCGGGCAGGATCACGTACTTCGCCACCTTGGCGAAGCCCGGGGAGATGTTCTCCCACAGCGTGCCCCACTCGGTCGCGTCGATCACGCCACGCTCCAGTGCGGCGTAGATCTCGCCGCCCGGCGTGGTTACCGGCGCCGCACCCAGCGCCGCCGACATCTCGATCCACGCGCCGGCGGTACGCAATTTCAGGCCTTGCAGATCCTCCAGGGTCCGCACCGGCTTGCGCGAGTGCAGAAACACTTCGGAGGTGCGGATGAACAGCGGGAAGGAAATCACGTCGAACTGCTTCTCGCGGAACTCGCGCTGCAGCTCGACACCGCCACCCTGGTACAGCCAGTGCAGCATGCGCTCGGAGTCAAAGGAGCCGGCATAGCCGCCGAACAGCACGGTAGTGTTGTCCTTGCCCCAGTCGTAGCCCATCCACAGATGGCCCATGTCAGCGATGCCGTTCTTGACGGTTTCGCTGACCTTGAGTGCCCCGCCGAGCGCACCGCCCGGGAAGACTTGCACTTCCATGCGGCCGCCCGACAGTTCCTTGAGGCGGTCTGCAAACGCCTTGGCGCCGATATCCATCAGCGGACCGCCGGCCCAACCAGTGGCCATCTTCCACTTGCACGAGCCTACCGTGGGACAGGCCGTCTCCTCTGCAGCAAAGGCGCCTTGCGCGCCGAACACCGCCGCTAGGCCAACGGCCAGTGTTGCGAGCATCATTCCAGTCTTCTTCCGCATCTCAGTCTCCTTCGGTTGGAACACCACGCTTGGACGGATCTCACGCAGCTTGCACGCGGACACGCTTCTTGTCTTACGCTTATGTCGGCCGGCATCCAGAGAACGCCGATCCTGCGTATATGTGTAATATACTAGTTGTATGGCTTTGATCGGTCAATAGCCGATTTGATGTATCCGTGGATTCCGAGAGGCCCCGTATAATCGGCTCAAACGAACCGCAGGAGCCCGCGCGATGCCCCGCAAACCTTCGAAGCGCCCGCCCGGAAGGATCCATCCGACCGAACCCCGCATGACGCTGAAGGACCTCGCCTACCGTCAGATAGAGGAAGCCATCGTCACGCTCAAACTGCCTCCCGGCGCGGTGGTGTCGGAACTGGCGATGAGCGAGATGACGGGCATCGGCCGCACGCCGATCCGCGAGGCCATCCAACGCCTGGCGCAAGAGAAGCTCATCGTGGTGCTGCCCCAGCGCGGCCTGCTGATTGCCGAGATGGATGTGCGCAAGCAATTGCGTTTGCTGGAGACGCGGCGTGAAGTCGAGCGCCTGATCTGTCGCAGTGCGGCAAGACGGGCGACCGACGTCGAACGTGCCCGCTTTGGCGAAATCGAAGCGGAGTTCCTGGCCGAAGCCGAATCGAATGACGATGAGGCCTTCATGCGCAGCGACCGCGAGTTCAACGAACTATGTCTGGTCGCCGCACGCAACGAGTTCGCCGAAGGTGCGATGCGACTGATGCATGGTCTGTCGCGCCGATTTTGGTATGTGCATTACAAGCAGGCCGCCGATCTGCCCGAAAGCGCCCGTCTGCATGCTGCCATTGCGGGCGCCATCGCTCGCGGCGACTCGGATGCCGCCGGCTCAGCGCTCGACCGACTTCTCGACAGCATTGACGCCTTCACCCGCGCCACCGTGCTGTCGAGTCTGTAAGACCCATTCAATCGCGCGATCTGTCCCACAGATTGGGCAGAGTGGAGTTTGCGTAGCCCGAAACGAAGGTTTTCGCGGCTCCGGTCTGAGCGTCATACACATGGCGGTGTACGGCCCCGATGTTTGCGCCGTACACGTGGATGGAGATGCTGACCCGGTCGTCGTGGGCGTTAATCACGCGGTGGATATCGCCAAGGGTCGGTGACACCCCCTCGATGTCTCCCGGCTGCAGCCGCAGTTTCCCGGTGGCACGGGGCGCGTCGCCTTCCGCCCCCAGTTCGAACCCTTCGCTTACTTCCCCACCGCGCAGCATGCCGACCAGCCCCCACACGGTGTGGTCGTGGATCGGCGTGCGCTGACCTGGGCCCCACACAAAGCTCACCAGCGAGAAGCGCTCGAGCGGATCGCAATACAACAGGTATTGCTGATAGTGCTCTGGATGCGGGCGGGAGAACTCTTCCGGCAACCAGTCATCTCGCGAGATCAACTCCGCAAGGAGCGCACGCGCACGCAACATTTGCTCGGCTTCGTCGCCGGACAGCACCGCAGATTCGGTCATGCCGCGAACAAAGCGGCGCAGCGGTTCAAAGTGCTCCATTCGGCCTGCCTCCATGGATGGTTCCGCCAGCAGTGCATGACTCGGGAAGCGGATGCTTGCGCCACGCAAAGTGCTGTCGTCACGATTGACCCGTACGCGACTATATACTACTAATATGTTAGTAGCTCTGTAATGACTGTACGTCAACTCGCAAGGACCTTCCGTGAAACCCGACCCCGCCACCAGCGACGCAATCTCCCGCTTTGCCGATTGTCATGACGGAATCGTCAGCCAGCTCGACGCCCTCGGCGATCTCGACGCGATGCTCACCGCAGCGACGCGTGCGCGCGTCATCGCTCGAGACGTGCTGAAGTTCTTCGACGAGATGATCATCGAACACCACGAGGACGAGGAGCGAGAACTGTTTCCGACGGTATGCAAATACGCCGCTTCCGGCATCGAACGTGATTCGGTCAAAGCGCTGGTCGACCGGCTGATTTCCGATCATCGTCTGCTGGAGAGGCAGTGGGAGGACATCAAACCGCAGCTAGCCCAAATCGCCGCCGGCAACGCAACGCACATCGACGCTGATGCGGTAGAACAGCTAGTATCCGGCTACAAGGCTCATGCGCATTTTGAGGAAACACGTTTCCTGCCGCTAGCCGAGAGCATTCTCGGCCGTGACGACGCAGAGCTGGCCCGACTGGGTCACGCACTGCATATCCGGCATGCGCATCGCAAGACCCCTCCGTTCACCTGATGCAGCATTCGGAAACGCCCGACCGGATTCAACCGGGGGTGTCTTTTCCGATGCGGCTGAGCGCCGCGCGTTTCTGCATGTCGCGGAACTCGCCTTCCAGATCAGCGGCGGCAAAGGCCGAGCGCAGTTGCGCGAAAATCGGCCGGATGTTGCCGTGCTCGAACAGCCGCCCGGCCATGGCGCGGGCGGTGTCGAAATCCTGCAGCGTCAGCGCAGTGAGCACGATGTCTACGCTGGCATCGAGCCCGAGATCCGTTTGCATCAGGCTGGCACAACGTGCGCCGAATGCCAGTCGCGCGTCGTCCTGCCCGAGTCGCGCACGCAGCGCCAGATGACTGGTCTTGTCGTCGAGGCTGGCCGTTTCCAGCTCGGCCGGCTGGATGGCCTGCAAGGCCTGTTCGGCCGCCAGGATGTCACCGGCGTCCAGGTGGCTACGCACCAGCATCAGGCGGTCGGCAATCGAAGGGGGATCGCCGAGCACGTCGATTTCAAGCACTTCGGCGATCGCACGGCGGGCGGTTTCGGCATCGCCATTACGCAGCGCGACATCGGCCAGCAGACGTTTGCGCGTGTGGTTTCTGGCGCTGCGACGGGAGGCGTCCTCGACCGTACGCTGGGCTTCGGCGTGGTCGCCCATCTCCATGCAGATCTTTGCCTTGAGGTCGAAGGCATCGAAATACATCGGCGCCTCGACGACCACGCCGTCGACCAGTTCGCGCGCTTCCTGCAACCGATTCTGCATCAACAGGGCGCGCGCCAGACCAGCCCGCGCCCACGGGAAGGGGTGCAGTTCGAGGATCTCGGTGTAGGCGGCCTGGGCGGACGACGAATCCCCGCGCACCAGCTTCAGTTCGGCACGCGCCCGCAATAGATCGAAGTGGTAAGGCTTGCCCTCGGCGCTGGTGAGATGCTCCTGGATGAAGGCCTCGGCCATGGCGAAATCGCCTTCGCGCTTGGCCACGTAAAGCGGACGAAAGAACAGTTTGCGAGTGAGCGCGCGATCCAGCCGGAAGCGCAGGCGATCAGGCGAAAAGGGCTTGATGATGTAGTCATCCGGCCCGAGCTCGACGGTCGCCACGACGTTCTCGTAGGATTTCTCCGCCGTGACCATGATGAACACCGACTCTTCGGGCAGCAGCTTGTCGCGCCGCATCTCTTCAAGCAGATGTTGGCCGTTGCGCTTTTCGCCGAGGTTGTAGTCGCACAGGATGACGTCGGGCACGGCGCGGCGTACGCGCGCAATGGCCTCCTTGTAGGCGGTGGCGAATTCGACTGCAAAGGCCCCCATGGTCTGCGCACAGGTGCGCAAACCATCCCGCGCGGCCGGCTGGTCGTCGATGACCAGGAAGCGCAGGTTCTTGTAGCGCTCGCGCTCGGCGTCGCTCATGGCAGACGCAGCTCGAACACGGCGCCACCGAGCGCGCCGCCATTGGACAACAGCAAGCGCCCGGCGCGCTCACCGCGATGGTGGCGCTGCGCGATCTCGCCGGCGACAAACAGGCCGAGACCGCGTTGCACGATGAGCGCAGGGTCGGTGGTGTCGAAGCCGGGGCCGTCGTCCTCGACGCGCAACGCCAACTCGTCGCCGTCGCGGCGGGCCGACAGCAGGATCTGGCTGCGCGCAAAACGCGAGGCGTTGTTGAGAGCGTTGGACAACACGTCGAGCATGCGCTCGCGATCGAGCGGCCATTGCAGGTCGTCGTCGAAACACACCGATTCGAGCGCCAGGCCGGCATGCGTGCAATGCGATCCAGCCACCAGCACAGCCTCGTCGAGCAGATCTTCGAGCCGCGACATGTCGACCGCCAACGCAAGCAAGCCGCGCTGGCTGCGATAGGCGGTGAGGATGCGGTTCAGACGCAAGGCGGCCTGCTCGATGGCAAAGCGCGCTTCATCCATGCGGATGCCGTGCTCGGCCTCGGCACGTACCACGTGCGACTCGGCGACAAAAAGCTGGTTCTTGGCGTCATGCACACCGGAAGTGAGGAGATCGAGCACATCACGCATCGCAGGGCCCATGGCAACCAGCCGCGCTGCGGCTTGGACGGGAACCCGGCCGAATGAGCGCGATGGCCCTTGAGCGACCGGAAGTTGAAGGCAGTGTAAGCGCATTTCCGGGGCAGGTCAGCACGGCCGAACCGGGTGCGAACAGCGCTGCAGCAGCCCCGTGGAAGAATTCATGCGCAAGGCTGTCAATGAAGTCGGCATGGGGCACGCCGAGAGCGCTATGCCGGCCGGCCCGCTGATCGTGCGTTGCGATCACGTTTCGTCGGCCAGGGACTTTGGTGGCACGAGGGGATCAGCCAGGGAAGCCGCCGAATCGGCTCAGTAGCCGTCGGTTTCCCAGTACGGACGCGGCTGCATGCCGAACAGGCCGGAGACGATACCGCCCGCCTTGGCGAAGTGCCGCAGGCCGTGGTACCAGGCGCGCATCACCGCCGCTCGCCCTCGCGGCAGGTAGAACGGCAAGGTGATCAGACGGAAAAGCCCGCGCAGAACGCGGGACAATATTTCCACAACGCTCTCGCGAATGGTGCGCGCTGCACCGTGGAGTTTGTAGTTCGTGTAGACGCGGTTCGCGCTCGATCGAAACTGGCGCTTCATGCGCCAGCTCAGACTCAGCCGGTTTGGCATGACCGGTTCCGACACCAGCGCCCGACTGGCACACACGATGCGGCCGCCATGGAACGTGCAGCGCATGAAGAAGTCACTGTCGCTGCCGCCGGAAAACGCCATACGGGTATCGAACTCCAGCGACCACGGCGGCTGCAGCAGACGTGTGCTGATCAGCACGTTGTTGGTCGCCGCGCGGCGTAGCGGGGAGCCATCGGACAAATGCAACAGCCCCCGGTTCTGCAGATAGGACGCGTACTCTGCCGGCATTTCATACAGCACAGGGCCGGTGTATGCCTCGGCTTCGAAACGGCCCATCACTTCAGCATAGGCGGTGAGCCAACCGGGCATGGCCACCTCGTCGTCGTCGATGAACATCAGCCACTGAGCGCCGAGTTCAAGGCTGCGTCGACAGGCGGCATTGCGTGCAAACGGAATGCCGCGCTGGGATTCGCGCACGTATTCCAGGGCCATCGGAGAAGTATCGGTCAGGGCCTCGACGGCGGCGGGCAACTGCCCCTGAGGATCGTTGTCGACCACCACCACCACCACATTCCAATGCGGCGGAATGTCCTGCGCCAGAATCGATTGCAGGCAATTGAGCAGCATTCCCGGTCGGCGATAGGTGCACACCGCGATGACGCACAGCACCTCTGCCTCATCGACTGCGGACGTCATGAAAACTGCCTCTGCACCATGCTTCAACTCACTCCGTTCATTCCCGGACCTGCCCCGGCTGGACGCAATTTACACGGCCCAGTGTGCATGAGAATGACGCTAACGATACGCCGTCTCTTGAGTAGTGCTAAAGCTGGCTGGCTGAAAGAACCAGTGAAACGAGTTCGAGAGAATCTGCACGACCAAGGGCAGACTTTCGCGACCTCGTGCAGAAGACCATCGCAAATTGATGCGTCGACGCCCGACGGGGCCCAAAAACAAAGGGCCGAACCGCTTGGTCCGACCCTCGGAAATTCTGGCGCGCCCGGCGCGATTCGAACGCACGACCCCTGCCTTCGGAGGGCAGTACTCTATCCAGCTGAGCTACGGGCGCCAGTCCCCGAGTGTACTCGACGCGGGGGGCGCAAGGATATACCCGAAGCACCGGAGCGTCCATCGCCGCGGATCAAAGGGCGGTTCCGCCACGCCGCCGCTTTGGACGGCGCTGTCACCAAAAACCGCGCTTTTGTCTTGGGGCGGCCCGGCGACAAAAAAGGGGGCTGCCGCTATAATCTGGGCTTTGCCCCGTCCAGCGAAAAGGATTCAGCATGTCGAACACCCGCAAGCCCGCTGCGCTGATGCAGCACCGCCGTTATGCCGTGCCCGTCGCTGCGCTGCTCGCCCTGGTGCTGGCCGCCTGTAGCGACAAGCCCCAGCTCGACCATGAAACCACCGCAACGCTGATCCAGCCGGTTGCGCAAGTCGAACTCAAAGTCGCTGCGGCTGATGAATCTGCCGGCGACCGTGACGGCGAAACCGTCTATAAGTCGGTCTGCTCGGCCTGCCACTCGGCTGGCGTCGCGGGTGCACCGAAGACCGGTGACAACGCCGCCTGGGGTCCGCGCATTGCCAAAGGTCTGGACGTCATCGTCACGACCGCCATCAACGGCGTAGGCGCGATGCCGGCTCGCGGCGGCAACCCCAACCTGACGGACGACGAAGTGCGCCGCGCGGTCATTCACATGGCCAACCAGAGCGGCGCCAACTTCAGCGAATAAGCGCCGTCACACGGGCATCAAAGGGCGGCTTCAAGCCGCCCTTTTCTTTTGCGGTTCGTCGGGGTGGAGCAGGCGTTTCGTGCAGCACCGCCCCGAACCTGCGGAATGGGTTGGCTGTGCGCAGCCGGCACTGCTGCCACTCAGCCGCGATTCTGGAAGATAGCCTGCAGCGCGGCGGCGCGCGCGCGACCGTCCTCACGCGCGACGGGTTCGCTGGACTTGCGCCCGCCAAGCTTTACGTCCTCGCCCATTTCCTCGATGAAACGCGAAGGCTCGCATGGGCGCCACTCCTTGCCGCTCTTGCGCCGCTCGCACCAGCTGATGGTCAGACTGCGCTGCGCGCGCGTGATACCGACATACATCAGGCGCCGCTCTTCCTCGATCTTGTCTTCCTCGATGCTCGACTGGTGCGGCAGCAGCCCTTCCTCCACGCCGATCATGAACACGTGCGGGAACTCCAGGCCTTTTGACGCGTGCAGCGTGGCAAGCTGGACGCCGTCGAAATCGGGGTCGTCCTTGTCGAGCATCGAGATCAGCGCAATTGTCTGCGTCAGCTCCAGCAGGTCCTTGCCGTCCTCGTCGCCCTTGCGCGCGAGCCATTCGACGAAGTCGCGCACGTTGCTCCATTTGCTCTCGGCCTCGCGCGAGTCGTGGTGCTCGAACAACCACACTTCATAACGGATGGTCGCGAGTAGTTCTTCGAGCAGGACACCGGCAGTTTCACGCGGCGCACGGTGTCGCAGGTTGTTGATGTACGCCGCAAACTCACGCACCAGTTCGAGCTGGCGGGTGTTGAGATGCTCGCTCACGCCTTCTTCGAAGACCGCCGCGAACAGGCTCACATGGCGCTGTCCTGCGTAAGCGCCAAGCGCCTCCAGCGTCGCCGTGCCCACCCCGCGCCGCGGCGTGGTGATGGCGCGGATGAAGGCGAGATCGTCGTCCTCGTTCACCAGCAGTCGCAACCACGAGATGAGGTCGCGAATCTCGGCCTTGTCGAAGAACGACTGCCCGCCCGAAATCACGTAGGGAATCTTGTGGTTGCGCAGTTGCTGCTCGATCACGCGCGCCTGGTGATTGCCGCGATAGAGCACGGCGTAGTCGGCAAAACGCGTGCGATGCTGAAAGCGGTGGGCAGATATCTTCATCGCCACCGACTCGGCCTCGTGCTCGCCGTCGCGGCACGACAACGCAACGATCTGCTCGCCGGGGCCGTGTTCGGACCACAGCTTCTTCTCGAACAGCTTGTCGTTGTTGGCGATCAGTGTGTTGGCAGCATGCAGGATGCGCGCCGACGAGCGGTAGTTCTGCTCCAGCTTGACGACGCGCAGCTTGGGGTAATCCTGCTGCAGCAAGCGCAGGTTCTCGACGTCGGCGCCACGCCAGGCGTAGATGGCCTGATCGTCGTCGCCGACCGCTGTAAATGCGCCACGCACGCCGGAGAGCTGGCTCAGCAGCCGATACTGCGCGCGATTGGTGTCCTGGTATTCGTCGATGAGCAAATAGCGCAAGCGGTTCTGCCAGCGCTCGCGCACTTCATCGTTCTCATCGAAGAGTCGCACCGGCAGACCGATGAGGTCGTCGAAATCCACCGCCTGATAGGCGCGCAAGGTGCGCTCGTATTCGGCATAAGCCACTGCCGCAGCGCTGGCGATCTCGTTGTCGGCAAGCTGCGCAGCTTCGGCCGGCAGGATCATCGCGTTCTTCCACGATGAAATCTGCCACTGCATCTGTTTCGCAATGGCCTTGTCGGCGTTCTTTGCCACGTCCGAGACGATCTGCACCGTATCAGCCGCATCGAGGATCGAGAACTGCGGTTTGAGGCCGCAGTGCTGCGCCTCCTGGCGGATGATGCGCACGCCCAGCGCATGGAAGGTGCACACCGTCAGACCGCGTGGTGTGCGCCCGCCCATCAGATGCGCGACGCGCTCCTGCATCTCTTTGGCCGCCTTGTTGGTGAAGGTGATGGCGGCGATGTTGGCCGGGTTGATGCCACATTCCTCAACCAGCCACGCGATCTTGTGCGTGATGACGCGCGTCTTTCCGCTACCCGCGCCGGCCAGCACCAGACAGGGGCCGTCGAGGTAGCGAATGGCTTCGCGTTGAGGTGCGTTGAGGTGTGCGGACATGGCTCCGGGCGGGGCTGGAAATGGAACTGCCGCCCGCAGGCGGCAGCGATCCGATTCTACCCGATGCGGCTGGTGTGGCGCGGCATCCACAAAACGCCCGTGGCCGGCAAACTGGCCGTATGATGCAGTCACGATGTTCGCACGACGCAGGAGTTGTCGCGATGAAAACCAAAACCGCAGCCGAAGCGCAGCCGCTGACCGAGGCCGAGCTTCTCGCCATGTCGGAAGACGACTACATGAACACGCAGCAGCTCGAGTTCTTTCGCGCGCTGCTCGAACGCATGCGCGAGGAAATCTTCGAGAACGGCTTGGCCACGATCTCGCACATGCGCGAAACCGAAGCCACGCCGGACGAAGCTGACCGCGCAACGCAGGAAGAAGAGCACGTGCTGGAGCAGCGCATCCGCGACCGCGAACGCAAGCAGCTGCGCAAGATCGACGGCGCGCTCGACCGCATCTCCAACCGCACCTATGGCTATTGTGAAGCCTCAGGCGAGCCGATCGGCCTGCGCCGCCTGCTCGCCCGCCCGACCGCCACGCTCACCATCGAAGAGCAGGAGCGGCACGAGCGCGAGGAGCGGGTTTTCCGCTGACAGCAAGCCCGATCGCGCCTCAGGCAGGGCCTGAGCGCAACGCATAGCCCCGGCCGGCGTGGAACAGATACTCCACGCGCATGAACGCCGGGGCGTTTTCTTTTCGCAGGATATAACCGACGGCCTCGACCTCATCGCCGACGGCCGGTTGCGGCATGTCCCACTGCCTGACACGGAACAGCGGCGCCAGTTGCAGCGTCCATTCCAGCTCCCCCTTGGGCGGCGCCACCGCTCGGCGCAGGATGTCTGCGCCATCCACGCGAGAAGCCTGTTCCGGCAAGGCTCGCTCGTGCAGTTGAGCCGGCACCTGCAGGGCATCGGGGATCTCGATGGTCAGCATCGCGTGCGGGTTCTCCCACTTCACGGCCTTGATTTTGCCGCGCAGGAACACCGGCGTATCGACATCGAAACCGCTCCAGCCATGGTGCGCACGGACAAGCTGGGGGGCCAGTGCCGCGACGGCGGCGGTGAGTACGAAATTGCGTCGGTTCATCGTCATTCTCCGAAAGGTCGGACGACGCTGAGAGTGCGCTTATGTCGGCAGAGTTCAGACGTAGGCAATCATGCGCCCGCAGGCAATCACCGCCAGCCACAGCAGCAGCGAGACCACGAGCTGCAGCTTCGGCAGCGTGCCGTTCGCGCGCAAGCCACCGGCAGCGTGGAACAGCGCGGCATTGGTGCCGGCCAGCACGAGTACCAGCATCTTCAGGCGGAAGGCGGGATTGACGAGCAGATCAAAGGCGTCAGCCGCGAACAGCAGCAGACCGGAACAGGCTGCCACGCCGAAGCCGAACAGGCTCACCGGCAGCGCAAGCTGGGCCAGCGGGAACACCTCCAGCGCACGCCCCAGCCCAAGCAGGCGCAGCTCCAGCACCACCAGGCTGCCGAACAGCAACGCAATGCCGGTGATATGTACCGCTTCCAGCGCGGGGTAGGCCCACAAAGAACCCTTGAGCCACGTTCCCCACGCGTCGAACGGCGTTACGCTCACACCACGCCAGCGCCATGCGCCTGCTGGTCGGCCCAGTAGCTGGAACGCACCATCGGGCCGCAGGCAGCGTTGCGAAAGCCCATCTTCAAGGCTTCCGTCTCGTACATCTTGAAGGTATCCGGATGCACGTAACGCAGCACCGGCAGGTGGCCGGCCGAAGGCTGCAGATACTGACCGATGGTCAGCATGTCGACGTCGTGGGCGCGTAGATCGCGCATGACTTCGAGGATTTCCTCGTCGGTCTCGCCAAGCCCCACCATGAGGCCGGATTTGGTCAAAACGTCGGGCTTGCGCGCCTTGAACTCTTTGAGCAGCAGCAGCGAGTGCGCGTAATCCGAGCCGGGGCGGGCCTGCTTGTACAGGCGCGGCACGGTCTCGAGGTTGTGGTTCATCACGTCGGGCGGCGCCTGATCGAAGATCTCCAGCGCGACTTCCATGCGGCCGCGGAAATCCGGCACCAGCACTTCGATGGTGGTCTTTGGCGAGGCTTCACGGGTGGAGCGGATGCAGTCGACGAAGTGGGCAGCGCCGCCATCGCGCAGATCATCGCGGTCCACCGAGGTGATCACGACGTAGTTGAGACGCATCGCGGCAATGGTGTTGGCGAGGTCACGCGGCTCGTCGGCGTTGAGCGCTTCGGGCCGGCCGTGGCCGACATCACAGAACGGGCAACGCCGCGTGCAGATGTCGCCCATGATCATGAAGGTGGCGGTGCCCTTGCCGAAGCATTCGTGGATGTTCGGGCAAGACGCTTCCTCGCAGACGGTGTGCAGCTTGTGCTCGCGCAGCGTGGCCTTGATTTCGTTGAAGCGCTCGACTTCGGCGCCTGAGCCGAGACGGATACGGATCCAGTCCGGCTTCTTGAGGCGCTCGGCCGGCACGATCTTGATCGGGATGCGGGCGGTCTTGTCGGCGCCGCGCTGCTTGCGGGAGGTGGTTTCCATCGGGGTCTCTCGTGGGTTCCTCGGTTGCGGGGCAGACCCGGGTAGGGCGGCCCCGATCGCTGCGGCGGTAAGCCGCAATATCAGGCGGTCTGCTCCGGCAGGAGCCGATGCAGATGGGCCAACAGGCGGGCGCCGACCGCATCGAGGTCGTCGCGCACGCCGAAATCCGCCAGTTGCGTGGTCTTCAGGCCCTCGTAGCCGCAGGGGTTGATCCACGAGAACGGGGCCAGATCCATGGCTACGTTGAGCGACAGGCCATGATAGCTGCGCCCGTTGCGCACGCGAAGCCCGAGCGCGGCGATCTTGGCTCCCTGCACGTAGACGCCCGGCGCGCCGGCGACCCGTTGGGCCGCAATGTCGTACTCCGCGAGGCAGTCGATCAGCGCCTGTTCCATCACCGACACCAGCTGACGCACCTTGAGGCCGCGCCGCGTCAGATCGATCAGCAGGTAGGCCACGAGCTGGCCCGGGCCGTGATACGTGATCTGCCCCCCGCGGTCGGACTTGACCAGCGGAATGTCACTGGCGTGCAGCAGATGTTCGGGCTTGCCGGCCTGGCCCAAGGTATACACCGGAGGGTGTTCGACCAGCCAGATCTCGTCGGGGGTGTCGGCATCGCGTGCAGCGGTGAAGACTCGCATGGCCTCCAACCCCGCTTCGTAGTCGACACGGCCCGGACGTTTGACGAGCAGCGCCGGACGTGCGGCCAGCGCCAGGCTCACAGCACGACCTTGACCATGGCATGCGAGGACAGCTCGCGGTACAGCGCATCAAGCTGCTCCTGCGACACGGCACGCACGGTACAGGTCAACGCAAGGTAGTTGCCCTTGCTCGACGGACGCATCTCGACCGTCGCGGCGTCGAAGCCCGCGTCATGGCGCAACACGACATCGACCACCGCCTGCGCGAAGCCTTCGACCCGCGCGCCCATGATCTTGATCGGAAAATCGGTGGGGAATTCGATCAGCGTTTCGCGTGCGTCGCTCATGCAAGTTCTCCGCTGGCCTTGGCAAGCTGGTACCAGCCATGCAGTTTCATGGTCACCGGGCCGGGTCGCCCGCTTCCGACGGGCTGGCCGTCGAGCTGCGTGATCGGCAGCACTTCCTTGGTCGATGACGTCAGCCACAGTTCGTCGGCGCCGCGCACTTCGTCCTCGGATATCTCGCGCACTTCGACCGGCTGGCCATTCCTGCGCGCCAGATCCAGCACCACGTCGTAGGTGATGCCGGGCAGTATCAGACGGCTCTTGGGCGGCGCGAGCAACACTCCGTCGCGCACCACGAAGATGTTCGATGCGCTGCCCTCGGTCAGGAAGCCGTCTCGAAACAGCAGCGTCTCGGCACAGCCCTGCTCGACCGCCAGCTGGCGCAACAGGCAGTTCGCGAGCAAGGCGGTGGTCTTCATGTCGCAGCGCAGCCAGCGATTGTCGACGGCGCTGACCACGCTGACGCCGTTCTCCATCTGCTCGTCGGGCACTGGCGCAAGCGGGTCGGCCATCATGAAAACGGTGGGCGCAACGTCCACCGGAAAGGCGTGGTTGCGTACCGTATCGGCGCCGCGCGTAACCTGCACATAGATGGCCTGGTCGGGCCACGCATGGGCCTCGACGAGACGCTCGACCAGATCGGTCCATTCCGCAGCGGAGTACGGGTTGCTGATGCGCACACCAGTCAGTGAGCGCTCCAGCCGCGCGATGTGGGGCGCCAGCTGAAACGCCCGCTTGCCGTACACCGGGATGACTTCATACACGCCGTCGCCGAACAGGAAGCCACGGTCCATCGGCGAGATGCGGGCCTCGCTGCGCGGTACGAAGCCCCCGTTCAGAAAGCAGATGCTCACAGGCTCTTGATCCACAACACCAGCGCGTCCCACAGACGGCTGAAGAATCCGCCAATCTTGACCTCTTCGAGCGCCACCACGGGGTACTGGCCGAGTTCCTTGCCATCAGCCGTCAGCGTCAGAGTACCGATGGACTGACCGCGCTCGATCGGCGCCAACACCGGCTGGCTGCTCACCAGCGAGACTTCGATCCGATCGACCTGCCCCTTGGGCATGGACATCACGAAATCCTCGGCAAAGCCGACCGGCACGTCCTTGACTGCCCCCTTCCACACCTGGAAGCGCGACAACTCCTGACCGGCCTGATACAGACGCACGGTGTCGAAGAACTGGAAGCCATAGTTGAGCAGCTTGAGCGATTCCTGCGCACGCGCCGCTTCGGATTCGGTACCGAGCACAATGGAGATCAGGCGGCGCGGACCACGCACGGCCGACGACACCAGACAATAGCCGGCAGCGTCGGTAAAGCCCGTCTTCATGCCATCAACGGTTGAATCAAGCCACAGCAGGCGGTTGCGGTTGGGCTGAGTGATGTTGTTGTAGGTGTACTCGCGCGCTGAATAGATGCGATAGAACTCGGGGAAGTCACGGATCAGCGCGGAAGCCAGCAAGGCCAGATCATTGGCAGTGGTGTACAGCTCAGGGTCGGGCAGCCCGGATGAGTTGGCGAAGCGTGTGTTCTTCATGCCGAGCCGTTCGGCTTCGCGGTTCATCATGCTGACGAAGCCTTCCTCGGAACCGGCAATACGCTCGGCCAGCGCCACGCAGGCGTCGTTGCCCGACTGGATGATCATGCCGCGGATCAACTCTTCCACCGTCACCGGGCGATTGGGCTCGATGAACATGCGCGAGCCGGTCATGCGCCAGGCCTTCTCGGAGACCTGGACGGTATCCTCAAGCGCCAGATTGCCGGAACGGATCGTCTGAAAGGTGATGTAGGCCGTCATCAACTTGGTCAGCGAAGCCGGCTCGATACGCGCATCGGCATTGTGCGAAACCAGCGTCTGGCCAGTACCGTGGTCGATCAGCAACCACGCGTTGGCGGCGAGTCGAGGCGCCGGCGGAATCTGGGCAGAGGCGGCGAGGGGCAGGAGGGCGCAGAGCAGAGCAATGAGAAAACGCATGACGACTTGTGTGTGGAATCCGGAGAAGTGAAAAAAACGAAGGGCGACCGCATGGCCGCCAGCGAGGGGAAAGACCGCGCACGACGCGGCTTGGTTCAACGCATCACGAGGTAGGGCTGGACCTCCAGCAGGAGGACCATGCGCCCGGCCGTGCTGCGCGCCTCGGCGACCGAGGCGAACGGTCCGATCTGCAGGCGATAACGGCCATCTTCGTCGAGCAAATGCATCTGCTCGACCAGCAGGTCGAACTCCTCGCGCACACGCACCATCATGCGTGCCGCGTTGGCCGGCGTTTCAAATGAACCCAGCTGCAGGTAAGCCGCCGCAGCGCCGCCTTCGCTGGCGGGCGCGCGCGTAACCTTGATCTCCGGCGCAGAGGCGCTGGCCACCACGCTGCGAGCATTGTCATGACGCTCGCGATTCATCGCGGCAATGATCTCGGGCGTGAGCAGTTCGATATCCACCACTGCACTGCCGGCATTGATGTAATCCAGGCGGTTTGCGGCCGCGTACGAAAGATCGATCACACGGCTGCGCAGGAACGGCCCGCGATCATTCACACGCACGATCACCGAACGGCCATTGCTGATGTTGGTGACGCGCGCATAGCTTGGCAAGGGCAGCGTCGGGTGGGCCGCGGTCATCTTGTACATGTCGTACACCTCACCGATGGCCGTGAGCCGGCCATGGAACTTGCGCCCGTACCAACTGGCGTGACCACGTTCGCGGTACGGGTGCAGCGCGGTCATCGGCACAAAACGCTGACCCATGACGGTGTAGGGGCGCAAGGAGGGCGGGTAGATCGGCTCGATACGCGGCGCCGCATCGGGCAGCACATCAAGATCGGCCGGCAGCGTCGCATGCGGACCATCATCCAGATAGTAGCCACCGCCCTTCACCGTCGTCACCACGGTCGGCCGAGGCGCGGGATCGGGCGCCTTGTCAGCCTGCTGTACGGGCCGTGAACTACAAGCCACTAGCGCCACGGCCAGCAAAATAGCCAGCAGCGGTGAAGAAAGCGCGGAAAGAAAACGGTTCATGCTCATGCGGGTCGATCAATCCTTGGGCGTGCTGCGGCTACGCGCAACGCTCATGAGCATACCCATGCCGACACACAGTGTCACGAGCGCGGTGCCGCCATAACTGAGGAAAGGCAGCGGCACACCGACGACCGGAAGGATACCGCTGACCATGCCGATGTTCACGAAAGCATAGGTAAATACGATCATCGTCACGGCACCGGCCAACAGCCGAGCGCCGAGCATCGGGGCGCGTGAGGCAATGCGCAGACCGCGCAGCAGCAGCAACAGGTACAGCACCAGCAGTACCAACGCTCCGATCAGTCCGAACTCCTCGGCCAGCACAGCGAAGATGAAGTCGGTATGCCGCTCGGGGATGAAGGCCAGGTGCGTCTGCGTCCCATCCATCCAGCCCTTGCCCCACAAGCCGCCGGATCCGATGGCGATGGACGACTGGATGGTATGGAAGCCGCGCCCCAAGGGATCCTGGCTCGGATCGAGCAGCGTACATACGCGCTGCTTCTGGTACTCCTTGAGCACTTGCCAGTCGACGCCGGGCTGGCAAAGCTGATCTCCAAAGCCGACCAGCAGACCGATGCCGACGACACCGACGACAAACACCGGCACGATCAATTTCCAGCTCAAACCGGCGAAGAAGATGACATACAAGCCGGCGGCAGCCACCAGCAGGCTGGTTCCCAGGTCCGGCTGTACCACGATGAGGCCGAGCGGTATGGCCAGCAACACGGTTGCGACAACGTAATCGACGAGTCGGATGGCGCCTTCGCGCATGTGGAAATACCAGGCCAACATCAACGGCATGCCGATCTTCATGAGCTCGGAGGGCTGAATGCGAATGAACCCCAGGTCGAGCCATCGCCGCGCGCCCTTGGACATCTCGCCAAAGAACATCACGCCCAACAGCAACAGCACGCCGCCCAGATACAGAGGCACCGCCAGTGACAGCAGACGGTTGGCCGGCACTGCCGCCACCATCCACATCACACCGACGGCAATCAGCATATGCATGCGCAGCACCGGCAGACGCTCGGGCGAGGCACTGATCATGAGCACCCAGCCGTAGGCAAACAACAACGCCAACAAGATGCACAAGGCGGGGTCGAGCGGCCGCAGCACATTCCTCAGCAGCACCAGAGGATAGAAACGCCCGATCATTGTTCAAGCTCCTCGGCCAGCGCTTCATCCGTCTCGGCCGCCTCACTGGCAACCGGTCTGCCGAGGAGGTGGAAATCGAAGACCTTGCGTGCGACAGGCGCCGCCGACTGGGAACCGAAACCGCCGTTCTCGACCAGCACGGCAATCGCGATGGTGGGGTTTTCTGCCGGTGCAAAGCCGATGAACCATGAGTGGTCGCGCAAACGCTCGGCCACGTCCTTCTCGACGTATTTCTGGCCACGCAGCGAGTACACCTGCGCCGTGCCGGTCTTGCCGCCCGCATCATAGGGCGCATCGGCGAATACCGCCCGGGCGGTGCCGACCTTGGTGACATCAACCATGGCCTTGCGCACCGCCTCGGCATGCTCGCGCCGCAAGCGCATGGGCACGCTCGGCGGCGGCGTGGCGTCGACGATCTGCCCATCGCGCCCATCCACAACACGGCGCACCAGGTGCGGTACGCGCACTTCACCATGGTTGAGCAACACGGTCAGCGCGTGCGCCAGCTGGATCGGCGTGTAGGCGTTATAGCCCTGGCCGATGCCTACCGAGATCGTCTCGCCGCCATACCATTGCTGATGCTCACGCGTCTTGAAGCGCTCGCGCTTCCATTGCGGCGAAGGCAGGATGCCGGCCGCCTCACCGGGAATATCAACGCCGGTGCGCTTGCCGAAACCCAAGGGCGCCATGAAATCCGCAATGGCCTGGATACCCAGTTCGTTGGCCAGTTCGTAGTAGTAGGTATTGCACGAGTGCACCAGACTGGTGTGCAGGTCCACGCCCTGCTGGCATCTGGATTTGCGGTCGAGCATGCGATGCCCGAAGAAGCTGAACAGCCCCTGATTGTTGAAGCGTTGCTCGAGCGTGCGCTTGCCCGATGCCAGACCCGCCAGTGCCATGAAGGGCTTGAAGGTCGAGCCCGGCGGATAGGCGCTGTAGATGGCGCGGTTGAGCAGCGGATGGTCGGGCGAATCGGACAAGGCCCGCCAATCTGTCACCGAAATGCCGTCGATGAACAGGTTGGGGTCAAAACTCGGCGTCGATGCCAGTGCCAGTACACCGCCGGTCGCCGGCTCGATCGCCACCACTGCCCCGCGTCGCGCGCCGAGAGCCTGTTCGGCGGCCTGTTGCAAGCCCAGGTCCAGCGTCAGTTCAAGGTCGCTGCCGTTCACCGGCGGCGTGCGCGCCAACAAGCGTACCGCCCGTCCGGAAGCATTGATTTCGACCTGCTCGACGCCGGTCGTACCATGCAGTTCGCGCTCATAGCGCAGTTCCAGGCCACTCTTGCCGGTGTATTCCGAGCCCCGATAGTTGGCCAGCTCGCCATTTTCTTCGATGCGTTGCACATCACGCTCGTTGATCTGACCGATGTAGCCGATGATGTGCGCGGCCGATTCGCCATGCGGATAGTTTCGATACAGCCGCGCTTTCACCTCGACGCCCGGCAGGCGGTACAGCCGTGCCGCCACGCGCGCCACCTCCTCGTCGTCGAGATGGGTGCGGATCGGCACGCTGTCGAAATACTTCGATTCGGTCAGCAGTCGGCGAAAGCGCCGGCGGTCGCGCTCCTCGAAGGGCAGAACCTCGGCCAGCACGTCGAGCGTGCGGTCGATGTCGCGGACCTGTGCCGGATTGATCTCGACCGTCCACGCCGAATAGTTGCGGGCCAGGGCCTCGCCGTGGCGGTCGAAGATCACACCGCGGTTCGGCGGCACCGGCAACACGGCGATGCGATTGCCTTCTGCGCGGGAATGGAAGTAGTCGTACTGCTCGACCTGCAGGTGATACAGGCGGTAGGCCAACAGCGCGAAGCAGACCATTACGAACAGGCCGGCCGCCACCGCACGGCGCCGGAAGTACAGCCGGACCAGCACGGGGTTATGAAACTCGTTCATTCCCCTGCGTCGCCCACGGGCTGCGTGCGGGCTTCGCCGCGGCGGTCAGATGGGGCGATTCTCGTCACGATCCACCGGCTGATATTGAGGCAGCAACAGCAACAGGCCCAGCGGCCCCCACAGCAGCGCGCCGCTGAAACTGGAAATGAAATAGCTCCAGCCGGGGAACTCGGCCCCGGCCAGCAAACGCACCGCCACCATGATCGCCTGTGCCAGCAGCAGCATCGGCAACACATGCAGCGACTGCTGCGCGGTGCCGAACCACAGCACGCGACGCGATAACGACGTGGCGAGATAGGCCATCGCGACATAGGCCAGCGCATGCTGACCCATTGCCGCTCCCTGCCCGATATCGACCAAAAGGCCGAAGAAGAAGGCCGTAGTCATGCCCACGCGGCGGCGCTCGCGGATGCACCAGAACACCAGCACAAGGGCCATCCAGTCGGGCAGGCCGGGAAGCCGGCCGGTCGGCACGTAGTTCAGGGCCAGCGCCGCGAACAGGCTGAACCAGATGAACCATGTCTTGGCCGGCTGCAGGATGCGATTGGATCGATGGGTGGGATGCATCTTATTCGACCGGACTCGTTGCCGCAGGTGCATGCAGCGGGAGCGCCTGCGACCGGTCCGGACGACCGGGACGCGGCTCTTCCGGACCGAGCACGAGCACTTGAACAGCACGTTCGACGCGCGCCACCGGCTCGCAGACCACACGCAGGTGCGGAGAATTATCCGCAAAAACCTCGGTCACGGTCGCCACCGGCAAGCCCGCGACGAACAGGCCATCGAGGCCGGACGTCACGATCCGGTCGCCGGGCTGGATGTCGCTGCCGACTGGCACAAAGCGCATCTCCACGCCGCCGTCGCCGGACCCAGACAGGATGCCGCGCATGCCACTGCGCTCGAGCCTGACCGGGACAACCTGCTCACGGTCGGTCAACAGCGTGACCTCCGACTGAACCGGATAGACCCGGCTGACCTGTCCGATCAAGCCACGCGCATCAACCACGGCCAGGCCGGCACGCACCCCGTGGTGGTTCCCCTTGTCGAGAATCACCTTGCGCGAAAACGGGTCCGCCGCGTCGTACAGCACTTCGGCGCCGACCCCGCGCAGGGCGACGGCCTGCGACAGCCCTGCCAGCTGGCGCAGTTCGGCGTTCTCGTATTCCAGCTGCCCGAAGCGCAGCAGACGCTGCGCCGACTCGACCTGATTGCGACGCAATTCGGCGTTTTCGAGCTGGACATCGACGAGCGTCGCGAAATACACGGCCGCATTGCGCGCGAAATCGACCGGCGCGGCGGCAATGCGTTGGATGGGGTGGATGACTACGGTAGCGACCTGACGCACGAACTCGAGGTAGCCGAATCGAAGATCGGCGACGAGCATGGCAATGCAGATTGCACTGAGGATGAACAAGCGGACCCGCGGCGCGAGTCCGTGATGAAAGATGGGCGGCGGCGAGTGTCCTGCCAGCGACATATCAGCGTATTGGCAACGGAGCCGGTGACCTTGTGGGCATCGGCTCCGTCCGTATTACTCGGATGAGAAGATGGAACCGAGTGTGTCCATCTTCTCCAGCGCCATGCCGCAACCGCGCGCGACGCAGGTCAGCGGCTCTTCAGCGATGATCACCGGAAGGCCGGTTTCTTCCATCAGCAGACGGTCCAGATCGGTCAGCAGCGCACCGCCACCGGTCAGCACCAGCCCGCGTTCGGCAATGTCCGCGCCGAGTTCTGGCGGGGTCTGTTCGAGCGCGATCTTGACCGCCGAAACGATGTTGTTGAGCGGCTCGGTGACCGCTTCGAGCACTTCGTTGCTCGACACCGTGAAGCTGCGCGGAATGCCTTCGGCCAGGTTGCGGCCCTTGACTTCCATCTCGCGCACCTCGGAGCCCGGAAAGGCCGAGCCGATGGTCTTCTTGATGTTTTCCGCCGTGGTGTCGCCGATCAACATGCCGTAGTTGCGGCGGATGTAGTTGATGATGGCTTCGTCGAACTTGTCGCCACCGACACGCACCGAACCGCTGTACACCATGCCGCCGAGCGAGATCACGCCGACCTCGGTGGTGCCGCCGCCGATATCGACCACCATCGAGCCGGTGGCCTCGGACACCGGCAGGCCGGCGCCGATTGCCGCAGCCATCGGCTCCTCGATCAGGAACACCTGGCTTGCGCCGGCCGCGAGAGCGGCGTCGCGGATCGCCCGGCGCTCGACCTGGGTCGAGCCGCAAGGCACGCAGATGATGATGCGCGGGCTCGGCGAGAACATGCGCGACTCGTGCACCTTCTTGATGAACTGTTTGATCATCTGCTCGGTGACGACAAAGTCGGCAATCACGCCATCCTTCATCGGCCGGATCGCCGTGATGTTGCCGGGCGTCTTGCCCAGCATCAGCTTGGCAGCCGCGCCGACCGCCTGGATCGTGCGCTTGGCGTTGGGGCCACCTTCGGTGCGGATCGCGACAACGGAAGGTTCGTCGAGGACGATGCCCTTGCCGCGGACGTAAATCAGCGTATTTGCCGTACCGAGGTCGATTGCCAGATCGCTGGAAAGATAGGAACGCAGAAGACCGAACATTGAGGGTTCCGTAACCGATGCAAGAGGACGCAAGAAACGCGCCGATCAGCGCCACACCCAAGCGGGATAAGGGCGAAAGCCGGTATGATACTCTACAATTTCTTGCGGTTTGAAAAGCTAAACCATTTCATCTCATGTCTCTTTCGCTCGAAGATATCCACAACATCGCCACGCTGGCTCGCATTGAGCTCCGGGGCAATGATGCCGAAGCCACCCAAGGCAAGCTCAACAGCATATTCGGGCTGATCGAACAGATGCAGGCGGTGGACACCGACGGTGTCGAGCCGATGAGCCATCCGCAAGACTGCGGACAGCGCCTGCGCGACGACCGTGTCACCGAAACCGACCGCCGCGACGCCTTCCAGCATATCGCGCCGCAGACCGAGGCCGGCTTGTATCTCGTGCCCAAGGTCATCGAATAATCCGCGCCCCGCGCACACCGCCGCCACCATGATTCACGCCAGCCTCGCAGAACTGCGCGCCGCCCTCGACGCGCGCAAGATCTCCAGCGTCGAACTCACGACGCTGTTCCTCGACCGCATCGAACGCCTCGACGGCGAGCTCAACGCCTTCGTCACCGTTGATCGCGCAGGTGCGCTGCGCGATGCGGCCGCCGCAGATGCCGCGATTGCTGCCGGCACGGCCGGCCCGCTCACCGGCATTCCGCTCGCCCACAAGGACGTGTTCTGCACCGAAGGCGTGCTGACCACCTGCGGCTCGAAAATGCTCGCCAACTTCGTCAGCCCCTACGACGCGCACGTCGTCACCAAGCTGCGTGAAGCGGGCGTGGTGATGCTCGGCAAGACCAATATGGATGAGTTCGCGATGGGCTCGTCCAACGAGAACTCCTACTTCGGCGCCACCCGCAACCCGTGGGATGTGTCGCGCATTCCCGGTGGCTCGTCGGGCGGTTCGGCCGCTGCCGTGGCCGCGCGTCTGGCGCCGTTCGCCACCGGCACCGACACCGGCGGCTCGGTACGCCAGCCGGCGGCCATGACCGGCGTGACCGGCATCAAGCCCACCTACGGTACCTGCAGCCGCTACGGCATGATCGCCTACGCCTCGTCCTTCGATCAGGCCGGCGTGTTCGCTGCCTCGGCCGAAGACTGCGCGCTGGTGCTTACCGCCATGGCCGGCTTTGACGAACGCGATTCGACCAGCCTCGATCGCCCGGCCGAGGACTATTCGCGGGACATCCGCGCGAACAAACCTCTGGCCGGCCTGCGCATCGGCCTGCCGCGCGAGTTCTTCGGCGAGGGCATGGCCGACGACGTGCGCGCCGCCGTCGAAGCCGCCGTCGAACAGTATCGCGCGCTGGGCGCGACCACGGTCGAGGTGGGCCTGCCCAATGCAAAACTGTCTATCCCCGCTTACTACGTGCTCGCCCCGGCCGAAGCTTCGAGCAATCTTTCACGCTTTGACGGCGTTCGCTATGGCCATCGCGCCGCCGAGTACGGCGACCTCGACGACATGTACCGCAAGAGCCGCGCCGAGGGCTTCGGCGACGAGGTCAAACGGCGCATCCTGGTCGGCGCCTATGTGCTGTCTCACGGTTATTACGATGCCTACTACCTGAAGGCACAGAAGCTGCGCCGCCTGATCGCCAACGACTTTGCCGCGGCCTTTGAGGCCTGCGACGTCATCGCCGGCCCGGTCAGCCCGACCACCGCCTGGAAGATCGGCGAGAAGACCGACGACCCGGTGCAGATGTACCTGTCCGACATCTTCACGCTGGCCGTCAACCTCGCCGGCCTGCCCGGTCTGTCGCTGCCCTGCGGTTTCGGCGCCGGCCAGCTGCCGGTCGGCCTGCAACTGATCGGCAACCATTTCGACGAAGCCCGCCTGCTCAACGTGGCGCACCGCTACCAGCAGGTCACCGACTGGCACCAGCGTCGGCCCGCCCTCGCGGACTGAGAGATACACACCATGAGCAGAAACGATTGGGAAGTGGTCATCGGACTGGAAGTCCATGCCCAGCTCACCACCGCCTCCAAGATCTTCTCCGGCGCCTCGACCGCTTTCGGCGCCGAGCCCAACCGCCAAGCCAGCGCCGTCGACATCGCGCTGCCCGGCGTGCTGCCAGTGCTCAACTGCGGCGCGGTCGAACGCGCCATCCGCTTCGGTCTGGCCATCGGTGCGCACGTCTCGCCGAAGAGCGTGTTCGCGCGCAAGAACTACTTCTACCCGGATCTCCCGAAGGGCTACCAGATTAGCCAGATGGATCTGCCGGTGGTGCAGGGCGGCGCGATCACGATCCGTGTCGGCGAAGGTGACAAGGCTTACGAGAAGACGGTGAACCTCACCCGTGCGCACCTTGAAGAGGACGCCGGCAAGAGCCTGCACGAAGACTTCCACGGCATGAGCGGCATCGATCTGAACCGCGCCGGCACGCCGCTACTGGAAATCGTTTCCGAACCGGAAATGAGCTCGTCGGCCGAAGCGGTGGCCTATGCCCGCAGCTTGCACGCACTGGTGCGCTGGATCGAAATCTGCGACGGCAACATGCAGGAAGGCTCCTTCCGCTGCGATGCCAACGTGTCGGTACGTCGCCCCGGTGCTCCGCTCGGCACGCGTCGCGAGATCAAGAACCTGAACTCCTTCCGCTTTCTGCAACAGGCCATCGACTACGAAATCCAGTGGCAGATCGAACGCATCGAAGACGGCGGCACCATCCAGCAGGCCACCGTGCTGTTCGACCCCGATACCGGCGAAACGCGCGTCATGCGCACCAAGGAAGACGCGCACGACTACCGCTACTTCCCCGACCCCGACCTGCTGCCATTGCTGATCTCACAGCAATGGATGGATGACGTCGGCGCGGCCATGCCGGAATTGCCCGAGGCGATGAAGGCGCGCTTCATCGCGCAGTTCGGCCTGTCGCCCTACGACGCCGCCACGCTCACCGCCTCGCGCGAAGTCGCGGCCTTCTTCCAGGCCACGGTCGACGCAGCTGGTACCGCCAACGCCAAGACCTGCGCCAACTGGGTCATGGGGGATCTGGCCGCGCGGCTCAACAAGGCGGATTTGGACATCACCGAGTCACCGGTCTCCGCGCTGCAGATCGCCGGGTTGGTGCAACGCATCGCCGACAACACAATCTCTAACAGCATCGGCAAGAAGGTCTTCGATACGCTTTGGAACGGCGAAGGCAGCTCTGCCGACGAGATCATCGAGGCGCAGGGCCTGAAGCAAGTCACCGACTCGGGCGCCATCGAAGCCATCGTCGACGAGGTGCTGGCCGCCAACCAGAAATCGGTTGAGGAATTCCGCGCGGGCAAGGACAAGGCCTTCAACGCACTGGTCGGGCAAGTCATGAAAGCCAGCCGCGGCAAGGCCAATCCGGCGCAGGTCAATGAAGTCCTGAGGCGCAAGCTCGGCGCCTGAGGCACCCAAGGAGCACAACGCCATGCAACGCATTCTCGCCCTGTCGCTCGTCGCCGCCGCAGGCGCGGCGCTGGCCAACCCGGTACCGCCGAACATGCCCAAGCCCAACGCCGGGCTGTGGGAGATGAAGACCGCTGTCGCCGAAATGGGCGGCATGACCATGACCTTCGAAAGCTGCATGGGCGGCAGTGTCGAAGAGCTGTTGCAGCGTCCCGAGGTCGAGAACGCCGACTGCTCCGACATGAAGATCGACTATGCCGGCAACCGCATGACGGCGCGCGCCACCTGCACCATCGAAGGCTCGCGTGCCGAAATCGTGTCGGAATTCACCGGCGACTTCCGCCGCGCCTACCGTGGCCAGGTGCGCTCCAGCTACACGCCACCCTTGCACGGCATGCAGCAAACCACGGCAACCGTCGAGGGCCGCTGGATGGCGCCGAACTGCCTGCCAGGGCAGCAGCCTGGCGACTCGCGCATGAAGGGCGGCGTTAATGTTCCCGGCCTCGGCAACATCGATCTCAACGAGATGATGAAGAACATGCCGGGCATGACTCGCTGAAGCCATTCGAGCCGGCTGTTTGCGTCAGGTCAATAATCAAGCTCTAATTTAAGTGCATTCTGATGTGGTCGCTCACCACGCACCGCCCGTGTGGCGGAAGAATGCATGTCCACACTCATCCAGCTCGTCGAAGCCCTCGGCGACCAGTACGCACTGGCGCTGGGCGGGCTCGTGGTCGGCGCGCTGTTCGGCTTCTTTGCGCAGCGCAGCCGCTTCTGCCTGCGTGCCGCCGTCATCGACGTAGCGCGCGGCCGCTTCGGCGGCAAGCTTGCGGTATGGCTGTTCGCGTTCTCGGCGGCAGTCGTAACCACCCAGTTACTGGCGCTGATCGGGCAGTTCGACACGGCCAACGTGCGCCAGCTCGCCAGCCGCGGCAGCCTCTCTGGCGCGCTGATCGGCGGCCTGTTGTTCGGCGTCGGCATGATCCTGGCGCGCGGCTGCTCAAGCCGCCTGCTGGTACTGGCCGCCAACGGCAACCTGCGCGCCTTGCTGTCGGGCCTGATCTTCGCCGTCACGGCGCAAGCCTCGATGAAAGGCATCCTCGCGCCGGCACGCGAGACGCTCGGAAATCTCTGGACCATTGAGGGCGGCCACGCCCGCGACCTGCTGGCGCTGACCGGCATGGGCAACGGCGGCGGGCTGCTGTTCGGGCTGGTGTGGCTCGCCGCCGGGGTGTTCTTTGCGCTGCGTGCACGCATTCCGCCATGGGGCTGGGTCGGTGGCCTCGGCACCGGGGTCATGGTGGCCGTGGCCTGGTGGTACAACTTTGCACTGTCGCGGATCACTTTTGAGCCAACCGCGGTGCAGAGCCTTTCTTTCACCGGCCCGGCCGCAGACATGCTGATGCTGGTGCTGTCGCCACTCGGTCAGGCGTTGAATTTTGATCATGGCATGGTGCCAGGCGTGTTCCTGGGATCCTTCGTCGCGGCCTGGTTTGCACGCGAGCTCAAGCTTGAGGGATTCGATGGCGGCGCGGCCATGCGCCGCTACATCGCCGGGGCGCTGCTGATGGGCTTTGGCGGCATGCTTGCGGGCGGCTGTGCGGTGGGGGCGGGCGTGTCCGGCGCGGCGGTATTTGCGCTGACCGCTTGGGTCACGCTATGTGGCATGTGGGCTGGGGCCGCCCTGACGGACTGGCTGGTGGACCGCCGCGGCACAAGCGCGGCCCAAGCCTGAACAGCTGGTTCTACACCCTATAATCAGGGCTTCGAGCTATCGGATTCTTCGCCATGTGCCAGCTTCTCGGCATGAACTGCAACGTCCCGACGGACATCTGCTTCTCCTTTACCGGCTTTCGCGCGCGCGGCGGCCTGACCGATCATCATCGCGACGGCTGGGGCATCGCCTTCTTCGAGGGGCGTGGCGTACGCGTATTCCTCGATCCGAGGCCCAGCGTCGATTCGCCGGTGGCGGAACTGGTGCACCAGTATCCGATCCGCTCGCTCAACGTCATCTCGCACATTCGCAAGGCAACGCAGGGCGAGATCAGACTCGACAACACTCACCCCTTCCAGCGCGAGTTGTGGGGGCGCTACTGGATCTTTGCGCACAACGGCAATCTGCTCGACTACGCGCCGCAGCTGGGCGGGCGCTTTCTGCCGGTCGGCACGACCGACTCCGAGCGCGCCTTCTGCCACATCCTGCAAACGCTGTCCGAGCGATTCCCGGACGGGCCGCCGGACGCGCATGTACTGCATGCGACGCTGCGCGAGCTGGCGATTAGCATCGGCGCACACGGCGAGTTCAACTTTCTGCTGTCGAACGGCGAGCGTTTGTTTGCCCACTGTTCGAGCCGGCTCGCCTATGTCATCCGGCAGGCCCCGTTCCCTACCGCACACCTGTCCGACGAAGATGTGAGCGTGGATTTCAATCACGTCACCACGCCGCAAGACCGCGTCGCGGTGATCGCAACCCTGCCGCTGACCGACAACGAGACCTGGACGCTGATCCCTCCCGGCACGCTGATGGCGTTTGCACACGGCGAACCGGAAGAACTGGGAGAAATGCACACCGTGCCCCACGCAGGCTGAACCGACCGCCGCTTGGCTGTCACTATAATCAGCACACCATTCCTGCTTGGCGGCACCATGATCTGTCCACTCTGCGAGTCCGGCACGGAGCGCATCCTCTGGCGGAATGCGCACTGCCGTGTGATTGCCGTAACCGACCCGGACTACCCCGGCTTCTGTCGAGTCATCTGGAACGCGCACGTCGCCGAAATGAGCGATCTCCGACCCGAGGAGCGCGATCATCTGATGGACGTGGTGTTTGCCACAGAGTGCGTCCTGCGTGACGTACTCAAGCCGCACAAGATCAACCTCGCCAGCTTCGGCAATCAGGTGCCGCACCTGCACTGGCACGTGATTCCGCGCTATCTGGATGACCGCCACTTTCCGCAGCCGGTGTGGGCTCCGCCCGAGCGGCCTCCCGTCACACGTGGCGTACCCGATGATGCAGCGCTGGCGGCCGCGCTGGCGCTCGAACTTGGCAGTCTCCCGTCCCGGAGCGCGTGATGAGCCATCCCACTGCCGTCGAATGCCTCGCTGCCTTGCGCGACCTGCGCGGCAAGGACCCCGCTACGCTGCGCGACGAGCTGGATGCCATGCTCGACGCCGTACTCGCATCGGTTCCGCCCTCGCGCCGCCATCTTGATGTGCTCGAAACCCTGCGCGAGCCGCTTTCCCGCGCGCTGGCCACGCTGGCGCTGCGCTACTCCGGCCTGCCGGTTGCGCCCGACGCACCCGAGAACGACACCTTGCTCAAGGTCTGCTCGACCTGGAGCAAGATGGCCGAGGCCTATTCCGTCATCGCCCAGGACACCGCCCTAGGCAATTCGGAAACCACGCACACACTGCTCGCACAGCGCCGCACCGACTGCCACGCGCGGGCGGTGCTCGAATACATGCGTGCCCGACGTGTCACTGCGCCTGGCTTATGGACGGCACTGCACGAGAGCCTGGCCGATGCCGAGGCGCGCGGCCTGGCCTACACTCGCGCGCCCGACCCGCTCAACCCATGGCAGGCACAGAGCGCCGCGGAGGCACACACTGTGCTGCTGCTGGTCGACCTGTCGGCGCCGTTCAGCAGGTCACCGCGGGAGTTCGGCCAGATCTGGCATTGCGCCAGACATTTCGCCCCGTATTGCCGATTGCTCGAAGCGGACAGTGCCGCCGACGATGGCCGGCGCGCCGCCTATGGTCTGGATCTCCATGCCGATCACGGCTTGCGGCCGGTCGCGACCTTGACCAGCCTGAACGGCATCCGCCGCTTCGACAGCCTGCAGCTGGGGGATCAGTTCCGCGAGCTCACTTCACGCGTGCGCAAACGCCAGAGCGTTGCGGAACTCGGTCTGGATGCCTCGGTGGGGGTGGAGGAAGCCGTGCGACTGCTGTTGTCACTCTACCGACCGTGGGCGCGCGGCTCGATCGGGCGACGCTTCACCCGCCGTCCCGGTGGCGGCACAGCCGAACTCACCGGCGACTGGAAAGCCATCACCTTCTATATCGGGGGAAAGCCGTTCAGCCAGCCCAGCCTGCAAGGCGCCGCGCGCAGTGTGCGCAGCGACATGCGCCTGCTGACGCTGGGCGAGCGCGTTACCGATATCGCGGAAGATCAGCCCACAGCCGTGCAGCGCGCAGCCGAGCATCGCGGCTTCATCTGCACCCAGTGGGAGATTCTCGATCAGTCGCTGGGCGGCTTCCGGCTGCGCCGCAGCAGCAGTGCAGACCGGCTGGCACATCGCGAACTGATCGCCATCCGTCCGAGCGACACCAGAACCTTCATGCTGGGCACCGTAAGCTGGGTCATGTATCGCGAAGACGGCGCCCTGGATGCCGGCATCCAGTTGCTTGAAGGCGTCCCGAAGGTGATCGCCGTGCGTTCGGTCGGGCTGGGACACGGCCAGTACGATGTCAGTTTCCAGCCGGCCTTCCAGCTGTCCGAAACGCCGGCCATCAAATCCCCCGCCACGCTGGTACTGCCGGCCGGCTACTTTCAGCCTTTCCGTGTCATCGAGATGTTCGACGAAGGCTTGCACGGTTTCCGGCTGCTTGAGCTCATCAACCGCGGTGCCGACTTTGACCAGGCCACCTTCGAGGCCGTCAACGTCGCCGGGTGAGCCGCGAATCCGGGAAGCGCACGGCAAAGCGGCTGCCCTTGCCGGGCGTACTCTCGATGTGCAGTTCGGCACCCTGGCGTGACACGATGTGCTTGACGATCGCCAGGCCCAGACCCGTGCCGCCGGTTTCGCGAGAGCGCCCCTTGTCCACCCGGAAAAAGCGCTCGGTCAGCCGCGAGATGTGTTTCGGGTCGATACCGATGCCGTTATCCGAAACCGAGAATTCGCCGTGGCCCATGCCGCGACGCCAGCCGATGATGATGCGACCGCCGGCCGGGGTGTAGCGCACCGCATTGCTGGCGAGGTTGGCAAACGCCGAATGCAGTTCTTTCTGGCTGCCAAGCGCGACATCTCCCTCATCGCGCACATCCAGCTCGACGTCGATCTGATGCTTGCCGGCCGACAGCACGATGGCCTCTTGCGAGATGGTGCGCACCAGAGCACAGACGTCGACGCGCTCTTCGATCGGTGCCGGCGCGTCGGTTTCCAGCGCAGACAGGGTCAGCAGATCCTCGATCAACCGCTGCATGCGGGTGCTCTGGTCGAGCGCCATCTGCAGGAAGCGTTCGATGTCGCCGCGGTCCAGATCATCCAGCCCGTCATGCACCGTTTCCAGAAAGCCACCGACCACCGTCAAGGGCGTACGCAATTCGTGTGACACGTTGGCGATGAAGTCCTGGCGCATGGTCTCGAGCTTCTCGAGCTGCGTGATGTCGCGCGAGATCAACATCTTCTGTCCGCCACCGAAGGGCACGATCTGAATCTGCAAGCGCATGCCTGCCTTGCGCGGCGAGTGGATCAACAGCGGCTCGTCACGCAGCTCGGCCTCCATGTACGCAACCAGCTCAGGTGCGCGCACGATGCCGACCAGCGGCACGCCTACGTCCTGTTCCTGCGACAGCCCGAGATGCTGCTCGGCGCGCCGATTGAGCCATTCGATGGAGTCGCTGGCCGACAGGTATACGATGCCGTCGGGCATGGCCTCGCTGGCCGCACGGAAGCGGTCCAGCGTAGCGGTGTGACGCACACGCTCTTCCCGCCCGTCGCGCGCCCGGCACTCGAGCTCGTGAAACACCGGACGCCATGCGCCATGCCCTTCAGGCGCCGGCGCATCGTCGCGGCGACGCGCCCATTGCGCGAGGCGCTGCAGATTGCTTAGGTGATGATCCAGCAAACCGAGCAACACGAGGATGAATAGGCCGACGCCGAACCACATGCCGTAGGCGTAGCCGACGACGATGGACACCGCCGCGCAGGCCGAAATAAAGATCAGTGATCCGGTCCAGATCTTGTACATACTTGCCCGGGAATGAAGGACGGGCCCGCATCTGCGGGCCCGTCGATTATTACATGCAGCCGATTCAGGCCGCAGCGTCGAGCTGCGTGGAGAAGCGGTAGCCGCTGCCACGCACGGTCTGGATCAGCTGATCATGCCCGGTCGGCTCGAGCGCCGAACGCAGCCGCCGGATATGCACGTCCACCGTGCGCTCTTCGACAAAGACGTGGTCGCCCCACACCTGATCGAGCAGCTGAGTACGCGAATGCACACGTTCGGGGTGGGTCATCAGAAAGTGCAACAACCGAAACTCGGTCGGCCCCAGTGCCAGCCCCTGATCGTTGGCGCTGACGCGGTGCGCGATCGGGTCGAGTTTCAGACCGCCCATTTCCACCGGATCGTCGGTGGCTTGCGGCGCGCGACGGCGCAGCACTGCCTTGATGCGCGCGACCAGCTCGCGCGGCGAGAAGGGCTTGGTGATGTAGTCATCAGCACCGGTTTCGAGGCCCGTTACCTTGTCGGCCTCTTCGCCGCGCGCCGTAAGCATGATGATCGGCGTGGTGCGCGTCCGCTCATCGGCACGCAAGCGACGCGCCAGCTCCACACCGGACATGCCCGGCAGCATCCAGTCGAGCAGGACGAGGTCGGGCAAGGCCTCGCGCACCAGCCTTTGCGCCGCTTCGGCATCCGCGACACGGATCACGTTGTGACCGGCGCGCGTCAGATTGACGGCGATGAGTTCCTGAATCGCGGGTTCGTCCTCAACCAGGAGGATGTTTGCAGCCATGGTTTGCTCCATTTGTTCAGGCGCAGTCTATTGCAGAACCTTGAAGGTTTTGTGACAGGTCACGTAAGTCTGCGTCGCGACCGCTTCGGGTATGATTGGACCCTCCCCCACAGCTGCAGACGAGGCCCATCATGGCCGGACTCGACACCCGTACCCCGACCCCCACCGGCATCACCGTGCACCGTCAGTCGAAGACGCTCGAAATCGGCTTCAACGACGGCAAGGTGTTCCAGCTCCCCTTTGAATTCCTGCGTGTGCACTCGCCGTCGGCTGAAGTGCGCGGCCACGGGCCGGGGCAGGAGGTGCTGCAGGTCGGCAAGCGCAATGTGGCCATTGTGGCGGTGGACCCGGTCGGCAATTACGCCATCCGCCCGCGCTTTGACGATGGACACGACAGCGGCCTGTATTCGTGGGATTACCTTTACGACCTCGGCACCCGGCAGCACGAACTGTGGCAGGCCTATCTCGACAAGCTCGCGGCCGAAGGCGGCAGTCGCGATGTCGCCGCAGCGGACGCGCCTTCCTCGGGCGGCGGTGGCTGCGGTTCGCACAGGCACTGACACATGAGTGACAAGCAAACCCATTTCGGCTTTCAGACGGTCGCTGAAGGCGACAAGCGCCACAAGGTAGCTCAGGTCTTCTCTTCGGTTGCGCAGCGCTACGACATCATGAACGACCTGATGTCCATGGGCCTGCACCGGCTGTGGAAGGCCTTCGCCATCCAGCTCTCCGGCGTGCGCGAGGGCTCGCGTGTGCTCGACGTTGCTGGCGGAACCGCCGATCTGTCACTGGCCTTTGCAAAGCGCGTAGGCAAGAGCGGGCAAGTGTGGCTGACCGACATCAACCACGCCATGCTGTCCGTCGGACGCGACCGCGGAGTGGATCGCGGCACGATGTTGCCAGTGGCGCAGTGCGATGCCGAAAAGCTGCCATTCCCATCGGATCATTTCGATTGTGTGACGGTGGCCTTCGGTCTGCGCAACATGACCCACAAGGACGTCGCACTGGCCGAGATGACGCGCGTGCTGCGACCCGGCGGACGCCTGCTGGTGCTTGAGTTCTCCAAGGTGTGGAAACCGTTGGCGCCGGCCTATGATTTCTACTCGTTCAAGATCCTGCCGTGGATGGGTGAGCGGGTGGCGCAGGATGCCGAGAGCTATCGCTACCTCGCGGAGTCGATCCGCATGCACCCTGACCAGCAGGAACTCAAGGGCCTGATGGAACGCGCGGGGCTTGCACGAGTCGAATATTTCAACATGACGGCCGGCGTAGTCGCGCTGCACCGCGGTTTCAAGCTTTGAGGAGAACACGCCCGACGGGCGTGCCGATCAGGCCGGCGAAGACCGGCATTTTTGTGGAGCAAGGCAACACATGAGACACCTTTTCATCACGCTGATCGCAGCGGTATTCACCTTCGGCATGATGGTCCCCGAAGCGGAAGCACGTCGCTTCGGCGGTGGCAGCAGCTTCGGCATGCAGCGCCAGATGGCGCCGCCGCAAGCCCCGCGCCCAGCCGCCACGGCGCCGGCTCGTCAGGCCCCGGGCGCCGCCGCACCGGCACGTTCGTCGTGGATGGGGCCCATTGCCGGCCTCGCCGCCGGTCTCGGGCTGGCAGCGCTGTTTTCGCATCTGGGTCTTGGCGAAGAGTTGGCTTCATTCTTCTTGATCGCCTTGTTGGCTTTCGGCGCCTTCATGCTGTTCCGCATGCTGACTCGCCGCGCCACAGCTGACGCCGGCGGCAACCGACCCATGCAGTACGCGGGCAACGCACCTGGAGCGCTCGGCGGTGCCGCACCGGCTTCGATGAACGAGATCGGTGGCGGCGCCTCTGCGCCGACCAATGCACTGCGCGATCAGCTCGACGAAGAAGCCTTTCTGCGCCAGGCCAAGCTCAACTTCATCCGGCTGCAGGCCGCCAACGATCGCGGCGATCACGAAGACATCCGCAGCTTCACGACGCCCGAAGTATTTGCCGAGATCTGCATGCAACTCAATGAGCATCCGCCGGCAGAGAGTCAGCAGACCGACGTCGTCGAACTCGATGCCGAGGTGCTGGATGTGGCCGAAGACGGGCGTCGCTACGTCGTCAGCGTGCGCTTCAATGGCTTGATCCGCGAGGAAGCCGATGCGGCACCGGCCAGCTTCGATGAAGTCTGGCATCTGGTGAAGAACATCGACGGATCCGGCGGCTGGCTGGTAGCCGGTATTCAGCAAGGCGCCTGACGACTGCGCTCTGGGCACTTATGAACACGTCCTTGTTCGGGCAGGGTTTCGTCGCTGCGGTCAATCACGTACTCGTGCGCTCGCCGTGGGCGTGCGAGCGCCTGCAGGCCTTCTCCGGTCAGCAGTTTCGCATCGACGCTGCTCCGTTTGCGCTCGATGCAAGCGTCGCTCCGAACGGCTTGCTTGCCGCAGCGTTGAAAACGGCGGAGCCAGACGTAACGCTGGTCTTGCCGTTGGCTGAGGCGCCGACGATCCTTTCCGGCGGCATGGACCGGCTGATGAACCGCGTGCGCATTACCGGCAACGCGGAGTTCGCCGAGGCCCTCGGCTTCGTATTCCGCAATCTGTCCTGGGACGTCGAAGAGGACCTCTCCCGGGTCATCGGCGACATCCCGGCGCATCGAATCGTCAGCGGCGTGCGCGACCTCGGCGCAATACAGGCGCGCGCGATTGAGGGCCTGAGCGGCAACCTTGCCGAGTACCTGACTGAAGAGGGGGGCGTGATCGCCTCACGTTCCGAAGTCGACCAGTTCCGTGACGATGTTACGCAGCTGCGCGACGCGATCGCGCGTCTGGAAAAACGCACCGCACGACTTCGCAAGAGCAGCTGAGAGGCTTGCCGCCACAAACAAAAAGGGCAACCGCATGCGGTTGCCCTTTTTAACTACGTACAGCCGACGCTCAGTGGCCGCGCTTCTTCATGCGCTGGATGGCGGCGATCTGTGCAATCGCTTCCATCAGTTCGGCTTGAGCCTTGGCGTAATCGACTTGTCCCGAGCGGTTCTGCAGGGCCTCTTCGGCCAGACGCTTGGCTTCCAGCGCCTTGGCTTCGTCAAGGTCGGCACCACGGATGGCGGTATCGGCCAGCACGGTCACCAGACCCGGCTGAACTTCGAGCAGGCCACCGGCGACGAAGATCACCTCTTCGGCTTTCTGATTGGGCAGCTTTACGCGCACGGCACCCGGACGGATACGGGTCAGCAGCGGCATGTGGCCGGGCAGAATACCGAGCTCGCCGGCTTCACCGGGCAGGGCAACAAACTCTGCCAGACCCGAAAAAAGCTGCTCTTCTGCACTTACGACGTCGACATGAACAGTCATGGCCATGGGTTGTCCTTATGTTCTGGCTGCGCGGCGGGCGAACCCGCCGCACTGCGCCATCAGAGTTTCTTGGCCTTTTCCATGGCCTCTTCGATGCTGCCGACCATGTAGAAAGCCTGCTCCGGCATGTGATCGCACTCGCCGTTCACAATCATCTTGAAGCCAGAGATCGTGTCTTTCAGCGGTACGTACTTGCCCGGCGCGCCGGTGAACACTTCGGCCACGTGGAAGGGCTGCGACAGGAAACGCTGGATCTTTCGCGCACGGCCCACGGCCAGCTTGTCTTCCGGCGACAGTTCGTCCATGCCCAGAATCGCGATGATGTCGCGCAGTTCCTTGTAGCGCTGCAGGGTCTGCTGAACCTGACGCGCGACGCCGTAGTGCTCTTCGCCAACGACCAGCGGATCGAGCTGGCGGCTGGTGGAGTCGAGCGGATCGACGGCGGGGTAGATACCCAGCGCGGCGATATCGCGGGACAGCACGACCGTGGAGTCGAGGTGGAGGAAGGTCGTTGCCGGCGACGGGTCGGTCAAGTCATCCGCGGGAACATACACGGCCTGGATCGAGGTGATCGAGCCCACCTTGGTCGAGGTGATGCGTTCCTGCAGACGGCCCATTTCGTCGGCCAGCGTCGGCTGGTAACCCACCGCAGACGGCATACGGCCGAGCAGTGCGGACACTTCGGTACCGGCCAGCGTGTAACGGTAGATGTTGTCGACGAAGAACAGGATGTCACGGCCATCGTCACGGAAACGCTCGGCCATGGTCAGGCCGGTCAGCGCCACGCGCAGACGGTTGCCCGGCGGCTCGTTCATCTGACCAAACACCATCGCGACCTTGTCGAGAACGTTGGAGTCCTTCATCTCGTGGTAGAAGTCGTTGCCCTCACGGGTACGCTCGCCCACGCCGGCAAACACCGACAAACCCGCGTGCTGCTTGGCGATGTTGTTGATGAGTTCCATCATGTTGACGGTCTTGCCGACACCGGCGCCGCCGAACAGGCCGACTTTGCCGCCCTTGGCGAACGGGCAGATCAGGTCGATAACCTTGATGCCGGTTTCGAGCAGCTCAACCGACGGGGACAGCTCGTCGAACTTCGGTGCCTTGGCGTGAATCGGACGCAGCTCGTCGGCTTTGATCTCGCCGGCTTCGTCAATCGGGCGACCCAGCACGTCCATGATGCGGCCCAGCGTGCCTTCACCGACCGGCACGGAAATCTGCGCACCGGTGTCCGACACGGCCATGCCGCGACGCAGGCCGTCGGTCGAGCCCAGTGCAATGGTACGCACCACGCCGTCGCCGATCTGCTGCTGCACTTCAAAGGTCAGACCCGCTTCAACGATGGCGCTGCTGGTGTCTTCGAGCTTGAGTGCGTTGTAAACCTTGGGCATCGATTCGCGCGGGAACTGGATATCCACCACGGCGCCGATACACTGAACGATCGTTCCTTGACTCATCGTCATTTCCTTAAAAGCAATAATCCGTTAGACCGCGGCTGCGCCGCCGACGATTTCCGACAGTTCCTTCGTGATCGCTGCCTGGCGGGTCTTGTTGTAGACCAGCTGCAGTTCACCAATCACGTTCTTGGCGTTGTCGGACGCGGCCTTCATTGCCACCATCCGCGCACTCTGTTCGGACGCCATGTTCTCCACCACGCCCTGATACACGACGGTTTCGATGTAACGCAGCAGCAGTTCATCGACCACCACTTCCGGCGACGGCTCGTAGAGGTAATCCCACGAGGCATCAGGCGTTCCGAGCTGCTCGCCGGTGACCGGCAGCAACTGCTCCAGCACCGGCTCCTGCTTCATGGTGTTCACGAAGCGGGTGTAGGCCACATACACGGTGTCGAGCTCTTCCTCGCGGAAGGCATCGAGCACGACCTTCATCGGGCCGATGATCTTGTCGAGGTGAGGCGTATCGCCAAGCTGCGTCACGTGCGACACGACCTTGGCGCCGATGCGCTGCATGAAGCCGAGGCCCTTGTTGCCGATTGCGCACACCTGAACTTCGCTGGCGCCGCTGCCTTCCCATTCCTTCATCGCGTTGACGACGATGCGCTGGATGTTGGTGTTGAGACCGCCACACAGCCCTTTGTCGGACGTCACGATGATCAGGCCGATCTTCTTGCCTTCGGCCTTGCGCACGACGAACGGGTGACGATAGTCAGCCACGTTCGCCTGCGACAGGTTGGCGGCGAGCTGGCGGATCTTGTCGGCATAGGGGCGAGCCTGCCGCATCCGTTCCTGCGCCTTGCGCATTTTGGATGCAGCGACCATCTCCATCGCCTTGGTGATCTTGCGCGTGTTCTGAACGCTCTTGATCTTGGTCCGGATTTCCTTACCGCTTGCCATTTACGCCTCCCTCAGCGATTTCAGGACCAGGTCTTCTTGAACGCTTCGATGGCAGCGGCGAGTTCTTTCTCACCCTCAGCGTCGATTTCGGCCTTGGTCTGGATGCTGTTGTACAGGTCCGCGTTTTGGGCTTCGATGTGCTTGTGCAGCGCCGTTTCCAGAGCCAGCAGACGGCTCACTTCGACGTCGTCGAAGTAACCCTTGTTGACCGCAAACAGCGTGATCGCCAGCTTGGCCACCGACAGCGGAGCGAACTGCGCCTGCTTCATCAGTTCGGTCACGCGACGACCGCGCTCGAGCTGACGACGCGTGGCCGCATCGAGGTCCGAGGCGAACTGCGCGAAGGCCGCCAGTTCGCGGTACTGCGCGAGGTCGGTACGGATACCGCCGGAGAGCTTCTTGACGACCTTGGTCTGCGCTGCACCACCGACGCGCGACACCGAGATACCGGCGTTGATGGCGGGACGGATACCGGCGTTGAACAGGTCGGTCTCGAGGAAGATCTGGCCGTCGGTGATCGAGATCACGTTGGTCGGAACGAAAGCGGAAACGTCACCGGCTTGGGTTTCGATGATCGGCAGCGCGGTCAGCGAACCGGTCTTGCCCGTGACTTCACCATTGGTGAACTTCTCGACGTAGTCGGCGTTCACGCGAGCAGCACGCTCGAGCAGACGGGAGTGCAGATAGAACACGTCACCCGGGTAGGCTTCGCGGCCCGGCGGACGGCGCAGCAGCAGGGAGATCTGGCGATACGCCCAGGCCTGCTTGGTCAGATCGTCATAAACGATCAGCGCGTCCTGACCACGGTCGCGGAAGTATTCGCCCATGGTGCAGCCGGCGTAGGCCGACAGGTACTGCATCGCGGCGGACTCGGAAGCCGAGGCGGCGACGATGATGGTGTATTCCAGCGCGCCATGCTCTTCGAGCTGACGGACCACGTTGGCAATGGTCGAAGCCTTCTGACCGATCGCAACGTAGACGCAGAGCATGTTCTGCCCTTTCTGGTTGATGATCGCATCGACGGCGACGGCAGTCTTGCCGGTCTGGCGGTCACCAATGATCAGCTCGCGCTGGCCACGGCCGATCGGCACCATCGAGTCGATGGCTTTCACACCGGTCTGCACCGGCTGCGAAACGCCTTCACGGGCGATCACGCCCGGAGCGACCTTCTCGATCTTGTCGGTGATCTTGGCGTTGATCGGGCCCTTGCCGTCGATCGGCTGACCCAGCGCATTCACCACGCGACCAAGCAGTTCCGGACCAACCGGCACTTCGAGGATGCGGCCGGTCGCCTTGACCGTGTCGCCTTCGGAGATGTGCTCGTAGTCACCCAGGATGACCGCGCCGACAGAGTCACGCTCAAGGTTCAGCGCGAGCCCGAAGGTGTTGCCCGGGAACTCCAGCATCTCGCCCTGCATGACATCGGCGAGACCGTGAATACGGGTGATGCCGTCGGTGACCGAAACAACAGTGCCTTCGCTGCGCGACGAGGCGCCAAGCTTCAGGTCCTGGATCCGGCTCTTGATCAGCTCACTGATTTCAGAGGGGTTGAGTTGCATTTTGCGATAACTCCTAGTTCTTGAGCGCAGCGGCCATGTTCGCGAGCTTGCCGCGGACCGAGGTGTCGATGACGTCGTCGCCGACGGCAATCCGGACGCCACCGATGAGTTCGGGGTCCAGACGCACGTTGACGTTGAGCTTGGCTTTGAAGTGGGCCTCAAGATCCTTCTTGAGGGTGGCCAGCGCTGCGTCGTCGATGGCGAAAGCCGAACTGACGTCGGCTTCCAGCACACCTTCGTGTCCGTTCTTCTTGGCTACGAACAGATCGCGGATTTCCGGCAGCACCTGCAGGCGGTCGTTCTCGATAAGGACGCGAACGAAGTTCTGCTGATCGGCGGAGAGGCCCTCGCCCGCGACGCCCATCAGCACGGAATACACCTGATCGTCCGAAAGTTTCGGATTGCGGATGACTTCCTTCATCGATGCGTCGGACACGATGGCGGCAAGGCTTTGCAGGGCATCCAGCCAGGCCCCAAGCGCCTTGTTGCCTTTCGCCTGCTCAAACGCGGCATCAGCGTAGGGGCGCGCGATGGTGAGGTTCTCGGCCATGACTTATTGCAGTTCCTGTTTCAGGTTTGCCAGCAGCTCGTTGTGGGCCTTGGCATCGATCTCGCGACGCAGGATGCGCTCCGCGCCAGACACGGCGAGCGCCGCCACCTGGTCACGCAGTTCTTCCTTGGCGCGTTGCATCGCCGAAACGGCTTCATTTTCGGCTGCGGTACGGGCCTGCTCGACGATACGCGCACCTTCGGTACGCGCTTCCTCGATGAGCTTGGCGGCCTGCTTCTCCGCGGCGGTGCGAACATCGCCGGCGGATTCGCGCGCCTTGCGCATCTCTTCGACGGCTTTCTTCTCAGCCAGCTCGAGGTCGGATTTGGCCTTGTCCGCAGCTGCCAGCCCGTCGGCGATCTTCGCCGCGCGCTCATCGAGTGCCTTCATGATCGGCGGCCACACGAATTTCATCGTGAACCAGCCGAGAATGAAGAACACAACGATCTGGGCTATCAGGGTTGCGTTCAGATTCACTGTTCTTGACCCTCGTTGGGTGTTGAGGTGGTATCGATCAGGCGACGACGAACGGGTTGGCGAAGGCGAACATCATCGCGATACCAACGCCGATCAGGAACGCGGCGTCGATCAGGCCGGCCAGCAGGAACATCTTGGTTTGCAGGGCGTTCATCAGTTCCGGCTGACGGGCCGAAGCTTCGAGGTACTTGCTGCCCATGATGCCGATGCCGATGCACGCACCGATGGCGCCCATACCGATGATCAGACCAGCAGCCAGAGCGACGTAACCGAGAGTGACTTCCATGACAACTCCTTGAAGAAAGGTGACTAGTTAAAACGGCGGATGATACAGAAAATCAATGGCCTTCATGCGCCTGACCGACGTACACCAGAGTCAGCATCATGAAGATGAAGGCCTGCAGCACGATGATCAGGATATGGAAAACTGCCCAGATCGAACCGGCAACAATGTGGCCCAGGAAACCGAACACGGTGGCGGTGCCGCCGAGCAGTGCAATCAGCACGAACAGCAGCTCACCGGCGAACATGTTGCCGAACAGTCGCAGGCCGTGAGAGACGGTCTTGGCGAGGAACTCGATCATCTGCATGACAAAGTTCACCGGCCACAGCAGCGGGTGCGCACCGAACGGAGCGGTGAAGAGCTCGTGGATCCAGCCGCCGACGCCCTTGATCTTGATGTTGTAGTAGAAGCACATCAGCAGCACCGAGATCGCCATGCCCAGCGGCACGTTGATGTCGGCCGTCGGCACGACGCGCATGTACGCCTCGCCAGCGTGCTCCACGAAACCCAGCGAAGCCATGGCAGCGCCCCAGGCCATCGGGATCAGATCAACCGGCACGAGGTCCATGGTGTTCATCAGCAACACCCAGATGAATACCGTCAGCGCCAGCGGTGCCACGAACTTGCGCGACTCGGCGCTATGGATGATGCCTTTGGCCTGGTCATTGACCAGATCCACCATCATCTCGATCATGCCCTGGAAGCGACCGGGCACGCCCGAGGTCGCGGAACGCGCAACACGCCACAGGACGAACACCGTGAGCGCGCCGAGGCCAAAGCCCCAGAACACGGAGTCGAGGTTGATGTAACTCCAATCAACGATGTTTTCCTGCCCATGACCGGTCTGATTCAGGTTGGTCAGGTGGTGTACAACGTACTCGGATGCGGTCGGAGCGTGCCCGGATGCCATGATTATGTCTTCACCAGAAAAGCAAACAAATTCGCCTTGAGCGCCAGAATCAGACCGATGAACAGACCGCCCCAGTGGAGGTCTTCATACAAGGCCTGAATCAGCACCAACAAACCTACGATCGCGACGATCTTGATGAACTCGCCGATCATGAAAGTCACCGCCGTCACCGGACCGGGATGCTTCGAGACCGCCTTCATGCGGAGCGCGAACAGCAAGTTCGGCACCGCACACACCAGACCCGCGAGGGTTGCAGAAACCGCGCCATGGACCCCGAAAAAAACGGCCGCCAGGGCCGCTGCAATGAGGGTCGCGCACATCTGCAGAAATACGACTTTCAGCATGGATCGCTGCCTTTTCTCCCCCGTTCGGGAGGCGCCGACGGCTGAAAATCCGGGCAATGGTAGGGGTTAACCTCTATCAAGTCAAACCTGTTCGGCCGCATGTTTTCAGGGAATCCGCGCACGGCAGGGTTTGCGCCCGAGGGTGGCGGGCCTCAGACTGCGGCTTTCGCCAACAACGGGCCTGATCGATGATCCGCACCTCCCGCGCCAGCCGCCGCGAGATCTTCGGCTGGAGCATGTTCGACTTTGCCAACCAGGCCTACACGCTACTGATCATCACGGTCATTTTCGGCGACCTGTACACCCGCATCGTCGTGGCGGACGCGCCCGATTACCGTATCGGCAACCTGATGTGGAGCCTGGCGCTATGCCTCTCTTATCTGTTGGTGGTACTCACTGCGCCCTTGTTCGGCACGATCATGGACCACGCCCGCGCCAAGAAGCGGCTGCTCTTCGCGAGCTACATCGCCACCGTTGCGGCCACCGCCCTGCTGTACTTCGTTGCACCCGGCTGGATCTGGCTCGGCTTCTTCCTGATCGTGCTGTCGAACACCGCCTATTCCATCGGCGAATCCTTCATTGCGAGCTTTCTGCCCTTCCTCGGAAAACCGCGCGAATTGGGCAAGGTGTCCGGATTCGGCTGGGCGCTGGGCTACGCCGGCGGGCTGATCGCAGCGGTGTTTGCGCTGATCTTCCTGGGCGAAGTCAGCTTTGACAATTTCGAGCGCGTACGTTGGGTCGGCCCCTTCGCCGCCGCATTCTTCCTGTTTGCTGCGATTCCCACCTTCCTGTGGCTGCGCGAGCCGGAGATCGGCGTGCGCCGGCCGCTGGATGGTGGTGTAGTCGCCGCCGGTTACGGCCGCTTGCGCGAAACGCTGCGCACCGCCGCGCAGTATCCGGACCTGCGCCGCGTGTTCATCTCGATCCTGTTCGCGATGGCGGGTGTGTATGTGATCGTCGCTTTCTCGTTCATCTACGGTGCGCAGGTCATCGGTTGGAGCGAGGGCACACGCACGCTGATGTTCATCGTCGTGCAGCTCACCGCACTGGGCGGAGCACTGCTGTTCGGCTGGCTGCAGGATCGCCTTGGCGGGCGGCCAACCTACGCGGTGACACTGCTGCTATGGATCATCGCAATCCTGGCGATCTATTTCGTTGCCGAGATTACGGCTGTACTCAACGCCACGCTCGGAACCAGTCTGCTGACCGAGCAGGTGTTCCTGTTCGCCGGCCTGCTGTCGGGGCTCAGTCTGGGGTCGAGTCAGTCGGTCGGGCGCGCGCTGGTGGGCGCCTTCTCACCACCCGAACGGGCGGCCGAGTTGTTCGGCTTCTGGGGGCTGTTCTCGAAGCTCGCTGCGATCTTCGGCATTTTCGGCGTCGGCCTGCTGCAGCTGGCCCTGGGGCTGCAAGGTGCGGTGCTGTTCTGCATCGTGCTGTTCGTCGCCGCGCTGGTTCCGCTGGCAGCCGTCAACGAAGCGCGCGGCATTGCTGCCGCGCACGGGAAGGCCGAGTAAAGCCTACTTGAGTCGGCCGAGCAGCCCGTCGAGCTGATCCAGATCGCCGAAACGGATCGACAGCTCGCCGGCACCCTTGCGGTTGGCGCGGATCTTCACCGTTGCGCCGAGCTTGTCGGCCAGCTCTTCCTGCAAACGCAGCAGGTCGCGATCAGGGGCCGCCGGCGTCTTCTGCGCATGCGGATTGAGCATGCGATACACAAGGTGTTCCGTCTCGCGCACCGAATGACCGCGCGCCGCGACCTGATTTGCCACCTGAATCTGGCTGGCCTCGTCGAGCGGCAGCACGGCCCGGGCGTGGCCCATGTCGATGTCGCCGGCCATCAGCAATTCCTGCACCTGCGCGGCCAGATTGAGCAGCCGCAGCAGGTTGCTTGCTGCCGAGCGCGAACGCCCGACCGCGTCGGCCGCCTGCTGGTGGGTCATGCCGAATTCGTCGACCAGGCGCTGGATGCCGGCGGCCTCTTCGAGCGGGTTGAGGTCTTCACGCTGGATGTTCTCGATCAGCGACATCGCCAGCGCGGCTTCGTCCGGAATCTGGCGCACCAGACACGGCACATATTCGAGCTCGGCCAGACGCGAAGCGCGCCAGCGGCGTTCGCCGGCGATGATCTCGTAGCGGTCCGGTCCGACCGGGCGCACCAGGATGGGCTGCATCAGCCCCTGCGCGCGGATCGACGCCGCCAGCTCGTCGAGCGAGCCCGGATCCATGCGCGTGCGTGGCTGGTACTTGCCGGGCTGCAGGCGGTCGAGCGCCAGCGTCTGCAGTTCGCCCTTGTCTTCGTCGTCGCGGTTACCGGCCAGCAGGGCATCCAGCCCACGGCCGAGGCCTTTCGGTTTTGGTGGCGTCATGCGTGTTTCCGGAGTGTTGCGAAGGGGCGCGTCACAGCGTCTTCACCCGTTCGATCATTTCCTGCGCGAAGGCCATGTAGGCCTGCGCGCCCTTGGCGCTGCGGTCGAACAGCACGCCGGGGATACCGTGGCTGGGGGCTTCGGCGAGGCGCACATTGCGCGGCACGATCGCCTTGAAGACCTTGTCGCCGAAGTGCCCTTCGAGCTGGTCCGAGACCTGTTGCTGCAGCGTCATGCGCGGATCGTACATGACGCGCAGCAGGCCGATGATCTTCAGGTCGCGGTTGAGGTTGGCGTGCACCTTCTTGATGCTGTTGACTAGGTCAGTCAGACCTTCCAGCGCGTAGTACTCGCACTGCATCGGGATGATCACGCCATGGGCGGTACACAGGCCGTTGAGCGTGAGCAGAGACAGCGAAGGCGGGCAATCGACCAGGATGAAGTCGTAGTCTTCGACATACGGTGCGAGCAGGTCGCGCAAGCGCGTTTCGCGGCGCTCGAGCTCGACCAGCTCAACCTCGGCACCGGCCAGATCGCGGTTGGCCGGCAGCACGTCAAAACCGCCGGTAGGCGACGTGACGCGCACTTCCTCTAAAGCCGCGATACCCACCAGCGCGTGATAGATCGAGTGACCCAGGCTGCGTTTCTCGACGCCGCTGCCCATGGTGGCGTTGCCCTGCGGGTCGAGGTCGATCAGCAGGGTGCGCTGCCCGGCCTCATGCAGGGCGGCCGCGAGGTTCACGCAGGTGGTGGTCTTGCCGACGCCCCCTTTCTGGTTGGCGACGCAGAAGATTCTTGCCATCAGTCCCGTTCCAGGATGATCAGATGTCGTTCCGCGTCCAGCCCCGGAACCGTCAGCGGCAGCGCCTCTACGACGCGCACGTCGGCGGGCAGTGACGCGAGTTCGTCCCGAGGATACACGCCTTTCATCGCCAGGAAGCGCCCGCCGGGCCCGAGCAGATGACGGGTGAGTTGCACGAAATCGGTAACGTCCGAGAAGGCGCGTGAGATCACGGCATCGAACGGCACATCCGGCATCACATCCTCGACGCGCGCATGCACCGGCGTGAAGTTGGGCAGCTGAAGCTCGATCTTCGCCTGCTGCTGAAAGCTCGATTTCTTGCCGACGGTTTCAATCGACGTAATCGCCAGATCGGGCTGCACGATGGCCAGCGGAATGCCGGGCAGGCCGCCGCCCGAGCCGATGTCGGCCAGCCTCGCGATGCCTGCCAGATGCGGCAGAACAACCAGCGAGTCGAGCAGATGGTGGGTGATGGCCTGCTCGGGCGAGCGGATCGCGGTCAGGTTGTAAACGCGGTTCCACTTGCCCAGCAGCGCGGCAAAGGCGAGCAGGCTGGCGCGCGCTTCCGGGGAAAGGTCGAGCTTGAGTTCCGCAAGGCCGCGGTCCAGCAGGGCCGCCTCGCTCATGCGGTTTTCTTGTTCGTTGTGCCGTCGGGCAGCCCCGAGTCCGCGTTGCGGCCAAGCGTGGAGCCCTTCGCGCGCATCAGCTCATTGCGTTTGAGCCAGACCAGCAGCAAGGAAACCGCCGCCGGCGTCACGCCTTGGATGCGGCCGGCCTGGCCGATGGTCTCGGGACGGTGCGTGTTGAGCTTCTGCTGCACTTCCTTGGAAAGACCTCGCACCACCGAATAGTCGAAGTCGGCCGGCAGGCGCGTGGACTCGGCCTGCAACTGGCGCGTCACCTCGTCCTGCTGACGGTCGATGTAGCCCTGATACTTGGCGGCAATCTCGATCTGCTCGACCACCGCAGGGTCGATGTCTTCGCTTGCTGGCGCGCCGGGCAGGCTCATCAGGCCGGCATAGGTGGCCTCGGGGCGGCGCAGCAGTTCGAAGAAGCGATATTCGCGTTCCAGCGCCTTGCCCAACACGCGCTCGGCGTCCGCGGCCGGCACGTTCGCCGGATGCGCCCAGGCAGCCTTGAAACGTGCTGTTTCGCGCTCGATGGCGTCACGTTTGCGGCAGAAGGCCTCCCAACGCGCGTCGTCAACCAAGCCCAGCTCACGGCCTTTTTCGGTCAGGCGCAGGTCGGCGTTGTCCTCGCGCAGCTGCAGGCGGTATTCGGCACGCGAGGTGAACATGCGGTACGGCTCACTCACGCCGCGCGTGATCAGGTCGTCCACCAGCACACCCAGATAGGCCTCGTCGCGGCGCGGGCACCACGCCTCGCGGCCCTGCACCTGCAACGCGGCATTGGCGCCGGCGAGCAGGCCCTGCGCGGCCGCCTCTTCGTAACCGGTCGTGCCGTTGATCTGGCCGGCGAAGAACAGGCCGTTGAAGCTCTTGGTCTCGAGGCTGGACTTGAGGTTGCGCGGGTCGAAGTAGTCGTACTCGATGGCGTAGCCGGGGCGCAGGATGTGGGCGTTTTCCATGCCGTGAATCGAGCGCACGACGGCCAGCTGCACGTCGAAGGGCAGCGAGGTCGAAATCCCGTTGGGGTAGATCTCGTGCGTCGTCAGGCCTTCCGGTTCGAGGAAGACGTTGTGCGTGTCCTTGTCGGCGAAGCGGTGGATCTTGTCTTCGATCGACGGGCAGTAACGTGGGCCCACGCCCTCGATCACGCCGGAATACATCGGCGAACGGTCGAGGTTCTCGCGGATGATCTGGTGCGTGCGCTCGTTGGTGTTGGTGATCCAGCACGGCATCTGGCGCGGATGCTGCGCGGCCGAGCCGAGGAAGCTGAACACCGGCACCGGATCATCACCGGGCTGTTCCTGCATCACCGAGAAGTCGATGCTGCGCGCATCCAGCCGCGGCGGCGTGCCGGTCTTCAGGCGCCCCTGCGGCAGCTGCATTTCCTTCAGGCGTTGGCCCAGCGATATCGACGGCGGATCGCCGGCACGACCGCCGACATGGCTTTGCATGCCGACGTGGATCAGGCCGTTGAGGAAGGTGCCAGCCGTCAACACCACGGCGCGGGCCTCGAAGCGCAGACCGATCTGCGTCACAACACCGGTGACGCGCTCGCCCTCAACGGTGATGTCATCCACCGCCTGCTGGAACAGTGTGAGGTTCGGCTGGTTCTCCAGCCGATGACGGATTGCCGCCTTGTACAACACGCGGTCAGCCTGCGCGCGGGTAGCGCGCACGGCCGGGCCCTTGGAGGCGTTGAGGATGCGGAACTGGATGCCGCCCTCATCGGTGGCCTCGGCCATCGCGCCGCCGAGTGCGTCCACTTCCTTGACGAGATGGCCCTTGCCGATGCCGCCGATCGACGGGTTGCAGCTCATCTGGCCGAGCGTTTCGATGTTGTGCGTAAGCAGCAAAGTCTTCGCGCCCATGCGCGCGGACGCAAGCGCAGCCTCGGTGCCGGCATGGCCGCCACCCACAACAATCACATCAAAGGAGTCTGGATATCGCATGGCGCACCCCGGCGCGTGAAATTCGGCGAAGGGCGGGATTCTACGCCCGCGGGGCGCAAAATCCTAGGCAGGCCAAGACGAAAATCATGCTCAAACAGTTACTTGCAGAAAACCACCGCACCCGAAGCGGTGCGGATTGCGGCAAATGCCACGATCGAGCCCTTAAAACCCCTTCGGCAATGCAGGAATTCACCCATTTGGTGCAGGTGCAAATTAGAATTCCGGAATGCTTAGACGCCGCTTTCTGACCAGCCTCGGCAGCATGGCCATGCTGACGGCCTTGCCCGGCTGCAACCCCGCAAACGCGCTGACAATCGGCATCCAGCCGTGGCCCGGCTACGAGCCCTTGTATCTGGCCGAACATTTCGGCTGGCTGCCTTCGACTGTTGCGCTGCACAAGCTGAGCAGCGCAAGCGAATCGCTCGCCGGCCTGCGTGCCGGCACGCTGGACGGCGCGGCGCTGACGCTCGACGAGGTACTGGCTGCGCGGGCCGAAGGTCTGCCACTGTCCGTCATTCTGGTGATGAACGAGTCGGTTGGTGCGGATGTCGTGCTGGCGCGTTCCGACATCGCGAGCCCTGCCGAGCTGCGCGGACGGCGCATTGCGGTGGAACGCTCGGCAGTGGGGGGCATCGTGCTGCACAAGCTGCTCGCGGCGGGGCAGTTGCTGGAGAGCGAGGTGACGGTGGTCGATCTGCCGCACGATCGCCAGGTCGCCGCATGGAATGACGGTCTGGTCGACGCGGTCATCACCTACGCGCCAAGCGATGCGCTGATCGAGCGCGCCGGCGGACGGCGCATCTTCGACAGCCGTCAGTTTCCAGGCACGATCTTCGACGTGCTGGCCGTGCGCGACGACCGCATGCGCTGGCGCACAAGCTGCATTCGCGATCTCATCACCGCGCATCTGCGTGGGCTCGAGCACCTGCGCGTCAGCCGCGACGACGCCACGCGCCGTATCGCTGCCTGGCGCGGCCTGAGCCTGGACGAAACACTGCGTGCGTTTGCCGGATTGGCGCTACCCGATCTCGCTCAAAACCGCCGCATGCTGGCCGCGGACGGCACCCTGCAGCGGGCTGCCGAGAATCTATCCGGCATGCTTTCGAACGGCCGCTCCGTCAATATCGACAACCTCATTGACGCCAGCTTTCTACCCGACAAGGTGAAGCGGGCATGACAAGGCTGCTCGTCCGTTGCCTTACGGTGCTGCTGCTGGCAGCACCGCTGCTGGCCGATGCCGCGCAGACGCTTGTGCTCGGCGTCTTCGCCTTCCGCCCCAAGCCGGTCATGGTCGAGCGCTACCAGCCGCTGGCCGACTACCTCAGCGCACAGCTGCCGAACGCCACGGTCGAGTTGCGCGTGCTGGAGCAGGACGAACTCGAACAGGCCATGGCGCAGCACCAGCTCGACCTGGTGCTGACCAACCCCAGCCATTACCTCATCGTACGCAGCCGCGACAGCCTGGGCGGCGTGCTGGCCACCGTGATCAGCCGCGAAGACGGCACGCCGATCGAATCGCTTGGCGGCGTGATCATCGCGCGGGCCGACCGTGCGGATCTGAACACGCTGACTGATCTGCGTGGGCAGCGCATCGGCATTCCCGGATTGCGTTACCTCGGCGGCTACCAGACTCAGGCGCTGGAACTCATCGACGCCGGCATCGATCCGGAACGAACCATCGACCGCGTCGTTCTGGGGCGCCACGATGCGGTCGTCAACGCCGTGCTGGACGGCGACGTTGATGCCGGCTTCATCCGCACCGGCATTCTCGAGAGCCTCTCCGCCGCGGGCCAGCTCGACCGGTCCGAGCTGAAAGTCATCAACCCGCAAGCGCTCGCCGGTTTCCCCTACGCCATCTCGACCCGACTGTATCCGGAGTGGCCGTTCGTGGCGCTATCCTCGGTCGATCACGACGTTGTCCGTCGCATCACCACCGCGCTGCTGACGCTGCATCCCGAGCATCCGGCGGCGCGCGCAGCGCATCTCGGTGGCTTTGCGCCGCCGGCTGATTATCTGCCGGTGGAACAGCTCGCCCGCACGCTGCGCATGCCGCCTTACGAGGCCGCGCCAACCATTTCTCCGCACGACGTGTGGGAGCAATACTGGCCGTACCTGGCCGCCGCAGTGGCTGCTGTTGTGGTGATCTCCGCGCTGCTAATGCAACTCTCGCGACGCAACCGCCAGCTCGTGCAACTGATGCGCGAGCGCGATCTGGCGCAGTCCGGTATAGAGCTCGCAGCCAGCGTGTTCTCCCATGCACGCGAGGGCATCATCATCACGGATGCCAACCAGCGCATCATGGACGTCAATGAGGCCTTCACCCGGCTGACGGGCTACAGCCGCAGCGAGTCTGTCGGCAAGGCGCCGCAGATCTTCAGCTCCGCGCGGCAGAGCGAGGCCTTCTATGCCGCCCTGCAGAGCAATCTGGCCGAACATGGCTACTGGGAAGGCGAGATCTGGAGCCAGCATCGCTCGGGCGAGGAGCGTGCCCATCTGATGACCATGACGGCGGTGCGCGGGCCGGACGATGCGGTGTCGCATTTCGTCATGCTGCTCGTCGACATCACGCGCCAGAAGGAAATCGAAGCCCAGCTCAAGCGCAATGCGCACTACGACGCGCTCACCGGTCTGCCCAATCGCGTGCTGCTGGCCGACCGGCTCAACCACGCCATGGCGCGGGCGCGGCGCGGCGACCGCCAGCTCGCGCTGGCCTACATCGATCTGGACGGCTTCAAGGAAGTGAACGACCGCTATGGCCACCAGGCCGGCGATCACCTGCTGGTGGTGCTGGCCGATCGCATGCGCACGACGCTGCGCGAGAGCGACACCGTGGCGCGCTTGGGCGGAGACGAGTTCGTCACCGTCATGGCCGACCAGACCGATCAGGCCGCCAGCATTGCGCTGGTCCAGCGTCTGCTCGAAGCGCTGGGCTCAGCGGTGCCGTATCAGGGAGAAATGCTCCGGGTCTCGGCCAGCATCGGGCTGGCGTTCTTCCCGCAACAGGCCTCGATGGACGCCGATCAGTTTCTGCGTCAGGCGGATCAGGCCATGTACCGCGCCAAGCTGTCGGGCAAGAACCGCTTCCATGTCTTCGGCGGCGACGTCGACACCACACCAGCCTGAATCAGGCCGGCTTCCATTTGATGTTGCAGCCGATACCCGGCTTCTGCTGTATCGACACCGGCAGGCCCGCCAGCACCGCATCGGCGGCCGCACGCAGGTCATGCCCGCTGGGCGGGATGTCATTGCCCGGGCGGGCATCGTCGAACTGGCCACGATAGACCAGCCGACGCGAAGCATCGAACAGGAAGAAGTCCGGTGTGCACGCGGCGCGGTAAGCACGCGCCACGTCCTGACCCTCATCGCGCAGGTACGGGAAGATATAGCCGAAGCGCGCGACCTCGTCCTTCATGCGCTCCGGCCCGTCGGCCGGATGGCTGGTCGCGTCGTTGGCATTGATTGCAATTACCGCCAGACCGCGCGGAAAGTAGTCACGCGCAAAGCGCGCAAGCTCCTCGCGGATCAGATGAACATACGGACAGTGGTTGCAGATGAAGGCGACGAGCACCGCATCGGCCGTCGCATAGTCGTCCAGCGCCACCAGTTTGCCGGTGGCGGGTTCAGGCAGACGGAACGCCGGAGCTGGCGTTCCGAGTGGCAGCATGGTCGATTCGACCAGTGCCATGCTTCAGTCGCCCGACGGCAGCACCGGCTCCCAGTGCATCGAGTACGGGCGCTCTTCCGGCCGCACCGACAGGTCGAGCTCCTCGTTGCTGGTCTGCTCCGGATCGAATCCGGGCGGCGGCGTCTGCGGCTGGTATTGCATGGCCTGCGCCACCACCGGCACCTCAGCCGAGGGCGGTGCCGGGCGGAAGACGTTCTGGTGAATCACGAACAGCGTGGCCGTAACCAGAAAGAAAAAATTGGCCCGTTTCAGGCGGCTTGTGCGCGGATCGATCTGCTTTTGCTGGATTTTCATGGTGCGAGCCTCATGGGGCGAACGACACGATTGTCTGCCCTGCACGCCCATCCACGCAAGCTCCGTTACTGCCGCGGCCAGTCGATGCGCAGGCCGCCGTCCCCCTGCGCACGAGCCAATCCATGCAGCAGCCCGGGCAGAATGCGCATCAACTCGGTATCGCCGGACAGATCGAAACCCGCGCGCAGACTCCCGTCACCGCCGCGCTCGCCGCGTCCGTCCAGACGCAGCCGGCTGTGCGGTGCGCTGACCAGCCGCAACGCCTGCGACTGCGCCGCGAGCGCCACCGTGGCGCGGTAATCCCCGAGCCGACCGCCTGGCAGGATTGCCGTACGCACGCCCTCCAGCACCACCTCTCCACCACCCCGACAAACGCCGTGCCAGTCGCAGTGCAGGCCCTGCCCCTGCACCCGCAGCCGTCCCGCCCACCCCGCTTGCGCCAGCGGATGCGATACCGATGCAGCCAACGGCCCGAGGGGAAGTTCCAGCGCCACGGCCTCGATGGCAAGGCCGTCCTGCCGCAGCAGCGCGTGCGCTGACGGTACGCCGTCCAGTGCCAGCATCCAGCCGATCCCGTCCAGCCCCGAGCGCTCGAAGCGCCACGACACCTGCGCCCAGGGGATGAGCGCATCGTGCCCGTCGGCCGCTGCCAGATGACCGCCACCGCGCCAGATCGACCCCTCCGGTTCAGCCATCCGCAAACGACCGTCGCTGACCTGCCGCAACGCCGCATCGACCAACACCGCCGGGGCCGTTACCAGCACGCACACCAGAGTGGCCAACATCCACCCGGCCCAGCGCATCATTGCGCGGCCCCGTCGCGCCAGGTGAGCAAGAGGTCCAGCGCGCCGCCGTCGAACTGCGCCCGCACCGGACGCAGCCGCAGTTCAGCCTGCACGACGGCCAGCCACTCCACCAGCTGCGCCAGTTCGGCTCGGCCGCTCACGGCCAGACCGCCCTCCACCGGCGTCACCTGCACCTCCAGCCCCCGCGCGGCCGCGGCCGATGCCACCGCCGACGCAAGCGTCTCCGGGCGAACTGCGGCAGCCGCCGGCAGCGTGCGCAGACGCATCAGCTCGGCGGCATCGTCCTGCATGCGTGCCAGCGTCGCCTGCGCTTGCGGCACTGCACGCGCGAGACGGCTGCGCTCCTTGATCAACGCTTCGAGCAACAGTCCGCCCACCACCACCAAGCCCACCAGCAAGGCGACGCGCAGCACATCGCGTTCGCGCGGCTCACGAGCGGACCACCATGCGCTCGCATGAGCGATCCAGGCATTCGCGGTTGTCTTCATCGCACGGCCCCCATCACCACCCGACGCCCCTCGATGCGCGCGCTCACGCCCGCCGTTGCGAGACGTCCTGACAAGGCCGCGGGCGGCTCAGCGGCCAGCTCCAGCCGCAAGCTGCCTTTGGCGTAGTCCAATTTCGTGGGCAGCGCTCCATCCGCCTCGACATGCGCCGCCATCAAACTCAGCATGTCCCCGGCAAGCAGCTCGCCGCGGGCCTCACGGGCCTCGTCCAGCGCACGCCGCAACTGCACCGGCGGCACCACTGCCGGCGTACCCGGCACACTGTCGGCAAACACGCGCGTTGTGCGCTCGAGCAGCGCAGCGTGGTTAATGCGCTGCACCACCAGATCAGCCAGCGCCACCGTGGTCCACAGCGCCGCCGCCAAACCGGCCAGCACAAGTGGCCCGCGCACGCTGGTCCAGCCATGGCGACGGGCGCGTGGCGCGAACTCCCCGCTCAGCAAATCGGCCGCCGGCCGGGGCGGCAGCCACCACGCACTCGCGGGCAGACAATCCACCGTCAGCGCCCAGCTTGCCTGCAACGCCGAAGCGATGGCGCGCGCATCGTCCGGAGCGGCATGCAGGGTCAGCCGCGAGGGCGGCCCGGCGGTCGGGCTGCCATGTTCGAGGAAGTCGGCCACGGCCTGCACGACGCCGTCCGCGGTGCCGTCGCCGCGCTCCATCACATAGGCAACGTGCTCTCCGCAACGCAACACCGCGGAGGCATCCGGCGCGAACGACAGGGTCCACCCGTCGGCCTCCGTTGGCGCGGTGTGCAAGACGCTCCAGGCCTGTTCAAGCGGCCGGCCCAGCGACTCGAAGGCTGCCACCACCTGGCGCAGGCGCGACCGTGAAACGGTCAGCACGCCGGTGCGGCGCCCTTCACCGGCCTCTTCGGCGGCACGTCTGTGGGTCACCACCAGATGCTGGCTGTCGGGGTCGCGCAGCAAGCGTTCCTCCAGCGCGTAGGCGAGCAAACGCGTCTGCTCGCGCCTTGCGGCCGGCGGCAGCACCACTTCCTGCCAGACGCACTGCGCGCCGCCCAACACAGCGACGCAGCGCTCGGCTGCCGGCCAGTGCTGCGGCTCGCTGCGGCCACTCGCGCAGACGCCGCAACGCGCGTCGAGGGCCACCCAATCGGCGCTGGCCGGCTGCGGCCAGTGCTCACTGACGAATACGATGAGGCGGTGATTCATGGGCTTTTCATCCAGAGAATCGTCGGCCAGCCGCGGTCGCGGTCGACGAGGGCTTCGATGCGGGTGACGGAGACGCCGTGTCGGCCCTGCACGGTGATACGGAAATGGCGGCTGCGCACATCGGCCTGCGCTGCGTCGGCGAGGCTCAGCCCCTGCGGCAGACGGGCCTTGAACTCGCCGGTGCTGCGAAACCAGGCGCGCTCCCGACCGGCCACCAAGGCCCGCGCCACGTCCAGTCCAAGGCCGGGCACCAGTGCCGCCAGCACCTCGGGTGGCGCCGTATTGAGGTTGATGCGCGTGGGCGTCGGCAGCGCAGTAGCGACCGCATCGAGGCGCTCGAGCAGCGCCGCGCCGAAGCCGGGTTGCGCGCCGAGGTCGGCGACCTGGCTCAGCGGGCCACGCGTCGTCAACCGGGCGACCAGTTGCAAAGCGGCCGACTGCGCCCGCGCGGGCGGTTCGCCCAGCAGCGCCAGCAGACGCACGAAGCGCTCGACGGCGGCCGCGTCCGACTCGCCGCCGGGCGCCAGGCTGTTGAGGTTGAACAGGCCGGAGCGGTCTTCGATGTAGCCGGAGATCGTGCCCTGCGTCGGATCATCAAACAGCGGTGTGGGCGGAATGCGGATCGCCCACGGTTCTCCGGCGTGATCGACCGGGCTGTTGTGCCCGTCGTCGGCCAGCACATGGCGCGCCCAGTCCACCGCCCCCAACGCCAGCTGGCGCGCATGCGCATGGTCGGCGCGCCCCTGCGCCACATCGACACTCAGCGCCAGATCGGCCAGCGCCGCACTCGCCAGCATCGACGCCAGCCCCACCGTGAGCAGCGCCAGCACCACCGCTGCGCCGCGCTGGCGGCGCTCAGCGCAGGGCGAAAACGCGCGTGATCGTGCCGGCATCGCCAAGCTCCAGTTCAAGGGCCAACGCTTGCGGCAGCGCGTCTTCGCCTGCCTGCGCGGGAGGCCATTGCGCGGCCCATTCACCGTCGTGCAGGAAACGCCAGCGCAGCGCGTGCACGCCGTTGAGCAAGGGCACCACCTCGGGGGCCTGCTCGCGCTGGCCGTCGGTCCACAACAGCCAGTCGAAGCGGCCGTCCTGCGCACGAAAAGCGCTGCGCGCTGCGCCAAGCCCTTCGCCCAGTGTGGCGAAGGCCAGCGGCTGAGACGGCACTGCGTCGGCGCCACGCGCGAAGGCGTCGGCGGCCGGCAGCACAGCCGCCAGCTCACTCTCGACACGCTGCAAAGCCCGGCCGATATCACGCCAACGCGCGAGCTCGTCGCCGATGGCGGCACGGCCGTCCACCATGTGCGCTGTCGCGCGCCAGCACAGCGCGCCGATCACGCCGAACAGCGCCAGCGCGATGAGCAGTTCGATCAGGGTCAGTCCGCGCTGGCGCCTCATCCCGGCGCCCTCGTGGCGAAGCCGCCGAGCTGCGTCAGGCGGCGGCGTCCGCTGGCGTCGAACACATCGACCTCGACGCGCCGGAAGAACGGATTCTGGGTGGCCTCGACGCGCTCGCGCCACACGAACACCGTGCGCGCCTGCTCGACCCGACCCTCGCTTACGCCCAGCCGTGGCCAGCGGCCTTGCGCGCGCAGTTCGGCCAACCGGTTCTGCGCCACCCAGTCGGCCAAGGTGCGTTCGCGCAGCGCCGCTGCGGCATCGGCGCTGCTCCCCAGCGCGTTCAGCGCCGACACCAGCGCCACCGCCACGATCAGCAGCGCCACCAGCGTCTCGATCAGCGTGAAGCCGCGAGCATGGTTCATGGCATCGGCACCGGCGCGGCGTGCGTGACGCGGCCGTTACGGTCGGACACCAGGCGGTGGCGCCGGCCGCCGTCGAGCAGCACCAGTTCGAACGGCGCGGCACGCTGGGTCAGCACCGTGCGCCGCTCGCCACCGCCCCACGCGAGAGCGGACGGCAGTTCGCGCGACACGAACAAGGGCGGCTCATGCAGTGCCCGCCAACGCCCGTCGACGTCCAGTTCACTGAAGCGGTAGGCCCCCGGCACACGCTCCAGCGCGATTGGGCGGCCGCGCGCGGCGGCCCGCTCCACACCGGCTTCAAGCGCCATGCGCAGGCGCTCGATGGACAGGTCGACGTCATCGCGCCGCGCACTGTCCACCGCCAGACTCACGCCCCCGAGCGCGATGCCGAGGATGCTCAGCACCACCAGCACCTCGATCAGCGTGAAGCCGCGCTCAGGGCTGCCAGGAACCGACATCGGCATCGAAGCCTTCTCCGCCGGCAAGCCCGTCGGCGCCGAAACTCATTACGTCCACCTCACCCTGCAGACCGGGGCTGAGGTACTGGTAAGGCGTGCCCCAGGGGTCCATCGGCAGCCGGTCCAGATAGGGCTTCCAGTTGGGCGGCAAGGGCTCTGCGGTGGGCCGCTCGACCAGGGCGGCGAGCCCTTGCGCGGTCGTCGGGTAGCGGCGGTTGTCGAGGCGGTAGAGCTTGAGCGCCTGCATCAGCGAGGCGATGTCCTGGCGCGCGGCGGTCACGCGGGCCTCGTCCGGCCGACTCATGATGCGCGGCACCACCAGGGCGGCGAGGATGCCGAGAATGACGATCACCACCATCACCTCAATCAAGGTAAAACCGCGAGCGCGGCGGGCAAGACGAACGGGCATGACTACCTCAGGACGGTGTTGATTTCGATGATGGGCTGCATCACGCCCAGCACGATGAGCAGCACGAAGCCGCCCATGAGCAGCAACAACAGGGGTTCGAGCAGCGTGGTGAGGGTGGCGGTGCGCGTTTCCAGCTCCTGCTGCTGCAGCGCGGCAGCGCGCTCGAGCATGGCTTCGATGCGGCCGGTGGCTTCGCCGCTGGCCACCATGTGCACCAGCAGCGGCGGAAAGGCCCGCGTCGCCGCCAGCGCGCGCGACAGCCCGGCGCCTTCGCGCACGCGGGCGGTGGCAGCGGCCACGGCATCGCGCACCGGCAGGCGCGCCACCACGCGGCCACCGGCTTCGAGTGCCGCCAGCAGCGGCACGCCACTGGCCACCAGAATGGCCAGCGTGCTGGCAAAGCGTGTGGCGTCGAGCGTGCGCAGATGGCGTCCCAGCAGCGGCAAGGCCAACAAGAAGCGGTCGGCGCGGCGGCGCACCGTCTCGTCACGCAGCAACGCCACCGCCAGCGCCCCCGCGGCGCCCAGCACTACCAGCAGCAGCCAGCCCCAGTCACGCAGGAAGTTCGATGCCGCGATCAAGGTGCGCGTGAGCAGCGGCAGGGTGCGGCCGCCCTGCGCAAACACGCCCACCACCTGCGGCACCACCCAGATCATCAGCGCGGCAATCACCAGCACTGCCACCAGCGCGACGACGGCTGGATAGACCAGCGCCTGCAGCGTCTTGCGGCGCAGGTCCCCGCCGCGTTCAAGGTGATCGGCCAGCTGCTGCATGACGCGCGCCAGTTCGCCGGAACGCTCGCCGGCCGCCACCGAGGCGCGGTACAGCGGCGGGAAAGCCGTCGCGTGGCGGTCGAGCGCGGCGTGCAGGCTGAAACCCGCCAGCACCTCGGCGCGCACGCCGGCCAGCAGGCGACGCACAGCCTCGCGCTCGCTCTGTTCGATCATGGCCGCCAGCGCCGCTTCCACGGTCAGACCGGAAGCCAGCAGCGTCGACCACTGGCGCGTCAGCAAGGTCAGCTCGGCCAGCGGCACGCGCGCGCGCAAAGCGCCCGAGCGGCCGCCGCCGAGCCCGGCGACCTCCAGCGGATGCAGGCCACGCTCGCGCAGCAGGGTGCGTGCGCCGCGCGGGCTGTCGGCATCAATGACACCGCCTTGTTCGCGGCCGTCAGCGGCCAGGGCGCGGTAGCGGTAGGCAGCCATGCGGGTGCTCCGTCAGCGGCGCATGACGCGCTGCAGCTCGTCTTCGCTGGTGCGCCCGGTGGCCACGTGGCGGCGTCCGTCGTCACCCAGGCTGCGGCTGCCGTGCTGGCGGGCCAGCGTACGCAGGGCATCTTCGTCACCGCCGTCGCGCACGATGCGGGTCAGCGCATCGTCAAGCGTGACAAGTTCATAGATGCCGTTGCGTCCGGCATAGCCGGTGTGGCCGCAGGCGGCGCAACCGACGGCCACGCGCGTGCCCGGTACCTCGCCCGGCGCGCTGCACGCTTCGCACAGACAGCGCACCAGCCGCTGCGCCAGCACGCCGCGCAGGCTGGAGGCGAGCAGAAAGGGTTCGATCCCCATGTCGAGCAGGCGGGTGACGGCCGAAACCGCATCGTTGGTGTGCAGCGTGGCCAGCACAAGGTGGCCGGTGAGGCTGGCCTGCACGGCGATGCGGGCGGTTTCGGCGTCGCGGATCTCGCCGATCAGGATCACGTCGGGGTCTTGCCGCAGGATGGCGCGCAACGCGCGGGCGAAGTCGAGCTCGATGCGCGGATTGACCTGGATCTGGCCCACTCCGGGCAGGTCGTATTCGACCGGATCTTCAACCGTGACGATGTTCAGTGAGCCTGCATCGAGTGTCTGCAGGGCGGCATACAAGGTCGTGCTCTTGCCCGAGCCGGTGGGGCCGGTTACCAGCAGGATGCCGTGCGGCTCCCCCAGCAGCGCCTGAAACTGCTGGCAGGTGTCTGGCGCCATGCCGAGCTGGTCGAGCCCGATGCGACCGGCACGCGGATCGAGCAGACGCAGCACGAGACGCTCGCCGTGCGTGGTGGGCAGCGTGGACACACGCACGTCCACCTGCCGCCCGGCCAGTCGCAGGCCGATGCGGCCGTCCTGCGGCAGGCGTTTCTCGGCGATGTCGAGGTGCGCCATGATCTTGATGCGCGAGGCCATGGCGGCGTGCAGACCGCGATGCGGGCGCGCGATGTCACGTAGCACGCCGTCGCGGCGCAGGCGCACCACCGATTCGCGCTCGAAGGGCTCAATGTGCACATCCGACGCGCCTTCGCGCACTGCCTGCGTCAGCAGGGCATTGATGAGCCGGATGATGGGCGCATCGTCCTGACGCTCGAGCAGGTCTTCGACCGCCGGAAGCTCGGTCATCAACTGATCGAGGTCGACCTCCTGCCCTACGTCGGCCACCACCTCGGCGGCCGTGCCGTTACCGGCGCTGTAGGTTTCGGCCAGACGGGCGTCGAAGGCCGCGCGCGATACACGCGTGACGCTCAGCGGCACACCCAGTTCACGGCGCAGTTCCGCCAACGCGGCGGGGTGGGCACCCTCGCGCGCCCACACTTCGGCGCTGGCCGCGCCCAGTGCGGCCACCAGCACGCCCTGACCGCGGGCGAAGGCGTAGGGAACGGCTGAACCGCTCACCGCGCCACCTCGGTAGGCATATCCAGCAGCACCGCACGCGCCTCAGCGACGGGAACCACCACGGCGGTCTCGACCGGCGGCAGTTCGGGCGGCGGCTCCTCGCCGCGCATCAGATCGCCGGGTCGGGCGACGGCGCGCTGCTGGCCGATCACGTAGTCATAGCGCGACTGCGTCAGCGCATCGTAGCTACCGGCATCGCGCAGGATCACCGGGCGCAGGAACACCACCAGATTGGTCTTGGCGCGCTTGCGCGTCTCGTAGCGGAAGAGGTTGCCGGCAATCGGCAGGTCGCCGAGCAGCGGCACCTTTTCCTCGCCGAGCGCATAGCTGTCTTCGACCAGGCCGCCCAGCGCGATGATGGCGCCGTCGTCGACCAGCACCATCGATTCGATGGAGCGCTTGGTGGTCACCGGGCCGCTGCCGGCCACCGTGTCGGCGTTGCCGATGACGGCCGACGCCTCCTGGAAGATCTCGAGCCGGATCGCGCCGCCCTCGGAGATCTGCGGCTTGACCTTCAGCGTCAGGCCGACGTCGCGGCGCTCGATGGTCTGGAACGGGTTGGTCGGCGTCGTGCCGCCGCCGGTGTTGGTGTACTGCCCGGTGACGAACGGCAGATTGCGCCCGACGACGATCTTCGCCTCTTCGTTGTCGAGGGTGATGATGTTGGGCGTCGACAGGATGTTGGCGCGCACCTCGTTCTCGAGGAAGCGGGCCAGCAAGCCCAGACTGAGAATCTCGCCGATGCCGGGTACGTTCACCGTGCCGCCGCCGAGAATGAGGTTCAGGCCGTTACCAGGCAGCGAAGTGTTGCCCGAGGCGTTGCCGGCGACCAGGTTGAACAGGTTGCTGTTGCCGCTGCCGAATCCGGTGCCGCCGACCAGACCGCCCGAACCGATCTTGGCGCCGCCCATCCACTGGATGCCGAATTCAGCCGCCCGCTCGGTCGATATCTCTGCCACCAGCGCCTCGATGTAGACCTGCGCGCGGCGCCGGTCGAGCTGCTCGATGACGCTGCGCAGGCTGCGGTACACCGCGTCCGGCGCGTTGATGATGAGGGCGTTGTTGACCGCATCGGCCTGCACGGCACCGACACGGCCGGTGGCTTCGGTGCGCGCCGTGACCGGCATGCTGCCTTCGGCGCCGGCAAGCGATGCCGTCCCGGCGCCCGGCGCCTCGCCCGACAGCGCTGCATTGAGCGTGGCCGCCACCTGGGTGGCATCGGCGTTGCGCAGGTACACCACGCGCAGATTGCCGCCCGCACCGGGCCGGTCGAGCGTGCTGACCAGGCGTCGCACCTCGGTCACCTGAGCCGGCGAGTCGGCCCGGATCAGCAGCATGTTGGTGGCCGGCTCCGCCACCACCTGCGGCGGCGGCACACCACCGCTCGCCGCACCGGGCTGGGCGGACAGCAGGCGTGTCACCAGCGGAGCAAGATCGGCCGCCACCGCATGCTGCAATTCGATCACGCTCAAGCCGTCCTGGCCGATGTCGATGCTGGCAACGATGGCGGCGATGCGCTCGACGTTTTCGGCGTAGTCCGTCACGACCAGCGAATTGTTCGACGGAAACGCCGCCACGGTGTTGTTGGACGTCACCAGCGGACGCAGCACGGCGGCAAGCTGGCTGGCCGATTCATGGCGCAGCGCGAACACCCGCGTCACCATCCGGTCGCCGCGCAGTCCGACGTCGCTGTCGGCCAGCACCGGCACGGCGTGCGTCTTGGCGTCCGCTTCCGGAATGATCTTGGTGACGCCGTTCTCCTCGACCGCCGCATAGCCCTGCAGACGCAGCGCCGACAGCAGCAGGGCATAGCTGGTATTCGCCGGCACCGGCGTGTTGGTGACCAGATCGATAGTGCCCTTCACGCGCGGGTCGATCAGGAAGTTTCGCCCGGCGATGCGGCCGATGGCCTGCACCACGGATTCGATCTCGGCCCCGCGAAAATTGAGTGACACGCTGTCCTCGGCCGACCACGACAGCAGCGGGAGGAAGAGGGCGACACAGACAAAGCGGCGCAGCACGGCGAAGGGAAGCATCAGCGGGACTCGAAGTGATCGGATCAGTCGGAAGTGGCAGCAGCCGTCGCCGGCAGGGGCACTGCAGGTGCAGGCAGGCGCTGCCCGTCAAGCACCACGGCATCCGCCTCGATACGCTCGACACGGCGCCCGTCCGGCAGCGCCTCCCCGACACGCAGCGCCAGCACCGCGCCGTCGGGCGCACGCAACAAGGCAAAGCCGGGAAGGTTCTCGAAGCCGGTGGCGAGTCCGATCACGCGAAACTGCGCGCGCTGCTCGATCGCTGCCGCCTGCGCCCGCTGCAACGGTGCGGCGCGCGCCAGAATGGCGGCCGCCGCCTTGCGCGGATCGGTTTCGTGGCGCGGCACGGCCGCCACCGCCTCGGGTGCGGCAAAACGCCACCACAAGCTGGCCGTCACCCACGCCGCAAACAGCACGGCGAGCCCCCAGCACAGCGGGAGGAGCAGGCGACGAACAAGCGGAAATGAAGTCATGGCGCGGCATGCGGCGAGGAACGTGGCGCAGTCTGACGCGCCGGTGTTGCAGCAACATGACTGCAACACGCGTGCTGCAAACCATCCGCCAGCGGCATGAAAAAGGGCCGCCCTGTGCGGGCGGCCCTTGCTCAACTCAGCGCGTACGGAGGTTCAGACCCCGATCTCGCCCCCGTCGTCACGCGTGATGATCACCGTTGCGCAACGCGGACGCGGGCCGGACGAATCGACCGAGGTGTAAGGCTGCGCACGATCGGGCCAGTTGCTGGTGAAGTTGCCCACGCCGGATTGCTCGCCCGGGTGCTGCATGTTGATGAACATGGTGCCCAGATCCGGCGTCATCGCGATGCCGGTGGTCTCCTGCTGCAGCGGCCCCTGATAGAAGCGACGGATGCGGCCGGTCTGCGGCTCGGCCGCCAGCATCTGGTTCTCGCCGAAGGGGCCACTGGTCTGCTGCGAACCGCTCATGTCGGTCTGGATCCACAGGATGCCGTTGGGGGCTACCCACAGGCCGTCCGGGCTGGCGTGGATGGAATCGGCATCGAGCGGATTGGCGGCATTGCCCAGCACGCCGCTGTCGCTGTCCGGACCGGAGAGCACGAAGATGTCCCACTGGAAGCTCGTGCCGGAATGGTCGTTGTTGTCTTCACGCCAGCGGATGATGTGGCCGTAGGGGTTGGGCGCACGCGGGTTGGCAGCATCGGCCGAGGCGCGGCTGCTGTTGTTGGTGAGCGTGAAGTACACCTCGCCGGTTTCCGGATGGACCGTGCCCCATTCCGGGCGGTCCATCGGCGTGGCGCCCACGGCATCGGCGGCCAGACGCGTGTTGAGCAGCACATCGCCCTGGTCGGAGAAGCTCACCGAGGCATCAATGCAGGCCTGCAGGAAGTCCGGATCATTGAAGTCCAGCGCCAGCCAGCGGCCGGAGCCGTCGGAATCGAAGCGGGCAACGTACAACGTGCCCTCGTCGAGCAGGCTGCCACTGGCGGTCGCGGCCGAGTAGTTGTTGCGCGTGACGAACTTGTAGATGTATTCGTTCTGCGAATCGTCACCCGAGTAGAAGGCCATCGGGCGGCCCTCGACCGGCGGAGCAAAGACACAGCCCTCGTGACCGAAGCGGCCCATCGCGGTGCGCTTGATCGGCGTGGAGTCGGGGTCGAAGGGGTCGATTTCGACGATCCAACCGAAGGTGTTGCACTCGTTGCGGTAGTCCTCGCTGGAGTTGGCACCGGTGATGGCGCAGTTGAAACGCTCGGTGGCGTCACCCGCCACGGTTTCCCAGCGGTAGCGACCGTTGGACGACGGCACGCCGTATCCGGTGTGCTCGCGCGGGCGCGAGGCGTCGGCATTCACGAAGTAGCCAGCCCAGTTTTCCTCGCACGCAAGGTAGGTGTTCCACGGCGTGTAACCGTTGGCGCAGTTGTTGAGCGTGCCGCGCGTGGCCGTGCCTTGCGGGCTGTACTTGGTGACGACCTTCTCGTGACTGCGCACCGGCCCGCGCAGCGCCATCGGCGTAGCGCCGGTGATACGGCGGTTGTACTGGCCGCGCACCACTTCCCAGACGCCACCGACGTTGCGCTGGATCTCGACGATCGCGACACCGTGCGCGGCGATCTCCTTGCGCACCTCGTCCGGCACCGTGCGCGCGCCGCTGACCACCGTCGGGCCGTTGGTGTGCAGGGTGTTGGGGATGATGTATTCGTGGTTCATCACCAGCAGGCCGTGCGTCGAGCTGCCGTTGATCGGGAAGAAGTGCATGCCGTCATGGCACTGGCCCATCTGCTGCTCCTGCTCGGCACCGGTGTTGCTGGCATCGCTCTGGAACGCCGGGTAGCTGCCGCAGATCGGCGTACCCCAGGGCAGGAAAGGCGTCGCGGTGTAGCCGGCCGGCACGGTGCAGGTGTCAGCCCGCGTGACGGGAATGGCATTGAAGCCGAGCACCGGTTCGGTGAAACCGGGGTTGGAACCGCCCCCACCACCACCGCCGCCACCACCGCCGAAACAGCCGGACAGCGTCGTACCGAGCGCCGATGCCGCAACGACCGCTGCACTACCCTTCATCAGGTTGCGACGTGACAGACGGATCTGCAGGACTTCGTTGAAGTGGGTGCTCTGTTTGGCGTTACGGTCGGGTTCGTCGTCGTAGGACTTGCTGTCATCGAGGTGACTCATGGTCAGATCGCTCCGGCTTCGGTTGAAAAGCCGTGAGGATGGGGCTCGATTGATACAGCAACTTTATGGCTGCGTGGCAGTACGATGACGCTTCGCACAAGCGCTGTAATACAAGCCTGGCTTACAAAAAAACGCGGGATGCCCGAAGGCACCCCGCGCTGGTCTCCCTGCCGGCAGCTTCAGGGTGCGATGGTCTGCTCGATGCGGTAGATCACCGTCGTTCCGCTGACCTCGTTGCCGACGATCAGCAGCGGTTCACCGGTCGGCGAGTCGTCGGCAGAAACGAACTTCAACCCCTCCGGACCCAGATCACCCACCGTTCCCAGCACGGTTTCCGGGTCGGATGTCCAGTCAGCACGGCTGTTGTAGTAGTCCACGAAAATCGGGGCAGCCGGATCGGTGATGTCGTACACCATGACGCCCCCCATGCGCTCCAGCCCAACGAAGGCGAAGGTCTTGTTGCCGAGACGGCCCACTTCGATGCCTTCCGGCTCGGGGCCCTTGGCATCGCTGCGGCTATCGAAGGCGTCGCCTTCGTCGTGGCCCGAGTTGAAGTAGGTGGCGCAGGGGATGTCGCGCACCGGGCCAAGGCGGCATTCGGCACTCGCCAGATACTGCTCGAAGGCATCGCCCGAATCCCACACCAGCGCACCGTCCGCGTCACGGATCGAGAACGACCGACCGCCGTAGGCATACAGGTTGTCGTACATCAGGCGATCACCGGACGGGTTCTGCGCGCCGGTCGAATCGAACATCACCGGGTTGCCGCTGCCATCGGTGCGATAGCCCATGGTCCACGTGATGTTGAGGCGACCGAGCTGCTCATCCGCACGACAGGCAAGCGGATCACCTGCAACAGCACCGCACCATGCAAAGGTCGTCGGATTGAGCAGGGCGCCGCCCGCCAGCAGGTCGAGTTGCGGCGGCAAGTCGTCACCCCGACGGCGCGGGAAGCCCGAGGTATGCACCAGGTGCTTGACGCGGAATTCCTCGACAAAGCCAAGGCTGGTGTCACCTGTACCGGAACCATCGCCCCAGTAATCGTCGTTGTCCTCACCCCAGGCGCGCGCGTCACCCTCGTTTGCCAACACCAGGTAGTCCTGACCGTTGGCGCGATAGCTCACGATGGCGTCGGGCTGGTACATGCCGAGCACGCCCGGACGCACTGCGATGTCGATTTCTGCGGGGTCGTCGCTGGCATCAATACCGTTACCGGGCAGGCCAAGATCCTTGAAGCCCAGCGGCAGGATGGCAGTGATGGTGGCCGAGGGGATGTCGAGCTTCGCCAAGGCGTTGTTCTCCTGCAGCGTGATCCACGCCGTAGTGCCGTCGGCGGACACCGCGATGTACTCGGGCTCGAGATCCTGCGCCGCATTCGCGCCGGGGCCGTAGATGCGCACACCGGCGGCGCGCAAGCTGGCTTCCTGCCCGACCCAGTTACCGAAACCGGCGGTCCGGGCCACCAGGTTGCTCGGATCGCGCACGTCGATGATCGACACCTCGCCGACCGGATCGATCTGGTAGTCGTCACTCGGCTCGCCCTCGTTGGCGACCAGCAAGGTCTCACCGTCGGGGGTGAAAGTCAGCATGTCGGGCAGCGCACCGACCTCTATCGAGCCCAGCAGCGCCAGCGTGGCCGCGTCATACAACGCCACATAGCCGTAGTCGGTCTTGACTGCCGCCTGGATGGCGACGGCGACCATGCCGCCCGACGCGGCAACGCTGTTAACGACGGCCCCAGCCTCAATCACCGAAGCATCGATCTCGTCGAGCTTGACCGGCGCGGCCGGCGCAGACAGGTCGAGCACATCCAGCCGACCACTCTGGGCGTTAACCACAAAAGCACGCCGCGAAGCCTTGTCGAAGGCCGGAATTTCGGCTGCGGACTGCGCGAACAGGCCGGTCGAATAACGGCCGAGTGTGGACAGGCGGATGGAGCTCGGCGTCTGCACACCGCCCCCATCGCCGCCGCCACCACCTCCCCCGCCGCCGAAGCAAGCAGCGAGCGTGGAGGCTGCAAATATGACGGCCAGTGCTCGCGGCACCGGACGGGACATCAATGAACGATTGGTCATGGCTCGACAGGCTGTGGATGAAAGCACCGCATCCTGCTGAGCCGCGATGACGTAGCCGTTACCGCCGCATGACCATTGCGTGTCGTGTCATGCAGACCCTCGTCAATACAGCGTGTCGCGCTGACGCGCGGGCAGTTCGCGGTCGTAGCGTCCGGCGTCCACCTCGCCGGCAGTCAGCGCTTCAAGAATGCGCCCTGGCGTGGGGAGTTGCGCCCGCCGATCGGCCGGCGCTGGTTGCCACAACCCGGAGCGCTGGATGGCCCGCGCACACTGGAAGTACACCCGCTCGACGCGCACCTCCAGCACGCAACGCGGCGGCTTGCCGTGCATGGCAAAGCGGTCGAGCAGCGCCGGCGCCGTGCTGATGCGGGCCCGGCCGTTCACGCGCAAGGTCTCGCCGACACCGGGGATCAGGAACAGCAGCGCGATGCGCGGATCCTCGACCAGATTGCGCAGCGAATCCACGCGGTTGTTGCCGCGCCGCTCGGGCAGCAGCAGCGTGCGCTCGTCCTCGACCACCACGAAACCGGCGGGATCACCGCGCGGCGAAGCATCCAGCCCGTCCGGCCCGGCCGTCGCCATGATGAAGAAGGGCGAGGCCTCGATCATCTGCCGGTACAGCGGGTGAATATGGTCGATCTCCTTCTTCAGCGAGGGCGCAGCGACCGTGCCGAACAGCGCGTCGAGCTGCGCTTCGGTGGTGATGGTGTGGGCGTCGTCGTGCATGGTCATTTTCCTGTTGCAGGTTCCAGCAGCAAGGCCTCAAAAGCCAGCGCGGCGTGGCTGACCGGGCGCTGCGGCAGGCGCATGCGGTAGAGCTGGCGCAGCAGCGGACCCTTCTGCGGCAGCACGCGGTGCACGCGGCCCAGCGCGAGCTGATCGCGCGCGCAGATGCGCGGCACCAATCCCAGGCCGGCGCCGGCCGCGACGGTCTGCACGATGGCCTCATTGCTGCCGACTTCGATGGTCTGCGGCGCCACGATGCCCAGCCCGGCCAGCACCGAATCGGTGGCCTCGCGGCTGCCCGAACCGCGCTCGCGCACCACCCATAGCTGTTCGGCCAGCGCCGCCGGGTCCATCACGCGGTCGGACGGCAGATCTTCGGTACGCGCGACGATCACCACCATCTCGTCCTCACGCCACGCGCGCGTCTCGAAGCGCGGATCGACCACCGGCCCTTCGACCAGCGCCACATCAATGCGGCATTCCAGCAGTTCCTCGGCGATATGCGCGGTGTTGGCGCTGACCAGGCGCAGCGCGATGCCGGGATAGCGCTCGTGAAAGCGCGCCAGATAGGGCGGCAGCCAGTAGGTGGCGATGGTGGTGCTGGCGCCGATTACCAGCTCGCCGCGATCCAGCGCGCCGAACGAGCGAACCACCTCGTCGGCCTCGCGCTCGAGCGCGAAGATGCTGCGCCCGTAGTCGTACAGCAGCCGTCCCGGCTCACTCACCTCGAAGCTCCGCCCCTTGCGTTCAAGCAGCAGGGTATCGAGCTGGCTCTCGAGCTCGCGCACCGCCTTGGAGGTGGCGGGCTGGCTGATGCCCAGCGACTCGGCCGCGCGCGAGAAGCCACGCGCATCGACCACCGCCACGAAGATGCGCAGCAGGTTCAGGTTCATACATAACCTCAGGTAATGGATGCGTAACTTACCGCATATTTGCGCATGGATGCCACACCCCTACAGTGACGGAACTCTTCGCCATAACGATATTCCGCCATGAACATAAGCGCCGCCCTGCCGCACAACGGAACCCGCCTCGGGCTGGGTGGCTGCATTGCCATCAGCGCGGCGGCAGCGGCGCTGTCGATTGCCCCCGGCGCCGCCTCCATCGGCTTGGGCTGGCTGCCGCTGGCGCTGGTGCTCGGCATGCTGGTCGGCAATCTGTGGCCGGCGCTGCCACTGCGCGGCGCCACCGGCATTGCCGTGGCGCGCGGCCGCCTGATGCGCTGGGGCATCGCGCTGTATGGCCTGCACGTGGGCACTGACGCACTCGCCTCGGTGGGCTGGAGCGGCCCGCTGATGGCGCTGGCCATCGTCGCCTCGACGCTGGCGCTGGCGGTGTTCGCCGGACGCCTGCTCGGCATCGAGCGCGATCTGGCGCTGCTACTCGGCTCGGGCAGCGCCATCTGCGGCGCGGCGGCAATTGCCGCCACCGATTCGGTGCTGGGCGCGCAGCCGCGCCACATCTCCGCCGCGGTCGCCGCCATCGTGGTGTTCGGCACGCTCGGCATGCTCATCCTGCCGGCGCTGCACCCGCTGGACTGGCTGTCCGACGCCGCCTTCGGGCTGTGGATCGGACTTTCCGTACATGAGCTGGGCCACGTCGTGGCGGCCGCCGCCGCCATCGGCGACGCCGCAACCGCGACCGCGCTGGTCGAGAAGATGCTGCGCGTGATGATGCTGGCGCCGGCGGTGATGTGCGTTGCGCTGTTCGTCGGACGCGGCGAGGGCGGCAAGGCGCCGCGCGTGCCGGGCTTTCTGTGGGGCTTTGTCGCCGCCATTGCACTCAACGCCAGCGGCGTGCTGCCGCCGCTCGTGCATCAGACCGGCTCGCTGGCTGCTCAGGCACTGCTCGCAATCGGCCTGGCAGCGCTGGGCGCCACCACCCGCTTCACCGACATTCGCGCCGCCGGCGGCCGGGTGTGGCTGCTCGCCGGGCTGCTGTGGATTCATCTGCTGGTGGCGAGCCTGCTGCTCATCGTCTGGCTCGACTAGGGCATGCCCCCGTGCGGGGCGCGCATCACGCATCACGCACGCCGTCGGGGCGCAAACCGGCGGACATCCGGCACGCGCAATGAGGCGCGGGCCGCACACATCGGGAGATTCCGGATGCATCCGCAACTACGCGCAACGTGGCGCGTTCCTTGCTCGGAGCAACTTGTCATGACAGGTCGTGCGCGCGTTGATGCCCGCGACCGTCCGCCGGAGGAGTTGCATGTCCGCGATGTCCGCACTCTCGACCATCACCGAAGCCTTTGCCGCGCTGGATGTCACCACCTGGTTCGTGCTGGCGTTGGCCGCCGCTCTGGGCGGCGTGCTGCGCGGGCTCACGGGTTTTGGCGCAGCGCTGGCGATGGCGCCGCTGCTGTCGCGCGTGCTGCCGCCGCATCACACCCTCGCGCTGGTCACCGTGCTGTGCGCACTGCCGCTGGGGCCGACCCTGTCGCGCCGCGCGATCTGGACGGCCGACGGGGCCTTGCTGCGGCCGATGCTGCTCGCGGCCATGCTCGGTTTGCCGGCCGGCATCTGGCTGATCGGGCTGCTGCCGGCGCATGCCTTTCGCACCCTGGTCGGCGTTTCGGTGATCGTCAGCGCCTGCGTGCTGCTCACCGGACTGCGCTTTGCGCGTCGAGCCAGCCGTCCGGCGTCGTTCGGAATCGGTCTGCTGAGCGGCGTGATGACGGCCTTCGGCGGCATCGGCGGGCCGCCGGCCATTGTGTATGTGCTCGGGGTCGAGCGCGATCCGGTGCGCATTCGCGCGAACTTCATCGTGTATTTCGCCTGCCTGTATCCACTCGCCCTGGTGGTACTCGGCCTGCTCGGCGTGCTGACACTGCCGCTGCTGGTGCTGGGCCTTCTGCTCGCTCCGCTGTTCCATGCCGGCTGCCTGCTCGGCGCCGGCCTGTTCGGGCGAATGGACAAGCGGCTGTTCCGACCGCTGGTGCTGGCGCTGTTGTTTTCCGCCGGAGCGCTGGCCGCCTGGCCGCAGGGCTGACGCCGGATTACGCACCGCAGCGGAACACCGCGACCGGCCGAACGCACTTCTGCAGTGCAGCATCTTTTAGTCTGCTATTTCTAGTTAATTTTCCCAAGTACATCTTTTCGTTTGTAAACAGCACATTCCGACTGAATGCTGCACTGCGATTTTTCTGGCACCGTCCTTGCTAGATAGAACTCGTCATAACAGGTTTTTACGAGGCACCCAATGAGCCCGGCTCCTAAACCACTCGCAGCACCGAAGCCCGTCCGCAGTGCAGACCTCATTGCACCGCTGTCGCCGGTTCCGTTGCACGCACAGATCCGCGAAATCCTGCGCCGCCGCATCCTCGACGGCAGCTATGCGCCGCATTCGCAGATGCCGTCGGAGAGCCAGATGATCTCGGCCTTCGGCGTGAGCCGCATCACCATCCGCCAGGCACTCGGCGACCTGCAGAAAGAGGGGCTGATCTTCAAGGTGATGGGCAAGGGCAGCTTCGTGGCCAAGCCCAAGGCCTTCCAGAGTCTGTCGAAACTGCAGGGCTTCGGGGAGGCCATGAGCCCGTCGGGCTATGAGACCTATTCGATGCTGCTGTCGAGCCGCACGGTGGCCGCCAGCCCGGCCGTGGCGCAGCGCCTGAACCTGAAGCCCGGCGCGCCGGTGTTCGAGATCCAGCGCCTGCGCTACCTCAACCGCGAGCCGATCTCGGTCGACGTCAGCTATTTCCCGCCCGAACTGGGCCAGCGCCTGGCGCAGGAAGACCTCGCCACGCGCGACATCTTCGTGATTCTCGAAAACGACCTCGGACGCAACCTGACCCACGCCGACGTGCAGATCGAGGCCATTGCCGCCGACGAGTCGCTGGCGCGGCATCTCGGCGTGGAGGAAGCCTCGCCGCTGCTGCGCATCGAACGCCTGACCTGGGCCGACGACGTGCCGATCGATTTCGAGTTTCTGTACTACCGCGGCGATGCCTTCCAGTACCGCCTGCGCATCGACCGCAGTTGATTCCAAGCCGCACACACCACGCAGAAAACCCCGCCCGCGAGGCTGCCGGGCGCCGCAACCAGGAAGGAGAAGTCATGAAACGCATTGATCTGGAATTCGACCTCGTCGTCATCGGCGGCGGCACCGGCGGCCCGATGGCGGCCGTCAAGGCCAAGGAGCAAAACCCCAAGCTGCGCGTGCTGCTCATCGACAAGGCCAACGTCAAGCGCAGCGGCGCGATCTCGATGGGCATGGACGGCCTGAACAACGCCGTCATCCCCGGCCACGCCACGGCCGAGCAGTACGTCAAGGAAATCACCATCGCCAACGACGGCATCGTCGATCAGGAAGCCGTGATGGCCTATGCCACCGGCAGCTTCGACATGATCCAGGAGCTCGACCGCTGGGGCGTGAAGTTCGAGAAGGACGAGACCGGCGACTACGCCGTGCGCAAGGTGCACCACCTCGGCAGCTACGTGCTGCCGATGCCGGAAGGCCACCACATGAAGCGCATCCTGTACCGCCAGCTCAAGCGCAACCGCGTCGAGATCACCAACCGCGTGGTCGTCACGCGCGTGCTGACCGGCGCCAACGGCGAGGTCACCGGCGTCATGGGCTTTGACTGCCGCACCGCCGACCTGTACGTGATCCGCTGCAAGGCCGCTGTGATCTCCACTGGTGCCGCCGGGCGCATCGGCCTGCCGGCCTCCGGCTACCTGATGGGCACCTACGAGAACCCCACCAACTGCGGCGACGGCCACGCCATGGCGTATCACGCCGGCGCCGATCTGGCGAACCTCGAGTGCTTCCAGATCAACCCGCTGATCAAGGACTACAACGGCCCGGCCTGTGCCTACGTGACCGGCCCGTTCGGCGGCTTCACGGCCAACTCAAAGGGTGAGCGCTTCATCGAATGCGACTACTGGAGCGGGCAGATGATGCTCGAGTTCCACAACGAGCTGCAGAGCGGCAACGGCCCGGTATTCCTCAAGCTCGACCACCTCGCCGAAGAAACCATCGGCGAGATCGAGCACATCCTGCACACCAACGAGCGCCCCAGCCGCGGCCGCTTCCACGAGAACCGCGGCAACGACTACCGCAGCCAGATGATCGAGATGCACATCTCGGAGATCGGCTTCTGCAGCGGCCACAGCGCCTCGGGCATCTGGACCAATTCACGCGGCGAGACCTCGGTGAAAGGCCTGTATGCAGCCGGCGACTGCGCCAGCGTGCCGCACAACTACATGCTCGGCGCCTTCGTGTATGGCCGGCTGTGCGGCATCAACGCGGCCGAGTACTGCGGCGGCGCCAGTGCAGGCGCGCTCGACGAGGGCGCCGTGGCGAAGGAGTCCACGCGCATCGAGGCGCCGCTGCTGAAGAGCGACGGCCTCACGCCGTTCCAGATCGAGTACAAGACGCGCCGCCTGGTGAATGACTACCTGCAGCCGCCCAAGATCACGCGCAAGTACGAGATCGCGCTGCGCCGCTTCGACGAGATCCGCGAAGACGCCACCGCCATGCACGCCGCCAACCCGCATGAGCTGATGCGCGCGATGGAAGCCCATTCCATCCTCGACTGCGCCGAGATGGCCGCGCGCGCCTCGATGTTCCGCACCGAGAGCCGCTGGGGCCTGTACCACCTCAACCTCGACCACCCGGGCCGCGACGACGAGAACTGGTTCTGCCACTCCCTGCTCAGCAAGGACGGCCAGGGCCACATGAGCATGCGCAAGAAGCCGGTCGAACCCTACGTCGTCGAGATCGACGAGGAAGAGCGCAGCGCCTACGAACGTCTGCGCGTCGCCCCCACGCCGCAGGCCGCCTGACCCATTCCCCCGCAAAAGAGGAACCCGAAATGACACTCGCCACCACCACCACACAAACCCCGGTTTCGGTCGACGAAGGCAAATGCATCGCCGAGAAGGGCTGCACCGTCTGCGTCGATGTCTGCCCGCTCGACGTGCTGGCCATCGACATGGTCAAGAAGAAGGCCTTCATGCAGTTCGATGAATGCTGGTACTGCCTGCCGTGCGAAACCGACTGCCCGACCGGCGCGGTCAAGGTCGCCATCCCCTATCTGCTGCGCTGAGGGAGACGACCATGGACATCCTCGCCCTCTCGATCAGCGAACGCCTGACCAGCGCCGACGCCGAAGTGCGCCGCCTGGCCGTCATCGACCTGCCGTATTCCGACGAAGACGACATCGTGCCGCTGCTGCTGCCGCGCCTGTCCGACAGCGACGCCGCGGTGCGCACCGAAGCCATCCGCGCACTCGAAGGCTACGAAGAGCCGGAAGTCATCATCGAACTCGCGCCGATGCTGCTCGACACCGACCCCGGCGTGCGCGCCGCAGCCGGTGAGGTGCTGGCCGAACTGAAGGAAGCCTCGTCCGCGCCGCCGCTGATTCCGCTGCTCGGCCACGCCGAGGCCGAGGTGCGCATGCTGGCGCTGCGCGCGGTGCGTGCCCTGCGCGTGCCGGAAGCCTTCGAGCCGGCCATGGCCGCGCTGCACGACAAGGACGCCGGCGTGCGGCGCGAGGCGGTTGGCGTGCTCGGCTACCTCAAGCGCGCCGAAGCCGTTGGCGCACTGGCCGAAGTCGCGGCGCGCGACACCGACGCCGAAGTACGCCGCATCGCCATCGGCGCCATGGGCTACTCCAGCGCCATCAGCGTGCTGCCGTCACTGACCCGCGCGCTGGCCGACAACGCGTGGATGGTGCGCGAGGAAGGGGCGCAGACGCTGGGCAAGCTGCGCCTCGCTCCGGCCATCCCCGAGCTGGTGCGCGCGATGGCCGACGACTACTGGCAGGTGCGCGTGAAGGCCGCGCGCAGCCTCGGCTGGCTCAAGGCCGAAGCCGGCGTGCCGGCGCTGATCGGGGCACTCAGCCACTCCATCAGCAACCTGCGCAAGGAAGCCGCCATTGCACTCGGCGAGATTGCCGACCCGCGCGCCGTGCCGGCGCTGGAGATCGCCGCCAACGACCCCGACCCCGACGTACGCAAGCTCTCGCGGCTTGCGCTGACCGCCATTGCGGTCACTGCCAAGTGAGGTGATGCCATGACTTTCGTCGTTACCGAAGCCTGTGTGCGCTGCAAATACACCGACTGCGTCGCCGTCTGTCCGGTCGAGTGTTTCCACGAGGGGCCGAACTTCCTCGTGATCGACCCGGAGGTCTGCATCGACTGCGGCCTGTGCGTGCCCGAGTGCCCGATCAGCGCGATCTACGCCGAAGCCGACGTACCGGAAGACCAGCTCGATTTCGTCGAGCTCAACGCCCGGCTGAGCCTCGAATGGCCGCCCATCGAAGACCAGCAGGAACCCCTGCCGGACGCCGAGGCGTGGGCCGACGTGAAGGACAAACGCCAGTACCTGGAAAGCGGAGAAACCGCCTGACGCGGCCTCGCCCCAAAAGGGCGGACCGCGCAGGCACCCCGGCAACACCCGAGTCATCCCGAAAGCCCATCACCCCTACCGGAAAAGGATGCACATCATGAAATCAGGCAAGCAGTCCGCAACGCCCGTCCGCGCCACCCTGCGGCGTCTCGTGTTCGCCCTCACCGTGGCCGGCTGTGTCGCTCCGGCCTTCGCGCAGAAGGTCGTGACCATCGGCATCGGCACGCAGAACACCACCACCAACACGGTCACCGGCGGCATCGTCATCCAGCAGATGGGCCTGCTCGAAAAGCATCTGCCCAAGGACGGCAAGTACAAGGACATCGAGTTCAAGCTCGAATGGCAGAACTTCAGCTCCGGCCCGCCGGTAACCAACGGCATGGTCGCCAACACGCTGCAGATCGGCATGATGGGCGACTACCCGCTGCTGGTGAATGGCGCGACCTTCCAGAACTCGAAGGAAACCAAGAGCCGCCTGATTGCACTGATCGCCTACAACGTCGATGGCGCCGGCAACGGCGTGGTGGTGCACAAGGATTCGCCCTACTACCAGCTGTCGGATTTGAAGGGCAAGAAGGTCTCGGTGCCCTTCGGTTCGGCCGCCCACGGCATGCTGCTCAAGGCGCTCGAAGACCACGGCTGGAAGGCCGACGACTTCGAGCTGTCCAGCCAGAGCCCGGAAGTCGGCACCTCCAGCCTGCAGGAGAAACGCATCGACGCGCACGCCGACTTCGTGCCGTTTGCCGAACTGCTGCCCTACCGCGGCTTCGCCCGCAAGATCTTCGACGGCGTCGAGACCAACCAGCCGACCTTCCATGGTGTGGTGGTGCGCGAAGACTTCGCCAAGGAATACCCGGAAGTCGTTGTCGCTTATCTGAAAGCCCTGCTCGAAGCCAACGCGTGGCTGCAGAAAGACCCGGTCGCGGCCGCTGCGAAGATCGAGGAATGGACGCGCATCGAGAAGGAAGTGGCCTACATCTTCCTCGGACCAGGCGGCATCCACACGCTGGACGCCACCATCAAGCCGAAATGGATCGAAGCCACCAAGTACAACCACGGCGTGCTCGAGCGCATGGGCCGCGTGAAGGCCTTCGACGCCGATGCGTGGGCGGACGAGACCTACATCCGCAAGGCCTTTGCGGAAATGGGCATGGACTACGACGCGCGCAAGACGAGCTTCGACAACTACGAGATCTCCGGCACCGATCCGCTGTGCGGCGGCGCCATCAGCGCCCCGCGCAAGGGCGGCGAAGTGTGGGTCGAAGGCGCGGGCGTGAGTGCCTACAAGTCGGTGTCGTGCACGCTGTCGGCGGTCAAGAAGGCCAGCGGCGAGGGCAAGAAGGTCGGCGTGGCGTATGTCTTTGACGAAGCGCTGAAGATCAAGCTCTTCGCCGACAAGGCCTTCTACGCCATCAAGGGTGCCGAGATCGTGCCCTTCCTGCTGAAGAAGGACGCCGAGGCTTACGCCAGCAAGAGCGGCGGCAAGCTCGCAACCTACGAAGAGGCCCTGGCGGCCGCAAAGGTCGGAGGCTGAGTCATGGGAACCGCAATGTCCATGCGCGTCGTGCCTGCGCACGACGCTGACGACGGCGGCGCGGCCGCCCCGGCGGTGGGGGCGGTTCCCGCTCCGCCCGCCGGGGCGAAACCGGCGCGCGCCACGGTGACCGAGTTTCCGGCGGCCCGCCCGGTGTCGCCGCCGCGCATGCCGTCGCTGACCGGCAGCCGCACTGGCGGGGCCTTGCTGGGCCTGACCTCGATCCTGCTGCTGGTCGGGCTGTGGTACGTCGCCACCGAGTACCGCTGGGACCTCTACATCCGCTTCACCAACATCCCCACCCCGGGCGAGGTGTTCAACGAGGCCGTGCGGCTGTCGGGTGATCCGAGATTCTTCACCAACATCACCACCAGCCTGCGCCGCATCCTGATCGGCTTTGCCTTCGCAACCGTCGTCGGGGTCGCGCTGGGACTGCTGATCGGCCGCTACGCACTGATGCGCGGCCTGCTGTTTCCGGCGATGGAAGTGATCCGGCCGATTCCGGCGATTGCCTGGGTGCCGATGTCGATCATGCTGTGGCCGACCACCGAGTCCAGCATCATCTTCATCACCTTCCTCGGCTCGTTCTTCCCGATCCTGCTCAACACCATGCACGGCGTGGCCTCGGTCGACCCGGTGCTGATCCGTGCGGCGCGCTGTCTGGGCGCCGGCGAGCGGGCGCTGCTCGGTCAGGTGATCCTGCCGGCCGCTCTGCCGCACGTGTTCACCGGCCTGGCGGTCGGCATGGGCGTGGCCTGGGTGTCGCTGATCGCCGCCGAGATGATCTCGGGCCAGTTCGGCGTCGGCTACTTCACGTGGGAGGCGTACTCGCTGATCGAGTACCCCAACATCGTCATCGGCATGATCGTCATCGGCGTGCTCGGCCTGGCGTGCAGCGGCGGCATCCGCATGGCCGCACGTCTGCTCATGCCGTGGCAGTCCATCGGCGGCAAGGAGAACGGAAAATGAGCACAGCCAACGGCAACCGGGGGCACATCGAGATCCGCGACGTGGTCGTGCGCTTCACGCAGAACGGCCAGCCGCTGGACGCGGTGAGCGGCATCTCGGTGGACGTCAAACCCGGCGAATTCGTCTCCATCGTCGGCCCGTCGGGCTGCGGCAAGTCGACGCTGCTCAACATCGTGGCGGGCTTTCTCAAACCCACCGCAGGCGAGGCCTGTGTGGACGGCGAACCGATCCGCGGCCCCGGTGCGGAGCGCGGCGTGGTGTTCCAGCAGTACTCGCTGTTCCCGTGGCTGTCGGTGCGGCAGAACGTCGAGTTCGGACTGAAGATGGCTGGCGTGAGCCGTCAGGCGCGTGAGTGCAAGGCACGCACGCTGCTCGGGCTGACCGGCCTGCTGGGCTTCGAGAACCACTACCCGGAACAGCTCTCGGGCGGCATGAAGCAGCGCGTGGGCATCGTGCGTGCGCTCGCCACCAGCCCGCAGGTGTTGCTGATGGACGAACCCTTCGGCGCGCTCGACTCGCAGACGCGGGTGGTGATGCAGGAGATCCTCACCAACATGTGGGATCAGCTCAAGCTGTCGGTGCTGTTCATCACGCACGACATCGAGGAATCGATCTTCCTGTCCGACAAGGTGTATGTGATGACCGCCCGGCCGGGCCGCGTGAAGGCCGAAATCCCGATCAATCTGCCGCGTCCGCGCACGGCGGCGATGACGTCCTCGCCCGAGTTCCTCGCACTGCACCGCCAGCTCAAGGAACTGATCCGCGAGGAAAGCCTGGCTGCGATGGGCGGCGAGCTCAAGGACGGCGGCCTCGGCCAGCATGACTGGCATCTGGGCACCGAAGGCGTGGGAGCAGCATGATGAACAACGACACACCACTGGAAATCACCGATCTGCGCAACTCCGGCGTGCTGCGCGTTCTGTGGAGCGATGGCCTGCAAAGCGATCTGCCGCATGCACTGCTGCGGCGTAGCTGCCGCTGCGCCGCCTGCACGCAGGCGCAACGCAGCGGAACGCCGGTGACGGCAGACGACACCTTGCGCATCGCCGCCATCGCCCCGATCGCCGACCGCGGCCTGAACTTCGTGTTCAGCGACGGCCATGGCCGCGGCATCTACCCCTGGAGCCTGTTGCGCGAACTGGCCGAACGCCAGCGCGCAACGGCCTGAGCACAGCGCTTCAGGCTTCCGCCGCCCGGCGGCGTGCCGCCTTGGGGTCGGCCAACAGGGGGCGATAGATCTCGACCCGATCGCGGTCGCGCAGCAGCGCATCCAGCTCGACCCGACGGGCGTGGATGCCTACGCCGTGAGTGCGGCCAAGCTGCACTTCGGAACAGCGTTCGAGAATGCCCGAAGCCTGCACGGCGTCCTGCACGCGACTGCCCTCAGCCAGAGTCAGCTGAATCTGGTGGTGATGATGAGGGCGGGCATAGACAACTTCCACGACGATGCCGGGCATCTTGAACTCCTGTCGATATGTTTAACAAGTCCATTATATTCAATGGCTTGCCACATATCAGAAGTATTTTTAACGGTGCTCCCCCGTGCGTGATCGACGCCACAGCAGCGTGGCGATGCGGGCCAGCGCAATGAACTCCAGCAGCACGATGGCCGAGCCTACGCCGTGACCCAGCAGGCCGGGTGGCCCGAGCAAGGTGCTGAGACTGTCCGCGCCGATTGAGACCAGCGCATAGGCCGCCGCAAAACGCGTGCTGATCAGCGCCATCAGCAGCAGCCACACGAACAACGCCAGGGCGACCGAAAAGAGCTCGATCAACCGCGAAAACATGTAGGGCTCGTGCAGCACTTCCCAGCGCACGGCGGCGATCACCGAGGCCAGCACCATCAACGCGAACACCGGTGGCCAGCGCTGCGGCAGGCCCGTGCCGGGGTGGCGCAGGGTCAGCAACAACCAGATGTGGCAGACGATGGCTCGCATGCGGGTTCCGTCAGGTCAGCGCGGTGCCATTTCCGCCTCTAGGCGGTGTTTGATGTCGTCCGGCGAACCGGTGTTGCGCGCCAGCAGTTCGTAGAACAACGGGATGACGAACAGCGTCAGCACGGTCGACAGCGCCACGCCGAACAGCACGACAATGCCGATCACCTGGCGCGTTTCGGCCCCCGCGCCGGACGCCAGAATCAGCGGCACGGCGCCGGCGACGGTGGTGATGCCGGTCATCAGGATCGGGCGCAGGCGGATCACCGAGGCCTCGACCACGGCGTCGTGGAACTCGCGGCCTTCGTCGCGCAACTGGTTGGCGAATTCGACAATGAGGATGCCGTTCTTGGCCGCCAGCCCGATCAGCATGACCAGGCCGATCTGGCTGTAGACGTTGAGCGTCGAGCCGGTCAGCCACAAACCGAGCAGGCCACCGCCAACTGCAAACGGCACGCCGAGGATGATCACGAAGGGGTGCACCCAGCTCTCGAACTGCGCCGCCAGCACCAGAAAGACCACCAGCAGGCCGAGCAGGAAGATGAAGCCCATGGAACCGCTGGAGGTCTTGAAATCCAGTGACTGCCCGCGGTAGTCGATGACCACGTTCTCGGGCAGATGCTCGCGCGCGAGCTGCTCCAGGTGGTCCAGCGCCAGACCCAGCGGCAGTCCATCGCTCAGACCCGCACTGATGGTGATGGCGCGCACGCGGTTGTAGCGGTTGAGCGCGCGCGAGTCGGCGAAATCTTCGAGCTGCACGACGTTGGACAGCGGAATCAATTCACCCGAACGATCCGAGCGCACATACAGGTTCTCGAGCGCTTCCGGGCTGCGCTGGGTGTCGCGCTCGCCCTCGACCATGACGTCGTACTCGCGCCCGTTGTCGATGTAGGTCGTGATGCGGCGCGAGGCCAGCATGGCTTCGAGCGTGCGGCCGATACCTTCGACGGTCACGCCCAGCTCGGCCGCGCGGGCATAGTCGATCTTCACTTCGAGCTGCGGCTGGGTTTCCTTGTAGTCCCAGTCCAGATCGGTCAGGCCGGGGTTGTCAGCCTCGATGCGTTCGAGCAGCGTGTCGCGCCACTGTGCCAGCTCCTCATAGCTGCCGGCCCCGCCGATGACGAACTGCACCGGATTGCGCGTCTGCCCGCCGAAGCCCTGGCGCATCAGCACGCTGGTGCGCACGCCCGAGAGGTCGGCGAGCTTGCCACGCACCTCCGCCATGATCTCTTCGGCCGGGCGGCGTTCGGCCCAGTCAGCCAGCACGGCGATGACCACACCGATGTTGTAGATCGGCGCATCGTTACCGCCACGTGGTGAATTGACCAGCAGACGCTCGACTTCGCCGCGCTCGACGTAGGGCAGCATGCGCCGTTCGATCTCGCCCATGTAGTCGGCCATCATGGCGTGCGTCGCGCCCTCGGGGCCGGTCACCTGCACGAAGAACACGCCGCGGTCTTCGCGCGGGGCGTACTCCGAATCGAGCTGGGTGTACAGCAGGCCGAGCACGCCGAACAGCACCACGAAGCCCGCCAGCGCCATCCAGCGGTGCACCAGCATCGCGCGCAGCGCCACCGTGTAGCGGCGGCGCAAGGCATTCACGACCCGGTCGACGATCTGCACGATGCGGTGATTGTCGTCGCGCGGGCGCAGCAACTTGGACGCCAGCATCGGCGACACCGACAAGGCCACGAAACTCGAAAACACCACGGCCGCCGCCATGGTCAGCGCGAACTCCGAGAACAAGCGGCCGATGTCGCCCTGCAGGAACGAGATCGGCACGAACACCGAGATCAGCACCAGCGTGGTCGAGATCACCGCGAAGCTGACCTGACGCGTGCCGCGGAAGGCCGCGACCAGTGCCGATTCGCCGTAGTCGTCCATGCGCCGGCGGATGTTCTCGAGCACGATGATGCCGTCGTCCACCACCAGCCCGATGGCCAGCACCAGCGCCAGCAGCGTGAGCAGGTTCACCGAAAAACCGAACAGCGCCAGCGCGATAAACGTGGCCACCAGTGACACCGGCACGGCCACGGCCGGCACGAGAATGGCGCGCACGCTGCCGAGGAACAGGAAGATGACCAGCACCACCAGCACGGTGGCAATCGCGAGCGTGGAATACACCTCGCGCACCGCGCCGGCGATGAACACCGAGGAATCGAAGCTGGGCTCGATCGACATGCCGTCGGGCAACGTGCGGTTGAGCCGCTGCACTTCTTCACGCACGCCCACCGCGACATCCAGGGTGTTGGCCGTGGACTGCTTGATGATGCCCAGACCGACCATGGGATCGCCGTTGCCGCGGAACAGACTACGGTCGTCGATGGTGCCGCGCTCGACGCGCGCCAGATCGCCCAGGCGCACCAGATAGCCGTTGTCGCCGCGCGCTACGACGAGCCGCGCGAAATCCTCGGCGTTGCTGAACTGGCGCGCAACGCGCACGGTGAACAGGCGGGTATGGGATTCAATGCGCCCGGCCGGCAACTCGACGTTGTCGTTGCGCAGGGCGTTCTCGACATCCGCCACGGTCAGTTGACGGGCCGCCAGCGCGTTGCGGTCGATCCACACGCGCATGGCGTAGCTGCGCGCGCCGCCGATGCGCACGCGTGCCACGCCGTCGGCCACCGACAGTCGGTCGATCAGGTAGCGCTCCGCAAAATCGGTGAGTTCGGCCACGCTGTGGCGGTCGGAGGTGAAGTTCCACCACACGATGACGTCAGCGTCGGCGTCCACCCGCTGGATCTCGGGTGCATCGGCCTCGACCGGCAGACGCTCGATGACGCGCGAGACGGCATCGCGCACGTCATTGGCCGCGGCCTCGATGTCGCGTCCGATGGAAAAGCGCAGCACCACGTCGGATTCGCCATCGCGACTGCGCGACTCGATGTATTCGATGCCCTCGATGCCGGCGACGGCCTCTTCGATGGGCTCGGTGATCTGCGTCTCGATCACGGTCGCGGCTGCGCCCGGATAGTTGGTCTCGATCGCCACCACCGGCGCATCGATATCGGGATACTCGCGCAGCGGCAACTGCTGGTAGGCCATCAGGCCGAAGATCACCAGCAGCAGGGCCAGAACCGTTGCGAGAACCGGCCGCTTGACCGAAACGTCGGAGAGGATCATTGCGCGGCCCCGTCGGCCGGAGCGAGCAGCTCGGCCAGCGGGCGGCTGCCGTCGTCGACGGCGCGGATGCGCACTGCCTCACCGTCTGCGAGGCGGAACGCACCGTGCGTGATAACGCGCTCGTCCCCCGTCAGGCCATCACGGATTTCGACCATGCCGGGCATGCGCGTGCCCAGCTGCACCACGCGTCGTTGCGCGGTCAGTGAGTCGCCCTCGCCGACCACGACGAACACCGAATGCTCGCGCCCGCGCGTCAGGATGGCTTCTTCGGGCAACACCTGGGCATCCCGTTCGTTGGCCGACAAGCCGAGCGTCATCAGCATGCCGGGGCGCAACCTGCGTTCGGCGTTGGACAGCAGGGCGCGCACCCGAAAGGCGCGCGTGACGGGATCGACTTCGTTGCCGACGCTCACCACTTCACCGCGGAACACCTCACCGGGGTAAGCGCGGCTGCGCGCCGCGATGCGCAAACCCGGTTCGATCACCGAGATGAACAGCTCCGGCACGGTGAAATCGAGCTTCATCACCGAGTCGTCGTGCAGCGTGGTGATGACCATGCCCGGCGTCAGCAGCGACCCAACCGAGACGTTGCGCAAACCGACCACGCCGTCGAACGGGGCGGTGATGCGGCGATCGCGCAAACGCGCGTCGGTCGCCGCGAGGCGCGCCTGGGCGGTGGCCTGTTCGCGCCGGCGCTGATCGAGCAGAGCCGCCGAAGCCGTTCCGCGCCGCGCCAGATCCTGCACGCGCTCGAACTGGCGGCGCGCCTCGTCCTGCGCGGCCAGTGCTTCGGAACGTTCGGCCTGCTGTTCGCGGCTGTTCATCAACACCAGCACGTCGCCGGCCGAAACGCGCTGGCCATCGTTGAAGCGGATCTCGGCAATGGTGTCGGTGGTGGTTGCCGTCAGTTCGGCCGATTCGTTGGCACGCAGGGTGCCGAGCGCCTCGATGTTGTCGGCCATGCGCATTTCGCGGACTGGCGTGACGATGACCTGAAGGCCCGGGGCCGGGGTCTGAGCCTGAACCGTGACGGGCAAGCACAGCAAGGCTGCAAGCAGCGCGCAGGCTGGGGGTATGGCAATTCGACGCATGGAGGAGGACCGGGCCGGGGGCCGCAAAGCGCGGCGAACGGATTCCTGACAGGTCAGTTGGCAGGTGGTTCCGCCCGTTGAGGAAAACCCGCTCATGCTGGCAGCGCCTCCAGACGGGCCAGCCATGGCCTGCGCTCATCGCTGGACACGAAGCTGGCGTCGAGGCTGTTACGTGCGACACGCGCCAACTCGGCTCGGCTGAGGCCCAGAGCCACGGCGGTGTCGAGGTAGTTCTTCAGAACGTAGCCGCCGAAATAGGCCGGATCGTCGGAGTTGATGGTGAGCTTCAGGCCCGCGTCGAGCAGACGCTTGAAGTTGTGGTCTGCCAGGCGTTCGAACACACACAGCTTGAGGTTGGAGAGCGGGCACACCGTGAGCGCAACCTGCTCGCGCGCCAGACGCGCCACCAGTGCGGCGTCTTCCTCACAGCGCACGCCGTGGTCGATACGCTCGGCGTGCAGCAGGTCCAGCGCCTCGTGGATGTATTGCGGCGGCCCCTCTTCGCCGGCATGCGCGACGATGTGCAGGCCCAGCTCGCGGCAGCGCGCAAACAAGCGCTCAAACTTGGACGGCGGATGCCCCATTTCGGAGGAATCCAGCCCGACGCCATGGATGCGCGACAGATGCGGCAGCGCCTGTTCGAGCGTGTCGAAACCATCCGCCTCGGACAGGTGGCGCAGAAAGCACAGGATCAGGCGCGAGCTGATGCCCAGGCGCTGCTGCGCGTCGCGACAGGCGCGCTCCAGCCCGTCGAGCACGGTTTCGAAGGCGATGCCGCGCTCGGTGTGCGTCTGCGGATCGAAGAACAGCTCGGCGTGCACCACGCCGTCGGCGTGGGCGCGCTCGAAGTAGGCGGCCGCGAGGTCGAAGAAGTCCTGCTCGGTGACGAGCACTGCGGCACCGGCGTAATACAGGTCGAGAAAGCTCTGCAGGTCGGAAAAATCGTAGGCCGCGCGCGTCTCCTCGACGCTGGCGAACGGAAGTTCGACGCCGTTGCGGCGAGCCAGTTCGAACATCAGTTCGGGCTCCAGCGTGCCTTCGATGTGCAGATGCAGCTCAGCCTTGGGCAGGGCGCGAATGTAGCTTTCGAGGTCCATGGCGGCTCCTGTGGTGGGATACGCGAATCCCGCAAGAATAGGATGCATTCCCGAAACTGTGGCGCATCGGCCCAAAAAAAACGGCGGGCCGAAGCCCGCCGTCCTGTCCGCACGAAGGCGCGGAGATTACTTCAGAGCGGCCAGCGCAGCGGCGTAATCCGGCTCGTTCTTGATCTCGGAGACCAGCTCGGAGTGCAGGACCTTGTTGTTGGCGTCGAGCACAACCACGCCGCGGGCGGTCACGCCGGCGAGCGGGCCGGAGGTGACGTCAACGCCGTAGTTCTTCTTGAAGTCGCCACCGCGCATGGTCGACAGCGGAACGACGTTGTTGAGGCCTTCAGCCACGCAGAAACGCTTGGCGGCGAACGGCAGGTCAGAGGAAATCACCAGCACGACGGTGTCCGACAGCTTGGAGGCTTCTTCGTTGAACTTGCGCGTCGAGGTGGCGCAGGTCGGGGTGTCCAGGCTCGGGACGATGTTCAGCACCTTGCGCTTGCCGGCATAGGTGTCGAGCGTGACATCGCCGAGCTTGCCGTCGACGAGCGAGAAAGCGGGGGCGGTGTCACCGACCTTGGGGAAATTGCCGGCGACGTCGATGGGATTGCCCGCGAGGGTAACTTGGCTCATGTGGAGTTCTCCATTGCTGAGGGGGGTGGATCGCGGCTGTGATTATTGAGTACATCGCCGCGCTAAACTGCCGCAGAGTGTAGCACTTCGTATTCACCGCAAGATGTCACCGGCACACCCTGAAACCCTTCGGAACTGGCCCATGCACGGCAAGGCAAGCACCTGGCTGCTCAACGTCGGCCACGCCATCGACCACATGTTCCTGCTGATCTTCGCCACCGCGGTGACGTCGATCGCGGCTGATTTCGGGCTGGCGCGCTGGGAAGATCTGATGCCGTGGGGCACGCTGGCCTTCTTCCTGTTCGGCATCGGTTCGCTGCCGGCCGGCCGGCTGGGCGACCAGTGGGGGCGGCGCCCGATGATGATCATTTTCTTCATCGGCATCGGGGCCGCCGCCATTGCCACCAGCTTCGCGCGCTCGCCGCTGGAGATCGCGGTGGCGCTCGGCCTGCTCGGCGCCTTTGCCTCGATCTATCACCCCGTCGGCATTCCGATGCTGGTGCGCGGCAGCAAGCGGCCGGGCTGGACACTGGGTATCAACGGGCTGGCCGGCAACCTTGGGGTGGCGCTGGCGGCGGTGCTTACCGGCTATCTGGTGAAACACCTGGGCTGGCGCGCGGCCTTTGCCATTCCCGGCGTCATCGCCATCAGCTGCGGCATTGCATTTGCGCTGCTCGCGCGCGACGACGCGCTGCCACCGGCACGCCGCAAGCCGCTGCAGGCCGAGGTGCCCAAAGGCGTGTTCCTGCGCCTGTTTCTGGTCATGACGCTGGCTGCGACCAGCGGCAGCCTGCTGTTCAACTTCTCGACCAATGGCAACTATGAGTTGCTGCGCGAGCGCCTCGCCGCCATCACCGCCGACCCGGCCACGCTCGGCCTGTTGCTGGCGGCGGTGTACGCGGTGGCCTCCGTCGCGCAACTCGTGGTCGGCCGGCTGATCGACCGCTTCCCGCTCAAGCCGCTGTATCTGTCGGTGATCGCGGTGCAGATCCCGCTGCTGGCGCTCGCCGCCTTTGCCGACAGCTGGCTGCTCTACGCGCTGCAACTGTTGTTCATGATCGCGATCTTCGGCGCGATTCCCTTCACCGAGGCGATGATCGTGCGCTACGTCGACGACAGCATGCGCTCGCGCGTGGCCGGCATGCGCCTGACGGTGTCGTTTGGCGCCAGTTCGGTGGCGGTGTGGATGCTCGGCCCGCTGGTGCGCGAGGCGGGGTTTGCGGCCTTGTTGCTGCTGATGGCGGCGATTGCCTGCTGCACGCTGTTCACTGTCGCCTGGCTGCCGCCGACCCCAGCGGAAAAAGGCGTTGACGATGCGGGCTAGAATGGAAACCTCACGCATCCGCTCCAGGCACCGCTCATGACCACTTCTGCACGTCGCCCTCAGCTCAGCAACGCCACGCGCCCGCTGACCATCACCATCCCGGCCCGCAACGAGCACGGCGAGGAAGTGCCGACCGACATCGCCGGCGAGAACCCGCTGACCATCTACGTCGACAAATGCGAGCTGGTCACGCTGATGACGCTGGGCGCCGCGCCCGAGGCGCTGACCATTGGCTGGCTGCGCAACCAGCGCCTGGTCGACAGCCTCGACGAGATCGCCTCCGTGCAGGTCGACTGGGATGTTGACGCCGTCTCGGTCACGACGCGTCACGGGCTGAAAAACGCCGAAGAAAAGCTGTCGACCCGCACCGTCACCACCGGCTGCGGCCAAGGCACAATGTTCGGCGACCTGATGGACGAGATCGACAACATCCGCCTGCCCGACGTGCGCAACTTCTCGCAGGATCAGCTCTACGCGCTGATGGCGGCCGTGCGTCAGTACGACTCGATCTACAAGCAGGCCGGCGCAGTACATGGCTGCGCGCTGGCGCAGACCACCGGCGACGGCTGCGAGATCCTGATGTTCTTCGAGGATGTCGGCCGCCACAACGCGGTCGACGCCATCGCCGGCCAGATGTGGCTGGACGGACTCGACGGCAGTGACAAGATCTTCTACACCACCGGCCGTTTGACCTCGGAAATGGTCATCAAGACCGCGCAGATGGGCATTCCGGTGCTGGTATCCCGCTCGGGCCTGACGCGCATGGGCTGGGAGATTGCGAAGCAGGTCGGCCTGACGATGATTGGCCGGGCGCAGGGCAAGCACTATCTGCTGTTCACCGGCGAGGAGCGGTTCACGCGATGAGCACCGACGTAAAGATCACCGGCGTATTGCTGGCAGGCGGGCAGGGCCGCCGTATGGGTGGCATCGACAAAGGGCTGGTCGAGCTGCGCGGTCGGCCGATGGCCGCGTGGGTGCTGGAGCGCCTCGGCCCGCAGGTGGATGAACTGCTGATCAACGCCAACCAGAATGCCGAGCGCTACGAGGCCTTCGGCTATCAGGTGTTCCCGGACGAGATCGGTGGCTTTGCCGGCCCGCTGGCCGGGCTGCACGCAGCGCTGTCGCGGGCGAGCCATCCGCTGGTGGTTACGGCGCCGTGCGACTCGCCGTTTCTGCCGGAAGACCTGGTGGCGCGGCTGTTGGCCGGGCTGTACACCGCCAATGCCGATCTGGCCGTGGCCAAGACTTTCGATCAGGCCCATCCGGTGTTCTGCCTGTGCCGGCGCGAAGTGCTGCCGCATCTGGCGGCCTTTCTGTCGGCCGGCGGGCGCAAGATCGATCGCTGGTACGAAACGCTGAACATCGTCGAAGTGAATTTCGACGATGTCGAAGCGGCCTTCCGCAACATCAATACGCGGGATGACCTGAGCCGCGAAGCCTAGGCCGCCCGCAACTCACATCTTGTTGTCGGGTTCGGGGAACATGTCCCAGATGCGGACCTGGCCGCTGCTGCCCTGCCAGTCGGCAACCTCGTTCTTTTTCTGCTGCACACGCTTGAACGACTCGTGAATCTCGCCGTTTTCGGTATCCCGCTCGACTGCAAGCAGGGTGCCGGTGGGGTGCTCACACAGCCCGGCGGCGTATTCCACTTCCTGACGCGCAACCGGCAGGGCCTCGGCCAGTGACGGCGCGCCAAAGCGCTCGACCAGAAACTGCGCCAGCTTTGCGAGATTGGCCTCGTACTGCTCATCGCTGACTTCAACGATGCGCACCACGGTGGACCAGCCAAAACTATCGAGTCCGAGAAAGCCGTGCCGGAAAGCCTGCGCGGCCTTGCCAGTCAGTGTCGCCGGGTCTTCTTCGGCGAAGGAAAATACAAACGACCCGGTAACAGCCGGCTCGCCGAGCTGCGCGGCGCGCGAATACACACGCTCATCGGTATCGTCCAGACGGGCTACTTCGAGAAACTTCATGTTTGCTCCAACGCTGTGTCGCTGCGGGCTGGACGGCCGCAACGGAAACTGAAAACGGGCGACCGGTTGCCCGGGCCGCCCGTCCGGATCACCCTTGCGGGCGCTCAGCCATCAGTGACTCGGCTGGCCAACGGCGCTGCTGCTGCCGCTGACCGGCTTGTCCTCGGCCGGCTTCGGCGCAACACCGCGAGCCAGCTCGTCTTCCAGCCACAAATCGTGGTGCTGCTTGGCCCAGTTCACGTCGACGCGACCCGTGGTCATGCCTTCCAGCGCGCCTTCCGTGCCCAGCGTACCGATGTAGGCGTGGCCGAAGAAGAAGCCGATCCACAGGATCGCGGCAATCGCGTGGATGCCCTGCGCCAGCGCCATGTCGCTGCGGGTCTGACCCCAGATCGGGAAGTCCAGCACCACGCCGGTTGCACTGACGACAATGCCGAGCAGGAACACGCCGCCCCAGAACCACGCCTTTTCGCCGCCGTTGAGCTTACCAGCCGAGGGGTGGCTGTTGCCGACCATGCCACCGCCCTGCTTGAACCAGGCAACGTCGGTGGCTGTGGGGATGTTATTGCGGGCCCACAGCAGAATCATCAGCAACAGACCGACCGAGAACGCGGGGCCAAGGTAGTTGTGGATGTTCATTGCAATCGATGCCCACCACGCGAACCCCTCTGCGCCCATCACGGGGATCAGCACGTAACGACCGAACAACATGGACAGGCCGGTAATCGTGAGCATCACGAAGGACAGCGCGACGAACCAGTGCAACACCCGTTCGTAGAGCTTCCAGCGCTCGATGGTCATGCCGGCTCTCCCGTGTTCGAGCTTGACGCGCCCGGCGACGAGGAAGAACAGCGCGATCAAGGCGAGCACGCCGCCCATGAACCAGCCACTCCACCCTACCAGCGGCCCGGTGCGGAACTGTCGCCAGGTTTCACCGCTGTTGGAGATCATGGTGTCGGTCACGTACGGCCCGGTCTGGGCCGTGTACCCGGACAGCCCTTCGCGGGCTTCGCGCCAGGTGGCGGAACGCGGGTTCTCGCCGCGCTCGCCGAAACTGGGCTGTGTTTGACCGGACTGCGCCAACACGTAGCCGATGCTCGGCAGGGTCATGGACAGGACCGCGATCGCCAGCAGGCTCCAGAGCATGGAGCGCCACCGACGACGCTGCGGACTGACGGTTTTAGATTCATTCATGACGGGGACTCCTAACGGTCGGTCATGGCGGTCAGCGCACGTTGACGCAGTGGCTCGGCGCGGCGGTCCGCGGCTTCCTTGGTCGCCGTTTCGTCTTTCTTGCCTTTATAGACACCCGGCTCATGCACGGTCACGCCGGAATCACAGGCAGTCAATGACAATCCGGCGATCGCCAGTGCCACAAGCATTGCTTTGTACGGCATGGTCTCGCTCCTCATTCTGTGTGGCGATTCGTGCGTGGTTTCCCGAGAGAAACCACGCACGCGCTTCAGGTTGATCAGGCCGTGCCGTACGCCGCCTGCCAGCCCCAGGTCTGCGGACGACCACCGCGGCGCATCACGCGCTGGCGGTAGATGTCTGCAACCACGTCGCCATCACCGGCGAGCAGCGCCTTGGTCGAGCACATCTCGGCACACAGCGGCAGCTTGCCTTCGGCGATCCGGTTGGCGCCGTACTTGGTCAGCTCAGCGTCGGAATGGGCGTCTTCCGGGCCACCCGCACAGAAGGTGCACTTGTCCATCTTCCCGCGCACGCCAAATGCGGTCTGCTTGGGATACTGCGGCGCGCCGAACGGGCAGGCGTAGAAGCAGTAACCGCAACCAATGCACAGGTCCTTGTCGTGCAGCACGATGCCGTCGGCGGTGGTGTAGAAGCAATCCACCGGGCACACCGCCGCACAGGGCGCATCGGTACAGTGCATGCACGCCACCGACACCGACTTCTCGCCCGGCATGCCGTCGTCCATGACGATGACGCGACGGCGGTTAACCCCCCAGGGCACTTCGTGCTCGTTCTTGCACGCAGTGACGCACGCCTGACATTCGATGCAGCGTTCCGCGTCACAGAGAAACTTCATTCTGGCCATCTTGGCTCTCCTCTATCTCTATCCGCGGTTATGCGGGCATCACACGGCAAAGCGTGGTCTTGGTTTCCTGCATCATGGTTACCGCGTCGTAACCGTAGGTGGTCGCCGTATTGGTCGACTCGCCACGGGTGTAGGGCGCGGAACCCTCGGGGTATTTCGCCAGCAGATCCTGACCCTGGTAGTGGCCGCCGAAGTGGAACGGCGTGAACACCGTGCCGCGTCCGACGCGATTGGTCACCAGCGCCTTGATGCGGATCTTTCCGCCCTCGGGGCCTTCCAGCCACACCATCTGCCCGTCGCGCACGTTGGCGTTGTTGGCATCGGCAGGGTTGATCTCGACGAACATGTCTTGCTGCAGTTCGGCCAGCCATGGGTTCGAGCGGGTTTCCTCGCCGCCACCCTCGTATTCGACCAATCGGCCCGAGGTGTGGATGAGCGGGAATTCGCCCGAGTAGTCCTTGGCCTGCACCGACTTCCAGCGCGTCGGCAGGCGGTAGAACACCTTGCGGTCCTCGTAGGTCGGGAACTCGCCCGCCAGATCGTGACGCGGGGTGTACAGCGGCTCGCGGTGAATCGGGATCGGGTCCGGGAAGTTCCACACGTGGGCGCGCGCCTTGGCGTTGCCGAACGGGTGGCAGCCATGCGCCATGACCACGCGCTGGATGCCGCCCGACAGGTCGGTGGTCCAGCTCTTGCCCTCGGCTTCGGCCTTTTCTTCCGCAGTCAGGTCATCCCACCAGCCGAGCTGCTTGAGCAGATCAGCGGTGAATTGCGGATAACCGTTCTGGATCTCGGCGCCCTTGGAGTACGAGCCTTCGGCCAGCAGGGTTTCGCCATCACGCTCGGTACCGAAGGCATTACGGAAGTTGCCACCGCCTTCCATGATGTGCTTGCTGGTGTCGTACAACACGTGCGTACCCGGGTGCTTGAGCTCGGGCGTGCCGTAACACGGCCAGGGCAGGCAGTAGGTTTCGCCGTCCAGCGGACCGCCTGTGGCCTTCAACGTCACGACGTCGAAGTGGCCCTGGTTGGCCATGTGCTCCTTGAGGCGCTCCGGGCTCTGACCGGTGTAGCCGATGGTCCAGGTCCCGCGGTTGATCTCGCGCAACACCGACTCGGGCGTCGGCATGTTGTTGACGATCTCGTAGTTCTTGAACATCTCGTCCGCGAAACCGAGCTTCTTCGCCAGCAGGTAGGAGATTTCGGCATCCGACTTGTGCTCGTACAGCGGGTCGATGACCTTCTCGCGCCACTGGATCGAACGGTTGGACGCGGTAACCGAGCCGGCCTGCTCGAACTGCGTCGCAGCCGGTAGCAGGTAGGTGTTGTCCTTGCGGTCGTGCAGCACCGCGGACACCGTCGGATACGGGTCGATGATGACCAGCAGATCGAGCTTCTCGAACGCGCGCTTCATCTCGGGACCGCGCGTCTGCGAGTTCGGCGCATGGCCCCAGAACATCGCGACACGGATGTTGTCGCTCTGGGCAATGTTGGCCTTGTCTTCGAGCACGCCGTCGATCCAGCGCGACACGGTGATGCCACCCGTGTTCATCTGCTTGACCTTGCCACCCTTGCCGTCGTCGTACTCACGCTGGTCAAAGCGCGCCTTGAGCCACTCGTAGTCGACGTCCCACACACGCGACCAGTGCTTCCAGCCGCCCTCGGCCAGCGGGTAGTAGCCCGGCAGGTTGTCCGGGTTGGGGCCGACGTCGGTCGCGCCCTGCACGTTGTCGTGGCCACGGAAGATGTTGGCGCCGCCGCCTTCCTTGCCGATGTTGCCCAAGGCAAGCTGCAGGCAGTTGTAAGCACGCACGTAGTTGCTGCCGATGGTGTGCTGCGTGCCGCCCATGCACCACACGAAGGTGCCCGGACGGTTCTCCGCCAGGGTCCTGGCGACTTCAAGCAGCGCATCGCCACCTACGCCGGTGACCCGCTCGACTTCTGCCGGCGTCCACTTCTTCACTTCCTCGCGCACCTTGTCCATGCCATAGACGCGCTGGGCGATGTATTCCTTGTCTTCCCACTGGTTCTCGAAGACGTGGTGGAGGATGCCCCAGATCAGCGCCACGTCGGTACCGGAGCGGAAACGCACGTAGATGTCGGAGTGCGCCGCCGTGCGCGTGAAGCGCGGGTCCATGACGATCAGCTTGGTGCCGCTTTCCTTGGCACGCAGGATCATCTGCATCGCCACCGGGTGTGCCTCGGCAGCGTTCGACCCGCACATGATGATGCTCTTGGCCTTGAGCATGTCGTTGTACGAGTTGGTCATCGCGCCGTAGCCCCAGGTGTTGGCAACACCCGCAACCGTGGTGGAGTGACAGATGCGCGCCTGGTGGTCGCAGTTGTTCGAGCCCCAGAAGGCGGCGAACTTGCGCTGCAGGTACGAGCCTTCGTTGTTGGCCTTGGACGAACCGGCAAACCACAGGCTGTCGGGGCCGGATTCCTCGCGCAGGGCCAGCATCTTGTCGCCGATCTCGTTGATCGCCTGTTCCCAGCTGATGCGTTCCCACTTGCCGCCGACCATCTTCATCGGGTACTTGACCCGACGCTGGCTGTGGCCATGGTTACGCAGCGCCGCGCCCTTGGCACAGTGCGCGCCAAGGTTGATGGGGCTCTCGAAGGCCGGCTCCTGGCCGATCCACACGCCGTTCTGCACTTCGGCGATGGTGGAACAGCCGACCGAACAGTGACCGCAGATGGTCTTGACCTTCTTGATCTCGGCCTTGGGGTCGATGCTGCGCGCGGCCTTGGCCTTCTTGACCATCGTGCCCGGCATGATGCCGGCTACCGCGGCACCGCCGACGGCCAGGCCGGAACCGCGCAGGAAGTTGCGCCGGGTCACGGTCTTGCCGAGCAGGCCGGCCCCCAGGGGGGCGGACGCCTTACCGTTTTTCTTGACCAGTTTCATGGTTTCTCTCCTCGCTTTTGGCTACGACGGCGTACGCCGTGCCCAGCCTAGAATTGCGCCTTGTTGTAGTAGTCGCGGATGTGCTGCGTCTCGTGGTAGCCGGTCGCGGCCTTCTCCACAGGCGCTTCGGCCTCCGCCGGCGCGGCCGCGGCTTGACCCACGGTCGCCACAACGGCCACCCCACCCCCGGTCAACGCCATCGATTTCATGAACTTGCGACGGGATTCGATCCCGGCTGCATCGTCTTTTATGTTCATCTCCGACTCCTCTTGTCGTGAACCCGTTGCGGCAATGTCGCCGCCGCTGCTCTGGTGGCCGGCTTACGCCGACATTGCATAAAACCGCCGTTCCAGCGTCAGAAACGCCGAACCTAGCGCCGCCACTGCGCGGTAGAAATCCGCGCTGGGCGCCTTGTCGATATCCTCGAAAAGCCGCCCCATCCAGTTGTCGACATGGCGTTCAAAAAGCTCTTTCTGCCAGTCGAAATCGACGTCCTCGTCGAGGACAACGAATCCCATGATTTCGCACACCGCACCGGCGTGATCCTCGGTCTCGTGGCTGCCTTCGCGCAGCGCGATGCCGAGCCGCTCGAGGTCATCACGCAGCACCACCAGCGGGCGCGACGCGATGGACTGATCGAGGTACCACGACGAATACGGCGTGATCTCACCGCTGCCGACGCCGATGAACAGCGCCTGATACTCGTCGGCGAGCTTCGTGTCGTCCGTCGTGCGCGCAGCTTCGGCAAGCCGGCCCCAGGCTTCGCTGATCGCGTCGCCGTGACGCGTCTCCGAGCCGATGGCGATCATTCGTTCGCGCAATTCGCGCGACGGTGCTTCCATGAGCAGGCGACCGAGCAGCGTCCAGGTACCGGCACGCAGTGTGTCGACGTCGGTATCGCGGGGAGTTTCAACAGTGTTTTCGAGCATTGCGCCTCCCCTTATTTCGGTCCGAACCAGCGCGGCTTGGAGCCGCCCTTGAGGTCGTCGGCGAACATGTCGACGACGCGGCAGTCGCCGCACATCTTGAGGCGACGCAATGCGTCTTCTGACTGGAACATGTGGTGGCCGGAGAGCTTCTCGACCATGCGACCGATGACGCTCTGGGTCGCAAAGGCCTTGCCGCAACGAATGCAGCAGAAGGGCTCTTCTTCATTCAGAACCTGCGGCTTGCGACGCTCTTCCCAGTCGAAGGTGAAGCGCGCTTCCAGCGTGATGGCGTCTTCCGGACAGGCCTTGGCGCACAACCCGCACTGCACGCACAGATCCTCGGTGAAGGACAGCTGCGGCTTGTCGCCGGCATCAGTGATGGCGCGCGTGGGACAGACCTGCGAACAGGACATGCACAGCGTGCAGGCCTGCTTGTTGACGTGGATCTGGCCAAACGGCGCACCTGCCGGCAACGCCACGCTGCGCGGATTCTCGGGCGACTGGTCGTACAGATGATCGAGCGCGAGCCGCAAGGTGCCGCGCTTTTCGTTGTAGGTATCGAAGCTCGCCGGTTGGCGCACGGCAGAGGCCATGGCGCGATCGAACACAGCGGCAGCATCGGCATCCATGTCGAGCCATACCAGCCGCGTGCTGTCGATGCCCATGGCATCCATGATCGGAGCGGCGAAACGGATCTGCTCGCGCATGGCCTCGCGCACCGTCGGCGGCACGCTGTCGGTGTCGAGCAGCACGATCTCGGCGGCGCCGTAGGCGAAGGCTGCAAACCAGGCATCCATGCCGGCCGCGCCGATCTCGGCAAGCTGCACCGGCAGGGCGCGGGCGGGCAGCAGCGGGGCCAGATCGCGCAGGCGATCGAGACCATTTTCTTCGTCGTGGAACACCAGCAGCGGCTTCTCGCCGCCCGCTTCGCGGTAGGCGAAAAGCATGCGCTTGAGGCGCGAAATCTGGTCGCGCGGGCCGGGGTAGGCGTAGGTCATCGCCCCGGTCGGGCACACGCTGGTACAGGTGCCGGCGCCCTGGCAGAGATAGGGATCGACGTCGACCAGATCACCGAGCGACTTGATGGCACCGGTCGGACAGGCGTCGAGGCAGCGCGTACAGCCGCTCAGGCCGGAATCGCCGTGTGCGCAGATGTCGGCGTTGTAGGCGAAGAAGCGCGGCTTCTCGAACTCGCCGGTCATCTCCGGCATCTCGGTCAGCATGCGGTTCAGCCGCTCGGAATCGCCGCGCGGCGCGTAGTAGCCAAAGGGCGAGATTTCGTGGCGGATGGCCGGCTCGCGACGCAGGTCGAGCACGAGGTCGAACCACGGCTGATCGGGGCGCGACAGGCCGGCGGGCGAGACCTCCTGCCCATTGGGAAGCTTGACCGTACAGGAGAATTTTCCGAGGTGGCCGGCCACTTCACCCGGCTCACCACGCACGATCATCACGCGCGCTTCGTCGGCCTTGGCCGCCGCCGCAGATTCGGACAGGGCGCCGCTGGCTGCCGCAGTCGGCAGCACCGTACAGTGCAGCTGTTCGCGCAAGGCATCAGCGCATTCAAGTGCATCGCGCTCGGCGCCAAGGATCAGCACATAGCCGGACGACCGATACGCCACCAGTGAAGTCGCATCGACATCTACGGAGTAGGCAGCCTGCAAGGCCGCCAGACGCGCGGCGGCCTCCGGTTCGCGGGATCGGAGTACGGGGTCGTCGTACAGGGCGGAAAGATCAGTCATGTGGCCTCGGTTCTGGCGGCGCCCACCCTGTCGGGCACCACGTTCTCGTCGGTCCCGGACGGCTCTTCGGCCGCCTGGGGAAGTTTCAGGCTGCCATCGCGCTCGGCGCGGGCTAGATATTCGGCTTCCAGGTCAGGCGTCTTTTCGCCACGGAACTGGGCGGCAATGCGAGCTTCGAGTTCTTCCCGCGGCACCGCCACGCCCTGACCGGTGAGGCGCTCGTAGAGCTTGCCGGCTTCGCGCGCGATGGCCGACTTAAGGTCGTGCGGCACGATGTCGCCGAGCGGCGTGAAGTTGGTGTAGTCGTCGGCATACTCGGCGCACAGGCAGTACACGTTGTATTTGGGGCTCATGAAGATCTTGTTGAGCGCACGCATGCGCAGCGCGGCGGAAATGTTCTTGGCCATGAACATCGAGACGTCCGAATCGGCCGTCAGCGTCTCGACTTCGGGCATGTCGTCGTCGGTGAGTTCGGACATGCGCTTGCCGCTGCGAGCGTCAACGGGGTCGTCATCGACTTCGGGCGCGACGGCTTCGCTCGCTGCGACGGCGGTCGCCGGCTCGAGGGTCGGCTCCTCCACTTCGATCCCGCGCTTGCGACGCGACCAACGCGACAGGAAGGTGCCGGCTTCCGCTTCCGGGGCGGACATTCGCGGTGCGTTCATGAGCCACCTCCCAGGAAGTCGCCCACGGTGGCGTCGTACAGCGCCTTGCTGCGCTGCTTGCCACGGCCCTTGCCACGGCGCTTCGGCTCGTAGTGGGCGGTGATGAATTTCTCCAGCCAGCGATAGACTTCCGCCGGCATCGGCGCCGACAGCACGACTTCATCCGAGCCACGCAGGTTGGTGCAATCGAGGTTCTGGGCGCGGTCGAGGCTGACGGTGACTTCCAGCGGCTCCATGCCGCCTTCCGGGCTGAAGCGGGCGATGACGTAAACCTCGGGTCGGTCACCACCGAGGTTGAGGGCGTAATCCTCGGCCTGCGCCGGATGCAGGCGGATCGAGAAGCCGCGCCACAGAAACAGATCGGCCGCAGCAGTGGAGCGCACGCAAACGCCAGAACGCTCGGCGGACGCGAAGTGCTGACCGACCACGATGCCGGTCACTTGCCACAGCATCGAATCCGTCGCGCGCTCACGGCCGGGAGACGCGATCATCACCGCCACGGGCAGAACCGCGTCATCGGACCAGGTCAGGTCGGCAGTCTCGGCAGTGTGCAGTTCGGTCGTCACGCGATCTCCCTATGCAACGAATTACCTATCGTTTATAGACAATAGCAACTGACATGCCACCTCCGGCATTCGTGAAAACACCCGTTTTGACAAGGGTTTCTGCGGTCTGGAAGGGGCCCCTCAGGGCCGTTTTGTCCCATATCCACAACTTGCTGGACAAAATGCACCATGGTGCATGGCAGCATGCCTTGAGCCCGTCCGGCGACCGCCCGATCGGCTGTTCTCTGCAACGGAAGCGCTTGCGTGGGCGCTGCTGCAAATGGCCCAGATTGACCCGCGAAGTCAGATCAAGTGGTACAAAATGTCCACACCCGTTCTTCACGCAGAAACCCTAAGCCGATGACGATCGACGGCCAATTCGCGCTTTCCACAAACGCGCCGCTCGCTCCGCGAGCCGGCGGCGTCGCCAGCCGCAGTGCCGCCATGCGGGAACTGGAGGCCCTGCTGCTGCGCATCGGGCCTTCGCGCACAACCGTGCTGATCGAAGGCGAATCGGGTTCGGGCAAGGAGGTGGCCGCTGCACAACTGCACCGGCTCAGCGGACGCGGCGGCCCGCTGGTGGCGATCAACTGCGGTTCGATGTCGCCGGAACTGCTCGACAGCGAGTTGTTCGGCCACGCCCGCGGCGCTTTCACCGGCGCGAGTCAGGGGCGCGAAGGGCTGATCATGCATGCCGATGGCGGCACACTGTTTCTGGACGAAATCGGCGAGCTGCCGCTGTTCCTGCAAGCCAAACTGTTGCGTGTGCTGGAGACCTCAAGCGTGCGACCGGTCGGCACCGACGCGGAGGTTCACGTCGATCTGCGCGTAGTCGCCGCGACCAACCGGCCAATGGCGCAACTGGTGGCAGATGGTGAATTTCGCGAGGACTTGTATTACCGCCTCAACGTGCTTGCCGTGCGCGTGCCGCCGCTGCGCGAGCGCCCCGAAGACCTGCCCACGCTGATCGAGCACTTCGCCTCGCACTTCGTGGAGACCCTGGGCGTGGCACCCGCGGTGCTCGGCCGCGGTGGACTACGCAAACTGCAAAGCCACAGCTGGCCCGGCAATGTGCGTGAGCTGCGCAACCTGGTGGAGCGGGCGATGCTGCTGGGGCGCAACGTGGATGCCTGTTTGCGCGTGCAGCCGCTCGACGCGCCGGACCTGCAGGCGCGCGGCGACAGCGGCTATGCGCCCGATTTGCCGCTGGCCGAGGTGCGACGACGTCACATGGAGCGCGTGCTGTACCGCTGCCAGGGCAACAAGTCGGAAGCGGCAAGACGCATGGGCGTGTCACGCAAGACGCTGGAGCGCTGGTTGCGCGAGACCTGACGGGCCGGCAGACGCCGGCCCGCGGGGGAACGATCAAGTGTTCTCGATCGAGATCTTCGGAAAACCACCGCCGACGCTGCCGGCATGACGCAGCGCAAGCCGCGCCGCCATGTTGCGTGCCACCTCGCGATAGGCATCGGCCAACGGGCCGTCGGGTTCGGCCACGACGGTCGGCTTGCCGCTGTCGGCCTGTTGGCGGATGCGCATGTCGAGCGGCAGCGAGCCGAGCAGATCGAGGCCGTATTTCTCGGCCAACTTCTGCCCACCACCGGCGCCGAAGATGTGTTCTTCGTGACCGCACTCGCTGCAGGAGTGCATGCCCATGTTCTCGATCACGCCCAGCACCGGCACGCCGACTTTCTCGAACATCTTGTAGCCGCGGTTGGCATCGAGCAGGGCGATGTCCTGCGGCGTGGTGACGACCACCGCGCCGGCCAGTTTCACACGCTGGGCCATCGTGAGCTGGATGTCGCCGGTGCCCGGCGGCATGTCGACGATGAGGTAGTCGAGCTCACTCCATTCCGTGTCGCGCATCAGCTGTTCGAGCGCCTGGGTGGCCATCGCACCACGCCACACCATGGGCTCTTCCTCGTCGATCAGGAAACCCGCCGACATGGCCTGTACGCCGTATTGCGTGAGCGGCTGGAAACGCTTGCCGTCCTTCGATGACGGCCGCCCCGAAATGCCGAGCATGCGGGGCAGGCTGGGGCCGTAGATATCGGCGTCCAGAATGCCGACGCGCGCGCCTTCGTCGGACAGCGCCAGGGCAATGTTCACCGCCGTAGTCGACTTGCCGACACCCCCCTTGCCCGACGACACCGCCACGATGTTGCGCACACCGGGGATCGCGCTCGGATCATCAGCCGGCTCGCGCGGGCCGATGCGGCTGGTGACGTCGACATCGACGCTGCGCACACCCGGCAGCGGCGAGATGGCCGCACGCACCGCATCGCGCAGCGCAACGGCAATGCGCCGAACCGGAAAGCCCATCACCAGCTCGATGCGCACGCAGTCGCCGTCCAGGTGGATGGCTTCGACGCAGCCGGCCGACACCAGATCGCGCTGCAGATGCGGTTCGACGACGCCTGCGAGCGCCGCTTCGACGGCCTCGCGCTTGAGTTCGCTCATGCTCTACTCCCTGCTCTTTTCATTATGGAAAGCCCGCGGCTTGGCGCGAGCGATCCGGCCTCTATAATCAAACCCTGTTGCACCGCTTCGGAGAGGGTGAGATGTCCTTCAAATCCGGCCGCCTGGCGGCAATCGTGCTGTTGCTGGTTCTTGCCATTGCGGCCCCGGCAAGCTTCGCCTCATCCGGCGAGGCCCTGCTCAAAGCCGTCATCAACGGGCAAGCCGCGCGCGTTGCGATCCTGCTCGACCAGGGCGTCTCGCCCGAGGCCGTCAGCCGCGAAGTGGACTCGCAGGGCAAGACGGCGTTGATGTGGGCGGCCGAAGCGGGCCAACTCGACATCCTGCGCATGTTGCTGCAGTACGGCGCCGTAGTCGATCGCGGAAATCCGAAGGGCGGCACGGCCCTGATGTATGCCGCCGTGGCCGGTCAGACCGACGCCATCGAGTTGCTCGTGGGTGCCGGCGCCGACCCCAATCACCGGGTGCGCCACGGCTGGAGCCCCTTGCTGCTGGCCACGGCCAAGGGTCATGTTGCTGCGGTGCGCGCGCTGACCGGACTGGGCGCCGACCCGCAGACGCGCGACGTCTACGGCTGGAATCTGCTGATGCACGCCACCGACCGCGCCGACACGGCGATGATGCGCACGCTGATCGAACTCGGCCTCGACCCGCAGGCTACCGACGAGGCCGGCATCAACGCGCTGATGCTGGCCGAGCGCAGCAACCGGCCGGAGCTGGTCGCGCTGCTCAAAACTGCAACGCCCGCGCGCTGAGCGCCGCCGGCTCAGCACGTCACCACGTTCCCGCAGAACTCCTCCAGCCGCTGCACGCGCACCTCGCCGGCCAGCGGCTTGGTGGCATTGCCGTTCGGGTACTGCAGGCTGAGCCGCGCGCCAAAGGCCTTGAAGAAACGCTGGAACATCTCGCCGCCCAGCGTACCGACCGCATACAGACCGTCGCTGGCGACATCGTGCTCAAGAATGATCGCGGCCAGCGGCTGGTCGGCCGGGCCGTCGAGCACCGCCGCACCGGTGGCCGGATCGTAGCGGCTGTTCTCGGAGCAGCAGCTGATCACGCCTGCCGCGGGCTCGGCATCGGTACGCGCCGGACGGAAGGAGATGTGCGTGATGGCCGGCGTGGGGTGCGTCATCTTGTGCGCGCAGATCGCCGAATAAGCCACCAGCGAGCGTTGCGGACCCACTCCGCCGGGCCAGTCGTAGCGCCCGCCGCTCACCGTCTTCAGCGTCTTGCGACCCTCCACTGCACGACCGAGGTTAATCAGGAAGCACGGCGTGGCCGGAAACGGGTAATTGAACACGTATTGCTCACCGGCCAGCACGGCGGAGGCTTTCAGCGGCTGCCCCTGGCTGTCGAGCAGCCGCACGCGGCCGTATTTGCGCAGCGATGCGCTGGCCGGCAGGCTCAGCGCGCCGCCAGCCAGCAGGCCAGCGCTGATCGAACAAGTCCTGACGAAGGCACGACGATCCATGGCTTCACTCCCTCAGGCGACAGGGCGACGCGCTGATCGCGCGCCGTGCTCACCCCGCGCGGACGATGGCCGCACGGCGGCCCAGACAATGCGCTTCGATGAAGCCGGCGACCGCCACCGGATCGTTGAGGTCAAGGCGCGGCAGCGTGCCGGTATCCAGCGCCGGCACATCGGTCGCCACGGCAACGATGTGGCGATCGTCCGGAAACATCAGCGATTCGGAAGCACCTTCACGATAGACCTCGATCTTGTCGATCGGCGCGCGTTTGAAACCCTCGATCACCGCAATGTCGCAGTCCGACAGCTTCGCCAGCAGCGCATCGAGGTTCATCTCGGGCTCCGCATCGCGCAGCTCGTGCATCAACACCCAACGGTTGTCCGAACTGACCAGCACTTCCTTGCAACCGGCCTGACGGTGGCGCCAGGAATCCTTGCCCGGCACGTCGACATCAAACTTGTGATGGGCGTGCTTGATCAGCGACACCGACAGGCCACGGGCCGTCAGCACGCGGATGACCTGTTCGATCAGCGTGGTCTTGCCGCTGCCCGACCAGCCGGCGAATCCGATCACCTGCATGAGGCCTCTCCGATCAGGAGCACGGGGCAGGGTACTGGGGTGGTCATGGGGTTCTCTCGCTCCATTCTGCGAATTTGCGGTCCAGTGTCTTGCGCGATACGCCCAGGCGCCGCGCGGCTTCGGCCTTGTTGCCGCCACAGGCATCGAGCGCCCCGAGAATGTGACGACGTTCGACCTCGTCAAGCGACAATTCGGGGTCGGCCTGCGCCCGAGCGGCAGACACCGGCGGTGCCATGGCGTCCGTGGCAAAGGCGCCGAGAATCAGGGAGCGTTCGACGAAATTGCGCAACTCGCGCACGTTGCCCGGCCAATGGTAACGGCTCAGCGCATCCATCACCGCAGCATCAGGCTGCAGCGGCGGTACGCCCAGGCGTTGCGACAGCATGGTCATGAAATGCCCGACCAGCGCCGGCACGTCTTCGGACCGGTCACGCAGGGCCGGCACCTGAAGGTCGACAACCGCCAGGCGGAAATACAGATCCTCGCGGAACACGCCGTCGCGCACGGCCTGCGTCAGGTCCCGGTTGGACGCGGCGATGATGCGCACATCCACCGGCAGCTCGCGCTCCGACCCGACCGGGCGCAAACGCCGCTCCTCGAGCACGCGCAGCAATCGGCTCTGCATGGACAGCGGCAACTCGCTGATCTCGTCGAGGAACAGCGTGCCGCCGTTGGCGTAGTAAAACAGCCCGTTGCGGCTGGCCGCAGCGCCGGTAAACGCGCCTTTGACGTGACCGAACAGCTCGCTCTCGATCAGCTCGGACGGAATCGCCGCGCAGTTGACCGGAACAAAAGCCCGCTCGCGTCGCCCGCTCAAACGGTGCAGCGCGCGCGCGACAACTTCCTTGCCGGTGCCGGATTCGCCTTGCAGCAACACCGTGCTGGGCATGGCGGCGACGCGGTGAAGCACGTCGCGCAGCTCCAGCATCGGCGGCGAATTGCCGACCAGGCCTTCGACCTGATCCTCGCGCGCCGACAGCTCGCGGCGCAGCACGTAGTTTTCACGCGCCAACCGCGCGCGCTGGAAACAGTTCTTGATCGAATTGAAGATCTGATCGGTGCGGAACGGCTTGAGGATGAAGTCCGAGGCACCGCCACGCAGCGCGTCGATGGCGCTCTCGAGGTCGGCAAAGGCGGTGATCAGGATGACGTCCACGCCCACGCCGCCCTCGCGCAATTCGCGCAGCCATTCGATGCCTGACTTGCCGGGCAGCGCGATGTCGAGAATCAGCAGATCGAAGTGTTCGCGGTCCATCAGGCTACGGGCCTGTTCGACGTCGCCAGCGACCTCAACCCGCGCGCAACGCGGGGCCAGCGCACGCTGCAGGAAGCTGCGCATGCCTTCTTCGTCGTCCACGACCAGAATGGCCAACTCAGGCCAGGCCAGTTCATCGTGTTCGATTTCGTGCGAAACGGGACCGTTCCGCACCGGATCTTGCCCGTGCAGCATCAATTCTTCTCCTCCGGACCGGGGGGCGTGCGGACTTCCTGTGACCGTCCGTTTCTGTTTGAGTTGCCCTGCCGGCGTCGGCTCATGATAACCGAGGGTCGGGCTCAACGATTCGCCGTACCTGTCAGTCGTCGGGCGCCGCGCCGGCCATCGGACTCCTCGGCGTTGCCGACTGCCGCTATCCCTTCCAGCGCCGCATGAAACCCGGCGCCTCGGGGCCGCTCTGAAATACTGCCTGGCGATACAGGCGCAACTCGAATTCGGTGCCGGCGCCCGGCGTGCTGTTGACCGCGATACGGCCGCCATAGCGTTCGAGAATGGTGTAGGTCACCGACAGGCCCAGACCGGTGCCGCTCTCCTTCTTGGTGGTGAAGAAGGGATCAAAGATGTTGGCCAGGTGTTCGGGCGCAATGCCGACGCCGGTGTCGCGAACCCGCAGCAACACGCCAATCGGCTCGCCGGCCTCGTCCAGCCAGTCTTCGCTCGCGACGGTCAGGGTGCCGCCTTCGGGCATGGCCTGTGCGGCGTTGACGAAGAGGTTGATCAGCACCTGCTGCAGCTCGCCACGATTGATCTCGACCGGGCCGGCGGCGCGCAGCTCGGTGACCACCTCAATTTCGTTGCGGTCGAGGTTGTGGCGCGTCAGCAGCAGGCAATCCTCGACCACCGCCGCCACTTCGACGTTTTCGGTGTAGCCGGCGAAATCGCCCGGCCGGGCGAACTGAAGCAGTTTGGTGACGATCAGGCGGATGCGGTCGACCTGGGCGTGAATCAGGCGTATTTCCTCGCGCACCGGCTCGGCCGCCGGCCCGAGCACCGAGCGCAGCACATCGAGGTTGCCCTGGATCACCGCCACCGGGTTGTTCACCTCGTGCGCCACACCGGCCGTCAGCTCGCCGATGGCAGCGAGCTTCTCGCTCATCACCAGCTGTTGCTGCGCGCGGCGCAGGGTCTCGTTGGCTTCCTTGAGCTCGGCCGTGCGTTCGGCCACCTTGCGGTCGAGCTCATCGGCCCAGCGCTGCAGCTCTTCACGCTTGGCATGCAGGGTATCGAGCAGGTGATCGAACTCGACCGCCAGGCGGCCCAGCTCGTCGCGGCTGGCGACAGGGCCGACACGCGCTGCGGCATCACCGTCTTCAATGCGCCCGATCACCCGGTTCATGCGCTCGATCGGCCCGAACACGCTGCGCGCCCAGCGCAGGCTGAGTACCGTGCCGATCCCGCTGATCGCCAGAAAGATGACGAACAGCGCAGCCATCGCGGCGTGCATGGCCGCGCGCAACGGGGCTTCGAGAAAGCCCACGTACAGCATGCCGACCCGCTCACCGTGGCCGTTAACGACCGGCTCGTAACCGGACACGTAGTGATCGTTCACGACAAAGGCCGTGCCGAGCCAGATGCCACCATCACCCAGCACGTAGTCGCGCACCGTCTGCGATACGCGTGTGCCGAGCGCGCGCTCGCCCTCGAACAGCCGTACGTTGGTGGCGATGCGCGTGTCACCGAGAAACAAGGTGGCCGTGCCCTTGCTGTCGAGCGGCAGAGAACCGTCGCGGTAGACGATCTCGTTGATGCGGTCGACCAACCCCAGGTTGCCGTTGAGCAGCGTGCCGCCCTCCAGCACGCCAGCGAGCCGGCCGAGCGCGTCGTAGACCGGCGCCGCGGCGTGGATGACCATGCCCCGGTCCTCGGCCATGCGCAGATCGGGCGCGGCGGCGACGGTCGCCACCAGGGGCACCCACGCGCGCAGCCGCAATTCCGGATGCAGCACCCCCAGATCGTCCGGCGAGAAGATTTCGATGGTGTTGTGCGCTGCGCCGCTGGCCGCCGCAGCCACAACCGGCCAGCGCAGGCGGCTGGCCGCCGGCGGCTCGTCCGACAGTGAGCTCGACACCGGACGCCCCTGCAGATCGAGCAGCATCAGGTAATCAAGACTGTGTTCGCGCGCGAGCAGCGACAACAAAGTGACGAAATCCGGATCGTCACTTTCGGCCATGCTCACGACCAGGCGGTGCGAGCCCGCGATTGACACCACATCGGCCCCCACGCCCTCCCGCACACGATCGAAGTACTCGTGCGCAGTGACCATGTCGGAGCTAACTTTGTAGTTCACCAGCCGCTCGTAGGCCTCATTCCCCCAGGTCCACACCAGCCCCAACAACAAGGGCACACCGATCGCCAGCGGCGCCAGTACCAGCGCCAGCAACTTGATGCGCACCGAAGCGCGCGCCCGCGCAATCCAGCCGGCGACCCAGGGCAGCTTCATGCGTCAGCCCTGCAGCAGCCACGTCCGGGCGGGCGCGTATTCAATGTGCCATCGCCTGCAGACGCGCAATGCGCTCGCGCGTGTCGGGGTGGGTCGAGAACAGGCCACGCATGCCGCCGGCGAGCGGATTCATGATCATCATCTGGCCTGTTTCAGGATGGCGTTCGGCTGTTTCCATGGGCGTACCGCGCGCGTAGGCCTCGATCTTGGCAAGCGCACTGGCAAGCGCCAGTGGATCGCCCGAGATCTCGGCACCACCGCGGTCTGCGCCGAATTCACGGGTGCGCGAGATGGCCATCTGGATGATCATCGCCGCGATCGGCGCGAGAATCATGACCAGAATCGCCAGCGCCGGGTTGGGGCGATCCTCGCCACGCCCGCCGAAGAACATGCCGAACTGCGCCAGCACCGAAATTGCACCCGCTACCGTCGCCGACATCGTCGAGATCAGGATGTCGCGGTTCTTCACGTGTGCCAGTTCATGCGCCATCACGCCGCGCAACTCGCGCTCGGAGAGCAGCTGCACGATGCCGGTGGTGGCCGCCACAGCCGCGTTGTCGGGATTGCGCCCGGTGGCGAAGGCGTTCGGTTGGGCCTCGTCGATGAGGTACACCCTGGGCATCGGCAAATCGGCCCGCCGCGCCAGATCGCGCACCATGTTGTAGAGATAGGGGGAGGTGGTCTCGTCGACCTCGCGGGCGCGGTACATCTTGAGCACCATGCGGTCCGAGAACCAGTAGGCCCACAGATTGGTGGCGCCGCCGAAGACCAGCGCCAGCAGCATGCCCTGCTGGCCGCCGATCAGTGCGCCGACCGTGCCGAACAGCGCCACGATGCCGGCCATCAGCATCGAAGTCTTGACCCAGTTTCCGTACATCGTTTGCTTCTCCGGCTCAGAAAATCCAGACGCTCAGATGGGGTACATCGCGCCCGGTTTCAATCGCCAGCCTGCACGAAACATTCACCCGGCGCGATCGGGAAACCACGCAGAAACTCCTGCACCCCCATGCGGCGGCTGCCCGGGCGCTGCAGTTCCGTGACGCAGATCGCGCCCGCACCGCAGGCAACCACGACTCCATCGCCGTCCGCAGCGAGCACTTCACCGGCTTTTCCGGACCCGCTGACCGGCGTGGCGCGCCAGAACTTGACCGGCGTGGCGCGCAGATCGGAGACCAGTCCGGGAAAGGGGTCGAAGGCCCGCAGACGCCGGGCGATGAGCTCGGCCGACGCCGCCCAGTCGATCTGGCTCTCGGTCTTGGCGATCTTGGCGGCATAGGTCACGCCGGCCTCGGGCTGCGGCGTGGCAGGCAGATCACCCGTTTGCAGACGCTCCAGCGCCTGCACGAGCAGTTCGCCCCCGAGTACGGCCAGGCGGTCGTGCAGGCTGCCGGTGGTGTCCTCGGGCGTAATCGGGGTGGAGCGGCGCAGCAGCATCGGGCCTGTATCAAGGCCTTCATCCATCTGCATGATGGTGATGCCGGTTTCCGCATCACCCGCTTCGATGGCGCGATGGATAGGCGCGGCACCGCGCCAGCGCGGCAACAAGGAAGCATGGATGTTGATGCAGCCCAGCCGCGGCAAGCTCAACGCCTCAGGCGGCAGCAGAATGCCGTAGGCGGCCACCACCAGCACGTCCGCCGCGCAAGCGGCCAGCGCCGCGCGCTGTTCGGGCGTGCGCAGCTTCTCGGGTTGGTCCACGGGGATGCCGGCATCCAGCGCAACGCGTTTGACCGCACTGGGCGTGAGCTTCATGCCGCGTCCGGCCGGCCGGTCGGGTTGGGTCAGCACCAGCGGGACGGTGTATCCGGCAGCAAGCAGCGCACGCAGCGCCACCGCCGCGAACTCCGGCGTGCCGGCGAACGCGACGCGCAGATCGGCGGCCATCAGGCGGTGATCCGTGCCCGTTTGACGAGCTTGCCCTTGATGCGCGTTTGCTTGAGCTGCGACAGATGCTCGACGAAGACCTTGCCGTCGAGGTGATCGATTTCGTGCTGGATGCACACTGCGAGCAGACCGTCGGCCTCCAGCTCGAAGCGCTCGCCCTTGTCGTTCAGCGCGGCGACGCGGACTTCCGCTGCCCGCGTGACTTTCTCGTAGACGCCGGGAACCGACAGGCAGCCTTCCTCACACACCTGCTCGCCGGATTTCTCGAGGATTTCCGGGTTGATGAAGGTCATCAGGTCCGAGCGGTCTTCCGTGACGTCGATGACGACAACGCGCTTGTGCACATTGACTTGCGTTGCAGCCAGCCCGATGCCGGGCGCCTCGTACATGGTCTCGGCCATGTCGGCCACGAGCTTGCGAATGACATCGTCAACCACTTGGACGGGAGCGGCCCGCTTGTGCAGCCTTGGATCGGGATATCGCAGGATCGGAAGGAGTGCCATTTTGAGTGCTTGCCGGTTGATGGATTTTACGTGCAGAATCGGTTCCGCTAGTGGCATGCCAGCCGCTTAGCCTCACCGGGCACTGGAATGAGCCCGCGGGTTTGACGCCTTGACGACGCCGGGGTTCCGGTACCGCAGCTCACCCGCCTGTTACGGAATCGAATGATGACCCGCATTATATTCCCTCTTCTGTGTGCCGCCGCGATGCTCTTCGCAACCCCGGCGCTGTCCCAGTCCGACACCTTCGCGCCGGACGCGCCTGACACCTACACGGTGCAGCGCGGCGACACGCTGTGGGGCATCGCCCAGCGCTTCCTGCAGCAACCGTGGCGCTGGCCGGAGGTGTGGCAGATCAACCGGGACGCGGTAAAGAACCCGCATCTGATCTATCCAGGGCAGGTCATCATCCTCGACCGCAGTGCCGGGCGACTGTCGATCGGGCGTGTCATCACCGATCAGAAGCTCTCGCCGCAGGTGTACGCGGAACCGCTTTCGCGTGCGATTTCGAGCATCCCGCTGGCGGATATCGAGCCCTTCCTGGTGCGGCAGCTGATCGTCGAGGAGGAAGACCTTGCCGCCGCCGGCACCGTCGTAGCCACCGAGAACCAGCGCGTGTATTCGGCAGAAGGAGACATCCTTTTCGCCAAGGACCTTCCCACAGGAGCACAAGCACTGCAGGTTTTTCGCCGGGCACGCCCGCTGCTAGACCCGGATACCAAGGAAGTTCTCGCCTACGAAGCTCATTATCTGGGCGAGGCCAACGTGCTTGAGGTGGCCTCTGCCGGCCCTGACGACAGCCGCACTCCGGCAACCTTGCAGGTTACGAAGGCGGTCGAAGAAATCGGCGAGAACGATCGGCTTCTGAAGATCGACCAGCCGCGCATCCTGTCTTACGTCCCGCGCGCGCCGGAGACCGACATCAATGGCAAGCTGATCGGCATTTATCGCGGTGTGGCCGAAACCGGTCGCCACCATGTCGTCACGCTCAATATCGGCAGCCGCGACGGACTGGAAGTCGGTCATGTCATTGCCCTGCATCGCAAGCGCGGCACGGTCACTCACCGTGGCGAAGACGGCAAGGAACGCTTTGACCTGCCCGATCTCCGCTACGGCGTCGCCTTCGTCTTCAGGGTCTTCAACCGCGTGGCCTACGCACTGGTAATGGACACTGACGGACACGTTTCGGTGGGAGACCGCGTCAGTCGCCCCTGATGGATGATCGCGAGGCCTGGCTGCGCCTGATCCTGACGCCGGGCGTAGGCGCGGCGGCACAGCGCAGCCTTCTATCGGCGCTCGGCCCTCCGGCGCATGTCCTTTCCGCTTCCCGCGGCACGCTGGCCGGCATTGTCGGACGCGAGCCTGCCGACGCGCTGCTGAACGGGCCCGACCCGACGCAACTCGAGGCGGCCCTTGCCTGGCTGGGCGAAGCCGACCATCACCTCGTTACCTTGGCCGATGCGGCCTATCCGCCCTCCCTGCTCGAAATTCCCGACCCGCCGACGGCACTGTACGTAATCGGCAAGCCCGAACTGCTCAACCGCCCCGCGATCGCGATCGTGGGCGCCCGCTCCGCCACGCCCCAGGGCATGGACAACGCGCGCGCCTTCGCCCGCAGCTTGGCCGAATCCGGCCTCGTGATTGTCAGTGGGCTGGCGCTCGGCATCGACACCGCCGCACACCGCGGCGCTCTTGAAGCGACAGATGGACACACCGTTGCCGTCATCGGCACCGGTGCCGACCGCGTCTATCCGGCGCGCAATCGCGATCTGGCGCATCGCGTCGCAGCTTGCGGCGCCATCGTCAGTGAATATCCGCTCGGCACGCCGCCGGTCGCCCACAACTTCCCGCGACGCAACCGCATCATTGCCGGGCTGGCACGCGGCGTATTGGTGGTCGAGGCTGCTACCGACAGCGGTTCACTGATCACCGCACGACTGGCCAGCGAGAACGGACGGGAGGTGCTGGCCATTCCCGGATCGATTCATTCCCCGCTGTCGCGCGGCTGCCATCGTCTGATCCGGGACGGTGCAAAGCTGGTCGAGACCGCCGCCGACGTGCTGGACGAATTGCGCTGGAACAGCTCCGTCAGCAAGGCGCCCGAACCTCGCACAAGCCCCCCGCCAGCGGACCCGCAGAGCGCTGCCGTGCTCGACGCAATGGGTTTCGACCCGGTCACACCGGAGTTGCTGGTCGAGCGTTGCGGCTTGACGCTCGATGCGCTGTACGCCATCCTGCTCGCGCTGGAACTTGACGGCCGTGTTGCCAGTCTTCCCGGTTCCCGCTTCCAGCGCCTCTGATTCACGCTCCCATTTCCATGTTCGACATCCTCGTCTATCTCTTCGAAAACGATCTCCACCCCGAGTCCTGCCCGACCGACGGGGAACTCGCCGGCACGCTGGCGGACGCCGGCTTTGACGACGAGGAGATCTCCGAGGCCCTGAACTGGCTGTCCGAATTGCGTGAGATCGCCACCGTACCGATGGCAATGGCGCCGCAGCCGGACTCGATCCGCATCTTCACGGCAGACGAAGAGGCGCGACTCGACGTGGAATGCCGCGGATTTCTGGCGTTCCTGGAGAACAGCGGGGCGCTGGATGCCGGCACGCGTGAGCTGGTCATCGGCCGCACGCTGGCGCTCGAAGGCTTCAGGCTCGACGTGCACCGCCTCAAGGTCATTGTGCTGATGGTGCTGTGGCAGCAGGAACGCCCGCTCGACGTGCTGATTCTCGACGAGCTGCTAAACGGTGCAGACGACGCCGAAGAAGCCGTTTTGCAGTAGTCCGATCCCGGCGCACGCTTGCACGGCCTGAACAGGCCTGCTTATGATGCGCCGCACATATAAGGCCGGCGCAAGTGCCGGCCTCAATCAATTGAAGGGAGCAAAACGCTCCCGCAAGGCTGGCCAACAGGCATGAGCAAACAACTGATCATCGCGGAAAAACCCTCGGTCGCGCAGGACATCGCACGCGCACTGGGTGGTTTCACCAAGGAAAAGGACTACTTCGAGTCAGAGGAGTACGTTCTGTCCTCGGCGGTCGGCCACCTGCTCGAATTGGCCGTGCCCGAAGAATTCGAAGTGAAGCGCGGCAAATGGACCTTCGCACACCTGCCGATGATCCCGCCGCACTTCGCGCTCAAACCCATCGAGAAAACCGACGACCGCCTCAAGCTGCTCACGCGGCTGATCAAGCGCAAGGACGTCGAAGGCCTCATCAACGCCTGCGACGCGGGGCGTGAGGGTGAGCTGATCTTCAACTTCATCGCCGAACATTCCAAGACCAAGAAGCCGGCGCACCGCTTGTGGCTGCAGTCGATGACGCCCGCCGCCATTCGCGACGGCTTCGCCCAGCTGCGCAGCGCCGAGGAAGTCGAAGGCCTGCGCTCGGCGGCAGTATGCCGCGCCGAATCCGACTGGCTGGTCGGCATCAACGGCACACGTGCCATGACCGCCTTCAACTCCAAGAGCGGCGGCTTTCACCTGACCACGGTCGGCCGCGTGCAGACGCCGACGCTGGCCATCGTCGTCGAGCGCGAGAACCGCATCCGCAAGTTCAAGTCGCGCGACTACTGGGAAATCGAGGCCGAGTTCGGCTGCAAGGCCGGCACCTACACTGGTCGCTGGTTCGACGAGGGCTTCAAGCGGCCGGAAGGTGACGAGCACGCCACGGCCTTCCGCCTGTGGGAGAAGGATCAGGCCGACGCCATCCGGGCCACCTGCGACGGCAAGCCGGGCGAAGTCACCGAAGAGGCCAAGCCCACCACGCAGATGTCGCCGCTGCTGTTCGATCTGACCAGCCTGCAGCGCGAAGCAAACGGCCGTTTCGGCTTCTCGGCACGCGCCACGCTGCAGATCGCGCAGGCGCTGTACGAGCGTCACAAGGTGCTGACCTATCCGCGTACCGATGCGCGCGCGCTGCCCGAAGACTACGTGCAGACCGTGAAAGACGTGCTGCGTGAACTGCCCCAGGCCTACGCCCCGTTCGCCAACGAAATCACCAAGAACGACTGGGTCAAGCCGAACAAGCGCATCTTCAACAACGCCAAGATCTCGGACCACTTCGCCATCATCCCGACCGGCGTCGTGCCCAAAAGCCTGTCCGAACCCGAGCAGAAGCTCTACGACCTGGTCGTGAAGCGCTTCCTCGCGGTGTTCTTCCCGGCCGCGGAATTCCGCGTCACGACCCGCATTACGCGCGTCGAAAAGCACGCTTTCAAGACCGAGGGCAAGGTGCTGGTGAAGCCGGGCTGGCTCGCCATCTACGGCAAGGAAGCGGTTACCGAGGAAGGCGGCGGAGACCAGCTCGTGGCGGTCGACCAGCACGAGAAGATCAGCACCGACGAAATCGCCGTGAAGGCCCTGCAGACCAAGCCGCCGGCGCGCTACAACGAAGCGACGCTGCTCTCCGCCATGGAAGGCGCCGGCAAGATGGTCGACGACGAAGAGCTGCGTGCCGCCATGAGCGAACGTGGCCTCGGCACGCCAGCCACCCGCGCACAGACCATCGAAGGCCTGATCAGCGAGCAATACCTGCACCGCGAAGGCCGCGAGCTGATTCCGACCGCCAAAGCCTTCTCGCTGATCACGCTGCTCAAGGGTCTCGGCGTCAATTCACTGACCTCGCCCGAACTGACCGGCGGCTGGGAACACAAGCTGGCGCGCATGGAGCGCGGCGAGTTGTCGCGCGAGGCCTTCATGGCCGAAATCGCCGATATGGCGCGCGACATCGTCGACAAGGCCAAGAGCTACGAATCCGACACCGTGCCGGGCGATTTCGCCACACTCAAGGCACCCTGCCCGAAGTGTGGTGGGGTGGTGAAGGAGAACTACAAGAAGTTCGCCTGCCAGAAATGCGACTGGAGCGCGTGGAAGATCGTTGCCAGCCGCCAGTTCGAGATCGACGAAATCGAGACCCTGCTGACCGAACGCCGGGTCGGCCCGCTGATGGGCTTCCGCAGCAAGATGGGGCGTGCCTTCAACGCCGAGATCAAGCTCAACGACGAGCAACAGCCCGAGTTCGACTTCGGCCAGCCCAAAGAAGGCGAAGAAGCCGAAGCGCCGGACTTCTCGGACCAGCAACCGCTCGGCGCCTGCCCGAAATGCTCCAGCCGCGTCTTCGAGCACGGCATGTCCTACGTCTGCGAGAAGTCCGTCGGTCCGGACAAGAACTGCGATTTCCGCTCCGGCAAGATCATCCTGCAGCAGCCGATCGAACGCGAACAGATGGTGAAACTGCTCACCGACGGCAAGACCGACCTGCTCAAGGGCTTCGTCTCCAGCCGCACGCGCCGCAAGTTCTCGGCCTTTCTCGCACGCGGCAAAGACGGCAAGGTCGGCTTCGAATTCGAACCGCGCAAACCCAAGGCCGACGCCAAGGAAGGCGAGGCTGAGGCGCCCAAGAAGAAGCGCGCCGCGAAGGCCTGATCCTGTCACGCCAATGAAAAAGGCCTTGCCGGAAACGGCAAGGCCTTTTGTTTGCTGAAAGCAGCAGTGCTTACTTGCTGTCGAGCAGGCTGCGCAGCATCCAGGCGGTCTTCTCATGCACCTGCATGCGCTGGGTCAGCAGATCGGCACTGGGTTCGTCAGCGGCGGCATCGACCACCGGCATCAGGCCCCGCGCGGTCTTGATGACGGCTTCCTGCCCCTTCACCAGGTGGCGAATCATCTCGTCGGCCGACGGCACACCCTTGGGCTCTTTCAGGCTGCTCAGCTTGACGAACTCGGCGTAGGTGCCCGGCGCCGGAAAACCCAGCGAACGGATGCGCTCGGCGATGGCATCCACGGCCAGTGCCAGTTCGGTGTACTGCGTCTCGAACATCAAATGCAGCGTGTTGAACATCGGGCCGGTGACGTTCCAGTGGAAGTTGTGCGTCGTCAGGTACAGCGTGTAGCTGTCGGCGAGCAGGTGTGACAGGCCATCCGCAATCTGGGCACGGTCCTTCTTGTTGATGCCGATATCGATATCCATTCAATCCTCCAGAGGAAAACAGCTAATTGCCGGCAGAGCCGACCATGACTCGATGCTACGTGTGTCGCTCACAGAGGGCCAATTGAAAAGCCGCAAGAGCCTCATCAAGAGACTTGATGGGCTTCAGGCGGCCTCCTCGACCGGCGCTCGCCCCACAGGCCTTACGCCCGGCAGACCACACTCATGGATGGCCAATCGCAGCACATCGATCGCGCCACTGCGCGGATAGGTCACGCGCCAGGCCAACGCCACCCGGCGCGTCGGTTGCGGCTCGGCAAACGGGCGAACGGCCACCAGCGCATTGTTCTCCTGCAATTCATCGGCCGCGGAACTGGGCAGGATGGTGACGCCGAGACCGGAAGCCACCATGTGGCGGATGGTTTCCAGCGAACTGCCTTCGAGTGTGCGCTGCAGGCCGCCGACGTTGCGGCATTGCGGGCAGACCTCCAGCACCTGGTCACGGAAGCAGTTGCCGGCCCCGAGCAGCAGCAACTGGTCGTCGGCCAGCTTGTCGGCCTCGATGGTCTTCTCGCTGGCCCAGGCATGGCCGGCCGGCAACAGCACGCGGAAAGGCTCGTCATACAGCGGCTGCGCCACCACGCCGGGCTCCTCGAAGGGCAGCGAGAGGATCACCACATCGAGCTCACCACGCTTGAGCTGCTCGACCAGCACGTGCGTGAAGTTTTCCTGGATCACCAGCGGCATCTTTGGCGCATGCTTGCGCATCAGCGGAATCAGGCGCGGCAGCAGATAGGGGCCGATGGTGTAGATCACCCCGATGCGCAGCGGCCCGGACAGCGGATCCTTGCCGGCCGCCGCAAGCTCGGGGATCAGCGCTGCCTCGACCAGCACCTTTTCGGCCTGGTTGACGATACGCTGGCCGACCGAAGTGATCTTGACCTCGGTTGCGCTGCGCTCGAACAGTTGCACGCCGAGTTCTTCCTCGACCTTCTTGATCGCGACCGACAGTGTCGGCTGACTGACGTGGCAACGCTCGGCGGCCCGCCCGAAATGGCGCTCCCGCGCGAGGGCCACGAGATAGCGCAGGTCGGTGAGGGTCATGGATGAAACTCCTGTCTGGGCAAGGCGCGGAAACGGGTTGCGGCGCCGGGAAACACGCGGAACAAAGGATACGACAGCTTTGCAGGCAGCAGCACGGGAACGCACGAGACGCGCCAGCGTCTACCAGATCGCTTCAGAACCTTTCGGAGGACAGGCATTCATGCGCCATTCGATTTCACACACCGTCGTCGCGCTGGCGATCACTCTCGGCATGGCCTTTCTGGTCATTCCCTCGACTGCCTTCGCGGCCCCCCCGGAAACCCAGACGCTGGTGAAGCCCAACCGCTTCGGCCTGCCGGATTTCGGCGATCTCGTGGACGATGTTTCGGCCGCGGTGGTCAACATCAGCGTCGTCCATACCCAGACCGCAAGCGCACCGGGTTCGTTCGCCGAAGACCCGATGTTCGACCTGTTGCGCCGTTTCGGCGTGCCGCTGCCGAACATGCCGGGGCAGAACGGTCAGGGCCCGCAAGCACGCGGCCCCCAGATCAGCCGCGGTATCGGCTCGGGCTTCATCATCAGCGCCGATGGCTACGTGCTGACCAACGCCCACGTGGTCAGCGAACGCGGCACCGACACCGAAGTCACGGCGCGCCTGCTTGATCGCCGCGAGTTCAAGGCCAAGGTCATCGGCACCGATCCGCGCACCGACATCGCCGTGCTCAAGATCGAAGCAAGCGGGCTGCCCACCGTGAAGCTGGGCGACCCCGAACAAGCCCGCGTCGGCGAGTGGGTGGTCGCCGTCGGCTCGCCCTTCGGCTTCGACTCCACCGTCACGGCCGGCATCATTTCGGCCAAGGCGCGCCGTCTGCCGAGCGAAACCTATGTGCCTTTCATCCAGACCGACGTCGCCATCAACCCCGGCAACTCGGGCGGGCCGCTGTTCAACCTGGCCGGCGAAGTGATTGGCATCAACGCGCAAATCTACTCGCGCTCGGGCGGCTTCATGGGCATTTCCTTCGCCATCCCGATCGACGTCGCACTCAACGTGAAGGACCAGCTCGTCGAGTTCGGCCGCGTCCAGCGCGGCCGCCTGGGTGTCTTGATCCAGCCGGTGGACAAGGATCTGGCACAGACCTTCGGACTGTCCGAGCCGCATGGCGCGTTGGTATCCCGCGTTGAGCCCGATTCCGCCGCGGCCCAGGCGGGGCTGCAACCGGGCGACATCATCACCGGAGTGGATGGCATGCGTGTCGAGGAATCGACGGATCTGCCGCGCGTCATCGGCGAAAAGCGCCCCGGCACCAAGGTGCAGCTCGACGTATGGCGTGAGCGCGCCAAGAAGCGCATCACCGCGACGCTGGACGAAATGCCCGCCGACGACATGCCGCTGGCCACGCCGAACGCAGTTCCCGAGCCCGACGGCAGCGTCGCCGCGCTCGGCTTGCGCGGCCGCAACATTGATCCGGCAGAAGCGGGTCGGATCGGCATCCCCGGTGGCGTACTGGTCGAAAGCGTGAGTGGGGCGGCTTCCAAGGCCGGGCTGCTCGCCGGCGACATCGTGCTCGCGCTCAACAACCAGGGCGTAGCCAATCTGGCAGAGCTGCGGTCACGCGTGGAATCGGCCGGCAAGCGCTTCGCCCTGCTGGTGCAGCGCGGTGAAGGGCGCATCTTCCTGCCGGTGACGCTGGACTGACAGCGAGTTCGGAAACTGAAACGGCCGGCATTGCGCCGGCCGTTTTTCGTTCACACGCGGAAGCGCGCTACGGCCTCCTGCAGCCGCGCCGCCAGCTCCTCAAGCTGACGCGCAGCCGACACGGTGCGGTCGATGGCCGCATTGTTGTCGCGCGCCATGCGGGCGATCTCCTCGATGCTGCCGCTGACGCTGTCCGACGACTGACGCTGCGACGCTGCCGACGCGGCGATGTCGTCCAGCCCGGCGCCAACCTCGGCCACCAGCGCGTTGGCCGCATCAAGCACCTCAGACACCTTGCCGGCCGCCGCACGGCTCGACTCGATGTGGCTGATGCCCTGCGTCAGCGACTTCTGCACGGCCTTCGACTGGTTCAGGATCTCGTGCGTGATCTTGTCGATCTCGCCGGCCGACATGGCGGACTTCTCGGCCAGCTTGCGCACCTCGTCGGCGACCACCGCAAAGCCGCGGCCCTGCTCGCCAGCGCGCGCCGCCTCGATGGCGGCATTGAGCGCCAGCAGATTGGTCTGCTCCGCGATCTCGCGCACTTCGCTGGTCATGCCGGTGATCGATCCGGCCGACTGCACGAAGGCATCGATCAGCCCGGCCAGGTTCTGCACCGCCGATTCGACATGCGAAACCTCGCCGATCAAGTGCTGCAAGCTGGCCTTGCCCTCAGCCGAACGCGCCAAGCTCTCGCGCGATCGCTCACGCACCTGCTCGGTACTCGCCGCGATCTGGCCGATGTCGCTGGCCAGCTCCTCGACGGCCACCGCGGCGCGCTCGGACTGGTCGTTCTGACGGTGCGAGCCCTGCGCCACGCGGCTGGCGTCCTCCGCCAGCTCGCGCGCCGAGCGCGTCACCACGCCGGCCGATTCACCGACGTTGCGCACCAGATCAGCGATGGTGCCGAGCATGCGGTTGAAGGTGGCGGCCGTGCGGCCGATCTCGTCGTCGCCGTCCACCGGCAGCCGCCGCGTCAGGTCGCCGCCGCCCTGCGCCAGCTCGGCCAGCGTGCCGGACAGATGACTCATCGGCCGCGTCACAACACGCCGGATGAAGAAGTACACGAAGGCCATCAAGGGCAAGGAAGCCAGCAGTGCAAAGAGGATGCTCTCGTTACGCAAACGCGCCACCGCCTCGTTGGCGCGATCGAGCGACACGCGCATCGACACCGCGCCCAGCGGCGTGCCTTCGGCCACCTGGTGGCACATCAGGCAGTTCTTGCCGAGGTAGTTGGCACTCGCCCGCGACGGCACAACCACGCGCAGGTGCTCTCCGTGCTGCGCGTTGGACTCGACCCGCGCGACCGCTTCGCCGCCGGCCAGCACCGCACGCTCGGTATCATCGGTGGCCGTCTCGCCGGCCTTGCCGGGGCCGAAAGCCTTGCTCACCGCCTCGGCACGCAACACCTTGAGATCGCGCAACACCACCAGTTCCTTGATCTGATCGAGGAACACATCGCGCTGATCAACCGTGCCGGTGATCATCATGCCGGTGAGTCCCGCCATGGTCATCTCGTGGATGGTCATGGCGAACTCCTCCGCCTGCTGAACAGCGTTGCGCCGGTTGCTGTGGGTCTCCCAGGCGATCAGGCTGCCCCAGGCAATCACCAGCATCAGCCAGATCGCGCCGGTCAGGCGCATCCAGATCGGAGTATCGGAAAAACGGGATGACATGGGCAAACTTCCGCAAAGGCACCGCATGAACGGCAGAATGGTCAGGACGAGATGCGGGGTCATGACTCATGACCCCGCATGCTTTAGTGGCCAAGCTTATGCGGCAATGCAATTGCAGATGCTGATCCAGATCAGATAGATTCGAACCAAATGCGCCGCACGCGGTCATTTCGCCGTTGCTGCGATGCAGCGGCACTCCCGATTTCCACCTGTCTCAGGAGCAACACAATGAAGAAAACCATGCTCGCAGCCATCCTCGGTGTCACGGCACTGGCGGTCACGGCCGCTGCACAGGCTCAGGTCTCCGCCTCCGACATGATCAAGTTCCGCCAGTCCGGCTACAGCTTCATGTCGTGGAACATGGGCAACATCAAGGCCCAGCTCGAAGGCGCGAATTACGATCAGGCCCGCGTCGCGGCCGCCGCCAATGTCATCGCCTCCGTCGCCAATTCGGGCATGGGCGCGCTGTATGCGCCGGGCACCGACAAGGGCACGGGCTGGAAGGAAACGCGCCTCAAGCCGGAGTTCTTCGCCGAGCAGGACAAGGTGCGCGAAATTGCGGTTAATTTCGTTCAACAGGCAAACAAGCTGCAGCAAGTTGCCGCCAACGGCGACAAGGCTGCCGTCGCCGCGCAGTTTGGCGAGGTCGGCAAGGCCTGCAAGGCCTGTCACGACAACTACCGCGAGAAGGAATAAGTCCTCGGCATCATCAAAAACGGCCACCCGAGGGTGGCCGTTTTGTCTTTCGGCGCGCGGTGCGAGCCGCTCACCACCCCATATTTGCCGGGGGTGGCGGCGGAGGCGGGGGCAGCAAGGCACCGCTTGCAGCCCATACCGCCCCGAGCGCCACGATCAGCGCAATGACGAAAGCCGCCGCGCCACCGCCGCGCGCCTCGCGATGCTCGCCTTCGACACGCTTTCGGCCGGTGATCATCGGCGTGAGGATGTCGTCGCGCTTTGCCCGCACGTAATACAGCACGGCCGCCACGTGCAGGGCGACCAGCCCGTACAGGAACCACTCGCCCTGGCGGTGCAGGCCCGACAGCCAGCCGCTGGTGTCTGACGACACGGCCGGCGCCAACGGACCACTGAAGGCGATGTCGTCATTGGAAAAGAGGCCGGTGCCAACCTGATAGGCCACCACACCGAGCAGTGCGAGCACCGACAAAGCGCCCAGCGGATTGTGGCCCACGCCATCCCAGCGCCCGGCCAGATAGTCGCGGATCGCGCGCGGCCCCGGCACGAAGTCGGTGAAGCGGGCGTACGTCGAACCGACCACGCCCCACGCGACGCGGAACACCACGAGGCCGAGAATCGCAAGCCCGATGCGGCCGTGCCACAGCATTGCGTTGCCACCAATCTTGACCGTCACCACCGCCGCGACGATCAGCACGGTGAGCGACCAGTGGAACAGCCGGGTCGGTAGATCCCAGACCTTGATGAGGCGTTGACTCATGCTTTCTCCGTCGAGGTGCGCGTGGCGAGGAATTCACCCAGGATGGCCGCAGTATGTGACCGCGTAACGCTGCGAACGGCTTCGACAGGGCCCTGCGCAACAATTTCGCCGCCACCATCGCCACCCTCCGGCCCGAGGTCGATCAGCCAGTCGGCTTCGGCCATCACGTCCAGATCGTGTTCGATCACCAGCACCGTGTGGCCAGCATCCGCCAGCCGATGCAGCACGTGGATGAGCTTCTCGACGTCGGCCATGTGGAGACCCACGGTGGGCTCGTCGAGCACGTACAGCGTGTGCCGTTCGGCCGGCAGCGGGCGCCCGCCGGTGGCCGCCGATTCACCGGCGCGGCCGCGCACCTTGGCCAGCTCGGTGACCAGCTTGATGCGCTGCGCTTCGCCGCCTGAGAGCGTGGGGCTGGGCTGGCCCAGCGTCAGGTAACCCAGCCCGACGTCCTGCAGCAGGCGCAGGGGATGGGCGACCGACGGGTGCGCGGCGAAGAACTCCACCGCTTCGTCCACCGGCATCTCCAGCACCTCGGCCGCCGACTTGCCCCGCCATTCGACCGCCAGCGTTTCGACGTTGAAGCGGCGGCCTGAGCAGGCTTCGCACGGCAACTTCACGTCGGGCAGGAAGTTCATCTCGACCGTGACCTGCCCCTGCCCCTGACACACCGGGCAGCGCCCGGCGCCGGTATTGAACGAGAAGCGCGAGGCGTTCCAGCCGCGCGTCTTGGCGTCGAAGGTCTCGGCGAACAGCTTGCGGATGGTGTCCCAGAAGCCGACGTAGGTCGCCGGGCACGAGCGCGGCGTCTTGCCGATGGGGGTCTGGTCGACTTCCAGCACGCGGCCGATGAACTCGGCGCCTTCGATGCTCTTGCAGCCGAGCACCGGTTGCGCGGTCTTCGCGCCGACCACGCGCTGCAGGTTGGCCAGCAACACATCGCGCGCCAGCGTCGACTTGCCCGAGCCGGAGACCCCGGTAACCACGGTCAGCCGGCCCAGCGGCACGCGCGCCTCAACGTTCCTGAGGTTGTGCAGGCTGGCGCCGCGCACGACGATGGCCGGGTGATCGGCGGCAACGTCACGACGCGGGTGGAGCGGATGCAGCAGCGGCGCGCGCAGGCAGCGGCCGGTGGCCGATTCGGGCGCGGCCATCAGGTCCGCCAGCGAGCCTTCGGCGGTGACCTGCCCACCGCGCACGCCGGCACCGGGGCCGAGGTCGATGACGTGGTCGGCGCGGCGGATGGTGTCTTCGTCGTGCTCCACCACCAGCAGGGTGTTGCCGCGGTCGCGCAGCGCTTCGAGCGTATCCAGCAGCAGGCGGTTGTCGCGCGGATGCAGGCCAATGGTCGGCTCGTCGAGGATGTAGCACACGCCGCGCAGGTTGGAGCCAAGCTGCGCCGCCAGGCGGATGCGCTGCGCCTCGCCGCCCGACAAGGTCGGCGCCCCGCGGTCGAGCGCCAGATAGCCCAGACCGACCTTGTGCAGGAACTGCAGCCGGCCACCGATCTCCGCGACCAGATCGCGGCCGATGTCGACCTCGCGGCCGGTCAGCGCGATGGCCTCGAAGAAGCCGGCCACCTTGTCCACCGCGAACGACGACAGCTCGTGAATGCCCAGATCGCGGAAGCGCACCGCGCGCGCCACCGGGTTCAGCCGCGCACCTTCGCAGGCCGGGCAAACCTCATCGACTACATGCTCGTCCTCGGCCAGATCGAGCTCGTTGGGGTCTTCCACACGCCCGCTCACCTTCAGCCCGGTGCCGAAACAGCTCGCGCACCAGCCATGCTTGGCGTTGTACGAGAACAGCCGCGGGTCGGGCTCGGGGAAGCTGGTGCCGCAGCACGGGCAGGCGCGCTTGGTCGAGAAGGTCACCGGGGCGGCGTTGAGTGCGCCCAGCTCCAGCACCTTGACCACGCCTTTGCCATGCTCCAGCGCGGTTTCCAGCAATTCGCGCAGGCGCGGCTCGCTGTCGGCTTTCGCCACCAGCATGCCCACCGGCAGGTCGATGTTGTGTTCCTGATAGCGGTCCAGCCGCGGCCACTTGGTGGTCGGCAGATATTCGCCGTCCACGCGCAGTTGCTCGAAGCCCTTGCCGCGCGCCCATTTGGCAAGATCGGTATACAAACCCTTGCGGTTCATCACCAGCGGCGACAGCAGTTCGACCGACTTGCCGGCAAAGTCCTTCGCGATCTGCGTAGCGATGGCGTCGAAGCTCTGCGGCACAACCGGCACTTCGCAGTCCGGGCAGTACTGCGTGCCGAGCTTGACGTACAGCAGGCGCAGAAAGGGCTGGATCTCGGTCAGCGTGCCGACCGTGCTCTTGCGCCCGCCGCGGCTCACGCGCTGCTCGATGGCGACAGTGGGCGGGATGCCGGTGAGGTGGTCCACATCCGGCCGGCTGGCCGGCTGCACGAACTGGCGCGCGTAGGCGTTGAGCGATTCGAGATAGCGCCGCTGGCCCTCGCCGAACACGATGTCAAAAGCCAGCGTGGACTTGCCCGAGCCGGACAGCCCGGTGATCACCGTGAACTTGTCGCGCGGAATCTCCAGGCTGACGTTCTTCAGGTTGTGCTCGCGCGCGTGGCGGATGCCGATGACGGGCGCCGGCAGCGGACGATGGCGCGGCGCGGCCTCGGCCACCTTGCGCAGCACCGCCTTGCTGTCGAGCGCGGCGCGGTATTCGCGCATGGCGCGGCCGGTGTGGGACGCCTCGACGCGCATCACCGCTTCGGGGGTGCCGCAGGCCAGAATCTCGCCGCCGTCCTCGCCGCCTTCGGGGCCGAGGTCGATGAGCCAGTCGGCCGTCAGCAACACGTCGAGGTTGTGCTCGATGACCACCACCGAATGTCCGGCGTCGAGCAGCTTGTCGAACGCCCCGAGCAAGGTCGCCACGTCGGAAAAATGCAGGCCGGTGGTCGGCTCGTCGAACAGGAACAGCAGCTGCTCGCCCGCGCCCTTGCGCGATTTCCGGCCCGCCAGCTTGGTGGCCTCGGCCAGATGGCCGGCGAGCTTCAGGCGCTGCGCCTCGCCGCCCGAGAGCGTCGGCACCGGCTGACCCAGACGCACGTATTCCAGCCCGACGTCCGCCAGCGGCGCCAGCGCCGCGAGGGCGTCCTTCTCGCCGGCGAAGAAATCGAGCGCCTCGCGCACCGTCATCTCCAGCACGTCGGCCACCGACTTGCCGCGCCATTGCAGTTCCAGCACTTCGGGGCGGTAGCGCTTGCCGTCGCAATCCGGGCAGCGCAGGTACACGTCCGACAGAAACTGCATCTCGACATGCTCAAAGCCCGAGCCGGTGCAGGTCGGGCAACGCCCGGTGCCGGTGTTGAAGCTGAAGGTGCCCGGCGTGTAGCCGCGCGCCTTGGCCTCGGGCAGCGCGGCGTAGCGCTTGCGGATGGCGTCCCACGCGCCGACGTGGCTGACCGGCATCGAGCGTGCGCTCTTGCCGATCGGCGACTGATCGACCAGCACCACGCCCGCCAGATGCTCGGCGCCATCGATGCCAGCCAGCGCATCGGGCGGCAGTTCGGAGGCCACGCTCTCGCCGAAACGGCGCGCCAGCGCGGGGTACAGCACATCCTGGATCAGCGAGGACTTGCCCGAGCCGGACACGCCCGAGACGCACACCAGATGCCCCAGCGGAAATTCCACATCGACGCTGCGCAGGTTGTGCAGACGTGCGCCACGCAGCGTCAGCGCCGGGCCACCATCGGCCACCGGACGCGCCAACCGGCCGATGTCGACACGCTCACGGCCGGCCAGATAGGCGCCGGTGCGCGAAGCCGGGTCGGCCGCGACTTCGGCCGGCGTGGCATAGGCCACGATCTCGCCGCCACGCTCGCCGGGGCCGGGGCCGATGTCGAGCAGACGGTCGGCGGCGAACATGATCTGCGGATCGTGCTCGACCACCACCAGCGTGTTGCCGGCGTCGCGCAACCGCGTCATGACGCCCAGGATGCGGTCGATGTCGCGCGGGTGCAGGCCGATGCTCGGTTCGTCGAGCACGAACAGCGTGTTCACCAGCGAAGTGCCCAGCGCCGTGGTCAGGTTGATGCGCTGCACCTCGCCGCCGGACAGCGTGCGCGACTGCCGATCCAGCGTGAGATAGGCGAGCCCCACGCGGTCGAGGTAATCGAGCCGGCTGCGCACCTCGCCGAGCAGCAAATCGGTGGCTTCATCGAGCGGCTTGGGCAGTTCCAGGCCATCGACGAACTCGCGCACACGGGCTATCGGTTTGGCCATCAACTGATGGATCGCGGCGCTGTTCTTGCCCTTACCGCCCAGACGCCACAGCAGCGCCTCGGGCTTGAGCCGCGCGCCGTGACAGGCCGGGCATTCCGTGTAGCTGCGATAACGCGACAGCAGCACGCGGATGTGCATCTTGTAGGCCTTGGTCTCCAGCCAGTCGAAGAAGTGACGCACGCCGTACCACTTCTTCGGCCACGAGGATTTCCAGCTCTTCCAGGTCTCGTCGCCTTCCAGCACCCAGCGGCGATGCTCGGGCGACAGATCGCCGAAAGGCACGTCCAGCGGCACGCCGTACTTCGGCGCCATTTTGATCAGGTCGTCCTGACTCTCGGCGTAGCTCTTGGACTGCCATGGCTTCACCGCGCCTTCGCGCAGCGTCTTTGATTCGTCCGGCACGACCAGCCCGAAATCCACGCCGATCACCCGGCCGAAGCCCCGGCAGATCTCGCACGCGCCGATCGGCGAATTGAACGAGAACAGCCCCGGCGTGGGGTCGCCGTAATGGATGTCGCAGTCGGCGCAGTGCAGATCGGTCGAGAAGCGCCATGTCGCATCTTCGGCATGCACGCTCATGCGGCCCTTACCGCGCACCAGTGCCGCCTCGATCGCCTCGGCCACGCGCGCGGATTCCGCATTCGAGAAGCGCAGGCGATCCTGCACGACATGCAGCACATCGCCGTCCGCAGCCTTTTCGCGCGACTGGATGCGGGTGTAACCCTGGGCGGCGAGCAGCTGCTCGACCTCGGCCTCACTGAAGTTGTGCGGCACCGGCACCGGGAAACTCAGCACCAGACGCGGATCATCCTTGGCCGTGCGCTCGGCCAGCGCCCGAACGATGCTCTCCGGGTCGTCGCGCTGCACCTCGCAGCCGCAACCCCGGCAATGCAAGTGCGCCGCACGCGCGTAGAGCAGCTTGAAGTGGTCCGACAGCTCGGTCATGGTGCCAACCGTCGAGCGCGAGCTGCGCACCGGGTTGGTCTGGTCGATCGCAATCGCCGGCGGTACACCCTCGATGCGGTCGACCTGCGGCTTGTCCTGGCGGTCGAGAAACTGCCGCGCGTAGGGCGAGAAGGTCTCGACGTAGCGTCGCTGCCCCTCGGCATAGAGCGTGTCGAACACCAGCGAGGATTTGCCCGAGCCGGACACCCCGGTCACCACCGTCAGCTCGTTGAGCGCGATGTCGAGCGAGAGGTTGCGCAGGTTGTTCTGGCGCGCGCCGCGGATGCGGATCGAGTCGGTCATGAAGTGGCCGGAAAGGAAGAGGAGCGGGTTCTGATTCTATCGCCCGGGGCGGGTTCCCGAGGCTTGCGCTTTTACCGGCCGTGCCGCCTTCATCGCGGCGTAACGCGCATGCGGCAGCGTATGCACTCCGTGACCCGACTTGCTCCCGACCATGCATCCGGCCAAGACCGAACTCGCCCGCACTGCATTGGCCGTGCGCGACCCCACGCTGGGCCTTGCCGAGCGCCGCCTGCTGATCCTGTGCGACGGCAAACGCCCACCTGACGAACTCACCGCGCTGCTCGGGCCCGGCACGCCCGACACGCTCGAACGACTGCGAGAACAAGGTTTTCTGAGCTGGACACAGATCGCGGAAGCACCACCAGAGCCGCCACCGCCGCCACCGTCCGAGGCAGCGGCGGCACCCATCGCGCCCGAACCGGCCGCAACGACCCGCAACCGCCGTTCGGCCGCCATTGCAAAAATCTACGTCACCGACATGCTCAGCCTGATGCGCCGCGACGACGCCAACGCCATGTCAGCCCGCCTGCACGCCGCCACCGCCGAAACCGAAGTCATGAACACCATCGACGCCACGCTGCGCTTCATCGCCGAAATATCCGGCACACGCTACGCCCGCAAGATCGCCAGCCGCGTAGCCGAAGTGGCGCCCGAAGCCTGGCTCGCCGAGCCGGATTCAACGCTCGCCGAGTTCGCCTCCGGCGACGCCGAACAGGTCTGAACGCTCAGTCTTCCGGCGCCCCGAACTTCGCAAATACCTCGGCCCCCGTCATGTCGTGTGTCTTGTTGGCAAACGCGTAATGCGCCGGCTTCTCGTCGATGAACACCTGATGGTCGAAGCGCCAGTCGCCGTCCTCCAGCAAGCCCAGCGGAAACGCATAGAAGCCGCTCTGTTTCAGCCGGTAGAACAGATGCGTGCCGCAATGGCTGCAGAACCCGCGATCCGCCCATTCCGACGAGTCATACGCCTTGATGTGCTCCGCACCTTCGATGGTCGGCGTCTCCGCGCACTCCACCGCCAGCATCGGCCCACCGTTCCATTTGCGGCAGGTAGTGCAATGGCAGGCGCCGTACACCCTGTCTTTCACCTTCGCGCGCAGCTTCACGCGGCCACACAGACAACTCCCCGTAACTTCTGTCGCTGACATGACACCTCCCTCCCGGCTGGATGAAACTGGAAGCATAGCAATGCCGAGCGTGCCACACTGAAAGCGGAGGAAAACCATGCCCGAAGAAGATCCGCTGACCGTCTTCTACGACGGCGCCTGTCCGCGCTGCCGGCGCGACCGGGCCAATTACGAGCATCTGGCCGGAGAGGGCGGGAAGGATGTGGAGTGGTGCGACATCACCGGACGGGACGATGCCTTGCGGGCCGAGGGCATCGATCCGGCGCTAGCGCTGCGTGAGCTGCACGTGCGTGCGCCGGACGGGCGGGTGCTGCGTGAGCTCGATGCCTACATTCTGCTGATGTCGCGGGTGTGGGCGCTCAAGCCGCTGGCTTGGCTGATCGGCCTGCCGGGCGTGCGCGGGCTGTGTTCGCGCGCCTATCGGGTGATGGTGGACCGACGGCTACGGCGCGAGGGGCGGGGCTGAAACCCGCGCGCCGCAGCGCGGCTTACATCACCGAGCGCGTGAAGTTGGCCAGCTCCGGCGTCTGCGGGTCGCTCAGGATGACTTTGGGGTCGCCGCTTTCGTGGATGCGGCCGTGGTGCATGAAGATCAGCTTGTTGCCGACGTCGCGTGCGAAGCGCATCTCGTGCGTGACCATGATCAGCGTCATGCCTTCGTCGGCAAGCTGACGCACCACTGCCAGCACCTCGCTGACCAGTTCGGGGTCGAGCGCGGAAGTGATCTCGTCGCACAGCAGCACGCTGGGGTTCATGGCCAGCGCACGGGCAATCGCCACGCGCTGCTGCTGGCCGCCGGATAGTTGGTCGGGGAAGCTGTCGAACTTGTCGGACAGTCCGACCTTGGCCAGCACCTCGCGGGCAATCGCCTCGGCCTCGCCCTTGGGTGTCTTCTTGACCACGGTGGGCGCGAGCATCACGTTCTCCCCGGCGGTGAGATGCGGAAACAGGTTGAACTGCTGGAACACCATGCCGACCTTCTGGCGCAGCGCGCGCAGATCGCCCTTGCCGCCGTGCAGCGCAGCGCCGTCGACCACGATCTCGCCGTCGTCGATGGTTTCGAGGCCGTTGATGGTGCGCAGCAGCGTGCTCTTGCCCGAACCGCTGCGACCGATGAGGGCGATGACGTCACCCTTCTCGACGGTCAGGTCGATGCCCTTGAGCACGTGGTTGCTGCCGAAATGCTTGTGCAGGGCGGTGATCTTAACGAGCGACATGGAACTTCCTCTCCAGGTGTTTCGCATACAGCGAAAGTGGATAGCACAGCGCGAAGTAGCCGACCGCCACCAGCCCGAACACCATGAACGGCTGGAAAGTGGCGTTGGCGAGCATCGAGCCGGTCTTGGTGAGTTCGGAGAAGCCGATGATCGAGGCCACTGCCGTGCCCTTGACCACCTGCACCGAGAAGCCGACGGTCGGCGGAATGGCCAGGCGCATGGCTTGCGGCAGGATCACGTAGCGCATCTGCTGCGTGAAACCCAGCGCCAGGCTGGAGGAGGCTTCCCATTGGCCGCGCGGCACGGCCTCGACGCAGCCGCGCCAGATCTCGGCCAGATAGGCGCTGGTAAACAGCGTCAGTCCCAGGGCTGCTGCCATCCACGGCGACACATTCACGCCGAACAGCGGCAGGCCGAAGAAGACGATGAACAGCTGCATCAGCAGCGGCGTGCCCTGGAAGACCTCGATGTAGGCCTTGGTGAACCATTGCAGCGGGCGGCTGCGCGAGATGCGCAGGAACAGGATCAGCAGCCCCACCCCGCCGCCCAGCGCAAAGGCGATGAGCGACAGCGCGAGCGTCCATTTCGCGCCTTCGAGCAGGTTGCGGACGATGTCCCAGGTGGTGAATTCGACGAACATCAGCGCGCCCTCCCGACGATGACGCGCTGGCCGAACTGCATCAGCAGCCAGCGCACGAACACCGACATGGCGAAGTACATCGCGGTGGCCACCAGGAAGGTCTCAAACGCGCGGAAGCTGCGAGACTGCAGGTAGTTTGCTGCGAACGTGAGTTCTTCTGCCGCGATCTGCGAGCAAACGGCCGACCCCAGCATGACGATGATGACCTGGCTGACCAGCGCCGGCCACACCCGCGCCAGCGACGGCCGCAGCACCACATGCACGAAGATCTGAACGCGGTTGAGCGCCAGCGACGCCGCGGCCTCGATCTGCCCGCGCGGCGTGGCAATGATGCCGGCACGAATGATCTCGGTGGAGTAGGCGCCGAGGTTGATGACCATGGCCAGAATCGAGGCCTCCCAGCCGCTGAGCTTCACGCCGAGCGACGGCAGGCCGAAGAAGATGAAGAACAACTGCACCAGAAACGGCGTGTTGCGGATGGCCTCCACATATACCCCGAAGGCCGCCGAGAAGGGCTGCACGCGCCAGGCACGGCAGATTGCGCCGACGATGCCGAGCGAGATGCCCAGCAAGGCGCCGACGGCCGTCAGGCCCAGCGTGGCGGCCGCGCCCTGCAGCAGCATTCCGGTGTTGTCGAACACCGGCGCAAAATCGAACTGGTAGGCCATGCGCACTCCCGATCCGGTGAATGTCAGACTCAGCGCGGGCCAGCCACCGCGTACGGCGGCCGGCCGCGAATGCGCTTACAGACCTTGCGGCAGCGGGGCCTTGAGCCAGCGCTGCGAGATTTCCTCAAGCGAACCGTCAGACTTGGCCTTGGCGATGATCTCGTTGACCTTGGCCATGAGCGCGGTCTCACCCTTGGCGGTGGCGACGTAGCACGGCGAGTTCTTGATCAGGAACTTCGGCTCCAGACTGCGGCGGCTTGTCATGTCGGCCACGGCCGCAGCAACCACGTTGCCGGTGGCGATGAAGTCCACCTGACCGGTGAGGTAGGCCGAGATGGTGGAGTTGTTGTCCTCGAAGCGGCGCACGGTGACTTTCGACGACACGATCTTGCTCAACTCCAGATCTTCGACCGCGCCGCGCGTCACACCCACAGTCTTGCCGTCCAGGCCTTCAACCGCCTTGAGCTCGACGTCAGTCGGGCCGAACACGCCGTTGAAGAAGGGCGCGTAGGCATCGGAGAAATCGATGACCTTCTCGCGCTCGGGGTTCTTGCCGAGACTGGAGATCACCAGATCGACCTTGTCGGTGGTCAGGAAAGGAATGCGGTTGGTGCTGGTCACCGGCACCAGCTCGACCTTCACGCCCAGCTGCTTGCCGATCAGGTTGGCCATGTCGATGTCGTAGCCACGCGGCTTGAGGTCGGTGCCGACACTGCCGAAGGGCGGAAAGTCCTGCGGCACGGCGACGCGCAGCGTGCCGTTCTTGAGCACGCTGTCGAGCGCGTCGGCGTGGGCAGGCAAGGCAACGCATGCGAACAGCGCAGCGCCGGCGAGAAGGTTCTGGATGAAGCTGCGACGATGGATCTGCATGACATGACTCCTACGAACGGGTGAAGGAAGTTTCCGATCTGACGAACTCGATGCCCGCCCTGCTGGCGGCGCTGTCCAGATGTGCCCGCATGGCCTGCGAAGCCTGAGCGGCATCACCCGCCTCGATGGCGGCGAGGATGACGCGGTGCTCATCGGCCGGCGACCACATGCTGCCCACGTCGCTGAACGGCAGACGCAGGCTGTGGGCGATCTGGGCGCTGAACTGGGCCGCCACCGCTCGCATCAGCGGGTTGCCCGACAGCTCGGCCAGTTGCAGGTGAAAGCGCAGATCCAGCTCCGAGGCCTGCACCAGGTCGCCCGCGCGCAGCGCGTCTTCCATCTCGTGCTGGATCGCCCACAAGGTGGCCACATCCGCCTTCGACGCCCGCTGCGCCGCAAGACCGGCCCAGACCGGCTCCATGGCGTGGCGGAATTCGAACAGCGCATGCGGTGGGGTTGCCGACGGCCCGGCCGGCAACTGCGCCGGACCGAGCTTGCTGCCCCAGGTGACGAACACCCCCTTGCCGGCCTGAGAGCGCACCAGGCCGAGCGCTTCGAGCATCGATACGGCTTCGCGCAACGAGGCCCGGCTGATGCTCAGGCTTTCGGCAAGGTCGCGCTGCGACGGCAGGGAATCGCCCTGGGCAAACTCGCCCGAGACGATACGGCGTTGGAGCGCTTGAGCAGCGATGCTGGCAATACTGGGCATGGTCCTGTTTTCAAGATCGACAGATGGTTTTTAACTGGTCAGACCAGTCAGGCCAGTTAAAGCATCAGCCGTGCCAGATCGCTGTTTTGTCAGTAATTACAAGGGGATTTGTAGATTGGGGAGCACGTCGGGAGGCGGCAAACAGACAAGCACGCACCATCGCGGCAAGCCGCGTGATGCGTTTTGCCCCGTGATGGTGCGGAGTGGACCGGATGAAGGCGCGCCGACTGCAGGCCCGAGGATGGCCTGCGTCCGGCGGCTGGTAACGAGATTGCTTCGCTACGCGCGCGACTGCATCAGTTGCCGCCCAGTCCGCGGAACACCGCGCACTGTGCAAAGGCCTCGGCCGACAGCGGCAGCTGCTTGCTCTTGCAGAAGCGGGCTGTGAGCTTGAGCAGCTCCTTGATGTCGCGGCCGCTGGCGTCACTGTAGGTGTCGGCCAGGGCTTCGATCAGCGTTTCGTCCAGCTCAACGTTGAACTGCTTTGCCAGCGTATGCCACAGGCGCACCGCGGCTTCGCGCGGCGGGACGTCGTAGCGGATGGTGGCGATGCAGCGCGACAGGATGGCGTCGTCCACATCGTCGATGCGGTTGGTGGTCATGAACAGCAGGCCGCTGAAGTACTCCAGCGTGCGCAGGAATTCGGCCACGATGGCGTTGTGCTGCAGGTCGTTGTCGCGGCAGCGGATGTACACGTCGGCTTCGTCGAGCAGCATGATGGCGTCCCAGCGCGCGGCACGCTGCAGCACGGTCGACAGGTTGGCCTCGACCGATTCGGCGGTGATGCCGAGCTGGCCGGAATGCACGCGATACAGCGGCTTGCCGACGACCTCGGAATACACCTCGGCGGTCAGCGTCTTGCCCAGGCCGGGCGCGCCCTGACACAGGATGATGGTGCCGCCGGATTTGCCTTCGACGATGTCGTCCTGCAGCACCTCCATGTCGGAGGTGAGGATGTCGATGAGGTCGCGGTGCGAATCCGGCAACACCAGCTTTTCGCGCAGTTCGGGCTTGTACTCGTAGGGCTCGAGGTTCTGCACGTGCACCCACACATTGCGGTGCAACTCGAGGTGGAACAGGTTCAGGTAGCAGTGCAGCGGCACGCGCTCGAAGCCACAGGGAATACCCAGCTCTCGCCAGAAAGTGGTGTCGGCGTTGAAGTCGAAGCTGCGTTCGAGCACGCCTTCGTCGTTCACGCATTTGACGCTCACCCCACGCGGCAGCTTCATGAACTCGGTGTCCTGCGGACCCTTGGCGAGGAACATGGCGTTGCGGCACGAGAACTGCATGCCGAAGCGCGGCTGCAGTTCGAGGAAGCGACGCTCGTGCTCAAGGTACTCGCGCTTTAGCTCGGTGGTTTCCTTGAAGTAGCCGCGCTCGGCCAGCAGGTCAGGCACGGTCTTGCCCTGCAGGTCGTGCTTGTAGAAGACGATGGCGTTTGTCATGCCGCCGCCGCGCTGGGTGGCGTCTTCGTTGACCTCGTTGTGGGCCGACCAGATGGTGTTGGCCATCAGCCCGACGATGACATACGGCGAACCCTGTTCGGGGTTGAACATACGCACGTAGCTGACCAGCCAGGGCAGCAGCACGCCGTCCTTGTTGCGGCGGTACAGCCAGCCGTCTTCGATGTCCTTGAACAGGTAGGCGACGAGCGCCGGAATGAACACTTCGAGGTTGTCCACGGCGATGCCGGCCGGCTCGCTGCGGATGCGGCGCAGGGCGGCGACCTGCAGCATGGTGGTGCGCTCGCCGGCGGCTTCGCACAGGCTGTGGAAGGTCTCCAGCGCGGGTGCGTCGAAGAGCTTGCTCGGCACCACGCTGCGGCCGTGATATACGGCGCACTGGGCGAGCCGCTTGCCCAGCGGGCTGTCGGCATCGATGCTGCCCAGCAGCCGGTTGCGCAGGGTGTCGGAAATCTCGAGATCCATTGCCACTCCATCGCCGCTGCGTCGGTTCGCGCGGCACATCGGGGCCGTCGGGGCCCCGCAAACGAAAACGGCCTCCGGTTCCCGGAAGCCGCGAATCCTGTTCGGCGCGAGCCCTTGCGAGCTCGACCGCCGCCTTGGCGGCCGGGCCACTATAGATCAAGCCGCCATGCTTTGGAAGCCGCGGCGGCACTGGCCTTTCAGAAGCTGTAGACCATGTTCACGCCGGTGATCTGGTCCGTCTTCTTGCCACGTTCGCCTTCGATTGCGCTGTTGTGGCGGATGGTATGCGAGAGCTTGGCGGAGATCGAATCGGTCACGCGCAGCGTCAGCGCGGAGATGGACTCGGTCCAGGTGTTTTCGCTGCCCAACTCCACGCGCAGGGTCTGCACGAACTTGGCGCTGTCCGAGATCTCGTGCGCAAAGCGGCCGCCGACATAAAGAATGGGCTCGGTCTGGCGCAGACCGTCGGGGTTCTCGTCGTAGTTCGTCCTGCGAAAGCCGGCGCCGATTTCGCCTTCGAGCTCGCTCGCGCTCGATTCGTAGAGCGTCCGGCCGTAGCCACCGATCGTGCTCCAGCGCGCCAGAATGTCCGAAAAACGGTCACGCTCGTACCGCACGGTGCCAAACGCGTAGGAGACCTCGGTCAGCTCACGACGCGGCTTGTAGCCGAGCCCGATGCGCTCGGCGGTCTTGTCACCGTCGGACTTGGCGTAATAGGCGTCGCCGTAGAACTCGTGGGACCAGATGGCGTTTTCGTGCTTGAGGTCGAAGCGGGTGTTGAGGCTGGTGTCGCGGCTGTTGCCGGCCGTGTTGGAGAAACCCAGTTCCAGGCCACCGGTCCATCCCTCGGCGTGCGCCGGCAGAGCGGTGGCCATCGCCAGAGTGGCACTCAGTGCGAGCTTCTTCATATTGTTCTCCTGTTCGGGTTTGGGGGTAACTGACCCGGACCGGAGGTTCCACGCGGCCTTGCAGAGGGTCCGGGGAGCGCCTGACCCTAGCAAATCGGTGGATGGGCATCAAAAGCGACGGAGGGGCGACGCGCTAAGTGCCATGCAAACGGAATCTGCGCGGCGGCAGACGGACGGCGCAGCGCGCCAGGGCTGCATTCCCGGCACGGCGGGAGAATCAGCCAAGCGCAGCAGACGCATGCAGCGGTGCTGCAAAGAGGCTGGATCGACGGAAATCAAGCAATCGTAAAAAAATGTAGGGGACCGCTACAGCCCCATGAGCTCCAGCACGCGCCGCTGATAACGCTCGGTTACCGTAGCCACGTCAAGATCGGGATTGCGCACGCCGCGGGTCATCAGACCGTCGAACATCGCGCACAAGGTGTCGACACAGTCCTCAAGCTCTTCGGCCGGGCGGCCCAGCCCGACCTCGCGCATCATCGATATGAAACTCGCCCGCAGACGCTGGTCGGCCGCACGCACCAGCTCGGCGATGCGCGGATTGCGAGCGGCTTCGGCAACGATCTCCAGCTTCAAGGCGGCTTCACCGGCGTCAAGCGCACTCAGCACGCTCTCGCTCACACAGGCGCACACCGTGGCGGTGAGATTGTTTGAGCTGCGCATGCGATCGTGGAAATCGAGGATGCGTGCCACGTCCTGTTCGACGATGGCGGCGATGATGTCTTCCTTGTTGCGGAAGTAGTGATAGATGTGGCCGGGGCTCATGCCTGCGGCCTGACAGATGCGCGCGATGCTCGCGCCATGGAAACCATGCTCGCGGAAACAGGCCTGCGCGGCACTCAGGATCTGTGCGCGACGCGCTTCTGCGCGGGGGCTGGGAAGTACGTCAACAATGGCTTGCGCTGCGGTCATGCGGGGAATCCGGGCTTGCGATGCAGTGCAGCATAACATAGAATGAGCGCTCAAACTAGAACGTACATTCTAACTCCCCCAGCCCCCCGAGATCGCTCATGCCCGCCCTGCCCCGAAGCCCCGCCCCCGGCCTGCTCGTTGCCGCAGCCGCCGTTCTGGCCCTCCTTACCGCATGCGGCAGCGGCAGTGACGGCGAAAGCGGCGCGCCGCAGGGTCCGCAAGCGCCCAAGGTAAGCGTGGTTGAAGTGCGCGGCGAAGCCACGACGGTGACGACCGAACTGCCCGGCCGCACCACTCCGTATCAAGTTGCCGAGATCCGCCCGCAAGTCGGCGGGATCATTCAGGAGCGGCTATTCACCGAAGGCGCAGAAGTAGCGGCCGGCGCCGTGCTGTACCGCATCGACGCGGCGACCTACGAGGCGGCGCTCGAAAGCGCCCGCGCAGCATTGGCGCGCGCCGAGGCCAATGCCGAAGCAGCCCGCGTGAGGGCCGAGCGCTATGAGGAGCTGGTCAAGATCAAGGCGGTCAGCACCCAGGCCCACGACGACGCCGTGGCGGCCTACAAGCAGGTGCAGGCCGAGATCGCCTCAGCGCGCGCCGCCGTCACGTCGTCACGCATCGACCTCGAACGCACGCAGGTGAAGGCCCCCATCGCCGGGCGCATCGGGCGCTCCAGCGTCACCGCTGGCGCATTGGTCACGGCCAATCAGGAACACGCGCTGGCCACCGTGCAGCAGCTTGATCCGATCTACGTCGACCTGACGCAATCCGGCACCGAGCTTCTGCAGATGCGCCGCGCCATCGAACAAGGCAGCATCCGCAGCAACAGTGCGGGCGAGACGCCGGTGCGAGTGCTCTTCGAGGACGGCACGGAATACCAACAGGAAGGGCGGCTGGCCTTTTCCGAAGTCACCGTTGATCCAGGCACCGGCAGCGTCACGCTACGCGCTGTAGTACCCAACCCGGAACAACGCCTGCTGCCGGGCATGTATGTGCGCGCCCGGATTGAGCAGGGTGTGAACGAAAACGCCATCCAGCTGCCGCATGCTGCAGTGCAGCGAGATCCGCGCGGAAACCCCACGGTGATGGTGGTGAAAGACGACGATACCGTCGAGTCGCGCGTCATCGGCGTCGCGCGCGCCACCGGCGAACACTGGATCGTCACGTCCGGCCTGAAGCCGGGCGAACGTGTGGTGGTCGAGGGACTGCAGCGCATCCGGCCGGGCGCCAAGGTCAGCGTCGTCAGCGCCGACGCAGCGCGCTGAGGAACCGACCATGGCAAAGTTCTTCATCGACCGGCCCATCTTCGCGTGGGTCATCGCCATCGTCATCATGCTGGCCGGGGCGCTGTCCATCCTCGGCCTGCCGGTGTCGCAATACCCGGCCATCGCGCCGCCGGCGATCGCCATCAACACCACCTATCCGGGCGCTTCGGCCAAGGCGGTGGAAGACTCCGTCACCCAGGTCATCGAACAGAAGATGACCGGCCTCGACGGCCTGCTGTACTTCAACTCGTCGAGTGACTCCTTCGGTCGCTCGACCATCACGCTGACCTTCAGCGCCGACACCAATCCCGACATCGCCCAGGTGCAGGTGCAGAACAAGCTGCAGCTTGCCTTGCCGCTGCTGCCGCAAGCCGTGCAGCAACAGGGTGTGCAGGTCGCCAAATCGGCGCGCAACTTCCTGATGGTGATCGGCTTCGTCACGCCGGATGGGTCGCTGTCGAACTTCGACCTGACCGACTTCCTGGTGTCGAGCGTGCAGGATCCGCTGTCGCGCGTCACGGGGGTCGGTGAAGTCGTGATCTTCGGTTCGCAGTACGCGATGCGTGTCTGGATCGATCCGACCAAGCTCAACAACTATCGGCTCACGCCGGGTGACGTAAAGCGCGCCATCGAAGCGCAGAACACCCAGGTTTCGGCCGGCCAGCTCGGCGGCACGCCGGCGCTGCCGGGCCAGGGTTTCACCGCCTCGATCACGGCACAGAGTCGCTTGCAGACGGTTGAGCAGTTCGAAGACATCCTGCTGCGCAGCGCCGCTTCGGGTGGCGAAGTACGTCTGAAGGACGTTGCGCGCATCGAGATCGGCGCCGAAAACTACGACACCATCGCGCGCTTCAACGGCCAACCGGCTGCCGGTATTGGTGTACGTCTCGCCGCCGGCGCAAACGCGCTGGAAACCGCCACCGCCATCCGCGCCAAGCTCACGGAAATGGAGCGCTTCTACCCGGAAGGCGTCGAGGCGGTGATCCCCTACGACACCACGCCGTTCGTGCGCATCTCGATCCAGAAAGTCGTGATGACCATGATCGAAGCGGTCGCGCTGGTCTTCCTGGTGATGTTCCTGTTCCTGCAGAACATCCGCGCCACACTGATCCCGACCTTCGCCATTCCGGTGGTGCTGCTCGGTACTTTCGGCCTGATGGCGGCCTTCGGCTTCTCGATCAACATGCTGACCATGTTCGGCATGGTGCTGGCCATCGGTTTGCTGGTGGACGACGCCATCGTGGTGGTGGAGAACGTCGAACGCATCATGACCGAGGAGGGTTTACCACCCAAAGAGGCCACCAAGAAATCGATGGGCCAGATTACCGGCGCGCTGGTCGGCATCGGCCTGGTGCTCTCGGCGGTGTTCGTGCCGATGGCCTTCTTCGGCGGCTCCACCGGCGTGATTTACCGGCAGTTCTCGATCACCATCGTGTCGGCCATGGCGCTGTCGGTGCTGGTCGCCATCGTGTTCACGCCGGCGCTGTGCGCGACCATGCTCAAGCAGGTGCCGAAGGGCCACAACCCTGGTGAAGGCAGCTGGTTCAAGGGCTTCTTCGGCTGGTTCAACCGCAGTTTCGAGCGCAACCAGAAGCGTTATGAATCGTCGGTCGGCTACATCCTGCATCGGTCGGCGCGCTTCCTCGCGATCTATCTGGCCATCGTCGCGGTGCTGGGCCTGCTGTTCCTGCGCATGCCGACCTCCTTCCTGCCGGATGAAGACCAGGGCGTGATGTTCACGCAGGTCTCGCTGCCGGCGGGCGCCACACAAGAGCGCACGCTGGAGGTGCTCAAGAAGGTCGAGAAGCACTTCCTCGAAGACGAGAAGGAGAACGTGCGGGCGCTGTTCACGGTGGCTGGCTTCAGCTTCGGCGGCCGCGGCCAGCACGTTGGTATCGGCTTCGTGAACATGCATCCGTGGGACCAGCGCACCGGTGAGGGGCAACACATCAAGGATGTTGCCGGCCGGGCAATGGGCGCCTTCTCGCAGATTCGCGAGGCCATGGTGTTTGCGTTCGTGCCGCCGGCGGTGCTCGAACTCGGCACTTCGGGTGGCTTCAACGTGCAGCTGCAGGACCGCTCGGGCCTTGGCCACGAGGCATTGATCGCGGCGCGCAACCAGTTCCTCGGCATGGCCGGCGAAGATCCGCGCCTGGTCGGCGTGCGTCCCAACGGGCAGGAAGACACGCCCGAATACCGTATCCAGATCGACCACGCCCGCGCCGGGGCACTGGGGGTGTCGGTGGCCGACATCAACGACACGCTGTCCACCGCCTGGGGCGGCAGCTACGTGAACGACTTCATCGACCGCGGCCGTATCAAGAAGGTGTATGTGAAGGGCGATGCGCCCTCCCGCATGCTGCCGGAAGACCTGTCGAAGTGGTACGTGCGCAATGCCTCCGGCGAGATGGTGCCGGTGTCGGCCTTCGCCACCGCCGAATGGACTTACGGCCCGCCGCGCCTGGAGCGCTTCAACGGACAGCCGGCGGTGGAACTGCTCGGCCAGGCCGCGCCGGGGCTGTCGTCCGGTGATGCCATGCAGGCAGTCGAGGAGATCATGGCCAAGCTACCGCCGGGCTTCGGCTACGAGTGGAGCGGCACGTCGTATGAAGAACGCCGTTCCGGTTCGCAGGCGCCTGCGCTGTACGCGCTGTCGGTGCTGGTGGTGTTCCTGTGTCTGGCGGCGCTGTACGAAAGCTGGTCAATTCCGTTCGCCGTGATGATGGTCATCCCGCTTGGCGTTATCGGCGCCCTGGTGGCTGCACTCGGCCGCGGCATGTCGAACGACGTGTTCTTCCAGGTCGGCCTGCTGGCGATCATTGGTCTGTCGTCGAAAAACGCCATCCTCATCGTCGAATTCGCCAAGGCGCAGATGGAAGAGGGCAAGGACATGATCGAGGCCACGCTGATTGCCGTGCGCCAGCGTCTGCGCCCCATCCTGATGACCTCGCTGGCCTTCGGCCTTGGCGTCGTGCCACTCGCCATCGCCACCGGCGCGGGTTCCGGCGCGCAGAACGCCATCGGCACCGGCGTGCTCGGCGGCACGCTGTCGGCCACGCTACTCGGCATCTTCTTCATTCCGCTGTTCTACGTCGTGATCCTGCGCATCTTCAGTCGCAAGAAGACACGCGAAGCCGTCGAACCGCAGGAGAACCACACCTCATGAAAACCCCTGCACTCTCCCTGCTGACCGTGCTGGTGCTGTCCGGCTGCATGAACCTCGCACCGGACTACGAGCGCCCCGCGGCGCCCGTGCCGACCGGCTGGAGCCAGCCGACTGCTGCCGACGGCGTGCCGGCCGACGAACTCGAATGGCGCCAGTTCTTTACCGAGCCCCGGCTGCACGCACTGATCGAACAAGCGCTGGCCGGCAACCGCGACCTGCGCATTGCCGCGCTCGACATCGAACGCGCCCGCGCGCTGTACCGCATCCGCGGCGCCGACCGGTTTCCCACCCTCGACGTGGGCGTCAACCAGAGCGCCCAGCGCGTCTCGGAAGACGTTTCACAGACCGGCGAATCCACCGTCAACCGCCAGTACGCGGCGGACATCGGCTTCACCGGCTTCGAACTGGATTTCTTCGGCCGCGTGAAGAACCTCAACCAGGCGGCCCTGGAACAGTTCCTCGCCACCACCGAAGCGCGTCGCGCGGCGCAGATCAGCCTCGTGGCCGAAGTCGCCGGCACCTGGCTGTCGCTCGCGGCCGACCTCGAACTGCTCTCGATCGCGCGTGAAACCCTGCGCGCGCAGGGAGAATCGTATGAACTGACCAAGCGCAGCGAAGAGCTCGGCGTGGCCTCCGCGCTGGATCTCAACCTGGTCCGCACCAGCCTCGAGCGCGCCCGCGCCGATGCTGCGCGCTACGAAGCGCAGGCGGCCCGCGGCCGCAATGCGCTGATGCTGGTGGTCGGTGGCGAGGTGCGCGACGAGCTGCTGCCCGACGGTCTCACCGGCCGCGTCACGCTACCCGACCTGCCGGCCGGCGTGCCGTCCATGGTGCTGGTGCGCCGTCCCGATATCCTCGAAGCCGAATACCGCCTGCTCGCCGCCAACGCCAACATTGGCGCCGCGCGCGCAGCAATGTTCCCGCGCATCTCGCTCACCGCCTCGGCCGGCACCGCCAGCACCAGCCTGTCGGGTCTGTTCGCGTCCGGGACCCGCACCTGGGCCTTCATGCCGGCGATCTCCATCCCGATCTTCAGCGCCGGCCGGCTGTCTGCCGAGGTCGACGTCAGCCGTATCGACCGCCGGATTGCCGTCGCCCAGTACGAACGGGCCATCCAGACCGCCTTCCGCGAAGTCGCCGACGTACTCGCCGACCGCGCTACGCTGAACCGACGCATCGAAGCCCAACAGGCCCTGCTCGACGCCACCTCCGAGAGCTTCCGCCTGTCCGAAGCGCGCTACAAGGGGGGCGTGGATTCCTACCTCGGCGTCCTCGACGCCCAACGCCAGCTCTACTCCGCGCAGCAAGAACTGGTCAGCGTGCAGCTCGCCGACGCAACGAGCCTGGTGACGCTGTACAAGGTGCTGGGGGGTGGCTGGAAGTAAGGCCCACCCGATTCAAAGCAAAGAGGGGGCGCTACAGCGTCCCCTTTTTTATGCCGACACCACAATAGGTGAGGCCCAGCGCGCCTCCATGGCGCTCTCTGAAAATTTCACATATCATCCATAGTTCTATTCAAAGACCTATTCATTTAACGATTCATACCATGCCTCCTCATGCTGACGCGCTGCGGCTTGCCCTGTCTGGCGAGCCGTTGAGCGCACGCCAAGTCGTTGAAAGAATGAACATCAGTCAGCCGACCGTGTCGCGTGCCATCCGCGCGCTCGGCAGTGACGTGGTGCGCATCGGTGCCGGTCCATCCATTCACTATGCGCTGCGCGACACGGCACGCGGGCTGGATGAGGTTCCGGTATATCGCGTGTCCGCCGAAGGTACTTTGCGCCGGCTCGGCGTCCTGATTCCGGTGCGGCCGGATGGCTTCGTGATGCAGCAGGAAGACGGTGCCACCCTGCACAGCCACGGCTTGCCTTGGTGGCTGCAGGACATGCGCCCGCAGGGCTTTCTCGGCCGCGCCTATGCCGCCCGCCACGCCGCAGCACTCGGCCTGCCGTCACGACTGGGCGAGTGGACAGACGCCCATGTGCTACGTGCCCTACTGGCGCACGGGCACGACGTGGTCGGCAACCTGTTGCTCGGCGATTTTGCCCGCGAACGCTTCCTGGAGGCGCCCCCGCCTGAGCCGGTTGACACCATGCGCTACCCCGAACTCGCCGCTGCCGCCGAACGCGGCGACACGCCTGGCTCCTCCGCAGGCGGCGAACAACCGAAGTTCATGGCCTTCACCGACCGCCACGTACTGGTCAAGTTCACTGCCGCCGAAGACCACCCGGTCACCCGCCGCTGGCGCGATCTGCTCACGGCCGAGCATCTCGCCGCGCAAGTGCTGCGCGATGCCGACATCCCGGCCGCAGCCTCACGCCTGCTCGACATCGGCGGACGCCGCTTTCTGGAAGTGGAACGCTTCGACCGCGTCGGCCCGCTCGGCAGGCGGGCCGTGCATTCCCTGAGCGCGCTCGAAGCCGAGTTCATCGGCGCCGCCGAAGCCCCCTGGCCCGTCCTGACCCGCCGCCTCGCCACGCACGGTTTCGTCACTCAGCAAGCCGCCGAGGGCGCGGCACTGCTGCACGCATTCGGAACCCTGATCGGCAATACCGACATGCACAACGGCAACCTGTCCTTCGTCGCACTGCACGGCAGACCCTACGAACTCGCCCCGGCCTACGACATGTTGCCGATGGCCTTTGCACCCCGCAGCGGAGGGAGTCTGCCGGACGACATACCCGCTGTACGGCTGCATCCCGAGGTGTCGGTGGAGACGTGGCGGAGCGCGCTGGAACTGGCTGAACGCTTCGTTGCAAGGTTGAGGGATGAGGGCCAGCTGTCGGCTGGCTGGCTACCGCGTCTCGACGCCCTGGAAAATCGCGTGAAGGACGCGGGCGCGATGATCATGCGGATGGGGTAGCTTCACCATTTTCCATCCCCCACACCCTCGCCGTACCGAGGACGCAGCGCGGGCTACAGCCGCCCCATATCAAATCCCGCCCGGTCGCCAAACCACGCGCCATCAAGCTTCCGCTCCAGCTCACCCACCGCATCCACATCACCGCGCTGACGCGCCACCTGCTGCAGCCCGAACAGCGCCCATCCGTTGTTTGGCGTGCGCTGCAGGCTTTGTTCAAGGGCAGCGCGTGCGGCATCAACTTCACCCAGACGCAGCAACGCGGCGCCCAATGACTGGCGCACGGGGTAGTACCAGTACGGCGGCTCCATGTAGGCAAGCCTGTCCTGGATGGCAACTGCTTCTCGATATGCGGCGACCGCTTCGTGCAACTTTCCGCCAGCGTCGGCAAGACGCCCTGAGGCGACGAGCCGGGCTGTTTGCACCACCTCGCGGCCGGGGACGCCCGAGGTTTGAAGCGGCGCGAAATCAGCCGTCGCCTCAATAGCGGCAAGCGCAGCAATCTCGCGCTGAGCGGCGTTCGCATCCCCCGCTGCGCTGTGCGCGACCGCACGGGCGTAGTGCCACATGGCCTTGAGCAGCACGAACTCGTCGCCCGGATCGGGCAGCGCCAGAATGGTTTCCGGGCTGCTGAACTGCGCGTGGGCGAAGTACGGGCTGGCCTTGACCGGCTGCAGCCCTGCCGCGACCCGGAGGACATTCGGATCAATGGATGCATCGAGTTTGGCAGCCGTTTCCAGCGCAGTGGCCGCATCGCCGCCCATCTGCGCCGAGGCCATCAGGAAGTGCAGGTTGTGCGGGTAGTAGCCGTTGCGGTAGAACGGGTCGCTGTCGGAGCGGGCAAAGTAGCGCTCGTCCGCTGCGACGGCATCGATATTGGCGTCCAGCGACTCGCGATACAGGCCGACGCGGTAATAGATGTGCGCCGGCATATGCACGATATGACCGGCGCCGGGCATCAGCGCGGCCAGACGGCGCGCATGCGGCAAGGCCCGCTCGGGTTCCTGCGAGGCCTCGACCGCGTGGATGTAGAGGTGGATGGCGCCCGAATGCTCGGGGTTGCGCGCCAGCACACGTTCCAGCGCGGCCAGCATGTCAGCCCCGCGGCCCTTGGGCTGCACGCCATCGGCCTCCCAGTAGTCCCACGGCGACAGGTCCATCAAGGACTCGGCATACAGAACCTGGATCGTGTCGTCGTCAGGAAAACGCGCAGCGACCTCCGCCATGGCGTCCGCCCAGGCTAGGTCGATCGCTGCGCGATCTGCGGCCGGAGCGGCGCTGTAGCGCTTGGCCAGTGCGGCAATCAGCGCCTGCTCGCGCGCACTCGCCTTGCCGGCGAGCACACCGGCACGCTGCGCGGCGGCGTGAGCCGGCGCGATGGCGTCGGGAAACATCGGCGCGTTGATGTTGGGCCCCAGCACCAGCGCCTCGCCCCAGAAACACATCGCACAATCCGGATCGAAGCCCTGGGCCGCAACAAAGGCGCGCCGGGCCTCGGCGTGGTTGAACCCGAACGCAAGACGCATGCCCTGATCAAAATAGGTCTGCGCCTCGGGCGAACTCGTTGTGATCGAGACGTGAAGCTCGCCCAGGTCCATGAACAGCGGTGGCATGCCGCTGGCCGCCTCTCCTGCGGGAATCACGTCAGAGGTGAAAGGCTGTGTTTCGCTCCGGGCGAGCAGCAACGGGGACTGCACCAGCGCGGGCGCGCGGCACACGTCGCGCAATGACGGAGACAGCGGATCTTCGGCGCGCAGCGAGCGCGGCTCGGGAACGGCTACAAGGACAAAACCGCAAACGGCAAGGGCGAATGGAAGGCGGCGCATGCGCATGACAGATCCTCGGGCATGAGAAAGGGATATGAGGCGATCCGATTCTTATAGCACCTGCGCGTGGGTGAATCGATATGGTCGACGCTCAGTTCTACCGTGGAACGGGACCAGGTCATGCAAAGCCACATTTGCAGCAGCCTCCACGTCCCACACGCAAATCAGTTAATCTGACCTCAGCTCGTGAATTAGCGCTTTCGCCATCTCGTGATGCCGGATTGCATGGCTTGACCCCGATTCTGCCGTGAGTTCAGGCCTCGGCCCGTCAGGGCCGTCGTGCCTGCAACGAATTGTTAGGCTTACACTGACCACGCATCATCAAACTCCTGCGCGTGAATGATGACTCGCTCGGCGGATGCCGCGATTTCATACTTTTTATAGAGCTCGATAAGATCGCTGTAGGAAATCATCCGCGACCCAATACGACCTTCATTAAATAGATACTCAAATGGACCTGCGGATAGCGATGCTCCCTGCATAGATTTGTATGTCAGCACATCTACTCCTCGATCCGTCTTATCCGTGCACTGACCAATCTTGCATATCGGCAGATGCTCACCCGAGCTAATCAGCTTTTGGCTTGGGTTCTGCAGCTTATCGGTAGGTCTAATGAACGCCGAACAATGCGGAAATCTATAGGATTCTGAACCCTCAGGGGGGTTGCAAAGTCCGCTCTTGCAGGAGAAGTCTTCCAGCTTCTTAAGTTGCCCCTGCATACGCTTATCAGTGAGGCGAAGAAGCCTCTCTTCCCAGATCTTGTATTGGATTGCAACGACGCTTGCCTCTGCAGAATATGGCGCATGCCTCTCGTAGATAATGTCCGCACCAGTTACCTGCTCCGGTATATCCGGATGAAGGACTCGCATCCTTAGCGCGTTACTATTTGGTAGCCTGTAAGTCTTGTATGCTTTCCCCGAGCCGATCTGCGGAACGTTTCTTTCTACATTGTAGGCGTCTCGAAATATGAGCTGATTCTCGGAATGCTTCTCTAGGGAAACCTCATCCTTTGCGTACTTAAGGTCTTTCAGCTTCCTGCGAAGCTGATCAACCTTATTCTTATTTTCACCTTCCGATTTTGCGATCTGGAGGAGGCCGTCAATTTCGCTTATCTCGGCTGCTATTAGCTCAGCCGGGGACACCTCTCTGCGCTCCTGAATACTGAGCAACGTTGCCCGCTGCCTATACTCCCGAGCCGTTTCGCTCTCCCTTTCGCGCCGCAGCAAACTTACGTCTGGGCCGAGCATCTCTGGATATAGGTCTGCGCCAAATTCCATGGCTATGTCATACGTGGACTTTGCCATGTCTCCTTTTGTGGCGATTTTTAGTATTTCTCGTACTGCATTTATTGTCAGCCACTCGGAATCAATGCGCGATTCATTCGCCATTTTCTCTCCATCTTGCTACGCCGCCAGAGTAAACCTAACGTCTGAATTAAGCCGCGCCGCGAAGCGGCGTCGGCTTGAATGAATTGTTAACCTCTTACTCTAGGGCCTGAACCTTCTTCCATGCCTTCCGTCCAATTTGTTCAAGGGCACCAAAGGCATCGACCTTTAGCTTGGCGAATGGAACCATATCAATCCGCATTTCCTCGTTGGTCTTCTCGGCGAAGCGCGCTCTAGCGAAGATGAGCGAAGCATCCAATGCTGAGCGCAACTTGCTTTGATCCTCATTTTCTGTATCAAGCATTGGAAAGATTGCATAGCACTGTGACATCACATCCATCGAAAGTGCGTCCAGACTTTCCTGGTATTTGGCAGCTTGAATGGCGCCAACAGGTCGCTCCAAGTGGCTCAACTGCATTTCAATTTGCGCATAGAAGGCTGCAACTTTTGCCCTAAGGTCTTGCAACCAGCGGAGTCTTTCCGTAGTCACTACGGTAGCCTGGAGTTTTTGCCGTTCAATCAGCGTCTGCGCACGGAGGGTGCGGACAATGCCAAAGTAGCTCAAGAGCGCCGAAGCCAATGCGCCCGCAACCGCAGAGCCACCAGCTACAAGCGCTATATGCATAGAAGAATTGCTGCTGGTGTTCTCAGCAATTTTTTGGAGCAGCTCTAGTTCCGTTTGCATGAAATTATCCTTAGGGTCTAACTTTTTTAGGGCGACAGTCCTGCTACATAACATTGTCACTGCTCGATAACATCGAGCATCGAACCGCACCGTAACGCGCTTCCCGCTTGGGGTTTTTCATGCAAAGGCCCTGCGAAAAAGCCCGGATAACAACCCATGAAACTCGGCACTGCGCCGGTGCCGGTACCGCCGCTGCGTCCAGGCAGGACTCAGGAGCAATTGCGTAAGCCTATAGGGCATTCTCGTTGGAGCATACGAATTGAATGGGCATATGTCGAGCAGGTTATCGCTGCGCGCGGCTCAATGGCGATGGTCAAATGGGCATTGCAGTTGATCGCAGCACCGAGCGGGCTGCGTGGTTGTTCGCGGCTGAAGCCGCTCCCTCAGGCGCGAGGGGGGCCGCGCTCAGTTCTGCCCGGTCAGCTGCGCATAGAGCATGGGCAGCCGCGCCGTGAGGTCTTCCGGCCGGCGCAGCACGGTGTAGCCATTCACCCCGAACAAATGCGGCAGATAGTTGGAGCCTTCGCGGTCGATGGTGATGCAGAAGGGTTTGATGCGTTTGCGGCGGGCTTCGATGACGGCCATGCGGGTGTCTTCGATGCCGTAGCGCTCTTCGTAGTAGTCGATGTCGTGCGGCTTGCCGTCGGTGAGGATGAGCAGCACGCGCAGGGACGTGTCCTGGCGTTCGAGGATGCGGGTGGCGTGGCGCAGGGCGGGGCCGATGCGGGTGTAGAAGCCGGGCTTGAGGCCAGCGACGCGGCCGCGGGCAGTGTCGTCCCATGCGGCGCCGAATTCCTTGAGGCGGTGGAAGCGCACCTGGGCGCGGGTTTGCGACGAGAAGCCGTAGAGGCCGAAGCGGTCGCCGGTGGCGGTGAGGGCTTCGGCGAACAGCATGAGGCTGTCGCGGATGACGTCGATGACGCATTGCGCGGGCGACACACGCGCCTCGGTGGACAGCGACAGATCGGCCAGCACCATGCACGAGAGGTCGCGCTCGCGGTTGCGCTGGGCGATGTAGAGGTTTTGCTCGCGGTCGTGACCGCCGGCCAGGCGGTCGGCGTGCAGGCGCACGTAGGCGTCGAGATCGGGCTCGGTGCCGTCGGGCTGGCCGCGGATCCACTGGCGTTGCGGCACCAGCGCGGCGAACTGGTGACGCAGACGCATGGCGTGTTTGCGCAGGCGCTCGGGCAGGGCCTCACCCCCCGATGTACGGCCGAGCAGCTCCTGCACATTGCAGTGGCCGGGCAGCAGGATGCGCTTGCGGTAGTCCCATTCGTCAGCGGCAATGCCGTCGCCAATGGGCAGATCTTCGTGCGGCTGATCGGACGTCTCCACGTCGAAGCGCATGCGCGCGTTGGCACTGGTGCCTTCGGCGCCGGCGGCGGGCGGCGCGGCGGGTTCGTCTTCGTTCTTGCGGGTGTCGCTGGCGACGCGGATGAACTCGGCCATGGCGGCCGCCTTGTCGAGCTGGACGGTGTGCGTGATGTTGGCGGCTTTACGCTTGCGGTCTTCGCGCGCGGCATCGTCCTCTTCGCGCAATCGAATGGTCGCGCGAGCGCCTCCCGATGCGCGGCGCGGCGGCGGCTGCAGGTGCAGGCTGGCCGGGTCACCAAGCGCCGCAACGAGACGCGCGTGACGCTGCGCGAAACCCGGATGGCGTGCGAGTACGGTACTTACGGCGGCGGCGTTGGCGGCCGGCCAGTCTTCGAGCTTTTCGGGCTCGTCAAAGTTGGCGGCGAGCGCGACAAACCACAGGTAGAGCTCGCGGTTGAGCGCGGCGTCTTTACAGGCATCGAGCCACTGCGGCAGGCACAGGGTGTCGCCGTCGCGCCAGGCGCCCAACTCCGCGCGCCCTGCGGCCACGCGCAGGATCGGGTCGCGGCCCAGTGCGCGAAAAAGCGTGGCGGTGGTGCGCTCGATGTCGCGCAGCATGACCGCGCTGGGGGAGAAATCGGTGCTCACCCGAGCCTCAGCCGAAGACCGAGCGGATCACTTCCAGCAGAGCGGCGGCGACGTCTTCGTCATCAGTCAGCGCTTCGATCAGCACCGCGCTGCAGGCTTCGACCGGGTCCATGCCGTCGTGAATGAGGCGGGCGGCGTAGACCAACAGGCGAGTGGAAGCGACTTCTTCGAGGTCGACGTTTTTCAGCACGCGAATCTGACGGCCGATCTCGACCAATTGGGCGGCCAGTTCGGCGCTGCAACCGGTTTCACCGGTGAGGATGGTGCGCTCGGACTCGACCGACGGGAAATCGAAACGCAGCGACACGAAGCGCTGCCGCGTGGAGGGCTTCATGCCCTTCAGGAAGTTCTGGTAACCCGGGTTGTATGACACCACCAGCATGAAGCTCGGCGGCGCGGCGAGCATCTCGCCGGTGCGGTCGATCGGCAGCACGCGGCGGTCGTCGGCCAGCGGGTGCAGCACCACCGTGGTGTCCTTGCGCGCCTCGACCACTTCGTCGAGGTAGCAGATGCCGCCTTCGCGCACCGCGCGGGTCAGCGGGCCGTCGTTCCAGTAGGTTTCGCCCTCGCCGATGAGGTGGCGGCCGACCAGATCGGCGGCGGTCAGGTCGTCATGACAAGCGACGGTGTACAGCGGCAGACCCAGACGGGCGGCCATGTGCACGACAAAGCGCGTCTTGCCGACGCCGGTCGGGCCCTTGATGAGCAGCGGCAGGCGATTGCGCCAGGCGCGCTCGAACAGGTCGATCTCGTTGCCGACGGGTTCGTAATAGGGGAGTTCGGGGTTTTCGTTGGACATCGGGTCGGGCTTCCAGCAGAGAGTCCCGGGCGCGCTCGGCAGCCCGGCGAAATGCCGAGTATGCCGCAAAAGAGCTCGTGTTTTCAGCCTGTGCCGGGCGTTGACGTTGTGTTGCACTGCGCCTGACGGCATCATTGCCGGTCACCAGACTTTGGCCCAGGAAACGCATGAACTACGTCAACCGGATGCTCCAACCCGGCGAGGAAATCGTCTTTCGGACGCGGCTGCACCCGATGGTGTTCATCAAGCCGTTGATCCTGGCCGTTATCGTGGGCTTTCTCGCGTTCATGCTGCCGCCGGAATATGTGCCCTACGTCGGCATACTCGTCATCGGGGTGCTGATTCCCTACACGGCGCTGATCGCGCTGTCGCTCGTGCTGGGCGACATCGCGGTAACCAACCGCCGCGTGCTGCTGCGCACCGGCGCCTTACGTGGCCAGATGAGCGAAGTGCTGCTGCACAAGGTCCGCAGCGTGTCGGCCGACAGCCGTTCGGTCACGCTGGAGCTGGCCGGCAGCATGATCCGCACGGTGTCGTTCATTCGCGATCCGGATGGCCTCGCGCAGGCAATCGAGCGCACCCGCAAGCGGCTGCTGGCCGAAGGCCGCTAGTCAGGCCCGCTATCGGTGCGCGCCGCCCTGCCGCGGTGCATCATCGGATGCGCGTGATCGGCCACTGCAGCGGTTTTCGCCCGTTTCAGGTGCTTTTCGGCGGCATTCAAACTGGCACGCAAGATGCATGGTGTACCTGACCCTTTCTACAGGAGTCTGCGACCATGATCGGCACCCATCTGCACGAAAGCCTGGGCGGCATCCCCGGCGTACTCGCCTTTGCGCACTGCGACCCCCAGGGCGGGGTGGTTTTGCGCAGCGGTGAAGCTGCGCCTTCGCTGGACGGCTCGCTGTCGCGAATTCTCCATCTGGCTTCAGAGCTGGGTCACGAACTGGGCCTGGGAACATTGCGCGAGGCCGAGCTGCACGGCCAGCTGCACGCGCTGTGCCTGCCCTGTGAAGATGGCGCGGTGATGGTCGAGACGGGCTCACGAACCGCGCTGTCGGACGTATCGCAGCGTCTGCACGCGATGCTGGCCTGAGCGCGACCGTGGATGTCGGCAAGCTCTTCGACAACGTGACCGCGCTTGCGGGCGTGGAAGGCGCATGGCTGCTCGATTCCGAGGGCGTAGCCCACGTTCATAGGCAGCCCGCGGGACTGACGCACAATCCACTGGAGAATTCGCGCACCCATATCCGTGCGCTGTACGCCGCGCTCGACAGCAGCCCGGCGGGCGCCGAAGACTGCGTGCTGCGCTATGACGAACGTTGCCTGATGTTGCGCCGCGCCGGCCCCTACGTGTTGGCGGTGCTGATGCATGACGCGTCGAGCCTGGTAGCGGTGCGCATGGTCACCAACCTGCTGGTGCGCAATCTCACACCCGATGCGGTCGGTTTGCTCACACCGCAGCCTGAAGCCGCAGTTCCGGCGGCAAAAGCGCCGGAGCCCGACGACAGTGCGCCGCTGACGCCCGCAAAAGGCGTTCGCATGTACCGCGGCCAGCCTTACTGAGTTTCGGCCTCCAACGCGCCGGCACCCTTCAGGATGTTCCAGGTGGCCGCCGGGTCGTTTTCCTTGCGCTCGCTGTAGCGATCGGTGAGGAAATCCTTCTCGTCGCGCAGCAGCACGGTGAATTTGTAGAGCTCTTCCATCACATCGATGATGCGGTCGCGGTAGGCGGAATCCTTCATGCGGCCGTCGTCGTCGAATTGCTCCCAGGCCTTGGCCACCGACGACTGGTTGGGGATGGTGAACATGCGCATCCAGCGGCCGAGCACGCGCAGGCTGTTGACCGCGTTGAACGACTGCGAGCCGCCCGACACCTGCATCACCGCCAGCGTCTTGCCCTGCGTAGGGCGCACCGAACCGGTGTTGAGCGGAATCCAGTCGATCTGCATCTTCATCAGACCACTCAGATTGCCGTGGATCTCGGGGCTGGACCACACCATGCCCTCGCTCCACTCGGCCAGTTCGCGCAGCTCGGCAACCTTGGGGTGGCCAGGCTCGACGCTGTTGGGAAGCGGCAACCCGTGCGCGTGGAAGAAGCGCACCTCGGCGCCCATGGCAGTGAGATGCCGCGCCGCCTCTTCGGCCGCCAGCCGGCTGAAGGAACGCTCGCGCAGTGAGCCGTACAGAAACAGGATGCGGGGCGGATGGGTGGATTTCACGAACAGTCTCCGGAGGGGTTGTCACTGCAGCCGGCAAAGCCCTGGCAGCAGTCTTCGGTGAGATAGGCCAGCAGCGCGCGTGTGCCGTCCCAGTCGATGGCGTGGAACACATGGCGGCCGTCGCGCCAGGTGCGCAGCAAGCGGCCCTGCTGCAACTGGTCGAGGTGGCGCGACAGCGTGGACACCGGCACTTCGAGCCTAGTCGCCAGTTCGCCGACGCTGAGCCCTTGCGGGCCGGCGCGGACAAGCAGGCGAAAGGCTTCGAGGCGGGTGCCCTGCCCAAGTGCATTGAGGGCGCTGAGGATGTGTTCGGCCATGTAGTTATCTCGTATTTGCGCAAGTATGCAAATACTGGCACACGAGGTCAAATCGACACCGGGTTTGCACGCTCGGCGCGCTCCGCAAGACAATGGGGGCTTCGACGGCCAAGGAAGAACCTATGAAGACCATCACGCTCCCTTCAGGCAAGACCGTTGCTGCGCTCGGCCAGGGCACCTGGAAGATGGGTGAAATCCCGTCCCTGCGCAGCGAGGAAATCGCCGCGTTGCAGCTCGGCATGGATCTGGGCATGACGCTGATCGACACCGCCGAGATGTACGGCGACGGGGAATCCGAAGAGCTGATCGGCGAGGCCATCGGCCACCGCCGCAACGAGGCCTACTACGTCAGCAAGGTGTACCCGTTCAACGCCAGCCGACGTGGCGTGATCGCCGCCTGCGAGCAGAGCCTGCAACGCCTCGGCACCGACCGCCTCGACCTGTATCTGCTGCACTGGCCCGGCTCGGTGCCGCTCGACGAAACCTTTGAAGCCTTTCAGGCGCTGAAGGCCGCCGGCAAGATCCTCGACTATGGCGTGAGCAATTTCGACACGCGCGGCATGCAGCGCTGCGCCGCCGCCAAAGGGGGCGACCAGCTCGCCACCAACCAGATTCTCTACAACCTGATGCGCCGCGGCGTGGAGTGGGACCTGCTGCCGTGGCAACGCCAGCATGGCGTGCCGGTGATGGCCTACTCGCCGATCGAGCACTCGCCCAATGAGCAGTTCGGCTTTCTCGACGACCCCACGTTGGAAGCCGTGGCTCATCGCTACAACGCCACACCCGCGCAGATCGCCATTGCGTGGTTGCTGCACCAGCAGGACGTGATCGTGATCCCCAAGGCCGGTCGCGTTGAGCACGTTCGCGAAAATGCAGCGGCTGCTGGCATCGAACTCACATCGCAGGATCTGTCCGAGCTCGACGAAGCCTTTCCGCCGCCGTTTGGTCCGACCGCGCTCGACATCCGGTGAGGAAAAAATGAAACCGCATCTTTCAATGATTACCTTGGGGGTGAGCGACCTCGCCCGCTCGACGCAGTTCTACGAGCAGGGCCTCGGTCTGCCGCGCATGGCCGTCGACAGCGATGCTGTGGCCTTCTTCCCGCTCGCCGGCGCGTGGCTTGGGCTGTTCGGGCGCGACGACCTCGCCAAAGACGCCGGCGTATCCGCCGAAGGCAGCGGCTTCTCCGGCGTAGCACTCGCGCATAACGTCGCCTCGCGCGAAGACGTGGATGCCACGCTGGCTCAGGCCGTAGCTGCCGGCGGCACGCTTCGAAAACCCGGGCAGGACGTGTTCTGGGGAGGCTATTCGGGCTACTTCACGGACCCCGACGGGCACCTGTGGGAGGTGGCGTGGAACCCCTTCATGCAGGTCGGGCCATCGTCTTGAGTGCTTGCGCCCCCAACTACACCCGGTAACGGATGGGTCCGACGGACGGTGCAGCTTTTGGCCGCGCAGGTGCCAGAATGAATTGGCCGGCGATCCGCCGTCACTGAAATCCACGCTCCCGCAAGGAGACCCGTCATGAAATCCGTAAAACGCTTTTTCTCAATGCTGATGGTTGTCTGCATCGCCAACGTCATGGTGCTGCAGACTGCCTCGGCTTCATTGATCTCGACCGACCAGGTCGCACGCTCGGTGGCCACCGCCAACGGCGAATCGCCTCACGATCGGTTGGCCGAGCTGATGTCTCGCTCGGACGTCGTTGCGCAACTCGAGAAGCTCGGCGTGAATCCCGAGGATGCCCAGACTCGCGTTGCCGCATTGACCGACGAGGAAGCGGTGTTGCTCGCCGATGAGATCGAGAGCGCTCCGGCCGGTGCCGGCGTGCTCGGCGCGATCTTGCTGGTGTTCTTCGTGCTGCTGATCACTGACGTGCTGGGCTTCACCAAGGTGTTCCCGTTCACGCGCTCAGTTCGTTAAGGTGACTCACTCGCTGCAACGCCCCGGCCGCCGACGCTTTCTGTCGGCGGCCGTTCTTTCTGTACCGCTGATCGGCGGTCTCGCTGGCTGCGCAACGCAAACGTCGAATCTGCGAGCCAACCGTCCGCCCGGCTTGCCGCCTCGCGTGGAACTCGCGAACACGCCATTCTTCCCGGACGAGACCTTCTACTGCGGGCCAGCCGCGCTGGCCACGGTGCTGACCGCAGCGGGCTTCAACACCAACCCGGAAGCGGTCGCGGACCAGGTTTTCGTGCCAGGCCGGGAAGGCTCTCTGCAGATCGAGATGTTGGTCGCCGCACGGCGCGGCGGCGCAGTTTCAACCGTGTTGCCGCCCACGCTGGAAGACCTGCTGCGGGAAATCGCGGCCGGCCATCCGGTCGTGGTGCTGTCCAACCTCGGCTTGAAGTGGGTGCCGTCCTGGCACTACGCAGTCGCGGTGGGCTACGACCTGGATGCCGGCGAAATGCTGCTGCGTTCCGGCCCGATGAAGCGTCAGCAGATGGCGCTTCGTACCTTCGAACACACCTGGGCGCGTGCGCGGCACTGGGCCTTTGTGGCGCTGCCGCCGGGCCAGTTGCCGGTGACTGCGCTGGAGGCAGACGCCGAGCGCGCCCTTGTTGCGTTCGAACGCAACGCGCCACCGGAGCAGGCCGTACTGGCTTACGACGCTGGGCTGAAACGCTGGCCGAACAATCTGGTACTCGCCATCGGCCTGGGCAACGCAAGCTACGCGGCCGGTGACCTGCCCGGCGCAGAGCGGGCGTTCCGGCTTGCCGCTGAACGTCACGCCTCGTCTGCCGCCTGGAACAACCTGGCGGTGGTCATCGACGAACAAGGCCGTCGCAAAGAAGCCATCACCGCCGCGCGCAAAGCCGTCGAACTTGCGGGCCCCGACGATGCGGCTCCGCGCGAGACACTCAAACGCCTGACCAGTACCTGAGCCGGGATCCTCGCTCTGCTCACTTCTGTCGGGCCATAAAAAAGCCGGGCCTTGCGACCCGGCTTTTCAGCGTCACTCGCCATCGCTTACGCGGCGATGGCTTGTGCCTTTTCCGTCTCCGGTGAGCTGCGAATCAGGTGATCGAAAGCCGACAACGCAGCCTTGCTGCCCTCACCCATGGCAATGACGATCTGCTTGTACGGCACGGTGGTGCAATCACCGGCGGCAAAAATGCCGTGTGCAGAGGTCTCGCAGCGATCATTGACCACCACTTCGCCGTAGCGCGACAGCTCGAGCGTGCCCTTCAGGAAGTCGGTATTGGGCAGCAGACCGATCTGCACGAACACGCCGGCAAGCTCGACCTTCTTCGATTCGCCGCTGATGCGATCGGTGTAGATCAGGCCATTCACGCGCTCACCGTCGCCGGTCACCTCGGTGGTCTGGGCACTCATGATCACCGTGACGTTGCGCAGGCTGGTGAGCTTGGCCTGCAGCACCGCGTCGGCGCGCAGCTTGGCGTCGTACTCGATCAGCGTGACGTGACCGACGATGCCGGCCAGGTCAATCGCGGCCTCGACACCCGAGTTGCCGCCGCCGATCACCGCCACGTGCTTGCCCTTGAACAGCGGGCCGTCGCAGTGCGGGCAATAGGCCACACCACGGCCGCGGTACTCGCGCTCGCCCGTTACGCCAAGCTCGCGCCAGCGCGCACCGGTGGCGAGGATGACGCTACGGCTCTTGAGCACTGCACCGTTCGCCAGCGTGACCTCGGCGTAGCCGCCGGGCGTGGCGGCCGGCACGATCTTGTCGGCACGCTGCAGATTCATGATGTCGACCTCGTAGGTCTTCACGTGCTCTTCGAGCGCGGCGACCATCTTCGGGCCTTCGGTTTCCTTCACCGAGATGAAGTTCTCGATGGCCATGGTGTCCATCACCTGGCCGCCGAAACGCTCGGCGACGATACCGGTGTTGATGCCCTTGCGTGCAGCGTAGATCGCCGCCGCCGCGCCGGCCGGGCCACCGCCGACGATCAGCACGTCGAAGGCATCCTTCGCCGACAGCTTTTCGGCGTCGCGGGCAGCCGCACCGGTATCCACCTTGGCAAGGATCTCTTCCAGCGTCATGCGGCCGGAACCGAATTCTTCGCCATTAAGCAGCATGGTCGGCACTGCCATGATGTTCTTGGCTTCGACCTCGGCCTTGAACACGCCGCCATCCACCATTGTGTGGCGGATCTTGGGGTTCAGGATCGCCATCAGGTTCAGCGCCTGCACCACGTCGGGGCAGTTGTGGCACGACAGCGAGATGTAGGTGACGAATTCCATCTCGGCGTCGAGCGCCTTGATGGCTTCGATGTGCTCAGCCTCCACCTTCGGCGGATAGCCACCGGACTGCAGCAGCGCGAGCACCAGCGAGGTGAATTCGTGGCCCATCGGCAGGCCGGCAAAGCGCACGCCCATGTCCGTACCGGCACGACTGACGGAGAAGGACGGCACGCGCTCACCGTCGTTGCTGTCGGCGCGGCGGGCGCTGACGCGGTCGGACAGTGCGGCGATGTCCTCGATCAGCTCGAGCACTTCGCGCGACTTGGCGCTGTCGTCGACAAAGGCGACGAGTTCCACATTTTCGTTGATGCGCTCAAGAAGGGTCTTGAGCTGGGCTTGCATGTTGGCGTCCAGCATGGCGGGCTCCTTGAATACGTTGAGGGCTTGAATCCGGAAGGGCTTTCCGGCTCATGCAGCAGCGTCGGCACGCGGCGCTCCTGCATGAGCCGCCCGAGGGCGGCCCGGTGTTACGCCCGGCACCGAAGCGCCGGGTTTGTTCGGCAGGACTCAGATCTTGCCGACGAGGTCCAGTGACGGAGCCAGGGTCTGCTCGCCTTCTTTCCATTTGGCCGGGCACACTTCGTTCGGGTGAGCGGCAACGTACTGGGCAGCCTTGAGCTTGCGCAGGGTTTCCGTCACGTCACGAGCGATAGCGTTGTCGTGAACTTCGGCCGTCTTGATGACGCCTTCCGGGTTGATCACGAAGGTGCCGCGCAGGGCCAGACCTTCTTCTTCGATGTGCACACCGAAAGCACGGGTCAGCTGGTGGGTCGGGTCGCCGACCAGCGGGAACTTGGCCTTGCCGACAGCCGGCGAGGTCTCGTGCCACACCTTGTGCGAGAAGTGGGTGTCGGTCGTAACGATGTAGACCTCGGCACCAGCCTTCTGGAACTCGGCATAGTTGTCAGCAGCGTCTTCGACTTCGGTCGGGCAGTTGAAGGTGAAGGCGGCCGGCATGAAGATCACGACGGACCACTGGCCCTTCAGGTTCTCTTCGGTAACCGGAATGAACTTGCCGTTGTAAAAGGCGTTGGCCGAGAACGGCTGGACGGTGGTGTTGATCAACGAACTCATGGAAATCTCCTGATTGAGGTTGATGGGTTGCTTGAAATCATGCGCGGCCGATTGAGCCGACGAATGAATTTTATTGCGTTGCGGGATATTAGTGAAATGAATAGACCGTATGAATCGGATAGCTGTACGTTATTTAATAATTATCTTTATCAGCCCATAAGCAAATATGGTGGCCGATCGGAGCTATTCACATACGAAGGATAATGTCCAAATGAAAGCGGCCCGGGAAGTCCCGGGCCGCTTTAATCAAAACATGATGTTGCGTTGCGTCAGCTCATCAGCGCCTTGACGTGTGCTTCCGTGCTGCTGGTCAGCGCGTCCAGGCTGTAACCGCCCTCGAGAATCGAAACAATGCGGCCCTCGCAGCATTCTTCGGCGATCTCCTTGAGCTCCTCGGTGATCCAGCGATAGTCCTCATCCTTGAAATTCAGACCCGCCAGCGGATCAAGCATATGGGCATCGAAACCGGCCGAGATGATGATCAGTTCGGGATTGAAGTCACGAATCTTCGGCAGCAGCTCGTTGGTGACCTGGCTGCGGAACACCTCAGAGTTGCAACCCGGCGGCAGGGGCACGTTGACGATGTTGCCCGAAACACCGGTTTCGGCCCGCGAACCGGTGCCGGGATAGAGCGGCGACTGGTGCGTGGAGCCGTAGAACAGCGCCGGATCGTTGTAGAAGGCGTCCTGCGTGCCGTTGCCGTGGTGTACGTCGAAGTCGATGACGGCCACGCGCTCGAGCATGTGACGTTCCTTGGCGTACACCGCTGCAATCGCCGCCTGATTGTAGATGCAGAAACCCATGGCGCGATTCGGGGTGGCGTGGTGGCCGCAAGGACGGGTCGCGCAGAAGACGTTGTCCACGTCCTTGTTCATGACCTTGTCGACGCCGGCGCACGCGGCCCCGACGCAACGCATGACGGCTTCGAGCGAGCCGGGCGACATCACCGTGTCACCACCATCGAGCGGCATGGTGCCGTGGCGCGGCGAGATTTCCTCGACATCCGACACATAGCCTTCGGTGTGCACCATCAGCACCTGCTCACGCGTGCCCAGCGGGGCTTCGGCCCACTGCAGCTCGGAGAACTCGGGCGTCTGCAGGGCCGCCAGCACGGCCTTCAGGCGCTCGGGCGATTCCGGGTGACCGGGACCGGGGCGATGTTCGAAACAGGCGGGGTGCGAATAGATCAACGTAGTCATGGTTTCCTCATGGCCGGAACCGCGAAACGGCGGCAAACGGCATCATTATACGGCCCGCCTCAAGCGGGCGAAAATGCGTCGGGCTCAGACCTTATCGGGATCGATAAGCTGCTTGACGCGGGAAGTGGCATCGCCAGCCGCCTGGGCGTGCACCCGTCGCAAGGCTGAAGCCTCCGGCGTTTCGCCGGCCGAATGCAGTGCCAGAAAATACTCTGCCGCCTTGCCGATGGCGTAGGTTGAAATTGCGCTGGAACGCGCGCTCCAAGCTGCGCCGGCAGTCTGGCCAACGAACGGAATGACCTTGAACACGCTGCGCCCGACCGTATGGCCGACGATGCCACCGGCAATGCCGGAACCAAGACGAGCGATGAAATCGCGCGCCATAGCGACATCCCACTGAACACCGTGCACCTTTGCCAGACGCCTGAGCATGCGTGCCTGCAGCGTAGTCACCGCAATCAGATCGACCACAGGCAGTACGCCCAGCGCTGCGGCCGTGCGAGTGTGGCTGAGTATCTCGCGCTCGGCAGCCTCCGCCCGAGGCAGTCTGGACGTATCGGCAACCACCGGTAATGGAACGCCCTCTGGTAGATCCTGCGCACGGACGTGGTCAGAACGAGGTTCCAGCAGGGCACGCAGCAGGCGTTCCCGATAGGCGTTGAAGCGCTCGCGGCCGGGGATATCCATCAGATTCGGGGCTGGCGGCAAGCCATCGCCGCTTTCAATTGCGTGCAGGCTCGGACTCTGAGGGCGCCGAAGGGTTCGCTTTGGCGACTTCCTCGGCTGGTGCGTCGGCAGCTGCATCCTCGGTATCCCCGAGTCGCACGGCTTGCACAGCATCAACACCTGCCTCGCGGATACGGGTGGCCGCGTTCAGCGTCGCATCGTAGATTTTGCGCGCAGCCTCTTCGGCTGCTTCGCGTGCATCACGCACTTCACTACCGGGAGCGCCGGCGTGGGACGGGAAGGCTTGCGGTGTTGCGACTTCGCCAGACGGGGAAGTGGCCTCTGCCGCCTGCGAGCTGACCGGACGATCCGGTGCGCATGCGACCAACAACACCAACAACGAGGCGGCAATGAGCGCCGCTACGTTTCTCATCTTTACTTTCCTCGAAAGTAGTTTTGGACCCTTTCAAACCTATGCCTTTCGTACGAAAAAGCAAGTCGAAGGTGCCTGTACGCAACAAAGCGTTGCACATGGGCAACATTCCTGTAGCGCAGCACGAAAAAAAGCCCGCAGGGCGGGCTTCTTCCGTCTGCTTCGCTGCGAAGCGGCAGATTACTTGACGCGGTTCTTGTACTCGTCGGTACGCGTATCGATCTCGATCTTGTCGCCGATCTCGACGAAAGCCGGAACCATCAGCTCGAAGCCGGTATTGATCTTGGCCGGCTTGAGCACTTTGCCCGAGGTGTCGCCCTTGACGGCCGGCTCGGTGTAGGTGACTTCACGCACCACGGAATTGGGCAGATCGACCGAGATCGCCTTGCCGTTGTAGAACACCACTTCGCACGCCAGCCCGTCTTCGAGGTACTTGAGCGCGTCGGTCATGTTCTCGGCTTCAACCTCGTACTGGTTGTATTCCTCGTCCATGAAGACATACATCGGGTCGGCAAGGTAGGAGAAGGTCACTTCCTTGCGCTCGAGCAGGACGACCTCGAACTTGTCGTCAGCCTTGTACACCGACTCCGAAGCCGAACCGTTGAGCAGGTTCTTGAGCTTCATCTTGACGACCGCAGAGTTGCGGCCGGACTTGTTGTATTCGGCCTTCTGCACGACGAGCGGGTCAGCGCCGACCATGATGACGTTGCCGGAGCGGAGTTCCTGGGCGGTTTTCATGCTTGCTAGATTTCCTGGACAGGTGCGGGACGGCGACGAATCGAGATCGGAGCGAGCCGCGATTTTCAAAAAACCGTTGATTATACGCTTGTTTACTAAAACTTCAGCAAGGACGAAGCAAGATCGTCCTGCGCTGCCAACGCCGCGCTCCAGCGCGCGCAGTGCCGTCCGAAAGCCTGGCGATGCGCGGCAAACGCCGGCCACTCAGCTGCCGGATCTCCACGTCCGTTCCACGCATGCCAGAACTTCACGACCGCATCAGCGGTTTCGTGGGGCGCACGCGCGAGGAAGCGCGCGAGAAAGGCGTCGAGCTTGGTCAGGTGTGCGTCTTCGTCCTGGCGGTAGATGTTCCACACGAAGGGATGGGCGGCCCATTGCGCGCGCACGAAGGAGTCCTCCCCCCGCACGAAGTTGACGTCACAAGCCCACAGAAGCCGGTCGTAGCAGTCCTGATCAACGAATGGGATCACGCTGACCGACAAGGCGCGATCGTGCAATTGCATGCCGGCAGAGAGAGCAGAGCGCCCGAAATGGCGAGCAACATCAGGCGTAACGCGGCCTTCCGGAACCAGCAGTTCGATCGGCTGATCGGCCGCTGCCCAGACCGACATCAGGGCCGGAAGGGCAGCTTGCTCGTAGGAGAAGAGTGAAATCACGTTGGCCTGCGAAGCCACTGCGCGACCGAGCAAGCTCCCCAGCAAGTCTGCACGCGCGCTGGCGTCACCGCAGAAGCGGTCACGCTGCGTCAGCAGAGCCGGCTCCCGCAGGAGTCCGCCGGTAGATGTGGTGAAGCCCGGAAAGAAAAAAAGGCGCTGCAGCGCTAGGCGCGGGTGTGGCGAGGGCATAAGGTGGCAACCCTCGATCCAGGTCTCTGCGCTGAGGTATTCGAGGTTGATCCAGCGCGGCGGGACAGACCGTGACGCCATTGCGACCAACGCCTCGTCCGGCAACTCGCAGGCGAAGGCCTCGATCACGACATCATCGTCCGCAACCACGTCGAACGGTGCCATCCAAGGACGCACACAGACCCCGTCCAGTTGCTGTGCATCATTTCCCTGGAGCAACTCCGGATGCAGCTTCCGCAGGCTTCCCATGTCATCCAGCCACAAGCTGACGTGCTGACCATGGTGCGTTGCGAGAGACCGTGCGAGGCGCCAGCAAACGCCGATATCCCCGAAGTTATCCACAACCCGGCAGAAGATGCTCCAGCGCCTGGACCTGATCGCCCGCGACTCGTTCATATAACTTTCTGAACTGCCATCAACATCTCTGAAAGCCTTACTGGTATTGGTTTTCAAAAATATGATCGAACGCTGAAATACATGTCGAAAGTAATACTTTCGAAAAATCTGCACCAGAATCGGGAATCGGCTCCCGATCCGATGTCAGGAAGTCAACAGATTTGTCCACAGCCGCAGCGATGCTACAAAACGGTGCGTGCAAACGACGCAAAATGCACCCTGTCGACGCGCAGGCGATCACCCGGCATCGAAATCCGCGAGCGCAGCCAGATCGGCTTCCGACATCCAGCGCCAGTCACCGGCAACCAGGTCAGCCGGCAGTGAAAGGCCACCTACCGAGCGGCGATGCAGTACTTCGACCCGGTTTCCTGCCGCCCCGACCATGCGACGCACCTGGTGATACTTGCCTTCGGTAACCACCAGATCGATCGAAGACTCGCCCGTTGCTTCACATTGGTGCGCCTGAATCGGTGCAGGTTCGTCGTGCAGTTGCACCCCGCCACGCAGGGCCGCGAGCAGTTCGTCATTGACCTGATGACGCAGGCCGACTTCGTAGCACTTCGGGATGCGCTTCTTGCCGGAGCTCCAGGTGTGGATGAACTGACCGTCATCGGACATCAGCAGCAGGCCGGTCGTGTCCACATCCAGCCTGCCGACAGACTGCACGTCGCGCAGCGCGAACTGCGGCGGCAACAGCTCGAAAATCGAGCGATGGTGTTGGGGCTGTCTCGAGCATTCGTAGTCGAGCGGCTTGTGCAGCATCAGATAGACGCGCTCATGCCAGGACCACACTTCCCCGTCGACGACGAACTCCAGCCCCGCTGGATCGAGTTCGACAAACGGATCTTCCACGACTTCGCCGGCGATCTCGACCAGACCGGCACGAATGATGGCCCGACACTCACGACGACTGCCGAAGCCCTGTGTTTGCAGGATGCGTTCTAGTTTCATGGCGCGAAGTGTAGCCCGGAGCAGACGGTATAACTTCTGTATCCGCTGTGTGCGACATGTGGACAAGTCGTGGTTTCGCACGGTCGGCGAAATCCGGCCACAATCCCCGCACATCAGGTCAACCGGTTACTAACGGTGTTTCGGACTACATAAGTTTATGATTTATATTAAGTAAACAGGCTTACCCACAGAAACAGGCAAAGCATCATCATTACTATTGTTTTAAATAGAAAGAAGTTAACAACAACATTCTTGTGAGCTCGGCACGACCGGCAAAGCACTCGCAGCAGGGCCGTGATGGCCTGTTAGACTTGGTCAAACCGTCATGGAGTCGCAGGCTTGAAGTTCGAACACGTTGTGATCGTCAACGATCCGCAGAATCCCTTGATCGAGGATCTGAGCAGGGAACAGCTCTGGTTTGGCCTGCTGTGCAGGGTAGAAAACCCCGCGCCTTTCCTGCCTGGCCTTGAGAGTTGCCAGGTGTTGGAGCGTTGGGAAAACGGAGTGTTGCGGGAACTCGATTTCGGGGCACTGCGTATCCGTGATCGGGTCACGCTGGAGCCGATGATCTCGGTCAGTTTCGAAGCCGAGCAATGCGCCCAGCACGCCGGAGGCAACCTGACCATCCGCATCGAGGAGCCGGCCACAGATCAGTTGGTGCTGCGTTTCGTGTATCGCACGACACAGCCCGACACGGAAGACGGCAGCACGATGTACGCTGATCTGGTGAAATCGGCTTACGAGCAATCCGATATCGACACCGTGCGGGTGATCCGCGAGATCGTCGCAAGCGGTTCGATGCAGTAACATCCACGCCCCGTCGCAGGACGGGTGTTTTCAATTCGCGGAAATCCCTCACATGTGGTTCAGGAACCTTCAGCTGTATCGCCTCCCGGCGCCTTGGAACATCGAAGCCGACACCCTGCAGGAACAACTCTCGCGTCGTCGCTTCCAGCCCTGCGGTAGTCAGGATCAGGAAAGCCGAGGTTGGGTTGCCCCGTGCGGTGACGACGCGCTGGTGCATCGGGTCGGCACGCATTGGCTGATCGCACTCGGTTTCGAGCAACGCCTGTTGCCGGCGGCCGTGGTCAAGCAAGAAGCCGAGGAGCGGGCCGAACACATCGCGGCGGAGCAGGGCTACAAGCCTGGGCGCAAGCAGATGAAGGAACTGCGTGAGCAGATCCTGCAGGAATTCCTGCCGCGGGCGTTCACACGCCGCAGGAAGGTCTATGCGTGGATCGACCCGGTCGGGGGGTGGCTTGGCATCGATGCGCCCAGCCAGACCCGTGCGGAAGACGTGCTGGGGGCATTGCGCGACTCACTCGACGCCCTTCCGCTGGCCCTGTTGCGCACTGAACGTTCGCCGGGCTCGGCGATGGCCGACTGGCTGGCCGGTGGTGAAGCGCCGAAGGGTTTCTCCATCGATCTGGATTGCGAGCTGCGTTCGATTACCGAGAGCAAGGCCGCGGTGCGCTATGTCAATCACGTGCTCGACGCTGAGGAAATCCGCGGCCATTTGGCTGCCGGCAAGATGCCGACGCGCCTGGCGCTGACTTTCGACGACCGCATCAGCTTCGTGCTGACCGAGAAACTCGAGATCAAGCGCTTGGACTTCCTCGATGTGGTCAAGGAGAAGGTTGAGGATTCCGGCGCCGAGGACGCGCAGGCCATGTTCGATGCTTCGTTCGCATTGATGACTGGCGAGTTGGCGCGGCTGTTGCCGGATCTGATGGACGCGCTGGGTGGCGAGCTTGAGGCGGAAAAGCCGTCCACAGAGGCTTCGTCGGCCACGCCGCCGTGGGAAGTTGCTGCGTAATTTCGTGCGTTAGCCGCTGAAAGCCTGGATGCCCGTGATGGCCCGTCCCAGGATCAATGCGTGGATGTCGTGCGTGCCTTCGTAGGTATTCACGACTTCCAGGTTGAGCATGTGGCGGATCACCGGGTACTCGTCGGAGATGCCGTTGCCGCCGAGCATGTCGCGTGCAGTGCGGGCGATGTCCAGCGCCTTGCCGCATGAATTGCGTTTCATGATCGAGGTCAGTTCGACCGCCGCGGTGCCTTCCTCGCGCATGCGCCCCAGGCGCAGACAGCCCTGCAGTCCCAGCGTGATCTCGCTCAGCATGTCAGCCAGCTTCTTCTGCACGAGCTGATTGGCAGCCAGCGGGCGGCCGAACTGCTGGCGGTCGATGACGTAGTCGCGGGCCGTGCGGTAGCAGGTTTCGGCAGCGCCCAAAGCACCCCAGGCGATGCCGTAACGCGCTGAGTTCAGGCACGTAAACGGGCCTTTCAGGCCACGAACGTCTTCGAAAACGTTCTCTTCCGGACAGAAAACTTCGTCCAGTACGATTTCACCGGTGATCGACGCACGCAAGCCCATCTTGCCGTGGATGACCGGTGCAGAAAGCCCCTTCCAGCCCTTTTCCAGCACGAAGCCGCGAATCTCTCCGGCTTCATCGCGTGCCCAGACCATGAAGACGTCGGCAATCGGGCTGTTGGTGATCCAGGTTTTCGAACCGGTGATCACCCACCCACCGTCCACCTTGCGCGCCCGCGTAGCCATGCTGGCCGGATCGGAGCCATGATCGGGCTCGGTCAGGCCGAAGCAGCCAATGAGTTCTCCGCTGGCCAGTTTTGGCAGAAAGCGATGCTTGAGTTCCTCTGAACCAAAGGTATCGATCGGCAGCATCACCAGCGATGACTGCACGCTCATCATCGAGCGATAGCCCGAATCGACGCGCTCTACTTCTCGCGCAATCAGTCCGTAGGCGACGTAGCCGAGACCCGCGCCGCCGTATTCTTCGCTGACGGTTGCGCCGAGCAGGCCCAGTTCGCCCATCTCCAAAAAGATGTCGCGGTCAGTGCGTTCGTGGCGGAAGGCATCCTGCACACGCGGAAGGAGCTTGTCCTGGCAGTAGGCTTCGGCGGCGTCGCGCACCATGCGCTCCGTTTCCGTGAGCTGGTCGTTCAGGCGCAGCGGATCGTCCCGATCAAAGCTCGGGCGGTTGGCAGGCATGGCGGCGTTCCTCGACTGATGAGGCTCCGAGCATCGCGCCGCGCACAGGCAGCGTCAAGCCGCGGAAATCACGCAGGGCTGGTGATCTGCTCGGCAAGGTAGAACCATTCCCGACCGGCGGCTGCTTCCGGGTTGGGGAACAGGATGAAGCTGTCGCGCGTTGCGGTAATAGCCTTGCCGTTGGCGCGTGTTCCGATCAGCTCGCCTGCACGCACCGGGTCGAAGCTGTCCCAATCGCGCGCGAAACGGTCTGCTGCGTCGTCGCGGTCGATTACCTCGAACATGCGCAGGTGCTGGAAAGAGCGTAGCGCTGCCGGCGCGGGTGCGTCGTTGAAGCCAAGGAACGCCAGCGTATTCAGAATGCAGTTGTGCGCTACCGCGACAGCCTGCGGGTCGTCATGCTGGCCGCATTCCACGGTGACGCCGTAGCCACCGACGCTGCGCATGTATTCGGTGGTGCCGATGCCATAGCGCGGGTCGGCGGCGGTGTCGTTGACGCTGCGACGTGCCATGCCCCGAGCATAGGTTTCAAGCCAGCCGTCCACGCAGCGCTGGATACCTAGATGTCGCGCGAGGGCGCGCTCCTCAGCAGAGCGTGCAAAGGCTTCGAGCGGACCGTCGTTGTCGTCTGGCCCGAGCATCACGAAAGGTTCGCCGGGGGTGTGGAAGGAATGCAGGTCGAGCAGCACGTCGTTCTGCGCCAACAAAGGGCACAGGCGGTTTGCAACGTGATCCTCGAACTGGGCGGGACGGTCTGTGGGTTGCAGCCAGCGGTTCAGATTGCGCTGACCTTCGCGGCTGGCCTGTTTCCATGCAAGCGGATTGGCGATGGGCACGAAACTGACGTGGCCGCGCTGGATCACCAGATCACCCGTGTTGAGCGCGGCGAGCACTTGCTCGATCGCGATGCTGCCGCAAATCTCGTTGCCGTGAACGGAGCCCAGCACGATCAGCCGGGGGCCAGCGTGATCCCCGCTGAAGTGGTGCACCCGAAGCTCGAGTTCATCGATCTGAAAGTGTTCGGTAGCAGTCTGCATCATGCTCGGAGGTTTGTTACCGGATGTTTTTTCAGCCGGGAAGCCCGTTGTAGCGCAGGCCGGACGGTTGCGCTGCAGCCAAGCCAAAGGCGGGTTTGAACGCGGTTTGGCCAATGATGCTTGGGTTGCACCGCCCTCACGACAAGCCAGTGAGGGGCGGCATTTCGTCAGGCTGGATGGGCCTTTTGCTCAAGCTGCGAGCACCCCGCCGGGACATAGTATGCAACAGGGCGGTTGGGCATTGTCCCGTGATGTCGGTATTCTGGGGGTGAGGTCTTAGTCCGGAGAACTTCTCCGGAGAACGCTTCGCAACCCATCTGGAGGTAGCCAACATGCCCACCAAAAAGCCGGTAGAACAGGCACATGGAACGGTCGATCAAGTCGCGGACAAGCTGCACGATGTCGTCGACAGGGCCGCGGAAGGTCTTGGTACAGCGGAGGAGCGCGTCCGTGGAGAGGCCAGAGTGGCCGCGGAGAAAATGCGTGAAGGCAAGGAGTTTGCCCGAGCCCAGGGCGAGGATATGGTCGTCAAGGTGACCGACTATGTGCGTGAGAATCCGCTGATCTCGCTTGGCATTGCCTTCGTTGCCGGAAGCATCTTCTCGGCACTGCGCCGTCGCCACTGAGACCGTTGATGGATAGAGCAGGGAACGAGTCCGGCCACCCGGACGATTTGCCGCGCACAGACCCTTCCGACGGAGGGTCGTCTGAGCGCGAGTTGCTTGGCCGGCTTGGCGAGCTGCGAGACGAGTTCGCCGGGTGGGTAAAGCAAGGCGCGCGGCTTTTCGGCGCTGAGAGCAAGCTTTTTGTGTCGTCGCTGCTGCTGATCGCCATGCTGGCAGTAACGGCCGCTTTCGTCGTCGCCGGGGCGCTGCTCTTTCTGGTCGTGGCAGTGGTGGTTTTGCTCATCGAGCACGGCGGCGTGGACCCGGCGCTTGCGGCTTTGCTTGCGACGCTCGCCCTGTTTGCGATTGCGGCAGTCTGTCTGCTGTGCATGCGCGGCCTGACTCGCCACCTGCGTTTCACGGAAAGCCGGCGCATGCTGGCACGTTTGACCAGCGGGGACGGCCCAGATGCCTAGTGAGGAAAAATCGTGATTTTTCAACACTTTCGGAAGGCACGCGAAGTGCAGGCGCTGAGCGAGGACGTAGCGCTCCGCCAGCTGCGCTTTCGGCACGACGTGACGGCATTCGGGCAGCGCCTGCACAGCCGCTTTGGCACTTTCCGCATTTTGCTGGCGGGGTTTTCTGCTGGATTCCTGTTTGATCGCTTGCGCCCGCATTGGCGCGGCGTCCAGACCGGCAGCATCCTCGGCCTGTCCTTGCTACGAGCGGTGCCGCTGATTGAATTGGTCGCCCGGACGGTCGGCCATAACCATATCGGCGTCGAATAGGCATCCGGCCGGCGGGGGGCTGTCAGCCCGCGCGACGGAAGGTGAGGTTGATGCGTGCAGCGCCGGTCAGTGGATGATGGCCGTCCTTCAGGGCAAGAACGCCGTGAAAGCGCAGACGTGCAGGACCGCCCCACACCACAATGTCCCCATGTTCCAGAGGCACGCGCTGAGCACGCTCGGCGCGCTGCATGCCGCCGAACTGGAATGTGGCGGGCAGGCCGAGTGACACGGAAACGATGGGGCAGCCGAAATCGCGTTCGTTGCGGTCCTGGTGCAGCGACATGCGTGCGCCGGGTTCGTAGCGATTGATCAGACAGGCGTCTGGTTGAAAGCCTTCGAAGCCCGCTTCGGCGGCCGCTGCGCACGCAAGGTCCAGCAGTATTTTCGGCATTTCCGGCCACTTGAGCCCGGTTTGCGGGTCGACCGGCGAGTACCGGTAGCCGTCGGCATCCGTGACCCAGCCCAGCGCGCCACAGTTGGTCATGGCCACCGACATACGGTAGCCGCCCGGCGTGTGCATGTGGCGGAACGGCGCCAGCATGACAACTTTCTCGATGGCCTCAATCAGATCGCCGGCGCATTCCCGTGCCCGTCCAGGCAGCAGTACGGCGCCATCGGCAAGCGGCAGTGCTTGCGTCGGGGATTCGTCAAACAGTCCGGTCATGTTCGGCTGACTGCAGGTAAACGTAGAGGCCTTGCAGGGTTTCGGCCTGGTCCGCGCGAAGGCCGGCGGTAATGATCTCACGCACCATCAGCTCGTTTTGTGCCGCGAGTGTCCGCACATAGTCTTCGGAATGGGCGTATCGCAGGGTGGGCAGCAGATGGAAGCCTTGCGGCGCTTCGGCGCGTTCCAGCGTGAAGGCAAAAAGGCCGCCTGGCGCGAGTACCCGACGGACGTGACGGAAGACCTCGTCAAGCGCACCCACGTAGATGAACACATCGGCGGCGATGATCAGATCAGCCTTTTCCTGGCGACTGGCCAGGAAAGATTTCAGATCGTCGTGTACGAGTTCGCGGTAGGCCCCGCGCTGGCGGGCTTGACGGAGCATGGCGGCGGAGAGGTCGACACCGTCTACCGTGTCGGCGTGCCCGGCCACCAGCTCGCCGCACAAGCCCGTACCGCAGCCAAGGTCGAGCACGTGGCGGTACTGCTGATGGTTGTCGAGCAGCGGTTGAAGCAGACGCTCGTGTCCGCGGTAGCCCAGTTGGTCGACCAGGTGTTCGTCGAAGTCCGCCGAGTACTCATCGAACAGTGATTCGACAAAGAAACGCGGGGGTGCGTCGATGGTCGTCCCCTTGCTCGCGGCCAGGTAGTAGGCGTGCAGCTCGGGATCAGCGCCGCCGTCGATGGCGCGGCGGAAGCTTTCAGCTGCCTCGGCCAGATGGCCCATGTCGCGCAACACGTTGCCGCGCACGCTCCAGGCTTCGGCCAGATATTCTTCTTTTGCGACGGCGTGGTCGAGCGCGCGCAAGGCGTCAGCAAAGCGCCCCGAGCGGCCGAGCGCGCGGCCCAGAGCCAGCCACGCAACTGCCCCGGCGTCGAAATCCACCAGCCCCTGTTCCAGCGCTTCGGCGGCCGCCTCCCAATGCCCGAGCAGCTCGTGTGCAAGACCCAGACAGACGCGTGCTTCGGCGTGTGAGGGGTCGGCGAGCACGGCCTGCTGCAGCACATCCACCGCGCGTTCACTGCGGCCCAGCCGGAACAGGGTGATGCCCAGATTGCCGAGCACCGAGGGCCGCCCTGGCGCAAGAACCAGCGCTGCCTCGAAACTGGCTGCGGCCTCTTCAAAGCGTCCGGCCTCGAAATGTTCGAGGCCGTCATTGAAATGTTCGCGCGCCTGTTCGAGCGAACTGCTCATGCGTGCAATCTCCTGCGTAAGTGCAGCCGTGAGCATGCGACAGTGGCCGATGTCGATCAAGCATCTGGCTGATCGGTCGGGCCGGGGCCGGAGCGTCACGGCAGGCTGGCGGCAGGTCGCATAGAATGTGGGCTCCATTTATCCAACGGAAGCGAAGATGAGTACGGCCAGTCACCCGGACAAGAAGGGCGAGGCGCTCAAGCTGCAGCGACTCAAGATGCTCGAGGACATCGCCGACGAGATGTCGGGCGGAGAGATCGTGTTCCCGACTTCGTTCGACATCGTCATCCGGATGCGTGACGCCTTGCGTGACCCCGAAGTGTCGGTCAAGCGCATCGTCGCGCTGATTCGCGCCGAACCGCTGATCTGTGCCCGCTTGATCCATCAGGCCAATTCCGCCGCACAAGGCGGCAACCCGCCGGTGACCGACATTGGCGCCGCGATCAAGCGTCTGGGCATCAATGCGGTACGCAATGCCGCGCTGGCGATTGCCGTGAGCCAGCTGGTGCGGGCAAAGGATCTGGTCGATTTCAAGGAGTTCTCGCGCCAGCTGTGGCTGCATTCACTGCATGCCGCTGCGGCGGCAGATGTCATCGCGCGCGAACTTGCGCCGCGCATCAACGCTGAAGAAGCGATGTTCGCCGGGCTGGTGCATGACCTGGGCGCCTTCTACATGCTCTATCGCTCCGTTCAGTACGAAGAACTGCGCGAGCGACCGGATACGGTGCGGCACCTTATCGCGCAATGGCACGAGAGCATCGGCGAGTCGCTGCTGCACGCGTTGCAATTGCCGGACTACATCGTTGAATCCGTGCGTGATCACGACCAGCCGCGCGAACCCCTGCTGGATACGCCGCGCAATCTTCAGGAAGTGGTGTATGCGGCCAACGTGATCGCGGGCGGCAGCATGGAATGGGGTGACGACCGCAGGCAGCGCGTACTAGGCGATTGCTATCTGGCGCTGGCGCCGCGCATTGAACAGCGCCTCGCCGAGCTCAAGCGCGACTACGCCAACTGATCAGCCGCGCAGCCCGAACCACGCGGTAATGGCGACCGGCACGCCGAGGCCGAGCCAGGCCGCGGCGTCGCCGACGCCGTCCGAAACCAGCCCGGCGACCAGTCCGACTGCCGACAGCACGCCGATGACGACGGGCCATACCCAAAGACTTTTCATGTGCGTGCCCCGTTGGCGATGGGCAACGAGGCGCCGGCGGCCGCGCGTTTCTTCCACCACAGGTAGAGCCCGCTGCCGAGCACGATGATGGTCAGCAGGTCGAGCAGTCCCCATAGGATCTTCAGCGGCATTCCGCCGTAATCGCCGAAATGCAGCGGCTCGGACAGCATGAAGGCGGTGACGTACCACGGCCGTCCGGCCGCTTCGAGCACCTCGCCGTTGTCCGGATCGACCAGCAGGGCGCGGGTCATGCGCGAGGTCAGCGGCGTATCGCCTCGCAGCATCACCGCGAAGTGATCAGGCGTTGCACGCAACGTGCCGGGGAAGGCAATCATGTCGGCCTTCATGCCCGGAGCGGCGGCCAGCACGCGATCTACTGCGGTCTGCAGGCTACCGTCTGCCGGCGCGGCGAGATGTGCGTCGGCCGCCAGCAGCGTCTGAGCCCCGCCCGATTGCAGCACGGCCACCTGGTCTCGCTGCCAGGCTTGCAGGATCAGGTCCGCCCAGGTGTTTACGACCCCCGTGAAGCCGACCACCAGCGCCCATACCAGCGTCACGATGCCGATCAGGTTGTGCAGATCCAGCCAGCGCGTCTGGCTGCGCTGGCGCCGAACCGTGCCGAAGTCGAGCTTGCGCATGAAGGGGGCGTAGAGCACCACACCCGAGACCAGCGCGACCAGCAGCAGCATGCCCATGGTGCCGAGGAAGAGCTTGCCCGGCAGACCGGCGTAGAGGTCGACATGCAGGCGGTACATCACGCTCATGAAGCCTTCGCCGAAGTTGGGCTCGCCGAGGATGTCGCCGTTGCGTGCATCGACGTAGGCAAACTCCGCCAGGCGCTCGTCGGTATCCACGCGCGTGTCCATCTTGGCCAGCCACAGGTCGGGTTCGTCGTCGCCGGCGAACAGATACAGCGGCACCAGCGCCGGATGATGCCCCTCGGCCGCGGCGACGATGCGGTCGAGCGACACGTGCGGCATGCCGGCCGGCAGCTGCGGCATCTCGACTTCGTTGCCGGTGAGGTGATCGATCTCGTGCGAGAAGATCAGCGGCAGGCCGGTGATGCACAGCATCAGCATGAACAGCGTGCAAACCAGGCTCGACCACTTGTGCACCCAGCTCCAGCGACGCAGTGAAGCGGGGCTCATCAGAAATCGAAGCTCGCGGTGACGGTGAAAGTGCGCGGCGCGCCGAGGACCAGGTAGTTGCGGTTCGGGTAACCACCGGCCGAGGCCCAGTAGTCGCGGTTGGTGACGTTGTCGATGCGCGCTCTCAGGGTCATGACCTGACCGCCGATGTCGGTGATGTAGCGGGCGCCCAGATCGAAACGTGTCCACGACGGGATGCGGTTGTTGTTGTCGTTGTCGATGTACTGGCTCGAGGTGTGGATCGCGCGTCCGGTCAGCGTCAGGCCGGCGACGCCCGGTACATCCCATTCCAGACCGACGTTGATCTGGCGCTCGGGCACGCCGATGGCGTCGTTGCCGTCCTGCGCACCGCCTTCGGTCTTGCGCAGCTTGGCGTCGAGCAGCGTGATGCCGCCGAGCACGCGCAGGCGCTCGGTCGCCTGGCCGTAGACGGTTAGTTCAAGACCACGGTTACGCTGCTCACCGCCTTCTATGAAGAGTTCGTTTTCAACGGTGGAGAACGGTTTATCGGTGGTGAACCATGCGAGGCTGCCGCCGACGCGGCCTCCGTCGTACTTGGCGCCGATTTCCTTCTGTACGGATACGTAGGGGGCGAGCATCTCGCCGGTGTTGTTGATCGGATCGCCGACGGTTCCGGCGGGGGCGGTATCGCCTTTCACCAGCGCTTCGGCGTAGTTCGCATACAGCGACACCTGCGGGTTGAGCTTGTAGAGCACTGCAGCCATCGGGGTGACTTCGGACTCGTCGTACTTGGACGTTCTCGATCCGGTGGTGTAGTCATAGCCGCGCGCAACCAGCGTTTGGTGGCGTGCGCCGAGCGTGACAAGCAGACGGTCGTCCATGAAACCGAGGGTGTCGGCCACAGCGAAGCTGCGGGTGTTGGTGCGCCCCGTCACGTGGGGCGAGGACATCGAACCACCGGTGGTGGAGGTGATCGCCGGGGGCGAAACGACATTGATTGGATCGTACAGATCGCTGATGACGCCTCCCGTGGCCGAGCTGCCAAAAGCGTTGCGCGAGGTCATGCGGTACACGTTGGCCGAGGCTACTAGTTCATGCGAGACGCTGCCGGTGGTCAGACGGCCACGCAGCCCGACTTCGCCGGTGCTTACCTCATCCTCGCGCACGTTGTCGAAACGGTTGGCTGTGGTGCCGCCATCGGGTGCAGATCTCGGGTTTGACAGCCTGTTCTTCTCGTCGCCACGGCGCATGCCGGCTGCTGCCCATGCGGTGACGTCTTCGTTCAGATCGAGTTCGCCGCGGAAGGTCGCAAAGACCTGCCGCTCCTTCGAGTAGGTCCACGGTTGGGCGAAGTTGTCGTCGGCGTCCGGGGCTTTGGGGGCACGGCCGGTCGGCGTCACGCTCGGGCGCGGTTCGTCGATGTCGTGGTCCTGATAGCCGATGTCGGCCGACAGACGGTAGTTGGCGCCGCGGTGATCGAGGCCGATGGCGACCACGTCGAGGCGGCGGCTCTCGCCGTCGATGGTGGTGTCGCCGTCGCGACGCGCGACGTTGATGCGGATGCCGTTGGCCTGATCAGGGCCGAAGCGTCGGGCGACATCGGCTGCGACATAGGCCTGACCACCGCTTTCGATGCCGGTGGTAAGACGCGTCAGCGGCTCATTGGGCGCGCGTTTGGGCAGCAGGTTGACGGATCCGCCAATGCCGCTGCCGCTGGGTGCGGCACCATTGATGAAGGAGTTCGCACCGCGCAGCACTTCAACGCGTTCGAGCAGTTCGGCGGCCACGTACTGGCGCGGCAGCAGCCCGTACAGGCCGTTGTAGGACATGTCGTCGGAGTACACCGGGAAGCCGCGGATGACGTACAGCTCCTGGAAGTTGCCGAAACCGCGGGCGGTGCGCACCGAGGCGTCGTTCTGCATCACGTCGGAGACGTTCTTGGCTTGCTGGTCCTGGATCAGTTCGCTGGTGTAGGCGTTGGCGTTGAACGGCGTTTCCATGGTGTCGCGGTTGCCGAGCAGGCCGACGCGTCCGCCGCGAGCCACCTGTCCGCCGGCGTAGGCGGGCGTCAGGCCTTCGGCCGAGGCGTCGGCGCTGGCATTGACCTCAACGGGGGCGAGCACGGTCAGCGTCTCGTTGGCAGCTTCTTCCGGTGACTGCGCGAGCACTGCGGGGCTGAAGGCGAGCGCGATGGCGAGCACGCTCGGGCGAAGACGGTGAAACGGGAGCGGGCGACGACGCGACAAGACAACCTCCGGGAACATGTCTTATGAATAAACAAGCGAATAATAATGATTCGCGATCGCGAATGATTATAACAACCAGCAGAGAGACGGTTCGCGCTGTGCCGCCGACTGTTGGCTTAACGCATCAGACGCTTATTGAATGAGAACGGTTCGCGTTATCATGGCGGCTCTTTCCATCCGACTCGAGTCGCTCGCGTGCCGCCCCGCTCACCCCGCATCCTGATCGTCGAAGACGATCTGACCCTGCTCGAACAGTTGCGCAGTCTGTTGCGTCGGCACGGCCTGTGCACCGAGACCGCGAGCTGCGGCGAGACGGGGCTGCAGCGCGCGCTGGAGGAAGACTTTGCGCTGGTGTTGCTGGATGTGCGCCTGCCGGACACCAGCGGTTTCGACGTGCTGCGCCGCCTGCGTCTGCGCCGCCAGACGCCGGTAATCATGCTGACGGCCTGCGGGGCCGAGGAGGAGCGCATTCGCGGTCTGCGCCATGGTGCCGACGACTATCTGTCCAAGCCCTTCAACCTGACGGAACTGCAGTTGCGCATCGACGCGGTGTTGCGCCGCACTCAGTCCAGCGTCGCGTCGGTAACGCAGCCGGCCATGCTGCAGCTTGAGGATCTCAAGCTGGAACGCGCTGCCCAGCGGGTCAGCGTGAGCGGCCGTAACGTCCAGCTCACGCCATTGCAGTTCCGGCTGTTGTGGCATCTGGTGGCGCATCGCGGTGAAGCGCTGACCAAGCCATATCTGTACCGCGCGGTGCTCGAACGCGATTTCAGCCGTTACGACCGCAGCCTCGACATGCACGTAAGCCGCATCCGGCGCCGGCTCACCGAGGCCGGTATGCGCATCGACCGGCTCGTGACCGTGCACGGCCGCGGCTACGTCTTCGAATGAAGCGGCCTCTGTTCTGGCGCCTGTGGGCGACGGTGGCGGTCGGCACGGTGGCGCTGTTCTGGGGCATCACGCACGTGGCCACGCACACCGAAGAGGTGATGAGCCACATTGCGCCGGAACACCAGCGCACCTTGCTGCAATACGGCGCACAGGCCGAGGCCTTGCATGCGGCGGGTGACGAGGCGGCGTTGGCGCGCTGGCTGGACGAGCTGCAGGCGCGCGAGCAGGTCTGGGCGGCAGTGGTGCGTGCCGAGGCCCATCCGCTGGGCGGCAGCGTGCTGACGGACCGCTTCGACCGCGGCTTCGTGCTGGGGCGCGATGTGTCGTGGAAGATCCATCTCTACTTCGCCGAGAACCCGATCATGGAAGTTGCGTTCTCGGATGGTCACACGCGTTTTCTGATCCAGCTGCCTGCGCGCATGCGGCCCGGTGCGGGTTGGACCGCGTTGCGGCTGATGCTGCATCTGGTGCTGCCGTCATTGTTGCTGCTGGCGGTGTGCATCTGGCTCTACCGCCACCTGATGCGCCCGCTCGACCGCCTCGAACGGGCGGCGCATGCCTTCAGCGCAGGGCACTACGACGTGCGCGCATCCGATGGTGCCGGGCGTGACGAACTCTCTCGTGTGGCGCACGCCTTCGATGACATGGCCACGCGCACCGGGCACTTGATCGCGTCGCAGCGCCAGCGTCTGGCCGATCTATCGCACGAGTTGCGTACGCCGCTGACGCGCATCGAGATGGCGGCTGAACTGGCGGCGCAGCGCCAGGGTGAGGACGTGCTGCTGGGGCGCATCCGGGATGATTGTTCGGCCATGCGGCGTCTGGTCGAGGATGCGCTGACGCTGAGCTGGCTGGAGAACGAGACGCCGGAGCTGCGCGACGAGCCAGTGGATCTGACCACCTTGCTCGACAGCCTGATCGAGGATGCGCGTTTCGAGTATCCCGACCGCCGCGTGGAGGCCGACCTGCCGGATGAGGCGATGGTGCAGGGCTCCAGCCATCGCTCGCTGGCCCAGGCGCTGGAGAACATCATCCGCAATGCGCTGGCCCACACGCCGGTGGGAGGGTGCGTGAGTGTGCGGGTCGAAGAACCTGGTGACGGCTTCTGCATCGTCGTCGAGGACGAAGGGCCGGGCGTGCCGGCCGCGTTGCTGGAGCGCATTTTCGAGCCCTTCTTCCGCGTGCCGGACCCAGCTGGCGCGGAGCGTTCCGGCTTCGGCCTGGGGCTGGCTCTGGCGCGCCGCCAGGTGTGGGCGACGGGCGGCAGCATCGTCGCAGCAAACCGGCCTGAAGGCGGGCTGCGAATGACGATCCGCCTGGGCTCCGGTTCCTCCGCTGTGGCGTAACAGATGTAAAAGTGCTCGTTCCCGACCGTTCGGGTAATGAGAATCTTTCTCAAATTGTTACCGCAACGCTGAGGAACCCATGCACGCAATGTTCTCCCCCCGTCCGCTGGTCGTCGCGCTGGCGCTGGCCGGACTCAGTCCGGTGTCGTTGGCCCTGGCGGCCGAAACTAGCGAGGATCCGGTTCAGCTTGCACCGGTGGAAGTCGTTGCCGAGAGCGGACGCAACGTTGTCGGCGTGGTTCAGGCCGAGGAGATCGAGCGCTATCAGGCAACCGATCTGGAAGACGTGTTCTCCGGTCAGCCGGAAGTGTCGGTCGGTGGCGGGCACGGCATTGCGCAGAAGGTGTACGTGCGCGGCGTCGAGGACACACTATTCAACGTCAGCATCGACGGCGCCATGCAGGCCGGTCAGGTGTTTCACCACACTGGCCGCATCAGCATCGAGCCCGAGCTGATCAAGCGCGTGGCGGTGCAGTCCGGCGCCGGCGATGCGCTGGCCGGGCCGGGGGCGCTGGGCGGCGTGGTGCGTTTCGTGACCAAGGACCCGCTCGACATGCTGCGCCCCGATGAGCGCGTCGGCGCGCTGCTCAAGGCCACGTACTTCAGCAATGGCGAGGGCTTCAAACTCAGTTCGAACGTGTTCGGCCGGCTCGGTGAGCGCTGGTCGGCAATGGTCTCGGCCACCCATCAGGACCGCAACGACTACAAGGATGGTGACGGTGACACTGTGCCGACCACGCGTGCGCGCCAGGATCTGGGCTTTCTGAAACTGGTCGGCCAGCTCACTGATGACCAGACGCTGCGCGTGAGCTACGAGCGACGTGACGACCGCGGCGTGCGCACGCATCGCCCGCAATGGGTGCCGAGCAGTTTCAACCGCGCCTACCCGCTGGAGAGCGTGCGTGAAACTTGGACGGCCAATTACACGTGGCGCCCGGTCGACAACGATCTGGTGGACCTCGAAGCCACGCTGTACCACACCGATATCTCGCTTGAGCAGGACGTCTTTGACCGTTGGGGTCTCTACAACGGCGCGGTCAAATCGGTCGGTTTCGACGTGCGCAACACCAGCCGCATCGGCGCTCACCACCTGACCTACGGCATCGACCACCGGCGTGACCGCGTTACCGCCGGCCCGGGCAGCGATCCGTCCGAGATGAAGGAGAAAGGCACGGTCACCGGCCTGTACGTGCAGGACAGCATCGACCTCAGCTCGCGCTTGAATCTCGGGCTGGGCGTGCGCTACGACCGTTACAAGCTGGACGATGCGTCGGACCAGAACTTCTCCGACAGCGGCTTCAGCCCCAACGTCAATCTGAGCTTTGCGGCCACGCCCGAACTCACCCTGTATGCAGGCCACACCCGCGCGTTGCGTGGCGTCGAGATCCGCGATGCGTTCAAGCTCGACGGGGCCACCAATGATCCGGATCTCGACTCCGAAAAGGCGCGCAGCACCGAGATCGGGCTGGACTTCCAACGCGGTCGCTTGAGCATGGGCGCCAAGGTCTATCGAACCGTCATTGCCGACGCGATCTCCGACCCCATCGGCAGCCCCTCGCTCTACGTCAATGTCGGCGACGTGCGCTCACGCGGCATTGTGCTCAACGCCGCCTACACCTGGACGCAGCTGGCCATAGGCGCCAGCTTGCACCACAACGATTCGCGCCTGAACGGCGAGCGTCTCAATGTGTATGAGCACAATGGTCTGGGCGCGAGCATCGGCGACAGCCTGACGCTGCATGCCGACTACACGGCCATGGCGGGCTTGCAGTTCGGCTGGCAGGGGCGTTTCGTGCGCGGTCTGGACGGCCTGCGCACCAGCGTCGGCAAGGTCGACAAGCCGGGCTACGCGGTACATGACGTATATGCCCGCTGGAGCCCCGCCAATCTGCGCGATCTGAGCCTGTCACTGACGATCAAGAACCTGCTCGACAAGGATTACCTCGACCACGCCACCAACGAAGACTTCCAGGGCATTCCGGGCTACGCCGGCATCGTCGGCTCGAAGGAAGCCGGCCGCGAGCTGAGGATCAGCGTGGCGTACCGCTTCTGAGTGGTGTCGTGCCTGGCCGGAGGCTCGCAGCGCTGCGAGCCCACCGGAGTTCGCAGTGCTCGCACAGGATCGCTCCGGCATGCTGCCGCGGGCGTTCCAGGCGACGGTAGCAATGTGCGCAGACGCTTTGCATGACCTGTCTCGTTTCCTGTTTGTCTGGTCACGAATCTCGCACTGCCGGGTTACAGGGAAATTAAGCCGGATCAGCTGTGGTGGCGGAGTTCAGGGGTATCGAAGCGCTCCGCCGAGGCAATTGGCGGTCAGTACGGCTTTTGTTGTGCCGGCCGCAGGGTTAAAGTGGCTCCTGTAATCGCCGGCCTTGGCCGGGATTCGATCGGGAGAGACCGTCGCCATCAAGGCGCGGCGCCGAAGGAGCAACCGCCCCGGAAACTCTCAGGCAAAAGGACCGATCGGACCGATATCCATCTCTGAAGAGCTGCCGGGTTCGTCACCCGGCACACCGAAGGAGCAAGCGCCGCCTGCAAGGCCGGCGTGAATCTCTCAGGTACCGGACAGAGGGGGCGTGTTCAGCGCATGTTGCGCAGGCACCCCAACCCCCGACGTCTGGAGACCGTTCCAATGAAGACCATTGCTGTCATCGGTGGAGGCATCACCGGGGTGACGAGTGCTTACGCACTCGCCCGCAGAGGCTATTCCGTCACGCTGTTCGAGAAGCACCGCTACCCCGCCATGGAGACGTCGTTCGCCAACGGCGGCCAGCTCTCCGCATCCAATGCTGAAACCTGGACGCACTGGAGCACCGTGCTCAAGGGCCTCAAGTGGATGCTGCGGCGGGACGCGCCGTTGCTGGTGAGCCCGATGCCGTCCTGGCACAAGCTGTCGTGGTTCGCGCAGTTCATGGCGAGCATTCCGCGTTACCGCGACAACACCATTGAGACCGCGAGGCTGGCCGTGGCCGCACGTGAGCATCTCTTCGCCTGGGCCGAGGCCGAGGGCATCGAGTTTGATTGCGAGAAGCGCGGAATCCTGCATGTGTATCGCGACCGCGCCGGTTTTGAACACGCGGCGCAGGTCACGCGGCTGTTGGCAGAGGGCGGGCTGGAGCGCCGCGCGGTCACGCCCGAGGAGATGCGTGCCATCGAGCCGACGCTGGCTGGCAAGTATTACGGCGGGTTCTACACGGAGAGCGATTCCACTGGCGACATCCACAAGTTCACGGTGGGTCTGTCGGCGGCGCTAGACCGTATGGGCGTGCGCAGCATCTTTGGCCGTGACGTGCGTGCGCTGCACAGCGACGGCAACCGTGTCACGGTGACTGCCGCCTTCGAGGGCGATGAGGAGGTGCAGACCTTCGATGCGGTGGTGGTATGCGCGGGGGTGGCGAGTCGCGAGTTCGCACGCCAGCTGGGTGACCGCGTGAACGTTTATCCGGTGAAGGGTTACTCGATCACGGTGAATCTGACCGACGAGCGCAGCCAGCGTTGTGCGCCGTGGGTCAGCCTGCTCGACGATGACGCCAAGCTGGTCACCAGTCGCCTGGGTGAAGAGCGCTTCCGCGTGGCCGGCACGGCGGAGTTCAATGGCTTCAACAAGGACATTCGCGCCGATCGCATCCGGCCGCTGGTGGACTGGGTGAACCGTTGCTTCCCGGGCGTGAGTACGCGGCAGGTGGTGCCGTGGGCCGGGTTGCGGCCGATGATGCCCGACATGATGCCGCGCGTCGGTCGCGGCCGGCGTGCCAACGTGTTCTACAACACTGGCCATGGCCACCTGGGGTGGACGCTGTCGGCAGTCACGGCGGACATGGTCGGCGCCATCGTTGCTGATGTGGCCGATGCAGGGCGGGTCGTGCGGGGGGCGTCGCAGTTACGGCCAGACAACGCCTGACGCAGGAGGGGTCGGCACGGCGCTTCAGCGCCGTGCCGACAGCAGCGCCCCGATCGAGACCAGCGCCAGCCCGGTAATGGCCATCACCGTCAGCGGTTCATCGAGCAGCAGCCACGCACCGATGGCCGACGCACCTGGCACGATGGCCAGCGTCATCGAGGCACGGTACACGCCGATGGTCTGGCAGGCATAGGTGTACATCGACCCGGCGATGAGCGCTGCGATCACGCCCTGGTACACCGCCTGCAGCGCGATCTCGCCCATCGGTGCGGCCGCGATGTTCTTTGGCAGCCAAAGCAGATAGACCGGCATGTACACCACCAGCGACATGACCGCGATGCCGACGATGGCGCTGCGCGGCGGCACCTTCCAGTGTCGCGCGAGCATGCCGAACACCGCCCACACCAGCGCTCCGCTCAGGAACAGCAGGTCGCCGATCCACACGTCGGATGCGCTGACTTCGGTCAGGCTGCGCCAGGCAATCAGCAACAGCCCCGCCGCCGTCACCCCCAGCGCCAGCAGGATCGGCCGCGACACGTGAAAGCCCGACATCGCCGCGACGATCAGCACCGTCCAGAACGGAATTCCGCCATTGACGAAGACTCCGGCATGCGCCGTCGGCGCATACGAGAACCCGCAGTACACCAGCACCGAGTAGCCCACCCCGGCCAGCATCGCCAGCACGAAATAGCGCGGATACAGCGCTACCGGCACCATGCGCAGAAAGAACGGCAGCGCCAGCAGGCCCGACACGGCAAAGCGCAGCGCCGCGATGTCAAACGGTGTCAGCGCCCCGGTGGAGCCAACGCGCGACACGATGTTGAAGCCCGACCAGCACAACACCACGACGCCTGCCGCGAGCAGGCCCTTGGTGTGTTCGGAGAGGCCGGCAGGCGATGTCACGGTGTCTGTATCAAGGCGGGACACAAATGGCTCCGGGATACGGCGAAGGTTTCCGCGTCAAGCCGGGAAAGGCGGGCTTGTGGCGGGTGAACATGCATTCTGCACCACGCGACAGCGCTGCTTGCCTGAAAGCTGCTTGCGCAGGGCAGAGCGGAATTTGCCCGGAAGACGTGTGCTTGCGGAACGGACGCTGAAACAAAAAAACCCGGCCGTGGCCGGGTTTGATGTGGTGCCCAGTCGTTTTCAGACGTCGATGTTCTGCGCGTACACCGCATTGCTCTCGATGAAGGCACGGCGCGGTTCGACGTTGTCGCCCATGAGGGTGGTGAAGATTTCGTCGGCGGCGATGACGTCGTCGATCTGCACGCGCAGCAGGCGGCGCACTTCGGGATCCATGGTGGTTTCCCAGAGCTGCTCGGGGTTCATCTCGCCCAGACCCTTGTAGCGCTGCTTGGTGAGGTTGCGTTCGACCTCGGCCAGCAGCCAGCGGATGGCATCGGCGAAGCGGGTGACCGGCTGGCTCTTTTCGCCACGGCGGATTTCGGCGCCGGCGCCGATGAGGTCGGCGATGGATTCGGCGGCGGTGCGGATGCTGCGGTAGTCGCCCGACAGGAGGAAGCTCTCCTCGATGGAGGTGATGCGGCGGTTGCCGTGGTACATGCGCTCGATCGCCAAACGCCAGTTCTCGGACTCTTCGTCGTATTCGGCGAGGATGCGGATCTCGTCGGAGACGTGCGGCTGGATGGCCGCGGCCGAGGCGCGGGCGGCCTCTTCGCTCTCGAGGCTGACGGCGAGGTTGCGCGCGAGCATGGCGTGCAGCACGGCCGGATCGATGTAGGCGGCGAGGCGGTTGATGACGGCCTCGGCGAGCAGGAAGCTGCGGGCCAGCCCGGCCAGTGCTTCGTCGGCGATGGGATCGGCGCCGGTACGCGGCAGCAGCGAGGCGTTGTCGAGCGCCAGACGCAGCAGGTGCTGGTTGAGCTCGTTGTCGTCCTTGATGTAGTGCTCGGCCTTGCCGTGCTTGATCTTGTACAGCGGCGGCTGGGCGATGTAGATGTGGCCGCGCTCGACCAGCTCGGGCATCTGACGATAGAAGAAGGTCAGCAGCAGGGTGCGGATGTGGGCGCCGTCGACGTCGGCGTCGGTCATGATGATGATGCGGTGGTAGCGCAGCTTCTCGGGCTTGTAGTCGTCCTTGCCGATGCCGGTGCCGAGCGCGGTGATCAGCGTGGCGATTTCCTGACTCTGCAGCAGCTTGTCGAAGCGGGCCTTCTCGACGTTGAGGATCTTGCCCTTGAGCGGCAGGATGGCCTGGAATTTGCGGTCGCGGCCCTGCTTGGCGGAGCCGCCGGCGGAGTCACCCTCGACCAGGTAGATTTCGGACAGGGCCGGGTCTTTTTCCTGACAATCGGCAAGCTTGCCGGGCAGGCCGACACCGTCGAGCAGGCCCTTGCGGCGGGTCATCTCGCGCGCTTTGCGGGCGGCGTCACGGGCGCGCGCGGCCTCGACGATCTTGCCGCAGATGGTGCGGGCGTCGTTGGGGTTCTCGAGCAGGAATTCGCCGAGCTTGTTGGCCACCACTTCTTCGACGGCCGGCCGGGCTTCGGACGACACCAGCTTCATCTTGGTCTGACTGGCGAACTTGGGGTCGGGCATCTTGACCGACAGCACGCAGGCCAGGCCTTCGCGCATGTCGTCGCCGGTGATGTCGACCTTGGCCTTTTTGGCGATTTCGTTTTCTTCGATGTACTTGTTGATGATGCGCGTCATCGCCGCGCGCAGACCGGTGAGGTGGGTGCCGCCGTCGGCCTGCGGGATGTTGTTGGTGAAGCACAGCACCTGTTCGGCGTAGGAGTCGTTCCACTGCATGGCGACTTCGACGGTGAGTTCGGCGTCACCGGTCGGGGTCGGGATGCGCGTCGAGCCCTCGGCGTAGAAGATCGACGGGTGCAGGGTGCTTTTGGTCCGGTTGATGTACTCGACGAAGCCCTTTACGCCGCCGGCGAAGGCGAAGTTCTCTTCCTTGTTGTGGCGCTGGTCGACCAGGCGGATGGCCACGCCGTTGTTCAGGAAGGACAGTTCGCGCAGGCGCTTGGCGAGGATGTCGTAGTGGAACTCGATGTCGCCGAAGATCTCCTCGTCGGCGAGGAAGTGCACTTCGGTGCCGCGCTTGGTGGTTTCACCGACCACGCGCATCGGGCTGATCTCGACGCCATTGACGACCTCGATCACGCGATCCTGCGGCGCGCCACGGTTGAACTCGATGAGGTGCTTCTTGCCGTCGCGACGGATGGACAGGCGCAGCCACTTGGACAGCGCGTTGACGCACGACACGCCGACGCCGTGCAGGCCGCCCGAGACCTTGTAGCTGTTCTGGTTGAACTTGCCGCCGGCGTGCAGCACGCACATGACGATTTCGGCCGCCGAGCGCTTGGGCTCGTGCTTGTCGTCCATCTTGACGCCGACCGGGATGCCGCGGCCGTTATCGGTGACGGAGATGGAGTTGTCGGCGTGGATGGTGACGACGATGTCGTCGCAATGTCCGGCCAGCGCCTCGTCGATGGCGTTGTCGACCACTTCGAACACCATGTGGTGCAGACCGGTGCCGTCGGAGGTGTCCCCGATGTACATGCCGGGGCGCTTGCGCACGGCTTCCAGGCCTTCGAGCTGCTGGATGCTGGATTCGTCGTAGTCTTCGTTGATCGGGCGATTCTGGAATTCGGACATGGTTTTCCCGGGTAATTCGTAAAGAGCGGTATGACTCCCTCCCCTTCAAGGGGAGGGTCGGGGTGAGGATGGGTGAGACCGAAAATGCTTCACAACCCATCCCTACCTGGCCTCCCCTTGAGGGGGAGGAACCGTATCAAATGCGCATCGGCATCACGACGTACTTGAAGCTGTCGTCGCCGGGCAGCGTCAGCAGCGCGCTGGAGTTGCCGTCGTTGAAACGCCACTCGATGGTGTCGTGCGAAACATTGCCGAGCACGTCGAGCAGGTAGCTGACGTTGAAGCCGATATCGGCGCCTTCGCCATGGAAGTCGATCTCGACTTCTTCGACGGCCTCTTCCTGCTCGGTGTTGGAGCTGCTGATGCGCAGCACGCCATCATCGATCACCAGACGCACGCCGCGGAATTTCTCGTTGGTGAGAATGGCCACGCGTTGCAGCGCGGCAAGCAGCGGGGCGCGCTCGAAGATCACCAGCTTGGGGTGGTTCTGCGGGATCACGCGCTCGTAGTCGGGGAACTTGCCGTCAATCAGCTTGGACACCAGCTCGGTCGGGCCGAAGCGGAACTGGGCCTGGTTACCGGCGAGGACGACTTCGAGCAGGTCGTCGGTGTCGGCCAGCTGGCGTGCGAGCTCGGTGACGGTTTTGCGCGGCAGGATGACTTCGGTGCGCTCGATCGACGATTCGATGGGGCTGGAAGCGAACGCCAGGCGGTGGCCGTCGGTGGCGACCATGCGCAATTCGTTGCCGTCGACGATCAGCAGCAGGCCGTTGAGGTAGTAGCGGATGTCCTGCTGGGCCATCGAGTAGGCCACTTGCGCGAGCTGGCGCTTGAAGGCCTTCTGCGACACCGAGAAGCGCGCGCCGCCCTCTTCCGGCGGATTCATGCGCGGGTAGTCGGCCGCGGGCAGGGTCTGCAGCGCGAAGCGGCTCTTGCCGGCCTTCACGGTCAGGCGCTTGTCGTCGAGCGTGAGATTGACGTCGGAGCCGTCGGGCAGCGCGCGCAGGATGTCCTGCAGCTTGCGCGCCGAAACGGTGAGGTTGGCGTCTTCGCCGCCCAGATCGCCGGCAGTGGTGGTGCGAATCTGGATCTCGATGTCGGTGGCGAGCATGGTCAGCTGCTCACCGCGCTTCTCGATCAGCACGTTCGAAAGGATGGGCAGAGTGTGGCGCTTCTCGACAATGTTCGACACCGACTGGAGCGGGGCGAGGAGCGCGTCGCGGGTAGTGGTGAGCAGATGCATGGCGTCAGATTCGTCCGTCTTTGTTGTTGGTAATGCCGACCGCAGGCCGGGTGCGGGCGGTTGTTGCGCTCATCCCCGAAGGACCTGGGTCAGAACGTGTACGTCGTGATTCAACTGGGGGTCGCCAAGGCGCAGCTCGGTGATTGTGCGACAGGCATGTAACACGGTTGTGTGATCGCGCCCGCCGAAGGCCTCGCCGATCGCCGGCAGCGACATCGGGGTGAGCTCTTTGGCCAGCCACATCGCCACCTGACGCGGCCGCGCAATGACGCGGGTGCGCTTGCGCGAGTGCATGTCGGCGACCTTGATCTTGTAGAAGTCGGAAACCGTCTTCTGGATGTGCTCGATGGTGAGCTGGCGGTTGTGCGCGTTGAGCAGGTCTTTCAGCGCGGCCTTGGCCAGCTCCAGCGTGATCGGCTGGTTCTGGAAGTTGGCGTAGGCGACGACCTTGTTCAGCGCGCCTTCGAGCTCACGCACGTTGGAGCGCAGGTTCTTGGCAATCAGGAAGGCCACGTCGTCGCAGATCTGCGCGCGCAGGCCTTCGGCTTTCTTCTTCAGGATGGCGACGCGCATTTCCAGCTCGGGCGGCTCGATCTGCACCGTCAGACCCCAGTCAAAGCGCGAGATCAGGCGATCTTCCAGCCCCTGGATGTCCTTGGGGTAGGTGTCGCAGGTAATGACGATCTGCTTCTTGGCCTCGGTCAGCGCATTGAAGGCGTGGAAGAACTCTTCCTGCGTGCGCGTCTTGCGGTTGAAGAACTGGATGTCGTCGATGATCAGCAGGTCGAGCGAGCGGTAATACAGCTTGAACTGCTCGAAGCTCTGCTGCTGGTAGGCGCGCACCACGTCGGCGTAGTAGTCCTCGGCGTGCACGTAGCGGATCACCGCAGACGGATTGTTGCGATACACCGAGTTGCCGATGGCGTGCACCAGGTGGGTCTTGCCGAGGCCGACGCCACCGTAGATGAACAGCGGGTTGTAGCCGGTGCCCGGGTTCTCCGCGACCTGCATGGCAGCGGCGCGGGCCAGGTCGTTGGCGCGGCCGGTGACGAGGTTGTCGAAGCTGAAGTCGCCGTTCAGGCGCGTCTTGTCGTAGCCGGATTCGGCCACGCGGCGACGCGGCGCCTCGCTTGCGGGCGCGGCTGCTGCCGGCTCCGGTGCCACAACGGGAGCCTGTGCATTCCGGACAGGCGTGGTGGATGCGGCGCCGTTGGTAACGTTCGGAAGAACCAGCTGCAGATCGATCGGCTCGCCGTGAAACTCCTCGCCGAGCTCACCGATGCGGCGCAGGTAGCGCTCGCGAACCCACTGCAACACGAAGCGGTTGGGCGCGAACAGACGCAGCGAGGGTGTGTCGGTGGTATGGTCACCGTCTGCCTTGAGCGCCTTGATCCACGTGCTGAACTGCTGCGGTGGCAGTTCGCTCTCGAGGCGGGACAGGCAGAAGGACCAGAAATCTTGGGTCACGGATTTGTCGATGTGAGCTCGCGGTTCCATGCAAAGCGCGGGCGGATGGCGGGGCCATTAGGCTGCCATCGGATTTGCCACTACACGCCAGGCATGCTGGAAAAACCCCGATGCGGATGAGGCCGGCAAGACAATTGCATGGGGCCGGCGCGGCAACAGGGTACGACCCCCGGATTCTACCCCCGCAGCGCCTGACTTATCCACAGCACGGGCCAAAAAATGTGCTTGACAAACATGGTCCTATCGAATCAAATACCGCGTTTGACCCAAACCCGGCAGAACCAAAATGAAACGCACTTACCAGCCTTCCGTCGTCCGTCGCAAGCGCACCCATGGCTTTCTGGTCCGCATGAAGACCCGTGGTGGCCGCGCGGTGATCCGTGCCCGCCGCGCCAAGGGTCGTCACCGTCTCGCCGTCTGAGGTGATTGACACACCAGACGCCGGACAAGGTTTCCCCGGCGTCTGCAGATTGCGAAAAACGGATGAGTATTCATCCGTTTTTGCTTTTCGGCGAGCGCTCAAGGGGCGCTACCTGATGCTGCACTATCGGCCCAGTGACCTGCCGCACGCCCGTGTGGGCGTTGTTGTGGCGAAACGGCTGGCGAAGCGCGCCAATGTGCGTAACCTCGTCAAGCGCATCGTGCGGGAGCAGTTCCGCAAGCGGCGCGCGACGCTGCCGGCGGTTGATATCGTGATGCGCTTGTCGGCCCCCGTTGGGGGGGCTACGCGCAGCATGATCAACGAAGATGTGGTCCGTTTGCTGGAACGCCTGCCAAAATGATGACCCGGTTGCTGATCGGCCTCATTGCTGCGTACCGCTATTGCATCAGCCCGCTGCTCGGGAGCAATTGCCGTTTTTACCCGACCTGCTCCGAATATGCCCGCGAAGCCATAGAGACTCATGGCGCCCTGCGTGGCACGTGGATGACCGTGCGAAGGCTCGGTCGATGCCACCCCTTCCATTCGGGCGGGTATGATCCCGTCTCCAAACCTTCGCACAGCCAAGACTAAATCCGATGGATCAGCGCCGCCTCATAGCCTTTCTTGTTCTCTCCTTTGCCCTTGTCATGCTGTGGGACGCGTGGACGTCGGATCAGCGTCGCGACGCTGTGCCGGCAACGGTCGCCCAGCAGACCGCACCGGGTACCCCCGCCGCTTCGGACAACGGCGCGGTTCCGACGCCCACCGCTGATCTCGCCCAAGGCGTAGACCCGGCAGCCGTACCCGAGGCGACCGCAGCACCGGCATCGGCTGGTCAGCGTCGTATCACGGTCGAGACCGATATGGTCAAGGCCGAGATTTCGGCGCAAGGCGGCCAGATCGTGCGCATGGAGCTCAAGCGCCACGCGGCTACCGAAGACAAGACGCGCAACTTCGTACTCTTCGACGACGGCATGCGGCATACCTACTCGGCCCAGGGCGGCTTGATTGGTGAGGGCCTGCCCAACCACCGCACGATGTACGCCCTGCCCGACAGTGACCAGATCCTCGAAGAGGGCCAGGACAGCCTCGTGCTGCGTCTGAAAGCACTCGATGCGCAGGGCGTCGAAGTCACAAAGGTGCTGACCTTCCGGCGCGGAAGCTATGTCATCGACATGGAGTACGAGCTGGCCAACCGCAGTGATCGTCCCTTGTCGGCGCACGCGTACTTCCAGTTCGCGCGTGACGGCCGTGAAGCCGAGGCGGTCGAGGTGTTTGGTGTGAACACCTTTACGGGCCCGGCGGTGTACACGGAAGAGGCGAAGTTCCAGAAGGTCCAGTTCGAGGAAATCGACGAAGGCAAGGCCAAGTTCGTGCCGCGTGCGAGCAATGGCTGGTTGGCCATGGTGCAGCATTACTTCGTGGCCGCCTGGCTGCCGCTCGATGGTGCGCAGCGTGAAAACTACATGCGCAAGATCGGTCCGGACCAGTACACGGCCGGCGTGATCATGCCGGTGGCAGCGATTGCGCCGCAGGAGACCGCCAGTGTCGGGACCCGCCTTTACGCTGGCCCGCAGGAGCAGGATCATCTCGACGCGATCGCCGAAGGCCTCGGGCTCGTGGTGGACTACGGCTGGCTGACGGTGATCGCAGCGCCGCTGTTCTGGGTGCTGTCGTGGTTTCACGATCTGACCGGTAACTGGGGCTGGGCAATCATCCTGGTCACGGTGCTGATCAAGGCGGTGTTCTTCCCGCTGTCGGCGACCAGCTACAAGTCGATGGCCAAGATGCGCGTGCTGGCTCCGCGCATGCAGAAGATCAAGGAGCTGTACGGGCACGACAAGCCGCGCATGCAGCAGGAAGTCATGCAGATGTACCGCACCGAGAAGATCAACCCCTTGGGCGGCTGCCTGCCGATCCTGGTTCAGATTCCGGTGTTTATCGCGCTTTACTGGGTGCTGCTCGGCAGCGTCGAGATGCGCCATGCGCCGTGGCTGGGCTGGATCACCGACCTGTCGGCAATGGATCCGTACTACATCCTGCCGGTGCTGATGGGCGCTTCGATGTTCATCCAGATGAGGCTGAACCCGGCACCGCCGGATCCGATCCAGGCCAAGGTGATGATGGCGTTGCCGTTCGTCTTCACCATCATGTTCCTGTGGTTCCCGTCGGGCCTGGTGCTGTACTGGGTGGTCAACAACGTCCTGTCGATCGCGCAGCAATGGCAGATCACGCGCATGATCGAATCGCAGAAGAAGGCCGAAAAGCCGGTCTGATTGTGAGCGGCGCGCCTGGCGCGTCGTCTGACGGAGCGGGATGGTGACGGATACGCCCTACGTAAACGAACCTTCCCGCGACGGCGTTGAAACCATCGCCGCCATCGCCACGGCCGCCGGCCGTGGTGGCATCGGCGTAGTGCGGCTATCCGGTCGTAATCTGCTTCCTTTCGCTGAATCGCTTTGCGGCATCGTGCCTGAGCCACGCCGTGCGCGCTTTACGCGCTTTCTTGCCAGAGACGGCGCAGTGCTCGATGAGGGCTTGTTGCTGTATTTCCCGGCACCGCATTCCTTCACCGGCGAAGACGTGCTCGAGTTGCAGGGCCACGGGGGGCCGGTGGTCATGCGCATGCTGCTTTCCCGCTGTGTCGAGCTTGGCGCCCGGCTGGCTGAGCCAGGTGAGTTCTCGCGACGGGCCTTCCTCAACGGCCGTATGGACCTGGCCCAAGCCGAAGCGGTGGCGGACCTGATCGAGGCGTCGACGGAGCAGGCTGCGCGCTCTGCAGTGCGCTCGCTCGGGGGGGAGTTCTCCCGCCGCATCGAGGCCTTGCGAGACGAACTGATCGATCTCCGTATGCTCGTCGAAGCCACGCTCGATTTCCCCGAAGAAGAGATCGATTTTCTCGAACGCGCGCGTGCCTTCGAACGCCTCGAATCGATCGCCGAACATCTAGAGCGTGTGCTGCGCACTGCCCGTCAGGGTGCGTTGTTACGCGATGGCTTGCGTGTTGTGCTGGCGGGCAGGCCCAACGTCGGAAAATCGAGTCTGCTCAACGCGCTGGCCGGGGATGACCGAGCTATCGTCACCGATGTGGCAGGTACGACCCGTGATGTCTTGCGCGAGACCATTCAGGTTGAAGGCGTACCGCTGCATATCATCGACACGGCCGGTTTGCGCGACACGGATGACCCGGTCGAGCGCATTGGCGTCGCGCGCAGCTGGCAGGAGATCGCTAATGCGGACGTGCTTGTGCTGCTGAGCGACAGTGACGATGAGGCTAACAGCGCCGAGGCAGATACGCGCATACCCGCGTCAGTGCCACGGTTGCGGGTTATCAACAAGATCGATCTGTCAGGCCAGGATCCGCGGAGACAGTCGGTGGACGGCATATCGACGATCTGGCTGTCCGCGCGCAGCGGCGACGGCGTCGAGTTGTTCCGGTCTGAGTTGCTGTCGATCGCCGGATGGCAATCGTCGGGCGAAGATGTGTTCATCGCACGTGAGCGCCATATCGATGCTCTGCGTCGCGCTGCGAGTCACGTCGAAACTGCGCGTCATCAGGCGGCAGTGCTGGAGTTGTTTGCTGAGGAGCTACGTCTCGGACACGAGGCACTCGGGGAAATCACCGGTGAGTTCACCCCGGATGATTTGCTCGGCGTGATTTTTTCGCGGTTCTGCATTGGTAAATGAAGCGGTTTCACGTGAAACATCGGCGGTGAGTCGTGGATCTTGAAAACGTACTGGTGCTGATCGCGGTGGCGGCGTTCATGGCGGGCTTCGTCGACGCTGTGGTGGGAGGAGGTGGGCTTATCCAGATACCTGCGCTATTCACCGCGTTTCCATCAGCCAGCCCTGCAAGCCTGTTTGGCACAAACAAGATCGCCAGCATCGTGGGCACCAGCTGCGCAGCAGTTCAGTACTCGCGCCGCGTCAGCATTCCTTGGCGCATTGCATTACCCGGTGCGGCCGCTGCGTTGGTCGGGGCGTGGTTTGGGGCGCGTGCCGTTGCCTGGATGCCTGTCGAGCTTATGCGGCTGTTGGTGCTGCTGTTGCTGATCCTCGTCGCGGCTTACACCTTTGCACGAAAGGACTTTGGCACTGCGCAGAACAAGACCGCCATTGAGCGCCGCGATGTATTCATCACTGTTGCGATCGCTATGGGTGTCGGGTTCTACGATGGCTTCTTTGGGCCCGGAACCGGAAGTTTCTTCATCTTTCTGCTGGTTCGTTTTGTCGCGCTCGACTTCCTGCACGCATCGGCGACGGCCAAGATACTTAATGTGGCGACGAACTTCGCAGCCCTTTCGTTTTTCGCGAGCAGTGTTGATTTGCTGTGGCAGGCTGGGCTGGTGATGGCTATTTGCAATCTAGGCGGCGCGGTCGTAGGGTCCCGTTTGGCGTTACGTCATGGTGCGGGCTTCGTGCGTCGAATATTCCTGCTGGTTGTGGTCGTGTTGATTGCCAAGATGGCTTTTGATTTGATCTACGGCTGAACCCCAATTTATTGGTTTCACGTGAAACAGACATCCTCCACGCACCAAACCCCGCCTCGCCAAAGCTTGGCAAGCGACAGCCTTGCGTACGCAATGTGTCACTCTGCGACCTTGATGGCCAGTGTATTCCAAGGCAGGAACCTTACCGAGAGCTGGGAGAACATGCTTTCGGCCAATCCCCAATGGCCGGCGGCAACGCGCGGTGCAGTGCGCGATCTCGCGTGGTCGACGCTGCGCGACTACGGAGCAGGCGACGTCGTACTTGATCGACTGCTGTCCAAACCGTTGCCCGATGACATCCACGCCATTCTTCTGATCGCATTGCGCCGGCTGGAAGTTCAGCCCGACCGTACGCACGTTGTTGTCGATCAAGCCGTGCAGGCCACTGCGTCCCGCGTACCTGGCCTGAAAGGGGTGGTGAATGGGGTGTTGCGAAACTACCTGCGTCAGCGTGAAGACCTCCAGCGTGCAATTGACGCAGATGAGGCTGCTCGGTCGCGCCACCCAGATTGGTGGGTGGCACGAGTGAAATCCTCTCTGCCCGAGGCATGGCAAGCAGTTCTGGATGCTGGCAACACGCATCCCCCCATGAGTCTGCGGGTGAACCGCAGGGTGATGAGCAGGGAGGCGTACCTGGAGGAGCTGACCGCAGCTGGCATTGAGGCTACGCCAATCGGCGAAGACGGTCTGCGCCTGCAGTACCCGATGGGCGTTGCTGAACTCCCGGGTTTCTCGCAAGGCAAAGTTTCGGTGCAGGACGCCGGTGCTCAGTTCGCGGCTCAACTACTGGGGGCGATGGCCGGCGAGCGAGTGCTGGATGCTTGTTCGGCGCCGGGTGGAAAGACCGCGCATATCCTTGAGCAGGCTGCAGTGCAGATGACCGCACTGGATGTTGATCGCACGAGGTTGGCGCGTGTGCGCGCCAACCTCGATCGCCTTGGGTTGAAGGCCGAGACTCTGTGTGGCGATGCGCGCGACCTCGATAGCTGGTGGGATGGCCAGCCCTACGACCGGATTCTCGCCGACGTGCCGTGCAGCGCTTCCGGAGTGGTACGCCGACACCCCGACATCAAGTGGCTTCGCCGCGACGAGGATATCGCCGGCTTCGCCGCGCAGCAGGCACAGATCCTGGATGCGCTTTGGCCAAGCCTCGCCCGAGGTGGCACAATGCTGTACGCAACCTGCTCGGTATTCAACGCTGAGAATGGCGCGCAGATCGCAGCCTTCTGCGATCGCCACCCCGACGTGGAGAGGCAGCCGCTGCATGACCGGATGGATTTACAACTGCTGCCGGATGCCGAGCATGACGGCTTTTACTACGCGTTGCTGCGGAAGTCTGCTTGATCGCCTGAGGGTTTTGACGCTCACGTTTATCTTCGCGTGTCTGCCATTGATCGCCCAAGCTGACGCCAAGGTCGCTTCGGCTGCCATGATCGCCACCGAGGAGGGCTATGTCCTCAACGCCGATTTTCAGCTCGGCCTCAATCCACGGCTGATCGACGCGCTGCAGCGGGGAGTCTCGCTGCATTTCAGCATCGACCTCAAGGTCGAGCAGCCCCGCTGGTACTGGTTTGACAATACGGTGCTCGAAAGCATGCTGCAGTACCGGCTTGCTTACCATGCCGTTACCCGCAGCTACCGGCTCTCGTTCGGCGGTCTGCACCGAACCTTCGATACCCTCGACGCCGCGTTGCTTACGATGACACGTGTCCGCAACTGGTACGTGATGCCCTATGCAGCGATCACGGAAGGCTCTGAGTACCGTGCTTCGCTGCGCATGCGACACCAGATCGAACTGTTGCCCAAGCTGTTGGTGGTTACGGCTACCGGGGGGCGGGAATGGACGCTCGCAACCCCATGGGTGCATTGGCAGTTCAGCGGGGAGCCACGGCCATGAAGCGCGCCGGCATTGCGCTGATTCTGGCGCTCGCAGCAGTTTCGCTGTTCTTGCTGACGTCGGTCAGCGCGAATCTCGACTTGTTGGGTGGTCTTTTCCCGCAGCTCCTTGCCATCAACGGCGTAGCCGCCGTGATCCTGGCGTCGGTCGTGATGGTGCAGCTGGTAAGGCTGTGGCGTGAGTACCGTGCGCGCAGCTTTGGTTCGCGCATCAAGTACCGGCTGATGCTGATGTTTGCGCTGATGGCCGTCATACCGGGGTTGATCCTGTATGCGGTGTCGCTGTTCTTCGTCGTGCGCAGTATCGATTCCTGGTTCGACGTGCGTGTCGAGCGTGCGCTCGATGGCGGTATCGTGCTGGGCCAGACGGCGCTCGATCACCTGGTCAGCCAAGTGGTCGAACGCGGCCGTGACGTTGCGATCGAGCTCGACGGCAATATTGCTGCCTCGTCCATGCGCCTCAATGCGCTGCGTGAGCGCTCGGGCGTCGCAACCCTGACGCTGATGGGCCCGGGCGGGCAATTGATCACGACCGTCAGCAGCGGCGTTGGCAGCCTGCTTCCCGACCTGCCGAATTCCGCCCAGCTCCGTCAGGCGCGTCAGTTGCGTCGCTATGCTCAGGTCGAGGCCGCGCATGACGAAAGCATGATGATTCGCGTCGTCGTACCGATTCAGAATCGCAGCATGCTCGGCGATCCCTACTACCTCCAGCTAACCGAACCCGTGCCGACCGCCTTGTTGCGCAACGTCGAAGCGGTGCAGGAAGCCCACCGCGAGTATCAGCAGATCGTCATCGGGCGTGACGGACTGAGCCAGATCTATCTGCTGACCCTGACCCTCACGCTGTTTCTCGCGCTGCTCGGAGCGATTGCGGTCGCGTTCGTGCTGACGCGCCGATTGGTCGCGCCGCTGCTGATCCTCGCCGAAGGCACGCGCGCCGTTGCCCAAGGTGACTTCAGCCCCAGGCGTGCGCTACCGGCCCGCGATGAGTTGGGTGTGCTTACCCAGTCTTTCAACCAGATGACCCGTCAGCTTGAAGAGGCCCGCGGGCAGGCCGACAAGAGCCGGCATGCGGTCGAGACGGCGCGCGTCTATCTGGAGAGCGTGCTCGCCAACCTCTCGGCGGGGGTATTGGCCTTCGGCGAGGACGGCTGCTTGCGCGCGTCCAACCATGGCGCGGTCGACATCCTCGGCGACGCGCTCGAAGGCTTCGAGGAAATCCCGCTGTCGCACTGGCCGCGGCTGCACGGATTCCGCGATGCCTTGTTCGACGGATTCGCCCGCAATCAGGCCGAGTGGCACGAACAGGTCGAAATCGTGCGTGACGGCAACGAGCCACAGACGCTGCGCATCCATGGTGCACGTCTGCCGGCTTCAAGTGGCGGCGGCATGGTGGTGGTGTTCGACGACATCTCGGAGCTGGTGCGTGCTCAGAGAACAGCCGCCTGGGGTGAAGTCGCGCGGCGCCTCGCGCATGAGATCAAAAATCCGCTCACCCCGATCCAGCTTTCAGCCGAACGGCTGGCCTACAAGCTTGAAAGCCGACTCGACGAGGACGGTCAGGCGATCCTGCAGCGCGCGACCAAGACGATCGTGAACCAGGTCGAGGCGATGAAGAACCTGGTCAACGCCTTCCGCGACTACGCACGGCCGCAGAGTCCCGGCTACGTGCCGGTGGACATGCACGCGCTGGTCGGAGAGGTACTCGGCCTGTACGAAAGCTCGCCGCTGCATGTACGCTGCGAGTTCGCGCCCGGCGCACCACTTGCCAACGGGGATCCGGCGCAGATCCGACAGATCATTCATAATCTCTTCCAGAATTCCGAAGACGCGCTGGGCGGATCAGCCAGCGCGCAGGTCACGCTGACCACCCGGATAGCGTCCGACATGATCGAACTGGACTGGCGCGACAACGGTCCGGGTTTCCCTCCCGAAGTGCTGACGCGGCCCTTCGAGCCGTATTTCACCACCAAGGCCCGCGGGACGGGGCTGGGGCTGGCGATCATGAAGAAGATCGTCGATGAGCATGGCGGCGACGTTCAGCTGTCGAACGGACCGGAAGGTGGCGCCGTCGTCACCGTGCGGTTTCCGCTCGCCGGTGAAGCCGTTCCGGAACGCAACGCAGAAACGTGGTAAAGAGCAAAGATGGCGAACATTCTTATCGTCGACGATGAAGTCGGCATCCGCGAACTCCTCTCCGAGATTCTTTGCGATGAAGGTCACGATGTCGTTCTGGCAGAGAACGCCGGCGCCGCGCGCGCCGCCCGTAATGCCAAACGACCTGATCTCGTGTTGCTCGACATCTGGATGCCTGACACCGACGGCATCACCCTGCTCAAGGAGTGGGCCGCCAACGGTCAGCTGACCATGCCGGTGGTGATGATGTCCGGTCACGGCACCATCGACACGGCGGTCGAGGCAACGCGTATCGGCGCCATCGACTACCTCGAGAAGCCCATCGCCTTGCAGAAGCTGCTCACTGCCGTCAAACGCGGCCTGCAGCGCCCCAGCGCAACCGGTCAGCCTGCTCCGCTCACCCTGGCGGCCTTTCCGCGCTCCGCGCCTCTGCGCGAGCTGCGCAAGCGCTTGCAGCAGATCGCCGACAAGGCTCGCGTGCTGGCGCTGCGGGCCGGCCCCGGCAGCCTCGCAGAGCTCGCGGCGCGCAGCATCAAGCCCAATGGTTCGCCGTGGCTCGATTTCAGCACTGTCAGTCACCCGATTGATCTGACCCAGTTGCAGAACTGCAGCGGCGGCGTGGTCTTTGTCGGCGAGCCCGGCAAGCTGACGCGCACTCAGCAGAAGAACCTCGCCTTTGCGCTGGAACGCCTCGACCGCTTCAATCTGCACGTGGTGGTGGCAGCCGAGTCCGGCCCGGATGCTCTGATTGCCGAAGGCTGGGAAGAACGTCTGGTGTCCCGTCTGTTCGAAGTCAGCCTGGTGCCCCCGACGCTTGCCGACGTGCAGGATGACGTCCCGGAAGTGGCGTCCCAGTTGCTGGTGCACCTGGTCGAAGGCGGTGAGGTCCCCCGTCGGGGATTCTCGACTGCAGCCCTCAATGCGCTGCGCACCCAACCCTGGACCGGTGGTTTTGGTGAATTGCGAGCTGCCGTGAAGTCACTGGCGTTGGGCACGCTCGAAGACGAGATCAGCCTCGCCGATGTGCGTCGTGTATTGCCCGCACCGGCCGACAACGTGCATGCGATCTCCTTCGACCAGCCGCTGCGCGAAGCGCGCGAAGCCTTTGAGCGCTTGTACTTCGAGCACTACCTGCGTTCCGAAGGCAGCAACATGACGCGGATCGCCGAGAAGTGCGGTCTGGAGCGTACCCATCTGTATCGCAAGCTCAAGCAACTCGGCCTTCAGCCGGGTCGCAAGAGCGCCGCCGAGAGCTGAAGCGATGGGAATTGCGCGCTGCACCATGAGCCTCAGGGCGAGCGTACAATGCGCGCTTTCGGAATGAGGGCGGTCCGGAAGTGAAAATCATCATTCTGGGTGCGGGACAGGTCGGCACCTCGGTGGCCGAGAACCTGGTTTCCGAGGCCAACGACATTACCCTGGTCGATTCCAACGCCGAACTGCTCGACACCCTGCGCGAGCGTTTCGAGGTGCGCACCGTGTGCGGTAACGGCGCTTCGCCGTCCGTATTGCGCGATGCCGGTGCCGACGACGCCGACCTGCTGATTGCCGTCACCCAGTCCGACGAGAGCAACCTGTGCGCATGCAAGGTTGCGCGTACCTTGTTCAACCTGCCGACGCGGATTGCGCGGCTGCGCTCCGGCGAGTTCGTCGATTTCCCTGAACTGCTGTCGAGCGAGAATTTCGCCGTCGATTTCTCGATCTGTCCCGAACAGATCGTCACCGACTACATCAAGCGCCTGATCTCCTTCCCGGAAGCCCTGCAGGTGCTGGAGTTTGCCGACGGCACGCTGAGCCTGATCGGCGTGCGCGCCTTCGAAGGCGGCCCGCTGGTCGGCCACCCGCTCAAGGCCCTGCGCTACCACCTCCCCAACATCGAAGTGCGCATTGCGGCGATCTACCGCAACGGCGAGGCGCTGATCCCCGAGGGCGACACCATCATCGTGCCAGGCGACGAAGTGTTCTGTCTGGCCGCCAGCGTGCACATCCGTCAGGTCATGCGCGAGTTGCGCCGCAGCGATCATCCGATGCGCCGCATCATGATCGCCGGCGGCGGCAACATCGGTTTCCGGCTGGCACGCTCGATCGAGCAGGACTACAACGTCAAGCTGCTCGACGTGAGCAAGCGGCGCACCGAGCTGCTCGCCACCAACCTTGATCGCACCCTGGTTCTGCGCGGTGACTCCACCGACGAGAAGCTGCTCGAGAACGAGGGCATCGACGAAATCGACCTCTTCGTGGCGCTGACCAATGACGAGGAAGACAACATCATGTCGGCCTCGCTCGCCAAGCGCATGGGCGCGCGGCGCACGCTGGCATTGATCAACCGCAAGAGTTACGTCGACCTGGTGCAAGGCGGGCCGATCGACATCGCCATCTCTCCGGCGCAGATCTCCATCGGTACGCTGCTCGCACACGTGCGGCGCGGCGACGTGGTGGCGGTGCACAGTCTGCGCCGTGGCGCGGCCGAGGCGCTGGAGATCGTCGCGCACGGCACGCCGTCGGAGTCCAAGGTGGTCGGCAAGGCCATCGAGAACATCCCCCTGCCGCGTGGCGTGACCATCGGCGCCATCGTGCGCAATGAAATGCGCGACGAACGGGTGATCCGGCGTGAAGTCATCATGCCGCACCACGACACCTTGATCGAACAGGACGACCACATCATTGTGTTCTGCACGCACAAGAAGCTTGTGCGTCAGGTCGAGAAGCTGTTCCAGGTCGGATTTACGTTCCTCTAAGATGCGCAGCTTCTTTCCCGTTTTCAACGCGCTCGGCCTGATCATCATGATCTTCGGCCTGTTGATGAGCGTGCCGCTGACGGTGTCCCACCTGCATGCCGACGAGGCGGTGTCGGCCTTCGACCGGGCCATGCTCATCACCTTCGTGTGCGGGGCCATCGTATGGGCGCTCACGCGGGGCAAGAAGCGCGATCTGCGACCCAGCGACGGCTTCCTGCTGGTGGTGCTGACCTGGCTGGTGTTGCCGATCTTCGGCGCCATCCCGCTATACGGCTTCATGCCCGAGCTCGGCGTCAGCAAGGCCTTCTTCGAGGCGGTGTCGGGTCTGACCGCTACCGGCGCCACCATCCTCTACCGCATCGACGATCTGCCTGTGGCGATCAACCTGTGGCGCACCTTCATGCACTGGATCGGCGGTATGGGCGTCATCGTGCTGGTGGTCGCGATCCTGCCGCTGCTGGGCATCGGTGGCCGGCAGCTGTTCAAGGCCGAGGTGCCGACGCCGATGAAGGAGTCGTCGCTGACGCCGCGCATCGCCGAAACCGCCAAAGGGCTGTGGCTGACCTACATGCTGCTGACCGTGGCCTGCGGCATCAGCCTGTGGGCGGTTGGCATGGAGCCGTGGGATGCGGTGATTCACGCCTTCACGGTGGCTGGCCTAGGGGGGTTTTCCAGCAAGGATGATTCCATCGGCCACTTTCAGAGCCTGCCGATCGAACTGGTCGTGATCGGTTTCGCATTGCTGGCCGGCCTGAACTACGCCACGCATTACCTCGCACTGGTGCGCCGTTCGCCCAAGCCGTATCTGCGTGACCCGGAAATTCCGTTCTATTTTCTCGTGCTGGCGGCCAGCGTCGTGATGATGACCGGCTACCTGATGTACTTCGACAGCACGGCCGATCTGGCCACGACGGTGCGGCAGGTCGCCTTCCACGTTGTCTCGATCTCGACCTCGCTGGGTCTGGTGACGCACGACTACACCATGTGGCCGGGCTTTCTGCAGTTGTGGCTGCTGTTTCTCGGCAGCTTCATCGCCTGCTCCGGTTCGACCGGCGGCGGCATCAAGATGATGCGCGCCATCATCCTCTACAAGCAGGCCTACCGCGAGATCGTGCGCTCACTGCATCCCAACGCCGTCTACCCGGTGCGTCTGGGCCATCAGCGTGTGTCCGAGAACGTCCTGCATGCCGTGCTGGCCTTCAGCTTTCTGTACATGGTGTCCATCGTCACGCTGACACTGGTGATGACGGCCCTGGGTGCCGACCTGGTGACCGGTTTCTCGGCCGTGGTGGCCTGCATCAACAACACCGGCCCGGGTCTGGCGCTGGTCGGTCCGGCTACCAATTACGCCGGCCTCAGCGAGCTCCAGATGTGGGTGCTGTCCTTCGCGATGATCCTTGGTCGTCTCGAACTGCTCACCTTGCTGGTCGTGCTCACGCCGGTGTTCTGGCGTCGCTGAGCCCTGTTTGGTGGCGTGAGGGTCGGCAGCGGTGCCGAAAACCGGGATAATCCGTCCTTTACGACCGATTTCGGCCGCGCCTTGCGCGGTCCCACAGGACTGATCCCGTGAGCCGTCTCAAGAACGATACCTTCCTCCGCGCACTGCTGCGTCAGCCCACCGACTACACTCCGCTCTGGCTGATGCGCCAGGCCGGCCGCTATCTGCCCGAGTATCGTGAGACGCGCGCCCGCGCCGGCAGCTTTCTGGACCTGTGCAAGAACAAGGACCTGGCCTGCGAAGTCACCTTGCAGCCGCTGGCGCGCTACGACCTCGACGCCGCCATCCTGTTCTCCGACATCCTCACCGTGCCGGATGCCATGGGTCTGGGCCTGTACTTCGCCGAGGGCGAAGGCCCGCGCTTCGAGCGTCCGTTGCGCGAGGAATGGGAAATCCGCAACCTCACCGCGCCCGATCCCAACATCGAACTGCGCTACGTCATGGACGCCGTGTCGGAGATCCGGCGCGCGCTCGATGGGTCGGTGCCGCTCATCGGCTTCTCCGGCAGCCCGTGGACGCTGGCCTGCTACATGGTCGAGGGCCAGGGTTCGTCCGACTACCGCAAGATCAAGAGCATGGTCTACAGCCGCCCGGACCTGATGCACCACATCCTGTCGGTCACGGCCGACGCCGTGGTTGCCTATCTCAATGCGCAGATCGAAGCCGGTGCGCAGGCCGTGATGGTCTTCGATTCCTGGGGTGGCGTGTTGTCCGAGGCCGCCTACCAGGAGTTCTCGCTGGCCTATCTGCGTCGTGTCGTGGCCGGGCTCACGCGCGAGCGCGACGGCCAGCGCGTGCCGAGCATCGTGTTCACCAAGGGCGGTGGCCTGTGGCTGGAGAGCATCGCCGACATCGGTTGTGATGCGGTCGGGCTGGACTGGACCATGGACATCGGCCGCGCTCGTGCGCTGGTCGGCGACCGCGTTGCGCTGCAGGGCAACCTCGACCCCAACGTGCTGTTCGCTCCGCCGGAAGTGGTGGCGACCGAGGCACGTCGTGTCCTCGATTCCTTCGGGCCGCACGCGGGCCACGTGTTCAACCTCGGCCACGGCATCTCGCAGTTCACGCCGCCGGAGTCCGTGGACGTGCTCGTTGAGACGGTGCACAGCCACAGCCGAAGCTTGCGATCGGGCACTTGATTTTCGTCTTCGGGAAACCGAAAAAAGGCAAATTCAGGCTTGACTTATGCACACGGTCGGGTGTTTGACTGCATCTGCGTGAAGAAAAAATGTTTCCAGCCAAGCATTTATTTCAACTCATTGTTTTTAAATGAAGTTTCTGTTGCGTATTGTTAAGGCAATGTGACCGGAGTCCCGTCATTCCGGCGGGTTCACGCGGTTTCGCCCAGCTTTTTCACAAAGTTATCCACAGATTTTGTGGACAACCCGCCTAAAGGTTGAAGAGCAATGCCTTAGCGGCTCTTTCAATCATCGTGATCAGGTTTCATGCGCAAGCGATTGTTTAAAAAGGAAGTTCAGGATCAATGAGCCCTCCGGAACAGCTCGTCGCCCGTGTTGCGATTGCAGTTCCATTGCCGCAACTCTTTGATTACGCGTGTGAAGGCCTATCCAGAAGCGATATCGGGCGCTGTGTCCGCGTTCCCTTCGGGGCATCTGAAAAGAATGGCGTCATTGTCGATGTGCTGCCTCTGGAGGCGGTTGATTCATCCCGTCTGAAGTCCGTTTCCCGCGTCTTGCGTGAATTGCCTCCCCTGCCACACGACTGGCTTGCGCTGGTCGGTTTCGTCGCCCGCTACTATCACGAACCACTCGGCGAGGTGATCGCGCTGGCGCTGCCGCCGGGTTTGCGCCGGTCTGATGCGGTCGATTCCGCCGCCGCAGATCCTTTCGTCGGCGTCTCCGCTGCCGGGCGTGCGGCGCTCGAAAGCGGACGTGAAAGCCGTGCCCGGCAGTTGGTCCTCGCACTGGCCGAAGCCGGCGCGCTACGCCGCAGCGTCGCGCGCGAACACCCCTTGGCCGGCGCGCTGGCCGATGCGATGCGCCGGGGCTGGATCGAGATCGTCGATGCCGACCAGCCGCCGCACACCGCCGGGCCGGCTCCTGTGCCCACTTCCGACCAGCAGGCCGCCATTGATGCGGTTGCGGCACGGTTGGACACCTTCGGCTGCTGGTTGCTGCAAGGTGTCACCGGCAGCGGCAAGACCGAGGTCTATCTGCGACTGGCCGAGCGCACCCTGGCGGCCGGGCGCCAGGTATTGATGCTGGTGCCCGAGATCGCGCTGACGCCGCAACTCGAGACCCGCGTCGCCTCGCGTTTTCCGTTTGCCAACGTGGTCAGCCTGCATTCGGGCCAGGCCGCCGGGGCGCGCTCGCGCGGCTTCGTACAGGCCATGGAGGGGCACGCCGACATCGTTCTCGGCACGCGTTTGTCGGTGTTCACGCCGCTGCCCCGGCTCGGGTTGATCCTGCTCGACGAAGAGCACGACGCCTCCTACAAGCAGCAGGAAGGCGTGCGCTATTCGGCGCGCGACGTCGCCGTATGGCGCGCGCACGACCGGGGCGTGCCAATCGTGCTCGGCTCGGCCACGCCCTCGCTCGAGACCTGGCAGCACGCACGACAGGGGCGCTACAAACCCTTGCGGCTGGATGCGCGGGCGGTGTCGGCGGGCATGCCGAAGGTGCGCTGCATCGACACCCGCCACATCCGATTGGACGAAGGCATCAGCCCGGCCATGCGCGAGGCCATCGGGCAACGCCTGGAGCGTGGCGAGCAAAGCCTGGTATTCCTCAATCGCCGCGGCTACGCGCCGGTGCTGTCATGCACCTCATGCGGCTGGGTCAGCGGCTGCCCGCATTGTTCCGCCAAACTTGTCGTGCATCTGGCCGACCGGCGCATGCGTTGTCACCACTGCGGCACCGAAGGGCCCATTCCCCCCGCTTGCCCGAGCTGCGGAAACCAGGACATCCAGCCCTTCGGGCGCGGTACGCAGCGCATCGAAGAGCGGCTTACGGCGATGTTTCCGCAGGCGCGGGTGCTGCGTCTGGACCGCGACGCCGCGCGCACGCGCCCGCAGTGGGAGAGCTTGCTCGCACGCATTGCCGGCGGCGAGGCAGACATTCTGGTGGGCACGCAGATGATGGCCAAAGGCCACGACTTTCCCAAGCTCACCCTGGTTGGTGTGATCGGGGCCGATTCTTCGCTGCACGCCGCCGATTTCCGCGCGCCGGAACGTCTGTTCCAGCAGCTCATGCAGGTCGGTGGCCGCGCCGGGCGGGCGCATCTGGCGGGAGAGGTGTTGATTCAGACGGAGTTTCCCGAACATCCGCTGTATCGCCATCTGGCCCGCCACGACTTCGACGGCTTTGCCGCACGCGAACTGGATGAGCGTCAGATGGCCGGCTTTCCGCCCTTCAGTCATCAGGTGATGCTGCGTGCCGATGCGCCGGAGCTGGAGGCTGCGCTGGAGTTTCTGAGCGGTGCGCGCGAGTGGGCGCTGCAGGTGGCGCCGGAGGGCTTGCGCGTGTTTGATGCCGTGCCGATGCGCATGACACGGCTGGCGCGCCGCGAACGTGCGCAACTACTGGTTGAGGCCGATCAGCGCGGCTTGCTGCAGGGCTTCGTGGCGGCATGGCTTGATTACCTGCGCGCGCAACGCGCGCCGCGGACGCTGCGCTGGCAGATCGACATCGATCCGCTGGACGTGTGAGTCAGCCCGTCACGCTGCGGCTGCGCCCCGCGTCCTTGGCGGCGTACAGCGCCTCATCCGCAAGCCGGATGACCGCGTCCATGCTGCGTCCGCCGTCCAGCTCGACAATTCCCAGGCTGACCGACAGATGAAATGAATCGCCGTTGCCGGCAATCGGCGTCCGCGCCAGCGCAGTGTGCAGGCGTTCGGCAACGCGCAGGGCATCCTCCAGCAGGGTGTCGGGCAGCAGTATGGCGAACTCCTCGCCGCCCCAACGCCCGATCAGATCGGCCTCGCGGAAGACGCTTGAACAGCTGTCGGCAAACACGGTCAGCGCGTGGTCTCCGGTCTGATGGCCGTAGCGGTCGTTGATGGCCTTGAAATGGTCGAGGTCGGCCATGATCAGGCAGCTCGGCCCCTTGCCGCGCGCGACGCGTGCAATTTCCTGCGACAGCCGCTCGATGAAGGCTCGCCGGTTGGCCAGGCCGGTCAGTGAATCGGTGGCCGCGAGCTGTGTCATTTCGCGGCGGGCAGCGTCGATGCTGGCCAGCATCTCGGCCTGCCTCTGGTTCTGCCGATAGAGCTGCAGCAGCAGCATGACCTGGCCGCCCAGTGCTTGCAGCATCGCGCCTTGCTCGGGGCTGAGGGAGCGCGGCTGATGGTCCAGCACACACAGAGTGCCCAGCCGATGCCCCTCTTCGCTTTCAAGCAGGGCGCCGGCGTAGAAACGCAGATGCAGATCGCCGCTGACCAGCGGGTTGTCGGCAAAGCGTGAGTCCTGCGTGGTGTCCGGCACGACGAACAGACCGGGCTGCAGGATGGCGTGCGCGCAGATCGAGGCGTCGAGCGGCGTCTCGCGCACGCCCAGACCAATCTCGGACTTGAACCACTGACGTTCGCGGTCCACCAGGCTGATGAGCGCCATCGGCGTGCCGCAAATGTGCGCAGCAATGCGCGTCAGGGCGTCGAAGCTGGCATCGGGCGGTGTGTCCAGAATGCCGTAGGCGTGCAGCGCAGCAAGGCGTTCGGCTTCCCCCGGCGGGGTGCAGGCGCGGCTCATGACGACGCGTCCGCCGGCCATAGCCAGGCCGCGCCGCGCACGCCCGAGGCGTCGCCGTGCAGGGCCGGTACAAGACGGGTGGTGATGATGTCGGAGAACACGTACTCCTCCCAGATGCGCGGTACGTTGCGGTATAGCCGATCGAGTTGCGACAGACCGCCGCCGAGCACGATCACGTCAGGGTCGACGACATTGATGATAGTCGCCAGCGCACGCGCCAGCCGACGTTCGAAACGCTCCATCGTTGCCTCGCTGCATTGCCCGCCTCGCTGGGCGTCGGCCGCGAGCTCGCGGGCGTCGAGTGTCAGGCCGGTGCGGCGGGCATGCTCGGCGGCCAGGGCCGGGCCGGAAAGGTAGGTTTCGATGCAGCCTGCGCGGCCACAGTAGCATGCCGGCAGAGGCAGATCGTCGGCGCCGGGCAGCGGCAGCGGGATGTGGCCCCATTCTCCGGCAATGCCGTTGGCGCCGTTCAAGAGGCGGCCGTTGATCACGATTCCGCCGCCCACACCGGTGCCGAGAATGACCCCGAACACGCACGGTGCGCCCGCGCCTGCGCCGTCGGTGGCCTCGGATACCGCAAAGCAGTTGGCGTCGTTGGCAATGCGCACTTCGCGCCCCAGTCGTTGCGCCAGATCGCTGCCGAGTGCGTGACCGTTGAGGCAGGTGGAATTGGCGTTGCGGATCAGACCGCTGGCCGGCGACAACGAGCCCGGTGTGCCGATGCCGACGGTGGCGCGTGTGCCGATGGCGGCCTCACAGCGCGCCACCAGCCTTGCAACCGTGTCGAGCGTGGCGGCGTAGTCGCCGGCCGGAGTCGCTACGCGCTCGCGGTAATGACTGATGCCGGCCTCGTCGAGTGCGACGATCTCGATCTTGCTGCCGCCCAGATCGACGCCGATGCGCATCAGCCGCCCCGTCGGTCGGCCAGGGTGGTCTTGCTGCCCAGCATGCGCCGGCTGGTGTCATGGAAATTGCGGTAAGCCTCGTCGGCGCTGCGCGCACTCATGCCCAGATCGCGGATCAGGCCGTCTTCGAGCGAGTAGCACCAGCCATGCACGGTGACCTTCTGGTCACGCGCCCAGGCTTCGCGCAATACCGTGGTCTGACTTACGTTGACCACCTGCTGCATCACGTTGAGCTCGCACAGGCGGTTCTGGCGGTCGCGGTCGGCGCCCAGCGAATCAAGCAGGATGATGTTGCGGTCGCGTACGTCCTGTACGTTGCGCAGCCAGTTGTCGATCAGCCCCATGCTGCGGTTGTGCAGCGCGGCCGCCACGCCGCCGCAGCCGTAGTGGCCGACGATCAGGATGTGCTTGACCTTGAGCACATCGACGGCGAACTGCACCACCGACAGCACGTTCAGATCGGTGTGGCCGACGACGTTGGCGACGTTGCGGTGTACGAAGACCTCGCCCGGATCGAGATCGACGATCTGGTTGGCCGGCACACGGCTGTCGGAACAGCCGATCCACAGATATTCCGGCGATTGCTGGCGTGCCAGACGCGAGAAGAAGTCGGGATCTTCCTGCAGGCGGCGGGCGGCCCAGGCGCGGTTGCTGTCGAAGAGATGCTGGATTTCGTTCACGGTGTCTGCCTGAGATGGGTCAGGCCATGATTTTACCGTGCCGGGCGGTGTTCAAGCGCTCCAGATGCCGAGTTCGACGAGCTGGCGGCTGGCAGCCTCGCTCCAGCCGCGATTGGCCGCCGGGCTGGCCGGGCTCGGGTGCAGCACGCGTCCGATACGCAAGTCGCGCCCGGCCAGCGCCTGTACGGCGCGCTGTTCGGCCCAGGCGCCGATGCCGACCACCCATTCCGGCTGCAGCGTATCTACCAGCGCGCGCAGGTGCTCGTCGCAGGCTGCCATCAGCGGGCCGGCTTCGGCTACCGGAAGCTTGTCGGGCGTCAGGTTGCGGCCGCCGTCGAAGAAGGCCAGCGGGCAGTAGTTGGCGACGAAATGCGCCTGTGCAAAGGCCTCGGCCGTGCCGAAGCGTTCGCGGAACAGCCCCCACAGGCGGCGGCCCGACACCTCGGAACGCGGGCAGGCAAAGCCTTCGACCGGGCGTTTGGGGTTCTCGACCGGCGGTTTGCCGACTTCGCCCGACAGCTCCAGCCAGTCGCGCACGGCTTCGATCTCGCCGAAGGGTACGCCGGTCTGTGCCATGCCGAAGGGGCCGGGGTTCATGCCGAGAAAGACCACGCGTTTGGGCGCCGCGGCAAAGCGTGCGAGGTACGCCTCATGCACGCTCCAGGCGTAGGTCAGCGGGTTGTACACGTGGCTCACCGGCGGTGCGAAGCGCATCGGTGTGAGCGTGTCGGAGAGGTTGCGGGCGGCGGCTATGGCCGCGCGGGCGGTAGGAGTGGTCATGTCATTTCCCTCCGGAGCGAACCGGCATGGCGTCGATGGCGTCCTGTTCGCCGTGCCACGGCGCCACCTTCATCAGTAGCAGCATGCCCGGAATGGCGATCAGCACGCACAGGCTGAAGAAATCCACCCAGCCGATGTTCTCGACCAGCCAGCCGGAAGTGGCGTTGACGAAGGTGCGCGGCACCGCCATCAGGCTGGTGAACAACGCGAACTGGGTGGCCGTGTAGGCCGGGTGTGTGGTGCGCGCGATGAAGGCCACGAAAGCCGCCGTACCCAGCCCGGCGCCGAGTGACTCGAAGGTGATGACGACGGCCAGTGCGGTAAGCCGCCCGGCGTCCGCTTCGGCCGGCCCCATCCAGGCCAGCCACACGAAGCCGGCCGTGGATACCACCTGCGCCACGCCGAAGATCCACAGCGCGCGGTTGATGCCGAGTTTGAGCATCCACAGCCCGCCCAGGATGCCGCCGATGACCATCGGCCACAGGCTGGCGTTCTTCGCGACGAGACCGATCTCGGTCATGGTGAAACCGATGTCGAGATAGAAGGGCGTGGCCAGCGCGGCGGCCAGCGAATCGCCGACCTTGTAGAGAAACAGGAAGGACAGCACCAGCAGCGCAGAGCGAATGCCGTGGCGGCTGAAGAACTCCTGGAAGGGCTCGACCACCGCGGCGCGCAGCGTGCGCGGTGCCATTGCAGCCGCCACCGGCTCCTTGACCATCAGCGTCATCAGCAGGCCGGGCAGCATGAACAGCGAGGTGATCAGGAACACCTGCGCCCACGGCAGGTGGTCAGCCAGGATCAGCGACAGCGAACCCGGCACCAGCCCCGCCACGCGGTAGGCATTGACGTGGATGGCGTTGCCCAGCCCCAGTTCGACATCCGGCAGGATCTCGCGGCGGAAGGCATCGAGCGCGATGTCCTGGGTGGCCGACAGAAAGGCCAGCGTGGTGGTGAGCGCCACGACCATGCCGAGGTGCTCGGTGGGCGACAGATGGCCGAGCCAGGCGATGGCGCCGACCAGGCCGATCTGCGACACCAGCATCCAGCTGCGGCGCCGGCCCAGCCACGGCAGGATGCCGTAGCGGTCGAGCAACGGGGCCCACAGGAATTTCCAGGTGTAGGGGAACTGGATCAGCGCGAAAGCGCCGATGACTTTCAGGCTCAGGCCCTCGGTCTTGAGCCAGGCGGGCAGCAGGGAAAACAGCAGGAACAGCGGCAGGCCGGAACTGAAGCCGGTGAAGATGCACACCAGCATGCGGCGGTTGAGCAGGGCTTGTTGCCAGCTCGGGCGTTCGGTTTCGGGCACGCGGAATCCGTCGGGGGTCGGGAGCAAGGCCCCGATTATTGCAGATGCGTGGGTGGCTGGTTCAGACCTGCAGCGCGCGCAGCATGGAATCGGCCTGCTGCGCCGGCATGGGGCGGTTGAAGTGATAGCCCTGCAGTTCGTCGCAGCCCAGCCGCACCAGATGCTGGGCCTGGGCGGCGGTTTCCACGCCTTCGGCAACCACCGGCAAGCCGAGGTTGTGCGCCAGCGATACGGCGGCCGAGACAATGGCCGAGTCGTTCGGGTCATTGTCGATATCGCGCACGAAGGAACCGTCGATCTTGAGCCGGTCGAGCGGGAACATCTTCAGGTAGGACAGCGAGGAATAGCCGGTGCCGAAATCGTCAATGGCAATGCCGACGCCGAGCGTCTTGAGCTTGCGCAGCAGCGCAACGGCGTCGTCAGGCTTGTCCATGACCGAGCTTTCGGTGATCTCCAGTTCGAGTATCGAAGGCTCCAGACCGGTTTCGGCAAGGATGTCGGCGACCATGTCGGCAAAGCGCGCGTCGCGCAGCTGGCGTGCCGACAGATTGACCGAAATGCGCGGACGCGCGGCCCCCAGGTCGGACCACAGGCGGGCCTGGCGGCAGGCCTCGCGCAGCACCCACTCGCCGAGCTCGACGATCATGCCGGTATCTTCGGCGATCGGAATGAAGCTGTCGGGCATGACCAGCAGGTTGTCCTCGCGGCGCCAGCGCACCAGCGCCTCGAAGCCGCTTAGCGCAGAGCCGCGTGCGTCGTGCAGCGGCTGGTACCACAGCTCGAATTCCTTGCGGCCGATGGCGCGGCGCAGGCTGTTTTCGAGTTCGAGGCGCACCGTCGTGCTGTGGTTGAGCCCGTCGGTGAAAAACTGGTAGTTGGCGCGGCCGACGGCTTTGGCGTGATACATCGCCGTGTCGGCGTTGCGCAGCAGCGTGTTGGCGTCCTGCGCGTCGTCCGGGAAAAGGCTGATGCCAATCGACGGCGTGGCGTGCAGCTCGGTGCCGGCCACCAGATAGGGTTGCGACAGGCTGGCCAGAATTCCCTCGGTGAGGCGCGCCGCGTCGCTTGCGCCGCCCACGCCCTGCAGCGCGATGACGAACTCGTCGCCACCCAGCCGAGCCACCGTGTCCGACTCGCGCACTTCGGCGCGCAGCCGCTCGGCGACCTGCACCAGCAGCTCGTCGCCGACATGGTGGCCGAGAGAATCGTTGATGTTCTTGAAGCGGTCCAGATCAATGAACAGCACCGCCAGATGCTGGTCGCAGCGGCGCGAGTCGGCAATGGCCTGCTGCAGCCGCCCGTCGAGCAGGCTGCGGTTGGCCAGCCCGGTCAGCACGTCGTGATGGGCAAGATGGCGAACCTCAGCCTCGATGCGCTTGCGCTCGGAAATGTCGGTGTAGGTTGTCACCAGCCCGGCAATGCGTCCGTCGATGTACAGCGGCTCGCGTGCGATCAGCAGGGTGCGCCCGTCGGAGCGTGTGCGCTCGAACAGCAGGGGCTCGAAGTTCAAGGCCAGCTGCTTGCGCTGCTCGACCAGCTCGGCTGGGTTGCCGGGGCCGAAGTCACCGCGTTCGGCGGGAATGCGGTAGATGTCCTCAAAGCGTGCCTCGGCATGCAGCATGTCGCGCGGCACGCCGATCACCTCGGCATAGCGCGCATTCCAGCACTGCAGGCGCAGCTGATCGTCGAATACGCTGATGGCCTGCGGCAACTGGTCGAGGATGGCGTTTAGGTACACGCTGCGGCGGCGCAACGCGTCGTCGCTGTTGTTGCGCGCGGTGACATCGCGAATGCTGCCGTGGGCCAGCGTGGGGCGCTCGAGCCGATCGCGGTCGACGACGATGTGCGCCTCGAAACTCGCCATTTCGCCCGGCAACGGCACGCGGAAATTGAAACTGGCGCTGCCGCCGACTTCACACAATTGTTGGAGCACCCGCAGCACGTCGGGGCGGCAGTCGGCGTGGATACGCTCGATGAAGCCCTCGAAGCTCGGCGATTCGTCTGGCGGAATGTGCATCAGGCTGCGGAAGGCGTCGGACCAGCACAGCTCGCCGCTGCGCAGGTCGTGTGTCCAGCTGCCGAGAATGACCGTTGCCTGGGGCTGGCACAGATGCCGGGCGATGACCTGCGCCGCCGTGGCAGACGGCTGACCGCCGTCTGCGGGGGCGTGGTCGGGACCGGCCGGGTCTCGGTGCATGTACTGCTCCTGGTTGGAGGCCGGTCAGGGCCCCGCGCGGTGGGAGTTGTTGCGGTGTGCGGTGCCCATCGCGCGGGCACATACAGGGCGCGATTCTCGCCGTCATGTGTTTTGAATACAAGGCTTTGTGCCGCCAAAGCGTGGTCGTGTGCACACTGGCGCGTGATCTTGGGGCGACCATGGCAAATCGAGGCATGCCCTTGCCCGGCGCGAGCCGGAAGCAGACAATCGTCGGTCAGCTTCCGGGTGGGTGAGAGGGATGATGCGCAGGCTTGTAGTTTCGTTCGGAGAAGGGCGCGAATACGTGCTGGCCGTTGCCGAGCGTGAGTTCGCGGCCGTGGCTGCGGGCGAGGCGCGCGAATGGCTGGTCAGGCAGTTCGAGGAGGCCGGATGTGAGCCGTCGAATCCGATGGGCAAGCTGCTGTCGGCCGATCTGTTGCTGGGAGTGGCGGGTGCGGCCGGTGAGGCGGCTTTCGCCCAGGCCGGCGCGTGGCGCGACCGCTACGCCGCCAGCGCGTTGCATCTGAGTGAGGCAGCGGCGCTGGAGGTGAATGTGGCGGACTACGCGGTGCGCGCCTTGTCCTGACCGTCCCGACCGAGGCGGTACACCGCCATGCTGGCGTTGAGGTTGGGGTTGTCGTCGATACGGCGGCCATCATCGAAGCCCAGGCATTCGCGCACCACGATGCCGCTTTGCGCGCACAGTGATTCGAAGTCGGCCATGGTGAAGAAGCGCACGTTGGGCGTGTTGAACCACTGATGCGGCAGGCTATCGGACACCGGCATGTGGCCTTCGCCGATGCTCTCGCGGTGGCTGCGGTAACCGAAGTTCGGAAAGCTCACGACCGCCTCGCGGCCCACCCGCAGCATCTCGTCGAGAATGCCCTGCGTGTTGTGGATGGTCTGCAGCGACAGGCTCATGACGACGTGGTCGAAAAACCCGTCCTCGAAACCGGCCAGCCCCTTTTCGAGGTCGACCTGGATCACGTTCACGCCGTTGTTCAGGCAGGCCACCAGATTGGCAGGATCATTCTCCACGCCCCAGCCCAGCACGCCGCGTTCGTCCATCAGGCGGCGCAGCAGACTGCCGTCGCCGCAGCCCAGGTCGAGCACCTTCTCGCCGGGGGCGATCCATCCGGCGATGACGTCGTAGTCGTAGCGATAGATCGGGCTCATTTGCGCATCCGTTCGAAATAGCTGCGCAGCACCGCGTGGTAGTGCGCATCGTCGAGCAGGAAGGCGTCGTGGCCGGCGCCGCTCTCGATCTCGGCGTAGCTCACGTTGCGCCGGTTGTGCAGCAGCGAATAGACGATCTCGCGCGAACGCTCGGGCGAGAAACGCCAATCGGTCGAAAACGACACCACCAGGAAGTCTGCGGTGCAGCGCGCCATGGCCGCGGCCAAGTTGCCGTTGTGCTCGAAGGCCGGGTCGAAGTAATCCAGCGCCTTGGTGGTCAGCAGATAGGTGTTGGCGTCAAACACCTTCGAGAACTTGTCGCCCTGATAGCGCAGGTAGGACTCGATCTCGAACTCCACGTCGTAGCTGTAGATGGCCTTGCCGTGGCGCAGCACGCGGCCGAATTTCTCGGCCAGCGAATCGTCCGACAGATAGGTGATGTGGCCGATCATGCGCGCCAGCCGCAGTCCGCGCGCCGGCACCAGGCCGTGTTCGTAGAAGTTGCCGCCGTGAAAGTCCGGGTCGGTCAGGATGGCTTGGCGCGCGACCTCGTTGAAGGCAATGTTCTGCGCCGTCAGCTTGGACGCCGACGCAATCGCCGCCACATTGGCCACGCGCTCGGGATACTGCAGCGCCCAGGAAATGGCCTGCATGCCGCCCAGGCTGCCGCCCACCACCGCTGCAAAGCGCTCAATGCCGAGCTGATCGGCCAGCCGCGCCTGCGTCGTGACCCAGTCCTCAACCGTGATGAACGGAAAGTCCGCGCCCCAGTGCCGTCCGGTGGCTGGATTGATCGAGGCCGGCCCGGTCGAACCGAAGCAGCCGCCGAGGTTGTTCACGCCGATGACGAAGAAATGCCGCGTATCGAGCGGTTTGCCCGGCCCGACGAGGTTGTCCCACCAGCCAATGTTGCCGGGATCGTCGGCGTATTGGCCTGCAACGTGATGCGAACCGGACAGTGCGTGACAGACCAGCACCGCATTGCTGCGATCGGCGTTGAGTTCGCCGTAGGTCTCGTAGACGAGTTCGTAGGCCGGCAGCACTGCGCCGCACTTGAGCGGCAGCGGTTCGTTGAAAACCGCCCGCTGCGGGGTGACGATGCCGACCGATTGGGGCTGGATCATGGCGTATATAAAAACAAAAACCCTGTCGGCTCAAAGACGCGGACAGGGCTGCCCTCGCTTTAGCCGTATTTATTGAGCGCCCGCAAGCTGTAGTTCAAATCGGCGCTGATAGGCGGCGAAGTTATCGTGCCGGGGGAGGAAAGTCAATTTCAGCGCCTCGCCGATTCGTTGTGGCAACGCCGATGGTTGGCGTGCGTTGGCCGGGATTTCGCCCCGGCGGGCGACTTCCTTTCTTGTTGCACGACAAGAAAGGAAGCAAAGAAGCGTGCCCCGCCGTCTCGGCCCTTCGGGCTTCCCTCGCTCCGGGCGGTTTCACCGGCCGGTCCTGAACTCGCTGTCGCTCAGACAGCAGGACCGGACTTCCCCGGCGAAACCACCCTGCACTCGGCGAGCCAGAGGGGATCAGGGTGCCAGCGGAGCCGCTCGAACAACGAACAGGCGACTACGGATGGATCGCGTCTTGTTTGCCAATCCCTTCTGAGCCGCTGAGCGAAGAGTGCTCACGGCGGGGCCTTCCGGTCTTGCTGTTTGAGCGCCAGCGAGTTCGCAAGGCCGGCCGCCGGGAGGGCTCGCAGCGAAGGAACCCCGAAGGGGCGGTGAGGAGGGTGCACTTCTTTACCTTCTTTCTTGTTGCACTACAAGAAAGAAGGTCGCCCGCCGGGGCGAAATCCCGGCCGGCCGGGGCATGAAAATCTGACTCAGGTGACACTAGGGGAAAGCGGTTTCTCGGCGAGCCGCATCCGGACTGCAGCCGCAGCTTCAGCCCGCGAGCTTCAGCGCTGCCTCATGCACCCGCGCCGGCTCATCCATGCGCAGGATGCGCTGCACCCGCGGCGCCAGCTCCGAGTAGTCGGCGTGCAGCAGTTGCTGCTTGATCTCCAGCACATTGGCCGGATGCATCGAGAACTCGCGCAGGCCCATGCCGAGCAGCAATCGGGTGTAGGTCGGGTCGCCAGCCATTTCGCCGCATACCGACACCGACATGCCGTAGCGCTTGCCGGCCTGGATGGTGCCGTTGATGAGCTTGAGCACGGCCGGGTGCAGCGGGTCGTAGAGGTGCACCACGGCGTCGTCGGTGCGGTCGATGGCCAGCGTGTACTGGATCAGATCGTTGGTGCCGAGCGACAGGAAAGACACGCGCTTCTTGAACATGCCGATGGCCAGCGCGGCAGCCGGCACCTCGATCATCGCGCCGATGTCGATGGATTCGTCGAACTTGTGCTTGGTCGCCCTCAGTTCCTCGCGCGCCAGTGCCAGCATGGTCAGCGCCTGCTCCAGCTCCTGCACGTGCGAGATCATCGGGATCATGATGCGCAGCTTGCCGTAGGCCGAGGCGCGCAGCAGTGCGCGCAACTGGGTGCGGAACATCTGCGGCTCGGACAGCGAGAAACGCACTGCGCGCAGGCCCAGCGCAGGGTTGGGCTCGGTGCGCTGGTGGCCGATCGACAGCATCTTGTCGGCGCCGATATCGAAGGTGCGGATCGTCACCGGCTTGCCGGCGAGTGGCTTGACCACGGCGCGGTAGGCCTCGAACTGCTCGTCTTCGCTGGGCAGGTCTTCGCGGCCCATGAACAGGAATTCGGTGCGGTACAGGCCGACGCCGTCGGCATTGACCGATTTGATCTGTGCCACGTCGGCCGGGCCTTCGATGTTGCCGAGCAGCGAGACGATGCGGCCGTCGAGCGTGCTGGCCGGCGTGTCGCGCAGCAGCTTCAGGCGCGAGCGCTTGATCTCCAGCTCGGTGCGGCGCAGGCGGTAGGCTTCGACAATGGCTTCGTCGGGATCGACGATGACGATGCCCAGCGTGCCGTCGATGATGATCAGTTCGTTTTCTTCGACCAGATCGCGGATGCGGTGCAGGCCGACCACGGCCGGGATCGACAGCGTGCGCGCAACGATGGCGGTATGGCTGGTCGGGCCGCCGATGTCGGTCAGGAAGCCGGCGATGTTGTGGTCGCGAAAGCCGATGGTGTCGGCCGGTGACAGGTCGTGCGCAACGATGATGGTGCCGAGCCCGTCGCGGCGTTTGGGCGGCAGGTGGCCGGGGTGGCCCACCAGATCCTTGACCACACGCTCGACCACCTGCACTACGTCGGCCTTGCGCTCGCGCAGGTAGGCGTCTTCGATTTGGTCGAACTGCGCGACCAGGTGGTCCATCTGCTGCACCATCGCCCACTCTGCATTGCAGCGGCGTTCCTGGATCACACTGCGCGCGGCGTCCACCAGCAGCGGGTCGGCCAGCATGATGAGTTGCAGATCGACGAAGGCGCCGACTTCACCGTGCGCCTGCGAGCTGGCAGCGGTGGTCTTGAGCGTGTTGAGCTCGCGCTTCACCGCCGCGACCGAATCGTCCAGACGCTTCATCTCGTCGCCCACGTGCTTTTCGGCGACGTGGTAGTGATTCACCTCGAGCAGCGCGCGCGAGACGAGGTGGGCATGGCCGATGGCGATGCCCTGCGAGACCGGCAGACCGTGGACGGTGAAGGTCATGCGCGCTTACTCCTCCTCGCCGAAGCGGTCGGCGATCAACGCGTCGATGGCCTGCATGGCCGTATCGGCGTCTGGCCCTTCGATGTCGACGATGACGCTGGTGCCCTTGGCGGCGGCCAGCATCATCACTCCCATGATGCTCTTGGCGTTTACGCGTCGGCCATTGCGTTCCATCCACACTTCGCTGCGGAACTGGCTGGCGGTCTGGGTGAGTTTGGCCGAGGCGCGCGCGTGCAGCCCCAGCTTGTTGATGATTTCGATTTCCTTGCGCGGCATCGTGGCCTCATTTGATGTGGAGTACTCCATCGCAGCCACCACTGATGGCGCGCTGGATCAAGGTATTCATGTCGCGTTCGCGATAGGTCAGCGCGCGCATCAGCATCGGTAGGTTCACGCCCGCGATGCCTTCCACCCGGCCGGGGTCGAGCAATTTGCTGGCGATATTGGAGGGTGTGGCGCCGAAGATGTCGGTCAGCACCAGCACGCCGTCGCCCTCATCCACCCAGTCCAGCATGCGCCGCGCGATCGGCAGCATGTCGAGCGGGTCGTCCTGCCCGCTGACGCCGAGCTGCACGATCTGCGCCGGGCGCTGATTGAGGACATGGCTCACGCACTGGATCAGTGATTCGCCGAGCGTGCCGTGGGTAATGAGGAAGATGCCGATCATGCGCAGATTCTAGCGGAGTGCTGAGCGCATAGGTCGGATTGAACAATCGTCGCAATCCGGCTGCAGAGCCGGATTGCGCGATGGTTCAGACCAACGCGGGCTGGATCAGCCCAGGCCGAGGCTGGAGAGGTATTCCTCGTAGGTGCCGCGGTAGTCGACGATGGTGCCGTCGAGCTTGATTTCGACGATGCGCGTGGCCAGCGACGACACGAATTCGCGGTCGTGCGACACGAAGACGAAGGTGCCGGGGAATTTGTCGAGCGCCGTGTTGAGCGATTCGATCGATTCCATGTCCAGGTGGTTGGTCGGCTCGTCCATGATCAGCACGTTCGGGCGCGACAGCATCAGCTTGCCGAACAGCATGCGGCCCTGCTCGCCGCCCGAGATCACCTTGACCGACTTCTTCACCTCGTCACCCGAGAACAGCAAGCGGCCCAGCGTGCCGCGCAGCAGGGTCTCGTTGTCTTCGCCGGTGATGGCGGCGGTGATGCGCGAATACTCGGCAATCCACTCCGTCAGGCTCACATCCTCGGCGAAATCGGCCGAGTGATCCTGCGCGTAGTAGCCGGGGTTGGCCTTCTCGGCCCACTTGATCGTGCCCTTCTGCGGCTTGAGTTCGCCCAGCAGCAGCTTGAGCAGCGTGGTCTTGCCGACGCCGTTCTCGCCGATGATGGCGATCTTTTCGCCGGCCTCGATCGGCATGCTGAAGCCCTTGAACAGCGGCTTGTCCATGCCCTCGTAGGCAAACGTGATGTTGTCGATCTCGCAGGCCAGGCGGTGCAGCTTCTCTTTCTCGTCGTACTCGAAGCGGATGAACGGGTACTGACGGCTCGACGGCTTCACGTCTTCCGGCTTGAGCTTGTCGATCAGCTTCAGGCGGCTGGTGGCCTGCTTGGCCTTGGACTTGTTGGCCGAGAAGCGGCGCACGAAGTCCTGCAGGTCGGAGATCTTCTCCTTGGCGCGGGCGTTGGCCGACTGCTGGCGCTGGCGCGCCATCACCGAGGCTTCCATGTAGTCGTCGTAGTTGCCGGCGTACACGGTGATCGTGCCGTAATCCAGGTCGGCCATGTGCGTGCACACCTGGTTCAGGAAGTGGCGGTCGTGCGAGATGATCACCATCGTGCTGTCACGGTTGTTGAGCACGTCTTCCAGCCAGCGGATGGTGTTGATGTCGAGGTTGTTGGTCGGTTCGTCGAGCAGCAGGATGTCCGGGTTCGCAAACAGCGCCTGGCACAGCAGCACGCGCAGCTTCCAGCCCGGCGCTACTTCGCTCATCGGCCCGTCGTGCAGATCGGTGGAAATGCCCACGCCCAGCAGCAGCTCGCCGGCACGCGCCTCGGCGGTATAGCCGTCGTACTCGCCGACCTTGCCTTCCAGCTCGGCGGCGTGCATGTAATCGTCTTCGGTGGCTTCCGGGTTGGCGTAGATCGCGTCGCGTTCCTGGATGGCCGACCACAGCTCTTCGTGGCCCATCATCACCACGTCGAGCACGCGCTTGTCTTCGTAGGCGAACTGATCCTGGCGCAGATAGGCCATGCGCTCCATCGGCTCTTTCGAGACGTTGCCGCCCGACGCTTCCAGCGCGCCGCACAGGATCTTCATGAAAGTCGTCTTGCCGGCCCCGTTTGCCCCGATCAGGCCGTAGCGGTTGCCATCGCCGAATTTGACGGAGACATTTTCGAAAAGGGGCTTGGCCCCGAACTGCATGGTGATGTTGGCGGCGACGAGCACGGAAGATCCTGTTTTTGAAGCAAAAGAAAGGGCGGAATTATACCCTACGTGGCCTGCTCACCGCAGGCCCTTGCCGCTTACAGCCACTTCTGCAGCAACACCGCCTGTCCCGCTGCCGGGTCGAGTTCATACGGCGCGAAACCCTGCTGCACGTAGGCCGCCATTGCGGCGTGGTTGCTCGACAGCACTTCCAGCGTGAGCTTGCAGCAGCCTTGCTGGCGGGCGGCGTCCTCGGCCGCAGCGAGCAGTGCGCGGGCGATGCCGCGGCGGCGGTGTGTGGGTAGCACGGCGATGTCGTGCACGTTGAGCAGCGGTTGTGCGGCGAAGGTCGAAAAGCCTTCGAAGCAGTTGATCAGCCCAACCGCTTCATCGCCCGCAAAGGCCAGAAACGATACGAAGCCCGCGCGGTCGGCCAGCCGTTGCGGCAGCGCGGCGCGTACGGCATCGGGCAAGCCCGAACCGCCGCCCATCGGGTCGCGCGCGTAGGCGTCGAGCAGCCCCAACCAGGCCGCCGCGTGGGCCGGGTCGTGCAGGTTTGTGGTGACGATGCGCACGGCCTCGCTCATGTCACGCGCCCCGGCGTTTGAGCAGCAGGCCGCACTCCAGATGGTGCGTGTAGGGAAACTGGTCGAAGGCCGCGGCGGCCGCAATGTCGTGCGTGGCGCTCAGCGCCTCGGCGTTTTCGCGCAGCGTGGTGGGGTTGCACGAGATGTACAGCACGCGGTCGAAATTCGCCGCCATCGCCAGCGTGGCCGGGTCCAGCCCGCTGCGCGGCGGGTCGACGAACAGCGTGGAAAAGTTGTATGCCGCCAGATCAATATCCTGCAGGCGGCGGTACTCGCGCCCGCCGGCCATTGCGTCGCTCAGCTCTTCGCTCGACATGCGCAGCAGCGTGATGTTGTCGGTGGCGTTGGCTTCGATGTTGTACAGCGCCGCCTTCACCGACGATTTCGACAGCTCGGTGGCCAGCACGCGCTCGAAAAGCGGCGCCAGCGCGAACGTGAAGTTGCCGTTGCCGCAATACAGCTCCAGCAGGTCGCCGCCAGCCTCTGCGCACTGCGCGCGCGCCCAGTGCAGCATGTGGCGGTTCACCTCGCCGTTGGGCTGGGTGAAGCTGCCTTCGATCTGCTGGTAGCGCAGGCGCAGGCCGTCCACCTCCAGTTCTTCGAGCAGCCAGTCGCGCTCCAGCACCACCTTCTGGCCCTTGCTGCGGCCGATGATCTGCGCCTTCAGTTGCGCGGCCAGCGGGCGCGCCTCGGCTTCCCACGCCTCGTCGAGCTTGCGGTGATACACCAGACTGATCAGCAGCTCGCCCGACAGCGTGGCGAGAAACTCCACCTGGAACACCCGGTTGCGCAGCGTCTCGTTGGCAATCAGCGCATCGCGCAGGCCCGGCATGGCGGCGCGGATTGACGCCACCGCGGCCGGAAAATCATCGACGACCACCGGCTGCCGCGGGTTGGCGGCGTCGAACATCGCGTAATCCACGCGCCCTTCGTGATGCCACAGGCGAAACTCCGCCCGCAGGCGGTATTCGGTGGGCGTCGAGCGAAACACCTCCGGTTCCGGCAGCCCCAGCGGCGCAAAGTCGGCGCGATAGCGCGCCAGCTTGCCCTCAAGTTGTGCTTCGTAGGCTTCGGCTGACATCAGGGTATTGGGCAGGGACATTTGAAACCGGGGGAATAAGACAAGGGTTGAGAGGGTACCGCGTGGGTCGGGCGATTACGGCAGCAAGGTGCCCAATAAGCGGTCATTGCGAGAAGCGCAGCGACGAAGCAATCTCAACTGCGCCGCAAAAACAGAAGGCGAGATTGCTTCGCTGCGCTCGCAATGACAGGCGGCGAGGGCTATCGCATGCCCTTAAACAAAGCGCGCCACGAAGCACTCGCCTTGCGGCGCACCTTCCGGCAAGGGCAGCCACACCGTGCGCCCGCTACCGGGAATGCGCTCCTGCGCTTCGCCCGCAGCGTTCTCGATCTGCTCCGCCACGACTTCGAAGTTGCCGGCCGGCGTAACGAACTCCAGCCGGTCGCCGCGCCCGAAGCCGTTCTTCACTTCCATCTCGGCCAGTCCGCGCGCGGCGTCAAAGCCGGTGACCTCGCCCACCAGCAGGCTGCGGCCTGATTCGGAGTGGCCGCGCAGGTAGTTCTGGTGGTCCGGCGTGCTGTGGCGCTGGTAGAAGCCGTCGGTGTAGCCGCGGTTGGCCAGGCCTTCGAGCGCGCCAAGCAGCGTCGGGTCAAAGGGCCGGCCGGCCACCGCGTCGTCAATTGCGCGGCGGTAGCTCTGCGCGGCGCGCGCCACGTAATACGGGCTCTTGGTGCGGCCTTCGATCTTCAGCGAATCCACGCCGATTTCCACCAGCCGGCCGATGTGCTCGATGGCGCGCAGGTCTTTGGAGTTGAGGATGTAGGTGCCGTGCTCGTCTTCCTCGATGGGCATCAGCTCGCCGGGGCGCGTGCCCTCTTCCAGCAACCAGGTCTTGCTGCCACCGATGTGGCGTGGCCCGCCGCCCAGCGCGGTGGTAGTGGCCATCGGCCGCGTGGCCGTGCCGACCGCGCCGGCATCCTTCGGGTTGCCGATGGGCATGGCGTTGCTCGTCACCACATCGCCCGCGCCATTCTCCGTGCCCTCGTGCATGCGGTAATCCCAACGGCACGAATTGGTGCAACTGCCCTGGTTGGGGTCGCGGTGGTTGAAGTAACCCGACAGCAGGCAGCGGCCCGAGTACGCAATGCACAGCGCGCCGTGCACGAACACCTCCAGCTCCATGTCCGGGCATTCCTGCCGAATCTCCGCCACCTCGTCGAGCGACAGCTCGCGCGACAGGATGATGCGTTTCACGCCTAGGCTCTGCCAGAAACGCACGCTGGCGTAATTGGTGGTGTTGGCCTGCACCGATAGGTGAATGGGCATGTCCGGCCAGCGCTCGCGCGTCATCATGATCAGCCCCGGGTCGGCCATGATCAGTGCATCCGGCCCCAGCGCAATCACGTCTTCCATGTCCCGCAGATAGGTGCGCACCTTGCTGTTGTGCGGGCTGATGTTCGCCACCAGGTGAAACGCCTTGCCCAGCGCATGCGCCTCGTTGATGCCCGTCGCCAGCGCCTCCACCTTGTCGAAGCTGTTGTTGCGCACGCGCAGCGAATAGCGCGGCTGGCCGGCATACACGGCGTCGGCGCCATAGGCAAAGGCGGTACGCATCATGTCGAGCGAACCGGCGGGGGCGAGCAGTTCGGGGGCTGTCTGGGAAGTCATGGCGATCGTCTGCGGAGAGTCCGGCGATTCTAGCGGATCGGCAATGCATTTCCGGCCGCGGCGAAGAGCCCCGGCGTGTCGATTGCCGCGTTGCGGCATCTGCTATAGGCTTGTCGCACCCCGCATTGGACCGGTCCCTGCATGCCCGTCGGACACCATTTCTCCTGTCGCTTGAAGCTGATGCGCATCCTGATAGGGATCATCGTCGTCGCGCACATGGTGGTCGGCACGGTCAGTGCGGCGTCTCTCTCGCACGCCCCGCTCGATGAACTCGGTCATGCACACCTTGCCGAAACTACAGGTCATGGGCATGTGCATGCTGCCGACGAAGAACACCGCGCCGACGCTCACCCCGCACACGAGCACGACGCCAGCGACCACAGTCACGACAAGCCCAACGTCCCGCCGCTGCATCTGAGCCGCGCGCCGGCATGTACCGCTCCGCTCAATGCCGGCGAAAAGCGGCACGCCTATCCCGCCCGCTGTTCGCTGCCTGAACGACCACCCAAACCGCTTCCGATGAGTTGATGGAACGGGCGGATGGCCGCGGGCGATCCGTCATGCACCCCACATTCTTCGGAAGGAACTTCATGAACCGCATGAATCCGCAATCCGGCCGCGCAGGCACGCGGCCGGGGCTGCTGCCACGCGCCCTGCTCGGCGTGCTGGCCTATCTGATGCTCTTCGGTCTCGCGCACGCCCACGGCGTGGCCGAGGGCGACAAGGGCTACATCCAGGAAATCACCGGCACGCACCTGCTGCCCTTCACCTATCTCGGCGCCAAGCACATGGTCACCGGCTACGACCATCTGCTGTTCCTCGCCGGGGTGATCTTCTTCCTCTACCGGCTCAAGGACATCGCGCTGTACGTGAGCCTGTTCGCGGTGGGGCATTCGGTGACCATGCTCTACGGCGTGTATGCCGGGGTAAATGTGAACGCCTACCTGATCGACGCCATCATCGGCCTGTCGGTGGTGTACAAGGCGCTCGACAACCTCGGCGCCTTCCAGCGCTGGTTCGGCGTGCAGCCCAACACCAAGGCGGCGACGTTGATCTTCGGCCTGTTCCACGGTTTCGGCCTGGCCGCCAAGATCCAGGAATACGAGATCGCGCGCGACGGCCTGCTGCCCAACCTGCTGGCCTTCAACGTCGGCGTCGAGCTCGGCCAGCTCATGGCACTCGCGCTGATCCTGATCGCGATGGGTTTCTGGCGCCGCAGCCCGTCCTTCGTCCGCCATGCCTATACCGCCAACGTCGCCATGATGTGCGCCGGCTTCATGCTGGTCGGCTATCAGATGACCGGCTACTTCATTGCCTGAATTGGAGTCCAACATGTACAACACCGACCTGCCCAGCCGCGCCGAACTGCCCAGCGCCGGCAAGCTCCTGCGTTCCACCGTCATCGCCGCGCTGGTCGCCGCGGCCCTGCTCGTCACCACGGTGCTGCCTGCCGAATACGGCATCGACCCCACCGGCATCGGCCGCACGCTGGGCCTCACACAGATGGGCGAAATCAAGACCCAGCTCGCGGCCGAGGCCACCGCCGAGGAGGCCGCACCGCCAGCCACGGCAGTGGCCGAAACGCCGATTGCGGTCACTCCACCCCCCGCCGAGGTCCCTCCAGCCGCAGCGGCCGAACCTGCGCCGGACCCGCGCAGCGACACCGTCAGCTTCAAGCTCGCGCCCAACGCCGCCGCCGAGATCAAGCTGGTGATGGACGAGGGCGCAAAGGTCGAATACGAATGGTCGTCCGCCGGTGGTGCCGTGAACTACGACACCCACGGTGACCCCTTCGGCGCACCGCGCGACTTCTACCACGGCTACGGCAAGGGCCGGAACCAGCCCTCCGACGCCGGCACGCTGGAAGCGGCCTTCGACGGCAAGCACGGCTGGTTCTGGCGCAACCGCTCGGGCAAGGAAGTCACCATCACGCTCAAGGTGCGCGGTGACTACGACAAGGTCGAACGGGTAATCTGAACGCAGCCCGACTCCGGACACCCCGATGAACCGCAGCGTCTTCCACGCTCTTGCCGCCGCCGCGCTGTTCGGCGCCAGCACGCCATTCGCCAAGCTGCTGGTCGGCGAGGTGTCGCCCCTGCTGCTGGCCGGCCTGCTGTATCTGGGCAGCGGCGTCGGGCTGGGCGTGGTGCGTGTGCTGCGCGACCGCGGCTGGTCGGCCACCGGCATGGCGAATGGCGAATGGCCGTGGCTGGCCGGCGCGGTGCTGTTCGGCGGTGTACTGGGGCCGGCGCTGCTGATGGCCGGGCTCGCACACACCAGCGGCTCGGCCGCCTCGCTGCTGCTCAATCTCGAGGCCGTGCTAACGGCGGTGATCGCCTGGGTGGTGTTCCGCGAGAACGCCGACCGGCGCATCGTCGCCGGCATGCTGCTGATTGTCGCCGGTGGCGTGGTGCTGTCGTGGCCCAGCGGCGACGCGGCCGCCACTGAATGGTTCGGGCCGCTGGCGATCGCCGGCGCCTGCCTGTGCTGGGCCATCGACAACAATCTCACGCGCCGTGTATCGGCGTCCGACGCGGTGTTCGTTGCCGGCATCAAGGGTTTCGCTGCCGGCGCGGTCAATACGCTGCTCGCGCTGTCGCTGGGCGCGGTCATGCCGGCCACTGGGGTGTTCGCCTCGACGCTGGCCGTGGGGTTCTTCGGCTACGGGGTGAGCCTGGTGCTGTTCGTTCTGGCGCTGCGCGGGCTCGGCACCGCGCGCACCGGCGCCTACTTCTCGACTGCACCTTTCCTCGGCGCCGCGGTGGCGCTGATGCTGCTCGGCGAATCGACCTCGCTCGCGTTGTGGATCGCGGCGTTGCTAATGGGCGGCGGCGTTTGGCTGCATCTGACGGAACGTCACGAGCATGTCCATGCGCACGAAGCCATGGAGCACACGCACCGCCACGTGCACGACGAGCACCACCAACACGCGCACGACTTCGATTGGCACGGCGAGGAACCGCACACGCATGACCACGGTCATGAAGCCATTGTGCACAAGCACCCGCATTACCCGGACATCCATCACCGCCATGAGCACTGAAGCCGCATGACGGCCTACTTAGGCCTGTTCCTGTCCGCACTCGTTGCGGCAACCATGCTGCCCATGCAGTCCGAAGTCGTGCTCGCCGGCCTGCTCACCCTGGGCGATCACCCGGTGTGGGCGCTGATCGCGGTGGCCACCACCGGTAACGTCCTGGGCTCGATCATCAACTGGCTGCTCGGCCGCTACATCGAACATTTCCGCCACCGCCGCTGGTTTCCGCTGCGCGAATCGCAGCTCGACCGCTTTCAGCGCATGTATCACCGCTGGGGCCGCTGGTCGCTGCTGATGAGCTGGGCGCCGTTCATCGGCGACCCGCTCACGGTGATTGCCGGTGTGCTGCGCGAGCCGCTTTGGAGCTTCACACTGATCGTGCTCGTCGCCAAGCTCGGTCGCTACCTCGTCGTGGCTGGCCTCACGCTCGGCGTGCTCGGCTGATGCTCAGCCCGCCAGCAAGGTCCACCCCAGCCCCAGCACCGCACACACGCCCAGCACGCGCAGGATGTCCTGCTTGAACTTCCACAAGGCGATGAAGGCGGCCACGGCGATCACGGCCGGGAACCACTCGAAGCCGCCGGCGAACGGCGCGTCCATCGACGCGCGCGGCCACAGCACATGCCAGGCGAAGAACAGCGCGAGGTTCAGGATCACGCCCACCACGGCTGCCGTGATGGCCGACAGCGGCGCGGTGAATTTCAGGTCGCCATGCGTGGATTCGACCAGCGGCCCGCCGGCGAGGATGAACACGAAGGACGGCAGGAAAGTAAAGAAGGTCGCCACGCTGGCGCCGACGAAGCCGGCGAGGAAGAGGTTCTCCGAGCCGAAGATCTGGTGCGTCCAGGCGCCGACGAAGCCGACGAAGGCGACGATCATGATCAGAGGGCCGGGCGTGGATTCACCCAGCGCGAGGCCGTCGATCATTTGCGCGCCGGTGAGCCAGCCGTAACTGTCCACGCCGCCCTGATACACATAGGGCAATACCGCATAGGCGCCGCCGAAGGTCACCAACGCGGCCTTGGTGAAGAAGGCGCCGATGTCGCTCAGGGTGCCGGCCGGCAGCAGCCACATGCCCGCGGCCCACAGCACCAGCCCGACACCCAGCAGCTTGGCCAGATGCGCGGCGTTGAACAGCGTGTGCGGCAGGCGCGTGTTGTCATCAATCACCGCGGCGCCGAAGCTCTTGTCGGCTGAGCCGTGGCCACCGCCAACCGCGAACTTGGCGGGCAGGAACTTGCCGCCGGCCATGCCGATCAGCGCCGCGCCCAACACGATGAAGGGGAAGGGGATGCGGAACACGAAGATCGCCACGAAGGACAGCGCGGCGATGCCCCACATGACCTCGTTCTTGAGCGCGCGGCTGCCGATGCGCCACGCGGCAAACAGCACGATGGCCACGACGGCCGGCTTGATGCCGGCGAAGATGCCCTGCACCAACGGTACGTCGCCATAGGCCAGATAGACCCAGGTCAGCCCCGCGAGGATGAACAGCGAGGGCAGCACGAACAGCGCGCCGGCCACGATGCCGCCCCAGGTGCGGTGCAGCAGCCAGCCGATGTAGATGGCCAGCTGCTGTGCCTCGGGGCCGGGCAGCACCATGCAGTAGTTGAGTGCGTGCAGAAAGCGCCGCTCCGAGATCCAGCGGCGTTTCTCGACCAGCTCCTGGTGCATGATCGAAATCTGCCCGGCCGGCCCGCCGAAGCTGATGAAGCCGAGCTTGAGCCACCACAGGAAGGCCTCGTAGAAGCTCGGGTGGGCCGGGGCCGCGTTCTCGTCGGGCGCGTTCGGGGCAGCGTGCGGTTCGGTCATCGGGAGGCTCGCAGGTTTGAAGATCGGGATCGATACAGGAAGTCGAATGCGTTGGACGCGGCGGCCAGCAGCGCGTCGTCGTCGGTGAGGCTGGCGCGCATGCCGGCGAGCAGGGATTCGACCCCTGCCGCTTCGGGCACCGGCGCGCCGCCAACATCGAGGTAATGCACGATGCGCGCGAGGTCGGCCAGGGCTGCGTCGTGCTCCAGCCCGAAGCTCGCCAGCAGCGTCTCGAAGGTTACGCGCTCACCGACGTGGCTGAAGGTGGCGCCATCGAAATCGAAACCCAGTGCGTCGGCGGGGCAATCGGCCGGACGCGCGAGCCAGAGGAAGCGTGCCTGCGGGTCGATGAAGCGGCGGATCAGCCAGGCGCTGGCGAGGCGGTCGACCCACGGCCGTGCGCGCGTGGCCCACAGCCGGCCGCGGTGTTCGGCAGGGTTGCGCTGCGGGACGGCGGCATCGACTGCCTGCGGCTCGTCCGGCACCAGATGCTGGCGCAGCAACTCGTCTACTTCGTCGAATGCGCGCGCGGTGTCTTCCCGCGCCGCGGCGGGAAAGAAATCGATGGTCGCGATCTGCTCGAAACGTCGCCGCAGGGATTGCGCCTGCTGCTGCAGCGAGGCCGCGTTGCGGCCGTCGACGCGTCCGCGCAGCTCGCGGACTTCGGCGCGCAGGGCCTCGTAGTCGGCACTGCGGTCGAATGCGGCGCACAAGCCGGCTTGCTGCGCTTCGTCACGGCCGGCCAGCTCGAACACCTCGGCGGTTCCGCTGGCCTGTGTGACTTCGAGTGCGATGGCGGTCAGCGCCTCGGCGTGCTGCGCGGAATCGGGCAGCACATGCACGCCGTCGCGCAGCGTGGCGCAACCCAGCGTGCGCAGCGCGCGCCACGTGCGCATGCGCGTGGTCGACTGGCGTGCCGGCAGGGTCATGAACAGGGCGAGGAAGCGCATCGGCTGCTTTGGGTGTGCTGTACGTAACAGCTGCTACGCTACCGTTACAAGTAGAACAATTCAACCGGAGATAGACCCATGTTCCAGAGATTTGCTGTGCCGCTATTCGTCGCCCTGGTTGCTGCAGCACCGTGCCTCGCGCTTGCCGGCGGCGCGAAGCTGGACACCCGCGAAGTCGCGCCCGGCGTGTATGCCGTTGTCGGCGACCTGGGCGGGCAGAGCGCCGAGAACGAAGGCCTGAACGCAAATCTCGGTTTCGTGATCGGCAATGAGGCCGTGCTGGTGATCAATTCCGGGCCGTCGCGTCGCGTGGGTGAAGCCTTGCTCGGCGCCGTGCAGGCGCGCACGGCGCTGCCGGTGAAGTGGGTGGTGAACGTCAACAGCCAGAGCCACTACTGGTGGGGCAACGCGGTATTTGCGGCCAAGGGCGCGACCTTGATGGCGCACGGCGAGGCCACCGACTTGATGCGGGCGCAACAGGAGATGCAGCACGCGGCGCTCGAAAGCTCCCTCGGCCCGCTGTTTGCCGGCAGCGAGGCGGCTATTCCGGACAAGCAGCTGGGCGCGCGCAAGGTGCTGGATCTGGGCGGGCGCAGCGTCGAGCTTCTGCATTTCGGCGCCGCACACACGCCGGGCGATGTGGCGGTGTGGATTCCCGATGCCTCGACGGTCTTCGCCGGCGACATCGTCTACACCGAGCGATTGCTGGCGGTGCTGCCGATCAGCTCCAGTGCCGGCTGGGTCGAGGCCTTCGAGGCGCTGGCGGCCCTGCAGCCACGCGTGATCGTGCCCGGCCACGGCGCGCCGACCGGCCTGGAACAGGCCCGCCGTGACACCTTCGACTACCTGATCCACATGCGCGCTGTCGCGCTGGAACAGGTCGAGGCCGGCGCCTCTCCGTCGGCGGCAGCCCGCGCAATCGACCAGTCCGCCTGGGCGCAATTGGAGAATTTCGAGCTGCTCTCTCCCGGCAATGCCAGCCGCGTGTTCCTCGAAGTGGAGATCGAAGCCTTCTGAATGCACGCGGCCGATGCGCAATCCATCGGTGCTAGAGTTCCGCCACGGATTCGCTGGCGGGACAATGGGCCGCGTCAGCAGCAAGGAGGGTCGGTTTGAAGAAGCAGCTCGACGTGGGGAAGCTTGGCCAAGTGTTCACGCCCGATCTGGTCGTGCAGCAGATGCTTTCCCTGCGCGAGCGCAAGGGCCGCACGCTGGAGCCGAGTTGCGGCGATGGCGCGTTCTCGCGCCGGATTCCGGGCTGCGTGGCCATCGAGTTCGACGCTCGCGTGGCGCCGGCGGGTGCGCAGGTGATGGATTTCTTCGCCTACCCGGATAGCGAGCAGTTCGACACGGTGATCGGCAACCCGCCGTATGTGCGCTTTCAGGACATCGGTGATGCGACCAAGCGGCTGCTCGACGGCACGCTGTTCGACGCGCGCAGCAACCTCGCGCTGTTCTTCATCGAGAAGGCAGTGCGACATCTGAAGCCGGGGGGCGAGCTGGTGTTCATCGTGCCGCGCGAATTCATCAAGCTCACCTCGGCGCGCAAGCTCAACCGCCGGCTCTTCGAGCTGGGCACGATCACGCACTGGATCGAGACGGGAGATAACCGTATTTTTGATGGCGCGGTGCCCAACTGCGCGATCTTCCGCTTCGAGCTGGGCAACTTCACGCGTGAGACGCTGTACCGCGAGTGGAGTGGCGAGTGGCAAACGCGCCGTTTCGTGGAGATGGACGGGCAGCTGATTTTCTCGTCCACCGAGCTGAGCGTGCCGCTGGCCTCGCTGTTCATGGTCAAGGTGGGCGCGGTGTCGGGGGCCGATGCGGTGTTTGAGCACCGGCAGGGCAATGTGGACTTCGTGTGCTCCAAGACCATCGACACCGGTGAGACCCGCCGCATGCTCTACAACCTGCGCCACCCGTCGCTGAAGCGCCACAAGGCCAAGCTGCTGGCGCGCCGCGTGCGCGACTTTGACGAGACCAACTGGTGGATGTGGGGCCGGGCCTTCCACGACGCACCGGGCCGCCCGCGTATCTACGTGAACAGCCGCACGCGCCGCTCGGCGCCGTTTTTCCGGCACGACTGCGAGGCCTACGACGGCTCGATTCTGGCGCTGTTTCCGAAGGTCGAGGGCATGGACATCACGCGCGCCGTCGAGCTGCTGAACACCGCCGTGCCGTGGGCCGAGCTGGGCTTTGTGGTCGACGGCCGCTTCTTGTTCACGCAGCGCAGCCTTGCATCGCTGCTGTTGCCCGAGGTGTTCAACGAGTTGCGTCGCCCGCAGCCAGTGAGCCCGGGCGCAGTTGCGACTTCCGCACGACGCCACGTGGCTTGATCGGGCTGGCTGTTCGGCCCTTCTGAGCGGCATCCGCCGTTTCGTGCGATGATTGCGCCGCGTCCGAAACTGCTGCCTGTAGAGCCGATGGAATCCGAGATCCCCAGCGAAGAACCCGCCACCGAGGCCCCCAAGGCTGCCGGTATAGAACCGCGTGAAGTGTTGCGCCGCCTGCAAGAGGTATCGCCGACCTTCCGCGACTGCAAGCCGCTGGCGCTCGGCATCGACAAGGCCATCCACGCGCGCTTCCCCGAATTCGAACGCAAGACGGTGCGCACCGCCATGCGCATGCACGTCAGCTCGACGCGCTATCTGAAGGCCGTCGAGAAGGCCACCGAGCGTTTCGATCTCGATGGCAAGGTGGACGGCGAAATCACCGAAGAGCACCGCAGCCACGCCTCGCAGACGCTGAAAGAGCGCTTCGCGGCCGCAGCCAAGCGCAAGCGCGACGAGCAGCAGGAACAGCAGGAACGCGAACGCGCCGAACAAGCCGAACAGCGCAAGGCCGAGCGGCTCAATCAGTTGGTCGGGAAGTTCTCGAAGCGTTGAGTTTGCAAGCGCAGGTCAGAGAAGCCGCTCAGCGTTTTTCTGACCTGCGAGTCACGCCGCCGGCCCCTCGCTGGCGCTCAGCTCCATCAGCTTTGCCGCCCGCTGCGACATCACCATCATCAGCTTCATCCCCGCCCGCGTTGCGCCGACGAAGAGTTTGCGTTGCGTGCGTACGTCCAGCGCCGTGAAGTCGATCTCGGTGAAGATCACGCAGGGCGCGGCCTGGCCCTTGAAGCGGTGCACCGAGTCGATGAGGAAATCGCCGGCCGTGAATTCCGGCGAGCCGATCAGGTCGTAGCGCCCGGTGGAGGCGCGCAGGCTGTGTTGGCCGAGGCGTTCCAGCCCGGTGAAGCGTGAGTTCTCGCGCCCGCGGAAGGTGATCAGCGCGATGTGTTCGCGCCGGAAGCCGAGCCCGATGGCGCGGGTGATGGCGCGGCGCGTGCGCTCCATCATCTCGGCTTCGTTGTTCCACACCGAAATCTCCACTTCCGAACCAGCCAGCGGGCTGCCGGCTTCCATCGGGCGCTCGTTCGCAAGCTTGCGGTTGAGCAGCGTGACGATGTCCGAGGGGCTGCGGAAGTTGCGCTCGCTGGTGAGCCGCACCCAGCCCGGCAGCGCGACTTCGGGCCGCTCGTAGAGGTTCTGCATCGGGTCTTCGAGCCACCAGGCGCGGCCCTCGGGCGTGAGCAGGCGTAGCAGCGCGTCGCGCCATTCCTCGGCGAAATCCTGCCCTTCATCGACGATGAGCTCGTCAAAGCGCGGCTCGACGGCCAGCGCGGCGAAGTCGCGTTCCATGCGCGCAAAGGAGTCGGGGCCGCCGAAGCTCGGCCGCTTGCCGGCGGCGCTGAGCATGCGGTCGCACAACTGGTGATAGGTCGTGACTTCCGTGCCGGTGGGCGCAATGCGCGAGATGTGGTCGGCCAGCGGGCGGTTGTAGCAGACGTAAAGCGCGCGCCGCCCTGCCGCCACGGCATCGGCCAGCACGGCCAGCGCGAGTTGTGTCTTGCCGCTGCCGGCGGTGCCGGTGACGCGCAAACGGTGCGGCTGCATCTCGATGCGTCGGCCCCATTCGGCCAGGCCACCGGCCAGGCGCGTGTACAGCGTGGTGGCCTGGCCAACCAGCGCACTGGTGTCGGGCACGAGCTGAAGTTCGTCGGCAAAGAAGCGGTTGATGCGCGCGACGATGGCCGGTTCGGACGCTTCGCTGGCGAGCAGCGTGCGAACGGCGTTTGCCAGCTGATCGCGCTTGGTGGCGTCAATGATGCGGCTGGGATCGATGCCGGCGCTGCCGGGGTCGCGCACCGTGAAGTCGGGGCAGAACAGCAGCAGGTCGAGCACCGGCTCCATGCCGTCGAGGTTGGTCTTGAGGCGTGCACGCAGGTGATCGGCGGTGCGCGCCAGTTCGACGCTGATGTTGTGGCGTGCGCGGATGTGGCGTTTGACCAGGCCTTCGGGCGTTTCGTCGAGAAAGCCGGCGACCTGCTCGATCAGCAGCACCCGCCCGGATGGGCCGACCACGGCGAAGTCGATGGCGCCGAACAGCAGTTGCTCGTGCTCGGCGCGCGTCCAGTGGATGCCGTGGAATACGGTGAAGCCATCGGGCAGGCCGTCTTCCAGCTCGCCCAGGGTATCGAGCTTGCGTGCCAGCGCGCCGCTGGCGGGAATCTGGCGCCATCCTTCGGGGTGGATGCGGGGCATGGTCGGAAGCCGTGGTCGCGGATGCCCGCATGGTACGCGAAGCGGCCGAAGGCGCGTGTCTGCCAGGCCATAGCTGCGTGGTTTCCGATGCTTGCGCCGGGCTGGCGTGGCGCCCATAGTAAAAACGGCCGCCTGGCTGGATGCTTCAGGCATGCCCGCCGTGGCGAACCCCACCGGTTGCAGAGCCTGCAGCCCGCGAAGGAGGACAAGCAATGGCCAGTTTTCATGTGATTTCCGCGTCGGCACTGTCCGGCAAGGCGCGCGTGGCCGCGCCACCCGAAGCACAACCCCTGGAGCGCATGCTCGACGAACCGGCGCTGGCGGCAATGACCGATCTGACCCGCGTTGCGGCCGTCACCGTGCGGGCCGATGAACTCGTCGTGACTGCCCATGAGCGCATGCTGGAGCGGCGTGTGCGCATGCTGTTTGCGGTGGATCACGCCGGCTTCGTGGTCGGTCTGATCACCAGCAACGACCTGCTCGGCGAGAAACCGATGCAGATCGTGCGCGAACGGGGCGTGCACCACGACGAGATCCGCGTGCAGGACATCATGACGCCCGCTGATGCGGTGGAGGCAATCGACATCGCCGAGCTGGCTAGCGCACGCGTCGGGGACATCGTCGAGACCATGCGTGCGCATGGCCGCCAGCACGCGTTGGTGATGCGCCGTGACAGCGCTGGCGCCGCGCAGATCTGTGGCGTGTATTCGTCGGCCGATCTGTCGCGCCGCCTGGGTGTGCCGGTTGTGCCGATGGCCGTGGCGCGCACCTTCGCCGAAATCGAGGAGACCCTGGCCAACGGCTGAGGTCCGCCTCCGGGCGGCTTGTGCGGGGCGGGGCGACGTGATTTCATGGCGGCTGTCCGCCGCCCGTCATGCCCCGCCGCCAGGAGCCGTCGCATCTTGATTTCCCCGTATCGCATCGTCTGCAGCCCCTCTGCCGTCCGGCCGGAGGGCGTGCGGTGAACGGAATCTTCCTCGGCATCGTCCTGATTGCCTTTGGTGCGGCAGCCTGGCGCCAGATCGGCCATGTGCCGGTCGAGGGTATGGCTGCGCCGATGGAGGCGCTGTCCAAGGGCATGATCGACGCGGCCACCGGCTCGGTGGAGCTGGCGCTGGGTCTGGTCGGTGTGATGACGCTGTTCCTGGGCCTGATGAAGGTTGCCGAGGCGGGTGGCCTGCTGGTGATCATCGCCAAGGTCATTCGCCCGCTGATGACGCGGCTGTTTCCCGAAGTGCCGCCCAACCATCCGGCCATGGGCGCGATGATCCTGAACATGTCAGCCAATGCGCTGGGCCTGGGCAATGCCGCCACGCCGTTCGGCATTCGTGCCATGCAGGAGCTCGACAAGCTCAATACCCGACCCGGTACCGCCACCAACTCGATGGCGCTGTTCCTCGCCATCAACACCTCCAGCGTCACGCTGCTGCCCACTGGCGTAATCGCCATCCGCGCGGCCGCCGGTTCGGCTGACCCGGCGGCGATTCTGCCAACCACGCTTTTCGCAACCATTTGCGCGACGATCGCAGCCGTTGTGGCCGCGTTCATGTATCGGCGTTTCTTCCCGGTCGGGCCGCTCGACCCCGATGCCGCGCCGATTGACCGCCCCTGGGTCGATGCCGAGAGCGAGGCATTGCCGGACGATGGCGGCGGCTATCCGCTGTGGGTGTCGGCGCTGGCGCTGGGTGGCTTGTTTGCGCTGATTCCCTTCACCATCGTGTACGGCCGCGCCATTTCGCCGTGGATCGTGCCGGGGCTGATGGTGGGTTTTCTGCTGTTCGGCGCGCTGCGCGGGGTGCGCATCTACGAAGTCTTCGTTGATGGCGCCAAGGATGGCTTTCAGGTCGCGCTGCGCATCATTCCGTATCTGGTTGCCATTCTTGTGGCGGTCGGCATGTTCCGCGCCAGCGGGGCGATGGACTACATGGTGGCCACGCTAGGCGCGCTCACCGGCAAGGTCGGCCTTCCCGCCGAGGCGCTGCCGATGGCGCTGTTGCGGCCCTTGTCCGGTTCCGGCGCCTATGGCGTGATGGCCTCGATCATCAATGACCCGGCCATCGGCCCGGACAGCTACGTCGGCATGCTGGTGACGACGCTGCAGGGTTCGACCGAAACCACCTTCTACGTGCTGGCCGTCTATTTCGGTGCGGTGCAGATCCGCCGCATGCGCCACACGCTGGCCGCCGCGCTGACTGCAGATGTGATTGCCATCATGGCGGCGGTGGCGATCTGTTCCTACCTGTTCCTGTGATGCGGGCACTCGCCTTACTCATCCTGATGGTCTGCGGGCCGACGGCGTTGGCGGCCGAGATTCGCGTCGCCGTCGCGGCCAACTTTCACGGCACCTTGCAGAAGCTGGCGCCGATGTTCAAGGCGGCCAGCGGTCATGATCTCGTGATCAGTGCCGGCTCTTCGGGGGCGCTGACCACGCAGATTCTCAACGGCGCGCCCTTCGACGTCTTCCTGTCGGCCGACGCGGCGCGCCCCGAACGTCTGGAGAGCGAAGGCCACACCGTCGAGGGCACGCGCTTTGTCTATGCGCTGGGTGTGCCGGTGCTGTGGAGTGCGCGTGAAGGCGTGGTCGATGCTGACGCAACAGTGCTGGAGCGCGGCGACTTCCGCCATCTCGCCCTCGCCGATCCCAGGCTCGCGCCTTACGGCAAGGCGGCCGAGGAAATCCTGCGCAAACGCGGCGTGTTCGCTAGGCTCGACTCCGCCGGCAAGCTGGTGCGCGGGCAGTCCATTGGCCAGACCTACAGTCAGGTCGCGAGTGCTGCCGCGGATCTGGGCTTTGTCGCGCTGGCGCAGGTCAAGACCGAGCGCGGCATTGCCGGCTCGTACTGGATTCCGCCGAAGCAAGCTTACACGCCGATTGCCCAGGCGGGCGTGGCCCTCAAGCGTGCGGTTGATGTCGAGGCTGCGAAGCAGTTTCTGGAGTGGCTGCGTGGCGCCGAGGCCCGCAAGGTCATCGAGGCTGCCGGTTACGGGTTCGCCGACTCCTGAGGCGGCAAGCGGATGGCGCAGCCGTCCGGGCGCCGTGTTTCTCCGCTGCAAGGGACGGTCGGGAAGGGGCTTTCGAGCGGGCGAAGGCCGTCGAAGGCCGTGTTCCTCCCCCTTCAAGGGGGAGGCCAGGAGGGGGATGGGTTTGTTGCACTGGCTCAACCCATCCCTACCCCGACGGTCCAGGGTTGGCTTTGCGCAGCCAACCCGCTCACACGGCGCGAAGCAATGCTTCGCGAAACCCCGTGCTCGCCCCCTTGAAGGGGAGGGAGTGATGGTGCTGTGGGCTGTTCGGAAGGCGTCATTGTTTTCCGGTTGATGAGGAAATTGGATGCTGTCACCGCAGGACCTCACCGCGCTGTGGATCACGCTCAAGCTCGCGGTGATCAGCACCGCCATCCTGATCGTGTTGTGCGTGCCGCTGGCGTGGTGGCTGGCGCAGACGCGCTCGCGCATCAAGACTTTCGTCGAGGCGCTGGTGTCCTTGCCGCTGGTGCTGCCGCCGACCGTGGTGGGCTTCTACCTGCTGTTGCTGCTGGGGCCATATGGCGCCATCGGTGGCTTTCTTGAAGATGTCGGGATTGGTCACCTTGCCTTCAGCTTTTCGGGGCTGGTGATCGGCTCGATGATCTATTCGCTGCCTTTCGTCGTGCAGCCGCTGCAGAACGCCTTCCAGGCCACCGGCACGCGCGTGCTGGAGGCTGCAGCGTGCCTGCGCGCCGGGCCCTTCGAGCGCTTCGTGACGATCTCGCTGCCGCTGGCGCGGCGTGGTTTCCTCACCGCCGCAGTGCTGTCGTTTGCCCATACGCTGGGCGAGTTCGGCGTGATCATCATGCTCGGCGGCAACATTCCCGGCAGCACCCAGGTTGCCTCGATCGCCATCTACAACCATGTGGAGTCGATGGACTTCGCCGCCGCGCATCGCCTGGCGCTGGTGCTGGTGGTCCTGTCGTTCTCGCTGCTGCTGAGCGTGTATGCGATCAACCGGCGCTTCAAGGTGATGGGAGTGGCATCGTGACGATCGCGGCACGTTTCCGTGTCGATCGTGGCGACTTCGGGCTCGATGTCGACCTGAAGCTGCCGTCTCACGGTGTCACGGCGCTGTTCGGGCCGTCCGGCGCCGGCAAGACCACGGTGCTGCGCTGCATCGCCGGGCTGGAGCGGCTGGCGGATGGCCGCGTCGAGTTCGATGGCGAGGTGTGGCAGGACGGACGCGACTTCGTGCCGACCCACCGGCGCAGCCTCGGCTACGTGTTCCAGGAGGCCAGCCTGTTTCCGCACCTGTCGGCGCGCGGCAACATGGAATACGGCTACAAGCGCGTTCCGGCCGCCGAGCGCCGCATCGGCTGGGACGATCTGGTGGCACTGCTCGATCTCGGGCATCTGCTCGACCGCCACCCCGAGCAGCTCTCGGGTGGCGAGCGCCAGCGCGTCGGGCTCGCCCGCGCACTGCTGACCAGCCCGCGCCTGCTGCTGCTCGACGAGCCGCTATCGGCGCTGGATGCCGCGCGCAAGCAGGAAATCCTGCCCTACCTCGAACGCCTGCGCGACCAGCTGGACATTCCGATGCTGTATGTCAGCCATTCCCACGACGAGGTGATCCGGCTGGCCGACCACCTGGTGCTGATCGAGAACGGCCGCGTGCAAGCGGCTGGCCCGCTGGTCGAGACACTGGCGCGCACCGACCTGTCGCTGGCGCGGGGCATCGAGTCCAGCGTCATGATCGAGACGACCGTGGTTGCCCACGACGAGGCCTGGCATCTGTCTCGGCTGGCCTTCGCCGGCGGGGAATTGCTGGTCCCGCGTTGTGCGCGTGCGCCGGGTGAGGCGCTGCGTGTGCGTGTGCATGCGCGCGATGTGGGGCTGGCGCGCTCGCGCGCCGAAGACACCAGCATCAACAACCAGATTCCGGTCAACGTCGTTGAAGTTGCGGCCGCCGATGCTCCGGCCTATGTGCTGATCCGGCTGGATGCGGCCGGAGTGCCGCTGCTGGCGCGCATCACGCGGTGCTCGGCCGACCGGCTCGGGTTGGCGCCGGGCTGCGCAGTGTGGGCGCAGATCAAGTCGGCGGCACTGCTGGAGGCCTGAGCCGCTTACTCGGCCGGATGCTTGTGCGTGCGATAGCGCCACCACGGCAGCACACGGCTCATCGCCAGCACCTCACCGCAGTGTTCCGGCGCATAGCCGGGCAGGTTTGCCAGCATGTGCTGCCAGTCGGTGTTGCCGAGCAGTTTCAGCAGTGCCTGGATGCCTGATTCGGCCAGCGCCGACTTGAGGCAGGCGAGGTGGTATTGCTCTTCGACGATGGGCACGAAGTCCAGCCCGCGTGCCCGCGCCGCCGCTTCGATGCCCATCCCCGCGTCGGCCTGGCCGGCCGCCACGGCCTGCGCCACGGCCGTGTGTGAGGGTTCGGCGCTGTCGAATCCGTTGATCGAATCCGCAGCAATGCGCTGTTCCGCCAGTAATTCATCGAGCAGCAGACGCGTGCCGGTGCCGAGCGCACGGTTGGCAAAGCGCACTCGGCTTTTGGCGAGGTCCTTCAGACCATTGAGCTTGAGCGGATTGCCAGGCGCCACGATCAGGCCCTGCGTGCGCCGGGCGAAGCCGATGATCTTGTGCAGGCCCGGCTTGAGCATGGGCTTGTAGGTGCGATAGGCGAGCGAGCTGCGGGCCGGATGCAGGCGGGTATGGAAGCCCGCCATCATGCAGCGGCCTTCGTTGAGTGCGCGGATCGCGTCCACGCTGCCGGTGAAGCGGATATCCAGATGCAGCTTGCTGGCGCGCGCCTGTTCGCGCAGCGCCGAGAGCGCGTCGTCGTGGCTGGCGTAGAAGCTCAGTACGTGGGTGGAGTCGTCGAAGGCCACGGCGTAGGCGCGTTCAAGGTCGGCGTGCAGGTTGTCGATCTGCGCCTGCAGCCGCGCCTGCACTTGTCGCTCGGCCCACAGCAGCTTGGTGCCGAACTCGGTCAGCCGTGCGGGCTGGCCCTTCTCCCACACGATTAGGCTGTGGTTCAGCTCGCCTTCCCAGCGTTTGAGCTCGCCCCATACGTGGCGATAGGAGTAGCCAAGCTGGCGTGCAGCGGCGGAGATCGAGCCGTTGTCCTCGACTGCATGGAGCAGGTCGATCAGCGGATTGCGTATCCGGGTCGGCCCGCGCGTGTCGGCGAGCACGTAGTTGAACTGAATCCTATGCACGGGTCTTCATATTGCTGAAAGTAATCACGATCAATAGATTACGCCAAATCAAGTAATGAACCCGAGACCATAGGTTGCCGCGCAACACCGCGACAGCCCGTTCAACCCAGGAGTGATTTCATGAAACCGGTTTCCTTTGCACGTCCGTTGCGCGGCTTGCTCGCAGCGTTTGCCCTGTCCGCTTTTGCCGCGGGTGCCGCCCACGCCGAGTCCATCGTGGTCGCCTCGACCACCTCAACCGAGCAATCCGGCCTGTTCGGCCACATCCTGCCGGTCTTCGAGAAGGCCACCGGCATCGAAGTGCGCGTGGTCGCCCAGGGCACGGGTCAGGCGCTCGACACCGGCCGTCGCGGTGATGCGGACGTGCTGTTCGTGCACAACGTCGTGGCCGAGAAGAAGTTCGTCGAGGAAGGCTACGGCGTCAAGCGCTTCCCGGTGATGTACAACGACTTCGTGCTGATCGGCGACAAGAAGGATCCGGCCAACGTGAAGGGCAATGACATTGTTGCGGCGCTGAAAAAGGTCGCTGCTGACAACGCGGCGTTCGTGTCGCGCGGTGACAAGAGCGGCACGCACTCGGCCGAACTGCGCTTCTGGAAGGCCGCCGGCATCGACAACATGGGCAGCGGCTACAAGGAATGCGGTTGCGGCATGGGCCCGGCACTGAACATCGCTGCATCGAGCGGCGCCTACGTCATGTCCGACCGCGCCACCTGGCTGAACTTCAAGAACCGCGCCGATCTGGCCGTTCTGGTGGAGGGTGACGAGCGCTTGTTCAACCAGTACGGCGTGATCCTCGTGAATCCCGAGAAGCACACCCACGTGAAGAAGGAAGCCGGTCAGAAGTTCATCGACTGGCTGGTTTCGGCCGAAGGCCAGGCGGCCATCGCCGAGTACAAGATCGACGGCCAGCAGCTGTTCTTCCCGAACGCCGACAAGTAATCGGGTAAATCATTGCAACGGGGCGCCTGCGGGCGCCCCGTTGTCGTTTCAGGGCGCCTGCGTGATTCCTGCGTGGGATACGCGCTCACACGCTGAAAGTCAGGTGCGTTGCGCCTGCCGGCCTTAGGAAGGGGCGCTCAGGAAGGCCGTCCATCAGCGTGATAGAGTGGCCCGGTTCGATTGTCCGACCGGAGCGATTGATGTCTTTCGGCACCCCCCCAAGTACTGTTGCCGTCGCCTTTACCGGCGCCTCCGGCATGCCCTACGGCCTACGTCTGGTCGAAACCCTGCTCGGCGCCGGCACCACCGTGTGGCTGCTGTATTCGCAGGTCGCGCAGATCGTTGCGCGGCAGGAAATGAACCTCGAGCTGCCATCCCGCCCGTCCGAGCTCGAAGCGGTGTTGTCGCAGCAGTTCAACACCAAACCCGGTCAGTTGCGTGTGTTTGGCCGCGAGGAGTGGTTTGCGCCGCTGGCCTCGGGCTCCAATCCGGCCGATGCCATGGTGGTGTGCCCGTGCACCATGGGCACGCTCGCCGCCATCGCCGCCGGGCTGTCGCAGAACCTGATCGAGCGCGCGGCCGATGTCGCCATCAAGGAAGGTCGCAAACTGATCCTGGTGCCGCGTGAGACGCCGTTTTCGGCCATTCACCTCGAAAACATGCTCAAGCTCTCGCGCCTCGGCGTGGTCATTCTGCCGCCCAATCCAGGCTTTTACACACATCCGCAGACCGTGGACGACATGATCGATTTCGTCGTCGCGCGTGTGCTCGACCAGTTGCATGTGCCGCACACATTGACGCAGCGCTGGGGCGCGGAGGCAGGCGAATGAAGGAGGTTTCCAGCCTGCCGCTGTTTCCGCTGCAGACCGTGTTGTTTCCCGGCGGTTTGCTGCCGCTGCGGGTGTTCGAGGCGCGTTACGTCGATCTGGTGTCGCAGTGCCTGCGCGAGGGTTCGACGTTTGGCGTAAACCTGATCGCCGAGGGCAAGGAAGTGGGTGCGCCGGCACATCCGCACGCCACCGGTACCAGCGCGCGCATCGTGTCCTGCGACGCGCCGCAGCCGGGTCTGCTGCAGGTGTCGGTGATGGGCGAGCGGCGCTACCGCATCATTGACACCGAAGTCGGCCCCAACGGCCTGCTGATTGCCAATGTGGAGTGGCTCGAAGAGCGCGCGCCACAGCCGGTGCCGCCCGAGAGCGTGATTTTGGTATCGGTGCTGCGCGCGATTATGAACGACCTGGGCGAAGAGCATTTCCCGCCGCCACAGCATTTCGAAGACGCCGACTGGGTCGGCATGCGCCTGGCCGGTGTGTTGCCGATCCCGCTGCGTGCGCGGCAGGCGCTGCTGGAGCTGGAACTGCCGATCGACCGCTTACAGATCATCCGCAGCTATCTGGCGCAGCAGGGGCTCAAGAAGGACTGAGCAGACTCGCATGCGCGCTGGCGCGCTGGCGCGCCGTGAATATTAGGCTAAACTGTTTCCTTAAAGAAAACGATCGTTTCTTAATTGAAAACACAAGCCAGCCTCGCCGACCTGCTGTTTCCCAATCACTATCGCCGCAAGGTGATGGCGTTGCTGTGGTTACGACCCGGCCAATGGATCCATCTGCGCGAAGTCGCCAGACTGACAGGCACGGCGCCGGGCACGTTGAAGAAAGAACTCGACGAACTGTGCCGCGTTGATTTGTTGCTCAGTCGACGCGTTGGCAATCAGGTCCAGTTCAGCACCAACACCGCGCATCCGGTGTTTCCCGAGTTGCAGGCCCTGATCAGGAAAACGGTAGGCTTGGGAGATGTGCTCAGAGACGGGCTCGCGCCCTTGGCAGAGCGCATCGAACTGGCGTTCGTATTCGGCTCCATGGCCAGCGCGACAGAAAACGCCAACAGCGATATCGACCTTTTGATCGTGGGGCGAGTCGATTTTTCGGAAGTGATCAATGCACTTTATGACGCGCAGACCCAGTTGGGTCGGGAGATCAACCCGAAGCTCATGAGCCGTGACGAATGGCAGGACCGACGTGCCGCTGGCAACCCCTTTGTGCTCGATGTCCTGGCAAAGCCTCGCCTTTTGTTGATCGGAGACGAAAGTGCCTGCTGAAGAACTGGAAAACCTCGCGCGCATTGGCCAGCTAGACAGAGTTCCCTTCTCCCAGGCCTTGATGGAGAAGTTGCTGGCCACGGCCCGAAGTCGGCTGGCAGACGCCCAGCGCGAGGAGAACAGCACCGAAACCCGGTTCGACTGTGCCTACACGGCCATCCGCGCGATTGCCGATGCCGCCTTGCTCAAGCACGGTTTTCGCACCACGACCAGCCGGCCCGGTCACCACCAGACCAGCATCCAGTGCCTCGCCCACACCCTTGGCCAGGAGGCTGGCGTGGTGCGCGTCCTTGATGGCCTCAGAAAGCAGCGCAACCTCAGTGACTACGATGGCGAACTGATCACTGACCAGGCCCTGGCCGAGTGCTTGCGCCAGGCTGCCCGTTTGCAGCACATCGCTGACGACGTTCTTTAGTTGCTCAGGCGCGCGACGTGGTCGATCGCGTCGAGGATGCGCCGCACCGGCGCCGGCAGTCCGGCCTCGTCGAGTGCATTCAGCGCCAGCCATTCCATCCCGGCTTCCGCCGCGGCAGCCGCAAGGCCCTGGGTACGCAGCAGCACCGGCTCGATGTCGAGCCGGAAATGCGTGAACACGTGGCGCACGGTGGCAAGCGCCGCGGTTTCGCTGGCGGGCGCGCCGAAGCGGCGCAGCAGCCAGCCGGCCGGGTCTTCGCCTTCGGTGATTTCCGGTAGCGCCAGCAGACCGCCCCAGATGCCGCTCGGCGGGCGGCGCTCCATCAGAACGCGTCCGCCCTGCTCGATCACCGCCACCCGCACGTGCCGCTGCGGTACAGCCTTTTTCGGGCGGGCCTGCGGCAGCTCGCCGACCCGGCCGGTGGCCAGCGCCACACAGTCGGCTGACAGCGGACAACGCCCACAGGCTGGCCGGGTGCGCGTGCACAAGGTGGCGCCCAGATCCATCTGCGCCTGGATGTAGTCGCCGCCGCGTGTTGCAGGCATCAGTGTGTCGGCCAGTGCCCACAAACTTTCCTCGACTGCGCGTTCGCCCGGAAAGCCGTCAATGCCGAAAACGCGGCACAGCACGCGTTTGACGTTGCCGTCGAGAATCGCGCTGCGCTCACCGAAACAGAAGGCGGCGATGGCGGCGGCCGTCGAGCGGCCGATGCCCGGCAGCGTGGCGATGTCATTGGCGCACTGCGGAAACTGCCCGCCGTGGTCCTGCACCACGGCCTGCGCCGCCTTGTGCAGATTGCGGGCGCGGGCGTAGTAGCCCAGCCCGCTCCACAGCGCGAGCACGTCCTCGACCGGTGCGGCGGCCAGTGCGGCGATGTCCGGAAAGCGCGCCAGAAACCGCGCGTAGTAAGGAATCACCGTCTCGACGCGGGTCTGCTGCAGCATGATTTCGGACAACCACACGCGATAGGGGTCGCGCATGGCCTGCCACGGCAGGTCGTGCCGGCCATGCTGCGCGTGCCACTCCAGCAGGCGCTCGGCGAACTGCGGTCCGGGCGTCATCGCAGTCCGTTGTCGACCGCAGCGCACAACCCGGGGATAATCCCGCCACCGGAACCTTTGATCTTGCACGCCGGTCTGCGCACATCACCCGATTTTCGACCGGTCTCATTCATGTCCCAAACCCCGATTTCCCACCAGTCTTTCACCCGCGAATTTCGCGACGCGCTCGGCATGTTTGCCACCGGCATCACCGTGGTCGCCACGCGTTCGCCCGATGGCCAGCCGATCGGGCTGACCGTCAATTCCTTCAATTCCGTCTCGCTCGATCCGCCGCTGATCGTGTGGAGCCTGTCGTCCAATCTGCCCTGCGTGCCGATTTTCGAGTCCTGCGAATACTACTCGGTGAACGTGCTGGCGGCCGACCAGGACAACATCTCCAACCTGTTCGCCTCGCGCTCGGACGACAAGTTCGCCGGGCTCGACTTCGACACCGGCATGAATGGCGTACCCCTGCTCAAGGGCTGCTGCGCGCGCTTCGAGTGCCGCAACACGGTGCGTCACGACGGCGGCGACCACATTCTGTTCATCTCCGAAGTGGTGCGCTTCGACCACGACGAAACCCACCCGCCGCTGATCTACTGGGGCGGCGCCTATCAGCGCCTCGCGCCCTGAGTCGCCGTGGCCGGCCCGCCTGCCGTGTCGGCGCCACCGTCCGAACGTGACCTGATCCGCCGCATCGCGCTGTTGTCGCTGGCTGCTTTCGCCAGCAGCGGCGCAGCGCGCATCGCCGACCCCCTGTTGCCGCAACTGGTGGCCGAGTTTGCGGTGAGCGCCGGGCAGGCCGCCCATGCGGTCTCGCTGTTCGCGCTGGCCTATGGCTTTTTCCAGTTGCTGTACGGGCCGCTGGGCGATCGCTTCGGCAAGTTCCGCGTAATCGCCTGGGCCTTGTTGGCCGGAACCGTTGGCGTATTCGGGTCGGCTCTGGCCAGCGATTTTTCCTACCTGCTGCTGTTTCGCGTGCTCAGTGGTGTGGCCTGTGCCGCAGCCATCCCGCTGGCGATGGCGTGGATTGCCGACAACGTCCCCTACGAACGCCGTCAGCCGGTGTTGGCGTATTTCCTGATCGGACAGATTTTCGGCGTCATTTGCGGCCAGGCCTTCGGCGGCCTGTTCGCCGACCTTACCGGCTGGCGCGGGGCCTTCTGGTTCATGCTGGTGGTGTTCGCGCTGGTCGGTGCGCTGCTGGTATGCGAGGTGCTGCGCAGCCCCGACATCGACGCCGCAACGCCAGTCGCGACCCGCCACCACAGCTTTCTGCAACGCTTCGCGGCGGTCGGCCGGGTAGGTTGGGCGCGCCTGATCCTGTTGGGTGTGTGTCTGGAAGGGGGTCTGGTGTTCGGCGGGCTGGCCTTCGTGCCGACGTACCTGCACGAACACTTCGAGCTCTCGCTGACGCAGGCCGGCGCGGTGATGGGCCTGTTCGGTCTGGGCGGGCTGAGTTACGCGCTGTTCGCGCGCCGTTTCGTCGAACGCCTGGGCGAGCGCGGTCTGGCGGTTTCCGGCGGCGCTGCGCTCGGCTTGGCCTTCGCGCTGCTTGCCCTGGTGCCCCATTGGGCGGGTGCCTTGCCGGCCGCTTGGCTGGCCGGCATCGGCTTCTACATGTTGCACAACACCTTCCAACTCAACGCCACCCAAATGGTGCCGGAGCACCGCGGCACGGCGGTGGCGCTGTTCGCGTCCTGCCTGTTCCTCGGTCAAGCCGCGGGGGTATCGCTCAATGCGCTGGTCATCGACCACTTCGGCTACGCGCCGGCCTTTCTCGTGCCGGCCTGCGGCTTGCTGTTGATCGGCATCAGCTTCGCCGTACTCATCGGGCGCCGTCAGCGCGCGGGCTGAGCCGCGCGCCTGGGACGCTGACCCGGTCCGGAGCGCCGAACCGGGTCAGGGCCGCCACCGAAATATCCTCCCCTGCTTGACATCGATTGCGAGTGATAATAGTTTTCATTCGTAATTGATATGGGAGGTGAGGCGTGCCGACAGCAATACCGCATGCGCAGGCAGGCGGCGGTGACATCGTTCAAGAGCTCTACCGCGATCATCACGGATGGCTCGAAGGTGTCCTGCGCCGCAAGCTGGGCAACCGCGATGACGCTGCCGACCTCGCCCACGACACCTTCGAGCAGGTCATCCGCACGCCTGCGCGGAGCGAGCTGCGCGAGCCGCGCGGTTATCTGCGCACCATCGCCAACAACCTGATGTGCAACCGCTTCCGCCGTGCTGAGCTGGAGCGGGCCTATCTCGACGCGTTGGCGGCGCGCCCGGAAACGGTCGTGCCGTCGGTCGAGACACGGAGTCTGCTGATTGAGGCGCTGGAGGCAATCTGCGCCGTCCTCGACGGCATGCGCGAGCGGGACCGTCAGATCTTCCTGATGGCCCAACTCGAAGGCTTGCCCTACAAGCAGATCGCCGCCGAACTGCAGGTCACCGTCAACATCGTGCAAAAGGCTGTCATCCGGGGGCTGGAGCACTGCTATGCCGCGGTCTATGGCTGAGCGAAGCGGATCATCCGCCCTGTTCGCCCCCATGGGTTCCTCGTCGGGAAAGCCGTCGGCGGCAGTGGTGCGCGAGGCGGCGCGGTGGATGGCGCGCCTGCATGCGGAAGCTGGCCCCGATACCTTCGGGGCGTGCGAGAAGTGGCGCGCCGCGCACCCCGACCACGAGTGCGCGTGGCAGCGCATCCAGGCGCTGTCCGGCGCATTTTCGAATACGGCGGTTTCCGGCGACCCGCGTGCAGCGCGCGCGGCCCTGGAAGCGGCCCCCGGCGCCACGCGCCGCAAGCTGATCAAGCTGTCGCTGGTGGTTGCGGGGGTTGCCGTTCTGGGCCATCGCGCAGCAGAAACCATTGCCCCGCCGTTGCTCGCAGCCCATCGCACCGGCGTGGGCGAGCGGCTGACGCTGACGGCTGCCGATGGGTCCCGCCTTGTACTGAATACGAGCACAGCGATTGATATCGAGATCAGCGAGGCGCGGCGCGAGATATGGCTCAGACGCGGCGAGATCCTGGTGGAGACCGCGCCCGATGCCGCGCACCGGCCCTTCATCGTGCATACCGCCGGCGGAAGTCTGCAGCCGTTGGGCACGCGCTTTACGGTCAGGCAGTACGACGACGCGGCTGATCGTGTCCGCGTCGCGGTCATGGAGGGCGCGGTGCGCGTGCGTCCGGGCAGGGCGGCAGGCGGCGGGGAAGCGACTGTCCACGCCGGGCACTACGCCCGCTTCAGCCCTGCCGGCGTCGAAGCGCCGCGGCCCATGAACGCTCCGACGACCGAGGGCGCATGGCATCAGGGCATGTTGATCGCCGAACGCATGCCGCTCGCGCGTTTTGCGGCTGAACTCGCGCGCTATCGGCCCGGCCTCGTGCGCTGCGATCCGGCCGTGGCGACGCTTGCCGTAACCGGCGCTTTCCCGCTGGACGATACGGACGGCGCGCTGCGCATGCTGGAGGAGGTGCTGCCCGTGCGCATCGCATACCGAACACGCTACTGGATCACGGTGGGGCCGTCATGAGCCCTCGCCGCCTGCCTCACACCATGCTGTCTGCCGGCGAAATTGTAACGGCCGGGCAGATATCCCTGCCTCGCGTGTCCTGTCTGGTGAGAGACGTCGTGTTCAGCGACGTCCCGCCAACCATGATCAGGGAAGACAGAGATGACGCAGACACGGCACAAGACCGGTCTCCCGGAGGCGCGCGGCCTCAAGGTGAAAGCACCCGCAAAATCCCGGCCTAGGGATAACACGCTCAATTTCAGCGCAGCGCTGACACTGGCGTTTGCGACGACCGGCCTGCTGGGCCTGGTTCCCGCCGCGAGCGCGCAGTCCGCGCAGACGGTCGAGGCACAAACGCTTTATGACATTCCGGCCGGCACGCTGGACCAGGCACTGAGCGCCTTCGGCGCTGCCTCCAGGACGATGATCGCGGTGGACCCGGACCTCACCGCCGGGCTGCGCACAGAGGGCTTGCGCGGTCGCTACAGCGTGACCGAAGGGCTTGCCCGACTGCTCGCCGGAACGCCGCTGGAGGCCGTTCCCACGCCCGGCGGCGGCTACGCCGTGCGTCTGCGCGCCGACAGGGGCGGCGATGCGCCCACGACGCTGCCCGCCGTGACCGTATCCGACACCATCGAATCCGCCTGGGGCCCGGTCAACAGCCTGGTGGCCCGGCGCAGCGCGGCCGGTACCAAGACCGACACGCCGCTGATCGAGACGCCGCAGTCGATCTCGGTCGTCACGCGCAAGCAGCTCGACGACCAGAAGCCGCGCAGCGTGTCCGAAGCGCTCAACTACACGCCCGGCGTGTTCACCGGCCTGGTGGGGGCGACCAACCGCTACGACTACGTGGCCCTGCGCGGCTTCAACGACAACAGCGTCGACAACACGCTGCTAGACGGTCTGCGCACCCTGAGCGACCACGGCAGCTACACCGCCACGCAGGTCGAGCCCTACTTCCTCGAGCGCGCCGACGTGCTGCGTGGGCCCTCGTCGGTGCTGTACGGGCGCTCCTCGCCGGGCGGCGTGGTGGCCCTCACCAGCAAGCGCCCGCTGGCCGAGCCCTATCGTCAGGTCGAGGTGAGCATCGGAAGCCGCAATCGCCGCGAGGTGGGAATCGACCTGTCCGGCCCGGTGAACGAGGAAGGCAACGTGACCTATCGCCTCGTCGCGATGGGTCGCAAGCTCGACACGCAGTTCGACCACGTGCGCGAGGAGCGGGTGGGCATCGCACCGTCACTGAACATCGCGTTCTCCGACCGGACCCGCCTGTTGCTGCAGGCCTATCTGCAGCGCGATCCGGAGGGCAACTACCACGGCGCGGTGCCCGCTGACGCCAGCGTCACTCGCGACCACAACGGTTTTCGCGTGCCGCGCAGCTTCTTCGACGGCGATCCCACCGCCAATCGCTTCGAGCGCACGCAGCGCATGCTCGGCTATCAGTTCGAACACGATTTCAACGACCGGCTGACCTTCCGCCAGCAGTTCCGCCAGCTGCGATCGGACGTGGATCTGGAGCAGATCTACGGTTACGGTTGGGACGGTCCGGACACCTTGACGCGCTACTACGCCGGCGCGAGCGAGCAGCTCAGTGCCTGGACGGTCGACAACCAGCTCGAAGGCCGCTTCGACACCGGCGCGCTGCGACATACGCTGGTGGGCGGCATCGACTATCAGCGCCGCAACAACGACGGCTATTGGGAATCGGGCAGCGCCGACCCGATCAATGTGCGCGACCCGCAGTACGGAAATCCCAATCTAGTGATCGGCAGCCGCGATCCGATCGACCGGCAGCTCAAGCAGACCGGCGTCTACCTGCAGGACCAGATCGCGTGGGACAAATGGCGCTTCACGCTCGGGCTGCGCCATGACACGGCGCGCGTAAGCAACGAATACGCCGGCGCGGTTTCGAGCTGGAAAGGCTCGGAACTCACCACGCGCGTCGGCGCGGTGTATCTGTTTGACAACGGCTTCGCGCCCTACGTCAGCTACGCCGACGGCTTCAATCCCGCCCTGCGGGCCGACCAGAACGGCGACCTGATCGAGCCGGCGACCAGCAAACAGTACGAGATCGGCGTGCGCTACCAGCCGTCCGGCAGCCGCAGCTATGTCTCCGCGGCGGCCTATCAGCTGACCCAGGACAACGTCGCCTCGCGCGTGCCGCTGCAGTCCTATTACGAGCCGTCCGGCAAGGTGCGTTCGCGCGGCATCGAGCTGGAAGTCCGTTCGCAACTGAGCGACGAGCTCTCGGTGCTGGCCAGCTACACCTACAACGACATGCGCTTCCGCGAGTCCTCCGAGGGCTTCGAGGGCAACACGCCCTACCAGGCACCGAAGCACATGGCCTCGGTTTGGGCCGACTGGGAATTCCGACCGGGCTTCACGCTTGCGGGCGGCGTTCGCCACGTCGGCTCGAGCTGGGTCGACAACGCCAACTCGCTGAAGGTCGATCCCTACACGCTGGTGGACCTGATGTTCGGCATCGACCTGGGCCGTCTCACGCCGGCGCTGGCCGGCAGCAGCTTGCGCATTTCCGCCAACAACCTCCTCGACGAAACCTACGTGGCCTCGTGCATCAGCATGGAGAACTGCTACTGGGGCGAGTCGCGCAACGTCATGGCGACCTTCTCGTATCGCTGGTAGCAGTGGATGAACAGATCAAGACACAAGGGAGAAGGCTTCAATGAACGGAACGGCTTTGGTGGTCGCCAGAGTGGTCGCTGGTCTGGGGGGTGGATATGCCTTCACGTGGGGCGTGACCGCTCTGGGCACGGTACTGCTGGTGGCGCTTGGCGCTGACTTTCATGAGGCCGAGACGGCGATGTTGTTGCTCGCCTTTGTGGTCTTTTTGGTGGTTTTCCTGTGGGCCTTCGCCGCTCCCCGCCTGGCTCGCGTGTGGGCCGTGCTGGCGGGCGGTGCGGCGCTCATGCTGGCTGCAGCCTGGGGGTTGCAGCAGGCCCTGCTGTACTGACGGAGCTTTTGATCATGTTTTCCAACTTCCGCCAGACCATGACCTGGCTGCATACCTGGTTCGGTCTGGTCATCGGCTTCGTGTTGATGGTCTGTTTTTTCTTCGGGGCGCTGTCGGTGTTCGATCGCGAGATCGATCGCTGGGCGATTCCCGAAACGCGTTTCGAACCGCAGCCGATGCCGTCGTTCGACAACATGCTGCTGCCCATCCTGCAGCGCGTTGAGCCCGATGCGAAAGAGTACGCGGCGATGATGCCGCAGCTGCACGACCCCGCCAAAGGCCCGATGACGCCGCGCCTGGAACTGCCGGCGGACGAATACTGGGCCTACACCACGCACCGTGATCCGGTGCTGATCATGGGCGTGGGCTTCGGCGTGCCGCTGGCCAGGAACCCGGACGATCACAACCATGTGCATGGCGACGTGACCATCGACCCGCGCAGCGGCGCGGGGGTGCCGGACGACGCGCTCAAGATCGGCAGCGACTGGTTCTACCCGCTGCACTACAGCCTGAACTGGGCCTGGAACAACGTCGGCTCCTGGATCGTCGGGCTGGCCGGTTTCACGATGCTGGTGGCGCTGGTCACCGGCGTGATCATGCATCGCAAGTTCTTTCGCGAATTCTTCACCTTCCGGCCGTCGAAGCAGACCCAGCGCAGCACGTTGGATCTGCACAACCTGAGCGGCGTCGTGGCGCTGCCGTTTCACTTCTTCTTTGCCTTCACCGGCCTGCTGATCTTCGCGGCGTCGATCTATTTCCCGCTCGGACACAGCGTACTCAAACCGCTGCACGACCAGCACGAAATACTGGAGGCGCAGGCAACCGGGCTACCGCATGAGGCGGCCGGCGTCGCTGCGCCGCTGGCCTCGGTCGACGCCATGGTGGCCGAGGCCAGGCGCCGCTGGGCTGCACGCGACATGGCCGGAGAGGTGGGTTTCCTGATGGTGCACCACGTCGGCGACGCCAACAGCTACGTTTCGATCTACCGCGCCGGCAGCGACCGCGTCGCGCTGGTCGGCGAAGGCATCCATTTCAAGGGCAGCAGCGGTGAAGTGCTGCACGAGGACCCGCCGCGCAGCGTCGTCAGCGGCATCAACGAGTTCCTGACCGGACTGCACCTGCAGCACTTCGAGCACTGGATGCTGCGCTGGCTGTATGTGCTGGGCGGCTTGCTGGGCTGCATCTGCATCGCCACCGGCTTTGTCTTTTTCGTCGAGAAGCGCAAGAAGAGGCACGCCGAAGCGGGCAGCCAGGGCAGCCGCATCGTCGATGCGCTGGCGGTGACCTGCGTCACCGGCATGGTGATTGCGGCCATCGGCATGCTGGTGGCCAACCGCCTGCTACCGGCCGACATGCTCGGCAAGGGCGACTGGGAGCGGCTGGCGTTCTGGGGCGTGTGGATTGCCGCCCTGCTGCACGCACTGGTGCGCAGCGCGCCGGTCGCGCAGGCGCGCATCAACCCGGCGTGGCGCGAGCAATGCTGGGCCATCACGGCGCTGGCGGTGCTGGCTGTGACGCTCAACGGGCTCACCACCGGCGACCATCTGTTCAAGACCGTCTTCACCGATCCGTACTGGCCGGTGGCCGGCGTCGATCTGAGCCTGCTGGCGTGCGCCGCGCTCGCCGCATGGGCGGCGCGCAAGCTGGCGCGACGCGAGCGCGGCGCCGATGTGGCCATGGCTGCCGAGGTGGTCCATGGCTGAATCCCTGGCACTGTGTCTGGCGGCGCTCTGCGCCCTGGCCGGAATGGCCTGGTTGGCCTTGAGCCTGGAAGCGCACTGGCGGCAGATATTCGGCCCCAAAGCCGCGCTGACGGCAGCTTCCGCCAGCGGGCTGCGTCTGATGGGCGCGATCGGTCTGGCAGCGTCGGCCGTGTTGTGCTTCATCGCCGACCGGCCTTCGATGGCCAGTCTGGTGTGGGTCATGCTGCTCGCCGCCGCCGCCCTGACGATTGCGCTGCTGCTCGGCTGGCGGGCGCACTGGCTGCGGCCGTTGGTGTTTCTGGCCAGGCGCTGAGCCGGCACCAGGCCCTCTGTCCGTGGGCTTACCGCGGCGGCATGTTGCCGGCCGGGCTTGCGCTCATTGGCGCGTGGCCGTCCACGCCGTCCTGCCGTCGATCAAGCCGCGCATGGTGTTGCCGTCCACCTCGCCGACGTAGCGTTGCGCGCCGGCCGTGAACTGGATCTGCGTGCCGTTCAGCCGCGCGTCGGCAATCTCCAGCGCCTCGCCGTTGCCGCGCAGCTCGCCTTCGAGCATCTGGAAGCTCTGGTTCAGTGCGAGTTGCTGGTCGCCGAGCTGCCAGCGGCCCTCGACCTTGGCAGGCACCACCCATTTATAGGCGCGGCACCAGGTGCTGCAGGCGCCGTCGACCTCGACCTGTTCGTCGGATTGCCACTCTTCCATGTGGAAGGAGTTGGACACGATGCGTGTGCCCGGCGGCATGTCGAGCAGCATCGGGCGCAGCCGCAGGTTCAGCGCCGGGAGCAGAAACAGCGTGACCACCGTGGCCTCGGAAAAGTCCGACTCGAAGATGTCGCCGACCTCGAACGTGGCCTGGTCTGCCACGCCCGCCGCTTTGGCGTTCTGCCGCGACAGGGCGACCAGCTCCGGGTTGTACTCGATGCCGCGCGCCGGCACGCCGCGCTTTGCCGCAGCAATCACCGTCCGCCCGTCTCCCGAGCCGAGGTCGACCAGGCGATCACCGGGCTTGAGTTCAGCCATATCGAGCATGCGCGCCACCAGGCTGTCGGCGGTGGGTACCCACACCACGTCCTTGCCCTCCTGGCCAACACGCGGCGCGTAGTCTGATGCGGCCGGCCCCGTTGCCGGCTCCGTTGCCTGCGCCCACGCCGGGCCGCCGAGCACCAAGGCACTGCAGGCCGCAGCCGCAAGGAATGTATTGAGGGTTCTCATCGCCGTTCTCCGTGAAGGTGACTCGTCAGCGCAGGAAGATGTGCTGCTCGCGCCGCCGCGCCCGGCACTGATGCAGATGACGACATCGCGCGGGCTTGGTTCCACGACACGGCGTGCGCGTGCCGGTCAGGACCGGCAGGGCAGGGTCTGGATCGGCAACGCCGGGTCCAGCCGGCGGTAGCCGCGCGATTGCAGGCCGGACAGCGATTCGGCCACGACGCTCACGATCCACACGTCGCCGGTGCCACCGCCGCATACCGCCGGGTAGAGGTTGCCGTCGTCGCCGCAGTGCGCCGACTTCACCTGAATGCCTGCCCTTTCCAGCGCGGCGACCTCGGCCTGCAGCCCGGCGGCGCTTGCGGTGGGTGTTTCGCACTGTCGCGCCCCGGTGTGCTTGAAGAGCGTGGTGACGGGCGTGGGCGAGGTTGCGGCGCAACCGGCCAGCACGCACAGCGCGCCTGCCGACAGCCAGCCCTGCAGTTTGAGAGGTTTCATGGGGTGGGCGTCCTTGAGATGTGCAGCCAGTGTTGCAGAGCATGCATCGTACCCATGCTGTGCGCCATGGCTTGCCGGACCCGCCAGGCTTTCCGCCGCGGTGGATGCGGGCGCTGCGGCATGACGCGAGGCCGCGCGGAGAGGTGTAAGAGTTACGGGTGACGGGTAATTTTTGCCACTGCGGAGCAGCCGGAACAAGCCGGGCGGCAAGGCTGCCGGGGTGGCAGGGCAGGCATCAGGTTTGCACAGCGAGGGCATCGAACCCTCCTTCAGGAGACCTGCCATGAACAAGCAAGCACCGCAGCAACACAACGGACACTCCGGACAAGCCGGCAACGACAGCCCCAACCCGGTTCAGATCCAGAAATTCCTCAGTGGTCTGGACTATCCGGTCAGCAAGGACAAGATCATCCAGAAGGCCCGTGACGAAGGCGCCGACCAGCGTGTGCTGGAGGCGCTTGAGCAGATTCCTGAGCGCGACTACGACAGCCCGGTGTCGATCTCGCGGGAGGTGGGGAAACTTGGCTGAGCTGACTACCTCAGAAGGGCTGGCGTCCGGGCAGCCACTCGCGGTGGCGCTGGAGCTTGCGGCGCAGGCCGTGGTTACCTTCCATGACCGCTTCCTGCAAGGCGAGGAGGGCGACGTGGCGCGAGCCGGTTCGGTATGGCGCTGGATTGCCGAGAACCACCGCTGCAACGCCGCGCTGTGGAAGGAAGAGGACAAGGCCCGCCGCACCGACGTGGCCGACGCCGACATCGTCCGCTGCAAGCGCAACATCGATCGCTACAACCAGCGCCGCAACGATGCGGTCGAGGCCTTCGATCAGGAGCTGCTGGGCGCGTTCGAGAAGGTGTTCGGGCCGCCCTCGCCCCAAGCGCGGCTGTCGAGCGAAACGGCCGGCGCCATCATCGACCGCCTTTCCATTCTCGCGCTGAAGATACACAACATGCGCGTGCAGGCCGAGCGGCAGGAAGCCGGCGAAGAGCATATGCAGCGCTGCCGCGCCAAACACCAGACCCTGATCGAACAGCGCGCCGACCTCGCCAGCTGCCTCGACCGCCTGCTTTCCGAAGCGCATGGCGGCGTCTCGCGCTTCAAGACCTATCGCCAGTTCAAGATGTACAACGACCCCGCGCTCAACCCCGAGCTGTACCGCGGGAGCAACGGCACGGGGCAGCCCGCCGGCAGTGGGCTGGTCGACGTGCTGATCCCCACCTGCGACCGGCCTGCGGCGCTGGCCGTGACGCTGACCTCGCTGTTCGCCCAGACGCACGCGCCCTTGCGTATCGTCATTTCGGATCAGGGTGAGCAGCACGAGGCCGTCGTGACGGGCGAAGTGCAGGCGCTGCAGCGCCTGCTCGGCACGCGTGGCCATACGCTCGAAGTGCACCGCCACCTGCCGCGGCGCGGCCTCGCCGAGCAGCGTCATTTCCTGCTGGAGCAGGCGCGCGCGCCGTATGTACTGTTTCTGGATGACGACGTGGTGCTGGAGCCGGACCTCATCGAACGCCTGCTCGAAGTCATCCGCGAGCAAGACTGCGGCTTTGTCGGCAGTGCCGTGATCGGCATGAGCCACGCCGACGACGAGCGCCCTCACCAGCAGGACATCGAGTTCTGGGAAAGCCGGGTGGAACCCGAAACGGTCCTGCCCGACAGCCCCGCGTGGGCGCGCCATCACCTGCACAGCGCGGCCAACCTGTACCACCTGCAGCGCCGGCTTGGCCTGAGTCGCGCCAACCAGCGCTGCTATCGCGTGGCCTGGGTCGGTGGCTGCGTGCTGTTCGATACCGCCAGGCTGCGTGCTGCCGGCGGCTTCAGCTTCTGGCAACGTCTGCCCGAGAATCATTGCGGTGAGGACGTCTATGCGCAGTTGCGGGTCATGGCGCGCGACGGCGGCTGCGGGCTGATCCCGTCCGGCGCCTATCACCAGGAACTGCCTACCACCGTGACGCAGCGCGAGGTCGACGCGCCGCGTGTGCTGAGTCTGGGCTAGCCATGCGTACCGTACGCAGCCATGCCGTCAAGCAAGCCGAGGGTGGGGCCTTCGGCCCGGTGGAGCGCATAGCCGTGCTGCGCTCCACCGGGGTGGGGGATTTCATGTTCGCGCTGCCGGCGCTGGCGGCCTTGCGTGCGCGTTTCCCGCGGGCCCACGTCGTCTTGCTGGGCAAGCCCTGGCACCGTGGTTTCCTCACGGGGCGCACGTCGCTGGTGGACGAAGTCGTCACGCTGCCGCCGATACCCGGCGTGGGGGCGCCGCCGGAAGCCCACTGCGATCCGCGCGAGATCGAAGCGTGCTGCGCCGGTCTGCGCCATCGCCGCTTTGATCTGGCCTTTCAGCTGTATGGCGGCGGCCGTTACTCCAATCCGTTCGTGCGCCGCTTCGGCGCGCGTCACTGCTTTGGTCTGTGCGCGCCCGGCGCCGAGCCGCTGGAGCATTCGCTGCCTTACCTCGACTGGCAGAACGAACGCCTGCGCCTGCTTGAAGTGGTCGCGCTGGCGGATGCGCATGGCGTCGAGCTGGAGTCGCATCTGCCGGTGCTGGCGCGCGACCGCGCCGAACTCTCCGCGCGCGTCGATCTGCCGCTGGGCCCGCTGGCCGTGCTCAGCCCCGGCGCCACCGACCCGCGCCGGCGCTGGCCGGTGGAGCGCTTTGCAGCCGTCGGTGATGCGCTGGCAGACGCCGGTGCGACGGTGGTGGTGCCGGGCGACGATGGCGAGCGGGCACTGACCGCCGCGGTGGTCGGGGCCATGCAGCGCCCCGCGCTGGACCTGGGCGGTGTGCTGTCGCTGGGCGGGCTGGCGGCGCTGTTCGAGCGCTGCACGCTAACGGTGGCCAACGACAGTGGTCCGCTGCATCTGGCGCAGGCCGTCGGCACCGCCAGCGTCGGGCTGTACTGGCTGAGCAACCTCTTCCTGGCCGCTCCGCCCACGGTCGCGCGGCACCGCTACTTCGTGTCCTGCCGGCTGGACTGCCCGGTATGTGGCGCGGAGAACCTCGCCCGGCGCTGCTCCCACGACCCCTCCTTCATTGCCGATATCGAGGTCGATGAGGTCATCGACGCCGCGCTTGCGCTGTGGCGGCAAGAAGTCCCGCGCGAGGCGATGGCCGAAGCCCACGCCTAGCAATCACGGTACGGAAACGGCGACGGGTATGCGGCCCTGATGGCCGACCGCCGCGGCTCCCCTGCCGCGCTTAGTGAGGCGCCGGATTGTCGGTCAGCAGATCCATGGCCTGCGTCAGCACCTCGTGCAGCCCTTCGTCCACGGTGGCGCCGGCCGGCGCCCACACGGGGCGATGGCGTGAGCGGTCCTGCGCGGCCCAGCGCTCAAGCTCGGAGTTGCGGAACACGACGACGCTGGGCACGCGCAGTGCCGCGCACAGGTGGGCCACGCCGGTGTCGTTGCTGAGCACCATGCGCGCGCCCGCCAGTAGTGTTGCCAGCGCGCCGACGCCGATCGGTGCGGCCGCGTCGCGCGCCGGCGTGCGCATGGCGGCCTGCACGGCCGCCGTGATGTCGCGCTCGGCCGCCGAGCCGGTGAGTACCAGCGGCAGGCCGGTGGCGGCATGCAGGGCGTCACCCGCGGCGGCGAAGCATTCTGCCGGCCAGCGGCGGTCGGGGGCGCGGGCGCCCGCGTGCAGACAGAGGTAGCCGCCCGGCACCAGGCCGTCGGCCAGCCGGCTGCGGCCAAGCTCTGCTTCATCCTCGGGCAGCAGCGGAAATTCCAGTTCGCTGCCCTGGTCCGGCGCGCCGAGAAAGCGCGTCAGCGCCAACAGCCGTTCCACTTCCGAGCCCTGCGCCGGATACGCCAGGTAGGACTGCGGGTCATAGGCAGTGTTTGCGTCGGCCGGACGGAAGCCGGCGTTGGTAACGGCGTTGAACAAGGCCGTGATCGGGTTGGTGAGACGGCCGCTGCCATGCAGCTGGATTGCCACATCGAAGCGGCGCGCCTGCATGCCGGCCAGAAAGTCCGGCACCGCGGCGATGTCGGGCACCTGCTCGGGCAGGCCGGGAAAGCCCGGGAAGGCCACGAAGTCATCAACGTAGGCCGCAAGGCGGGCCGCGAAGTCGCGCGCCCACGGCAGGCCGACCAGCGTCAACTGCGCCTGCGGGCAGGCGGCACGCAAGGCGCGCAGCGCCGGCACCGCACACAGCATGTCGCCCAGTTGCAGGGCGCGCAGGACGACGATCTTGCGCGGCCCGGGCCGCAGCAGCGGTGCAGTTTCCATCGAACTCTCCAGACAGATGACGCCGTGTTTTCAGCAAACGGGGTGCCGGGGCCCGGGGTTTGCATCGTCGCGTCTGGAGCGTGCCGAGGCGCACAGGTGCGGCCTGCTTGCGCGCACATGGAGAGAAACGGAAATGGTGTTGAAGAACCGGACGGCGACGTGGCTGGAGCTGGCAGTCCTGGCCGCGCAGGGCAAGGACGCCGGCCTCGGCCTGCATGCCGTAAGCGACTGCGGTGAGCGCTGCGTGGTGTTGATGGTCGACGGCCGTCCGCTGCACGACGGCGAAGGGCGCTTGACCGTATTTCACAACCCCGAGGTGCTGCAGCGCTTTCTCGCCTGCTGCGGCTGCGCGGCGTGGACGCGGCAACTCGAACGGCCCGACGGCGCGGTCGAGACTGTCAGTTGCGGCGATGACCCGCGCTGCCTGGACGTGGGTCGCCACGGACGCCTGGTGGCGTGCACGCATGCCCGCCGACGCGGAGCGGCCTGAGTGGCGGGCGGGAGTGATTTTTACACCGGCGTGCAGTCTTTGCATGCTTGGGCGACCCCGGCGCGGCGAAATTCCGGCCCGACAGCGCAGCACGCGACGGTGTCTGGCCCCGGCACGTCAATTGCAGGCTTGAGGCGAGTCGAACCGCAAAGGAGCACGTGATGTTGCCGCTGACCGACGAACGGGTGCCGCTGAACACGCCGCCCCATATCAACCGACGCATCCGCCAACACGGCCGTGATGCGGTGGAGGCGGCCGTGCTGGGCGGGCCGGCGGGTATCAGGCGACGCCTCGCCGAACTGGATCGCGAGTGGGACATCGAGCGGGTGCTCGAGGCCAATGCCGCCAGCGTGGTGCTGGCCGGCTGCGTACTCGGCGTCTTCGCCCATCGTCGCTTCTTCTTTCTGCCGGCCCTGGTCGGTGGCTTCCTGCTGCAGCACGCGCTGAAGGGCTGGTGTCCGCCGCTGCCGGTGCTGCGTCGGCTTGGCGTGCGTACGGCCGCCGAGATCGAGGAAGAGCGCTGCTTGTTGCTGGCCGCGAGCGAAGGCATCGTCGCCGCCACGGCGTCCGCGGCGCCATGAGCGGGGGCGCGAGCGCGGTTGCCGAGCTGAGCGGCCTCGATATCCACCTTTTCCGCGAGGGTAGCCACACTCGCCTGCACAAGAAGCTGGGCTGCCATCTCGACGGTGACGCTGCGGTGTTCGTGGTGTGGGCGCCGAATGCGCGTGCCGTGGCGGTGGTGGGCGAGTTCAACGACTGGAGCGAAGAAGCGAACCCGCTGAGCCCGCGTCCGGATGGCTCCGGGCTATGGGAAGGCCGCGTCGCGGGCGTGCGCAAGGGCGCGCTGTACAAGTATCGGTTGGTCCGCGCCGATGGCGAGGTGGCCTACAAGGCAGACCCATTCGCGGCCTGCACCGAAGAGCCGCCACGCACCGCCTCGCGCGTATGGGAATTCGACTACGCGTGGGGTGACGAGGCCTGGATGGCCGGGCGCGCGCAGCATCAGGCGCTGGACGCGCCGATGAGCATCTACGAGGTACACCTCGGCTCCTGGAAGCGTCCCGATGGCGTCCTGCCCGGTTACCGCGAGATCGCGCCGCTGCTGGCGGAGTACGTCAGCGGCATGGGCTTCACCCACGTCGAGTTCATGCCGCTGGCCGAGCACCCGTTCTATGGCTCGTGGGGGTATCAGTGCACCGGCTACTTTGCCCCGTCGGCGCGCTACGGCACGCCGGAAGACTTCATGTACCTGGTCGATACCCTGCACCGCGCCGGGGTCGGCGTGATCATGGACTGGGTGCCCTCGCACTTTCCGTCCGACGCGCACGGCCTGGCCGAATTCGACGGCACCTATCTCTACGAGCACGCCGATCCGCGCCAGGGCTACCACCCCGAATGGCACTCGTGCATCTTCAACTACGGTCGGCATGAGGTCTGCGCCTTCCTGCTTTCCAGCGCGCTGTGCTGGCTCGAGCGCTATCACATCGACGGGCTGCGGGTCGACGCGGTGGCCTCCATGCTCTACCTCGACTACGCCCGCGAAGAAGGCGAATGGGTGCCCAACCGCTTCGGCGGCAAGGAGAACCTGGAAGCGGTGGCCTTCGTGCGCCAGCTCAACGAGGCGGTGTACCGCGACTTTCCCGACGTGCACGTCATCGCCGAGGAATCCACCGCCTGGCCGATGGTGTCGGCCCCGACCTACCTCGGCGGCCTGGGTTTCGGCATGAAGTGGAACATGGGCTGGATGCACGACACGCTGGACTACTTCAGCCATGACCCGATCCACCGCCAATACCACCAGGGCCGCCTGACCTTCTCGATCTGGTACGCCTTCCGCGAGAACTTCGTGTTGCCGCTGTCGCATGACGAGGTGGTGTACGGCAAGGGATCGCTGATCGGGCGTATGCCGGGTGACGACTGGCAGCGTTTTGCTGGTTTGCGCACGCTGCTCGCCTACATGTGGGCGCATCCGGGCAAGAAGCTGCTGTTCATGGGGGGCGAATTCGGCCAGCGCGCCGAATGGCAGCACGAGGGCGAGCTCGACTGGGCGGCGCTGGACAACCCGCGACACGCCGGCCTGCGCCTGCTGGTGGGCGACCTCAATCACCTTTACCGCACGCACCCGGCGCTGCACCGCCGCGACTTCGATGCCGACGGCTTTCGCTGGGTCGATTCCGACAACAGTCAGGACAGCGTCATCGCCTTCCTGCGCGAGGCGCCGGACGCCTCGCCGATGCTGGTGGTGTGCAATTTCACGCCGGTGCAGCGCCACAACTATCTGGTCGGTGTGCCCTGCGCCGGCCACTGGCAGGAGCGCCTCAACACCGACGGGGAGCACTACGGCGGCAGCGGAGCCGGCAACTTCGGTGGCGTCGACGCGGCGCCGCTGCCTTGCCTGGGCCAGCCCTGGTCGCTGGCGCTGACCCTGCCGTCGATGAGCGTGCTGTACCTGCAGCTCGAGGTCCCCGATGGTGCGTGACACCCAACTGCCGCCCGAGGGCCGGGTGCGCGCGGTGGTCGAGGGCATCACCCCGCAGGTGGACGGCGGGCGTTTTCCGGTCAAGCACAGCCTCGACGAAGCGCTGGTGATCGAAGCGGATTGCTTCGCCGACGGTCACGACAGCGTGGCCGTGCTGCTGTGCTGGCGCAAGGAGGTGCCCGGCGCGTCCGCGCTGGTTTCGGGCGGGCCCGGCCCGGGCGCCTGCGAAGGCAGCAGCGTGGTGAATTTCGGCGGCAGCGACTGGCATGTGCTGCCAATGCGCGCCCTCGGCAATGATCGCTGGCGCGCCGCCGTCACGCTGCCCGAATGCGGACGCTGGTGGTACACCGTGTGTGCCTGGGTGGACACCTTCAAGTCGTGGCGCAACGAGCTGTCGCGCCGCATCGACCCTGACGACGTGCGCCTGGCGGTGCTGGGCGGCGCCGAGTTGGTGGAGCAGGCCGCCGAACGTGCCGCGGGCGACGACAGCGAGCGTCTGGCGGCCTGGGCGGATGCCTTGCGTGGCGAGGCCGACGACGCAGGCGCGTTGAAAGCACTGGCTTTGGATTCGGTCGGCGCCGAGTTGGCGGAGAGCTATCCCGACCGTCGATTTGCCGCCTTTCATGCGCCGCTGGCGGTGGATGTCGACCGCCCGCTGGCGCGCTTCGGCGCGTGGTACGAGTTCTTCCCGCGCTCGCTGGCAACGCCGTCGCACGGCACGCTGTCGGACTGCATTGAGCACCTGCCGCGCATCGCCGAAATGGGCTTCGACGTGGTCTATCTGCCGCCGATCCATCCCATCGGCCGCGAGCGCCGCAAGGGGCCAAACAACGCGCTGATCGCCGGGCCCGACGACCCCGGCAGCCCATGGGCGATCGGCGCCCGCGAGGGCGGCCACTGCGACATCCACCCGGCGCTGGGCGACGCCGCCGATTTGCGTCGCTTGGTCGACGCCGCGCGTGGGCACGGCATGGAGGTGGCGCTCGACATCGCGCTGCAGTGCGCGCCCGACCACCCCTGGGTGAGCCAGCATCCGCAGTGGTTTCGCCGCCGCGCCGACGGCAGCGTGCAGTACGCCGAGAACCCGCCCAAGAAGTACCAGGACATCTACCCCTTCGACTTCGAATGCGAGGACTGGCGCGGCCTATGGCAGGCGCTGGACGGCGTCTTCCGGCACTGGATCGGCGAGGGCGTGTGCGTCTTCCGCGTCGACAACCCGCACACCAAATCCTTCGCCTTCTGGGAATGGCTGCTTGACGGCCTGCGCCGCGACCACCCCGACACCATCTTCCTGGCCGAGGCCTTCACTCGCCCGCGCGTCATGCACCGGCTGGCCAAGCTCGGCTTCAACCAGTCGTACACCTACTTCACGTGGCGCAACACCAGCGAAGAACTCACCGCCTACTTCACCGAACTCGCCCGCGGACCGGGCCGTGATTACTTCCGCCCCAATGTCTGGCCCAACACGCCGGACATCCTGCCCGAGTACCTGCAGACCGGCGGCCGCCCGGGTTTTTCGGTGCGCCTGGTGCTGGCCGCCACGCTGGCCTCGGCCTACGGCATCTACGGCCCGGCCTTCGAGCTGATGGAGCACACGCCACGCGAACCCGGCAGCGAGGAATACCTCGATTCCGAGAAGTACCAGCTGCGCGACTGGGCGGCGGTGCGCGCCGAGCGCGGCGACGGCCTGCAAGCGCTGATCACGCGCATCAACCGCATCCGCCGCGACAACCCGGCGCTGCACGGCAACGCCTCGCTGCGCTTTCTGCCCATCGACAATCGTCAGTTGCTGGCCTACGCCAAGCACGACGAGGCCGGCGACAACCTCGTGGTGGTGGTCGTCAATCTCGACCCCTGGCAGGTGCAAGAAGGCTGGCTGGAGCTGGACCTGGCGACGCTGGGCGTGGCGCCGGACGCCAGCTACCAGATGCACGACCTGCTCAGCGGCGCGCGCTACCTGTGGAGCGGCGCGCGCAACTTCGTGCGCCTCGATCCGGCGCGCGTACCGGCACATGTCTTCGTGCTGCGGCAGCGCCTGCGCAGCGAGCACGACTTCGACTATTTCCTGTGAGACGCGATGACTAGCCAGCCCACAAGCCCGGGCCTCACCGGCACCGACAGCGCAGACGACGGCCTGTGGTTCAAGGACGCGGTGCTGTACGAGCTGCACGTGAAGGCCTTTTTCGACAGCAATGGCGACGGTGTGGGCGACTTCCCCGGCCTCACCAGCAAGCTCGACTACCTGCGCGATCTGGGCGTCGACACGCTGTGGCTGCTGCCCTTCTACCCCTCGCCGCTGAAGGACGACGGCTACGACGTGGCCGACTATCACGAGGTGCTGCCGGCCTACGGCACGCGCGCGCAGTTCCGCACCTTCGTGCGCGAGGCGCATCGCCGTGGCCTGCGCGTGCTCACCGAACTGGTGGTGAATCACACCTCCGACCAGCACCCGTGGTTCCAGGCGGCACGCCATGCGCCGCCCGGCTCGGCCAAGCGCAATTACTACGTGTGGAGCGATGACCCCAACCGCTACTCCGGCACGCGCATCATCTTCAACGACACCGAGACCTCCAACTGGACGTGGGACCCGGTGGCCGGCGCCTACTACTGGCACCGCTTCTTCAGCCACCAGCCCGACCTCAACTACGAGAACCCGCGCGTGCTCAAGGCGGTGCTGCGCACCATGCGTTTCTGGCTCGACATGGGGGTGGACGGCTTCCGCCTGGATGCCGTGCCCTACCTGCGCGAGCGCGAAGGCACGAGCAACGAGAACCTGCCCGAAACCCACGCCACGCTGCGCGAGATCCGCCGCGTCATCGACGACCACTACCGCGGTCGCGTGCTGCTGGCCGAGGCCAACCAGTGGCCGGAAGACGTGCGCGAATACTTCGGCGGCAACGCTGCCGGCGAGGGCGACGAATGCCACATGGCCTACCACTTTCCCCTGATGCCGCGGCTGTTCATGGCGCTGGCGCAGGAAGACCGCTTTCCGGTGGTCGACATCATGCGGCAGACGCCGGACATCCCCGACAACTGCCAGTGGGTGATCTTCCTGCGCAATCACGACGAACTCACGCTCGAAATGGTCACCGATCGCGAGCGCGACGACATGTGGGAGTACTTCGCGGCTGATCCGCGCATGCGCATCAACATGGGCATCCGCCGCCGGCTCGCGCCGCTGCTGGAGAACAGCCGTCCGCGCATCGAGCTGATGAGTTCGCTGCTGTTCACGATGCCGGGCTCGCCCACGCTGTACTACGGCGACGAGCTGGGCATGGGCGACAACGTCTATCTGGGCGACCGCAACGGCGTGCGCACGCCGATGCAATGGACCTCCGACCGCAACGCCGGCTTCTCGCGCGCCGACCCGCAGCAGCTCTATCTGCCGCCGATCATGGACCCGATCTATGGCTATCAGACCATCAACGTCGAGGCCCAGGCGCGCAATCCGCATTCACTGCTCAACTTCCACCGCCGGCTGATCTCGACCCGCCGCCAGTACCGCGCCTTCGGGCGTGGCAGCCTGAGCTTTCTCGAACCGGGCAACCGCAAGGTGCTGGCCTATCTGCGCGAATACGGCGAGGCCGGGCCGGATGGCAGCGGCGGCGAGCGCCTGTTGTGCGTGGCCAACCTGTCGCCCACGCCGCAGGCGGTGGAGCTGGAACTGTCGCGCTTTGACGGCCGCGTGCCGGTCGAGATCAGCGGCCGCAGCCACTTTCCGCCGATCGGCCGGCTGCCGTATTTGCTGACGCTGCCCGGCTACGGCTTCTATGCCTTCGAGTTGTCGACAGCGGCGCCACCGCCGGAGTGGCACGCCGAGCGCCAGTTGCAGCCGGATCTGCCGGTGCTGGTGCTGACCGACGGCTGGCGCACCTTCCTGCGCGAAGTCGAAAGCGCGGTGCATTCGTCGGCACGCACTGCGGTCGCGCTGCGCAGCCGCCGGCAGTTGCAGGACGAGATCGTGCTGCCCTACCTGCGCGGGCGGCGCTGGTTCGCCGGCAAGGGCCAGTCGATCAGCGGGCTGGCGGTGACGGACGAGCAGGAATGGCGCACCGAACACGGCGAGTGGTTGCTGACGCTGCTCGAAGTGCGCTTTGCCGACGGCGAATCACAGCGCTACTTCCTGCCGCTGGCGCTCGCATGGGAAGAGAACGGTGAGCTGCCGGCCGAGCGCGTCGGTCCGCACGCCCTGGCGCGGGTACGCGAGAAGGCGCGCGTCGGGCTGCTCTACGACGCCTTTGCCGACCCGGCCTTCTGCCACGCCTTGCTGCGCGCCATGGCGCGCGGCGAATCCCTGCCATTGGGTGACGGTCGGCTGGATTTCGACGGCAGCGCGCACCGCGACCGGCTGGAGAGCGCCGCCACGCTGGAGGTGCGCTTGCCGGCGCAGGAGCAGACCAACATCGGCGTGTTCTTCGGCGACGATCTTTACCTCAAGGGTTACCGCCGCCTGCAGCAGGGCGTGAACCCGGAGGCCGAAATGGGCCGTTTCCTCGCGCGTGCCGGCTTTACGCACATCGCCGGGGTGGCCGGCAGTGCTGAATACGTGGACGCCGCAGGGCACAGCGCCGCCCTGCTGCTGGTGCAGGACTACATCGACAACCAGGGCAACGCCTGGGACTACACGCTGGACCAGCTCTCGCGCCTGTATGCGCCCGACGTGTGGCCGGGCAGCGACGAAGGCAGCGATGTCGACGGGCTCGACCACGGCTATCAGCTGCGCATCGCCGGGCTGGGGCAGCGCATCGGTGAGCTGCACGCCGCGCTGGCCTCCGACCCCGACGACCCGGCCTTCCGCCCGGAGCCGGTGACACCGGCCGAAGTTTCCGCCTGGCGCGATGCGGTGGCGGCCGATCTGGAGCGCAGCCTCGATCTGCTCGAAGCCCGTCTTCCGGCCCTGAGCGAAGCCACGGCCGGGCTGGCCCGGCGTGTGATCGAGTTGCGCGTGGTGCTGGCCGCCCGCCTGCAGAGCCTTGATCTCGCCGCCGCCGGCATCGTTAAGACGCGCTATCACGCCGATCTGCATCTGGGTCAGTTGCTGCTGGTGCACAACGAGTTTGTCGTCGTGGATTTCGAGGGTGAGCCTGCGCGCCCGGTCGCGCAGCGCCGCGAGAAGCATTCGCCGTTGCGCGATGTCGCCGGCATGTTGCGATCCTTCGACTACGCCGCGCGCACCGCCGAGGCGCGGGCGGTTGCGGCACGGCCGGAGCGCGAAGCGGAGTTCGCCCGCGCGCTGAAGACCTGGCAGGCGCGCAGCAGCGAGACCTTTCTGGCGGCCTATCGCGCCGTCGAACAGCCCGTTGCCAGCCGCCACGACGACGATCTGCTGACGCTTTTCGTGCTGGAAAAGCTCTTCTACGAGCTGTGCTACGAACTCGAGAATCGCGCCGATTGGGTGCATATCCCGCTGGCTGCGCTGGTGGATGCGGTCGAAGCCGCAGACCGCCCCTGAATCCGGCGCGAGGGAACGGCGATTGCTGCATTCCGGTGCCGGCTGCCACAAGGCGGCAGGCGTTCCCCGGATTCACGTGATTCAAAGGAGATTTGCATGGCAACCGATTACAAGACCAACCTGCTCGACTGGCTGCGCGACGCGCACGCGATGGAACAGCAGGCCGAAAGCATGTTGAAGGCCCAGGCCGAGCGTCTGGAAAACTACCCGCAGCTCAAGGCCCGCATCGAGCAGCACATCGAGGAGACGATGGGGCAGCAACGCTTGCTCGACGGCCTCATAACCGGACTCGGCGGAAGCACTTCGACGATGAAGGATCTGACCGGCAAGATCACCGCCTTCGGCCAGGGGGTCGCCGGCATGTTCATGTCGGACGAAGTGGTGAAAGGCGCGATGAGCGGTTACGTGTTCGAGAACATGGAGATCGCCAGCTACACCGTGCTGATCGCTGCCGCCGATGCCGCCGGCGACACCGAAACGCGCCGCGTGTGCGAGGACATCCTCGCGCAGGAGGTCGAGATGGCGCAGTGGCTGCTCGAACACCTGCCGCAGATCACGCAGGCCTTCCTCGCGCGCGATCTCGCCCCGAACGCGCAGGCCAAGCGTTGAGCTTCAGCTCCGGCGACGGAGAGCGATCCACGGCGCTGCATACGACATGAACGAGAAGACCGGCAGCCTGCGCCAGCGACCGCTTCACTTCCTGAGCTGGAGCGCCCTGGTCGTGGGCGCGCTGGTGCTGGCGGGCCAGGCCTGGGATTGGCTGGAAACTGCGCCGACGGCACGCGCCGCCCTTGCCGCCGGCGGAGTGGCGGCGCTTGCGACCACACTGGGCGCCGTACCCATTGTCGTGATGCGGAAGCTGGGCGAGCGGCTGAACGACACCCTGCTCGGCTTCAGCGCCGGGGTGATGCTGGCCGCCGCGTGCTTTTCCTTGATCGGGCCGGCGCTTGAGGCGGCGGCCGCGGGGGCCGGCGGCGCCTGGAGGCCGGCGCTGACGGTTGGTGCCGGGGTGTTGCTTGGCGCCATTCTGCTGATGCTGGCCGAGCGCTTTACCCCGCATGCGCATTTCATCGAGGCACATGGCGGCGACGCTGCCCGTGCCAGGCGGGTGCGCAGCCTGTGGTTGTTCGTGTTCGCCATCGTGCTGCACAACATCCCCGAGGGGCTGGCGGTTGGCGTTTCGGCGGCCGGCCCCGAAGCCGACCAGGCGGCCGCGCTGACGACCGGCATCGCGTTGCAGAACGTGCCGGAAGGGCTGGTGGTTGCCGTGGCGCTGCTTGGCGCCGGGCTGCGCAGGCTGCCGGCCTTCCTGATCAGCGCCGCGTCCGGGCTGGTCGAGCCGCTCGCAGCACTGCTGGGCGCCGTGACTGTCGGCGTCAGCGCTCCGCTGTTGCCGTGGGGGCTGGCCTTTGCGGCCGGCGCCATGCTGTTCGTGGTCAGCCACGAGCTCATTCCCGAGTCGCACCGGCAGGGGCACGAGGCGGATTCCACGCGCGGGCTGATGTTCGGCTTCGTGCTGATGATGGTTCTCGACGCCGGCATCACGGCCTGAGCCCGGCTTTGCGTAGTGAAAAAAAGGGGCGGCCCACGGGACCGCCCCTTTTTTGGCGGCGCGTTGGCCGCCCTCGCGCTGCACCGGTGCAGCTGCCCTCCTAGCGGCCGGCGGCGGCCTGGTTGGTGCCGCTTTCGGCCAGCTTGGTGAGCTTGGCGTCGGTGGCCTTCTCTTCCTTCAGCGTCTCCTGCAGCAGCCCGTCAATGCCGTCGAGCTTCAACTGCCCGGCAAGCGCCAGCAGGGTGCCGTAACTGGCGATTTCGTAGTGCTCGACCTTCTGCGCCGCGCCGATCAGCGCGGCGTCCAGGATTGGCCCTTGGGCAATCGCGTCGATCACTTCCCGGCCTTCCTCGACCAGCCCTTCCATGGCCGCGCACTTGATGCGCTTGAGCCGCAGGCCGGTTTTCTCCACCACCTGATCGATGCGCTCGATCTGATGGTGGGTTTCCTCCAGATGGGACTCGAAGGCCGAGACCAGCTCGGGATTGCTCGCCGCCCGAGCGAGCTTGGGCAGCGCCTTGCTGAGCTGCTTTTCGGCGTTGTAGATGTCGGACAGTTCGTGCACGAACAGGTCTTCAAGGGTCTTCACGGACATGGTTCTCTCCTGTGTTTCGTGGGTTGAGCAGGCCGCTGGTGTGCGACCTCCTGCCGCTACCCAGCAATGCCAATTCCCGGTCCGTGACGTGTGCTGCTTGGGCTTTCTTCAAGTGGCCGAATTGCGGTTCTCGGAGTGCGTGCGCGGGCCTGCGGCTTGGCGCTTAGAGCCGGCTGCAGCCGATGCCAGGCCAGCCGTGGGGCGGGAGCCGTGCCCGTTCATTCGGCGCTGTTGACCAACGCGGGGCATCCCGCGCCACGCGGAAAATCCGACACGGCGCGTGAAATTATTACGCTGCGTCTGCGCCGCCTTGTCGTGCTGCCGAGGCTTCAGGCAACACCCTGCTGAGTTGCAGCGTGACGTCCCGTGACTGCCGCAACGAGGCCGAACCAGCCGGTCAGCCAGGCGAGAAACGCTGCAACGTGACCAAACTCCCAGCGCGCGCGCAGTTGCTCGTATGCGCCAACGAACTGTGGGGACCCTTCCGCTGCGGCCCATGCTGAATTCACGGGAGCTACTACCAGGCCCCACAGCAGCAAGGACGCGAGCAGCGCGGCGGCCGATGCTGCAGCGAGGCGACCGGCGGGGGTGCGTCGGTTGCGGAACGCGAGAAGCGCAACGGCCAGTACGGCGGCAATCTGAACAGAGCCACCCACCAGCCCGAACCACGCATACAGGGTGCTCGTGACTTGCGCGTACAGCGCCGGAGCGTAGTCCAGCTTGACGGGCAGCTCCAGCACGTGGGTTGCGCCGGGTGCCAGCCCCAACGCAGTCAGCGTGAGTGCGACGGCGGGAAGTGCTCGTGACAGCACGGTCATGGCGCCCCCCCGGCGTGCCGCGTGCGCAGAGGCGTGTCGGTGCGGCCGAAGAGGTTATGAGGAGTCTTCTCGGACATGGTCTTCCTCCTGTGCAGCCCGGAATTGACCGGCCGCGCTTGAGCGGCCTTTGTCTTGCCAAGCAAGGGAAATTCCCGGCTCCGTGCTTGCCGCACACCTAAGCCATAAGCCGGCACGTGTGTCCTGCCGCCGGCTGTCTCAGAGCCGCGACCCGGCCGGTAACTTTTACGCCCTCGCTTGAGGCGCGCCGGCACCGGGCGCGCTGCCGACTCGGGAACGAGCCTTGCACGTAACGACGACGGGCGCGGGCTGGATACGCCGCGTGCTCAGGTCGTCGCTTGCGGCGCGAGCGGCGCCGAACGAAGCAATGCAAACAGGAGAACCCGAACATGCAGGAACAACATCCGGACACCGGCAGCGACATCCAGCCGGCCGAGCGTGGTGTCGGCACCGAGGACACCGTGAAGGTATACGCCAGCGACACCGGCCATCCCGCACAGGGGGCGGGCGGATACGCCAGCGAGCGTGAAGGCCAGCTCGCGGGGATGTTCGCACACTGCCGCGAACGCATTGCCGCCCGGCCGTGGACGGCGCTGTGCACCGCCAGCGTGCTGGGCGGCGTGGCCGGCATGCTGGCCGGTTATTGCTGCGGCAAGCGTCACGGCCCGCGGTCGTGACTCGCCCATTCATGGAGGACAGCAAATCATGAGCACATCGCAATCGGACAAGACCCCGCCGCCGCAGCACCAGGACAAGCAGCCTGGCCATGTCGCGCCGATGGATCCGCAACCCTGCGACGAGATGCGTGGCTATGTCGGCAGCGGCAAGCTGTCGGGCCGGGTCGCCCTCATCACCGGCGGCGACAGCGGCATCGGCCGCGCCGTGGCGGTGGCCTTTGCCAAGGAAGGCGCGGACGTCGCCATTGCCTATCTCGACGAACATGACGATGCCGCGCACACCCAACGTCTGGTCGAGGCCGAAGGGCGACGTTGCCTGGTGCTGGCCGGCGACATCGGCGATGAGTCGTTTGTCGAGCGGCTGGTGATGTCGACGGCACAGATGCTGGGCGGCGTGGATATCGTGGTGAACAACGCGGCCGAGCAACACCCGCAGGACAGCCTCACCGACGTGAGCCGCAAGCAACTTGAGCGCACCTTCCGCACCAACGTTTTCGGCATGTTCGAGCTGTGCCGCCAGGTGCTGCCGCGGCTCAAGGCGGGCTGCAGCATCATCAACACCACCTCGGTCACCGCCTACCGCGGCAGCGCGCACCTGATCGACTATGCCGCCACCAAGGGTGCCATCGTGGCCTTCACGCGTTCGCTGGCGCAGTCGCTGGCTGGGCAGGAAATCCGGGTGAACGCCGTGGCGCCGGGGCCGGTGTGGACGCCGCTGATTCCGTCGTCGTTCGAGGCCGAGAAGGTCGACAAATTCGGCGGCAAGCAGCCGCTCGGCCACCGCCCCGGCCAGCCCGACGAGATCGCGCCGTGCTACGTCTTTCTGGCCAGCGCCGGTGCCAGCTACATCACCGGCCAGGTGTTGCACCCCAACGGCGGCGAGATCGTCAACGGTTGAGGGGCAAGCGGCGGCGTCGCTCGGCGCGGCCGCTTACGCTTACCTCACAGTGAACTGCGGAGCGCCCTGCAACAGGGCCGGCACTACCGTCCGTTCGGCGCAGTACCAGCCGCTGTCGCGATGCGCGAACACGAGCTTGCGCGCCGGCACCAGCGTTTGCGCCTCGACCTCGCTGTCCGCAGCGCCGATGACGGACAGGGCATCGCTGCGCAGGCGCATGGAGGCCTCTTCGGGCAGCTTTGCCGTACCGGCTTCACACGCCGCCACGGTGCCATCGGCCAGCCCCAGCAGGGCGTCGAGTTCGCCCTCGCTGCGCTGTGTCAGGCGTCGCAGGAAGCGGATGCCATCCGGCGCCAGACGATGCCGTGCGCAGCACAACTCCAGCGTGATGGCGCGCCTCAGGCCGTCCCGGTCGCGCCACGTCACCTCGCCGCCGGCGGTGTCGTAACCGTTCTGCAGCCAAAGGTCTTCCAGACCGCCGATGTGTTCCTTGCGCATGTTGGGCCTCCTTGTCAGACACGCTGCGAGTGCTGTCAGCAATCGGCGTTCCGGCGTTCCGGCGTGCGGGCCGGCGTCGTGGGAACGGGGCTTGCTGCGAGGGAGTGGCACGGTCGGCGTCGAGTCGGCCCGTTCCATTCCACACAAGGAGGTTTCCATGACCCGACCCGAACTTGCCCCCGAGATCGCCGCCTGCATCGACGAATGCCGACAGTGCCAGATGATCTGCCTCAACCTGGCCACCGGTCATTGCCTGGAGAAAGGTGGCCGCCACATCGAGCCCGAACACGTGCGCGCGATGCTGATCTGCGCATGGGTGTGCGGCTTGGCCGCAGATGTGATGGCGACTGGATCGACCCTGCACCGGCAGATCTGCGCGGTCTGCGCGGATGTCTGCGATGCCTGCATCACGAGTTGTCGTGATCTCGATGACATGGACGACTGCATCGCGGCTTGCGAGCGCTGCAAGAACAGCTGCGAGGGGATGACCTCGAAGTGAAGGCGCGGCGGCTGGGAGCGGCTTCGCCGTCACAGCTTGGGGCTGCGATCTTCCCCCGCACCGACATCGAGCCGTCCGTCGTCCGCATGCGTGGCCGCGGGCGGTTCTTCCTGCTGTGTGGGCAGTTCGCGCATGCGTTTGCCCAGCGCGACAAGGTCGACATGGGTGCGGCGCGCCAGCGGAAAGACCATGCGTTCCACCCATTCGACGTGTCGCAACAAGCGGTCGGCGAGTTCGTTGAAGGTCATGCGGAAATGGCCGTTGCTCGACTCGCCGCCGTCCACCTGCGTGGCCGCTCTGGCCAGTTGCTCGGCGCGTTCGAGCAGCCGGCAATGCAGCTCATGCTCGGTGCGCGCATAGCCGAGGATCACCTCGTCGGCGTCGGCTTCTTCGAGTGCGGGGTAGAGCAGGCCGTGCTCCAGGCGCGAGCGGCGCGTCAGCCAGCCCCGTACATGTGGCAGCACGTCACGCAGTGGGCGGTCGCGCTCGGGCATCGCCGCCGGCGCGTCGCCGGGGATGTCTGCGGTGGCCTTGGTGCGAGCCTCGGCGAGCAGCGTGCGCAGGGCGTCGTGCTCGGCCTGAATCTGGTCGAGGGCGTCGTGCTTGCGGGCGGGTGTCATGTGCTCTCCTTGCCGGCGCGTGCCGGCTCGTCACGGTTTCATCCGGGAAGGCGGTGGTGTGTTCCGCGCAAGACCTGTGCCGGGGAAAGTCCCGCGCACGACGTGGCACGGCGCCAGCCGGCGCCGGTAGGAATTACATCGATGCGTAAGAAGTTCGCACTGTCGGCGTGCCCGCACTGAGCGCTGCCGACCCAGGGCGCGCCGTCTGCCGAAGGCGATGAGCAGCCCCTGCTGGGACCATCGTTTGCTCACCCCGAAGGCTTGAAAGCAACACCCGGCCAGCCGGAGCGGCACACCTTTTGCCAGCAGTGGTAAGCGATACCGCCATCCGTTTCCCCAAGAGGCGCTTTTTTGATCACAGCGCACCAAGCAACGAGACCGTCATGAAAACGCATTTCATCGCAGTGCTACTTCTCAACCTGTTTTTTCTCCCCGGCTTTGCCGCCGCCCAGGACAACGACGGCACGCGCAGCGAGGGTGAAATTCTCGACGTCGTGCTCATCGGCGGCGGCACCATGAGCATGACGCTGGGCACCTGGCTGACCGAGCTCGAGCCCGACTGGAACATCCAGCTGTTTGAGCGCCTGGACGATATCGCCCAGGAAAGCTCGCACGGCTGGAACAACGCCGGCACCGGTCACTCGGCGTTCTGCGAGATGAACTACACGCCCATGGCCGAGGATGGGAGCGTCACGATCCAGCGCGCCATCAATGTCACCGAACAGTTCGAGATATCGCGGCAGTTCTGGGCGCATCAGGTCGAACGCGGAATCCTCTCCGACCCGCGTTCATTCATTGCCACGGTGCCGCACATGAGCGTGGTGTGGGGGCAGGAGAACATCGACTTCCTGCGCGAACGCTATGCGCGCATGTCAGAGATCCCGCTCTACGCCGGCATGCAGTACACCGAAGACAAGGCCACGCTCGCCGAGTGGATGCCTCTGGTCATGGCCGGCCGCGAGGACGACACGCCCATGGCCGCCACGCGCATGGATCTGGGCACCGCCGTCAACTGGGGCGTGATGACGCGTCAGATGGCGGCAAACCTGGATCGCCAGCCCAACGTGACGCTCACCACCGGCACCGAAGTGCGCGGCCTGGATCGCAACGAGGACGGCACCTGGCGCGTCACCGTGTACGACCTTGAAAGCGGTGAAACCGACTCCGTAAACGCCCGCTATGTGTTCAATGGCGCAGGCGGCGCGGCCTTGTTGCTGCTGCAGGAATCCGGCATACCCGAGGCCAAGCCTTACGCCGGCTTCCCGGTGGGCGGGTCCTTTCTCTACACCACCAACCCCGACGTCGTGTCGCGCCACCACTCCAAGGCCTACGGCCTGGCCGCTGAAGGCTCGCCGCCGATGTCGGTACCTCACCTCGATCTGCGCTATCTGGACGGGAAGCCGGTGCTGTTCTTTGGCCCCTTCGCCACCTTCTCGACGAAGTTCCTGAAGGAGGGCTCGTGGACCGACCTGTTTGAATCGGTGACTTTCCGCAACGTCCTGCCCATGACAAAGGTCGCGCTGAGCAATTTCGGTCTGGTGCGCTATCTGGTGGGCGAGGTGCTGCAGGACCGCGAGGATCGTCTCGAATCCCTGCGTCAGTACTACCCCGAGCTGAATCCGGATGACTGGGAGTTCTGGCAAGCCGGCCAGCGCGTGCAGATCATCAAGAAGACCGAAGAGGGCAGCAAGTTGCAGTTCGGCACCGAGGTGGTCGTCTCCGAGGACGGCACCATGTCGGCCCTGCTGGGTGCCTCGCCCGGCGCTTCCACCGCACCGCCGATCATGCTCAACCTGCTGACCCGCGTCTTTCCGGAGCGCTTCGAGAGCCCGGAATGGCAGACCAAGCTCAAGCAGATCATCCCCTCGCTGGGCACGAAACTGGCGGACAACCCGGACCTGCTGCGCCAGGTGCGTCTGCGCACCTCGCAGCTGCTGGAACTGGAGGGTCAGGAAGCCTTCGTGCGGGCCAACCTGCCGGGTGACGATGCCGCCCCCACCCCGAGCGGCGGTGCCGGCACGGAAGAAATGAAAGACACAACAGCACCGGAGAGCGGCCCGGTCGGTGACGTAGAGAACGCCGATGAGGAAGAGCGCCGGGAAAGCGTTACCGACAACTGAAGCGATACGGCGCGCCATTTCAAAGGCAGGCCCGCAGCTCGTAATCGCGGCCGCGCCTCATGCACGAGCGACTGGCTCAAAGGCTGCGGGCTGTAGCGTCTGCATTGCCGGGCAAGCACCCCCTTTATCGAAGGGGTTCGAGGGCGCCAGCCGCGGTCGGTAGGAATTACAGCGTCGCGTAAATAGTTCGTATGGTCTGCGCCCTTGTGGCTGCCGACAGCGCGCCGTGCCGCGGATCGACGATTGCGTGCCCCTGCGGGGCGATCGAAACCCGCTCACTAGTTGCGAGGAGAACCATGGAAAGCCCGGCTCTGGAAGCCCAAGACGGCGCAGCCGAACCTTTTTCGCACCCCACGCGCCTGTGCTGGGGCGCTGTCCTTGGCGGTCTGGCCGTGGGACTGGGCGTACATCTGCTGCTGATGCTGATCGGCGCGGCCGCTGCGTTGGCGGCCTTCGGCAGCGCGCTGCGGCCGGCCGGCGACAGCCTGCTGACCACGGCTGCCCTGTGGAACACCGCCAGCATGTTGATCGGCGCTTTTGCCGGAGGCTATGTGGCTGCGCGCAGTGCGGCGCTGCAGCGCATTCCGGAAGGCGTGTTGCACGGTGCCGTGAGCTGGGGCGCAAGCCTGCTGTTCGTGGCCATGCTCAGCGGTGTGCTGGGCAGCCAGGTCGTGAGCGGCACCTTGATGGCGACCGCCGATGCGCCGTCTGCCGCGCCCCACACGTCGCAAAGCGCACTGGGGGAGCTGGTGGCAAGCCTGCAGCGCGGCGACCGTGCCACCGCAACGAGTGTATTGAGCGAGCGCCTCGGCCTGAGTGACGAACAGGCCAGCCGCGCCGTCGATCAGGCCTTGGCGGTGCGGCACAGCACCGCAGCGCGGAATGACGCCGCGCGAACCGCCGCCATCGCCGCCACCTGGCTCAGCGTGGCCGCATTGCTGGCGCTGTTCGCCGGCGCGGCAGGTGGCGCCGCGGGGGTGCATGGGGTGCGCCTGGGCGCCCGCCCGGACACTTTTTCGGGGCCGCGTGTGAGCCCCACCATTGGCCCGGCCCCGCCGCCGGTGCGCGCAAGCGACCCGCCACGGGTGGACTGACGACGGGCACCTGCGACCGCGCCGCGGCGGGCTCAGTGCAACGTTGGTGGCGGGTCTTCCTCTGCGGGCATGGGCGGTTCCGGGTCGCGCATCGGGGGATTCTCCGGCGGCGGGTCGGGGAAGGGGTCGGGGTCCGGATCGGGCATCGGCAGCGGCTGGTGTGCAACGCGCTCGTGCAGGCGTTGGAAGCTCATAGCGTTCTCCTTGTTTGAAGCGTGTCTGCATGTGCCGCAAACGGCGTGCCTCCCGGCAGGCCGTGGTCACTCGAAGGCCCGGCAAGCGCGCCAGCGTGGGCGCGGCGGGTACGCGGTTTGCAGTCCGACAGGGGCGGCGGGCGTCGTCCGCCATAGACACTTCAAGGAGACCACCATGCAAGTTAGTGAAGCGATGACCAGAGACGTCAAGCTGGTCGACCCGAATCAATCCATCCGCGAGGTCGCGAGCCTGATGGCCGAGTGCGATCTTGGCTCGGTGCCGGTCGGCGAGAACGGGCGTCTGGTTGGAATGGTGACCGATCGCGATATCGCCATTCGCGGCGTGGCCGAGGGCAAGTCGGCCGACACCAAGGTGCGCGAGGTCATGAGTCAGGAGGTGAAGTACTGCTTCGAGGATGACGACCTCGACAGCGTGGCCGGCAACATGGGCGACATCCAGCTGCATCGCCTGGTGGTGCTCGACCATGACAAGCAGCTGGTGGGCATCGTCTCGCTGGCGGACCTCGCCAACCGCCAGGGTCTGCGATCGGTAGGGCAGGCCATGTGCGGTATCTCGCGCCCCTCGAACGGCGCGGGGTCCATGAGCAGTTCGCGCCAGTAGTCAGCGTATTCATCAAGCGCGATGGAGCACCGTCCCTCGCCTGCAAGTTTTACAGCCGGCGTGGCGCTTTTTATGCCGCCGCGGCATTCGCGCAGGCTGATCGTGCAGAACCGGGCGGGGCACGCGGATTGCTCCATCGCAGCGCAGTCAAAATCACCTCAACAGGAGAACGACCATGCTCTATTACGCCGTGGTATTTCTGGTCATCGCACTTGTTGCCGCTGTGTTCGGCTTCGGGGGCATTGCCTCCGGCGCCGCCGGCATTGCCAAAATCCTGTTCTACGTCTTCCTCGTGATCTTCTTGGTGTCGCTGGTCATGGGCTTGATGGGGGGGGCTGGTTAGCCCCCGTCTGACGATGCCCGACCCCACCTGATAGCGTGTGGGCTGGGCCGATCTTCGCGCGGCCGTGATCGCCCGCGCGAAGGCCGACAGGCCGGGGGCTCGCCTTCGGCGGTCGGCAACAGCGGCGCCTTGCGCCTTGCCGCAGTGCGCCGCCGCGATCGACTCCCAATCTCTGGAGGAATCCCAAGATGATGAACAGACGTTCCATGCTGCGTGCCGCCACGGCGGTCATGCTGGTGCCGCTGGTGGCAGCCTGCGCCCGCACCGAGACGCGCCAGTCGACCGGCGCCTACATTGATGACGCGGCCATTTCCACACGGGTCAAGGCCCGATTGGTGGAAAGCAAGGAAGTGCGCGGGCGCGAGGTGCAGGTCGAAACCCACAACGGCGTGGTGCAGCTGAGTGGCTTTGTAGGCACCACTGCTGAGGCAAACCGCGCTGTCGAGCTGGCGCGTGACGTTCCGGGGGTACGGTCGGTCAGAAATGACATCCGAATCAAGCCGTCGAATTGATCGATGGGCTTGTGTACTCGCCCTGAGCCCCTTGCTGGGCGGCTGTGCCATCGGGCCGGCCGTCGCAGTGCCGCCGCCGCAGGCGGGGGGTGCCGCGGGCGAAGTACGCATCGAGGACGAACACGGCCCGATCAAAGCGCCACGCGCTGCAGCCGTGGTGCAGAAGCTCGCGCGCGACCGCGACGAGCAACAGCTGCTCGCCCGCCATCTGGCCCAGGTCGAGAAGGTTGTCGTCTCTCCGTTGGTGCTGGGCAACGATGCACATCTGCTGATCGATGGCCCCAACACCAAGGATGCGATGTTCCGCGCCATCGCCGAGGCGCAGCACAGCATCGATCTGGAGACCTACATCCTCGAACGGGAGGGGGCAGGCGAACGCCTGTTGGCGCTGGTGGAGGATCGGCGCCAGCACGGCGTGGACGTGCGGGTGATGTACGACAGCGTTGGTTCGCGCAGCACGGAGGCGTCGTACTTCGACGAGTTGCGCGCGCTCGGAGTAGCGGTGTGCGAATTCAATCCGGTCAATCCGATGGACGCTGCCGCCGATACAGAGCTCACCATCAACAACCGCAACCATCGCAAGATTCTGGTGGTGGACGGCGAGGTGGCCTTTACCGGCGGCATCAACATCAGCTCGGTCTACAGCTCGGGTTCCTTCGGCCAGAGCGGGCAGTCGGCCGACCCCCGTTCGGGCTGGCGCGACACCCATGTCGAGGTGCGCGGCCCGGTGGTGGCGCACTTCCAGCAGCTGTTCGACGACAGCTGGCGCGACCAGCGCTGCAAGCCCGAGATGGCGGCGCGCTCGCGTCCGACACCGGAGCGCGCCGGCGACATGGCGATGCGGCTCGTGGCAGCCGATCCGATCCAGGGGCGCAGCGAGCTGTACGTCGCGCTGCTGTCTGCGCTGGAGCATTCGAGCGAGCGCGTGTGGCTGACCTACGGCTATTTCGTGCCCGACGAACGGCTTGTGGAATCGCTGGCTGCGGCCGCCCGCCGCGGCGTGGACGTACGTCTGGTGCTGCCCGGCTTCAGCGATTTCTGGGCGCCCTTTCATGCCGGGCGATCGCACTACAGCAAGCTGCTGAAGGCCGGCGTGAGGGTCTTCGAGCGCCGCGATGCCCTGCTGCACGCCAAGACAGCGGTGATCGACGGCGTGTGGTCCAGCGTGGGGTCCACCAATCTCGACTGGCGCAGCTTCGTCCACAACTATGAAGCCGACATTCTTGTGCTGGATGGCGGTTTCGCGCAGGAACTCGAAGCCCTGTTCACCCACGACGTCGGCGAGTCGCACGAAGTGCTGGCGGCGGACTGGAAGCGTCGCGGCATCACCTCGCGCTTTCTCGAATGGCTGGCGCGGCGCCTGGAATACCTGCTGTGAGCGCCGCCCGACGGCGCATCTGGAGGGACCATGCCTTGGCTGAAGCTGTTCCACTTCTCGGCCCTGCTGGTGTGGTGCGGCCTGCTCATCTATCTGCCGACGCTGTTGCGCGCAGCCTGCCTGCCGGCCGAGGCGCACGACGACAGCCTGCACGCCCGCCTCGCGCGGCTGCTGTTCATCTGGGCCGCCACGCCGGCGGCACTGCTGGCCGTCGGCTCCGGCACGCTGCTGTTCCTGAGCGCCGACATCACCGGCTTGTGGCTGGTCGCCAAGCTCAGCAGCGTGTCCGGCATGGTGTGCTGCCACGCCGGCTGTGGCGCAGTGCTGCTGCAGCTGGAGCGCGAATCCCCCTCGATGGCTCTACTGCGCCGTTGCGCCAACGCCTTGTTGCTGGGCGTGCTGACCTTCATCGGAGCGACCTTGTGGCTGGTGCTGGCGAAACCATTCTAGGGAGCGCCCATGCACGCCCCCGCGGGCGCGACGGCCGGGCCCGGGCGGCCTCAGCGCCCGTCCGCCGGCTCCTCCGCCTCGTCCGGTTGGGCGGGTTGGCTCACGCCCACGGCGTGTTCGTACACCAGTTGCCCGCCGAGCGCGGCGGTCAGCGCAATCAGCACCGCGGTGAGCACCGACAGCCAGGGGCCGGCAACGTCCACCGTTTCCGCCTCGCGCAGCCGCAGCAACCAGTTGAGGGTGGCCGCCGAGAGCATCATTACCGCCAGTACGGCGTGGCACCAGGCAGCGATCTTTTCGCGAATACGCGGCACGGTCAGCAGATCGATCAACCCCATGGAACTCGCCACCCAGCCGCCGAGGGCGCCGACGCCGGCCAGCCACAGGCCGGCGCGCGTCCAGAACGGGTCTTCGCTGATCCACCAGCCGAAATCCGTGGCCACCAGCCCGAGCAGTGCGGCGACCGGAAAGTGGATCAGCATCGGATGCAGCGGATGCGGGCCGATGGACGCGCGGCTGTGGATCGGCTCCGGCGTGTCCTTCGGCAAGGGTGGTCCGGGCGGTCGCAGGGGTCGGGGCATAAAGGCTTCCTCGGCAGTTGGCGAGTGATGGTGTGTCTCGGCGCCGGGCTGCTGGCCGGATGCGCCGGACCGCAGTCCACCATGCAACCGGCGGGCCCGGCAGCGCGCGAGGCGGCCCAGCTGTGGTGGGGCATGCTGGCCGTGGCCGTGGTGGTGCTGATCGGGGTGGTGGCGGTGTGGCTGTATGCGATGCGCCGACCCGCTCCACAGCTGAGCCCCGAGCAGGCGCGCCGCGTCACGCTGCGCTGGCTGGTGTGGGGTGGGCTGGTGTTGCCGTGCAGCGCGATTGTCGTGTTGCTGGCCTTCGGCATTCCGGCCGGTCATCGCATGCTGCCCTTGCCGCTGGTCGGCGAACAGCCCTTGCGCGTCGAGATTACCGGCCACCAATGGTGGTGGGAAGTGCGCTACCCGGACAGCGAGGTGGTGCTCACTGATGAACTGCATCTGCCCGCCGGACGGGCGGTGGATGTGCGCGTGCGCAGCGCCGACGTCATCCATTCGTTCTGGGTGCCGCGCCTGGCCGGCAAGATCGACGTGGTGCCGGGGCGCAGCAATCTGATCCGGCTGTTTGCCGACGAGCCCGGTGAGTTTCGCGGGCAGTGCGCCGAGTATTGCGGCACCGGCCATGCCGTCATGGTGCTGCAGGTGCAGGTCCATGAGGCCGCGGCCTTCGAGGCGTGGCTTGAGGCGCAGCAGGAGGGCGGGCAATGAGCGACGCACAGCGCCCGCCCGAAACCGACAGCACGGCCGCGGCCACGCCCGAGCCCGAACTGCACCGGGCCTTTCACGCGGTATGGCGCAACGAACCGGGCTGGCGCGCCATCAGCGCGGTCAACCACACCACCATCGGCCTGCGCTTCATGGTTACCGGGCTGGGCTTCTTCCTGTTCGGCGGCCTGCTGGCGATGCTGATCCGCACCCAGCTGGCGCTGCCGGAGCACCCGATCATGACGCCCGAGGCGTACGGGCAGGTGTTCACCATGCACGGCACGGTGATGATGTTCCTGTTCGCGGTGCCGATGATGGAGGGGATGGCGGTCTATCTGCTGCCCAAGATGCTGGGCGCGCGAGACCTGGTGTTTCCGCGCCTGACGGCCTTCGGCTACTGGTGTTACCTGTTCGGTGGGCTGATCCTGTGCGCCAGCCTCTTTCTGGGCGTGGCGCCGGACGCCGGCTGGTTCATGTACCCGCCGCTGTCGAGCGGCACCTACACCCCCGGGCCGAACTCCGATTTCTGGCTGATCGGCATCACCTTCGTCGAGATCTCGGCGGTATCCGCCGGCGTCGAGCTGGCGGTGTCCATCCTGCGCACCCGCGCGCCGGGCATGTCGCTCGACAAGATGCCGCTGTACGCCTGGTACATCCTGGCGATGGCGATGATGATCGTGGTCGGCTTCCCGCCGCTGATCCTCGGCTCCATCCTGCTCGAGCTTGAACGCGCGGTCGGCATGCCCTTCTTCGACCCGACCCGCGGCGGCGACCCGGTGCTGTGGCAGCACCTGTTCTGGCTGTTCGGCCACCCCGAGGTGTACATCATCTTCCTGCCCGCGGCCGGCATCGTGTCGACGCTGCTGCCGGTGTTCGCGCGCCGCCCCATCGTCGGCTATGCGTGGGTGGTGGTGGCGGTGCTGACCACGGCCTTCATCAGTTTCGGCTTGTGGGTGCACCACATGTTCACGGTCGGCATCCCGATGCTGGCGCAGGCCTTCTTCTCCGCCGCCAGCATGCTGGTGGCGGTGCCCACCGGCATTCAGGTGTTTTCGTGGATCGCCACGCTGTGGCTGGGGCGGCCGGTGTTCCACCTGCCGATGCTGTGGCTGACCGGTTTTCTGGTGGTCTTCGTGGCCGGCGGGCTGACCGGCGTGATGCTGGCGCTGGTGCCCTTCGACTGGCAGGTGCACGACACGCATTTCGTCGTCGCGCATCTGCACTACGTGCTGGTCGGCGGCATGTTCTTTCCGATGGTGGCCGGACTGTACTACTGGCTGCCGCATTTCTCCGGTCGGATGCCGATGCGCGGGCTGGGGCACTGCGGTTTCTGGCTGGTGTTCGGCGGCTTCAACCTGACCTTTCTGGTGATGCACTGGACCGGCCTGCTCGGCATGCCACGGCGGGTCAGCACCTACGAGGCCGGGCTGGGCTGGGACTTGCCCAACCTGATTTCGTCGGTGGGCAGTTTCGTAATGGCGGCGGGTATTGCCGTCGTGATTGCCGACATCCTGCTGCACTTCCGCTATGGCCGGCCGGCGCCGGACAACCCGTGGCAGGCCGACACGCTGGAGTGGGCCACCGCCTTGCCGCCGCAGCCCTACAACTTCCTCACCCTGCCGCGTGTGACGAGCCGCCATCCGCTGTGGGAGCGACCGCAACTGGGCGTCGAACTGGCGCGCGGCGAAGGCGGGCTGAACGTCATCGACCACGGTCGCCGCGAAACCTGGGGCGTCGATCCGTTCAGCGGAGCGGTGCGCGAGGTCATTCATCTGCCCGGCAACACCTTGCTGCCGATCATCACCGCCGCGGTGTTGGCGGTGATGTGCATCGCGCTGCTGACGAAGTTCTACTGGCTGGCACTCGTTGCGGCGCTGTTCACGGTGGCGCTGCTGCTGCGCTGGTCGTGGGAGAACGGCCACCATTCCCAGGCGGTAGCCGGCGCGCGCCGCGTCGAGGGCGATCCGCCACTGCACTCAAGCACGGCGGATGGCCCCGGCCTGTTCGGCATGGCACTGACCCTGCTGGCCGACGGCGCGCTGTATCTGTCGCTGCTGTTTGGTTGGATCTACCTGTGGACCGTGGCGCCCAACTGGCAGGTGCCGGAGAACGCCGGCGTGACCGGCCTGGCCGGCATGTTGTTGCTGGCCGCGGCCGTGGTGCACAGCGTGGCGCAACTCGGCATGGGCCGGCTCGCCGGGCGTCTGGCCCGCGGCGTGCGCCTGCCGTACTCCGGCGTCGGCTTTGCCGCGGCAAGCGCCGGCGGCCTCGTCACGCTGGGCTTGCTGTTGGCCTCGCTGAGCGCTGCCGGTCTGGACATCACGGCCACCACACACGACGCGGTGATCGCCGTGACGCTGGGCTACGCCATGGTCCATGTGGCGCTCGCCGCGACCGTGACCGCGCTGCAGGCGCTGCGGGTGCGCCATGGCTACGTGCACCTCGAAGCGCCCTACGAGCCGCAGGTCGTGGCGCGGCTGTGGCACTTCAACGGTGGCGTGCTGTGGAGCGCCTGGGCGGCGCTGGTGCTGTTCCCGCCGGCATGGGGCGGCGCATGAAACCGTCCGCTTTCCATCCGGCGCACATCCCGCTTGGCCTGAGCCTGTGGGGCGTGTGGTTCGTCGCCCTGTACGGCGGCGTGGCGGTGGCCTGCGAGCGGCTGCAACCTGCGGCGGGCGAGGGCATGGGTTCGATCAATGTCGGGTTCCTGCTGTTCACGCTGCTCACCGCTTTGGTGCCGACTTACTACGCCGTGCAGTGCTGGCGTGCCGCGCGCCACGCCGAGGGCCGCCCGTCGCAGGAGCGCTTCGCCGCACGCGTCGGGTCGGCGATGCACGTCATCGCGGTGGTCGCCATCTTGTTCGTCGGCGTGCCGCTGCTGGGGCTGCCGCCATGCCTGTGATGTCGCCCCGGCGCTGCGTGCAGGGGATGTTGATGGCGTGCCTGCTGCTGACGTCGGGCGCGGTGCAGGCCCATTCGCCGTTTGCGCTGGAGCTTGAGCGCCTGCCGCTGTGGCTGGCCGCGTTGGGCATGGCCACCGCCTGGCTGCTCTATTTGCGCGGTGTGCGGCTGCGACCGGCGCCGGCCTCCGCGCGCTGGTGCTTTCACGCCGGCATGGTGATTGCCGTGCTGGCGGTGTTCGGCCCGCTCGACCACTGGGCCGAGACCAACACCGCCATGCACATGGTGCAGCACATGCTGTTCATGGTTGTCATCGCACCGCTATGGGCGCTGGCCGGGCCGCTGCCGCAGTGGCACGCGGCGCTGGGCGGGCGCGGCCGTTTGCTATGGCGCGCGCTGGTGCTGGCCGGTCGCCAGCCGGCCGCTTGCGCCACGCTGCACGGCGCGATGGTGTGGGTGTGGCACGTACCGTTTCTCTACGTGCTGGCGCTGGACAACGCCTGGGTGCACGCCCTCGAACACGCTGCCTTTCTGTTCACCGCGTGGCTGTTCTGGTGGGCGGCGCTGCGCGCGACAGGCAGTGCGACCGGTGCCGCGCTGGTCGCCGTGGGCGTGACGTTGATGCACACCGGCCTGCTCGGCGCCTTGCTGACCTTCGCCACCGTGTCCTTCTACGGGCCGGAGCGCAGCGTGACCGAACAGCAACTCGCCGGCCTGATCATGTGGGTGCCCGGCTCGCTGTTCTACCTCGTTGCGGCGGGCTGGATGAGCTGGCGCTGGCTGCAGCGTGGTGCCGGCGCACTGCGCACGAGCGGCAACCCCGGGCCTTGAAACGCAGCCCGCTGCCGGCGTTTTACTTGGTGTCCAGCGACAGCTCCACACCGGCGCCCTTGTCGGACGAAGCGCTGCCGGCCGGCTGCTTGTCCAGGCGCTGCTCCGCCACGCCTAGACCGACCAGAAATTCCTGTACCGCTTCACCGCGCTGGCGGGCGAGCTCTTCAAGCGCGCCTTCGGCGAGCGGCTGGTTCTGCAGCAAGCGCTCGAACAGCGCACGGTGCAGTGCTGCCTCGTTGCCGGCTTGGGGGCCCTGTGCGAACTCGCTGCGGAACTCGGCCAGCGCATTGGGGCCGGTGAGTTCCTCGTAAAGCTTGGCGACGGCGCGGCGCACGGCTTCGTTGCCGAAGTCGAGCAGCGGGACCGGGCCGGTTTCGGGAGTGGTGCCGGCGCTGGCGGCGATCTCGCGCCGCAGGGCTTGGGTGCGCAAGGCCTTGTCGTCGACTTCGGAAAGGTAGGTGCCGCGCAGCTGCAGTTGCAACTTGGGCCGCTGGCTCAGGGCGTCAGCCAGACGCTGCAGCTTTTCCTGCTGCGGCGGGGCCAGACGCGCGCTGCCGGCTTCAAATCCTATGGCCTCCAGGCTGTCGTCCTCGCCGCCCCCGACCAGCCGCGCCAGCAGGCGGAACGGCGCGGTGATCGCGCGCTGCAGCACGTTGCCGATGGCGTCGCGCACCAGTGCGCCGTAGCCGAAGCTCGCGTCGCCGACGTCGCCGCGCACCGGCACTTCGAGGTGCACGCGTCCCTGCGGGTCGCGCAGCAGCGCTAGCGCCAGTTCCAGCGGCAGGTCCATCGAGCCGGGCGCATCGACCCGTTCGCCCAGTTCAAAGTCTTCCAGCGTGACCACGTTGAGGCCATCCAGGCGCTGGTCGAAGACGCGGTAATCCACCTTCAGCCACAGCTGCCCGCGGGCGATGGTGCGGCCGGCAAAGGTGGCGGTGTACGGCGAGAGTTCGGACATTTCGACGTTGTCGAATTGCACCGTGACGTCGGTCAGCTCGGTCGGGTCGAAGGGGCGCAGGCGGCCTTCGGCGCGCGCCTCGCCATGCGGCTCGATGGCGCCGCGGGCGTCGAGCACGGCCTCGCTGTCGGGGGCATTGCTGACGCTGCGCAGCGAGCCGTTGAGCTGGGTGATCTGCGTGGAGAAGGGCAGGATCAGGCTCTCGTCGCTGAAGTCGATGGTGGCTTCGCGCAGTTCGATGCGATCGATGCGCAGCGGGAAACGCTCGCCGTCGTCATCGCGCTGGGCGTCCTCCTGCTGGCGCTCCCGCACGATCTCGGCGAGATTGAGCTGGCGATCAGCATCCACCTGCAGCACGGCGGTGGCGTGGTCCAGCACCACCGACGACAGCGTCATGTCGTTCGGCGACAGTTGCAGGGCGCCGCGGGTGGTCACGCTGCGGGCGGAGAACAGCGGTTCACCGCTTTCGGCCACGTCAAAGCGGATGGCGTCGAGCCGGGCGTTGCCGTCGACCTTCAGTTTTGGTTGCGCGTCACGGGCGTAGGCCAGTTGCAGTTCGCCGCCAAGCTTCCCGCCGACCAGCCGCAGCGTGGTGTGGTACTCGACCAGCGCGCGTGCCGGCGTGAGATCGACACCGTCCAGATGCACCCGGCCCTGCAGCGTGCTGGCGTCCTGCGCCGCCGTGCCTTGCAGGCGCAGGGTGCCGCCGCTGGCAAGTTGCAGCCGTGCCTCAAAGCCCAGCGGGGTTTCGGCGCCGCTCGCGACCTCGTTCAGCTGCAGCCGGGCAGTGGCCTGCAGTTGCAGCGGAGTGGCGGCGCGGCGGTCGTGAAAGCCGAGTTTGATGTCGTCGGCGCTGACCTGACGGAAGTCGTAGGACCACGGTTCGGAGGGCTCGTCGGCCGGCGCATCGGCCGGCCGGCCCTCCTGGGCGGCACGTGGCAGCAGCCCGCCCGGCACTTGCAGGTTGCCGTCCGGCGCGATGGCGATATTCACCTGGCTGCCGGACAACGTCAGCTTGGCCGCGCGCAGGCTGCGGCGGGCGGTGTTCAGGCTGCCGTCCTGGATGACGATGCGCTGCACCGCCAGTGGCGTGGCGTCGCCGCCCGAAAAGCGCGGCTCCTGCAGCGTGGCGGCCAGGCTCTCGATGCGCACACCCTCTTCGCCGGTAGCGATCAGCACGCTGCCGGTGGCGTCGGCACGGGCCACGTCCAGACGGCGCTGCTCGTTGCTCAACTCGCGGTAATGCACGGCCAGGGCCTCGACGCGCGCATCGGGCAGGTCGATGTGCCACGGGTCCGTTTCGGTGGCCTGCGTCTCGTCGGGGTTGCGGCGCAGCGTGGCCCAGTCCAGCCGCCCTTCGGCGTCCACCTGCAGGCTCAGCTCGCCGTCGGTCAGGTGTAATCCGGGCAGCGTGAGCTGGCGCTCGCCGAGGGCGAAACGACCTTCGCTGGTGCTGGCTTGCTGCAGCGCCAGCATCGGTGTGTCGGAGTCGGGCTGCGCCAGATAGAGCCCGGTGGCGGTCAGCGACAGGCGGTCGAGGACAAGGTCGAAGCCGTTGGCGGTGACCCCCGCGCGGTAATTGCCGGTGCCCGAAAGCCGACCCTGCGGCGGCGCGAGCGCCCATTCGCGAGCCAACAGCGGCCACCAGCCGGACAGCTCGGCGTCGGCGATGGCGAGGGAGCCGGCGCTGCTGCGTGCGGCAATTGTGACCAGGCCTTCGGCCGTCAGCGTGCCGCCGCCCGGCAGCGACGCTGCGAGGCGATAGCGGCCCGAGGGCTCGCCGCCGTTAGTGGCGAGGTCGCTGGCTTCGAGCATGATGTCGTCCGCCACCACCGGCGCGTACTCGTCATTGCGCGAGCGCACGCTGAATCTGCCGTTGTTCAGTGTGAGGTGGCGCAGCAACACGGCCGGCGGCGCGCGCTCGGCTTGGGCGGTGTCATCGCCGGTGGCGGCTGGCGCGGCTTCGTCGCGGCGCGGCTGGGGCAGCACGAAGCTGCCGTCGGCCTCGCGCATGAGTGCGACCTGCGGACGGTCGAGTTCGACCGACGACAGCGTCCAGTGGCGGGTGAACAGCCCGCTCCACGCCAGATCTGCGCTGAAGCGTTCGGCCGTGGCCAGGCGCTCGCCGTCAGGCAGCGCGACGACGATGTCGCGGCCTTCGGCGCGCAGGGTAAACGGGTTGAAGCGCAGGGACTCCAGCGTCAGCTCCACCCCCAGGCGTTCTGCCGCGAGCTGCGGCAGCTGGCGCTGCACCAGCCATGGCGCGAGCAGGAAGCCGGCCAGCGCATACAGCACGAGCAGCACGGCCAGCCCGACGGCGACCTGGATCAGCCTGCGGCGCGGTGCAAACTGAGGGGGCTCGTCAGACATGGGCAGTTCCGGTTGACGGTCGTCATTCATGCTCAATCCTTGCACTCCTCCGCGTCGGGCGGCTCGGGCTCGTCTTCGACGTACAGTGCGCGCAGCAGCACGATACCCGAGGCGGCCAGCGGCGTGGCAAAGACCACACCGAGTGCACCCAGCAGGGCGCCGAGAAGGACCTGCGAGGCGATTGCCAGGGCGGGCGGAAGGTGCACGCTGCGCTGGTCGATCAGCGGCGAGATCACGTAGCTTTCTGCGGCCTGCACACCGAGGTAGAGCAGACACACATACAGCGCTTCGTCGGGCCCCGTCGCCAGCGCCACCAGCAAGGCCGGGCCGGCCGCCAGGATCGGGCCGATGAAGGGCACGAAATCAAACAGAAAGGCGATCAGCCCCAGCGCGAGCGCCAGCGGGATGTCGAGCATCCACAAGCCGATGCCCACCGACAGGCCCACCAGCGTCATCTTGGCGAAAGTGCCGATCAGCCACCAGCGCAGGGTCTGGGTGACGTCGTCGACCATCTGTCCGGCCCGATCACGGCTGCCGAGCGGGAACAGGGCAAGGAAGCCGCGACGGTAGGTGCCCGGGTCAGCCGCCCCATAGAGGCCGATGAACACTGTGATGAACACGCCCACCACGGCGCCGAAGGTGGTGGAGAACAGGCCGCCGAGATGCTTCAGCCAGTCCTCGCTCTGAGGCATCAGCAGGCGCAGGTTGTACTCGGAGAGCAGCGTGTTGCCCCATTCATAGCTCCTGATGGTGGCCAGCGCCTTGTCCCAGGCTTCGCCCAGGCGCGGCCCGAGCTGCTCGAGCTGGCTGGCGGCTTCGTCGCCGAGGAATGTGCCGCCCAGGGTCAGCACCCCGACCACCGACAGCACCACCACGGCCAGCGCAGCCTGGTCCGACATCCCGCATTTCTCCGACAGGGCTTCGGCCAGGCCGCGCAGGAACACCGCCAGCAGGACGCCGGCGAAGATCAGCAGCACCACGTCGGCAATGGCCCACAGCAGCAGGGCAAAGCCCAGCAGCAGGATGACCAGCGCGGCGACGGCGATGGAACGGTCCGCTCGCCGGGCGTCGGCCGCCACGCCGGGCGCTGCGGGTGCCATGGCCATCGCGCGCAAATGGCGTCGGCGTGGCATCACGGAGGGGCGCGGCCTCAAGCGCTTGCCCGCTGCCGCGCCTGCGGTCCGGCTGCGGAACGGGGCGGAGGCAGGGAATCGAGTCTGACATTCATGGGGGTCTCCACCGAAAGGGTTCCTTAGGTGATGCTGCAAGCATCGTGCCCTGCAGGTATGTCGATTGCCTTGTGCTGTGTGGAGCCGTCATCCGACGGTCCGGAATGTTCCGCGAGGCGCGCTGCGTGCACGCCGACGCGGACCTGACAGGAGGAAAGTTCCATGCAGAAAAGCAGACTCGCATCCGTGATTGGCGCCATCGCCGCTGCCGCCCTGGTGGCCCCGGCCGTGTATGCCGAAGGAGACCAGCGGCGCATGCAGGAACGCAGCGCCGACCAGCGCCCGATGACCGACGGCGACCAGCGGCGCATGCAGGAGCGCGACGCAGATCAGCGTCCGATGAATCAGGGCGCTGGCGACCGCGATATGGGCGAACAGGTCGGCGACCAGATGCTGGAAACGCGGGTGAAGGCGGCCTTGATCGGCAACGACGAAACCAAGGCGCGCGACATCGAAGTCGAGGTGCGCAACAGCGTCGTGCATCTGAATGGCACCGTCGATTCCGAAGCCGAGTCCCAGAAAGCAGAGCGGACGGCGAAGGGCGTCGACGGCGTGCGCGAAGTGCGCAATTCGCTGACCACGCGGCCGTCGCGCTGATCGTGCACGGCAGGCCGCCGACGTGTAGTTCTTGTCGGCGGTTGTAACTTCTACAACCCGCTGCGGCCCGTCTGTTCAGGCGGGCCGCAGCTGCGTCCGGCCGCGCCGTTTAAGCCCATCCCGTCATCGCAGTCCACCCCGGACTGCGCCAGCCGCGTTTGCAAGCAAGGTTCCGGCACTTGTTCAGTGCAGTTTTACTTTCGGCTGTGAGCGCCGCTTCAGCCACCGGCCGATGGTGACCAGCACCATGCGCAGCCCGCCGAGCAGCACCATCAGATGGCGCTGGTACAGCATCCAGTAACCCAGCCGTGCCGAGCGTCCGCTCAGACGCAGGTGCTGCCCGCCCGGCGCGTCGACGTCGCCGACGGCGCGTTTGCGTCCGAGCGAAACCAGGTTGCCGTGTTCGCGGTAACGGAACTCCAGCGGTGGCTTGCCGACGATGTGGCGCTGCAGCGAGCGTGCCAGCAGCTGGGCCTGTTGCTGCGCGACCTGCGCCTTGGGCGGCAGCGGCTTGTCGTCGCCGGGCAGCTGGCAGCTGGCGCAGTCGCCAAAGGCGAAGATGCGGTCGTCGGCGGTGGTCTGCAGCGTCGGCCGGACCTTCAGTTGGCGGCGCGAGTTGCTCTCCAGTCCGCTCAGGTTTTCCAGCACTTCCGGCCCTTGGGTGCCGGCGCTCCACAGCATCAGATCCGCGGTAATGCGCTCGCCGCCCTCGAGCACCATGTGATCGGCGTGAGCTTCGGTCACCCGCGCACCGAGCCGGATGTCCACGCCGCGTCGGCGCAGATTCTCGTGGGCCTCGCGGACCATGTGCTGCGGCAACGCCGAGAGCAGGCTGTCGGAGGCCTCCAGCACGGTGATGTGCAGCGGCTGCTTCAACTGGCGCAGTCGCACGCCGTAGGCGGCGATTTCGGCGCCGGCGCTGCTCAGCTCGGCGGCCAGTTCCACGCCGGTGGCGCCGCCGCCGACGATGGCAATGCGCACCGGCTCACCGGTGCTCATCTCGGCCCGCACGCACAGCGCCAGCAGACGCTGGTGAAAGCGCCGGGCCTCCTCGGCCGTGTTCAGCGACAGGCAATGCTCGCGCACGCCGGGCGTGCCGAAGTCGTGGTCGACGCAGCCGATGGCGATGACCAGCGTGTCGTAGGCCACCGGCCGGCGCGGGGCCAGCTCCATGCCCGATTCGTCGGTCAGCGGGGCCAGCCAGATGCGCTGCGCCGTGCGCTCCAGTGCTTCGAGACGGCCGGGATGAAAGTGAAAGTGATGGCGGCGCGCCTGTTGCAGGAAGTCGAACTCGTTGTCCTGCGGCTCGATGGTGCCGGCCGCGACTTCGTGCAACAGCGGCTTCCACAGATGCGTCAGGGCCGCGTCCACCAGCACGATCTCGGCCTTGCCGTGCCGGCCGGCGTCGTCACCCAGGCGCGCGGCCAGTTCGAGCCCGCCGGCGCCACCGCCGACGATGACGATGCGATGGCGGCGGGCGGCCGTCTCGTGGGACGCGAGATCAGCCGTCAGCGGGGTGGGTGACGGCGTTTCATCAGCGTCGGCGCCGGGCGGCTTGCGGGAGAACCCGGCCGGTTCCGGCGCCGACAACATGATGGCGCCGGCGCGCGACAGGGGCTGCAGGAAGGTGGACATCATGGCGGTCTCCGGTAAACGGGCCGAACACGCCGGCAGCGCGTGGCGTGCCCGGCATTGCAGGGTGTGGCGCAAGGGCTTGTTCATCGCTTGCTGCCGGGGAAAAGGCTGTCCCAGGTTTCGCGCAGCGAGGTGATCACCAGCGCGCGGGCGTCGGGGTCGCCGCGCAGCGCACGCGCGTAGGACACAGCCTGCTTGAGCGTTACGTAAGGCGGCAGCGGCGGCACGTTGCGGTCGGTGCGCACTTCGACCACGGTCGGCCGATCAGCCGACAAGGCCAGATCCCAGGCCGCGCCGACGTCTTCCGGCCGCTCCACCAACAGGCCGCCGAGGCCCAGCAGGCGGGCGTAGGCGGCATACGGAAAGTCCGGCACTTCCTGCGAATCGGCAAAGCGCGGGTCGCCGCCCATGGCGCGCTGCTCCCACGTCACCTGATTCAGATCGCCGTTGTTGAGCACCAGGATGGCCATTCGCGGGTCGTTCCATTCCTGCCAGTGGCGCGCGACGGTGATGAGGCCGCTGATGCCGTTCATCTGCATCGCGCCGTCGCCAACCAGCGCCACCACCGGCCGCTTCGGGTGGGCGAACTTGGCGGCCAGCGCATACGGCACGGCCGAGCCCATGCTGGCCAGGCCGCCCGACAGCGAGGCGAGCATGCCGCGGCGCAGGCGAAGGTCGCGCGCGTACCAGTCGGCGGCCGAGCCCGAGTCGCAGGTGATGATGGCGTCGTCGGGCAGGCGCGGTGACAGCTCCCAGAACACGCGCTGCGGATTGACCGGATCGGCCGGGTTCATCGCGCGGCTCTCGAGCACCCGCCACCAGCGTTCCACCCAGCTGTGCACGCGTTTGCGCCAGACGTCGGCCGGCTTGTGGTCGAGCAGCGGCAGCAGCGCGCGCAGGGTTTCGCAGCTGTCGCCGACCAGGCCCAGCGTCATCGGGTAACGCAGGCCGATCATGCGCGGGTCGATGTCGATCTGTACGCCGCGCGCGCGGCCTTCGGGCGGCAGGAATTCGCCGTAGGGAAAGCCCGAGCCGACCATCAACAGGGTGTCGCACTCGTTCATCAGATCCCAGCTCGCCTTGGTGCCGAGAATGCCGATGGCGCCGGTGACGTAGGGCAGGTCGTCGGGCAGCGCGGCCTTGCCGAGCAGGGCCTTGGCCACGCCGGCGCCCAGCCGCTCGGCCACCGCAATGAGCTCGTTGGTGGCATTGAGCGCACCGGCGCCAACCAGCATGGCCACGCGCTCGCCGCGGTTGAGGATGTCGGCGGCTTCGGCCAGATCGTCTGCCGCCGGCACCTGGCCGATGGCGGTGCGGCCGATGCCGCTGTGCACGGTGCCGTGTTCGCGCGACGGGTCGGCGGCGGCCAGATCCTGCACGTCGTTGGGCACGATGACGCAGGTCACCGTGCGTTGGTCGCGCGCGATGCGCATGGCGCGGTCGATCAGGTGACGCACCTGCTCCGGCGTGGTCGCCATGTGCACGAACTCGTGTGCCACATCCTTGAACAGCGACACCAGATCCACTTCCTGCTGGTAGTCGCCACCGAGGGCGGCGCGGCGTTGCTGGCCGACGATGGCCACTACCGGCTGGTGGTCGAGCTTCGCGTCATACAGGCCGTTGAGCAGGTGCACCGCGCCGGGGCCGGAGGTTGCGAGGCACACCCCCACCTCGCCGGTGAACTTGGCGTGGGCGCAGGCCATGAAGGCCGCCAGTTCCTCGTGACGGGCCTGGATGAAGCGCATGCGGCTGCCCATGCGGTCGAAGGCGCCGATGATGCCGTTGATGCCGTCACCCGGATAACCGTAGATGCGGCGCACGCCCCACGCGTGCAGGCGTTCGAGCAGGTAGTCGCTGACCGTCTGATGCATGTGGTGCTCTCCATTGAAGCGTGGATGTCCCGCGATGTTTGCAAGTGGCGTACCCGTCGCGTGGCGGGCGTGGCATTTGCATGCGCGGCGCACGCAGTCGTCCCCGAGCGGGATGAAGAATGTGCACGGCGACGAAAAAGCTACCGCTGCCGTCGAGCTTGGCGGTGCTTCAAGCGGGCAGGCCTGCCGGGTCCGCGACTTGCAGCAAAGCGTCCCATGCCCGGCAGGGCGCAACGAGGAGCGATTCATGAGCCATCTGAGCGAACAGCAACTGAACATCCTGGAGGAACTGCTAGCCGCGCGTGAGCAGGAGGTCAGGTCCGGCGTGCACGAGCACATCGACCGCCTGCGTGAAGTCAGCGAACCGGAAACCACGACGCCGGTAGGCGACACGGCCGACCGTGCCGATGTGGAACTGACACGCGACAACGAGAACGCCGCCGTCGTGCGCGAAGTGCGCGAACTGCGCGATATCGAGGCGGCGCGGGCGCGCGTCGCCGACGGCCAGGCTGGCATCTGCATCGACTGTGACGAGGAGATTCCCTTCGCCCGGCTGCAGGCCCAACCGACGGCTGCGCGCTGTGTGCCGTGCCAGGAGCGCTACGAGCGCCTGTACGCGCAGCCGACCGACAGCGTGCGCTGACGACAGGTCTGGCCAGCGATGGAGAGCCTCGATCCGGTGCTGTTGTCGCGGGTGCAGTTCGCCGCCAACATCACCTTCCACATCCTGTTCCCGGCGATCAGCATTTCGCTCGCCTGGGTGCTGTTCTATTTCCGCCTGCGCTTCGATCGCAGCGGCGACGCAGCGTGGATGCAGGCCTACCGCTTCTGGGTGAAGATCTTCGCGCTGACCTTCGCGCTGGGGGTGGTCAGCGGCGTCACCATGAGCTTCCAATTCGGCACCAACTGGCCGGGCTACATGGAAACCGTCGGCAACATCGCCGGTCCGCTGCTGGCCTACGAGGTGCTGACGGCGTTCTTTCTGGAGGCGACCTTCCTCGGCATCATGCTGTTCGGCACCGGCCGGGTCAGCCGGCGCGTGCACATCCTGGCGACCTTTCTGGTGGCCGCCGGCACCACGCTGTCGGCGTTCTGGATTCTGGCGCTCAATTCGTGGATGCAGACGCCGGTCGGCTTCGAGATGATCGACGGCCGCGCCCACGCCACCGACTGGCTGGCGATCCTGTTTTCGCCGTCGTTTCCGTATCGCTTCACCCACATGATGCTGGCCTCGGGGTTGACCACGGCCTTTCTGGTTGCCGGCGTTTCAGCCTGGCGCTGGCGCCGCGGCGATCACGCCGGCGAGGTGCGCGCGGCACTTGGCACCGGCCTGCGCCTTGCGGCCCTGCTGATTCCGCTGCAGATCCTGGTCGGCGACCTGCACGGCCTCAACACGCTGCACCACCAGCCGGCCAAGCTGGCCGCGATGGAAGGCATCTGGCAGACCCAGACGCGCGCCCCGGCCGTGCTGTTTGCGTTGCCGGACGAGACCACGCGCAGCAATCGCTACGAGATTGCGGTGCCCGGTCTGGCGTCCTTGTACCTCGGCCATTCCTTCGACGCCGAGATCCAGGGCCTGGACGATTTCGTCGGTGAGCACCCGCCGGTGCGGCCGGTGTTCTTCGCCTTCCGCATCATGGTCGGCATCGGCATGTTGATGCTGCTGGTGTCGTGGCTGTCGGTGTACCAGTTGCGCCGTCGCGGGGTGTTGGGGCCGGGCCTGCTGCGCGTGCTCGTGGCGATGACGTTTTCGGGCTGGGTGGCACTGGTGGCGGGCTGGTACGTGACCGAGATCGGCCGCCAGCCATGGCTGGTGTATGGCGTGCTGGCCACGGCTGACGCCGCCACCGACACGCCGGCGACGCATATCGGCATGACCCTGAGCATGTATCTGACGCTGTACGCCGTGCTGCTGACGGCTTTCATCACGGTGGTCTTCCACCTGGCCCGCAAGGCCGGGGCGAGCGACGAGCCCAAGCGCATGAATCCGCTCCACGACCCCTTCGAGGCCGGCGTCGGCGTGGCGCAGCGCGAACGTCCCGAACCTGACGCCGGCCCTGCACAGGAGAAGCGTGATGACTGAACTCGGTGACGCCAACGCCTGGCTGCCGCTGGTGTTCCTCGGTGTGATGGGGCTGGCGGTGCTCGTCTATGTGGTGCTCGATGGCTATGACCTGGGCCTGGGCGCCTTGCTCGGCCTGGCCAGCGATGCCGACAAGGACATCATGGTGGCCTCGATCGGGCCGTTCTGGGATGCCAACGAGACCTGGCTGGTGCTGGGCGTCGGCGTGCTGCTGACAGCCTTTCCGCTGGCCCACGGCATCATCATGGGCGCGCTCTATCTGCCCGTAGCGGCCATGCTGGCCGGTCTCATCCTGCGCGGCGTGGCCTTCGACTTCCGGGTCAAGGCCCAGGCCCAGCACAAGCCGTGGTGGAACCGTGCCTTCTGCGTCGGCTCGCTGCTTGCCGCACTGGCCCAGGGCTACATGCTGGGCATGTTGGTGGTGGGCTTCGAGCGCACGCCGACCAACGTGGCCTTTGCTGCCTTCATCGGCCTGTGCCTGGCGGCCGGCTACTGTTTGCTCGGCGCCGGCTGGCTGCTGATCAAGGCCGAGGGCGCGCTGCAGCGCCGCGCCGCGCGCTGGGGTTGGTGGGCGCTGTGGCCCACGGCTTTCGGCATTGCGGCGGTGTCGGTGGTGACGCCGTTTCTGAGCGAGGGGATCTTCGAGAAGTGGTTCTCCATTCCCGAGGTCTTCCTGCTGGCGCCGATCCCGCTGATCACCGCCGCACTGTTCGTGCTCGCCGGGGTGGCGCTGTACCGCCTGCCGGCGCAGTTGCGGGAGGGGCGCCAGGGCTGGGCGTGGGTGCCCTTTGCCGCCACGGTGGCGATCTTCATCCTGGCCTTTCATGGCCTGGCCTACAGCCTGTATCCGTGGATCGTGCCGCAGCGCATGGACTTGTGGCAGGCCGCGGCTGCGCCCGAGTCGCTGCGCTTCATGCTGGTCGGCATTGTCATCGTGCTGCCGCTGATCGTGGCCTACACGGTGTTTGCCTATCGCGTGTTCTGGGGCAAGGCGACGCAGCTCGACTACGGCTGAGCGCCGCGGTGAAGGGCCGCAGTGTTGCGGCCCGTGGCTTCAGTCCTGGTGCTTGGCGATGGCGCGGGCGAGTTCGGCCTTGTTCATCGACGAACGCCCGCGGATGTTGAGGTCGCGCGCGCGCTCGTACAGCTCGCGTGCGGTGTGGCCGTTGTAATCCACGCCGCCGAAGGATTCGCCGCGGTCGCGCCCGTCGCGCGGCACGGACTTTTCGGCGCGCGGGTCGGACGGCCCGCGGCGCGCCTTTTCCTCCCAGTGATCGCCGACCTTCTCGAAGCTGTGCTTGAGGGCGGAAATCGCCGTGCGACTGGCGCGCTCGCCCTTGCCGTACTGGCGCTCGGCGCTTTCCAGGGTCTTGGCATAGGTGCGTCGCGCCTTGGCCGACGAGCGTTTGATGGTGTCGGGAATGCTGATCTGATTTCGGGGCATGAATCTCTCCTGAAAGTCAGGCGGAAGTGCCTGCCGGAAGGCATGAAATCCGCGTGCCCGGGCGGCTGCTTGCCGCTCCCCGCGTGACGCGCCGCGCTACCGTCGGCGGCGAGGCGCATCACGCAGTGCTGCCTTACTGCTGGTCGTCCCGACGCAGCAGGGTCTTGATGGGTTCGCGCGGATCGAAGTCCAGCCACTCGCCCTTGTGCCATTCGCCCAGGGTGCGGTCGACCTGGCGCGCACGGCAACGATCGAGGATGTCCGCTGCAGCGGCTTCCTGCTCTTGCGTGTCCACCCGCACGGCAACCATCGGACCGGGCGGCGGCTCAGCCGGACTGTCGCGGCTGGCGTTTTCGGGATCGGGATCGTCGGTGCCCCACAGCGCTCCGGAGAAGGCGCCCAGATAGGCGCCGAGGCCGGCGCCGGCGAGGGCGCCCACCGGCCCGCCCGGCGTGCCAAGCAGCGCGCCGGCGGTGCCGCCGGCCACGGCTCCTGCCGCGCCGCCGCCAACCGCGCCGGCGGCGGCGGTCTTGCCGGCGTCGCTGGCGCCCTCGTCGCTCTTGGCGTCACCGCCTATGGGGTGAAGGTCGTGCTGACCGGGGAGGTTGAGGAAGTAGGTGGCAAAGTCGTCGCGGCTGAAACCGGCGTCTTCCAACTCTGCGGTGGCCTGATGCAGGTCTTCGATGTGGGCGAAATGCCCGGCAATGATGACTGTCGTCATGGGTCGTGTCTCCTGGTTGGGAACGCCGCGGGTAGCGGCGGTCATGAGGCGCGCCCGGCAACCCGGCGCAGTTCCACGCTGGGTACGCGCATGAGCGTACGGTACTTGGTCACGGTACGACGTGCCAGTTTCAGCCCCTGTTCGGCGAGCAGATGGGCCAGCCGTGCGTCGGACAACGGGGTTTGCGGGTCTTCGGCTGCAATCAGCTCCTTCATCAGCGCCCGGATGGCGGTGGCCGAGCACGTGCCGCCATCGTCGGTGGCGAGCTGGCGCGAGAAGAAGTACTTGAACTCGAACAGGCCGCGCGGCGTGGACATGTACTTGCCGTTGGTGACGCGGCACACGGTGGACTCGTGCAGACCCAGTTCGGTGGCGATGTCCTTGAGGCCCATCGGCTTCATGGCGGCATCGCCATACGTGAAGAACAGGCGTTGGCGCGCCACGATGGCGTCGGCCACGCGCTGGATGGTGTTGAAGCGTTGTTCGACGTTGCGCAGCAGCCAGCGCGCCTCCTGCAACAGACCCGAGAAACTGCCGCCGCCGCGCCCGGAGGCCAGATCGGCGTAAGCGCGGTTGATGCGCAGTTGCGGCTGCACGGCCGGATTGAGCGTCGCCACCCAGCGCCCGCGCTGAAAGGTGACGAAGATGTCGGGCACCACATAGCGCGTGTTGTCGGGCGCGAAGCCGCGCCCCGGGCGCGGTTCGAGCGAGCGGATCAGCGTGCGTGCGCTGTGCAGCTCATGCTCGCTGCAGCCCAGGCTGTGCTGCAGGCGATTGAATTCGCGTCCTGCGAGCAGCTCCAGATGCGTGTCGACGAGTTGCAGTGCCAGCGTCAGATCGGGGGTGTCCGACGGCAGTGCGCGCAGTTGCAGCAGCAGGCACTCCTGCAGCGAACGCGCCGCGATGCCGACCGGCTCAAGGTGCTGCACCAGCTTCAGCGCGGCGTTCAGTTCGCACAGATCGACCCCGTCTTCGGGCGGGATCAGCTCCAGCAACTCCTCCAGCGGGGTCTCCAGATAACCAGCGTCGGTCAGCTCGTCGATGATCATGTGGGCGAGCGTGCGATCACGGTCGCTCATCGTCGAGAACAGCAACTGGTCGCGCAAATTGTCGCGCAGCGAGACCGGCGATTCGGTCCAGTCGGTCCAGTCCGAATCCTCGTCACTGCCGCCGCGCCCGCCGTCATAGGTCGGGGTCGGCGCAATGTCTGCCGCAGACGGGCTGGTAACGGCAGGGGTTGGCGGCGGCGCGGGTCGGTCGGGGTCTTCTTCCAGGAAAGGGTTGGTGGTAACCGCCTGTTCGACTTCCTGGGTGAATTCTTGCGAGGACAGCTGCAAGAGCCGTAAGGCTTGCCGGATTTGCGGGGTGATCGCCAGGTGCGGGCGCATGCGCATTTCCATTCCGAGGCTCATGACGTTTCCTTCCTTTGCGTTGCATGGCCTGCGGGCGGGGTGCCGCGGGCCGGGCTACAGACTTCGCAAGGTCCATGCCAACGTGCTCGCGCCCGCGGGTGCTGGGCTGCCGCCCTGTTGCCGCCCGCCCGGGCGGGAAGGTTTTACATCCGGATAGTAAGAACTTCCCATCTGTTGGCGCCGCGAAAATGCGCTTGGAATGGCTGTGCAGCGGCCCCATCCGCAGGCGCAGGCCCGTGCTTTCGCACATCTCCCTTGATCCCGTCCGGGGTGCGGCAAGCCATCTCCTCGGTCTTTCCTCAATCCAGCAAACAGGCACTTTCAGACCGCCCCTGCCTTCAGGCACGCCGAATGCAGGAACGGGGTGGCTGGCTGCAGTCCGCCCCACTCATTGGGCGGTCGGGGGCTGGCACGGAAGGGCGTCTGCACCTCCGCAGGCCCCCGCGAAATGGAGGAAGAACCATGAATTCGATACGACTGCGTCAACTGGTGGCAGTGATGGCGGCTGGCGGCTTGCTGACGGCCTGCGGCCCGGAAGAGCCGGCGGATTCTCAGCCTGACGGCATCCCCGCTCCCCCGTCCAGCCCCTCCGCCCCGCCGGCGAGTTCCATGCCGCCGGCGGTGCCGCCGACCAACGTCGCGCCCCAGACGCCGCCTACCAACAACGGCACGGATTCGGGCAGCGGCATGGGCTCGGGCAGCGGCATGGGCTCCGGCACTGGAACGGGCTCGGGTACTGGAACGGGCTCGGGTACTGGAACGGACTCGGGTACCGGAACGGACTCGGGCAGCAGCACGGGCACCAGCGGCGGCATGACCGGTACCGGCTTGAGCACCGACGGCGGGGCAAACTCGCGCGACGTCGATACGGTGCCGGGCGCCAACCCCGGGGCTGGCCCGGACGGCACGCTGCCGCTCAGGCCGAATTCGTCCCTGGGCCTGCCGCCGTCCGTTCAGGCCACGGCGCAGCAAGACTACGCCGCCGGCGTGGCACTGGCCGCTGCCGACCGTGCGAGTGCATGGGCGTCGCCCCTGGCCGAGCGCACGCGCGGCTGAGCAGCATGGTTGACCGGGCGTTTCCTCGCAGTGCGCCGCCCTGCCTCGTGCAGGGCGGCTTGCGCTTATGCGGGGGTGGCGAATGAATGAGGCTACCGAGCTGTTGGCGCGCTATCCGTGGATCGCGCTGCTGTTGCAGTGCGTGGTGGCGGTGGTGATTGGTCTCGTTCTGCATGCGGTGTTCGACCGCCTGTGGGGACGGATCAGCCGACGTCATCCGACGATTCAACGAATCGTGGACTACACGCGCCGCATGCGACGCCTGTTGCTGCCGGTGTTGCTGGTGCACCTCGCGCTGACCGACGCGGCGATTCCGGCCGGCGTGCTGGCCGGCCTGCGCCAGCTCATGTCGATCGCCGTCATCCTGCTGGTCACCGTGCTGGCGATGCGCGTTGTTGCGGCGCTGGCCGACGCTACGGCGGCGCGCCATCCGACCACCGTGGCGGACAACCTGCAAGCGCGCGCCATACATACCCAGGTGCGCGTGCTGGCGCGCATCGCCATGGTCATAGTGGGTCTGCTCGGTCTCGGCTCGGTGCTGATGACCTTCCCCAACGTGCGCCAGATCGGCGCCAGCCTGCTCGCCTCGGCCGGCCTGGCCGGCATCGTCGCAGGTCTGGCCGCGCGCCCCGTGCTCGGCAACCTCATCGCCGGCCTGCAGATCGCGCTGGCACAGCCCATCCGCGTGGACGACGTGCTCATCGTCGAAGGCGAGTGGGGGCGGGTCGAAGAAATCACCGGCACCTATGTAGTGGTACGCATCTGGGACGACCGCCGGCTGGTCGTGCCGCTCGAGTACTTCGTTCAGAACCCGTTCCAGAACTGGACCCGACGCACTTCCGACCTGATCGGCTCGGTGTTCCTGTGGGTCGATTACCGCATGCCGGTGCAGCCGCTGCGTGACGCGCTCAAGGACATCCTGGAGCAGGCGCAGGAATGGGATGGCCGGGTGTGCGTGCTGCAGGTCACCGACTTCAGCGACAAGGCAATGCAGTTGCGCGCGCTGGTCAGCACCCGCGATGCTGGGCTGGGCTGGGATTTGCGCTGCAAGGTGCGCGAGCAGCTGATTTCCTTCATGCAGGAACACTATCCGGAGTGGCTGCCCCAGCACCGGGCCACCATCGAGCGGCCGGCGCGTGAGGGCGCCATGTCGCCGGAGGCCGCCGGCTGGCCCGACAGCCCTGTGGAAGGCACACAGGCGCCGGCGCCATGAAAAGCTTTCAGTGTGAGCGTTGCGGCTTCGTCGCCTTCTTCGAGAACGACCTGTGCGGAAAGTGCGGGGCGCGGCTCGGTTTCGTGCCGGAAGAGCTGGCCATGGCCGCCTTCGAAGTTCGGCCGGACGGTCGCTGGCAGCGCCTGGGCGTCGATGCGCAGCAGGGCGAGGCACTGGCCTGGCAGCCCTGCCACAACTACGCCAATCACCAGATCTGCAACTGGATGGTGCGTGCCGAAGACGCCAACACGCTGTGCCGCTGTTGCCGCCACACCGATCTCATCCCCGACGTGAACAATCCGTACGAGAAGGCCGCCTGGCTCAAGCTCGAAGCGGCCAAGCGTCGGCTGTTCTACTCGCTCTACCAGCTCGGCCTGCCGGTGGACGGCGAGAACGGCTACCCGCTGATGTTCGACTTCCGCCGCGGCAGTGGCGGCGAGCAGGCGCCGACCACCGGCCACCTGCACGGCACCATCACGCTGGACATTGCCGAGGCTGACGACAGCGCCCGCGAAGCCCGCCGCGTGGCGCTGGGCGAGCTCTACCGCACGCTGCTCGGCCACTTCCGCCACGAGATCGGCCACTACTACTGGGAGCGCCTGGTCGACGGCGGGCCGTGGCTGCCGGGCTTCCGTCAGCTCTTCGGCGACGAGCGCCAGGACTACGCCGCCGCCCTCGCCGCGCATTACGCCGCGCCGCCGTCGACCGACTGGTCGCAGCACCACATCAGCGCCTACGCCGCCGCCCACCCGTGGGAAGACTGGGCGGAGACCTGGGCGCACTACCTGCACATCAGCGATGCGCTCGACACCGCTGCGCACTGGGGCTTCGCGCTGCATTCCGCTACCAGCGAGGGCGGGCCGGTCGGCGTGCCTGACGTTGCCAACGGCGCCCGCCCGTTTCGCCAGGTGCTGCTGGAGCAGTGGCTGCCGCTCAGCCAGTTCCTCAACAACATGGGCCGCAGCCTGGGACAGGGCGATGCCTACCCCTTTGTCATCGCCAACACGGTGCTCGACAAGCTGTGCTTCGTGCACGACGTGATCAAGGCGGTGCGCACGCCGCGCGACGATTTCGCCGCCCCCATCGAACAGGGAGGATGGCAATGAGCTTGCCGGCAGAGCTGCGTCTGGAGCCCGGGCAGCCGCATCCGCTGGGGGCGACCTGCACCGGCGACGGGGTGAACTTCGCGGTGTTCTCGGCCCACGCCAGCCGCATCGAACTGTGCGTGTTCGACGCGGACGGCCGTAACGAGGTCGCGCGTCTGGAATTGCCGGAATACACCGACGAGGTGTGGCACGGCTTTTTGCCCGGCGCGCAGCCCGGACTGGTCTACGGCTACCGCGCCCATGGGCCGTATGTGCCGGAAGAAGGCCACCGCTTCAACCCGCACAAGCTGCTGCTCGACCCCTACGCCACCGAGCTGGTCGGCCGCCTGCGCTGGAGCTCCGTGCTGTTCGGCTACGACATGCGCAACCGCCGCGAACCCGGCGCCGGCTTCGATCGTCGCGACAGCGCCTCGGCCATGCTCAAGGCCCGCGTCACCTCGCCGGAGCCGGCGCGCGAAGTGCCGCTCGCGCACCGCGTGGCGTGGCCGCATACGGTGATCTACGAAGCCCACGCGAGCGGCCTCACGCGCTTGCACCCGAATGTGCCGGCCAAGCTGCGCGGCGGCTTCGGCGGCATCGCAAGCCCGGCCGTGATCGACCACCTGCGCAGCCTCGGCGTGACCTCGCTGGAGCTGCTGCCGGTGCATGCCTTCGTGGATGACGCCCACCTGCTCGAGCGCGGGCTGCGCAACTACTGGGGTTACAACAGCCTCGGCTTCTTCGCGCCCGAGCCACGCTATCTCCCCGGCGCTGGCGCGCAGGCCTTCCGCGAGATGGTCGAGCGACTGCACGACGCCGGAATCGAGCTCATCCTCGACGTGGTCTACAACCACACAGCCGAAGGCAACGAGCTGGGGCCGACGCTGAGCTTCAAGGGCCTCGACAACGCCTCTTACTACCGGCTGGCGCCCGACCGCCGTCACTACATCAACGACACCGGCACCGGCAACACGCTCAACCAGAGCCACCCGCGCGTCGTGCAGATGGTGCTCGACAGCCTGCGCCACTGGGTGCACCTGGGCGTGGACGGCTTTCGCTTCGATCTGGCCACCGTGCTCGGGCGCGAGGACGCCGGTTTTGACCCCGGCTGCGGCTTTCTCGACGCCTGCCGGCAGGATCCGCTGCTCGAACGCGTCAAGCTCATCGCCGAGCCCTGGGACTGCGGCCCCGGCGGCTACCAGCCGGGCAACTTCCCGCCCGGCTGGGCCGAGTGGAACGACAGCTTCCGCGACACCGTGCGCTCGTTCTGGCGTGGCGACGAAGGCCAGGCCGGCGATCTCGCCGGCCGCCTCACCGGCTCTGCCGAGCGCTACAACCGTCGCGGCCGGCGGCCGTGGGCCAGCGTCAATTTCATCACCGCCCACGACGGCTTCACGCTGCACGACCTCGTTTCCTACAACGAGCGGCACAACGAAGCCAACGGCGAAGACAACCGCGACGGCCATTCCGACAACCGTTCGTGGAACTGCGGCGCGGAAGGCCCGACCGACGATGCCGAGATCATCGAACTGCGCGAGCGTCAGAAACGCAACCTGCTCGCCACCCTGCTGTTCGCCCAGGGCACGCCGATGCTGCTGGCCGGCGATGAGCTGGGTCGCAGCCAGCAGGGCAACAACAACGCCTATTGCCAGGACAACCGCATCGGCTGGATCGACTGGCCCGCGCTGGCCGGCGGCGCTGCCGCACAGATCGCCTTCGTGCGCCGGGTGCTGGCCATCCGTCGGGCGCTGCCGGTGCTGCGCCCGGCGCGCTTCGCCACCGGCGGCCATCCCTCGCACGAAATGCGCGACGTGATCTGGCTGTCGCCGTCCGGCGAAGAGCTGCAGTCCGAGGCCTGGGACGATCCGGTGATGCGCTGCTTCGGCATGCTGGCCGACGGGCGCGCCCACCTCGGCACCGGCCCCGAGCCGTGCGCCGACATGGTGACGCTGCTGATCCTCAATGCCGCGCATGTGGCCGTGGAATGGACGCTGCCGACCGTCGCCGGCGTGACGCGCTGGACACTGCTGGTCACGACCGCCCTCGATGGCCCCGACGGCTGCCCGGATTTTGGCGTGGGTGACAGCTACCGCGTCGGCGCGCGCTCCCTGCTGCTGTTCGCGGCCATGCCCGACAGCGACGAAAACTACATGCGCGAATTTGTCGCGCGGCTGGACGGGGAGGGCTGAGGCCATGGCCGAAACCTGCACCAGCGTGCTGCGCAATCGCTATCTGCGCCGCGAGGCGCTGCCCGGCGGCGGCTTCCGCTACCTGCGCCCCGACGGGCGGGAATACCGCAATCGCGCCGGGCTGGCGCGCATCGCCGCGCTGGCCGTGCCGCCGGCTTATCGCGAGGTGTTCGTCAGCCCCGATCCGGACGAGGTGCTGCAGGCCTTCGGGCGTGACGCCCGTGGCCGCCTGCAATACCGCTATCACCCGGATTTCGTGCGGCGCCGCGCCATGCACAAGTGGCAGCGTCTGGCGCGCTTTGCCGAGGCGCTGCCGCGGCTGCGCGAACACACCGAGGCCGACCTGCGCCGCCCCGGCCTGCCGCAACGCAAGGTGCTGGCGCTGATGGTGCGCCTGCTCGACTGCATGCATCCGCGCGTGGGCGGCGCCGCTTACGCGCGGCAAAACCGCAGCTATGGCCTGAGCACGCTGCGCAAGCGCCACGTGCGGGTGGACGGCAGCCTGCTGATGCTGCGCTACACCGGCAAGCACGGCGTCGAGCAGGAACAGACGCTGCGCGATCGCCGCCTGGCCCGGCTGGTCGGGCGCCTGCTCGAACTGCCCGGCAGCGTGCTGTTCAAGTGCGACGACGGCAGCGGCGGGGTGCGGCCGGTGCGGGCAAGCGAGCTCAACGCCTACATCCGCGACCTCGCCGGCCCCTTCAGCGCCAAGGATTTCCGCACCTGGGGCGGCACCGCCCGAGCCGCCTGCATTCTGGCCGCGGCCGGTGCGCCGGCGGACGAGCGCAGCGGCGCCAAGGTACTCACGCGCTGCGTGCGCGAGGTGGCGGCGCAGCTTGGCAACACCGCCGCGGTGACGCGGGCGAGCTACATCTGCCCGGTGATTTTTGACCTCTACCTCGCCGGCGAGCTGGCCGATGCAGCGGATTCCGATGGCACTACGCCGCTGCCCGACGACGTGCTCAGCCGCCTGCTCAAGCGTGGCCTGCGGCGTCGCGCCACGGCCACGCCGCGCAGTGCCTTGCCACCGCGGGCCGCTGTGCGGGAGTTGCGCGCATGAGACGCGACACCACAACGCCCCGGCGAGGGCTCACCCATTTCCGCCGTGCGCAGCGCACGGCGGCCATTCAAGCGCCGGCCGGCGTACCCCGCCCGCATCCGCGGGCCGTGGCCGCTGGCGCCATTACTACCGGAAGGCCCGCCATCGGCCGCCGGTTCTTCAACCAGAGAGGCACATCATGATTGCTGGCAAATCCGTACTCGCGTTCGTCATGGCAGGAGGGGAAGGCAGCCGTCTGCACCCCTTGACTGCCCAGAGATCAAAACCCTCGGTGCCGTTCAATGGACGCCACCGCATCGTCGATTTTGTGCTCTCCAATCTCATCAATTCGGAGATCTTCTCGATCTACCTGCTGGTGCAATACAAGTCGCAGTCGCTGATCGAGCATGTGCGTCGCTCGTGGGTCATGAGCCCGGTGATTCCGCACCACTTCGTCACTGTCGTGCCGCCGCAGATGCTCAACGGACCGGAGTGGTTCCAGGGCACGGCCGACTCGGTGTACCAGAACCTGCACCTGATCGACCTGATCAAGCCTGATCTGGTGGCGGTCTTCGGGGCCGATCATGTCTATCGCATGGACGTGCGGCAGATGGCGCGCTTTCACCTCGACAGCGGCGCCGACGCCACCGTGGCGGCAATTCCGGTGCCGCTGTCGCAGTGCTCGTCCTTCGGCATCATCCGCACCGACAACGACCACCGCATCCGCGAGTTCCAGGAGAAGCCCGCGACGGCCGAGCCGATGCCCGGCCGTTCGGACCATGCGCTGGCCTCGATGGGCAATTACATCTTCAACACCGGCGTGCTGGTGGATGCGCTCAATCGTGCGCATTCGCGCGGCGGCTACGACTTCGGCCGCAATCTGCTGCCGGCCTTGAGCGACAGCCATCGCGTGATGGCCTACGACTTTTCGACCAACACCGTGCCGGGCCTGCGCGACAGTGAGGAAATCGGCTACTGGCGCGACGTCGGCACCATCGAAGCCTTCTACCAGGCCAATTTCGACACGCTGGGCGAGTCGCCGAGCTTCTCCATGGCCAACCCGCACTGGCCGATCTATGCCGCACCCGATCAGACCGATTCGGCCCAGATCATCAACGGACGCATCCATTGCGCTTCGGTGGGTGCCGGCGTGCTGATTCGCGATGCCAGCGTCGAGCGTTCGATGCTGCGGCGCGAGGTCGTGCTGGAGCCGGGTTCCGAGGTCAGCGAATCCATCGTCATGGACCGCAGCGTCATCGGTGCCGGCGCCAAGGTGCGGCGCGCCATCATCGACCAGTACAACGTCATCCCGCCCGGCATGCAGATCGGCTACGACCTGGATGCCGATCGGGCCCGTTTCCACGTCAGCGACAGCGGCATCGTGGTCGTCGGCAAAGGGCAGCTCAAGCCATGAGTACAGCCTTCGCACATCCGGCCCTTCGGTTCTCGCGCGGCTGGCGGCGTGAGGATGAAGCCCGCCGCAACGCCAATTTCGAGCATCGCATGCCGTTCGGCACGCGCGTGCTGAACGCCTCCAACCCCGACGCCGGCTACCGCTTCCGGCTGTGGGCGCCGACGCAGCAGCGCGTCAGCCTGTGCCTGTACTGCGCCGACGGTGAGCGCATCGTGCAGGAGTGTTCCGTCTCCGACGGCTGGCACAGCTGCAAGCTGTGGCAGGCCCGCCCCGGCGATCTCTACAGCTTTGTGCTGGAGGATGGCCTGGAGGTGCCCGACCCGGCCTCGCGCTTCAACCCGCACGGTGTGCACGGACCCAGCCAGATCGTCGATCCGGCCAGTTTCCGCTGGGACGATGCCAACTGGCGCGGCCGGCGGTGGGAAGAGTGCGTGCTGTACGAGCTGCATGTGGGCACGTTCACGCTGGAAGGCACCTACGCAGCCGCCGAGAGCCGGCTCGACGAGCTGGCCGGGCTGGGCATCACCGCCATCGAACTGATGCCGCTGGCCCAGGCTTCGGGCCATCGCGGTTGGGGCTACGACGGCGTGCTGCCGTATGCGCCGGCGGCCGACTACGGCACGCCGGACGAACTCAAGCGCTTCGTGCAGGCCGCCCACAAGCGCGGCCTGATGGTGTTTCTCGACGTGGTCTACAACCACTTCGGGCCGGACGGCAATTACCTCCACGCCTACGCGCCGCAGTTCTTCACCGATGCCTACCAAACGCCGTGGGGCGGCGCCATCGCCTACGCCGGCGACGCGAGTCAGACGGTGCGCGATTTCTTCGTGCACAACGCCTTGTACTGGCTGCAGGAATACCGCTTTGACGGCCTGCGTCTGGACGCCGTGCACGCCATCTTCGACGACAGCCGCCCGCACATTCTCGAAGAGATCTCGCTGCGGGTGCGTGAGCGCGTGCGCGACCGTCACGTGCATCTGGTGCTGGAGAACGTCGACAACCGCGCCAGCCTGCTTGGCCCGCCGGCGACGCCGGGGCGCTACGAAGCGCAGTGGAACGACGACTACCACCATGCCGCCCACGCGCTGCTCACCGGCGAGCAGGATGGTTACTACGCCGACTTCGCCGACAGTCCGGTGCGCCTGCTGGCACGCTGCCTGGCCCAGGGCTTTGCCTACCAGGGTGAGTATTCCGAGTTTCACGGCGGTCCGCGCGGGGAAGCCAGCGCCAGCCTGCCGGCCAGCGCCTTCGTGAACTTTTTGCAGAACCACGACCAGGTCGGCAACCGTGCGCTGGGCGAGCGGATCATCAAGCTCACCACCGTGCAGCGCCTGCGCGCGCTGGTTGCGCTGCAACTGCTGGCGCCGCAGCCGCCCTTGCTGTTCATGGGCGAGGAAGCCGGCGCCACCACGCCGTTCCTGTACTTCTGCGACTACAGCGGAGAGCTCGGTGAAGCGGTGCGCGACGGGCGCCGCAAGGAGTTCGCCGACTTCGCCCAGTTCGACACCGAGGCCATTCCCGACCCCTGCGCGGAATCGACCTTTCTCGCCAGCAAGCTCGACTGGGACGCCCGCCGTCTGCCCGAAGCGCAGGAGTGGCTGAGCTTCTACCGCGAGCTGCTGGCGCTGCGCCGTCGTCTCGTCCAGCCGCTGCTGCCGCGGCTCGTGCCGGGGCGCTGCGCGCGGGTCTTCGCCGGTGACAACGCCTTCGAGTTGCGCTGGCAGACCAGCGACGGCTTCACGCTGGTGCTCGCCGCCAATCTGTCCGGCCTCGATTCGCCGCCACTGCCCGAACCAGGCGTGCCGCCCTTTGCTGCCGTCGGCGCCGAGGCTCGTGACAACGGCGGCCGGCTGGGGCCGTGGGCCGTACGTGCCTATGTGCTCGATGCCCTCAATCGACCACCGGAAGAGGACTGAGCATGGCTGCCGATGCAGTGGATGCGTTGTGCGAGTTTCTGGGCATCGACGCCAGCTTTGAGGACGCCTGGGGCCGCCGCACCGAAGTGCCGCGCACGAGCCAGCTCGCGCTGCTGGCGGCCATGGGCCACCCGCTGGGCGAGCTCGATGTGGCCGGCGCAGCCGAGGCGGAGCTGGCCCGTCTGCACGCCGAGGATGCGGCCTGCGTGCTGCCGGCATTGCTGGCGCTGGAGGCCGGCGCACCGCCGCTGCGCGTGCGCCCGCGACTGCCGCCCGAGATGGTGGGCACGCAATTGCGCTGGCGCATTCAGCTCGAAGAAGGCGGCGAGCGCGGTGGCCTGGCCTTTGCGCGCGCGCTCAACGGCCCGTCCGACAACGCCGGGACGCTGCAGGAAGCCGAGCTGAACCTGCCGGTCGACCTGCCGGCGGGCTACCACCGCCTCTCGCTGTACGAATCGGCCAGCGCTGCACAGCCGCTGGCCGAAACCACCGTGGCGGTCTGCCCGGACAGTTGCCAGCCCACCGCGGGCGAGCGCCTGTGGGGCCCGTCGGTGCAGGTGTATGCGTTGCGCTCGTCCCGCGACTGGGGCATGGGCGACTTCGGCGACCTGCGCCGGCTGGTGGATCTGGCGGCCGACGCGGGTGCTCACTTCGTCGGCGTGAATCCGCTGCACGCGCTGTTCCCGCACGATCCGGCGCGGGCCAGCCCGTACAGCCCGTCGAGCCGCGAGTGGCTCAACGTGCTGTACATCGACATCGAGGCCACGCGCGATTTCGCCGAGTGCGAGGCGGCCGCCGAGCTGAGCGCCTCGGCCGACTTTCGCCGCCGCATCGAGGCGCTGCGCGCCAGCGAGCAGGTGGACTACGGCGGAGTGGCGGCGGCCAAGTTCGAGGTGCTCGAACTGCTCTACCGCCATTTCCGCAGCACCCATCTGGAACGCGGCACGCAGCGCGCCGGGCTGTTCCGCGACTTTCAGCGCGAGGGCGGCCGCAGCCTGCGTCTGCATGCGCTGTTCGACGCCCTGCAGGCCCACTTTTATGAGCGCGACCAGGCCGTGTGGGGCTGGCCTGCCTGGCCGCCGGAATACCGCGACCCCGACGGTGCGGCGGTGGAAGCCTTCGCCGGCGATCACGAGCAGGACATCGAGTTCTTCGAATACCTGCAATGGCAGGCCGAAGCGCAGCTGTATGCGGTGGCCTCGCGCTGTCGCGCGCGCGGCATGCGCATCGGCCTGTATCGCGACCTCGCCGTCGGCGTGAACGAGGGCGGCTCGGAAACCTGGGCGCGCCAGTCGCTGCACGCCTTCGGCGCCCACGCCGGCGCGCCGCCCGACGAGTTGAACCCGGCCGGGCAGGACTGGGGCTTCCCGCCGCCCATCCCGCGCCGCCAGGCGGCCGATGGCCACGCCGCCTTCCGCGCCGTGCTGCGCGCCAGCATGCGTCACGCCGGTGCGCTGCGCATCGACCACGTCATGAGCCTGATGCGGCTGTTCTGGTTGCCGGCTGCCCGTGTGGATGGCCGGCCGGCGGTCGGCGCCTATGTCGGCGCCGAACTGGAAGCCTTGATGCGTCTGCTGTGCCTGGAGAGTCGACGCCAGCGCTGCCTGATCATCGGCGAGGATCTGGGCATCGTGCCGCCGCAGGTGCGCGAGGCCATGGCGCGCCACGGCCTGCTGTCCTACCGGCCGCTGTATTTCGAACAGGACGGCGCGGCCTTCCGCGCGCCGCAGCACTGGCAGGCGGCAGCTATGGCGGTGGTCGGCACGCACGACCTGCCGACGCTGCGCGGCTACTGGTGCAGCCGCGATCTGATGCTGCGCGAGCGGCTCGGCATCTATTCCGACAGCGGCCTGCGTGACCGGCACTTCCAGCGCCGCCGCGAGGACCGCGCGGCGCTGCTCGATGCGCTCAGCGAACAGGGCCTGGCCGGTGAGTTGTCGCGTCAAGAGGCCGAGGACGGCGGTGAGCCGCCGGCCTGGCTGGCGCCGGCCGTACATCGCTATCTCGCGCGTTCGCCGGCGGCCATGCTGGCGGTGCAGCTTGAGGACGTGCTGGGCCAGCTCGACGCGGTGAACCTGCCCGGCACCGGCGAAGAGACCTGGCCCAACTGGCGCTGCCGGCTTGCCGCCAGCCTCACCGAACTCGCCGCCGATCCGCGCTGGCAGGCGGTGACCGAGGCCATCAACGGCGAGCGTCGGCATCGGCCGCTGTTGCTCAGTGGTGGGCCGCCGGATTTCCACCCCGAACTCGCCACCATTCCGCGCGCCACCTATCGCCTGCAGATGAATGCGGCGTTCGGCTTTGCCGACGCCGAAGCGGTGCTGCCCTACCTTTCCAGGCTGGGCGTCAGCCACGTGTATTCCTCGCCCTTCTTCAAGGCGCGACCGGGCAGCAGCCACGGTTACGACATCGTCGATCACGCCACGCTGAACCCGGAGATCGGCAGCGAGGACGACTTCGAGCGCTACTGCGCGCGCCTGGCCGAGGAGGGCATGGGTCAGGTGATCGACGTCGTGCCCAACCATGTCGGCGTGTTCGAGGCCGACAACGAATGGTGGCTCGACGTGCTCGAGAACGGGCAGGCGTCGGAGTTCGCCGACCACTTCGACATCGACTGGGAACCGTCCTTTGCCGAATTGCGCGGCAAGCTGCTGCTGCCGGTACTGGGCGACCAGTACGGACGGGTGCTGGAAAACGGCGAATTGCGGCTCGACTTCGCGCCGGAGCGCGGTGAATTCAGCGTGCATTACTACGGCCACCGCTTCCCGGTGGACCCCAGCGACTACCCAGCCATCCTGGATGCGGCGGTGCCGTCCGAGTCCGCGCCCGGCGAAGCCGAGGTGACCGAGGACGCCGCGCTGGAGACCTTGCTGGCGGCCTTGCGCCATCTGCCGCCGCGCGACGCCGAGGACTCCGAGGCGCTGGCCGAGCGGCGCCGCAATCAGGTGCTGTTCAAGCAGCAGCTGGCCGAGCTGTATGCGCGCTTGCCGGCGGTGCAGCAACGCGTCGAAGCTGCGCTGGCAGCCTATCGGGGCGAGGTCGGCGAGCCGGCCAGCTTCGATGCGCTGGATGCCTTGCTGTCGCGTCAGGCCTATCGCCTGGCCTCATGGCGGGTGGCGGCCGACGACATCAATTACCGCCGCTTCTTCGACGTCAACGACCTCGCCGCCCTGCGCATGGAACACGCCGAGGTGTTCGAGGCCACGCATGCGCGCGTGCTGCAGTGGTGCGCCGAAGGGCGGGTCAGCGGCCTGCGCATCGACCACCCCGACGGGCTGGCCGATCCGGCGGCCTACTTCGAGCGCCTGCAGCAGCGCCACGCCGAGACCGTCGGCGCGTCGGTCAGAGCGCTGTACGTGGTGGTGGAAAAGATCTTCGCCGAATTCGAGGGCCTGCCCGACGACTGGCGGGTGCACGGCGGCACCGGCTACCGCTTTGCCAACCTGTGCAACAACCTCTTCGTCGATCCGGTGCAGGAATCGCGCTTCAGCCGCATCTACCGCGCCTTCACCGGTGAGTCGCGCACCTTCAGCGAAGTGCTGCTGGAGTCGCGCCAGCTGATCATGACGCACTCGCTGTCGGGCGAGCTGGGCACGTTGGCGCACCGCCTGCACGACATCGCGCAGCGCGACCGCCGCACACGCGACTTCACGCGCAGCCGCTTGCGTGGCGCGCTGGCTGAAATCATCGCGGCCTTTCCGGTGTATCGCAGTTATATCGGCGAGCGCGGCGTCGGCGAGGGCGACCGACGTTACGTGCACAGCGCCGTGGAAGACGCCGCCGCGCGCGGCCTGGCGGGCGACGCCAGCGTGCAGCGCTTCGTGCGCGACGTGTTGCTGGGTGCGCCCAGCGAGCCGGATGCGGCCTTGCGGCGGCTCAAGCTCGACTTCGTGCGCCGCTTCCAGCAATTCACCGCACCGGTGATGGCCAAGGCCATGGAAGACACCGCCTTCTACCGCTACAACCGGCTGATGTCGCTCAATGAAGTGGGCGGTGATCCGCGCACTTTTGGCATCGGCGTGCAGGATTTCCACCTTGCCACCGAGCGCCTGGCGTGCACCCATCCCTATGGTCTGCTGGCCACCTCCACGCACGACAGCAAGCGCTCCGAAGACGTGCGCGCGCGCATCGACGTGCTGTCCGAGATGCCCGGCGCGTGGCGGCTGGCGCTGCGGCGCTGGCGGCGCCTCAACGAGCGGCGCAAGACCCGCGTAGGCGCTGCAGCCGCACCGTCGGCCAATGACGAATACCTGTTCTATCAGACGCTGCTCGGCATCTGGCCGTTCGAGCCGCCCGACGCCGAAGAGAAGGCCGAACTCATCGTGCGGCTGCAGGCCTGCCTGCTCAAGTCGGCGCGCGAGGCCAAGAGCCACACCAGCTGGATGACGCCGGACCCGGCCTATGAAGCCGCGCTGAGCGCATTCGTGCGGCGGGTGCTGGCGGATGAGCAGGGCTTCCTGGCTGACTTCCGGTCTTTCCATGCGGTGGTGGCGCGCTACGGCGCGTGGAACAGCCTGAACACGCAACTGCTCAAGCTCGCTGCGCCCGGCGTGCCCGATGTGTATCAAGGCTGCGAGGGCTGGAATTTCAGCCTGGTCGACCCCGACAACCGCCGCCCGGTGGATTTCAGCGCCGCCGCGCAGCGCCTCGATGGGCTGCAGCGCGATTACCCGGACGGTGCCGACGCGCAAGGCCTCGCGGAGATGCTGGACACGCTGGGCGATGGCCGTCTCAAGCACTACCTGCTGTGGCGCGGGCTGGAACTGCGCCGCAGGCTCGAGAGCACTCTGCGCGACGGCCGCTACCTGCCGCTCGATGTGAGCGGGCCGGCCGCCCGCCACGTGGTGGCCTTTGCCCGCGTGGATGAATATGGCGCCGTGGTGGCCATTGCCACACGCCTGTTGTTCGGGCTGACCGGCGGCGATGAAGCGCGCATCTGCGACGCGGCCACCTGGGCCGGCACCTGCGTGGAGTTGCCGTGGCGGCACGCCCCCGGTGGCTGGCGCGAAGCCCTGTCGGGGCGGCAAGTGCCGCTGCCGGCCGACGGCCCGACGGCGCTGGAACTCTCAGGCCTGTTCGGCCCCTTGCCGTTCGCGCTGCTGGTGGCCGAACGCGCGGAGTCGGCCTAATGATGGCCGGCGTGTTGCCACGCCGCGCGTGCTGCGCCGAGCAGCGGCAGGCGCTCGTCGGTGACCAGATGCACTGGCAGGCTGGCCGCCAGCACCGCGTGCGGCCCTTTGTCGCGGAAGGCGTCGAGAAAGGAGCCGGCCGCGGCTGGCAGCAGACGCGGCGCCACGCCGCCGGTGAGGTACACCCCGCCGCGCGCCAGCACGCTCAGGGCGTGGTCGCCGCACACCGCGCCATAGGCGTCGACGAAGATGGCCAGCGCCTCGCTGGCGCAGGGGTCGCCGGCCAGCGCGCGCGCCCACACCGCCTCGCCGCTGTTGACCGGCACGCCATCGCTTCCGCTGAGCCAGTCATGAATACGCACCAGGCCCGGCCCGGACACCACGTGCTCGGCGCTGACCCGTCCGAAGTGCTCCTGCAGATTCATCCACAGGCCGGCCTGACGCGTGTCGCGCGGCGCGAATCCGATGTGTCCGCCTTCACCGGCCAACACCCGCGGGCCGTTCGGCCCCGGCAGCCGGAAGGCCACGCCCAGCCCCGAGCCGGCGCCGATCACCAGTTGCGGCGCGCCGGCCACGGTTTCGCCCTGCTGCAGGGTGAGCAAGCCGTCGGGCGCCAGATCGGAAATGCCGTAGGCGTTGGCCTCGAAGTCGTTGAGCAGGCTCACCGGCGCGCCACCCAGCAGGGTGCGCAGCGCGTCGTCGCCGATCTGCCAGTCGCGATTGGTCATATGCACGCCGCCTGGCCCGACCGGCCCGGCCACACCGAAAGCGGCCATCGCCAGTTCGGCCGGCCGGCCGGTGACTTGGGCCGCTGCAGCGATGAAGTCGATGACCAGATCGTTGAAGTCCGGCCAGTCACGGTTCTCGTAACGCCTCACGAAGCCCATGCGGAAGCCGTCGCCATGTTGTTCGGCGTAGCCGAGCAGGCTTTTCGTTGCACCGATATCGCCACACAGAATCACTGCATCCCCCTTTGTCCCGTCAACAACCGCTTGCCGCCCCGCGCGGCACCGGTATGGAGAGAATCAACATGAGCAAAAAACGCGCCCTGCAGATCCTGTATGTCACCCCTGAATGCGCGCCGTGGGCCAAGACCGGCGGCCTCGGCGAGGTCAGCGCTGGCTTGCCCGCCGCGCTGCGCGAGCTGGATGTGGACGCGCGGGTGTTGATGCCCGCCTACCCGTCGGTGCTGGCGCAGGCCAAGGGCTTGCGGCGCGCCGCTGTGTTCGAGCCCGAGGCCGGCTTTCCGAAAGCCACGCTGTTGCGCGGGCGCCTGCCCGACGGCGTGCCGGTGATGGTGTTGGACTGCCCGTCGCTGTACGCCCGCAACGGCGGCCCCTATCAGGACGAACAGAGCGGGGACCATGCCGACAACGCGCTGCGTTTCGGCCTGTTGTCGCGCGTGGCGGCGCGCCTGTCGAGCGCGGCCAGCCCGCTGTCGTGGCGGCCCGACGTGGTGCATTGCAACGACTGGACGGCAGCGCTGACGCCGGCCTACCTCAAGCTCGGCCTGCCGCAACCGGCACGCAGCCTGATGGCGGTGCACAACCTGGCTTTTCAGGGGCTCTTCCCGATGTCGAGCGCGGCAGCGCTCGGTCTGCCGCCGGAGTCGACGGGCGTCGAGGGTGTGGAGTACTGGGGTCAGCTGTCCTTCCTCAAGGCCGGTTTGTACTACGCCGACCGCATCGTCACGGTCAGCCCGACCTACGCCCGCGAGATTCTGGACGAGCCGCTGGGCTGCGGCCTGCAGGGTCTGCTGCGGACACGGCGCGAGAGCCTCAACGGCATTCTCAACGGCATCGACCCCGCGCAGTGGGACCCGGCCAGCGACCCTCATCTGGCGCGCAACTACGACGCCGATGCGCTGGCCGCCAAGGCCGACAACAAACGCGCGCTGCAGCAGGAAGCCGGTCTGGAGGTCCGCGACGACGTGCTGCTGCTCGGCATGACCAGCCGGATCACCGAGCAGAAGGGCGTGGATCTGGTGCTGGAAGCCCTGCCCGAGCTGCTGGCCCGGCCACTGCAACTGGTGCTGCTGGGCAGTGGTGACGCGGGCCTGGAACTGTCGCTGCGGGAGGCGGCGCAGACCTGGCCCGGCCGGGTGGCCGTGCATATCGGCTTTGACGAGGCGCTGGCGCACCGCATCGAGGCCGGCGCCGATGCCTTTCTGATGCCGTCGCGCTTCGAGCCCTGCGGCCTCAACCAGATGTACAGTCAGCGCTACGGCACGCCACCGGTGGTGCGCGCCACCGGTGGCCTGGCCGACTCGGTGTGCGACTACGAGCCGGGCGCCTTGGAGCGCGGCGAAGCCACCGGCTTCGTGTTCACCGAGCCGACGGTCGAGGCCCTGATCGCGACGGTGGACCGCGTGTCCGCCGTGCGCAACAACCCTGACGCCTGGGACCGGCTGCGGCGTAACGGCATGCGCCGCGACATGAGCTGGAAGGCCAGCGCGGCCGGCTATGTGGCGCTTTACCGCAGCATGCTGGACGCGCCCATCGATGCCGGCGTGTCGCCGCAGCGGCGCGCAAGCACGCAGGCGGCGGCGCAGCCCAAATCGCGCGCCCGACGCGTCGCCGCAGGCTAGAGCCGACGCGCTTGCGCCGCGCTGTTCACAACACGGCAAGGCGGTCACCGCTTTGCGGCTGTGCCTGGCCGGTGGCTTCGGCGAAGACCGCCAGCCAGTCGGCGACGAAGCGTTCGATGCCGAAGCGCTCCAGCGCCGTGCGGCGTGCTTCGGCTCCCATGCGGGCGGCCTCGGCCGGGTCGTCGATCAAATGGCGCATGACTTCGACCAGCTTCTGCGGATCGGTGTCGATCCAGCCCTCACGGCCGTTGCGCACCACGCTGACCAGCTCGGTGGTGGCCAGCCCGACCACCGGCAGGCCGACCATCATCGCTTCGATGGCGGCCAGGCCGAGGCTGGTCCAGCGTATCGGGTGGAAGTAGAAACGGTAGCGTGCGAGGAAGGCTGGTAGCTCGAGGTTGGGGATTTCGCCCAGCCCGCCGCTGCGCTGCGCATCCATGCCGACGAGGTCGATCGGCACCTGTTCGCGCGCCTGCTCGAACACATCTGCGCCGAGGCGCCGGCTGCGCCGCGCGAGGTGATTCACCACCGCGATACCGCGTGTCAGCTCGCCGCTGTACTGCACTTGCGGCACGGTGACGCCGTGCTCGACCACGCGCACCGGGCTGCGGCCGTTGTCCCACATCAGCGCGTTGAACGGTGTGACGTGCACCAGCAGCGTGTCCGGGTCGTCCACCGGGTGCCGGGTGTTGGTGGGGTGGACCTGTGGTGGGTCGTGCTCCAGGAAGATGCGCGGCAGCCGCCGTTGGGCCGGCGTCAGCAGGCGGTGCTGGTCTTCTTCGTAGTTGCGCGCGCACTGGAACAGGATGCAGTCGAACTCGGTGTCGGGCAGGTCTTCCACCGGTACTTCGACGAGGTTGTCGCCCCACGGCAGGGTGCCGGTGCGACCGGTGTAGCCCGGCGAACGCTCGGCGTCCACCGGCAGCACAAAGGTGTGCGGCACATGGCTCAGGTAGTACAGATAGTTGCCGTGCACATGCCAGGTCAGGATGCGCAGCGGGCGGCGTGACAGCGTGGGATGGGCGGCCATCGGGCGGTCTCCTCCGTGCAGGTTCAGGGCGTTCGGCAGCGCGGCGCGACGGGGGAGCGCGCGCAGGCCTTTTTCGATGGAACGAGGTGGTGGCTGGCGACGGGCGTGGTCAAGCTGCGCTCCGTGTGGCTTAGCCGCCGTCCGGGACGGCCACTACTGCGACCGATTCGGCGGCTTCGTCGAGCAGCCGACGGGCCGCGGCGGCCACGCGCTCGGGTTCGAGCAGGCGCAGGCACGCGTGATGGCCTTGCGGGCAGGCGCTGCGGTAGCAGTAGCGGCAGGGCACGTCGTGGTACAGCACCGCGGCCGGGGTTTTCCACGGAGCGTGCTGGGGGTTGGTGAGGGCATAGATGTCCACCACCGGGGTGCCCAGCGCGGCGGCCAGATGCACGGGCCCGGTGTTGTTGGCCAGCAGCAGCGCGGCGCCGTCGAGCACTGCGGCGAGTTCGCCCAGACGCAACCGTCCGGCCAGCGAGGCGGCGGTGCCGACGGCCAGGCGGATCTCCTCGACCTGGGCGATTTCGCTGTCGTCACCGGTGAGCACGAGTTGCGGCGCCTGGCCGGCCGACAGCGCGGCAAGCTGCCTGAGGGCGGCGGCGAACAGCACCGGCGGGTAGCGCCGGCTGGGCGCGCTGGCGCCCGGGTGCACCACCACGTAGGGGCGGTCGGGGTCGATGCCGGCCTCGGCCAGCTTGGCTCGTGCGCTGCGGCGCTCGCGCGCCGGCACCGCGAAGGACAAATGATCATCGTCCGGGCGGGCGCCGACACGTGCCACGAGGTCGAGCTGGCGGCGCACCTCGTGACGCAGCAGCTCGTGCGGTTCGACTTCGTCGGCCCAGTCGGTCAGCAACTGGTAGGGGTTCTCGCGGCTGTAGGCCAGCCGCAGCGGGATGCCGGCCTGCCAACACAGCAAGGCGGCGGGCAGCGCGCTCTGGCTGTAGACGGTGAAGATCACCGCCGCGTCAAAGCAGCCGGCGCGCAGCCGCTCCGCCGTGGCGGCCAGCCTGTCGGGGCTGAGCTTGTCGCCCGGCAGCCACGGAAAGGCGGCCGTGATGCAGTCGTCGACCTCCGGCAGATACGGCGCCAGCGCCGCTCCGGCGCCGCCGGCCAGCAGGGTGATGTGGCGTCCGGCTGCGGCCTGGCGCAGTGCGCGTAGTGCCGGTGTGGTCATCAGGATGTCGCCGAGGTTGTCCAGGCGCACCGCCAGAATGCGCCGCGCCTGACGCCACGCCCGCGACGGCGCGGCGTGACGCGTCACGGAGTGCTGCGCTGGTGGGGGGGTGTCGGTGACGCCGTCATGCGGCGGCGAGTCGTCGTCGGGCTTCAACGTATCCACGCCTCCGCCTGCGTGCGGGCGCGGCTCGCGCCCGGCGCCGCGAGGATGTCGGCAACCGCTTCGGTGAAGCTGGCGGCGATGCGGTCCGGACGTCGCAGCGGCGAGTCGCGCCATTCGGTCTCGTTGCCGACGTCGAGCATCACGCAGCGGCAGCCCGCGCGATGACCGGCCTCGACATCGTCGAGGATGTCGCCGATGAACCACGAACGGCTGAGGTCGAGGCCGTGCTCGCGCGCTGCCCGCAGCAGCAGCCCCGGCGCCGGCTTGCGGCAGTCGCAGCTGCGCGCGAATTGGCTGACGCTGCCGTCGGGGTGGTGCGGGCAGTAGTAGATGGCGTCTAGCACGGCGCCGTGCGGCGCCAGCGCCGTGGCGATGGCGGCCCATAACGGCGGCAGCGCGGCTTCGTCAAACATGCCGTGGGCAATGCCCGACTGGTTGGTGATCAACACCAGGCGGTAGCCGACGCGCTGCAGGTGCGCGAGCGCCGGACCGGCGTCGTGGCGCAGGCGCAGGCGGCTCGGGTCGACGTTGAAGGGGACGTCGTGGGCCAGTGTGCCGTCCTTGTCGATGAAGATGGCCGGCGCCCGTTCGCGCGTGCGCGGCCTGACGGCCGGCGGTACGACCGCTTCGCTCACGGCCATGATGTTTCCCTCATCGGCAAGACCGATATTTCGCCTACGACGCTGCCGGCCGGCAGCGTCAATACATGCACGACGGCTTCGGCCACGCTTTGCGGGTCTTGCAGCACTTCCGGGTCGATGTCGGGGAAGCGGTCGAGCAGGAAGGGCGTGCGCATGCCGCCGACGATTACCGCCGTGACCTTGATGCCCTGCGGCCGCAGCTCGGCATGCAGGGCGTGCGAGAAGCCGAGCAGCGCCCACTTGCTGGCGTGGTAGGCCGAGGCATTGGGCCAGCCGCGCTTGGCCGCGGTGGAGGCAATGTTGATGACATGCCCGCCGCCTGACGGCATCTGCGCGACCGCGTACTTGGTGAGCAGGAAGGGGCCGCGCAGGTTGGTGGACATGACGTGGTCCCACTGCTCGACTTCCAGTTCGTCGAGCGGCACGGTGTAGTCGACGCCGGCGTTGTTGACGAGGATGTCGATCGGGCCAAAGCGTTCGTGGGTGGTGTTGATGCAGTCGCTCACCTGCTTTTCGTCACCGACATCCACAGCGCAGTGCAGGGCCTCGTGGCCGCGTTCGGTCAGGTCTCTGGCGACCTGCGCCGCGAGGTCGGCACGCACGTCGGCCACGACGACACGCGCGCCGGCCTCGCACAGTGCTTCACAAATGGCCTGGCCCAGACCACGGGCACCACCGGTGACGAGAGCGATCTTGCCGGACAGTAGAGGAGGGGCTGAATTCATTGAGCTGTCATCCTTTCCGTGAGTTGAACGGCCCGCGTTTGCTGCAGGCCGCTATAGACGCCGATGAGGGACGCGGTAACGCGCTCCCAGGTGAAGTTGCGGCGCACTCGCCGCATGCCGGCCAGGCCGAGCGCACGCGCGTTCTCCGGGTCGCTGTGGAGAAGGGCGAGGCGGTCGGCCAGCGCGACGGGGTCGCGCGGCGGGACGAGGTAGCCGGTCGTGCCTTCGACCACCGTGTGGCGGATGCCGCCGACCGCCGCGCCGATCACCGGACGGGCGCAGGCCATGGCTTCCAGCGGAGTGATGCCGAAAGGTTCATACCAGGGCGTGGTCACGAACACGTCGGCCGCGGCGTAGTAGTCGCGCAGCGTCGAGCGTTCGCGTCGGCCGGTGAAATGCACCTGCGCTTCGACGCCGGCGGCTCGTGCGATTGCCCGCAGGCGGCTGATCTCGGGGGTGCGGCCGTCGTCGGGATTGGCAGATTCGCCGCCGACCACCAGCAGCTTCGCCCGCACGCCGTGACGGCGGCGCAGTTCGCCGAGCGCCAGCACCACGTTGTCGATGCCTTTGCGGGGCACCAGCCGGCCCAGCTGCAGGACGACGAAATCCTCCGCGGCCAGGCCCAGGCGCTCGCGCATGCCGGCGTCGCCGGGGCCCAGTTCGTCGAGATCGACGCCGCAGGGCACGGTCTCGATCAGCTTCTCGTCGGCGCCGTAGAGCGAAACCAGATCTTCGCGGTCCTGCGGGCACTCGGCGATGATGCGGTCGGCGCACGTCACCAGCATTTCCTCGATGTGCAGTCGGCTGTCGGGGAAGGTGTCGGCGTCGCCCTGGTGCTGTCGGCGGATCTTGCCCAATGCGTGAAAGGTGATTACCAGCGGTACGCCGAAGGCTTCGCGCAACTGCAGGCCGGCCAGGCCGGACATGAAGAAGTTGGCGTGGGCGACGTCGTAGGGGCGGGGCGCCTGGGCGCAATGCTCGACGATGCGCTCGCCGAACTGACGCATGAAGGGCAGCAGCTTTTCCTTGGGCAGCGGCGTTGCCGGCCCTGCCGGCACCGGATATACCCGCACGCCCGGCGCGAAATCGATGACGCGCGGCAGAGCCGGGTCATCGCGGCGCGTAAACACATCCACGCTGTGTCCGGCCCGACCGAGCTCGCGCGCGACGTACGCGACGTAAACATTCTGGCCACCGCTGTCGGCGCCACCTTGAACGGCCATCGGAGATGCGTGTTCACTGATGAGTGCGATGTTCATGGAAACCTGCGTCAAGGAAGTTGGGTGACTGCTGCCTACGCAAGCGATGTGCCCGGCGGATGCCTCCTAGCGCGGCGCAACCGCGGGGCGGCCGGCGTGTAACTTCGTCATGAAGCAGAGAAAAATTACTGAGGCTCTCCGAACGTGGACAGGGCACGCCGGCTGCTTGCAGCAGCGGCATGAAGCCTCGTCTGTCCTGGAATCGTGTCGTGCTGGAGATCGCCTGTCGGCTGTGTGCCGAGCAGCCCACGCTGGGGGCCGAGGTGCTGCGCGGCGCCTTCATCGGCGCGCTCGCCGGTGTATTGCTTGGCGGCTGGTGGGGGCTGGGGGCGATGACCGGCGGTGCGTCGGTAGGCTTGCTGGTGGGAAGCGTGGTCGGGCTGCTGCTGTGGGAGCCCACCGGTCGCCCGCTGGGCGGCGAGGGCATCCCTCCGGCGCGGGGTGTCTGCAGCGTATTCATGCCGCGCTTCCCGCTGACTCGCGGTGTATCACGCCGCGCGCGCTTGCCCACGCGCCGGATGCGACGCCAACGCTGGCAAGCCCGTCCGCATATCCCTTGTCGGACGCGTATCGCCCCGGCGCGGCGCTGATTCCCGCCGTTAATGTGTGGTCACAGCGCCGACGCGGTCGGCGGGCCGTTGCACCAATGAACTTGTGTTTGCAGCAGCCGTCGACCCGGTTAACCTCGGGGGCAATGCCCCGCCGGTCGCGGCGCAGCAGCGCGTTGTCATTTTTAGGTTAAGGACCTATTTTCTTAGTAAGTGCACACAAAGCCGTCGAAAATATTACAAATTGCATCCATCGTGCTGCTCCGCCTGCGGATAACATTCAGACATATTTCGCAGGGATGCGTGAAAGGGAGCCGATATGCCGCAAGTACTTCTCGTTGACGATGACGCCGAGGCGCTCGCCTGGATGAAGGAATTCATCGGCGGTCTGGGGTATTCCGTCAGCGCCGTGAATTCGCTGAGGACGGCGCGTATACAGCTGACGCGGTCGCGCCCCGAGCTGATCCTCACCGACCTGATGCTGCCCGACGGGCAAGGCATCGAACTGATCAATGAATTCGAAGACGGCGACTCGCCGGAGCTGGTGGTGGTAACAGGTCACGCCAGTCTGGAAAGTGCGGTGGAAGCGCTGCGACTCGGGGCCACTGACTATCTGGTGAAGCCGGTCGACGTCGAACGCCTGCGCAGCATCCTGCAGCGGGTTCCGAAGGTGGAGCACTACCGCGAAGAGATCGGCGAGCTGCGTGACGAGTTGCTGCGACTGGGCCGTTTCGGCCAAATGATGGGCAACTCGCCGGCCATGCGGCGCGTGTACGACCAGATCAAGCGGGTCGGGCCGACCTCGGCTTCGGTGCTGCTGATGGGCGAGAGCGGCACCGGCAAGGAAGTGGTGGCACAGACCATTCACGAACTGAGCCGGCGTAGACGCCAGCCGTTTCTGCCGCTCAACTGCGGGGCCGTCTCGCCGCAACTGGTCGAGAGCGAGCTGTTCGGTCACGAAAAGGGCAGCTTTACCGGCGCCGACCGCCAGCACCAGGGCTTTTTCGAGCGCGCCCACCGCGGCACCTTGTTTCTCGACGAAGTCACCGAAATGCGGGTGGACCTGCAGGTCAAACTGCTGCGCGTACTTGAAACAAAAAGTTTCATGCGCGTGGGCACGAATGAACCCATCGCCACGGACGTGCGGCTGATTGCCGCTACCAACCGTTCGCCCGAAAAGGCGGTGGCCGAAGGCCGCATGCGCGAAGACCTCTTCCACCGCCTCAACGTCTTTCCCATCCAGTTGCCGCCGCTGCGCGAGCGCGGCACCGACATCGAACTGCTCGCCGAGCACTTCCTCGCCCAGCTCAACGAGCAGGAAGGCACTACAAAGCGCTTCGCGCCCGAGGCCGTTGCATCGCTCTACGCCCACAGCTGGCCGGGCAACGTGCGCGAGCTGAAGAACTACGTACACCGCGCCTACATTCTTGCCGACGAGGTCATCGAGGCGGATCTGGCGCCCGAGAGCTTTCTGCAGCCGGCGCACAGCACGGTCCTCACGATCCGCGTCGGAACGCCGCTGGAAGAGGTCAACCGACGGGTGTTGGAGGCCACGTTGCTGGAGTGCGGCAACGTCAAGCGCAAGGCCGCCGAGATGCTCGGAATCAGTCTGAAGACCTTGTACAACCGACTGGCTGTCTATAACGCCGGCAAGCAGGAACAAGACGAAGAGGACGACGAGTTGCAGGACGAACCAGAGCGGGCCGACGCGCCCGGAGGCTAGCAGGCGCCTGTCCATGTAATTGCTACAGTCAGGGAGTAGCTCTTTCCGGCCGCAGGGTCGGACGCCTTGGCTCTTCGGCTTGAGCACGTGGCGAGGCGATCACCACGGTGGCAGCATCCGGCGACGTGGTGGCAGTGGCCTCAGGGGCGGGCACGACAATTGCGACCGGCCAGCAGCTGCCGGCCGCGTGTTCCGCCCACGCCGGCAGCGGCGCGAACGCGCCGGGCTTGAAGTCAACGGAGGACGAGAACATGAGTACAAGTACGGGAAAGCGCATTGCAGACGTGGCCGAAGAGGGCGCCGCCAAGCTGGAGCATCTGTCCGTAGGGGCCCGTCAGGCGGCGGAACGTGCGCAGCAGGGCGCGGCTTCAGCGCTGCGTCAATCGAGCGCCCGCAGTCAGGAACTGGCGCATGAACTGTCGGCGCGCCGTCAGTTGTGGACCGAGGAAATGCGTGACTGCGTGCGTGATCATCCCTTGGCTTCAGTAGCGGTCGCGGTAGGCGTCGGCTTGCTGCTCAGCCGGCTGCTGTCGCGCTGAGGACCCGCCGGTGATGCAGGTATGCAATGGTTCGCCTGCCTGCGTCGCGCCCTCCAAGGTCTGCGGCGTTCAGCCGCAGGACGCCCGCAAGGGCCCCGCCCAACGCAGGCAGGTGGGCGGCGTGCCGTGGCGCGCCAGGGAGGCCGCGCCGTGATTGCCGGCATCCCAGCGCCTTCGACTCTTAATGCTTCGGAAGTCTGGTCTGCCCGCTTGCGCTCGAGCGTGGCGGGCGCCAGCGCGCTGGTGGCCTTTCTGGCCTTGCTGGGGGTGATCGGCTGGCTTGCCGGCGTGCCAGCGCTGACCACCCTCGGCACCGAGGCCAGACCGATCATGCTCAGTGGCGTGGCGGTGTTGCTCGCCGCCACCATTTCATTGCGCATGCTGGCCAGCCCCAAGGCGCATGAGCAGCGCTGGGCGGTACGGTTGTGCGCACTGCTTATTCTGGTGATCGCGCTTCCCGGCATCGCGCTGGAAGAAGGTTGGTGGTCGGCTCGCGGTGCCGCGGGAGTCTTCCAGATGCCGTGGCTGGATTGGCCGCCCACTTCCGTCGGTGCCGCGTCCTGTTACGTAATCCTGGCGGCAGCCCTCCTGCTGGCCACACTGCCAGGACAGCGGAGTTGGGAGTGGGCGCAGTATTTCGGAGCCATGGTCGGCGGCATCGCGCTGGTCGCGCTGGTGGGTCTGACCTTCCGCCTCGTTCGACTGGATGTCGCGGTGCCTTCGCTGGGCATGGCCTTGCCGGTGGCGCTGGGATTGCTGGCTGCCAGTGTCGGCCTGATGCTGACGCGCCCTGCCTCGCGCTTGCTGCAACTGCTGGAGAACGATTCGCCCGGCGCCGTCATCGCGCGTCGGCTGGTTCCGCTGGCGGTGTGCCTGCCGCTGCTGGCTGCCTGGGTGCAGGGGCTGGGCGTGCGCGCCGGCTGGTTCGAGGGCATCGAGAGCGCCGGCGCTCTGACGGTGGCCGGCATCGGCGCCTGTGTCTTGCTGATTTTGTGGACGTCCAGCCGGCTGGACGAAATGAACCATCGGCGCTCCGTCGCCGAAGGCCGCGAAGCGAATCAGCGGCGCTGGCTGCAGGCGACACTCGCCAGCATTAGTGATGCCGTGATCAGCCTGAACGACGCCGGACGTGTGAGCTTTCTCAACCGCGCCGCCGAGGAACTGCTCGAGGTCGAGGCCGCCGACACGATCGGGCAGGACATCGGCGATGTCCTGATGCTGGTCGATGAAGTCACCGGCACCCCACTCGGTTCGCCTTTGCACCGCGCTTTCAGCGGGGGCTTCGCGCGCGCGCTGGCCGGCGAGCCGGCGGTGCTCCGCCGCGATGGCCGTCTGCGTGCGGTCGAAGTGACCTCAACGCCGATTGTCGGCAGCAGCGACCGCCTGACCGGCGGCGTGCTGGTGCTGCGGGACGTCAGCATCGACCGCGCCCGCGCACACGCCGAGCGCGAGGCCTATGCGGCGCTCGACCAGCGCGTGGCCGAGCGCACGCAGGCACTCGACGAGACGATGAGCGTGCTGCGTGAGAGCACCGAGCTGCTGCGCACCATCGCCGCCACCACGCCGGAACTGATCATGGCCAAGGGGCGTGATGGCCGCATCATCATGGTCAACGCCGCCGCGCTGGAAGTGATGGGACTGACCAGTGAGGAAGTTGTCGGACGGCGCGAGGAGGACGTTCTGGGCTTTACCGCCGAGACGCGCCTGTCGATCAAGCACGACCGCCGGGTGATCGAGACCGGCCGCTCGCTGATTGTGGAGGAGCGGCGCACGGTTGGCGGCGTGACGCGCACCTATCTGGTCACGAAATCGCCGCTGCGAGAGGAAGACGAGCACGTTTTCGGCGTGGTGGCCGTGGCCATGGACATCACAGAGCGCAAGCGCGCGCAAGTGGAGCTGGAGCAGCTGCTGATGGCCGAGCACAGTCTGCGCGGCGAGGCCGAACGCGCCAACCGCGCCAAGGATGAATTCCTGGCCATCGTGTCGCACGAGCTGCGCTCACCGCTCAACGCGCTCAAGGGCTGGAGCCAGATCCTGGCGGGCGCGACCGAGCTGGAGCCCGAGCTGGTGAAAAGCGCGGCCGCTGCAATCAAGCGCAACATCGATCACCAGACCCGGCTGATCGATGACCTGCTCGACAGCTCGCGCATCATCAGCGGCAAGCTGGAACTCAATCTCTACTGCCTGAACCTGGCCGATGTCGTGTCGGGCGCGCTCGACAGCTCACGTGATCTGGCGAAGGAAAAGGAGATCGAACTGCGCATCGTGTGCGAGGACACCATGGTGCCGGTGGAAGGTGACTTCGACCGCTTGCAGCAGGTGGTCAGCAACCTGCTTTCCAATGCCATCAAGTTCACTCCCGAGCACGGCACGGTGGAGGTTTCCGTGAAGCAGACCGAGGAGCAGGTCGAACTCACGGTGACCGACAACGGCATCGGCATCGAGCCGGATTTCGTACCACATCTGTTCGACCGTTTCAGCCAGGCGGACACCTCCATGACGCGCTGCTATCTGGGCCTGGGCATCGGTCTGGCGCTGGTGCGCAATCTGGTTGAGCTGCACCACGGCAGCGTGAGCGCGAGCAGCCCCGGCACGCATCAGGGCGCGTCCTTCAGCGTGACCCTGCCGCGCGCCAAGGGCGGCGTGGCACGCAGGATCGGGTACTCCGACTCGGGACGCCAGGTGGGTTTGCCGCTGCGCGGAGCGATGGTGCTGGTGGTTGATGATGAGCAGAGCGCGCGCGAGGTCATGCGCCTGATGCTGGTCAACGCCGGCGCCGAGGTGCAGGAATTCGGTTCCGGAGAGGCCTTGCTGGAGATGTGGAACAGCGACGCGGTCATCCCCATGCCGGCGGTACTGCTGCTGGATGTCGCGATGCCGGGCAGCAGCGGATTTGCCGTATTGCGGCAGCTGCGGGCGAGCGACCGCCGCCCGGCCATTCCGGCCGTTGCCTGCACCGCCTTCACGCACATCGCGAACGAGTGCTTCATCGAGGCCGGCTTCCAGTCGCGCGTTGGCAAGCCCGTGCAGGAAGACCGCTTGATCGACACACTGCTCATTGCGCTGGGCAGACCCGCGCACGCCGAAACGCCGACGCCCGACCTGTTGCGGTCGGCGGCACACCTGTCCTGACTCTGCACCTCTCCTTTTGTTGGTTTCCTTGATCAGCGTGTCTTCCCCGCGGGCGCAGTCGTGCGCCCGCGGGGAAGAACTACACGCCGCTGTAATTCTTGCCAACCCGGCTTGCGTGCCCGGCAGCAGCGCAGACCGCTGCGTCTGGCCGGCCAAGGCACGCCGATTGCGAGCGTGAAGGCGACCGGCGGGGCGACGGGGCTCTCCCGGTACTCCCCCCGGCGGCAGCGGAGCTGCCGGTGCGCTGACGAACCCAGACACGAGGACATCACCATGAGAAACCGATATCCGCAGTCCACGCCCTACCGCGGTCAGGGCGAACCCATGTATGACGAGGCCGGTGCGAGCAGCATTGGCGGTGATCCGGACTACGGCCAGCCGTCCGAGCGTTGGGCGGAACAGGGTAGTGAGGACTTCCGCCACGCCGGCGAAAGCAGCGGCCGGCACAGTGCCCAGCGAAACTGGCCCGACGGGCGAGGACGTTACCGCGACGAAGAGATGAGCCGGCGCGGCGGCGAGGGCTACGGTCGCGAGGGCTATGGCCGCGACCCGTTCGAGCGCGGCCGGGACTCGATCGAGAGCAACCGGCGCGGCCTCAATTCCGACCGGCTGCGCAGCGGTACTCAGCCGGGACACTGGGGCGATGACCAGGATGCCCCGGGCGCCAACCGCAGCGCGTGGTGGTCGCAGGGCTACGGCGATAACCCGGCCGACCGCAATTGGGACGACGTGCCGCGCGACCGCAAGGGGCCGCGCGGTTACAGCCGTTCCGACGAGCGCATTCGCGAGCACATCTGCGAGACTCTGGCGCGCGAGCACGTGCTGGAGGTCAGCGATGTCGAGGTGAACGTGAGCGAGGGCTGCGTGTCGCTGGAAGGTACGGTGCCCTACCGCTACATGAAGCATGCCATTGAGGATGCCGCCGACAACTGCTGGGGCGTGAAGGATGTGGACAACCGCATTCGCGTTGCGCCGCGCTCCGGCCCGATCCCGGCCCAGGCCACCGACGGCCTGGAGTCCGAGCCGCGCACGTCCGCGCCGAAACCGCTTGGAGCGTCCGCTCCGTCGCGTTCCCGCGGGGGGCCGAAGAATGGCTGATGCGACTTCCGCCGGTCGTGGCGAGGCGGGCCGTGCCGACGGCCAGGCCATCGTCGGTGAGCAGCCCCTGCAGCCCGACGGACCGGGGCCGCAAGTCATGGCCGCAAGCACGCTCGAGGGCGACAAGGTGGTCAACCGCCGGGGTGAAGACCTGGGAACGATCCAGGAAATCATGATCGACGTGCCGCGCGGCCGGGTGGCCTACGCGGTGCTGTCGTCGGGCGGCTTCCTGGGCATTGGCGACCGGCTTTTCGCGATTCCGTGGGCGGCGCTGACGCTGGACATCGACCGCAAGTGCTTTGTGCTGGACGTCGACGCCGAACGCCTGAAGAGCGCACCCGGCTTCGACAAGGATTACTGGCCGCGAATGGCGGATGCGACGTGGGCCAGCGAGGTGCACGACTTCTACGGTCAGCCCACCTACTGGCAGCCAGACCGCCTGTAAGCCCGTTGCCGTCCCCTGTTGCTGCGCGCGGCAGGGGACGGCAACCCGCTTCATCCGTGCCATGGCTACAGTCGCTACCTCCTCGACCACCGCCTTCGTCTTCCGCCTGCTGCGCTCGGCGCTGACGCGCTATCGCAGCCGTACGCTGACGGCGCTGGCGCTGGTCATCCTTGCCAAGCTTGCGGCCGTGGCAGTGCCGCTGGCGCTCAAGGGCATCATCGACCAGCTCGATGGCGTCCCCGCGTCGCTGGTGCTGCCGGTCGTTCTGGTGCTGGGCTACGCCGTGCTGCGCTTTCTCGGCACCTTCTTCAGCGAGGTGCGGGACGTTGTCTTCGTGCGCGTCACGCAAAGCACGGTTTCCGACTTCCTGATGCAGGTGTTCGCCCACCTGCATCGCCTCAGCGCGCGCTTTCACGCCCGCCGCCGCATGGGCGGCGTTACCCGCGACGTCGAGCGGGGCACCGCCGGCATCGGCTTTCTGCTCGGGGTCGGCCTGTTCACGATCCTGCCGACGCTGGTCGAGATCACGGCCGTCATCGCCATCCTGAGCATCGGCTACAGCAACTGGTTCACGGCCATCATTCTGGCGACCTTCGTGTTGTATGCCGGCTTCACCGTGGTGTTCACCGAGAAGCGGGCGCTTTATCAGCGCGCCTTGAACGAGCTCGATTCCACCGCCAACGGTCGCCTGGTCGACAGTTTGCTCAACCACGAGACGGTGAAGTACTACACCAACGAGGGTTTTGAGCGGCGCAGCTTCAGCACCATTCTCGACCAGTGGATCGAGGTCGGCGTGAAGAACCAGAAGGTGCTGTCGCGCTTGCATGTCGGGCAGAGCGGGCTGATTGCGGTGGGAGTCGCGGCGGTGATGCTGCTCGCGACCCGCAACGTGCTGGACGGCACCATGTCGGTAGGCGATCTGGTGCTGGTCAACGCCTATCTGATCCAGATCTGTCTGCCGCTCAATTCGCTCGGTTTCGTCTTCCGTCAGGCGCGCGATGCGGTCGTGAACGCCGAGAAGATGCTGCGCCTGCTCGACGAGAAGCCCGAGATCGAAGACAGCCCGGCGGCCCCCGATCTGGCGGCAACACAAGGCGAGGTGCGCTTCGAGCACGTTGATTTTGCCTACGAACCGAGCCGCCAGATCCTGTGGGACGTGAGCTTCACGATCCCGCCGGGGGCCACCGTGGCGGTGGTCGGCGGCAGCGGCTCGGGCAAGTCCACGCTGGCCCGGCTGCTGTTCCGCTTCTATGAGGTCGGCGGCGGGCGCATCACGATCGACGGCGTCGACATCCGCAACATCTCGCAGCACAGCCTGCGCGCGGCCGTCGGCATCGTGCCGCAGGACACCATCCTGTTCAACGACACCATCGCCTACAACATTGCCTACGGTCGCCAGGGTGCGTCGCAGGCGGAAGTCATCGAAGCGGCGCGAGCGGCGCATGTGCACGAGTTCATCGCCAGCCTGCCCGAGCAGTACGACACCGAGGTGGGCGAGCGCGGCGTGATCCTGTCCGGTGGCGAAAAGCAGCGCATCGCGATTGCCCGCGCGATTCTCAAGAACCCGCCGGTGATGGTCTTCGACGAGGCCACCTCGGCGCTGGACACCCGCTCGGAGCGCGCCATCCAGGAGGAGCTGGATCGTCTCGCCCGCAGCCGCACGACGCTGATCATCGCGCACCGGCTGTCCACCATCGTCGACGCCGACGAGATTCTGGTGCTCGAACACGGCCGCATCGTCGAGCGCGGCACGCACCAGCGCCTGCTCCACGACGACGGCCTGTATGCCCAGCTATGGCGTCTGCAGCGCCAGCAACAGGAGGTCGAGCGCACCGAGCGCGACATGGCGCTGCAGCAGCTCAACCTGCTGGCCTTGCTGGCCGGCGTCATCGATACCCTGAGCGAGGAGATCGGCGAGCGCGGCGTTGGCTTCTACAGCACCATCGCGGCCGATTCGACGCGCATCACCGGAGACCCGGGGCGTCTGCAGCAGGTGATGTGGACGCTGGTGGCGCATGCGGTGGCGGCGAGCCCGCCGGGCGGGCGTGTGGAATGGCGCATCGATAGAGCAGGCGAGTGGCTGCGCGTGAGCTTTCGCCACGAAGCCGCGGTGCTGCCCGAGCCCGACCCGCGCGGGCTGCAGCCCGACGAACTGCGCGCCGCGGTGGAAGATCAGGGCGGGCGCTACGAGCAGCGCAGCCTGGCCGGGACTATGGTGGAAACCTTGGTGTCGTTCCCGTCGCAGGTGCTGGCCGAGGTGCCCACGGTGGAGGGCGAGGCCGCCGCCCCGCGACCGGTGGCGTCCATTTCCGGCGCCTGCGTGCTGGTGGTGGACGACAACCCTGCAGCGCGCGATCAGGTGGAAACCGCGCTGCATCGCCATGGCGCGCTATCGCACGCCTGCGCCTCCGGCGCCGAGGCTCTGCGTTGGCTGTTCGGGCAGCCACGCACCGATTGGCCGGACGCCATGATCTGCGACGTCGCGCTCGGCGAGGAAGACGGCTACGACGTCATTGCGCAGCTCCGGCGTTATGAAGCCGAGCAGGATTTCGCCCTCGACGAACGCCTGCCGGCCATCGCGGTCGGCGCCCACGACCGCAGCGAGCACCGCATGCGCGCGCTGCTCGCCGGCTTCCAGATGCATCTGGCCAAGCCGGTGCAGACCGACGAACTGGCGGCTGCCGTGGCTGGCGTGCTGGGCCGCCGTGGCGCCGCGCCGCCGGTCAGCGCACCCCTTTCCGACCCAACCCGCCCATAGGAGAACCCGCCATGCAGAACCCATCATCCGACGGCAGCTACTACCTCACCCCCGACGCCGCCCGGCAGGCCATTGCGCTGGCCGCGCCGATGCTGGAACAGGCGCGAGCCGACCGCGAGGTGGTGGGCAGCGGATTCCTCTATCTCGTCATCATGGACCCTACCCGGCTGCCCGGAGAGTGCAGCTTTGACGAGGCCGTGCTGTATGAACATGCCGTCGGCGACCCCAGCCGCTGGGACGCCGATTACGCCGCCTTTGCCCGCGCCAAGGCAAAGCTGAGCTGGCGCACTGGCCTGGACGGCGACCTCGTGCATGCCAGTCAGCCGCATCGCCTGTGCAGGGGCGACTCACTGTTGCGCGGCGGAGTGTGCCTGGATGGCATTGTGGTGGCCGTCAGCGGCGCCTTTCCGGCCTTCGACGAAGCCTTCGCGGGAAGCGTGGCGTTCTGCCTACGCGCGCTGGCCCGCCATGCGCGGGAAGCCGAGCCCGCCGGTGCCGCGCTTGGCGCTGGCGAAGCGTCCTGAAGCGCCGTCATGGACTTTCTTACTGCAGAACTTCTGGCGGGTTTCGGTGACACACGGGAACTGGCGCGTTCATTGCTGCGGCTGGGTTTTGCCCTGGCCTGCGGGGCGATCATCGGCTATGAGCGCGAGCGCAAGGGCAAGGCCGCCGGTTTGCGCACCCACATGCTGGTGGCCGCCGGCTCGGGCTTGGCTGTCATCGTGGCAGTCGAGGTAGAGCTTGGTCCGGACGGGATGTCACGCGTGATCCAGGGGCTGGTGACCGGCATCGGCTTTCTGGGCGCCGGCGCCATCCTCAAGCGCCACGCGGCGAGCGACATTCGTGGCCTGACCACCGCCGCCGGCATCTGGATGACTTCCGTGACCGGTATTGCGGCTGGGCTCGGCCGCTTTGGCACTGCCCTGGCAGCCTGTCTGCTGGGATGGATCGTGCTGTCGGTATTGCAGCTCATGGAGCAAGGTGAGCACCGAAGGGAGCAGGAAACGCAGTCAACTGCTGACGACAAGGAGACGCACATGCAGAAACAGACGAGCAAGAAGCCGAAGCCACCGGCCACCGAAACGGATCGACACAAGCCCGAAGAGCTTCATGAGGAAGACCTCCTCGACGAAGCCATGGAAGAGAGCTTTCCGGCCAGCGATCCGCCGGCCGTTACACCCAACCGCAAGCCGGTCAAGCCGCGAGGTTCCGGCGATTCATCCTGAGCGTTCGGTCGCCCGGGCGTGGTAGTGCCTGATGCGGGACAGCGCGTAGGCGGCGCTGGCCTGCCGCACTGCCTTGCGGTCGCCGTCGAAGCGCCGGGTTTCGGTGAACACCTTTGGGTCATCCGGCGTTTCGCCTTCAATAGCGAAGGCCCAGGCGTAGCACTGCGTACCGGGCGGCGTGCCGTTGCCGCCGTTATCCGCCACACCGGTATTGGCTACGGCGACATTGGCGCGACTACGGCGCAGCGCACCCAGTGCCATCTCATGCGCGACTTCTTCGCTGGTGAGGCCGTGTCGCTCGATGGTTTCCGCCCGCACGCCAAGCTCCGCGCATTTGGCTTCCTCCGAATACGCGACGAAGGCGCAATCGAGCAGGTGACCGGCGCCGGGTACATCGGCAAGGTCGGAGGCAATTTGCCCGGCCGTGCACGACTCGGCGGTGGTCAGCAGCAGCCCGTGATGGCACATGAAATGTGCGGTGGTGGCGATAGCGTTCATGCGTAGGTTCCCTAACAGATTGATCCTGCGGAAACAGCAGCAAGCGGCGTGCCGGGCATTGGCCGACGCGTGACGCAGCCAGAGCGAAGGCCGTGGCGCAATGCGAGGGAGAAATCGAATCGGCCCGAGGAGCGGAGCCTGAAGGGAAAGCCGTGGAGCGGGTGATGGGAATCGAACCCACGTATGCAGCTTGGGAAGCTGCCGTTCTACCATTGAACTACACCCGCGAAGGCGCCCGATTGTACGTGAGCCCCGCGTGTTTTCACAGCGTCGGGCGCGTGCTTCAGGCCTTGTTGCGTCCGGACAGACCGACCAGTCTCTGCAGCGCGCTGCGCAGTGTGCGGCGCCAGTTTCGGCGCAGCCCTCTCCAGCCTGCCATCTGCTGATGCTTCCGGAACTCGCGGCTGAAGTGGTAGCCAAGATAGCGGTCCCAGGTTTGCAGACGTTCCATTGCCCTGCGTCGGTATTCGTCCTTGGAGCGCCCGCTATACAGCCCGCCCCCGTGTACTCGATACACCGACATTGCCCCCGGCAGTCGGACGATCAGTCCGAACCGGCCGAGTGCCAGCCCGTAGCCCCAGTCGGCGGTGCTCATGCTCCAGAATTCATCGTCCAGACGGCGGATCGCCGAAGTGCGGAAAACACAGGTCGACATGTTGCCAATGCCGGCACCTGAAGCAAGCTGTGCCGTGGTGATGTACTCGAAGGGGCCGTCCGGACCAATGCTGCGCACCTCGAAGCGCTTGCTCTCGTCGCGGTAGATGATTGCCCGGTTGAAGCTCATCACGCATTCGTGATGCAGGTCGAGAAACGCTGTGTGTTCGGCCGGTTTGCGGGTGTAAGTCCAGTAATCGTCGCCCTCCAGCACGGCGATGTACTCCCCCCGGCAGGCAGCAAAGCCCCGCGTGTAGTTGGCGCCCATGCCGAGATTTTCCGGCGTCGGCAAGACACGGTAGTCGACGCTTGCCGCGGACAGCATGCGTTCGATAGGTTCCAGCGTGCCGTCAGTCGAACAGTCATCGGCAACGACGACCTCGAACGGATAGGGGTACTCCTGGATCAGGATTCCTTGCACACATTGCTCTATGAATCGTTCCTGGTTGTAGCTCACGAGCAGTATGCTCAGCTTCGGTTCGGGCTTCATTGGCGGTGCGCTCAGTCATGTCCGTATGACGCCGAAATGGCGCGGGGCGGTTGGCAGTATGCAGGCGTTCGCGCCCGCGACAAAACATGGAGGGCGTGTATGTACTGGTTGCGCAAGCGTATTCTCAAGTACCGATGGAGGCGCATCCACGCGGCCTGGGCGCGCGGCGAACGCCGGACGCTGCCATTGCGCGTGCCGAGTGCGTTCGTCACCGGCAGCGTCGGCAAGACCACCACCTGTCGCATGGTCGAACACATTCTGGCGGCGTCGGGCCTGTGCGTGGCGGTGTCGACCACGCAGGGCACGTTCATCAACGGTCGGGCCACACGCCTCGGAGATTCCTCGAACTGCCGTTATGCGAGCCGTCTGTTGCTCGATCGGCGGGTGCAGGCAGGCGTCTTTGAACTCGCGCGAGGCGGTTTATTGAGCGACGGCATCGCGTTTGACGGCTGCGATGTCGGAGCGGTGCTCAACGTCTACGACAACCACGTCGGCCTGGGCGGCGTGACATCACGTGAGCAGATGGCTCACGTCAAGGCGCAGGTCGCGCACGCGGCTCGCAAGCTGGCGGTACTCAACGCCGATGATCCGCTGTGTCTGGCGATGCGCGATGAAGTCCGGGCGTCGCACATCTGCTTGGTGAGCATGCAGTCGAACAGCCCCGAACTTTGCGCACATATGGCGCACGGCGGGCTTGCTGCCTTCTTTGATAAGCAAGGTCGCGAACTGCAGTTGCGGCGTGGCAGTACACCCTTGTGTTCGGTTGCGGCCAGCGACATTCCGGCCTCGTTCGGGGGGCTGTTCACTCCGGCGCTGTCGAATGCACTGTTCGCGATGGCCGTTGCATACGGCATGGGTGTCGAGCCCGATTGCATTGAGCGAGCGCTGCGTAGCTTCGCCTCCGATGAGCGTTCCAATCCGGGGCGCATGAATTTTCGCGAAGACCTGCCTTACAAGCTGTTGGTGACTGCGTGCGATGGTCAGGAGACGATGCGCGAACTGGCAGGCCTGGTCCGGCAGATGGATGTCGCCGGGCGCAAGCTGTTGTTGATGCAGGCCATGGGCGACCGGCCGGATGACTACATTCGCGGCATGAGTGCGGTCTGTGCCGGAGCGTTCGACGAGTACGTCTGCACCGATGCCATGTCATTGCGCGGGCGCGAGTCGCTGAAAGTCCCGCGCTTGCTCGCCGAAGGCCTGACCACGGCAGGTGTGCCCGCCGGGCAGGTGGAGGTCGCCGGGGACCACGATGCGGCCCTGCGAATGGCGTTCGGGCGCGCCCGCGAGGGTGATCTGCTGGTCATCCAGAGCCTCTATAGTCAGCGGGCGAAGGAGCTTGGTCTGGTCTGAAGCGGCGCATCAAGGCCTGGGCTGGGGCCGGTATCGTTGCACGTCAGCTCAATTTCGCTATGTCATCCGCGCGAGCAGCTTGCAGTGGGCGTAGGCCAAGGTTTCGGGTCGCTGCAGGGTGTCGAGCAGCGCGTCGATGGAGTCCAGCACGCCAGTGATGGCGGCGGCCATCGGAAGCAGTCCGCGGCCGTGCAGCTCGATGGCACGTGGCAAGGCGCCACCAAGATGACCGCGCGAGCCTCGGATGCTGATGGCGTTGGTGATCATGTGGTCGACCGCGTCGAGCATCAGCGGCTTGCCGCTGCGCCCGAGCAGCACCACCCGGCCGCCCGGCGCAATGTGCCGGAAGATGCGGTTCACGACATCGAGCGAGGCCGAACATTCGATCACCACGTCGATGCCGTCGGCGATGTGCGCGTCGACTTGTGCGGGGTCGGCCACCGCATCGCACCATGGCACAGCACATTGCCGACGATGCTCGATCGGCTCGGCCAGCACGACGCGTGCCGCACCGTACACCTGGCGTGCCGCGATTGCTGCAAACAGCCCGATTGGCCCACCCCCGAAGACGAGTACGCGGTCGCCGCGCCGCACGGGGGCATTCTCGCAAGCCAGCAAGGCGCATCCGGCCGGTTCCAGGCAGGCGGCTGCGCGCAGGCCCGCTTCATCGGTGGCAATGGACGATACATCGTGGGCGAGATTGGCCGGCACGTCGGCGATGCTGGTGAAGATGCCGTCCATCTCCATGCCGAGCAACTTTGCCTGCGGGCACTGGTTGGGCATGCCAGCGAGGCAGGTCGGACATTTCATGCACGCATCGATGGATGCGAATGCGACCGTGTCACCCGCCTTGGCCGTGCGAACCGCACTGCCGACCTCGATGATCCGCCCCACCCCTTCGTGGCCGATGACCCGCCCGGCAGCCGGGATGCTGGCGGGGGCAGACGTGCGCACATAGCCGGAGTGCGGATCTCGTGCGACCAGATGCAGATCGGTGCCGCAGATGCCGGCATAGAGCATTTCGACCCGGATGTGCGTGGGGTCGAGCGCGTTCAGCGCACGCTCCTCCAGCTGAAGGCGGGGATGGCGGTAGCGCTGGTTCGGCGCCGGAACATGCACGCCGGGCATCGGCTGGTCTTCTGCATGCAGGACGATGGCGCGGCGGAAGCGAGGGGTGTTCATCGCGGGACGGCCTCGATCAGGGTGAAGGCGCAGGGCGTCGGGCGCACGGCCCCGACTTCGAAGCCGGCGGATTCGAGCAGCGCGCGGAACTGTGCAAGCTTGCGTTCGCGGCCACTGGTGACCAGCATCATGTGCAGATCAATGAGGTGGGTGGCCGGGTCTTCAGCCGGGTGCTCGGGCAGCACGCGCTCGATCACGAGCAGGCGCTCGCCGTGCCGCATGGCGCTTCGGCAGTTGCTCAGGATGCGCAGGGAGTCGGCGTCACTCCAGTCGTGCAGGATGCTCTTGAGCAGGTAGGCATCGGCCCGTACCGGGATGTCACGCATGAAGTCGCCACCGAGCGTGGCAGGTCTCGGGGCAAGGCCTTCCGCGTGCCACTGCGCCTCGGCCTGTTCGATCACATGCGGTTGATCGAACAGCGTTGCGTGAATCGCAGGATATTGCTTGAGTACGGCCTTGAGCAGTGCCCCGGTGCCGCCGCCGATATCAGCGACGTGCGAGACGCCCGCTAGATCGAGGGTCGGGGCCAGAACCCCGGATATTCGTCCGGTTTCGTTGCGTAGCCAGTCATTGAAGAGTGCGCCGGTCTCGGGGTGCCGTTCGCGATACTCCCACGGGGTGCAGCCGTGCAGGACTGCGAAGGCGGTCGTGCCCTGCTGCACGCCTTGCGCGAGCATTGCCCACACCGGAGCGTAGTGGCCCGCCGCGAGCTGCAGACGCTGACGCAGACCGCTCGAAGAGCCGGCGGTGAGTGCCTGTCCTGCTTCGGTGAGGGCATATGCCGAGAGGTCTTCCTGTCGGCAGATACCCAGGGCAACCAGTGCGTCGAGCAACCGATGCAGATGGTCGGTGTCGGCGCCAAGGCTCTCGGCCAGCGTCGCCACGTCACTCCGTGTTGCAGCCAGACGGTCGATCAGGCCGAGCTGCACGGCTGCCAGCAGCACGGCCGTGGTCTGATAGCCGTCGATCAATCGGGTCAGCGGTGCGAGCGGATCGTTCAGCATCTGCGGAACACCACGATCGGGCATTGATCGCCCATTTCGTAGGTCTGGGCGTGGATGGCGAGGCACTCGAAGCCCGCGCAGCGGAACTGTTCAATGGCCTGTTCGGTGGTAACGAAGTAATAGCTTGCGCCCGACTCGCGATAGGCGTCGATGACCTGCAACTGCTCCAGCGGCCAATCCAGTCGGGCGGCCAGATCCTTCCAGCCCGACCCGGCCTCGGCGTGCAGGGTGGCCCACACATCGGCAAGAGCCACACCTTGTTCCGGCGCAGTCTGCAAGGCCGTGCCCAGTCGGAGCTTCAGGCAGTTGAGGTCGCGGATGGCGCCGCGGCGCAGTGATTCCAGCACCGCATCCACCGATTCGCGGCGCGCGGGCGGAACGAACAGCCGGAACGCCACCAGACCGCCCGCGCCGACCAGCCGTGCGAGTTCGGCGCACAGCGCGGCCTGTCCGCGTGGATAGTCGAGCAAGTGCAGGCCACCGTCGCACATCACGATGTCGGCCGAAGCATCGGGCAACGCGATGTCACGCCAGTCGTTCACCAGCGCAGCGCTGCGGGGGCCAGGCCATATGTGCGCAATCATCGCTTCGGTACGGTCTGCGGCGCGTAGCAGGGCTGGATCGGGCCACGCCAACGCGAACAGCTCGGGCGTCACGCCGAGAATCAGGCCGCGGGGCGGTTGCGCCGGATGCGTTTCGCACCACTGCGAGATGACGCTGCCAAAGCGCTCGGAGTCCGCAGCTGACGGCCGCAGAGGCGCACCGATGTATTGCCAGTTGAGCGCCACGGCAGGCCACTGGCCCGGCGCGGAGTGAGTCTGATCGGGAGTCATGAAGCGGGCGTCCTGTCCGGCGTGTCGTTGGTCGAATCGAGCATGCTCTCGAGCCCAGAAGCAAAGCGTTGCACCTGACTCGCGTAGGTCTTGTCCATGTGGCGCGGCCTGCCCAGCGTTTTGTTCGCGTCGAGCAGCACCGGCCTTCCGTCGTGCACCACGAAGTCGAACTTGCCGTAATCGAAGCCCAGCTTGCGACGCAATGCGCGTAGTTCATCCGGTACCTCGACGGGTTCCCAGCTCGTGACGCTGCGGGCTTTCAGAATGGGACTGGACGAGACGAAGCGGTTGCAGCGTTCAGCTTCGCCGCAGAACACCCAGAAGCGCAGGGCGTACCCCGCAGGGTCCGGCTCGGGGATGAAGCGCTCGACCACCAGCATGGGGTCGTCGAAGCATGATTGCGGGACTTCACTGAGGCTGTCGAAGATGTCGTAGCGCTCCACGACGCGCACGCCGGGAAAGGGGAGCGGGTCCCCATTCCGTTGCGCCAGACGATTCAGTCGTGCCTCTGCGCGCCCCCCGAAGTTGGCATTCGATTTCAGGATCACCGGACCATCCCAGACCTCGCCAGGTCCGATCACGGCCTCGCTGATGTGTCGTTTGGAAATGTCAGCGGCGGCGACATTCAGACAGCGCGGGAAACGGCGCGCAAAATCGACGTATTCCTTCGGGGTGACGGTCGCGTCCACATGCAGGATGGCCAGATCGGCCGGGGGCACGTGCTCACTCGGACCGTACTGCACCTTCACTGAATGCCCGCGGCGGCGCAATTCCTGCAGGATGTCGTGCAGCAAATACCGCCCGCGAAACCCCATGGCGCGCAGACTGAACTGGCGGAGGCGGTCATGCTTGTGTGCGATAACGACAATGCGGGCCATGGAAGGTGTCTGTCTGTGGCGGTTTGTGCTCTTGCAGCGATGATAGGCGCAACCCGACCGGGTCTGCCGGAGGATTGTGGTGATCAGGGCGCAGGGCTAGTATTCAATTGGCCTGTTTTCCTGGGCTTGCCCAAGCTGGGGTCCCGATCCAACCTTGATGAGGATTTGCCGATGAAAAATGTGATGCTTGAACAGTCGCGTCTGCTTGGTTTCCGTATTCAACCGAAGAGTGTAGGGCACGCAGCACAGAAGCTTGGTGCGAAGGTCGGGGCGAAGCCGATTTCCGCGACGCTCGTGCCGTCTCAAGTCTAGGTGTTTCCCAAGGGCCGGCCTCTCGCCGGCCCTTTTCTTCTCTGAGATCGCGTCAATGGACGTCAGCCCCAACTTCTTTCCGGACGGCGTCCGTGCCGCGAGCATGGACGCACGCATGCGCGCCGGGCTTGCCGACAGTCTGGCCTATCTTGCCGAAACCTTGCGCGAACAGTTGTCGGCCGACACGCAGGCGCTGGAAGCGACGATCAGCCGGATGCGAGCTGGTGTGTCGTATCCGCCCTCGACCTTCGGGCTTTATTACGAAGCTGCGTCGGCCTTGATCGATGGGGAAACCGACCGTGCGCTGGACCTGCTCGACGAACTGACGCGTGAGCAGCCGCTGACGGCTGCCGGACTGCGCATTGTCACCCTCGATGAATCGGGCTCGCCGGCCAATGCGGCGCGCTATCAGCGCCTCATGGACAACGACGCGCTGACGCGCTTCGGCTTTCTGCAGCCTGCAGCGCAGATGGCGGATGAGGCTCGCCGCCTGGCGCTTGCGTCGCTCGAGCGCCTCGAACGGGCCGTGCCGGCGCTCGCACAGGAATTCCGCGCGCTGGTGCGCGACCTGATCTTCGTCACAGGCAAGCCCGGTGCGGGCTACCAGTTCGCCGGCGGGTCGAGCTACATGTTGTGGGGAGCGCTGTTTCTCAATGCCGAGCACCACACGGACGAGATCGCGATGATCGAGGCGCTGGCGCACGAGAGTGCGCACAGCCTGTTGTTCGGTTTCAGTTTTGACGAAGCCTTGGTCGAAAACGCAGACGAAGAACTGTACCCGTCGCCCTTGCGCGACGACCCGCGACCGATGGACGGCATCTATCACGCGACCTATGTGTCGGCTCGCATGCACTGGGCACTGTCGAGCCTGCTTGATTCGGGTGAATTGTCCGCGTCCGAGGCGGCGTTTGCGCGGGAGGCGCGTGACGCTGATTTGCGCAATTTCTTTGACGGATACGCAGTCGTGCGTGAGTACGGGCGGCTGACCACGACCGGCCAAGCGCTCATGGCCGAGGCGCTGACCTACATGCAGTCGCTGCGCACCGCGTGATTCACTTCGTCGCGACGCGGGATCACCGCTACACCTTGCGAGCCCTGCGCAAGGGCCGCTTCGGGCAGGTCGGTTTCCGCTATCGCGTCCTCAGCTACGAGCGCTTGCTGCGGGCACGCAGCATCAACGGCGGCACCTGGGTTTTCCTCGACATTGAACGACTGACGGATGCCGAGCGTCGGCGTGTGTCGCTGATCGCTGGTCGGCTGGAGGAAGCCGGTGCGACTGTGCTCAATCATCCACTGCGCGCGGCAGGACGCTATGCGCTGCAGCGCCGTCTTTACGAGGCGGGGATCAATGATTTCGAGACCTTGCGGGTGGAGGAACGGCGCACGCCGGCACGTTGGCCGGTGTTCGTGCGCTTCGAGAACGACCATCACAGCCCGGATGCCCGTTTGCTCAACGACATGGCGCAACTGCAGGCGGTGCTCGACGAATATCGGGCTCGCGGGGTGCCGGAGAGCAGTCTGCTGGTGGTCGAGTATCGCGGGGCGCCGGGCGACGACGGTTTGTGGCGCAAGTACGCCGCCTACCGGGTCGGCGACCGGATTGTCCATCACCACATGATTCGCCAGGACAGCTGGGTGGCCAAGTACGGCAACCCGGAGGCAGTGTGCGATAGCGACCACTGGCGCCGTCTGCGCACCGAGGAGCGCGATTTCGTGTGTGCCGAGGGCGATCCCTTCGGACTGATGGCGGCGTTCGAGGCGGGCGGCATCGAGTTCGGGAGGGCGGATTTCGGCATCGTTGATGGCCGGGTGCAGATCTACGAGATCAACACCAACCCGACCCTGGGCGTGGTGCCCTACGAGAATGATCCCTTTCCCGAAATGCCCCGCGCACCCTTGATCGAGCGCGCCAATGCACGCATTCTCGCCGCGCTTGGGGCGCTGCCGGCGGGTGGTGACATCGGTGTGCGGCTTGCGGACCTGAACTACATCCGGTCACTGCCGTGGAGGCCGGCCAAGCGGCCTTGAGGTGTGCGCCATTGACGCATCGTGGCACGGGGTGGAAGATGCTCCAGGCCATTTCGGTCATGGAGAACGCAGGATGAAACAGATGCAACTGAATCAGTCCAGACTGCTCGGTTTCCGCATCCAGCCCAAAAGGGTTGGCGGTGGAGTTGGGGCGCTGGGTTCCCAGGTCGGTCAATCCAAGGTCGGGGCCAAGCCGCCGCAGGTTTGACGCCGGCAGCTTGTGACGCAGAGAGCCCGGAACATTTGTTCCGGGCTTTTCTTTTGGCCCTTGCGACTTTCAGCGGGCGCCAGGAGCAGCGCGTCGTTGGCTTTGACGGGACCTTGATTTGACTCTTCAATGCCGCGCGGGGAAGATTGCTTACCCTTCTCGGGCCAAACTTCAAGGAGTTCGTAATGAAGGAAAAGATCGCGCTGGATCAATCGAAACTGATTGGTTTCCGCATTCAAGCAAAGGCGGTCGGTGGCGGTGTTGCGAAACTTGGCGCCAAACTGGGCGGAAAGATCGGCAAGAAGCTCTGAATTGCTGTTCCGCCCAAAGGCCCGACGCATGTCTTGCGCCGGGCCTTGTTCTTTCCGTGCGCCTAGCGTCGTCGCAGTGACTTCATGCAGTGGCGAACGAGACGGGCGATCAGGGTGTTGCGCCACAGCATGAGGCGTCCGTCCGTGCAGTCCGCCTCGACGGCGTGCCATCGTATCCACGTGGGTTGTCCCGTGGCTCGGTCTGCCACCTCGCGCCATATGCCGCTGATCTGAATGGCGCCGCGGTGATCTTTGGTGGTCAGAAACAACCGACTCGTGCGGGCAAGAACCACGCATGCAGCGCGGATGTCGGCGGCGCTCCACGTACTGCCGGACATGATCACTTCTTCCGGGACCTGTCGTGCTTCGCAGCCCTCGCCGGATTGCGGAACCGGTTCCAGTTGCCCCGCACAGAACGCCGGCACGGCTTCGACGGCCAGCCGGCTGATGTGGGATGCGAGCGCCCGGCGGCAACGCCGCACATCGCCGAAGTCGGCCGGCGTCATGCTTGCCTGGGCGAGCAGGTCACCGCGGTCGTACTCGTCGGTCATCACATGCAGCGACACGCCTGCGTAAAGGCCGGTAGTGCCGTCCGCCACCATGCACCGGATCGGATGCGGGCCGTGATAGTGCGGCAGCAGCGACGGATGGAAGTTGAGCCCGCCATGACGATGCGCGTTCAGCAGCGCCTGAGGGATCTTGTTCATGAAGGCGTAGCACAGCAGGACGTCGGCGGCCTGTGCGTCCAGACCGAGCCTGGCCGTCAGACTGTCCCAGTCCACCGGATAAGGGGTGCCGATGATGCGGATGCCTCGATCAACAAGGGGCTGCCAATGATCCTGCGTGAGGGGATCGGGATGGCCGACGACCAAGGCCGACACGCGGTGTCCCGCTTCCAGCCACGCGCCGACCATCGCCAGGCTGATCGATCCCGGCGCACAGAAGAAGGTCGCAGTCAGAGGAATCGGCGGTTGGGCGGTAATGACTGGGCTCCAATCTACATCTCACGGCATGTTAGAATCCACGCTTCTTCAAGTACCTGCAACACCTCTTTCCATGACTGAACTTATCGTCAACGGCAAGTCCGAACAGTATCGCGACGGCCTGAGCGTGCTGGCGCTGCTTGAGCAGCGTGCGCTGGCGGGCAAGCGCGTCGCGGTGGAGCGCAACGGCGAGATCGTGCCCAAGGGCCGCCACGCCGAGACCATTCTCGCGGCAGGCGATCGGCTCGAGATCGTGGTCGCCGTCGGTGGCGGCTGATTTTCCGCCCGCAAGTCGCATCCGCATCTTCCTCAAGGTTCCAGAATGAACGACTCCCTCGTCATCGCCGGCAAGTCCTATGGCTCGCGCCTGCTTGTCGGTACCGGCAAGTACAAGGACTTCGCCGAAACGCGTGAAGCCATCGACGCGAGCGGCTCCGAGATCGTCACCGTTGCGATCCGCCGCACCAACATCGGCCAGAATCCGGACGAGCCGAATCTGCTCGATGCGCTGCCGCCCGAAAAATTCACGATCCTGCCGAACACGGCCGGCTGCTACTCGGCCGACGATGCCGTGCGCACGCTGCGCCTCGCGCGCGAACTGCTCGACGGCCATCCGCTGTGCAAGCTCGAAGTGCTCGGCGATCCGCAGACGCTGTTCCCGAACATGCCCGAAACCCTGAAGGCCGCCGAAGTGCTGGTCAAGGACGGTTTCGACGTAATGGTGTATTGCTCGGATGACCCGATCCAGGCGCGCATGCTCGAAGACATCGGCTGCGCCGCGATCATGCCGCTGGCTTCGTTGATCGGCTCGGGCATGGGCATTCTCAACCCGTGGAACCTGCGGCTGATCATCGACCAGAGCAAGGTGCCGGTCATTGTCGATGCCGGTGTCGGCACGGCTTCGGATGCCGCCATTGCCATGGAGCTGGGCTGCGACGGCGTGCTGATGAACACCGCCATTGCGTTGGCCAAACAGCCGGTGACCATGGCGCGCGCCATGGGCCTGGCGATCGAGGCCGGCCGCATGGCGTATCTGGCCGGGCGCATGCCGCGCAAGCTGTATTCGGCCGATCCGAGTTCGCCGACCAGCGGGCTGATCGGCTCCTGAGCCGATCACGACAGACGACACCATGACGGGCCCGTGGGGCCCGTTTTTGCATTCACCGCCGGATTCTCCGATGAACGATTCACCCGAATACCCTGCGCGGCTGCCGGACAACCCGGAAGAGCGTTTCTCCAGCCGCAGCATTCGCAGCTTTGTGCTGCGTCAGGGCCGCATGACGGTCGCGCAGCAGCGCGCGCTCGACGAAATGCTGCCGAAGGTCGGCATGCCGTATCGCATCGCGCCGGTTGACCTGGACGAGGTGTTCGGGCGCGCCGCGCCAAAAGTCGTCGAGATCGGCTTCGGCATGGGCGAGACCACCGCGCGCATTGCCGCTGCCGACCCCGCGACGGACTTTTTGGCGATGGAGGTGCATGGCCCCGGCGTTGGCAACCTGTGCAAGCTCGTTGCCGAGCAGGACCTCGACAATCTGCGCATCTGCCAGCACGATGCGGTGGAAGTGCTGCGCGACATGATTCAGCCTGGCGCGCTGGCCGGCGTGCATGTGTATTTCCCCGATCCGTGGCACAAGAAGCGTCACCACAAGCGGCGCATCATCCAGCCCGAGTTCGTCGCGCTGATCGCCTCGCGGCTTAAGCCGGGTGGCTATCTGCACTGCGCCACCGACTGGCAGGAATACGCCGAGTGGATGCTGGAAGTGCTTTCGGCCGAGCCTTTGCTGGCAAATACCGCCGAGGGCTTTGCCGAGCGCCCTGCGTGGCGGCCGGTGACCAAATTCGAGAACCGCGGTCTGAAGCTTGGCCATGGTGTGTGGGATCTGTTGTTCCGGCGAAGCTGATCATCCGGCAGCCGGGTTCGGGAGGCATGTGACGTGATCAAGGCCGTATTCCGCTTCATTGGCGGGGTGTTCCGCTTCCTCTTCCGCTGCGTCGATTTCCTGCGCCGGGCGTTGTTCAATCTGGTGCTCATCGCCTTGCTGGCGGTGATCGCCATCGCGTGGTGGAAGCCGTCTCCCGGCATCGACGAAGGTTCGGTGCTGGTATTGCGCCCGTCCGGCATGCTGGTCGAGCAGACGCGCGGCGGCTCACCGCTGGACCTGATCAGCCCGGATAGCGGCATCGCCAGCGAGACCGCGCTGCGCGATCTGCTGAACGCCGTGCGTGCGGCGCGCGAGGACGAGCGCATCACCGCACTGGTGATCGAGACTGACGACCTGGCGGGTGGCGGTATCGCCCGTCTGTCCGAGCTGCGTGCCGAGATTGCCGCTTTCCGCGATGCCGGCAAGCCGGTGCTGGCGCGCGGCGAGCGTTTCACCGAGGGGCAGTACTACCTCGCCAGCGTGGCCGACGAAGTGCACCTGTCGCCCGACGGCTTCCTGCTGCTGCGCGGGCTGGCCAGCTATTCCAACTACTTCGGTCGTGCTCTCGAAAAGCTCGGCATCAAGGTGCATGTGTTTCGCGTAGGCGAATACAAATCCTTCGCTGAGACCTTCACGCGCAACGACATGTCGCCCGAGAGCCGCGAAAACACGAGCGACCTGCTCGCCGACATCTGGGGCACGCTGCGCGCCGATATCGCGGCCAGCCGCAAGCTTGGCCCTTCGGCCATTGACGCCTGGGTACGCTACTTCGGCGACGCGCTGGAGGCTGCAGATGGCAGCCCGGCGAAAGCCGCGCTCGACGCCGGGCTGGTCGACCGGCTGAGCACCGCTGACGAATGGCGTGCAGAACTCGCCAAGCGTTTCGGGCTGTCCGAGCAGCGTTTTGGCGAAGGCACGGCCGTCAGCGTTGGGCGCTATCTCGCCAGTCAGCCCGAACGCGAAGTGCCGGGGCGCGTTGCCGTGCTGGTGGCACACGGCGCGATCATGGATGGCAGCGGCACGGCCGGCACCATTGGCGGTGACAGCTTCGCGCGCCAGATCCGCGAGGTGCGCGATGACCCTTCGGTGAGTGCGCTGGTGGTGCGTATCGACAGCCCGGGCGGCAGCGCCTGGGCGTCCGAACAGATCCGGCGTGAGCTCGAACAGACCCGCCGCGCCGGCAAGCCGGTGATTGCCTCGATGAGCGCTACCGCTGCGTCGGGCGGTTACTGGATCGCTACCGGCGCGGACGAGATCCACGCTCATCCGCTGACCTTGACCGGCTCGATCGGCATCTTTGCGCTATTCCCCGATCTGTCCGCACCGCTCGACCGCCTTGGTGTGGGCGTGGACGGGGTGGCCACCGGACCCTTCGCCGGCGTGCCCGATCCGCGCCGGCCGCTGTCGCCGGAGGCGATTGAGGTCATGCAACGTTCGCTCGACTTCGGCTACCGCCGCTTCCTGCAGACGGTCGCCGAGGCGCGCGGTATGAGCGTCGAGGAAGTCGACCGCGTTGCGCGTGGTCGGGTGTGGACCGGTGAGGCCGCGCACAAGCTGGGTTTGGTCGATGCGCTCGGCGGCCTGCACGGAGCGATCGCGGCTGCGGCAGACCGCGCCGGGCTGGAGGATTACGAGGTGGTGTGGCCCGAGCCGGCGGCCTCGCCGCGCGAACAGCTCATGCGCAGCATCGGCGAGTTCGTCTCGGCCGACAGCGGTTCGACCCCGCAGGGTGCGTTCGCAACGCTGTTCGCCTCCCTGCAGCGTGAAGCCGAGGCTCTGCTGACGTGGAACGATCCGCGCCACATCTATGTGCACTGCCTGTGTGAGGCGCCTTAATCCGGCCGAGACAACGCGGCTGGTCGCGGCCGTTTGTCGCAGGCCGGCGGTGCCGGCCTGATTTACAGGAAGATTTCCAGCAACTCGTTGAGGAAGCGCTGACCACGCAAAGTGGGGCGTAGCACGGTTTCGTCCGAGTCGAGCAGGCCGGCTGCACGTGCCTCGGCCAGTTGCGCGGTGATGACGGACAGCGGCAAGCCAGTACGTTGCTCGAAACTGGCGGCTGGCACGCCGCCGGTCAGGCGCAGTGCGTTCATCATGAATTCAAATGGCAGCTCTTCGCGCGCAACGCTGCGCGATTCCTGCACGAAGGCGCCGCCCGCCGAGCTTTCGAGATAGCGCTGGGGGTGCTTGTGGCGCATCTCGCGCACGATTCCGGTCGGCGTACTGAGTTTTCCGTGGGCGCCGGCACCGATGCCCAGATAGTCGGCAAAGGTCCAGTAGGCGAGGTTGTGGCGGCTTTGTGCATCGGGCCGCGCAAAGGCTGAAGTCTCGTAGTGCTCGTATCCGGCCGCGGCCAGGCGTGCCTCGATGGCCTCCTGCATGTCGGCGGCCGTGTCATCGTCGGGCAGTGCCGGTGGGCGTTGGAAGAACGGCGTGTTTGGTTCAAGCGTCAGGTGGTAGCACGACAGATGCTCGGTGCCGAAAGACAGCGCGGTGTCGAGATCGGCCAGCGCGCCGGCGATATCCTGGCCGGGCAGTGCATACATAAGGTCGAGGTTTACGCGCTCGAAGTGTTGCAGTGCGATGCCGATGGCGCGACGTGCTTCGGTGCTGTCGTGGATGCGGCCGAGCGCGTGCAGGTGCGTGTCGTCGAAACTCTGGATGCCGATGGACAGGCGGTTGGCGCCGGCCGCGCGAAAGCCGCGGAAGCGCTCCATCTCGAAGGTGCCGGGGTTGGCCTCTAGCGTGATCTCGGCGTCCCGATCCAGCGTTGTGTATTGCGCGATAGCGTCGATGACGCGTGCGAGGCTTTGTGGCGTCATCAGGCTGGGCGTGCCGCCGCCAAAGAACACGGTGTCGATACGCCTGCCGGCCACGGCGGGCGCTGCGGCTGCGAGGTCGGCGATCAGCGCGTCGATGTAGCGGCGTTCGAGCTCCGCCGCATCATCGCCGTCGCGCACTGCGTGCGAATTGAAGTCGCAATACGGACATTTCTTCACGCACCACGGGTAGTGCACGTACAGCGACAGCGGCGGAGATGCAGCGGGTGCGGGGGTGTCAGCGGTAGCGCGGCGGGCGGGCTGCACCGCGAGGCGATGCACGGGGTGGCTCACGTGCCGTAGCGCTCCAGGCGCTCAAGCAGGTGGCGCATCGCGGCGCCGCGGTGGCTCAGGGTGTTCTTGAGCTTCGGGTCGAGTTCGGCAGCGCTCTGTTCCAGTTCCGGCAGCCAGAACAGCGGGTCGTAGCCGAAGCCGGCTTCACCGCGCGGGGCCTCGAGAATCACGCCATGCCATTCGCCGTCAGCGATCAGTGGTTGCGGGTCGTCGGCATGGCGCACCAGCACGATGGCCGAATAGAAATGCGCGCGACGGTCGTCGACACCGCTCAGACGTTCGAGCAACAGCGCGTTGTTGCGCGCATCGGACTGCGGTTCGCCGGCAAAGCGGGCGGAGAGTACGCCCGGCGCGCCGCCGAGCGCGGCCACGCACAGCCCGGAGTCGTCGGCAATGGCCGGCAGGCCGGAATGGGCCGCGGCATGGCGCGCCTTGGTCAGCGCGTTCTCGACAAAGGTGGCGTAGGGCTCGTCGGCCTCTGGGATGCCGAGCGAGCCTTGCGAGATGACCTCGATGCCCAGCGGTGCGAGCAGGGCATCGAGTTCGGCGGCCTTCTTGGCGTTGTTGCTGGCCAGTACCAGACGCTGAAGCATGGCTTACTCCTGTGCGAGAGCGATCTTCTGCGCTTCGACCAGTTGCAGAATGCCGTTTTCGGCCAATGCCAGCAGGGCGTCGAGCTCGGCGCGCGAGAAGGGGACGCCCTCGGCCGTGCCCTGCACCTCGATCATGCCGCCGGAGCCGGTCATCACCACGTTCATGTCGGTGTCGCAGGAGGAATCTTCGACATAGTCGAGATCAAGCACCGGCTGGCCATTGACGATGCCGACCGACACCGCCGCGACCATGTCGCGCAGCGGGCTCTTCGCGAGCAGGCCGGCGGCGAGCAAGCCGTTGAGTGCATCACACACCGCCACGCAGGCGCCGGTGACCGAGGCCGTACGCGTGCCGCCGTCGGCCTGCAGCACGTCGCAGTCGATGATGATCTGGCGCTCGCCGAGAGCGGTCAGATCCACCACGGCGCGCAGGCTGCGGCCGATCAGGCGCTGGATCTCCTGCGTACGCCCGCTCTGCTTGCCACGTGCGGCCTCACGCCCGCTGCGGGTGTGGGTCGAGCGCGGCAGCATGCCGTATTCGGCGGTGAGCCAGCCCTGACCCTTGCCGCGCAGGAAGCCGGGTACGGATTCCTCTACGCTGGCGGTGCACAGCACGCGCGTGTCGCCGAACTCGACGAGTACGGAGCCTTCGGCGTGGCGCGTGAAATGACGGGTGATGCGCACCGGACGGAGCTGGTCCGGGCGTCGTTGATCGTGTCGCATGGGGATTCCTACTTGTTGAACTTGCGGATCGTCGAATTGATTTCGGTGATCGCGCGCTCGATGTCTTCGTCGCTGAATTCGGCGTCGGTGCTGGAAAGCGTGGTGGTGTCGAAGCTGTCCATGTGCGTGGTGAAGTGATCCGGCGCCAGCATTTCGGTCTCGATGGCCGCAGCGGCGTCGGGGCCACCGCCATGCCAGCGCATGGCCACGATGGACAGATTGTCGCAGACCGCGCCACTGAGTTTCTCGGCGCGGTCGAGCAGATCCGGCACGCTCTGCATGATATGGCCGTCGGACAGGCCGGCCACCATACCGGCATTGCCGACCGGGCCCCACACACCGTCGGAACACAGGGCCACGACGTCCTCTTCCCACAGCGTGATGCGCGGGGAGAGGTCGATCTGCGGCGGATGGTCGCCGCCGAGGCAGCTGTAGATGCGGTTGCGCTCGGGGTGGCGATCGGCCTCCGAGGGCTGGATCAGGCCCTGATCGAGCAGCATCTGCACACGCGAATGGTCACGCGTCTGCGTCACGATGTCGCCATGGCGCAGCACGTACAGACGAGAATCTCCGGCATGCGCCCACCAGGCCGAACTCTGCTGCACGATGCAGGCCACGATGGTGGTGCGGGGCGCTTCGGGCAGGTATTTGTCGAAGGCGTAATCGAGGATGGCGTTGTGTGCATCGTCGAGCGCGTTGCGCAGGAAGTGCGTCGGGTCTTCGAGTGCCGGGCGCGCCTCGCGCTGGAAGGCGCCGACGATGATCTCGGTGGCGATCTGCGCGGCGATCTCGCCATGCAGATGGCCACCCATACCGTCGGCGACCAGCATCAGCAAGGCCTCGCGCGAATACGAATAGGCGATGCGATCCTGGTTGGTCTTGCGCTTGCCGATGCGGCTGTCCTGAAAGATCGTGAACTTCACTACCGTTGCGTCCTCAGCTACGCCCGATGAATGACTTCAAGCGGGTGCCGGCGTCGGCGAACAGGCCGGCCGGCAGTGCGTCACCCTCTTCGCGTCGCATCACGGATTTCTGCAGTGAATAGGCGCTTTGGGGCCGTTTGAGCGGATCCAGCTGCAGACACCAGTCAATGGTTTCGAGCAGCGCCTGAGAATAGCCCTGAGGGCTACGCTCGGCCAAGGGCATCATGGTTTCGATACGTGTGCGCTCGTCGGCGCGAGGCGGTGCGCTGCCGATGATGCAGGCGTACATGCTGGCGCCGACGCTGTACAGGTCGCTCCACGGGCCGAGCTTTTCGCGCTCACCGTATTGCTCGGGCGAGGCGAAGCCCGGCGTGTACATCGGCTTGAGCATGGGTTGCTCGGAGGCCAGCGTCTGGCGTGCCGCACCGAAGTCGAGCAGCACGGGCGTGCCGTTGGTGCGCAGGTAGATGTTCGAAGGTTTGATGTCCAGATGCAGCATCTTGTGCGAATGCACTTCGCGTAGCCCGTTGAGCGTGCGGCTGAACACCGCGCGGATGAAGCGCTCCGGGACCTTGCCACGGTGTTTCTGGATATACTCGTTGAGCGTACGCCCCTTCTCGAACTCCATCACCATGTACACCGTGCCGTTCGTGCGAAAGAAGTTCAGCACGCGCACGACGTTAGGGTGCATCAGCTTGGCGAGAGAGCGGCCTTCCTCGAAGAAGCATTTCATGCCATAGCGAAAGGCCGACTGGTATTGCGAGGAGATATGCGGCGCGGTTTCGCCCGGTTGACGCAGGGCCAGAGAATTCGGCAGGTATTCCTTGATCGCCACCGGCGTGCCGGCCTCGTCGCGGGCCAGATATACGATCGAGAAGCCGCCATGCGAGAGCTGCTTCTCGATGCGGTACTGATCAATCACGAATCCGGCAGGAAGGGCGGCATTTGCCAGGGCAGACATGTTCGGGAGCGGTTGCGGCGTCAGTGGTTGGCCAGCTGCAGGCTGTGTTGGAGGAGTGTAATGGATGGAAAGGACTTTCCGGAGAAATGACCGATGATTTGTAGCATGACGGGCTTTGCCGTCCAGCAGTGCGAAGTCGGCCGCGCCACGCTGCATCTGGAGCTGCGGAGTGTGAACTCGCGTTTTCTGGATCTGGTGTTCCGCATTGGCGACGATCTTCGATTGTTCGAGCCGGTCCTGCGTGAGGCTCTGTCGGCGCGACTGTCGCGCGGCAAGCTTGAATGTCGCTTCAGTCTGCAGGTGGACGGCGGCGGTGTCCCGCATCTGGCGATCAATTCCGCGCTGCTTGAACAACTTCGTCACGCCGAAGCCGCTGTGCGGGCGCGCTTGCCGGAGGCAGAGGGCCTGTCGGTGGCCGAAGTGCTGCGCTGGCCGGGCATGCTCGCGGAGGACCGCCTCGAGGCCGAAAGCCTGCGCCCGCAAGTTGCGAAACTGGTGGCGGTGGCGCTCGACGACTTTGTCGCCAGTCGCGCGCGCGAGGGTGAAAAGCTCGCGGCCATGATCCGTGAGCGCGCCGCGGCCATGCGCGCACTCGTGGCCCGTGCCCAGCCGCGGATTCCGGAGGTTGTTGCCGAGTACCAGGCACGACTGACCAACCGTCTGCGTGAAGCGGTTGCCGCGCTCGACGAGGAGCGAATCCGTCAGGAGGTTGCGGTGTTCGCGCAGCGTGTCGACGTCGATGAAGAACTCAACCGGCTGGTTGCTCATCTCGATGAAGTCGAGCGCATCCTCGACGCCGGCGGACAGGCCGGTAAGCGGCTCGACTTCCTGATGCAGGAACTCAACCGTGAGGCCAACACGCTGGCCTCGAAGTCGGCGGCGGGCGACATCAGCAGCATCGCCATGGAGATGAAGGTGCTGATCGAGCAGATGCGCGAGCAAGTGCAGAACATCGAGTGAGATGGATGCTGCCATGAGCGATGCCGGTAGCGTTGGCGATGCGCGGGTGACCGTGGTCATCGCGACCTACGGGCGGCCGGATGCCTTGGTGTGTGCCGTAGAGTCGGTATTCCTGCAGACCGTGTCGGACTGGAGGCTGCTGATCGTCGGCGACGCCTGCGACGAGGCGACTGCGGCAGCTTTGGCGCCATTCCTGCGCGATGCCCGAGTGCGCTACCTCAATCTGCCATGGCGTTGTGGCGAGCAGGCCTTGCCCAATTCGGCCGGGATGGCGGTGGCGACGACCGAATACATCGCTTTCCTCAACCATGACGACGTCTGGCTGCCCCGGCATCTTGAGGTGGCTTTGCAGACCTTGGCCACGCAGCATGCCGAGTTTTTCATCGGGCGCGCCGTGTCGAGCGCTGGTCTGGACGCGTCGTCCGGCCTCCCAGTGCTGAGCGGTGGGGGCGAGGTTCAGCGTTTGCTGCAGTCGAGTTTCTGGGGGCGCTATGCCCCCATCGAGCCGGCCAGTGCTTGGGTGTTCAGCCGCCGGTTGGTGTCTGCAGTGGGCGCTTGGCGGCCAGCCCGAGAGCTGTACAGAACGCCGATTGAAGATTGGGGGATGAGGGCCTGGAGGGCGGGCGTCGAAGTTGTCGGCAGTGCTGAGGTCACAGTGCTGAAGGCCAATGAGCATAACCAGTCCGGTAAGAAGGCCGGGCTTGACTACAAGACTCCGGCGGCGGTTCAACGGGCTTGGGTCAATGTGATGGCAGATGCAATTAGCATAGAGGCGTTCCGGCGCGATGTGCAGTCATTTGCCGATTCCGACGCAGTGCAGGCAAGGCGCCGGCGACGACGTTCCCGCGCTGCGTGGCGGCCGGTGTCCATTTTCATCAACCCGCTGAGCGCGCAGCTGTTTCGTTGCACTGGTCTCGACACGTTCTCCCTGTGGTGTGTACTCACCGGGGAAAAGCGGGGTGAGCGGGGGCGCAAGTCCTTGCGTCGGCGAACAGGAGAGGTGCCGCAGGATGTACCCGATCCTGCCTGCATATTTCAATACGCGAAGGACTGGGCGTCCGGGGAAAGTGCCTGATGGCTGAAAGAGCTGATGATGCGATCGGGTGCTGGCTGGACGAGCGTCGCTTGCTGACCCGGATGGACGTTCGTCGCATCCCCTTGAGCCAGTGCGCAGACTGGGTTCACGAGGATGGGGCGCTTCGTCACGTCAGCGGCCGTTTCTTCGCGATACGCGGTTGCCGCTGCGAGTCGTCCTTGCCCCACCTGCAGGGGCTCGAACTGCCGATGATCGACCAGCCCGAGATCGGCATTCTCGGTTTCGTGGTCCGGCGCGTTGGGGATGGTGGTTTCGAGTGGTTGCTGCAGGCCAAGGCAGAGCCCGGCACGATCGGGGGTACGCAGGTCGGCCCCACGGTACAAGCGACCTGGAGCAATTACATGCGTGTGCACGGTGGTGCAGCGACGCAAATGCTCGATCTTTTTCAGGACGACGGTCCCGTTGTGCGCCGCTGGCTGGACGTTGAGCAGTCCGAGCAAGGCGACCGCTTCATCGGAAAGTACAACCGCAACATGGTGGTCGAAGTGGATGAGGCGGCTCTGACACCTGGCGACGGTCTCTGGCGCTGGTTCTCCGCGAGCGACGTGAAGTCCGCGCTGCTGGCGGACTTCGCGATCAATACCGATTCGCGCTCGGTGATCTTCTGCGCCGACTGGGCGTTACTGACGGACGCGGGGAGCGAGGCGTTTGCCCGTCATGCCGGCCACGGAGGGTTTGGCGAGGCCCTGCTGGCATCACTGCAGGCAGTAGATGATGCCCAACTGGCGGAGGCCGTTGAGCAGCTGGAGCGCGCGCGGCGATCGAGCACTCTGCGCCTTGAGCGTGTCGCGCTGCACAGCCTGCAATCCTGGCGAATCGACGACATGGCCATAGAGCCACGGCCGCCGTTGAAAGACCCCAGCGTTCAGGCTTTCTCCGTAGAGACCGATGTGCGCGAAGTGTCGGCATGGTGCCAGCCGCTGATGACCAACGTCGACAGCGGGCAGATCGCGCTGCTGTGCGCCCAGCGTGACGGGATCCTGCAGTTCATGCTCAGCATCAGCTTCGAGCCGGGGCTGAAGGAAGGGGCTCAGTTCACGCCGTCCTTCGTGACCGGCATCGGGCACGCCAATCCGCCTGGGGTGGAGGGCGTTCTGGCGAGAAAGGATCTGGTCGTGCACGCCAGCGCGAAGCAGTCGGACGAAGGCGGGCGTTTCATGCACTCGGTGGCCAGCTATTGCGTGATCGAGATCCCTTCCGAGCTTGCCGAGGGATTTTCCGATGATGTGGTATGGGTCAGTCTGGGCGCCTTACGCGCCATGGCCTCTCAGCGGGGCTTGCTGACCAACGAACTGCGCAGCGTAGCGTCCCTGATGCTTGGTTGGGCGTAGCGCCACGGCCTGACGTAAGATCGCGCCATTGATAGGAAATCAGGATCCGGCCCGCCCGGATCCGAACGGGAAAATAGCGTGCCTGGAACCCTCATCATCATCACCGCCCCCTCGGGCGCCGGGAAGACCACGCTGGTCGGCGGTCTGCTCAAGCGCGACCCGCACGTCAGGCTGTCGGTTTCCTACACCACGCGCGCGCCGCGCGAGGGCGAGGTGGATGGGCAGCACTACCATTTCGTTGATATTTCGACCTTCCGCAACATGCGCGACAACGCGGAATTCCTCGAGTGGGCCGAGGTGCATGGCAACTATTACGGCACCTCGAAGGCCTGGATCCGCGAGCAGATCGCGTCAGGCGACGACATCTTGCTGGAGATCGACTGGCAGGGTGCACAGCAGGTGCGCAAGGCCTTTCCAGAGACGGTGGGTGTGTTTGTTCTGCCGCCGTCTTTCGAGGTGCTGGAGCAGCGCCTGCGCGGGCGTGGCACTGATCCCGACGACGTGATTGCCCGGCGTTTACTGGGGGCGCGCGGCGAGATGCGCCATGTGGGGGAGTTCGACTACGTTATACTCAATGATGTTCTCGAGGACGCCATTGGCGACCTCGTAGCCATCGTCCGCGCTTCGCGGCTGCGTTGTGCGCGGCAGCGAGCGCGGCATTCGCGTTACATTGAATTTCTTGAGCAGGATTGATCATGGCCCGCATTACCGTTGAAGATTGTCTGAAGCAGATTCCGAACCGCTTCCAGCTGACGCTGGCGGCGACCTTCCGTGCGCGCCAGCTCACGGTCGGCGCAAGTCCCATGATCGAGGCAGAGAAGTACGGCAAGGAGAAGGCGACGGTCATCGCATTGCGCGAGATCGCCGAAGGCAAGGTCGGGCTTGAGGTGCTTAACCGCGGCCAGGCCTGATCTCCGGGGAGGGTGTTTGAACTCAGGGCATGCGAACCTAAGCGTTGATCGACACTGCCGGCGCCCGTCGGCGGCAGTGTGCGCGTGTTTGCCCTGGTTGCAGCGGGAGTAGGCTGATGGCTATCGCGACCGATGTAGCGCCGCTGCCCAAGAATCCGTTCAGTCCGCCTTCATCGAGCGTGCTGTCGCTGGACTTCGGCCGCCTCAAGGCCAAGCTCGAAACCTATCTCAAGTCCGAAGACATCGGCCTCATCGAGGCTGCTTATCACTTCTCGGCCGATGCCCATCAGGGCCAGTTCCGCAGCAGTGGTGACCCCTATATCTCGCACCCGGTTGCCGTCGCTGACATCATTGCCGACTGGCGCCTCGACGCGCAGGCGCTGATTGCCGCACTCCTCCATGACGTCATGGAGGACACCCACATTTCCAAGCAGGAGATCGCCGGACGTTTCGGCAAGGTCTCCGCCGAGTTGGTGGACGGCCTGTCCAAGCTCGACAAGGTCGAATTCCGCTCGCGCAAGGAAGCGCAGGCCGAGAATTTCCGCAAGATGCTGTTGGCCATGGCCAACGATCTGCGGGTGATCCTGATCAAGCTGGCCGACCGTCTGCACAACATGCGCACGCTCGACCATGTGCGCCCCGACAAACGTCGCCGCATCGCCACCGAAACGCTCGACATCTACGCTCCGATCGCCAACCGCCTGGGGCTCAACACGCTGTACCGCGAGTTGCAGGAGTTGTCTTTCGAGCACAAGTACCCGCTGCGTTTCCGCGTGCTCGACCGGGCCGTCCGGGCCGCGCGCGGCAACCGGCGCGAAGTCGTCGGCAAGGTGCTCAAGGCGCTGGAAGAGCGTCTGCCGCAGTGGGGCATCGCAGCCGACATCTTCGGGCGCGAGAAGAACCTGTTCTCGATCTACCGCAAGATGGTCGAGAAGAGTCTGTCCTTCTCGCAGGTGCTCGACATCTATGGCTTCCGCGTCATCGTGCCGGACATGCAGACCTGCTATGTCGCCATCGGTGCGCTGCATTCGCTCTACAAGCCGGTGCCGGGCAAGTTCAAGGACTACATTGCGATTCCCAAGGCCAACGGCTACCAGTCGCTGCACACGACGCTGATCGGCCCTTTCGGTACGCCGATCGAAATCCAGGTGCGCACCGCCGAGATGCACCACATCGCGGACGCTGGCGTGGCCTCGCACTGGCTGTACAAGGACGATGAGAAAACGCTGACCGAGCTTGAGCAGCGCACGCACAATTGGCTGCAGTCGCTGCTCGAGCTGCAGCACACCTCGGCCGAGGCCACCGAATTCCTCGAACACGTCAAGATCGACCTGTTCCCCGGCGAGGTCTACGTGTTCACGCCGCAGGGCAAGATCCTGTCGATGCCGCGCGGCTCGACCCCGGTCGATTTCGCGTATGCCGTGCACACCGACATCGGCAACCGCTGCGTGGCCTGCCGCATCAACACTGATCTGATGCCGCTGCGCACCGAGCTGCACAACGGTGACCAGGTCGAGATCATCACCGCCGCGCACGCCAACCCGAATCCGGCCTGGCTGACTTACGTGCGCACAGGCAAGGCGCGGGCGCAGATCCGCCACTTCCTGAAGAATGCTCACAACGAGGAATCGGTGGCGCTGGGCGAGCGCCTGCTCAACCAGGCGCTGCGTCCGCATGGCCTTGCGCTTGGCCAGATCAGCACCTTCGCGTGGGATCGCTTCCTCAAGGATCGCGGCGTCAAGAGCAAGAAGGATGTCTATTCCGAGATCGGGCTGGGCAAGCGCCTGCCGGTCATCGTCGCGCGCCGTCTGGTGCAGGCGCAGGAGCAGGAATCCGGCCGACCCGACGTCATCAAGCCCAAGTCCATCTCGCCGATCCAGATCAGCGGGGCCGAAGGCATCGCGGTGCAGTTCGGCAGTTGCTGCCAGCCGATTCCGGGCGACCCGATCATCGGCGTCATCCGCAAGGGCAAGGGGCTGGAAGTGCACCGTCACGATTGCACAGCGGTGGCCAAGGTGCGCGGCGACCGCGGGCGCTGGGTGGACGTCGAGTGGGAGCCCGCGCACGAGCGTTCCTTCGAGGTCACGCTCAAGATCATCACGCGCGAAGGCCGCGGCGTACTGGCGCGCGTTGCCAGCGCAATCGCCGAGGAAGACTGCAACATCCAGAACGTCACGATGGACAACGAGCAGGGTGTCTACATCGCGCTCAACATCACCATCCAGATCCGCGACCGCATGCATCTGGCCACCGTGATGCGCGGCGTACGCCGTGTTCCCGAAGTGATGCGCATCGGGCGCATCCGCAGCGACGGCAGCTTTGGCCGCAGCATGTAGTAGTTTTTTGCACACAACCTACTAGGGGTAGTGTGTAACCGCGCTTGACCTCCTCCGCTTCAGAATCCAGAATCCAATCCAGCTTCACGGTTGCCCGGCTCCACGGCCGGGCATGAAAAGGGAATCCGGTTTAATGCCGGAACTGCCCCCGCAACTGTAACCGGCGAGTCTGTCGCCCTCCCCATGCCACTGGGCCCTGCATTTCGGTGCACCCCGGGAAGGCTGGCGACAGATCATGACCCGGAAGTCAGGAGACCTGCCGTGCTGCCACTTCCTTCAACGCAATCGGGGCGGGGTGCCCCGGCGAGGACATGGCTTACACCATCTCTCTTGTCCGTCCGACGACCGTATTCCGCCGTGCCGTGAGGCCGGCGGTTGCCGCGTGTTTGTCCGGAGCTCCCCGCACGTCACTCCAGGAGCTCCCATGGATCGCCCTCAGCTAGACCTCTCGCTGCCCCCGTTCAAGGTCATCCGCCGCAATGGTTCGGTGGTCGACTTCCATCCCGGCAAGATCGCCGTTGCCATGAGCAAGGCCTTCCTCGCGGTCGAGGGGGGACACGGCGCGTCGTCGACGCGTGTGCGCGATGTCGTCGGCAAGCTCACCGAAGTCGTAGTCGCGGCACTGGCGCGGCGCAAGCCCGATGGCGGCACCATCCACATTGAGGACATCCAGGATCAGGTCGAGCTCGCGCTGATGCGTGGCGGCGAGCAGGAAGTGGCGCGCGCCTACGTGCTGTACCGCGAAAAACGTTCCGCTGAACGTGCGCTGGAAGCGCCGCGCAGCGCGCCCGAGCTGCATGTGGAGGTCGACGGTCGGCGTGAGCCGTTGCAGCGTGAGCGTCTGCTGCGCATCGTCGAGGAAGCCTGCCTCGGGCTGGCTGACGTGGCGGTGGCGCCGGTGGTCGATGCGGCCATGCGTGATCTGTACGACGGCATCCCGTTGGGTGAAGTGCACAAGGCATTGGTGCTCGCCGCGCGCGCACTGATCGAGCGTGAGCCGGGCTACAACTACGTCACCGCCCGCCTGCAACTGCACCAGATCCGCCTTGAAGTGCTGGGCGAGGAGGTGGCGCAGAGCGACATGGCGGCGCGCTACGCTGAGGCCTTTCCGGCCTACGTGAAGATCGGCGTCGAGGCCGGGCTGCTCGACCCGCGTCTGGCGCAGTTCGATCTGGCCCGCATCTCGGCCGCGCTGGATGCCTCGCGCGACCTGCAGTTCGGCTACCTCGGTCTGCAGACGCTGTATGACCGCTACTTCCTGCACGTCGACGAGCGCCGCATTGAGCTGCCGCAGTGCTTCTTCATGCGTGTGGCGATGGGTCTGGCGATCAGCGAGATCGACCGTGAAACGCGCGCCATCGAGTTCTACGAAGTGCTCTCGCGCTTCGACTTCATGAGCTCCACGCCGACGCTGTTCAACGCCGGCACGCTGCATTCGCAGCTGTCGTCGTGCTACCTCACCACCGTGTCCGACGACCTCGACGGTATCTTCCAGGCCATCAAGGAAAACGCGATGCTGCAAAAGTTCGCCGGTGGTCTGGGCAACGACTGGACGCCGGTGCGTTCGCTGGGCAGCCGCATCAAGGGCACCAACGGCAAGAGCCAGGGCGTGATTCCGTTCCTGAAGGTGGTCAACGACACCGCCGTGGCGGTGAACCAGGGGGGCAAGCGCAAGGGCGCGGTGTGCGGCTATCTGGAGACCTGGCACCTCGACATCGAGGAATTCCTCGACCTGCGCAAGAACACCGGCGACGACCGCCGCCGCACGCACGACATGAACACCGCGCACTGGATTCCCGACCTCTTCATGAAGCGGGTGCGCGAAGACGGCCAATGGACCCTGTTCTCGCCGGCCGATGTCCCCGACCTGCACGACCTCTTCGGCCAGAAGTTCGAAGCGGCCTATGTGGCCTATGAAGCCAAGGCGGATGCCGGCGAAATCCGCCACTTCAAGCGCGTGCCGGCCGTGCAGCTGTGGCGTCGCATGCTGTCGATGCTGTTCGAGACCGGCCACCCGTGGATCACCTTCAAGGACCCGTGCAACCTGCGCTCGCCGCAGCAGCACGTCGGCGTCGTGCACAGCTCCAACCTGTGCACCGAGATCACGCTGAACACCTCCGACACCGAAATTGCCGTGTGCAACCTCGGCTCGGTGAACATGCTGGCCCACCTGAAGGACGGCCAGCTCGATCACGAAAAGCTTGCGCGCACCATCAAGACGGCCATCCGCATGCTCGACAACGTCGTCGACATCAACTTCTACGCGGTCGGCAAGGCGCGCAACTCCAATCTGCGCCACCGCCCGGTCGGCATGGGCATCATGGGTTTCCAGGATTGCCTGCACAAACTGGGCATTGCCTACGCCTCGCAGGAAGCCATCGAGTTCGCCGACCGTTCGATGGAGGCCATCGCCTACCAGGCCTACAGCGCCTCCAATGAGCTGGCGCGCGAGCGCGGCGCCTATTCGACCTTCCGCGGCAGCCTGTGGGACAAGGGCATCCTGCCGCTCGATTCGGTCGACCTGCTCGAGCGCGAGCGCGGCGTACCGGTCGAGCTTGACCGCTCCAGCACGCTCGACTGGGATGGTCTGCGTGCGCGCATCCGCGAATACGGCATGCGCAACTCCAACTGCATCGCCATCGCCCCGACCGCCACCATCGCCAACATCATCGGTGTGTCGGCCAGCATCGAGCCCGAGTACCGCAATCTCTACGTCAAGTCGAACCTGTCCGGCGAATTCACCGTGGTCAATGAATCGCTGGTGGCCGAGCTCAAGGCGCGCGGTCTGTGGGACGAGGTCATGATCTCCGACCTCAAGTACTACGACGGCGCGCTGGGCAAGATCGAGCGCGTACCCGAGGACCTGCGCGTGCTCTACGCCACGGCTTTCGAGATCGATACCGCCTGGATGGTGGAAGCCGCAGCACGGCGCCAGAAATGGATCGACCAGGCGCAGTCGCTGAACATCTACGTCGCCGGCGCCTCGGGCAAGAAGCTGCACGACACCTACATGCTGGCGTGGAACCGTGGCCTCAAGACCACCTACTACCTGCGTTCGCTGGGTGCCACCTCGGCCGAGAAATCCACCGGCAGCGGCGGTGAGCTCAACGCCGTGGCGGCCACTGTTTCGGCCGTAAGCGCTGCCCAGGGCGGCGAGCCCAAGTTCTGCGCCATCGACGATCCCGACTGCGAAGCCTGCCAGTAAGCCGCTACGCACACGACACAAAGCAAGGACAAGACATGCTCGATTTCGAAGACAACATCGCGGCCGCCCCGGCGGCACCGCAAGCCCCCAGCCCCAACCCTGCGGCGCAAGCCACCGCCGCGCCCGAAAGCCAGCGCGTGCGCGCCTCCGACAAGCGCGCCATCAACGGCGCCACCGACGTGAACCAGCTCGTGCCGTTCAAGTACCACTGGGCGTGGGAAAAGTATCTGGCCGGCTGCGCCAACCACTGGATGCCGCAGGAGGTCTCCATGCAGCGCGACATCGCGCAGTGGAAAGACCCCAACGCGCTCTCCGCCGACGAGCGCCTGATCGTCAAGCGCAACCTCGGCTTCTTCGTCACCGCCGATTCGCTGGCGGCCAACAACATCGTGCTCGGCACCTACCGCCACATCACCGCACCGGAGTGCCGCCAGTATTTGTTGCGTCAGGCCTTTGAAGAGGCCATCCACACCCACGCCTATCAGTACATCGTCGAGTCGCTGGGGCTGGACGAGGGTGAGATCTTCAACGCCTATCACGAGGTCGACAGCATCCGCGCCAAGGACGACTTCCTGATCCCCTTCATCGATACGCTGACCGACCCCAACTTCCAGACCGGCACGCCCGAGACCGACCAGCAACTGCTGCGCTCGCTGATCGTCTTCGCCTGCATCATGGAAGGAATCTTCTTCTACGTTGGCTTCGTGCAGATCCTCGCGCTGGGCCGCCAGAACAAGATGACCGGCGCGGCCGAGCAGTACCAGTACATCCTGCGTGACGAGTCGCTGCACTGCAATTTCGGTGTCGACCTGATCAACACCATCAAGCAGGAAAACCCCCACCTGTGGACGCCGGCCTTCCGCGAGGAAATCCGCGAGCTGATCATGCAGGGCGTGGCGCTGGAATACCGCTACGCCGAAGACACCATGCCGCGCGGCGTGCTTGGGCTGAACGCGCCGATGTTCAAGGAATATCTGCGCTTCGTGGCCAACCGTCGCTGCCGTCAGATCGGTGTGGACGAGGTCTATCCGGGCGCCGACAACCCCTTCCCGTGGATGAGCGAAATGATCGACCTGAAGAAGGAAAAGAACTTCTTCGAAACCCGTGTCACGGAATATCAGACGGGGGGGACGCTGGCCTGGGATTGATCGGTTAAGCTCGGCGCATGAACGCCCCGACCCCGATTCCCATCCCGGCCACCGAATGCCCGCTGTGTGGCGGCCCGAATGCCTGCGGGCCGGCCGGCAGCGGGAGTTTCGACGTGCCGTGCTGGTGCACCACCACGCCGATCCCGTTAGCCCTGATCGACAGCCTGCCGGAAGCCGTGCGCGGCAAGGCCTGCATTTGTGCCCGCTGCGTGGCGCGCCACGAGGCCGCGTGATGCACATCTGGGTCGACGCCGACGCCTGCCCGGTGGCCGTGAAGGACATCCTGTTCCGCGCGGCGCAACGCACCGGCCGCGAACTCACACTGGTCGCCAATCAGATGCTGCGCGTACCGGCTGGGTCGAATATTCGCGCAGTGCAGGTGCCCGGCGGTTTCGATGTCGCCGACGACTGGATCGTCGAGCGTGCCGTCGAGGGCGATCTGGTGGTTACGGCGGACATTCCTCTGGCGGCGCAGATCGTCGAAAAGGGTGCGATTGCGCTCAGCCCGCGCGGCGAACGCTACGGCAAGGAGAACATCCGCGAGTTGCTCGACCTGCGCAACTTCATGGACACGCTGCGCAGCACCGGGGTGCAGACCGGCGGGCCAGCCGCCTTCGGTCAGGCGGACCGTCAGAAATTCGCCAACGCGCTCGATCGACTGCTTGCGCAGGCGCCTTGAGCCGGCCTTTCAGTGCCCCATGGCTGTCTTGCCGGGGGGTTGAAGCAAGGCGTCCATTGCGGACAGCACGGTCTTTACCTTGAACGGTTGCAGCAGCAGATGTCGGATGCCGAGCGAGAAGATCTCGCTGGCAAGCGCGTGATCGCAGTGGTCCGCGATCAGCGCGATGCCGACATCCTTGTCTGTGAAAGCCCGCCCTGCGCGCACCGTCTCGATCAGTTGGAGCGCGTCGCGTTGCCCGTCGAGATGCAGGATCAGCGCATCGAATTTGCGTTCCATCAGCTGTTTGCGCGCTGAAGCGAGGTTCGAGACTTCCTGCACGTCAGCCAGCCCGGCGCTGCGGGCGGTGATCGACACGGTTTGACGCAGAAGCCCGTTGGCCTCGGCCAGCAGCACGCTGGGAGCGCGTCGTGGCTTGTTCACGAGTCGCTCCCCAGCAGAAGTTCGCCGAGGATCAGATCGCGCAGGGATTCGAGGATGCGCAGGTCCATGTCATCGAGCTCGCGAGGTTCGGTGTCGATGACGCACAAGGTGCCGAGTACCAGCCCGTTCTCCAGGCGCAGCGGCGCCCCGGCGTAAAAGCGGATGCCGGGCGGACCAGTGACGAGCGGATTGTCGGCAAAGCGCGCGTCAAGCCGGGCATCGGGAACCATCAGCGGTGTATCGGCGTGCAGCGCGTAGGCACAGAAGGCGTGTTCGCGGCAGGTTTCACACGCATCGAGACCGACGCGGGCCTTGAACCATTGGCGATCCGCATCGACCAGCGAGAGCAGCGCAATGGGGACGTCGAACTCCGCTGCGGCGAAGCCGACGATGCGGTCGAAGCGTTCATCCGGCGGGGTGTCGAGAATCAGCAGCGCGCGCAGCGCAGCCAGTCGTTCTGGTTCGTTGTCCGGCAGGGCGGCGGCAGGCATGGTGGGCGCGGCGTCGTGGAAAGCTTCAGTCTAGAGCACTTCGGGCCGCAGTATGAGCCCGCAACGGCGCACGTTGCGGGCGTGTCAGGCCGCTCAGGCGGCCTTCTTCTGCCGGAAGAAGCCGGACGGGCCGGAGGTCAGGCCCGGAGTGCGGCAGAAGCGGAAGTAGCCGCCCAGACCGATGGCGTCGTGCATCGCATCGATGGCGTTGATGCCGACAAAGGTCTCGTCGTCCGCGTCGCGCACGTGGATGGTCTTCCTGACTGCGTCGCTGGAGCAGCCATACTCTTCGGCCTTGGTGCCCGAGGCGATGTCGACGAGCGTCATCAGCCCGGCCCTGTCCTTGGCCTTGAGTTGCTCGACTTCGAGCCTGCTGGCCAGGTTGCCGCTGTCGTATACGACGGTGAGCGGAGTTTTCGCTGTGCTCATGGAATTCTCCCTTTCTAAGACTGGAACAAGGTTTGCACTTGGGTGCCCCCGTATTAAATGGGCCCGACCGCGCGATTTCAAGTTTGCCGCCTCGACAGGTGTTGAAGCGAGTTTTAGCATATGCCGATATAGCAATAATTGGAGACCGATGATGCGCGCCTTCGCAACCCGCCTGCTGCTGGCCACCTGCCTGCTGGCAACGCCGCTGGCACACGCCATCGACATGACCCCGGTGCAGGTCGCGCCGCATAGCTGGTATGTGCTCGGCAAGGCCGGCATGGCGTCTTCGGCCAACGAGGGTTTCATGTCGAACGCGGGTTTTGTGGTTACCGATGAAGGCGTGGTGGTGCTGGACGCGCTCGGCACGCCGGTGCTGGGCGAGCAACTCATTGCCGAGATCGCGAAGGTCACCGACAAACCAATCCGGCTGGTTGTGGTGAGCCACTACCACGCCGACCATTACTATGGACTGCAGGCCTTCCGCGAGCGCGGCATCGAGATCTGGGCGCACAAGGCCGGCGCGGCCATTCTGGGTTCGGAGGAAGCGGTGGCCCGCCTCGAGCAGCGCCGTGCCGACCTCTTTCCCTTTGTCGACGAAAAGACCGTGCCGACGCCGGCGGACCGCTGGCTTGATGATGAGGGCGCGGAGCTTCGTCTTGGCGGCGTCACCATGCGTGTGATCTATGTCGGCCCGACGCATTCGCCCGACGACGTGGTGCTGCATGTGGTCGAGGATGATCTGGTGTTCGCCGGCGATCTGCTGTTTCGCGGGCGGGTACCGTTTGTCGGCAACGCCGATACGCGTGGCTGGCTCAAGGCGCTGGACCGCTTGCTGGAAATCGACGCGAAAATCCTCGTCCCCGGACACGGTCCGGTGTCGAAAAACCCGCAGGCTGATCTGGTGATGACGCGCGACTATCTGCGCTACCTGCGCACCGAGCTGGGCAAGGCCGTGGAGGAAATGAAGTCCTTCGACGAGGCCTATGCCGGTATCGACTGGAGCGCGTGGGAAAAGATGCCGGCCTTCCGCGAGGCCAACCGCCTCAACGCCTGGAACGTATTCATCCAGATGGAACAGTCGTCGTTGCGCTGAACGCGCTTAAGACGGCTTGGCCTTGCTCGCGGCGCAGGCGCCGCACACCGCGCTGAGCTCGATTTCCGGGCTGGCCAGCGTATGGCCGGCCGCCTTCAGGCCCTTCATCAGGCCTGCCAGCGCCACGTCATCGTGCAGTTCGGTGATGGTGCCGCACTCCGGACACACCAGAAACAGCACCGCCTTGTCGTGCCCGTCGTGGTGACAGGCGACGAACTGGTTGGTACGAGCGATACGGTGCGCCAGACCCTGTTCGATGAGGAAGTCGAGTGCGCGATACACCGTCGGCGGCGTGGCCGAGTGGTGCACCTTCTTCATGCGGTCGAGCAGGTCGTAGGCCTTGATGCCGCCGGGCTCGTCGAGCAGCAGGCCGAGCACGGCACGACGGATCGGCGTCAGGCTGGCGCCGCGCGCGCGGCAGCGGTCGGCAGCATCGTCCAGCGTGAGTTCTTCGCAGCAGGAGGTGGTGTGGTCGTGTTGGCTCATGGGCGTGCACATGATAGCCCGTGGGGGCGCAGTAGATGGCGTTCGGGCTGTTGCATCCTTTCAGCTTGGTGTATCGTCCCCCGCCGGAAGCTTTTTGGCAGTCGTCCGGAAGGCCGGACAAGCACCAGGGAAAGTAACGATGAATGCGATCAAGAATGACGCCGTCCGCCCGCTGACCAAGGAAGAACTGTTGGCAGCGCCGGAAGAAGAATATATGTCCGAAGCGCAGCTCGAGTTTTTCCGCGCCTTGCTGCAAGCCGAGCGCCAGACGCTGGTCGACTCCGCACGTGAGACCACCCAGCATCTGCAGCAGGAAAACGAAGTCGCTGCAGACTGGACCGACCGCGCCACGGTCGAAGAAGAGCATGCGCTGGAGCTGCGCGTGCGCGACCGCGAACGCAAGCTGCTGAAGAAGATCGAGCAGTCGCTGCGTCGCATCGACGATGGCAGCTACGGCTGGTGCGACGAAACCGGTGAGCCGATCGGCATCCCGCGTCTGCTCGCCCGTCCGAGCGCCTCGCTGAGCCTCGAAGCACAGGAGCGCCACGAGGCGCTCGAGCGCGTTTCGAAGAAGTCCTGAATCAGTTGCTGACGTGACGGACGAACGCCGCGTCCCGGTCGTCGTCCTCACCGGCTTTCTCGGGGCCGGCAAGACCACCCTGCTGAACCACCTGCTCGGCACTCCGGCGCTGAGTGGCACGGCCGTGCTGATCAACGAGTTCGGCGACGTCGCGGTGGATCATCACCTCGTCGACAAGATTGACGAGACGCTGCTCGTACTCGATGGCGGCTGCATCTGCTGCAGCGTGCAGGGCGATCTGGTGCGCGCCCTCAAGAGCCTGTTCAAGCGCGCCGCGCAGCGCGAAATCAGCCTGGAACGGGTGCTGATCGAGACCACCGGCCTGGCCGATCCGGCTCCGGTGGTGCACACCCTGATGGAAGAGCCGTTCATTGCCGCGCGTTTCCGTTGCGACGGGGTGATCACGGCCGTCGACACTACTCACGCCGAAACCCAGCTCGACAACGAGCGCGAGGCGCAGCGTCAGGTCGCCATGGCCGACCGCCTGCTGCTCACCAAATGCGACCTGTCGACGCCGGAACAACGCGCTGCGCTGGCCGACCGTCTGGCGCAGCTCAATCCCGCAGCACCGCAGATCGAAATCTTCGGCGGACAGGCGCCCGACGGCGCCCTGGCCGGCTGCGGGCTGTACGACCCGTCGGCAAAGCTGCCTGATGCGGCCGCATGGCTGGGTGAGGAGGCCGTACGCCGCCAGGCCGCGCTGGGCACCACGCGCTATGCACCGGCCGGCGCTGCGCGCGCCGCGGCGACGCCGCATCACGACAGCGACGTGAGCAGTTTTGTACTGACTTTCGACCAGCCGCTCGACTGGCTCGGCTTCTCTGACGGGCTGGGGCTGCTGCTGCACGCCTGCGGCGAGCGCGTGTTGCGTGTGAAGGGGCTGCTGAACGTTGTCGGCGACCCGTTGCCGCGTGTCGTGCAATGTGTGCAGCACGCTGTGTACCCGCCGTCGTCGTTGCCGGCCTGGCCGGCAGAGGGCCCCTATGCCGACCGGCGCAGCCGCATCGTCTTCATCGGCCGCAAGCTGCCGCGCGCGGACATCGTGCAGATGCTCGCGAGCTTCAGCGGACAGCAGCCGGTCGAATCCTGACTTCGCCTCAATCCACGCCGAGTTGCGCGCGCAGGCGCGCCAGCTTGTCCGGGTTGCGCACGACGTAGATCTCGGCGATCTGCCCGTTCTCTATGGCCAGCGAAGTGGTCTGCAGCACGCCGCCGGCTTCCAGCGTGATGAAGGCCGGCAGGCCGTCGAGCGTGCCGCGCCACAGCACCGGCGGCCGTGCATGGCCGCTCTTGCGCGCCAGCCCGCACATCAGTCGTGTGACCTTGTCGCGGCCAAGAATGGGGCGCAGCGCGGCGCGCACCTTGCCGCCACCGTCCGAGTGGAACACCGCGTCCTGCGTCAGCAGGGTCTGCAGTGCCGCATGGTCGCCGCTGCGCGTGGCGAGAAAGAAGGCATCGGCGATCTTCGCGGCGTCCTGCGCAGGCAGTTTGAAGCGCGGCCGGTCGGCACGCACGTGTGCGCGGGCGCGATGCGCAAGCTGGCGGCATGCCGCCGCATCGCGCCCGATGGCCTCTGCAACTTCGTCGAAGCTTGCGCCGAACACGTCGTGCAGCAGAAACGCCGCGCGCTCCAGCGGCGTCAGGCGTTCGAGCGCGATCATCAGCGCCGGCATGGCGTCTGCCGTGTCGTCGGCGTCGGGGTCGAATACCGGCTCGGGCAGCCACGGCCCGATGTAGTCGGCCCGCGACACGCGCGCCGACTTCAGCACGTCCAGACTCAGCCGCGTGACGATGCGCACCAGAAAACCCTCTGCGTCGCGCACCGTCGCGTGGTCGGTATCGGCCCAGCGCAGCCACGCGTCCTGCACCACGTCCTCGGCTTCGGCCATCGAGCCGAGCATGCGGTAGGCAATGCGCAGCAGTCGGCGGCGCAGTGGCGTGAAGACGGCGGCCGGGTCCATGTCAGCTCGGGTGGATCGAGCGGAAGCCGACGGCAAAGCGGTTCCACGCGTTGATGGTGGTGATCAGCAGCGTGAGCTTCACGCGTTCGGTCGGGTTGAACTGCGCTTCCAGTGCGGCGTAGGCGGCATCGGGTGCGTGCGTATCGGCCAGCAGCGTGAGCGACTCGGTCCATTCCAGCGCGGCACGCTCGCGTTCGGAGTACAGCGGTGATTCGCGCCAGGCCGACAGCAGGTACAGACGCTCTTCGGTTTCGCCGGCGTTGCGCGCGTCGCGGGTGTGCATGTGCACGCAGTAGGCGCAGCCGTTGATCTGCGAGGCGCGTGTCTTCACCAGTTCGATGAGGCTGTATTCCAGCCCGCACTCGCGCACGTGCTCTTCGAGCGCAAACAGCGCGCGCATGGATTCGGGGGAGGCTTTGAAGGGGTCGAGTCGGGCTTGCATGTGAGGCTCCGCAGTGAGATTTGAGGGACTACACAGCAAGGACGAATCTGCTTCCCGGAATGTGACATCGGTCGCAAAAAAACACGCCGTCGTCGTTTGGGCAAACCGGAAAATAGCGCAACAGCGACAACCGTAAAAGCCGTTGCCGCGAAGTCGGCGCGGGCCCGCGTCGGGCCGCGCGGGCGACGGTGGTGATTGGTATGCTCGAGGGCTGGCCGTAGAATCAGGGGGTGTTCCCGATTTCGGCGCTGGCACGGCCCCGTCGATTCAGCCGGAGACACCGCGCCCCTGATTCCGCCCACAGCCCTGGTCTGCCCGTGCCCATTCCCGACACCTATGTCCTGATCGACCTCGAAACCACCGGCGCCAACCCGGTCTCCGACCGCATCACGGAGATTGCCGCGATACGCGTCGAGGGCGGCGAGATCGTCGAGCGCTGGGAGACGCTGGTCAATCCGGGCCGGACTATCCCGCCCTTCATCCAGCAGATCATCGGCATCACCGACAGCATGGTGGTCGACGCGCCGGCTTTCGAGACGCTGGCGCCGCGCGTGCGCGCGCTGCTCAACGGCGCAGTGTTCGTCGCGCACAACGCGCGCTTCGACTACGGCTTCATCCATAACGAGTTCGGCCGGCTGGGGGTGGAGTTCGATGCGCCGGTGATGTGCACCGTGAAGCTCTCGCGTGCGCTGCAGCCCGAATACCACCGCCACGGGCTCGATGCGCTGATCGAGCGCCATGGTTTCCAGTGCGATGCGCGCCACCGCGCCATGGGCGACGCCGACGTGCTGTGGCAGTTCCTGCAGCTTGCGCGCGGGACCTTTCCGGCCGACACGCTTGAAGCGGCGTGGGACAAGGCCATGAAATTTCCGGCCCGTCCGCCCAAGCTGCCGGCCGGCATTCTCGAAGGCCTGCCCGACGCGCCCGGCGTGTACCTGTTTTACGGCGAGGCGGACGAAGTCCTGTTCGTCGGTCGCAGCGCGAGCCTGCGCGCACGCGTCATGGAGCATTTCGCGGCCATCGAGCGCAAGGGCAAGGAGGGCGATCTGGCGCGCGCCGTGCGGCGACTGGAGTGGATCGAAACGGCCGGCGAACTGGCCGCCAGCCTGCGCGAGCTGGAACTGGTGCGCAGCCATCGCCCGCGCCACAACCGTGTGCCGAATGCGGGTGACGCGGCCTGCGCGCTGCGCGTGAACGTGCGCCGCCGCAGCGCGCCACAGCTGCAGCGCGTGAAGCTCGACGGCACCGATCCGGCGCAATGGGAAGGCCTGTTCGGCGCCTTTCGCGGGAAGAAGGAGGCCGATTCCGTGCTGCGCGAACTGGTGGCCGCCTATGGCTTGTGCCCGCGTCGGCTCGGCATGGAGGCGGCCGGGGTCGGCGCCTGTTCGGCGCGACGGGCCGGGCAGTGCGCCGGCGTGTGCGCCTCGCGCGAAACGCCCGAGGAGCACGACGAGCGCCTGCTTGGCGCCCTGGCGCCGCTGGGCGTGAAGCCGTGGCCGTGGGACGGGCCGATCATCGTGACCGAACACTCGGCGCACACTGATGCGGTAGCGCATCAGGTGTTCGACCAGTGGTGCCATCTGGGCAGCGCCGACGATGATGAGGCGCTCGCAGCGCTGCTCGCGGCCCTGCCACCGCGCAGCTTTGCGCTCGACGTCTATCGCCTGCTGCAGCGCTGGCTGGCTCAGCCCGACAGCGCTGGGAAGATTGCAACGGTGTGAGTCGGCGTTTGGGCAGAGACGCCGCCCTGTGTTCTCATTTGCGCTGTCAGTTCGACCCACTTTCGGGGGTATCCGCATGCACCACAATCCATCCTCTCCCGCCCTGGCGGACCAGATCGTGCTCGTCACCGGCGGTGCGCGCGGCCTGGGCGAACAGATCAGCCGCACCTTCCTGCGCGAAGGCGCACGTGTCGTCATCAACTATCTGACCAGCGAGAAGCGCGCAGCCGCCATCGTTGACGAATTTCCCGAGCACGCCATCGCTGCCCAGGCCGACGTGTGCGACCCGGCCATGGTGCTGGCCATGTTCGATCGGGCGCAGACGCACTTCGGCGCGCCGATCACCACGGTGGTGAACAATGCCCTGCCGGATTTCAGCTTCAATGGGGATGCCCGCGAGCACGCCGACGCGCTGCGCTGGGAGAGCATCTCGCAGCAGATGGAAGGCATTGTGCGCGGCGCGCTCAACACCACGCAGATGGCGCTGCCCGGCATGCAGCAGGCCGGTTCCGGGCGCATCATCAACATCGGCACCAACCTGTTCCAGAACCCGGTCGTGCCCTACCACGACTACACCGCCGCCAAGGCCGCACTGCTGTCGCTGACGCGCACGCTGTCGCAGGATCTGGGGCCCGACGGCATCACCGTGAACATGGTGTCCGGCGGGCTGCTACGCACCACCGATGCTTCGTCCGCCACGCCCGAGACGGTGTTCGATCTGGTGGCTGCCCACACCCCGCTGCGCCGCGTTACCACCCCAGCCGAGTTTGCCGATGCGGTGATGTTCTTCGCCTCGCCGTGGGCACGTGCAGTGACGGGGCAGAACCTGATCGTGGATGGCGGCCTCGTCAAAAACTAGGATTTGCCGCGCCCATGCTGCGCTTCAACGTGTTTTTCTTTGCCTGCGGCCACCTCGGCCTTGCCCGCCCGGAGTGCCGCCGTGCCCCAAGCTGATAGCCCTCTGCTCAACATCGTCGGTTGCGGCCGTGCTGCGCGCACGCTTGCACGACTGTGGGCTGGCACTGGCCCGTGTGCGATCGGCGACGTGCTGACGCGCTCTCCGACCAGCGCGCAGGACGCAGCGCGCTTCATCGGCCAGGGACGTGCCGTTGCAGGCTTGGACGAGATGCACCCGGCGGCGCTGTGGATGCTGGGTGTGCCCGATCGCGACATCGCCACGGCCGCCACCGCGTTGGCGGCCAGCGGGCGTGTGCGGGCTGGCGATGGAGTGTTCCACCTATCCGGCTTCACGCCGTCGATGACGCTGGCGCCGCTGGCCGACGTCGGCGCGCGCATCGCCAGCGTGCACCCTGTCATGAGCTTTGCGGACCCGGTGCTCGCGGCGGGCCGCTTTGCCGGCACGCCTTGCGGAATCGAGGGCGAGGCCACGCTGGCAGCGGAACTCGCCGCGTTGTTTGCGGCCATTGGTGCCGAGTGCTTTGCGCTGGAGGGCTCGAAGAAGCCGCTGTATCACGCCGGCTCGGTGTTCGCGTCGAACTTCCTGGTGGTCGTCCTCGACGTGGCGCGCAAGGCCTACGTCGATTCGGGTGTGCCGGCGGACGTCGCCGACCGCATGCTCGCCGCGATTTCGCGCGGCGCCCTGGAGAACGTGGTCGCGCTCGGTGCCCGCGACGCGCTCACCGGCCCGGCCGCACGGGGTGATCGCGACGTGGTCGCCCTGCAGAACGCAGCCGTGTCCGAATGGGACGCTGACAGCGGTAAGGCCTATGCCGCGCTCACCGAGCTGGCTTTCCGGCTGGCGGCGGAGCGCTCGCAGTGAAAGGTGTGGGCGCGTCATGAGCAAGTGGAAGACACGCGTGTTGCGGCTGGCGGTGATTCTGCGCAGGCACCGCGGCATCATCGCGATCTTCGGCTTTCTGTCGGGTGTGGCGAGCTTCGTGCTGGTCGACCGGCAGGAGGATTTCGCCCGCGTGATTGCGCTGGTGATGCTGGTGAGCTGGCTCTGGCTGGTGATGGAAAACGTCTTGCGGCACTGGCTCGATGTGCATTTCCGCTTCCGCCTGCCGGAACCGGTGCTGCGCTACGCCACGCAGCTGATTCACCAGGAAAGCCTGTTTTTCGCCTTGCCCTTTCTGGTGTTCGCCACCGTGTGGAATAGCGCCCAAGCGTTGTTCACCGGCGCGTTGATTGGCGCCGCGCTCGTCTCGGTGATAGACCCCGTCTACTACAAGTGGCTCGCGCCGCGCCGCTGGCTGTATCTGGGCTATCACACGCTGGCGCTGTTCGTGGTGCTGCTTACGGTGCTGCCCATCATCCTGCACATCCCGACCGCGCAGAGCTACATGTATGCCCTGCTGGCGGCCGTGGTGCTGTCCTTCCCCAGTCTCGCGGTCGCGATCAAGGCGCCCAGCTACTGGCGCGGTGCGCTGCTGGTGTTGCTGATCGCCATCCTGGGCCTGGTCGGCTGGTATGGCCGTTTCTGGGTGCCGCCCTCGACGCTGAGGCTTGCGGACATCGAGGTGTCGCTGCAGGTGGACCGCGAGAGCCGCGCGCCGCAAAACCCGGTGCGCCAGGTCAGCGCCGCGCAGTTGCAGCAGCGCGGCCTCTACGCCTACACCGCCATCGACGCGCCGTTGGGTCTGCAGGAACGCATCTTTCACGTGTGGCTGCTCAACGGCGTTGAGGTCGACCGCATTCCGATCGAGATCCAGGGCGGGCGGGAGAAGGGCTATCGCGCCTGGACGCACAAACAGCACTTCCCGCAGGAAGCGGTCGGACATTGGCGCATCGAGGTGCTGACGGAGGCGGGCCAGATGATCGGACGTCTGCGGTTCGAGGTGGTGGAAGGGGCGGCCGAAGCGCAGCTGCCAGCGACACCGGAGCCTACGCCCGAACCGACACCCGACGCGCCGGCGGCGGCCGCGCCGCCGATTGCGGAGCCAGCCGAATCCTCGGACCCAGTCGAGCCCGCGGAGCCAGCCGAACCCTCCACGCCGTCAGCGGACCCGGTCCCCGCTCGGGAATAGCCGCGGAAGCCGACACACCATTGCCCTGTCGTGAAATTGTGTGGGCATGGGGTTTGCTTTTCAGCCATGTGATTACGCTCAGATGCAGACCGGCCAAGCGCCCCTGTATGCTTGCCCGATGAACGAAAATCCCGCGACTCCGGCCTCATCCGCCGCTGCACCGGCCGTCGCCGACGTGGGCGGGTCCGACCCCGTGCAGCGCGTGGTCAAGGTGCGGCGCGACTACAACAGCTGGGTCGGCAACGAGACCATGGAGGACTACGCGCTGCGCTTTACGCCGCGCAGCTTCCGCCGCTGGTCCGCGCTGCGGGTGGGCAATACGGCCTTCGGCTCTGCGTCTTTTCTGGTGCTCGAAGCGGTCGGCGCCACCATGCTGGTCGGCTACGGCTTCATCAACAGTTTCTGGGCCATCCTCGCGATCGGCCTGATCATCTTCATCACCGGCCTGCCGATCAGCCTGTACGCCGCCCGCCACGGCGTGGACATGGACCTGCTCACGCGCGGCTCGGGCTTCGGCTACATCGGCTCGACCATCTCCTCGCTGGTGTACGCGAGCTTTACCTTCATTCTCTTTGCGCTCGAAGCGGCGATCATGGCCTACGCGCTGGAGCTGGCCTTCGACATCCCGCCCGCGTGGGGCTACCTCATCTGCGCGCTGGTGGTCATCCCGTTGGTGACGCACGGCATCACCGTGATCAGCCGCATCCAGACCTTCACCCAGCCGATCTGGCTGTTCCTGCTGGCGCTGCCGTTCGTGTATGTGCTCAATCAGGACGCCTCGGTGCTGTGGGAGCTCTGGCACTATCCCGGCGCCTCGGGCGGAGAGGGCGGCTTCAACTGGCACCTTTTCGGTGCGGCGATGACGGTCGGTATCGCGCTGATCACGCAGATGGGGGAACAGGCCGACTATCTGCGTTTCATGCCGGAACGCACCGAGGCCAACAAGGGACGCTGGCTCACCGGCGTGGTGCTCGGCGGGCCGGGCTGGGTGGTGATGGGCGTGATCAAGATGCTCGGCGGCGCGCTGCTGGCGTGGATGCTGCTCAAGCAGGGCATGCCGGCCGACAAGGCGGTGGACCCCAACCAGATGTATCTGCTCGGCTTCGGCCTGGTGTTCGACTCCGCTGCGTGGGCGGTTGGTGTCACGGCGCTGTTCGTGATCGTGTCGCAGCTCAAGATCAACGTCACCAACGCCTACGCCGGTTCGCTGGCGTGGTCGAACTTCTTCTCGCGCCTCACACACAGCCACCCCGGCCGGGTGGTGTGGGTGGTGTTCAATGTGCTGATCGCGCTGCTGCTGATGGAGATGAACGTCTTCAGCGCGCTGGGTCAGGTACTGGGCCTGTATTCCAACGTGGCGATCTCGTGGATCGTGGCGGTGGTGGCCGATCTGGTCATCAACAAGCCGATGGGCTGGTCGCCCAAAGGCATCGAGTTCAAGCGCAGCCACCTGTACGACATCAACCCGGTCGGCGTCGGCGCCATGCTGGTGGCCTCGGCGCTGTCGGTGGCGACCTTCGTCGGCTTGTTCGGTGACGGCATCCAGCCCTTCGCGCCGTTTGTCGCGATGGTCGCGGCGCTGGTGGTGTCGCCGCTGATCGCGTGGTGGACCAAAGGCCGCTACTACCTCGCCCGCCCGCCCGAGCCGCCGGTCGAGGGCCAGCGCAAATGCACCGTCTGCAACGAGTATTTCGAGGTCGAGGACACCAGCTTCTGCCCGGCCTACCGCGGCACGATCTGCTCGCTGTGCTGCACGCTGGATGCGCGCTGTGGCGACCTGTGCAAGCCACATGCGCGCATCAGCGCGCAGTGGTCGGCGCTGTTGCGGCGCTGTCTGCCGGCCCGCCTGCTGCCGGTGCTCGATGCCGGTTTGGGGCACTACCTGCTGCTGACCGGCGCCATCGTGTGCTTTCTTGGTCTGCTGCTCGGGCTGATCTACGTGCATGAGGCCCAGGCGCTTGGCGCGGAAGCCGCCGGCTCGCTCGACGGCGTGTTCCTGAAAGTCTTCGTGGCGCTGTTCATCGTGGCCGGCATCGGCACCTGGTGGATGGTGCTGACGCACAAGAGCCGGCGCGTGGCGCAGGAGGAATCCAACCGCCAGACGCAGCTGCTGGTGCAGGAGATCGAGTCGCACAAGCGCACCGACGAGCAATTGCAGAACGCCCGCCGCGTGGCCGAGCAAGCCAACTCGGCCAAGAGCCGTTATCTGACGGCGATCAGCCACGAACTGCGCACGCCGCTCAACAGCATCCTCGGCTACGCGCAGATTCTCGATGGCGACGAGGCTATCCCGCCCAAGCGCCGTCAGGCCGTGACGGTGATCCGCAAGAGCGGCGACCACCTGCTGTCGCTGATCGAAGGCACGCTGGATATCGCGCGCATCGAGGGCGGCAAGCTCACACTCGACGTGCGGCCGCTGGCCTTCCCGGCCTTCATGCAGCAGATCGTCGGCATGTTCGAACTGCAGGCCCGTGACAAAGGGCTGCGCTTCACCTACGAGCCGGCCGGCACCCTGCCCGAGGTGGTGCGGGCCGACGAAAAACGCCTGCGCCAGATCCTCATCAACATCATCGGCAACGCCGTGAAGTTCACCGCGCGCGGCGCAGTCAGCGTGCGTTTGGTCTATCGCCACGAGATGGCCACCATCGAGGTCGAAGACAGCGGCCCGGGCATCGAGCCGGACGAGCTCGCGCGCGTGTTCGAGCCCTTCGAACGCGGCCGCTCGGCCAGCGCCGGCGCCACCGCGGGTACCGGCATCGGGCTGACCATCAGCCGCATGCTGACCAATCTGATGGGTGGCGAACTTACTGTGGACAGTGTGCCCGGCAAGGGCAGCACTTTCCGCGTGCGCCTGTTCCTGCCGCACCTGCATGGCAGCCAAGCGGCCGAAGCGCTGCCGCGCGCGCGTCGCATCGGCTACAAGGGCGTGCGACGTCGCATCCTGGTGGTGGACAACGAGCGCGTAGATCGTGAGTTGCTGATCTCGGTGCTCGAACCACTCGGCTTCGAGGTGGCGCAGGCGGCCAGCGGTGAGGAATGCCTGGAGCGCATCGGCGAAGTGCGTCCGCATCTGGTGTTCATGGATCTCGCCATGGCCGGCATTGACGGCTGGGAGACCCTGCGCCGTCTGCGTGCCGGCGAACACCACGAAGTGCCGGCCGCCATCATTTCGGCCAATGCCTTCGACCGCAACCTCGACAACGATGTCGGCATCGGCCCGGAAGACTTCATGCTCAAGCCCATTCGTGTCGACGACCTGCTCGACTGGATCGGCCGTCGCTTGGAGCTGGAGTGGGTGTGTGTCGAGGCGCCCGCGCCTGTGCCCCCGTCGCCGCCCGCGCCGCAGGTGGCCGAGCCGTTGCGTCTGCCCTCGGCGGCCGCAAGACGCGAACTCGATGCCGTGATCGAACTGGGCTATTTGCGCGGCATCCTTACGCGACTGGCCGACATCGAGAACACCGAGCCCGAATGCGGCGCCTTCGTGCGCGTGGCCCGAGAAATGGCGCGGGCCTTCCGTTTCGACGCCTTGCGCGACATGCTGCGCGCTGACGGCACACCAGGGGAGGGCAACGATGTTCAGCAATGAGGCAACGCAAGGCATCGTCCTCATCGTTGACGATGTGCCCGACAACCTCGCGCTGCTGCACGACGCCCTGGATGAATCCGGCTACACCGTGCTGGTCGCCACCAGTGGTGAGGCGGCCATCGCGCGCGCGCGCCAGAGCCTGCCCGATGTCGTGCTGCTCGACGCGATGATGCCGGGCATGGACGGCTTCGAAGTCGCGCGGCGGCTGAAGGCTGACTTCGCCACTCGCGCCATTCCGCTGATCTTCATGACCGGCCTGACCGAAACCGAACACGTCGTCGCCGCCTTTGCCGCCGGCGGCGCCGACTACGTCACCAAACCCATCCGCCCGGCCGAAGTGCTGGCACGCATCGCCGCCCACGTGCACAACGCCCGCGAGATGCGCCAGGCGCGCACCGCGCTGGATGCCTTCGGCCAGGCCACCGTCGCCGTGCGCGCTCGCGATGGCCGGCTGGTGTGGCAGACCCCGCTGGCGCGCAAGCTGCTGCGCGAGTGGTTCGAGCCGGTGAGCGAAGATTGCCCCGCACGCCTCGCCGAATGGGTCAATGTCGCCCGTCGCTCTCGCAGCGAGCGCCGCGAAGTCCCGCCCCTGATCGCCGCCGACGGCGAAAAGCGCCTGCTCGGCTCCTTCCACGACCAGAGCGACGACGACGGCGACGGCGAATGGCTGGTCGTGCTGCGCGAGGAAGACGACGCCAGCGCCGTCGAAACCCTGATGTCCGCCTTCGGCCTCACCAACCGCGAAGCCGAAGTGCTGCAATGGGTCATCCGCGGCAAGACCAACCGCGACATCGGCGACATCCTCGGCACCAGCCCGCGCACCGTGCACAAGCATCTGGAGCATGTGTTCGAGAAGCTTGGCGTGGAGACACGCACGGCGGCGGCGGGCATGGCGATGCAGAGGTTGCAGGGCTGAGCTAGCTTTTAGGCAGTGCGACCGCCGCAATAGGTCACGGTAAGGCCCGGAGAGAATGCGTCCATGAAAGCAAAAACCGAAGAAGTGATATATGAGGTGCTGACTTCCACCGATGCTGATGTTCGCTCCGAGTACTTGCGGCACTTCCACCAAGAGGCGCGTCAGTTTTCGGCGGCAATGGCGAGAGCTGTTCCTTACTGGGAGGCGGTCGATAAGTGTAATGGTGATGAACGTCGTGCCTATGTTTCAGGCTTGGTGCACTTTGCCATGTCAATGCACATATCGTCGTTTAAATTGCTCATGTCTGGGCATGCCTCCGCCTCAGGTAACTTGATGCGGCAGGTTGTTGAGGCAATGGCGCTTTCTTTGCTGTGTTCAAATAAAGAGTGGGGCTTCTTACAGCAGTTTATCGACGATAAATATTCGACGAAAAACGCTGTTCGAGATTTGGCGAGAAATTGGAGAAAATTAGAGTTGAACGACGATGCACTGTGCCCTCTGGAGTCTGCTCAGAAGTTTTACAGTCAATACAGCCATATCACCAAGCTGACCCTTGCGAATACGATTTATTTGGGACGAAAGGCCGCATTTATTGGCGCAGCTTTCGATGTTGAGAAGCTTTATGTATATGAGAAGGAGGTCTCCATGAGAGTCAGCTTGTCAGAGGTCTTCGATAGCTTTGTCGAAGCTGTTTATGCCAATTTAGAGAAATGGTAGGCGTCAAATTTGATGGAGTATGTATTTAGGTAGAGGGCGTCTCAGTCACGCCGCTTGACGTCGCGTGAGCCTCCGTTATCCCGCCCCGTGTCCGATCAGCGCCACTGCATTCCGCCGTATCTCAGCCAGTTCATCCCGGCTCACGTTCCCCTTGAAGGCCGCCCGCCGTATCCGCCAGTCCAGACTCTTCACCTGATCTGACAGCACGGCAGATGGCTTGTTTCCGCCCGCAATTACGACTTCGAACGGATAGCCCTTGATCTGCGTCGTCATCGGGCAGCACAGCATGAGTCCGGTCAGTCCGTTGTAGGTTGCAGGGCTCAGAACCACGGCGGGGCGGTGGCCGGCCTGCTCGTGACCGACCTGGGGGTTGAACTGCAGCCAGACGATGTCGCCGGCCTCGGGGGTGTAGGCGCCCATCAGAGCGCCTCCTTCCCGACGGGTTCGCCGAAGTCGGTTTCGCCGTGCAGATTCTCCCGGGTGATGCCGGCCAGCAGTGTTTCGAGCGCCAGCGTATCCGGGTGGACGGGTTCGAGGACAATCCGACCTTCTTCGACCCGGACATCAACCACCGAGTCGATCTGCAATTGGGCATCCGACATGACCGTGGCGGGAATGCGCACTGAGGCGCTGTTGCCCCATTTCTTGACTGTAATCTGCATGAGAATCTCCGGTGTATCGACAATGTAGGAACCATAGCCGCTTGGTGGGAATGTTGCAACAATGGCGATACATGGCTGCCCGGGCACATCATTGCCAGCATGGGATAATCCGTCGCTGTGCAAATCGATCCGAGTATCACGATGCAAACAGCCCGCCTGGTTTTCCTGGTTCTGCTGCTGAGTAATCCGCCAGCTTTCGCCGCTGCGCTCCCCGATGGTTTTGTCGACGTCCCGACGCACATCCCCGAGGCGCAGTACGACATCCGCTACGCGGGTTCTGAGAACTTCCTCGGCCGACCGGTGGTGGGCTACGAGCGGGCGACCTGCATCCTCAGTCATCCGGCTGCCGCGGCGCTCGCGAGGGTTCAGAGCGAGGCGCAGGCTAATGGTCTGACGCTGAAGATCTTCGATTGCTTCCGGCCGCAGCGGGCAGTAGATGATTTCGTGCGCTGGGGACGCGATCTTGACGATCTGAAACGGATGGCCACCTACTACCCGCGCGTGCCCAAGAGCGAGTTGTTCGAGCGCGGCTACATCGCCGCGAAATCCGGTCACAGCCGCGGCAGCACGGTGGACCTGACATTGGCCGTGACCGATCCGGCGCGTGCGGCGCCGGTGCTGCAAGGGGCGCTGGAGGCGGATGCCGAAGTCGATATGGGCTCGCCGTTCGATCTGTTCGACCCGCTGTCGCACACCGCCAACCCCGACATGCCTCCGCATGTGCGTCACAATCGCGCCTGGTTCGCGGCACTGATGGGCCGCCACGGCTTCAACAACCTGCCTGAAGAGTGGTGGCACTACACCTTGCGCGACGAGCCACATCCGCAGACCTTCTTCGACTTTCCGGTGAAGTGATCGACATGACGAGCAAGAGCGCGGTACCGGCGCAGATGATTGCGGCCTACGAGGCGGCGGAGTACCACGTGCTGGGCGAGGTGCCCTTTGTGCTGCGCATCGGACAGCACAGCTCGGACCTTGCGGGGCTGATGGCGGATAAGGCCATGCCGTCGGCGGCCTTTATCACGGCCTGCAATCCGCACGGGCAGCTGCTCGGTGCGGCCGACAACACCACCCGCACGAACGCGCTGGGCGCCGAGCTGGAGCGTTTTGCGCCGCTGGTGCTGCCGGCGCGCGGGGTAGACCCGACGGGTCGCTGGATGGATGAACCGGGATATCTCGCGCTGGGCTGCCCGCCAGCCATCGTCGAGGCGCTGGGGAGGCGGCATCGGCAGAATGGCGTGGTGCTGTGCGGCGAGGATGCGGTGCCGCGGCTGGTGTTACTGCGTTAGAGCCGGTTTCCATTCGGGCTTGTCATGGGTGTTTGAGGGCGCGGGTTCCGGTGTGTCGTTGCAGATGGATGTTGGGGGAATTCATGAACCGAGTGGCTTTCGTCACGACCTGCAAGGGTCGGCTTCATCATCTGCAGCAGACCTTGCCGCGCTTCGTCGCAGAGCAGCCGGATGAACTCATTGTGGTCGACTACGGCTGTCCGCAAGGGTCGGCGGCGTGGGCGAAAGAGCATTTCCCGGACGTGAAGGTGGTGTGCGTGGACGACGATCCGGGGTTTTCGTTGTCCAGAGCGCGCAATCTTGGCGCGGCGGCGGTGACGGCCGACTGGATCTGCTTCGTTGATGCCGATACCGTGGTGGCGCCGGGGTGGGTGCGCTGGATGCGGAATGCTCTGCAGCCAGGGTGTTTCTTCCGGGTGGCGCCGGCCGGTGCGGCGCGGCAACCAGAGTTGTGGGGGACGTTCATCGTCGAGCGTGATGCGTTTGAGCATTGCGGTGGCTATGACGAGTTGCTGCGGGGGTGGGGCGGTGAGGACGGGGATCTTTACCGTCGCCTGCACAGCTCAGGTCTGAGTGAGGCGGACTTTCCATGCGACTTTGTCTCGACCATCGCGCACGGTGACAACGAGCGCCTGACGTATTCGCAGTTTCCCGACCGTGCCCGACAGCTGAGCGCAAACGTGCTGTACCTGAGCGCCAAGCATGCAAGCATGGTGTTGGCATCGGTCACGGATGAGCTGCCATTCGCCGAGCGCAAGCGGATCAGTCAGGTCATTGAGTCGGCGGTCAGCGGGTGGGCTGGCGGGGCGCTTGCTTCGCCGCTGGTGATCCGGCTGGACATGCTGGAGTTAGGCGATTGGGTGCCGGCGATGTACCGGCATCTCGCGCGTTGCACGCTGACCCTGACTGTCGAAGCACATCCTGTCCGGGGCGACGGCCGGCTCAGATACTTCTGCTACCGCGTCCGGCGCGATGCGCGCAAAGCCCTTGCGCGACTGCGTGGCGTGCCTTTGCGGGGTCTCAGCGCCATCGAGGCGCAGATCGTGAGCACCGTCCGCAGGCGGTTCGCCGATACAAGCGAGCCGCGCGCGCTCACGCTCCGGGCAGAAGGGGATGGCGCCCGGTTGCCGTCGCCGTTGCACCTTGGCGTTTGCTGTGAATTCTCGTTGCAGCCTGCGCGGGCATGAACCGAGGTGTTTGCTGCGTCTAGACGCGCGAAGCGCTGAGTACCGTGTCGAAGTATTCGACCGTGCGCCGCAAGCCTTCGCGTAGCTCGACTTTCGGCTCCCAGCCCAGCGCATTGCGCGCCAGCGTGATGTCGGGCTGGCGCTGGCGCGGATCGTCCTGCGGCAGGGGGCGGTAGACCAGCGGCGAGGCCGAGCCGGTCAGGTCGAGCACCAGGGTCGCGAGTTCCAGCATGCTCATTTCCACCGGATTGCCGAGGTTCACGGGGCCGGTGAAATCGTCCGGCGTGTCCATCAGCCGTATCAGCGCGTCAACCAGATCGTCCACGTAGCAGAACGAGCGTGTCTGCAAACCGTCGCCATACAGCGTGATCGGCTCGCCGCGCAGGGCCTGCACGATGAAGTTGCACACCACGCGGCCGTCGTCGGGATGCATGCGCGGGCCATAAGTGTTGAAGATGCGTGCGACCTTGATCGGCATGCCGTACTGCCGGCGATAGTCGAAGAACAGCGTTTCGGCGCAGCGCTTGCCTTCGTCGTAGCAACTGCGCGGTCCGATGGGGTTGGCGTGGCCCCAGTAACTTTCGGGCTGAGGGTGCACCAGCGGGTCGCCATACACCTCGCTGGTCGAAGCCTGCAGGATGCGGGCGCCCTTGCGGCGCGCCAGTTCCAGCAGATTGATGGCGCCTTGCACGCTGGTGACGGTCGTACGTACTGGATCGCGCTGGTAGTGCACCGGGGCCGCGGGGCAGGCGAGGTTGAAGATGCGGTCCGCTTCTGCCTCAAATGGATGGATGACATCGTGGTGCAGCAACTCGAAGCCCGGCTGGTCGAGCAGGTGTTGCACGTTGCGTTGCGCCCCGGTGTAGAAGTTGTCGACCCCGAGCACCGCGTGCCCGGCGTTGACCAGACGGTCGCAGAGGTGGGAGCCGATGAAACCGGCCGCACCGGTGACGAGGATGCGTTGCGTGGTCGGGGAGGGCATTCAACTTGCCGACAGAGTAGTTGTGAGTGAGTATCGCAGACCTCGCGCGGAACCTGTACCGCGATTGATCGGAGTGGCCATGGACCGAATTGCCTTCGTCACGACCTGCAAGAACCGCCTGCACCATCTGCAACAGACCTTGCCGCGCTGGGTTGCCGACGGTGTGGACGAGATCGTGGTGGTCGATTACGGCTGCCCGCAAGGCACCGGCGACTGGGTGGAAGCCAACTGGCCGCAGGTTACGGTCGTGCGGGTGGATGATGACCCCGGCTTCTGTGTCGCTCGGGCCCGGAACATGGGTGCCGAGGCGGCAACGGCTGAATGGGTCTGCTTCATCGATGCGGACATCCTGGTCCAGTCAGGCTGGGTGTCGTGGATGCGTCAGAACCTGTCAGTCGGCCGCTTTTACCGCGCGGGTCTGGTCGACGGCGAGCGTGGGAACGAGACCTGGGGAACGGCGCTCATGGAGCGGTCGGTCTGGAATGCTCTGGGCGGGTATGACGAGTTCTTCACGGCTTGGGGTGGCGAGGACGCTGATCTGTATGCGCGCATGCAACTGGCCGGCTTCTCCGAGGGCGAGTATCCCGCGGCCTTTGTCGAGGCCATCAGCCACACGGATGACGAGCGTTTTGCCTACTCCGCATTGAAGTCGAGGCGCGACAACCGACGGCATCACAACTTCTATCGCTATGCGAAGTACGTCTGGATGACCATTGCGGGCATTTCGGGCGATCTGTCGTGGGAACAGAGAGCGTATCTTCGTGGTCTGGTGGACGCAGCGTTCGAGAGCGCGGCCGGACGTCCTGGTGCTGGTTATCCCGAGATCACCTTCAATGTTGATCAACTGGGCGCCTGGCTGCCGCAGGCGCGGCGTGACGGTGCGCGATGTCGTTGTCTGATCAGGCTTGAGCGTGAGCGGAAAATCTACAGACGATTGGGCCGATTGTGGGAAGCGTTGCGCCGGCTAGGCGGCGCTCGTACAGAGACTTCGCCGCAGTCAGAGGCAGCGCATCTGCCCGCTGCACTCGTCGGCACGCTGCTGGACGCGCTGGAAGGCACGTCGGCCGCCGCAGGCAGGCGCCACGAATCCACCACGTTCATGTACGGCATGCCGTCGAGTTTCCGGGTGCGAGTGGTGTGCAGTTACGACTTGCCCGCAGCAGCACTTGCCGTTCCATCCTGAGCTACACAAGGGCTAGTCCCAAGGCATCCAAGTTTTGTTCCGCTTCTTCGAAAACCGCGTCGATCCCTATCCCGAAACCGTGCCGGCGCCGGCGCCCAAGGGCTTTTTCGCCTTTCTGTGGGCCGGCACCGAGGGGCTGCGGCCATTCGTCATCGGGCTGACGCTGCTGACCGCCTGCATCGGCGCCTTCGAGGCCGTGCTGTTCGCCATGCTGGGCAAGGTGGTGGACTGGCTGGCCACGGTTGATCCCGCCAATCTGTGGGCGGAGGAGGGCGGCACGCTGGCGATTCTCGGTGGCGTCATCGTCGCGAGCATTGGCTTGGTGGCGCTGCAGACCACGGTCAAACATCAGGCGCTGGCGGGCAATTTCCCGATGCGGCTGCGGTGGAATTTCCACCGCATGATGCTCGACCAGAGCATGAGCTTCTATCAGGACGAGTTCGCCGGGCGCGTGTCCGCCAAAGTCATGCAGACGGCGCTGGCGGTGCGCGACACCGTGCTGATCCTGACCGACATCCTTGTTTTCGTGACGATCTACTTCGTCACCATGATCTTCGTGGTCGGCGGCTTCGACCTGTGGATGGTCGTGCCCTTCATGGTGTGGCTGGGGCTGTATCTGTGTGCCTTGTGGGTGTTCGTGCCCAAGCTCGGCAAGGTCTCGCGTGCGCAGGCCGATGCGCGCTCGCTGATGACCGGGCGCATTACCGACGCCTACACCAACATCGCCACCGTCAAACTCTTCTCGCACGCCGGCCGTGAAGCTGCCTACGCGCGCGGCGCCATGAAGGAATTCATGGGCACCGTGCACGCGCAGATGCGGCTGGTGTCGGGCATCGAGATCGTCAATCACGTCCTGTCGATGCTGCTCATCATGAGCACCACCGGCGTTGCGCTGTGGTTGTGGACGCAAGGCCAGGTCGGTGTCGGTGCGCTGGCCGCGGCCGGCGCGATGGCGCTGCGGCTCAATGGCATGTCGCACTGGATCATGTGGGAAATGGCGCAGCTCTTCGAGCAGGTCGGCACCGTGCAGGACGGCATCAACACCTTGTCGCTGCCGCGCCGTGTTGTCGACCAGCCTGATGCGCAGCCGCTGGCCGTGCCGCGCGGCGAGATCCAGTTCGACCAGGTGCGTTTTGCCTATGGCGCCGGGCCGGAGATGCCTCCGGTCATCGACGACCTGACGCTGACCATCCGCCCCGGCGAGAAGATCGGCCTGGTCGGCCGTTCCGGCGCGGGCAAGTCGACCATCGTGAATCTGCTGCTGCGCTTTTACGACATCGAACAGGGACGCGTGCTGATCGACGGCCAGAGCATCTCCGACGTCACGCAGATATCCCTGCGCGAACACATCGGCATGGTCACGCAGGACACCTCGCTGCTGCACCGCTCGGTGCGCGACAACATCCTGTACGGGCGCCCCGACGCCACCGACGAAGAGATGATCGCCGCCGCCAAGCGCGCCGAGGCGCATGACTTCATCCTCGGCCTGACCGATCTGCAGGGCCGGCGTGGCTACGACGCCCATGTCGGCGAGCGTGGCGTGAAGCTCTCCGGCGGGCAGCGCCAGCGCATCGCCATTGCCCGCGTGATGCTCAAGGACGCGCCCATCCTGCTGCTCGACGAGGCCACCAGCGCGCTCGATTCGGAAGTCGAAGCCGCCATTCAGGGCAGCCTTTATCGCCTGATGGAAGGCAAAACCGTGGTCGCCATCGCCCACCGGCTGTCCACCATCGCCGCGATGGACCGTTTGATCGTGCTCGACCAAGGTCGAATTGTCGAAGAGGGTGACCACCGCAGCCTGCTAGCGCAGGGCGGTATCTACGCGCGCCTGTGGTCGCATCAGAGCGGTGGTTTTCTGGTGGATGATGACGAGGACGCCGCTTCGCCGGCCCGCCGCGACGCCTCCGCAGCCTTGTCCTGATACCACTCGTTCCGAAGCCCGATGAACCCGAGAAAGGCGATCAACCAGCTTGCGAACCGCTTCGGCTATTCGTTCGTCAAGGACCACGACCTCCCGGTCACTATCGCCGGCAAGCCGCCGGGCAATCAGAACGCGCGCAGCGAGGACGCGCCGGTCCAGGCACACATGTTCTGGGCGTATGGCGAGTTCTCTATGCTCGAAAGACTTGCCGCGGTCAGTTTTGTCGCCAACGGCTTCAGGCTCAAGCTCTGGAGCTACGACGAGATCAAGAACGTCCCGCCGGGCGTGGAATTTTGCGATGCGCGCCGGGTCGTCCCCGAGAGCCGGGTGTTCACCTATCACGGCGGCTCCTACGCGGGCTTTGCCGATTTATTTCGATATTTCGTACTGTCCCAGGAAGGCGGCTTGTGGGCTGATACCGACGTGGTTTGTCTCGCGCCCGCACACTCTGTGAATGCGCTGGGCAAGAACGGTTTTATCGTCACCGAGCGAACAAAGAATTTATCGGTGCAGATCAACGTCAACGTCATCCACCACCCGGCGCCCACGCCCGGTGATGTCGTTGACCTGGCGCGCGTCATTGCCGACCGCTTCCCGCTTGAAAGGCTGACTTATGGCGACATCGGCCCCAAGCTGGTCACGACGCTGGTGAAAGCCTATCCGGCGCTCGCCCCGACCATCATGAGTCCCGAATTCGCCAATCCCGTCGATTGGTGGGACTGCCCACAACGACTGATCTCCGGTGCCGATGAGGTGCCGGAAGAAACGTGGTTTCTGCATTGCTACAACGAGTTGTGGCGCCGGTCCGGCACCGACAAGAACACGCCCTACCCTCAAAACTCCATGCTGGGCAGGGTATTAGAGCGCTACAAAGACTGGCTGTGAGCAAAACACTGGGCTGAAAAAGTAACCGCCGCCGGTTGGTCCCCGGGCCGGTGAGTGCCCCGATCCCCTTGAACATTCAGAAAGTGGTTCGTCGCATGCAGGGAAGAATGCAGTTCATTCAGTCGGCATCAGGCCTTGGATAGCTTTTCTTTCATGCGTTGATAATCGGATTCGTACTGCTTGGCCAACGCGGTCTTCTGCGCATCGGAAAGAATCTTTCCCGAAATCTGGAAGAACTTGGTTTCTTCCTCTTCCAAGTGGTGCTCGACCTGATGCGCAAGCTGCTTGGCCTTGGCCAGCCAACTACCGCCTTCGTAATCTGCGCCGTAAATGTCTTCAACGCATTCGTCGATTTCATGGTGTTCCGCCAGCGCGTGGCGCGACGAGTTCAGCCCCATGTCGTCCATCAGGATGGGCGCGTAGAGAAATCGCTCTTCGGCGGCGGCATGCGCAGCCAGCTCTATTCGCAGTTCCCGCAGGGTTTCCTGTCGGTGTCCTGAGTCGGGCGTGAGACTTACGAGCCGTCGACAGAGTGAGCGCTGCAGCTCGTGACTTTCACGCAGTGCTTCGTAGATGGTTTTGGCCATGTATGTCTCCTCTATGACGATCTGCCGCCGCGTGCCAGCAGCTCAGAATCCACTCTTCTCAAGAGCCGCGAGCCCGACATTGCATGAACGAAGCCGTACTGCTTCATTCAAGAAGCCTGCTTGATCCGCGGCTGTGGCTTTTCATCCTAGTGATATTTGCGAAGTCGAGTAATGACAAATCGTAAGGGCCGCCTAAGGCCTCCGAATGCATATTCCGCTCTCGGTAGCGCGCCGGCCGTCTCCGGCGCCGGAGACGTCGATGTCGAAGCTCTCGATGATCAAGGCGTGGCGGGGACGGCGCTTGCTGCCAAACTCCAGATGGCCGTCAGTGCCGTCCCAGCGGCGGATCTGCCGCTGGCGGCCGGATCGGGAAGCCGCAAGCGAAGGAAGAGACTCTCTAGCCCCCCGAGAGGCTCCGAAGCCGTACGTGGTGCTGAAATTGGGGGCAGGTAGCAGGTTCCGAATCGCCACCTGCTTGACCGCGGTTGACTGTGCATTGACATATCGAAAAATATCGATATTATGGCGGCCATGGACCTGATCGAAATATTCAAAGCGCTCTCGAACCCTACACGCCTTCAAATCCTGAAGGGTTTGAAGGATCCCGAGAAGAACTTTCCTCCACAGGATGAAGGTGACGTTCACACGGTGGGGGTCTGTGTTAGCAGCATTCAAGAAGGTATCGGACTGTCGCAGTCGACGGTGTCTGGATACCTGGCAACTCTGCAGCGAGCGGGTTTGGTCAAAGTCAGGCGCATCGGTCAGTGGACCTATTACAAGCGCAATGAAGAAGCCATCCGCGCTCTCGCCGAGCTGATGGGGAAAGAGCTGTAATTATTTAAGCAGTTATATCGAAAAATCGCGATATTTATTTTTACAGAAGTGAGGAGTTGCTATGGACTGAGAGCATCAAGAAACCGCGTAATTTTTTTTACCACTTAACATCTAGAAATCTCGATATTCAACTTTACCGAAGCGAGGATTTACCATGAAAGCGATGATACTCAAGTCATTTGGCGGCCCGGAATCGTTCGAACTCCGTGAGGTACCCAAGCCGGTGCCGCATGCGGGGCAAGTACTGGTTCGGGTGCACGCAACCTCCATCAACCCTCTGGATTTCCAGGTCAGACGTGGCGACTATGCCGACCTGGTGCCGCTGCCGACCATCACCGGCCACGACGTGTCAGGTGTCGTCGAAGCCGTAGGGCCGGGCGTGACGAGCTTCGCGCCAGGCGATGAGGTCTGGTACACCCCGCAAATCTTTGACGGGCCAGGAAGTTACGCTGAATACCACGTGGCTGCCGAAAGCATTGTCGGCAAGAAGCCAGCGGCGCTGAGCCATCTGGAGGCGGCGAGCCTGACCCTGGTCGGCGGGACCGCGTGGGAAGCACTGGTCGTGCGTGCGCAGCTCAGAGTCGGCGAAAGCATCCTCGTGCACGGCGGCGCGGGAGGCGTGGGCCATGTGGCGATCCAGCTGGCAAAAGCCATGGGCGCCAAGGTCTTCACGACGGTGCGCGAACAAAACTTCGAGTTCGCAGAAAGCGTGGGTGCCGATGTGCTCATCGACTACGAAAAGGAAGATTACGTCGCCGCCGTCCTGCGCGAAACCGGTGGCCACGGAGTTGATGTCGTGTTCGACACCATCGGCGGCGACACCTTGACCCGTAGCCCCGATGCGCTCGCACAGCTTGGCCGTGTGGTCTCGATTGTGGACATCGCAAAGCCACAGAACCTTGTTCAGGCCTGGGGCAAAAACGCCAGCTATCACTTCGTTTTCACGCGGCAGAACCGCGGCAAGCTTGATGAGCTAAGCGCATTGATCGAGCGCGGTCAGCTGCGGCCACATGTTGGCGCGGTCTACCCGCTTGCCGACCTCGCCCTCGCCCATGCTCGCCTGGAGAGCCCCAACAACGGCCTTCGAGGAAAAATCGCGATTGCAGTCGAGCCGTCGCTCGCACCGGATCGTACTTAAGCATTCAAGCCATCTTTGGAGATCGCCATGGTGTATGAAATTGCTGTGCTGCCCGTTCATAAAGAACAAATTGAACAGTTCAAAAGTGCATTCGCCGAAGTGGCTCCTTTGCTCAGGCGCGCAAAGGGTTACGGCGGTCACCTGCTCGCGCAAGGGATCGAAACTCCACAGCACTTCAATCTGATCGTGCGGTGGCAATCACTCGAAGATCACACGCCAGGCTTCGAAGCGAGTGAAGATCATCGAGTATTTATGAGGGGTTTGGAGGAGTGCCTCTCGGAAGAGCCGTGCGTTTATCACATTGAGGGCGCGCCGTTCTTTACCAGCGAACATGATGATCAGCAAAACCCCTTTGGCACCGCAATGTCACGGCTTTAGTTGGCTCGTGATCCTAAAGAGTTGGCTGCTTTGAGATGTAGGCAGCCCGATGTCGAAAAATGAGAGTGATCCGATCATATTGTGATCAAGCTCAATGGTGCATGAGGCGCGGGATCAGGTCTTGCAGCCCAAGGTGTATGGACGGGAGAGGGAAGGGCGCGGGATGTCCGGGTCGTTCGCCGGCGTTGGCCGAACGTGGCGTCACAGCGTCTCGGTGCACCCGCTTGCAGCAGCGTTGTTGGTGCTAACCGGTATGGAAAGCAAGCCGCCGCGTAGCGTCATGAGCACCCGTCGCTTGCAGGTTTCGTGCAACTGCTGTCCGCGCTCGTAACGCAGGATGCTGCCTTCGAAATACTTGTGGGTGCGCTGCTGTTCTGGCGTGTCAGTGATGTCGTTACGCGCGAACTGCAACGCGATGCGCAGCGATTCAGCCATCAGGCCGGCGCTGGTCTGCCGTATCCATTGGATTCGCCCCGTCGAATCAAGATCAATGTGCTCGTCATCGTGGAGCGGGGACGACACGACTGCCACCAGGAGCGGCAGCGGGGTGCGCTCGGAATCGAGGAAGGAAATCGTAATGGCGTGTTCGAGGACCAGCGCGCGCAGATCCTGCGTCAGCCGGAAGACGGGCCGACCCTGTACCGTCCAGCCCTGTGGTGGCAGCGCAGCGTCGGCGGCGATGACAGCGCTGTCTGGGAACCCGAGCTCGACTGCCGACTGACGCAACAAGCTGTCGTGCGTGAGATCGGCCAGGTCGGGCAGGAAGGGCTGCACCACCCGGTCAGTCGCCTCTGCGATTCTTTGCTGCGCACGCTTTTGCGCGGAGTCGGCAATGAAGGCGTGCGTGAGTACCGACACCAGAAAGGTGCCGGCGTCCGGGGCCGGGTACAGGAACTGCCCTGTGTCCATGCCACCGCCAACTCCGATGCCTTGCATCCCCTTGAACACTGCGGCCTCGTCTGACGAGCGGAAAACCACCTGCTCCTCATTGGCGCTCGCAGGCAACGCCGCCAGCAGTGCGAGGGCTGCCGCCAGCAAGGCAGCGGCAGCAGGACGCAGGGGAAGTCTCGCGGAGCGGGTCATCGAGGCCGCCTTAATTGCCAACCTGCGCAAGAATGCGCTCCCTCGCCATTGCGAGTGACTGGAAATAGGCGTTGGAGAGGTTGGGGAAAGCGGGCGGCTCATCCCAGGCGCCGCGAACCGAGGTCCCGATCCACAGATCCGAGTACCAGTCGTAGCGGTTGGTATCGAGGTCCACGATATAGCCGCGGCCCTTCACGAAGCCCTGCGGCGGCTGGACCGGAGCGTAGCCTGAATAGTTGCGTGTCACGCCCAGCGATTCGAAGTGCACCACCAGCAGCTTCTTCACCTGGTACTTGCTCTTGAGCGACGAGAAGTCGAGCACGGCGAAATTGACCTCCTTGCGCGAGAATTTCGGCAGGTCGTCGAGCGCGATGTCCTCGCTGATCACCTGCGCGCGCATCCCCTTGCGCTCAAAGGCCTTTGCCAGATCCTCCTTGAGGTTGTCGAGGTCGTCGCGCGGCAGCGTGCGTACGTGGGTGGTCATGGTGGAATGCCAGCCACGCGCCGTGGCGATGCACAGCAGGCAGTTGGCGCCCGGGAAGTATGTGTCGGCGGTGGGCACTGCGGCCATCGCGATGCCGATGGTCTCATCTGACGTTGCCAGCGTGTCGGCCGTGAGCCGGATCGGCGGCTGTGAGTGGGTGGCGCAGCCAGTCAGCAACACCGCTGCGAGGAGCAGCATCAGGGTCAGGATTCGCGTGGTCTGGGATGATGCGTGCGTGCCCATGGCGGGGAGGCTCCGGTGAAAGTGTCGCCGGATGGTATCAGCGCATTGGCATAGCGCATCAGCATTAAGTTTGCGGTATGGCGGTTTTGCGTCAGCTTTGTGGATTATTTCCGTAGCGGACCTTCTCGCGCTGGAGCTTGGCTTTCGCGCTCTTCGCTGGCCCATCCTGGCCGCGCTTGGGGATGCCGTGTGGGCTGCGCTGCGCCCCTCGGCGCGCCCGCCTACGCACCCCCTACGCCATGTTGCGTATTCCCGCTGCATCACTGCAGACCTACCCTGAACTCGCACTGCAACACGCGAATTCCTTTCCAACGTTCAGGGGACACCGTCATGCAAAACCGTCGTACCTTCATCAAGTCACTCGTACTTTCTGCCTCCATCGCGGCCATCGGCATGCCGATCGCGGCGTCCGCTGCTGACACCATCAAGGTCGGCGTGCTGCACTCGCTGTCCGGCACGATGGCGATTTCCGAGACCGCGCTGAAGAACGTCGCGCTGATGACCATCGAGGAAATCAACGCCGCCGGTGGTGTGCTCGGCAAGAAGCTGGAGCCGGTGGTGGTCGACCCGGCCTCCAACTGGCCGTTGTTCGCCGAGCGTGCGCGTCAGCTCATCTCGCAGGACAAGGTTTCAGTGGTATTCGGTTGCTGGACGTCGGTCAGCCGCAAGTCGGTGCTGCCGGTGTTCAAGGAACTCAACAGCCTGCTGTTCTACCCGGTGCAGTACGAGGGTGAAGAGCTCGAGAAGAACGTGTTCTACACCGGCGCCGCGCCGAACCAGCAGGCCATTCCGGCCACCGAATACCTGATGAGTGCCGAGGGCGGTGGCGCCAAGCGCTTCGTGCTGCTGGGCACCGACTACGTCTATCCGCGCACCACCAACAAGATCCTGCGCGCCTTCCTGAAGAGCAAGGGTGTGAAGGACTCCGACATCATGGAGGAGTACACCCCGTTCGGTCACAGCGACTACCAGACCATCATCGCCAACATCAAGAAGTTCTCGGCGGGTGGCAAGACGGCGGTCATCTCGACCATCAACGGCGACTCCAACGTGCCGTTCTACCGCGAGCTGGGTAACGCAGGCCTGAAGGCGACCGACGTGCCGGTGGTGGCGTTCTCGGTCGGTGAAGAGGAGCTGCGCGGCGTGGATACCAAGCCGCTGCTGGGTCACCTCGCCGCGTGGAACTACTTCATGTCGGTCGAGAATGCCGAGAACAAGGCCTTCATCGCCAAGTACAAGGCCTGGGCCAAGGCCAACAACGTGCCGAACGCCGACACCGTGGTCACCAACGACCCGATGGAAGCCACCTACGTAGGCATCCACATGTGGAAGCAGGCCGTCGAGAAGGCCGGCACCACCGACACCGACAAGGTCATCGCGGCCATGGGCGGCCAGACCTTCAAGTCGCCGTCGGGCTTCACGCTGACCATGGACAAGACCAACCATCACCTGCACAAACCGGTGTTGATCGGTGAAGTCACGGAAGACGGCCAGTTCGACGTGGTGTGGGAGACCGACAAGCCGGTTCGCGCTCAGCCGTGGAGCCCGTTCATCGCCGGTAACGAGTCCAAGCAGGGCATGTAAGCCTGCACCGGGCGGGGGGCGGCGGCCAGCGCGGCCCCGTCTCCCGCCGTTCCCGTTTCTCCGAGGTTCCGATCATGTTCCGCACGCTGTTGTGCCGCCTTGCTCTGGTCTGCGCGTTTGTTGCTGCGCCGGCTCACGCCACCCTGCCCGCCGAAGTGTTCGAAGGCTTGGGTTCGGCCGATTTCACCACCCGCATTTCCGCCATCGAGGCGCTCGCTATTGGCGGTGCGACCGGGGCCGAGGTGGTCGAGGCAATGGAAGCCGGCAACTTCGCGGCCGTGGATGGCCGTGCCGTGCTGCTGCGTGACGGCGCCGTGATTGATCTGGCCACCGGCGAAACGCTGGAAATCGCCGCGGACGAGGTCTCGCCGCTGCGCCTGAACAACCGCCTGCGTCGCGCCGTCGCGACCGCCAAGGCGGGTCTTACTCTTGAATCCGGCAGCCAGGCCGAACGCCTCGCCGCCGCCGAAATCCTCATCAACAACGCTTCCGAGCCCTTGTTGCCGCTGTTCCGCCGCGTGATCGAAAACGAAAAGGTCGAGGCCATTCGCGACCTGATCATTCAGGCCATGGCGCGCGTGCAGCTTGCCTCCGACGACCCCGCCGAACGTCTGGCCGCGGCCGAAGCACTCGGCTCTTCTTCCTCGCGCGCCGTACTCACGCTGCTCGCCCCGCTGGTCGAGCGCGACGCTGCCGGCAACTGGCAGGAAGCCGACCCCGCCGTGCGCGCCGCCGCGACCGATTCCATCACCGCCATCGAGCGCCGCGTGGCCTTCGCGCAGACCGTCGCCACCGCCTTTTCGGGCCTGTCGCTCGGCTCCATCCTGCTGCTCGCCGCGCTCGGTCTGGCCATCACATTCGGCGTCATGGGCGTCATCAACATGGCGCACGGCGAGCTGCTGATGGTCGGCGCCTACGCCACCTTTCTGGTGCAGAACCTGTTCCGCCTGCACTTCCCGGAATACTTTGATTACTACGTGCTGGCGGCGGTGCCGGTGGCCTTCTTTGTCGCGGCGGCGGTCGGCATCGTCATGGAGCGCACCGTGCTGCGCTACTTGTACGGCCGCCCGCTCGAATCGCTGTTGGCCACCTGGGGTATCTCGCTGGTGCTGATCCAGGCCGCGCGCGTGATCTTCGGCCCGCAAAACCTTGAGCTCACCAACCCGTCGTGGATGTCCGGCAGCGTCGAGGTGTTCGCCGGCCTGTCGCTGCCGTGGAACCGCATCTTCATCCTCGGCTTCTCGTTCTTCGTGCTCGCACTGATCTGGCTGATGATGCAGAAGACGCGGCTGGGCATGTTCGTGCGCGCCGTCACGCAGAATCGCCCGATGGCCGGCTGCGTCGGCGTACCCACCGCGCGGGTCGACACCATGGCCTTTGCCATCGGTGCCGGCGTGGCGGGCCTCGGTGGCCTCGCGCTGTCGCAGATCGCCAACGTCGGCCCGGCCATGGGGCAGGGCTACATCGTCGATTCCTTCATGGTCGTGGTGCTGGGCGGGGTCGGCCAGCTCGCCGGCGCAGTGTCGGCGGCCTTCGGTCTGGGCATCTTCTCCAAGCTGCTCGAAGGCTGGACCGGCGCGGTCATCGCCAAGATCCTGGTGCTGGCTTTCATCATCATGTTCATCCAGAAGCGTCCTCAGGGCATCTTTGCCTTGAAGGGCCGGTTCGCTGACCAATAAGGGCCGGAAGCATGCGCACGCCTTTCACCATCCGTCTCTTCAGCAACATGCCGGCCTCGGCCCGCATCGCGCTCGCCGTGTTCGCGCTGGTCGCCTTCCTGTGGGTGCCCTTTGCGCACCTCGGCTTGCCGGCCGATCACGCGCTGCACCTGTCGGCCTACTGGGTCAGCCTGCTCGGCAAGATCCTGTGCTACATGGTCGTCGCCGTGGCCATGGACCTGATCTGGGGCTACGCCGGCATTCTTAGCCTGGGCCACGGCATGTTCTTCGCGCTCGGCGGCTACGCCTTCGGCATGTATTTGATGCGCCAGATCGGGCGCGACGGCAGCTACGGCGCCGATCTGCCGGACTTCATGGTCTTCCTCGCGTGGAAGGAGCTGCCCTGGTACTGGGCGGGTTCGGATTCCTTCGTCTGGGCCATCTTCCTCGCCATGGCGCTGCCGGGCGTGGTGGCCTTTGTGTTCGGCTGGTTTGCGTTCCGCTCGCGCATCAAGGGCGTGTATTTCTCGATCATCACGCAGGCGCTCACCTACGCCGCCATGCTGCTGTTCTTCCGCAATGAAACCGGCTTTGGCGGCAACAACGGCTTCACCGACTTCAAGCGCATCCTCGGCCATTCCATCACCGCGCCGGAAACCCGCGTGGTGCTGTTTGCCCTGTCCGCGCTGCTGCTTATCTTCTGCCTGCTGCTCGGCCGCTATCTGGTCACCTCGCGCTTCGGCCGCGTGCTGGCCGCCATTCGCGATGCCGAAAGCCGCGTCATGTTCATCGGCTACAACCCGCTGCACTACAAGCTCTTCATCTGGACGCTGTCGGCCGTGTTGTGCGGCCTGGCCGGCGCGCTGTATGTGCCGCAGGTCGGCATCATCAACCCGTCTGAAATGAGCCCGGCCAACTCCATCGAGATCGCGGTGTGGGTGGCGGTCGGCGGGCGCGGCTCGCTGGTCGGGGCGGTGGTGGGGGCCGGCGTGGTGAACTTCGCCAAGACCTGGTTCACCGTGTCGTTCCCCGAATACTGGCCCTTCGTGCTCGGCTTCCTGTTCATTGCGGTGACGCTGTTCATGCCCAACGGCATCGTCGGCCTGGTGCGCGACTTCTGGGCGCGCATCCGTAAGGGCAAGAGCCAGCCCGAAACTCCGGCTGCCCCCGCCGCGCGCGAATCTGCCCGCGATGAATCCACCGAACCCGTCAGCGGCCCGGCCGTGAAAGGAGCAGGCGCATGAATGCCGATTTCTTCCTGCGTGGCCGTGAGGACGACGCCACCAGCGCCGAGCCGCGTGGCCACTCCACCGGCCCCTCGCCGCACGTCGTGCGGGCCGGCGAGCTCGACCTCTCGCACAACGTCATCCTGTATCTGGACGACATCACCGTGTCCTTCGACGGCTTCTGCGCGCTCAACAAGCTGTCGCTGGCGGTGGACGTGGGCGAGCTGCGCTGCATCATCGGCCCCAACGGCGCCGGCAAGACCACCATGATGGACGTCATCACCGGCAAGACCCGGCCCGACTCCGGCAAGGCCTACTTCGGCCAGACCATCGACCTCACCAAGATGACCGAGCCGCAGATCGCCCACATGGGCATCGGCCGCAAGTTCCAGAAGCCCACCGTGTTCGAGCAGCTCACCGTGTTCGAAAACCTCGAACTCGCCATGAAAACCGACAAGCGCGTGCGTCGCGCGCTGTTCGCGCGCCTGTCCGACGCCGAGCGCGACCGCATCGCCGACACCCTCAAGCGCATCCGCCTCACCGACGCTGCCGACCGCGTCGCCGGCCTGCTCTCGCACGGCCAGAAGCAATGGCTGGAAATCGGCATGCTGCTGATGCAGGAGCCCAAGCTGCTGCTGCTCGACGAGCCCGTGGCCGGCATGACCGACGACGAAACCGAACGCACCGCCGAACTCTTCGTCAGCCTCGCCGGCGAACACTCGCTGGTCGTCGTCGAACACGACATGAGCTTCGTCGAAGCACTTGGCGGCAAGGTCACCGTGCTGCACGAAGGCTCCGTGCTGGCCGAAGGCCCGCTGGCCGAGGTGCAGGCGGATGAACGTGTGATTGAAGTTTATTTGGGACGGTGAACGGGCATGCTTAAGGTAGAAAACCTCCACCAGTACTACGGCGGCGGCAGTCACATCCTGCGCGGGCTGTCGTTTGAAGTGCCCGTCGGCAAGGTCACCACCCTGCTGGGCCGCAACGGTGTCGGCAAGACCACCCTGCTCAAAACGCTGATGGGCCTCGTCCCCTCAGCCCAGGGCGCCATCACGCTCAACGGCGCCGACATCACCAAAGCCCCGTCCTACAAACGCGTGTCGTCCGGCATCGGCTACGTGCCGCAAGGCCGCGAAATCTTCCCGCGCCTCACGGTCGAAGAGAACCTGCTCATGGGCCTCGCCACCTGCCCCGGCAGCGCAAGGATCCCCGAGCGCATCTTCGACATGTTCCCCGTGCTCAAGCAGATGATGCACCGCCGCGGCGGCGACCTCTCCGGCGGCCAGCAACAGCAACTCGCCATCGGCCGCGCCTTGGCCTTCGGTCCCAAGCTGCTCATCCTGGATGAGCCCACCGAAGGCATCCAGCCCTCCATCATCAAGGACATCGGCAACGCCATCCGCATGCTGGCGGAGTCCGGAGAAATGGCCATCCTGCTGGTCGAGCAGTACTACGACTTCGCCCGTGATCTATCCGACCACTACCTGCTCATGGAGCGCGGCGAAATCGTCATGCGCGGGGCGGGGGAGGATATGGATGCGGATGGCGTGAGGGAAGAGTTGGCGGTTTAAGTTGAAATGCTCGGGGTCGCGGAATGTCTTTTTTCGGAGTCTTGAAGGGCGGCCGCCCCGCCGAGAGGTGCTTCCACAAATTCTTGTGGAACATGACACAAGGGGCTGAACGCTCACTGTCGTCGCAAGCCAACACCGAAGGCGCTCATGAACTGACGTGCCATGTCCAGACACACTTCCGGAATCATCTTCGGCGTCGGGGCCATGACCAGCGACCAGCGAAGCTGCTTACGTCTCACCTGCGTTGCACTCACTGCTCCGTGGTCATTCGTGAACCGGAACCGCTCCGCAAAACACATCGTGGTGGTGAACAGCACAGGGCCCGCATACCCGGCAGTTTCGAAGAGGCGAGCACTCAAACTGCCGAAATCGACGAACGCCTCGACGTGGAACGCTGCCACCAACGGTTTGGCGTGCTCCTGCTGCTCATGCGTTTCCGGGAAGTTCCATAAACCTGCGAGAAAATGGCCGTCCCGGTGCAACTGGGTGGCCCATCCGTGACGGGCTAAGGCGTCTTGCGGACTGGCGGAGGCGAACCCGTCAAAGACTCTCGCCGCGCGCTGTCCAGTGCTGAATCCATACCACCACCCATCCCGGAAATCCGACAGGTCGCTCGAAGCGGTCTCAAGCATTGCCGCAAAAGATCCCGACGCAAAATCAATTACGAGGCGTTCCACGGGCATGCACTGCCAGATGATTGCGGGTTGATTTTCCAACCCGTGGTCCACGATGAAATTCTCCCGCTTGCGGTCGAACGCACGCTCGCAGATTTCATCCACCTGGAAACGATGCAAGTCAGTCATATTCCCCTCCGGAAATACAGGCATTCAACCCTGCAATCGGGCGATAAACATCCCCCAAAAGAACTCGGCTGCCCCCTCTTCAGACAGGTGCTGTTCGCGTCCGACGATATGGTTCATGCCGAGCGACTTCAAGTAAAGCAGCTGGTCAGTAGCGTCGACGCTCAGCATCTCGTTGTATCCCCCGGACATTGCCGAAGCATCGAACAAGAAGGCGATGCCTCCTCCCCGTCCCAAACCTTCGAGTCGAACGGAGCACTCCGCAACCTTCTTGCCGCCGCGGTAGAGCACGGCGGCCATTCTTCTCCCATCAATTCGCTCGAATGTACCTTCGACATCGGAATTGCGCTCGTGCAGCGCATCAATCGAGCCCTCAAAGTATCGGCACGCGTACTCGAAGCTCGACCGCAGGAACTCATCACGGTCCCGCTCCGAGAACTCTTTTTTCAGGCGCAGGTTGCTTGAGCGAGGCTGATGCTGCGCTGTGGGCGGAGCGCTCATGGAGATGCTCCTCGCAACACTACCCAGTACGCCAGGAACTCGCTCCCCCGGATGCGCGCCCGCCTCGACGACAGCCCGCACCTCGCGCGCGACATCTGCGAGGGCTTCGTCCAGGTCAGGCCATGCAACCACGGGGCGTCCGTCGCGCGGCAACGCTCTGAGCTTCCCGAACGGAGCCGAATGCCAGTCGCAATGCCGCAGGATGACCGGAATAACACGGGTGCCACCCGCCTCGTGAAGCTCAAGCGCGCGGGCCAACTCACGCGAATAGCAGTAATTCGACGCAAGAAAATCGCTGCTGACCAGGAGCAACACAATATCCGCGGATTCAAGATTCGCGGAAATAGACTCATCAAGCTCGTCTCCCGCCGCAATCCTTCTGTCGTGCCAGCTGTCGATGAGACCTTGGCGTTTGAGCAACGCAAGATGCGCTTCGAGCTGGTTACGCAAGTCCTCGTCCTTGTGGGTGTATGAGAAAAATACCTTCACCATCGCGTCCCCTGCATGTTGAGCTCCGGACTACATTGTCCTCGCAGCATCATATGTCCCACGGCACATCGGGTTACGCCATCACGCGCAAATAGGGGACAGACCACGATTTCGCCGCTGGTAGTTTTGGCGGACCCACCGATCCGACACTACAGCTTATGCGAAAGGGTTGATGACATCGACGCCCAGCGCCTTGAGGTCCCGGACATTCCGAGTCACCACCGCCAGCCCATTCGTTGCCGCTGTCGCTGCAATCATCGCGTCCTCGTACAGCGTGTCGGATTTGCGGTGCATGAGTTTCGCCCAAGCCCTGAAGGCCGCTGCATCCATCGGCAGGATGTTGTAGGCGCTGGCGACGAGTTCCAGCCAAGCCTCAATTTCGGTCGCCTTGGCCGGGTCTTGCTCACGGGTGAGTTCGATGCCGGCCTGTATCTCGCCCAGGGTGACGGCGGACAGGAACAGGGAGGAATCATCGACGGACTGCAGCCAAGCCACCACGGCGCCGTGCGGCTTGGGTTTGCGCAGTTCGGAGACGACGTTGGTATCGAGCAGGTACATGCTGGTCAGCTCAGGGCTTCGGGCGTGCGGCGTCGGGCCTTGCCGCGAGGCGGCACGAGCAGTTCTGTGCGTGCCTGATCCGACAGCAGCAGTTCCTTGAGCGAAGGCCGGGCAGCGGACTGCAGGCGGCGCCATTCGCTGACCGGGACCAGCACGGCAGCCTCGGCACCGCGCCGAGTCACCATCTGCGGGCCTTCAGCGAGGCACGCATCCAGAAATTCGCTGAACCGCGCCTTGGCGTCTTGTACGGGCCATGAGTGCATGATTTCACCTATATGACTAGTTTCCTGACTAGTTTGTGCTCGGCTGTTTGTGCTGTCAATTGGCGGGAGAGTGGTCACGGCAACTCCCGCACCCGCACAAACACCGGAAACCGCGGCATCCCCTTCGGCGTCAGCTCCCGATACCGATACGTCACCAACGTCCCCACCGCAGGTGGATCGCGGCGTTGCGCATCGGTGAGCCCGCTGCCGAGGCGGAACTGGCGGCCGTCGGAGGATTCGACCAGCAACGAGCCAGTCATGCCTTCCAGTCGGCCTTTGCCGGGCAGGTGGGCGAGGACGCGGGCTTCGTCGTCGAGCCAAGGGGTGTGTTTGAGCAGGGCGGTGTTGCGGCCGGGGGTCCAGTGGGCGTCGGCGTGGTGGAGCATCAGGCCTTCGCCGCCGGCCTGCACGACTTCATCGAACCATTGCTGCAGTTCGGCGTGGTTGGCGACGCGGCGTTGCGGGGCGGCTTGCAGCCACGGGACGTTGGCGGTGGCGGCGAGTTGGCGCATGCGCTCGACGCGGGCGGTGAACGGGCCGGGTGCGCCGGGCAGGTCGAAGAGCATGTAGCGCACCTCGCGCCAGGCGGGGTCGTCGGGGGCGTTGCGGCGGACGAGGCCGGAGAGGCGGTCGAAAGTGCGCCGACCCATCCACAGTTCGCCATCCAGCGTTTCGGGTGGCAGTGCGGCGGTGAACCAATCCGGCGCGGCAATGGCGCCGCCGCCGCGCAGCGTGAGGGCGTGGCCATCCCAGCGGGCGCGCACGCCGTCGTACTTCTCGCTGACCCAGTACGGCGCGGGGTCGATGCCGTCGTGGTAACGGTCGGCGAGCATGGGCGGGAGCGCGGTTTCGCCGGCGAGCGTGAGTGCCGGTGTGAGGGCAAGCCAGAGCAGACAGACAAGGCGACGCATGCGGAGCCTCCGCGGGTGATGCTCGGAAGGCTGCACAATAAATGCATATCGCGTATTCGGGTTGCTGCATCGGCTTTGGGGCGGGCATGTGACGCAGTGCACTGGGCTCCGACGCCCTGCGGTATGGCAGGGTCAGGCTGTCAGCGGCTATGACAATTTCGATATGTTGGTCAAACACTTCGCGTGCGAGTTGGCGGGAAGGAATGCTTCGGATGGGTGTGAGGAAATCTGCACGGATTGCGCAGCAATACGGGCGATGTTCCGTGCCAGAATGAGCCGATGACGGATGTATCCCTGCGCCAATTGCGCGCCCTGATTGCAGTTGGGCAGACCGCGAGTTTCACAGTGGCGGCGGAGCAGCTCGGCCTGTCGCAGCCTTCGGTCAGCCATCTGATCCGGCGGCTTGAAGTGGAACTCGGACAGGCGCTGGTGGTGCGTGGCCGCGATGTGAAACTCACGCCCGAGGGCGCGCACATTGCCGACGTGGCGCGGCGCGCGCTGCTGTCGATCGACACGGCGCTGCAGGAGAGTCAGGACCAGGCGGCGCTGAAGTCGGGGTCGGTCAGCGTGGCGGTGGGGCACATGACGGCCGCCGTGCTGCTGCCGCGCATCCTCAACCACTTCAAGCGCGCGCATCCGACGGTGGAGCTCATCATCACCGACTGCATGGCGCACGAGATCAAGGCCAAGATTCTGTCGCACGCGGTCGACCTGGGCCTCGGTGCGGTCAGTTCGTCGCGCGATTCGCAGATCGCGACCGAGACGGTGTTCGAGTCCAGGGTGGCGCTGTTCGTGCGCACCGACAGTGCGCTGACGCGCACGGAAGAGGTGGATGCGTCGGTGCTGTCGGAGCTGCAGTGCATTCAGCTCAACCCCAATGCGCCTCCGTGGCTTGAGATCAGCCGCCAGTTGCTGGCCAAGAACATTTATCCGCGGATCGAGCAGCGCGTGACGCTGCTGTCGACGGTGGTGGGCATGATCCAGTCGGGTATGGGTGTGGCGCTGCTGCCGAGTTTCGTGCGTTCGCAGATGCCTGGCAGCATTCAGGCGGTGCACGTGCGGAACCCGCAACTGCACTGGCCGGTGTCGATCGTGCGTCAGGCCAACCACCCGACTTCACCGGCCGCTCAGGCCTTCATGCAGATCGTGCGGCACGAGGCGCGGCGCTTTCAGCAGGAGCAGTAGGCGCTGCCGGATTCAGCCCGCCTTGCCCTCGGCGCCCAGCGTTTCGGCAATTGCCGCGTTGCGCACCCTGCGGCGCCATGAGCGGAGCAGCACACCAATCACCGACGACAGCATGATCGCAGCGCTGCCCACCAGCAGCCACATGCTGATCGGCCGGTCGATGAAGGTCGTGAGGTCGCCGTGCGAGAGCAGCAGCGCGCGGCGCAGGTTCTCTTCCATGATCGGGCCGAGCACGAAGCCGAGCAGCAGCGGGGCGGGTTCGAAATCCAGCAGCATCATCAGGTAGCCGAAGGCGCCGATCAGGCCGACCAGCACGATGTCGAACCAGTTGTTGTTCACGCTGTAGGTGCCGAGGCAGATGAACACCAGGATGGCCGGGTAGAGCACGTTGTACGGAATCCGTAGCACCGATACCCACAGCCCGATGAGCGGAATGTTCAGCACCATCAACATCACGTTGCCGACCGCGAAGCTCATGATCAGGCCCCAGAACAGCTCGGGCTGATCGTTGATCAGCATCGGGCCGGGCTGGATGCCGTGGATCATCAGCGCGCCGAGCATCAGCGCCATGATCGCGTCACCGGGAATGCCCAGCGAAAGCGTTGGCACGAAGGCCGTCTGGGCCGATGCGTTGTTGGCGGCCTCCGGTGCGGTGAGGCCTTCGATGGCGCCCTTGCCGAAACGCGATGGATCACGCGCGAGGCGCTTCTCGGCCGCATAGGCCATGAAGGCCGAGATCGAGGCGCCGGCGCCCGGAAGCGCGCCGAACAGGCTGCCGATGCCGGTGCCGCGCAGCATCGGCATGATCGAATCTTTCACATCCTTGCGGGTCGGGATCATCGAGCGCAGCGTGATGCGGTCGGTGATGGGCGGCTCGGCGTTCATGCCGAGGCTGGAGATCAGCTTCGAGATGCCGAACAGGCCCATTGCCAGCGCAACCAGGTTGATGCCGTCCATCAGCTCCGGCATGTCGAAGCTGAAGCGCGCCGTGCCCGTGTTGATGTCGGTGCCGACGGTGCCGAGCAGCAGGCCCAGTACGACCATTGCGAGCCCCTTGGCCGGTGAGCCGGAGGCCAGCGTGGAGGCCGCAACCAGCCCCAGCACCATCATCGAAAAGTACTCCGCCGGGCCAAAGCGCATGCCGACCTCGGCAATGGCCGGAGAGAACAGCACGAGTGCCGCAAGGCCCAGCATGGCGCCGACGAAGGAGGCGATCGTGGTCATGAACAGCGCCACGCCGGCGCGCCCCTGGCGGGCCATCGGGTTGCCGTCGAGGCAGGCGACGACCGCCGCTGCGTGACCCGGTACGTTGAGCAGGATCGACGAGGTCGAGCCGCCGTATTGCGAGCCGTAATACACCCCGGCGAGCATGATGATGGCGCCGACCGGCGGCAGGTGATAGGTGATCGGCAGCAGCAGCGAGATGGTGGCGATCGAGCCAATGCCCGGCAGTACGCCGACGAAGGTGCCGAGGAAGACCCCGGCGAAGCAGTAGAACAGCAGTTCGGGCTGCATGATGGATTGCAGGCCGAGCAACAGTCCGTCGATCGTGCCGGAGTCCATCAGGCGGTCCTCAAGGGAATTCGGATTGAAGGGGAAGTCGTCATCGAGGTCATCCGAAGCGCGACCAGACCGACACGGCCATGCCGAGCCCGAGGCTGAAGACGGCCCAGGTCACGACGGCGACGGCGATTGCCAATGTGATGCGGGTTCGCCAGCTCACGCCGCTGGCCATCGACGCGGCGATGACCGAGGCCACGGTGGAAAGCACGAGCCCCAGCTTGACCAGCCCGAAGGCGAAAATCATCACGCTCAGCATGATCCAGCAGAAGCCTTTCGCTTCGAAGCGGAACGGCGTGCCCTTGCGGAAGAAGGCCGGTATGGCGATGACGACGCCCAGCAGCACGAGCAGCGCGCCCAGTACCACGGGGAAGAAGCCGGGCCCCATCCTGCGTAGTTCGCCGATCGGGTAGCGTTGTGCGTACCACGCCGCGAACACGCCGATGCAGATCATGCACAGGCCGCCGGCGATGTCCTTGACGTCTTTGGAGCTCATTTGCGTCCTTCGCTACGTTCGGAAATGGCCGTCGGCCCCGGCGCCTTGCCGGAGCCGACCGCCCGTGCGATCAGTTCACCGCCGCACCCGAGGCCTTGATGATGCCGGGCCAGGTCTCGAAGTCCTTCTCGATATGGGCCTTGAAGGTGTCCGAGCTGGCGACCGGCGACAGTTCGAAGCCGATGTCGCCGAGCTTCTTCTGCACTTCCGGGTTGCCCAGGGCCTTGGCGACGGCGGCATGCAGCTTGGCGACGACGGCATCAGGCGTGCCGGCCGGTACGACCAGACCGAACCAGGTGTTGATCTCGTAGCCCTTGATCGCGGCGCTGTCGAGGGTGGCGAGCTCGGGCAGCAGCGGTGACTTGGTGAGGCTGGTTACGGCGAGCCCCTTGAGGCGGCCGTCGCGGATCTGGCTGACCACGGTCGGCGTGTTGAAGAAGCCGGCGTCGACTTCACCCGCCATCACCGCGAGGATGCCCTTGGCTGCGCCGTTGTACGGAATGTGCAGCAGGTCGGTGTCCGTCATCTGGCCGAACAGCACGCCCGACAGGTGATGGCTGGTGCCCGCGCCGCCGGACGAGAAAGTGACCTTGCCGGGATTCTTCTTGGCCTTGTCGATGAGGTCCTGCGGCGTGGTCACGTCGCTGTTCGGCGGGACGATCATCACGTTCGACACGCCGCCGATCTCGATCACCGGAATGAAGTCCTTGAGCGTGTCGTAGCCGGGCTTGGAGTACAGCGCCATGTTGAACACCAGGTTGCCCTGCGAGGCCAGGGCGATGGTGTAGCCGTCGGCGGTGGCGCCGGACAGCTCTCGCATGGCGATGGTGCCGCCCGCGCCGGGCTTGTTCTCGACGACCACGTTGGCACCCAGGGCCTCGCCCATTTCTGCGCCGATGGTGCGCCCGAGGATGTCGCCGGAGCTGCCCGGGCCCAAGGGTACGAGCATGCGGATCGGTCGCGACGGATAGTCCTCGGCGAAGCTCGGTACGGCGACCACGGCGAGGCAGGTTGCGGCAATGACAGCGGCGATTGACTTCATGACATCTCCTTGGAGGTTTGAGTGGCAACACCAGGCTGCGGCGCGGTCACGGAACGTCGTACCGGGGTCACCGGATAACGTAGGTCGGGCTGGTCCAGATCAGATTTCCGTCTTCCAGCGTGATGCACAGGTAAATCGCGTTGTCGCCCGCGTCCGTTCTCAACGGGATGCGTTTGCGCAGCGAGACGCGCGTGGTGGTGAGGGTGTCGGGCAGGCGGAACACCCGCATCTGGCGTTTGATGCCGCCATCGGTGGTGAGCGTGGTGTCTTCCAGCCCGATGCTGTCGAGCGCGAGCTGCGCACTTACGAGCTGGGTGTCGAGCTTGAGCTGGCCCGATGCGCCGTCGGCCAGCACGGCGTCGAAGCCGCCGAAGCCGCCGGTGGTGAGCGCCTTCCACGACAACCGCGTTTCGTCCTCGCGCACGATGGGCTTGTCGAGGTTCCACATGTTGATGGGCGTGCAGGACTCGAAGCGGTCGCCGACGAGTTCGGCCGAACCGTCCCATACCGACTGGCGGCCACGCCCGCGGTATTCCGAGCCTTCCCAGATCACACGGATGCGGCGACCGAGGTCGGCTTCCGCGTAGGGGCGCCAGGTTTCCAGCACCTCCTTGCCGTTGCGGATTTCGATGCGTTCGATCGGTGATGCGGTGTTCACGGTGATGTCGAGCGTCACTGCGTCGGCGTCGGAACGCAGGATGTCGCCCATCATCGAGGTGGTGACGTTCGCCACCGGCTTGCCGCCCATGTTCGGGTCGTCGTCGAAGAGCTCGGCCGGTGCGTCGAAGTTCACCGCCGTCTCGACATGCGCGCGGCAGCCGGTCGTGGCGTAGTGGTGACGTTTGCGCAGCGCCTCAAACAGCGCGTCGCGCGTGAGCCGATCGGCGAGCAGGCAGGACAGGCCGCCGTAGGCGCCGAACAGCGAGGCGCCGGGGTGGCTCGCGCCGTGGCGCCCCTTGTGGCCGTCGGAGTTGGCGAGGATGCCCACGCGGTAGCCCTGCTCAAGCGCATCCTCGATGAGCCACTCGAAGGTGCCCCAGTCCGAATGCACCTCGACGGAGCGCTCGATGCGCCCGTCGTGCGCCATCTTGATGTCGGCGTAGCGTCCGCCGATGTGGGCGAACACCACGCAGTCCTCGTCCTGCAGCGCGTCGAACAGGTCCTCGGCGCTGTGCGCGTCGGTGTCGGCGTCGGAGAGGTCATCGATCAGCGCGTGGTGCGAGCGGTGAATCTGGCGCCCTTCCTCGCGGAACATCACGTTGCGGTCGCCGCCCAGCCCGGTATTGCCGGACCACTCATAGCCGGGAAAGATGATGAACTCATCGTCCCGGTTGAACCGTGCGGTCAGCACATTGAGTTCACGCCAGAATTTCTGCGTGATCTGGAAGTCGTTGCCCTGATGGCTCATGGCGTCGAGAAAGGCATGGTCGCGTGCGAAGACAAGCAGATCTTCAGCAGAATTCGTGCCAATGGTTTCCTCGGACTGCCCGTGCAAGTCGGCCCAGAACGGCAAGAGCGCAGCGGCCTCGACGATCGTCATCGGGTTCGATTCGCATACGGTCTGCCCCGAGGCGTCGAGCACCTTCACCACCAGCGTGCCCGGCGTGCTTGCCCGCAGCCCGCTCACGCGCTGCGACAGTTCGCCGAGCGGGTAGTCGATGAACTCCGGCAGGCCTTCGACCGGCAGGCTCGCAACCAGTCGGTAGCGCCCGCTTACGGCGGGGCTGGGGTTGCCCCAGCGGTCTTCGCCCTTGAAGCCGAACTGGAAGCGGTCACTCGTGCGGCGCAGCGTCGGCAGGATGGCCTTGAACAGCACCGGCGGGCCGCCCACCACGCAGATCGGCGGCTGCTCGGGGATCTCGACGAAGTTGTAGGTGGCGAAGGCGTCGACCAGCACCTTGTACTCGAAGGTCGGCTCCGAGAAGGTCTGCACGCGCATGCCGGGCGAGCCCTGGCGGCGGTCGCCCAGCCGGATGGTGATGGTGTCGCCCTCGCGCAGAAAGCCGCGCATGACCTTGATGTGGATGGTCTTGTCCCACGGGCGGATGTTGCCCTTGGGGTCGTAGCGCATTTCCAGCACCGCGCCGTTGCTGGCCTCGGCGGTGACGTAGTTCCAGCCCTTGGGGTCGGCGAACTGCGGCTTGCCCATGTCGCTCGCAAAGCGATGCACGATCTTCAGGCTGCCTGTGTCGTCGATGCCGAAATAGCCGGCCGTGTAGGTCAGCACGAACTCCCCGAAGCTGCCCGCGACGTGTTGTTCGGCGTCGCTGCTCAGTTCGACCTTGCCGATCCGGTCGGCGAGATACGTCGAATGAAAGGCGTTGTTATGCACGGATGGATTCTCCATGTGATCCGCTGATGCGTTTGATGACGGCGTGATGCACTGCGGTCGCCACGGGCGCGTTCTGAGCGCATTCATGGCGACGGCGTACGTCATTGCCGAGTCAGATTACGCTCGTGAAACACATTGAAATATCCGATTTTTTGTATAGATGAATAGCATTACGACATGGGTCGCGCCGAGCGAAGAGAAGCCCACGGCAGCGGTGGCGTGCCGGTGGAGGGTTCCCATCAGCCGATGGGGGGCGTGCACGGTGGCCGCAGACGGAGGTCCGCAACGAATGGGGCTGAGGATTAGGGGACGTGCTGCGGCGGGAGGCGGGCGCCTGGCGGGCGAGCCGATTCAATGCGGGACGCCGCTACAGGGTGTCCTGCAGCGGGCGCGGTTTCTTTGAAGGGCGGTGCAAGTGCGGGCTTGCGCTCAGCGCAACACCAGCACCGCCACCGGCAGGGTGCGCAGGAGGTTGGTGGTGGTGCTGCCGATCATCAGCTGGCGGATGCGCGAGTGGCCGTAGGCGCCGATGACCACGAGGTCGATGTCGTGGGTGGCGGCGTAGGTGGCGAGCACCTTTTCCGGCTCGCCGTCGTCAGTGGCGAGGGTGACGTCGAAGCCGCGTGCGTTCAGTTTCGACTGTGCCCAGGCTTGTGCGTCGCTCACCGAGGCGCCGCCGCCGACACTGACGATGTGGCACGGCAGGCCGACCAGCAACGGGCTGGCGGCGACGCGTTCGACGTTCTTGCGGCCGGTGGGGCTGCCGTCGAAGGCGATCATGAAACGCTCGGGCGTCTTGTAGTGCGCGGCGGTGGCGAGAATGGGTTTGTGGATGGCGCGGATGACGCGTTCCAGGCGGTGGTTCTGCACCGGCTGGTCGGCTGCGCCCTGGCCGACGTGGCGGCGGCCGAGCACGATGAGCCGCGTGGTCTCTTCCATCTCGCCCAGCGTTTCCACCAGCGTGCCGTGGCGTTGCAGGCCTTCGGGCGCCTTGACGCCGAGTTCGGCGGCGCGACCGCGCGCGGCGTCGATGAGCATGCGGCCGTGTTCCTGCGCGATCTTGCTGCGCTGGGCGTCGAGGTCGGCGAGCTGGCGCAGCAGATCTTCCTGCGCGCCGACGGCGAGGTTGCCGGAGAAGTCACTGACGGGCGCGACCTCTTGATGGCGGTCGAGCACATGCAGGAATTCGAGCGGGGCGGCCATGCGCAGCGCCGACCAGGTGGCGTATTCGCACACCGTGGCGGAGGTTTCGGTGCCGTCGATGCAGCCGATTACTTTGTTGTTCATGGGTGCGTCTCCTCAGTGCCCGCTCGACATCCGCGCTTCGGCGTCGGACTTGTCGTGGATGGCGAAGCGGTCGATCAGCGTCTTGCTGGCTTCATCCAGACCGATGATTTCGACTTCCGTGCCGTCGCGGCGGAATTTCATGACCACGCGGTCGAGCGCGTCGATGGCGGTGATGTCCCAGAAGTGCGCGCGCGTCACGTCAATCCGCACGCGCTCGATGACTTCGCGGAAATCGAAGCTGGCGTTGAAGGTGCCGGCCGAGGCAAAGAATACCTCTCCGCTGACCTGGTAGTGGCGCACGCGGCCGTGGTCGTCGGTGCGCGAGCTCACGCGCAATACGCGGCCGACCTTGTGGGCGAAGAAGATGCCCGAGAGCAGCACGCCGACCAGCACGCCCTTGGCCAGATCGTGCGTGGCGACCACGACAACGACGGTGGCGACCATGACGATGCTGGAGCTGGGCGGGTGATCACGCAGATTGCGGATGGACGCCCAGTTGAAGGTGCCGATGGACACCATGATCATCACCGCCACCAGCGCGGCCATCGGGATCTGGCCGACAAGATCGCCGAGGAACACGACCATGAGCAGCAGCACCACGCCGGCGATCAGCGTGGAAAGCCGCCCGCGGCCGCCGGATTTCACGTTGATCACCGACTGGCCGATCATCGCGCAGCCGGCCATGCCGCCGATGAAGCCGGTGGCGATGTTGGCCGTGCCCTGGCCGATGCATTCGCGGCGCTTGTCGCTGGTGGTGTCGGTGAGGTCGTCGACGATGGTGGCGGTCATCATCGATTCGAGCAGGCCAACCACCATCAGCGTCATCGAGTACGGGAAGATGATGGCCAGCGTCTCGAAGTTGAGCGGGATGTCGGGGATCAGGAACATCGGCAGGCTGTCGGGCAGTTCGCCCATGTCGCCCACCGTGCGCACGTCCAGGTTCAGCCACATGGCAACCGCGGTGAGCACGACGATGGTCACCAGCGGCGACGGCACGATGCGCGTCACCAACGGCAGCAGATAGATGATGCCGAGGCCGGCGGCGGTCATGGCATACACCACCCACGTCACGTTAATCAGCTCGGGCAGTTGCGCCATGAAGATCAGGATGGCCAGCGCATTGACGAAGCCGGTGACCACCGAGCGCGACACGAAGCGCATCAGCAGGTCGAGCCGCAGCATGCCGGCGGCGATCTGCAGCACGCCGGTGAGCACCGTGGCGGCGAGCAGGTATTGCAGGCCGTGTTCCTTGACCAGCGTGACCATGAGCAGCGCCATGGCGCCGGTGGCGGCCGAGATCATGCCGGGGCGGCCACCCGTGAAGGCGATGACGACGGCCATCGAGAACGAGGCGTAGAGCCCGACCTTGGGGTCGACGCCGGCGATGATCGAGAACGCGATGGCCTCTGGAATCAGCGCCAGGGCGACGACGAGGCCGGCGAGCACGTCGCCGCGAACGTTGGAAAGCCAGTCTTTTCGGATGGTTTGCAGATACATGGTTCTTCGTCCGGAGGCCCGGCAAATGGGCAGGGGTCGAGCGCGAGCGGGCACGTGAAGCGCGCGCCGTCGCAGCGTGAAGCGGCAAGGCGGGGATATCTGCCGAACTATTTTGGCGTCGGCGGAAGTCAGGCGGGGGAACGTGTTACAACGGACTGCTCCGGCAGGAGGGTGTGCAGCGGAAGGGCAGCATGATAGTGCCTGCTGCGATGCAGCACAACGAAGTGCATAACCAGATTTATTGACGCGGGCAACCGCGGGAGCAGCGATGACCCACCATGCTCACCCGTTTCACGCACGCATTGATGACGAAGTAGCCTCCATCGATGCGTCCCTTGGCGGCGCCGTGCCGCAGGATCCGTCTACCGTCGAGCGCATCCAGTTGCGCCGCCGCAGACTGCTCGCTACCCGCGACCGCATCAACAGCGGCCGCTTCGGTACGTGTTGTGAATGCGGCGTGGCGCTCGAACCCGAGCGACTCGAACGCGACGTTACCGTGGTGTTCTGCGCCGACTGCCTGGCCGAGCGTTAAGACGCGGCAGCGGCGCGGCGTCGGACGCTCGCGGCGCTGCCAACCCCGTTTTCAGAGAGGCCGCCCGGCCCGCACAGACATGCACATCGATTTTGTCGAACTCGACTACCGCGAAACGCCCATCGGAGCGGTCAGCATCCGCCGCCGCAGCGAGGTGCGTCTGGGCGGCGTGACCGTGTACGAGATCAAGCTCAACGACGAATTCCTGATGTCGAGCCTGTTCACGGCCAGCGAGGAAGCGCTTGCGCGGCTTGGCCTGGCGCCGTTCGAGCGCGGGGAACTGGACGTGATAGTCGGTGGGCTCGGCCTGGGCTACACCGCCGCGACCGTGCTGGAGAACACGGCGGTGCAATCGCTCCACGTGGTCGATTGGCTGGCGCCGGTGATCGAGTGGCACGAGACCGGCATCTGCCCGCTCGGGCCGACGCTGACGGCCGATGCGCGCTGCCGCTTCGTGCATGGCGATTTCTTCCGGCTGGCGGTGGCCGATGACGGCTTTCTGGCCGAGCCGGGCCGGCGCTTCGACGCCATCCTGCTCGACATCGACCACACGCCGCAGCACGTGCTCAACGAATCGCATGCGGGCTTCTACACCGCCGAATCCCTGCGTGCGATGACGCGCCAGCTCAAGCCCGACGGCGTGTTCGCGCTGTGGTCGGACGACCCGCCGCACGCCGGTTTCGAGGCGCTGCTCGGCGAGGTTTTCGAATCGGTGGCGGCGCACGTTGTGCCGTTCCCGAACCCCTATACCGGCGGTGAATCATCCTGCACGGTTTACGTCGCTCGGCATCCGCGCTGAGCGACGACGCTCGTTCCCCTCCCGTTCGGACCCGCGCCATACGAAATCCTGCGTAGTGTGGTCCGGCGCGGCATTCGCTACAGTACGCGCATGAAACTCGACGACACCCCCGCCGCCGTGCGTGCCACGGGCTGGAAGGCGACACTTGCGCTCGATTTCGCCCGCCGTGGCGAGCGCACGGTGTTGGCCGGGAATCGTCACTTCGGACCGCTGCGCATCCAGAAACCCCTGTACCCGGAAGGCGACGCGGTGTGTCACGCCATCGTGCTGCACCCGCCGGCCGGCATCGTCGGCGGCGACTCGCTGGAGATCACTGCCCACGTCGGCGCGGGCGCACATGCGCTGCTGACCACGCCGGGCGCCGGCAAGTGGTATCGCAGCGGTGGCCGGCCGGCCACGATGTCGCAGAGCGTGCAGGTGGCGGCCGGTGGCGTTTGCGAATGGCTGCCGCAGGAATCCATTGTGTTCGATGGCGCCGAGGGCACGCTGACAACGCACATAGAGCTCGAAGCCGGCGCGCGCTTCATCGGCGCCGAGATGACGTGTTTTGGGCGCACCGGCTCGGGCGAGCGATTCACCCAAGGGCGCTTTGCAACACATACCCGCATTCAACTTGCTGGCAAGCCGCTGTGGCTCGAGCGCGGCTGTGTGGAGGGCGGCGGAGCGCTGCTTGATTCGCCGGTGGGGCTGGCCGGCCTGCCGGTGAGCGGCACCTTGTGGCTGATCGGCCCGGAAGTCGACGAGACCCTGCGGGACGCCCTGCGCGAGATTGCCTCCGAGGCGGGCGAGGGCGCCGTGACCTTGCTGCCGGGCGTGCTGGTGGCGCGCTGGCTGGGCCCGGCCTGTGAGCCGGGGCGTGAATGGTTTGCGCGCTTGTGGGCGCAGATGCGGCCGGTGCTGACCGGTCGGCCTGCCGCAACGCCGCGTATCTGGAACACCTGAACCGGGGCCTTGCCCCGTTGGAGAGCCGAATGGAACTGAGCCCCCGCGAGAAGGACAAGCTGCTGATCTTCACCGCCGGCCTCGTGGCCGAACGCCGACTGGCGCGTGGCGTGAAGCTGAACTACCCGGAGTCGGTGGCGCTGATCACCTGCGCCATCCTCGAAGGTGCGCGCGACGGCCGCACGGTGGCCGACCTGATGCACTTCGGCACCACCATCCTCACGCGCGAACAGGTCATGGAAGGCGTGGCGGAGATGATTCCGGAGATCCAGGTCGAGGCGACCTTCCCCGACGGGACCAAACTGGTCACTGTCCACAACCCGATTATTTAAGAGGGCGCGAGACATGATCCCCGGAGAAATGAAGACGCTGGACGGCGACATCGAGCTCAACGCCGGCCGCGAGACGATCACGCTCAAGGTCACCAACACCGGCGACCGCCCGGTGCAGGTGGGCTCGCACTACCACTTTGCAGAGACCAATGCCGCGCTGGATTTTGACCGCGCTGCGGCGAAGGGCTTTCGCCTGAACATCGCGGCCGGCACGGCGGTGCGCTTCGAGCCGGGTCAGTCGCGCACGGTCGAACTGGTCGCACTGGCCGGTGACCGCAAGGTGTTCGGCTTTGCCGGCGACGTGATGGGGCCGCTGGGTGCGGCCAATGCCTCGCCCGCGAAGACCTCCAGCGCCCGCATCTCGCGCCGTGCCTACGCCGAGATGTTCGGCCCCACCACCGGCGACCGCCTGCGCCTGGGCGATTCCGAGCTGTGGATCGAGGTGGAGAAGGATTTCACCATCTACGGCGACGAGGTGAAGTTCGGCGGCGGCAAGGTCATCCGCGACGGCATGGGCCAGAGCCAGCGCGTGTCGGCCGACGTGGCCGATACCGTCATCACCAATGCGCTGATCGTCGACCACTGGGGCATCGTCAAGGCCGACGTCGGCATCAAGGGCGGGCGTATTTCCGCCATCGGCAAGGCCGGCAACCCCGACATTCAGCCGAGCGTGACGATTGCCGTCGGCGCCGGCACCGAGGTGATCGCGGGCGAGGGCATGATCCTCACCGCCGGCGGCATCGACAGCCACATCCACTGGATCTGCCCGCAGCAGATCGAAGAGGCGCTGATGAGCGGCGTCACCACCATGCTCGGCGGCGGCACGGGTCCTGCCACCGGCACGCTGGCCACCACCTGCACGCCGGGGCCGTGGCACATCCACCGCATGCTGGAAGCGGCCGAAGCCTTTCCGATGAACCTCGGCTTCTTCGGCAAGGGCAACGCCAGCCTGCCCGAGCCGCTGCGCGAGCAGGTCGAGGCCGGCGTCATCGGCCTGAAGCTGCACGAAGACTGGGGCACCACGCCGGCCGCCATCGACAACTGCCTGTCGGTGGCCGAGGAATACGATATTCAGGTGGCCATCCACTCGGACACGCTGAACGAATCGGGCTTTGTCGAGACGACGATTGCCGCCTTCAAAGGCCGCACTATCCATACCTTCCACACCGAAGGGGCGGGCGGCGGCCACGCGCCGGACATCATCAAAGCGGTGAGCCTGCCCAACGTGCTGCCGTCGTCCACCAACCCGACGCGGCCCTACACCGTGAATACCATCGACGAGCATCTGGACATGCTGATGGTGTGCCACCACCTTGATCCGTCGATTGCCGAGGACGTGGCCTTTGCGGAATCGCGCATCCGCCGCGAAACCATCGCCGCCGAAGACATCCTGCACGACACCGGCGTGTTCTCGATGATGTCGTCCGACTCGCAAGCCATGGGCCGCGTCGGCGAGGTCGTCACCCGCACCTGGCAGACCGCGCACAAGATGAAGGTGCAGCGCGGGTGGTTGGCGCCTGTGCCGGCCCCCCTCACCCCCAACCCCTCTCCCCAAGGGGGCGAGGGGAGCGAAGTGTCGCCTGCGGTGCAGGCGAAAGAAGGGAACGACAACTTCCGCGTCAAACGCTACATCGCCAAATACACCATCAACCCCGCCATTACGCACGGCATCGCGCATACCGTGGGTTCCATCGAGGTCGGCAAGCTGGCCGATCTGGTGCTGTGGCGCCCGGCCTTCTTCGGCACCAAGCCGAGCGTCATCCTCAAGGGCGGCATGATCGCCGCGGCCGCCATGGGCGACCCGAATGCGTCCATCCCCACGCCGCAGCCGGTGCACTACCGCCCGATGTTCGGCAGCTTCGGCAAGGCGCTGAAGACCTCGGTCACCTTTGTTTCGCAGGCCGCGCTGAACAATCCGGCAATCGCTGCGCTGGGTTTGCAGAAGCCGCTGGTGGCGGCCGGCGGCTGTCGCAACGTGAAGAAGAGCGACATGATCCACAACGGCGCCACGCCGGCGATCGACGTCGACCCCGAAACCTACGTGGTGCGCGCCGACGGTGAGTTGCTCACCTGCGAGCCGGCCGAGGTGCTGCCGATGGCGCAGCGTTACTACCTGTTCTGAGAATGTCGATGCTGCTACTCGAATCCCTCTACGACGGCCCCGAGCCCGCCACCGAAAAGCTGGAGCTCGACTTCGGCTACCGCACCAAGAGCCGCCTGCGCGCCAAGCTCGCCAACGGCGAGGACGTCGGCCTGTTCCTTGAGCGCGGCACCGTGCTGCGAGGCGGTCAGAAGCTGCGCGCCAAGGACGGTCGCATCGTCGAAGTCGTGTCCGCACCCGAAGACCTGCTCGAAGCGCGCTGCGACGGCGCTTTCGCTTTGGCCCGCGCCGCCTACCACCTTGGCAACCGCCACGTCGCAGTACAGATTGGGGACGGCTGGCTGCGCATCCAGGCCGATCACGTGCTCGAAGGCATGTTGGTTGGCCTCGGCGCCGAGGTGCAGGCTGTGTCGGCGCCGTTCGAGCCGGAGGCCGGCGCCTATGCGCATGGGCATCAGCATCCCGGTGATGGCAGCGGGGCGCGCATCCACATGATGAGTGCGTGATGGGGCACGCCTGCCCGCCTACTCCGAGCGCAGGGCGCAATAAGCGCAGCGCATTGCGCCGCATTGGTTTGTGCGGGCGGAGTCGGTCATTCATGCCTCGACCGGCCGGGATTTCGCCCCGGCGGGCGACTTCCTTTCTTGGTGCACGCCAAGAAAGGAAGCAAAGAAGCGTGCCCTCCTCGCCGGCCCTTCGGGCTCCCTTCGCTGCGAGCACTCCCGGCGGCCGGCCTTGCGAACTCGCTGTCGCTCAAACAGCAAGGCCGGAAGGCCCCGCCGTGAGCGCTCTTCGCTCAGCGGCTCACAAGGGGTTGGTACACAAGACGTGCCCACCGCGCCCCGCTCTTTACAGCCTTGGTGGTTCACCTGGTGCCAACTCCCCTCTGGCTCGCCGAGTGCAGGGTGGTTTCGCCGGGGAAGTCCGGTCCTGCTGTCTGAGCGAAGCGAGTTCAGGACCGGCCGGTGAAACCGCCCGGAGCGAGGGAAGCCCCAAGGGCCGAGACGGCGGGGTGCACTTCTTTGCCTACTTTCTTGTTGCATCACAAGAAAGTAGGTCGCTCGCCGGGGCGAGTCCCGGCCAACGAACGCTGATCGAGAGCCACCACGCGTTCAGCGGGGAGCGCGAATACAAGGAGCTCATCTGATGCTCCCCCTCATCCGCCTCCTCCAACTCACCAGCCCGACCCTGCCGGTCGGCGCCTACACCTACTCCCAGGGGTTGGAGTGGGCCACCGAGAACGGCACCGTGAAGAACGAAGCCGGTGCGGCGCAATGGATCGGCGATGCGCTTGCGCATAACCTCGCGTGCTTCGAAGCGCCGCTCGCCGCCGCGTTGATGCAGGCGTGGCGCGACGGTGACGATGCGCGCGTCGCCGAACTCAACGCCGACTTCAACGCCAGCCGCGAAACCATGGAGTTGCGCGCCGAGACCGTGCAGATGGGGTACTCGCTGGTGCGCCTGCTCGGCGATCTCGACGCCTTCGCGGCCTTGCCGGGCTGGCGCGAACGACTGCTGGCGGTGGACGAGCCGGCATTTCCGACGGCTTGGACGGCGGCCGCGGCGGCGTGGGATATCGATTGCGGGCAGGCCATTGCCGCCTATCTGTGGGCGTGGCTGGAAAATCAGGTAATGGCGGCGGTAAAGGCCGTGCCGCTGGGCCAGAGCGCAGGCCAACGGCTGCTCGCGACGCTCGGCGAGACCATTCCCGAACTCGCGCAACGGGCGGTCACGCTGCCCGAACCGCAATGGAGCAACTTCAACCCCGGCCTCGCGCTTGCGAGCAGCCGGCATGAAACGCAATACACGAGGCTGTTCAGATCATGACTACACCCACCCAGGCACTGCGCATTGGCATTGGCGGCCCGGTCGGCTCCGGCAAGACCGCGCTCACGCTGGCGCTGTGCCGCGCGCTGCGCGACAAGTACAACATTGCCGTCGTCACCAACGACATCTACACCGCCGAGGACGCGCAGTTTCTGGTGCGCAACGAGGCACTGGCAGCCGACCGCATCATCGGCGTCGAGACCGGCGGCTGCCCACACACCGCGATCCGCGAAGATGCCTCCATCAACCTCGAAGCGGTGGATCGGCTCAACCGCCGCTTTCCGGGGCTTGAGATCATCTTTGTCGAGTCCGGCGGCGATAACCTGGCGGCGACCTTCTCGCCCGAGCTGTCGGACCTGACGCTCTACGTCATCGACGTCTCGGCCGGCGACAAGATCCCGCGCAAGGGCGGCCCCGGCATCACCAAGAGCGATCTGCTGGTGATCAACAAGATCGACCTCGCGCCGCTGGTCGGCGCCTCGTTGGAAGTGATGGACCGCGACTCGAAAAAGATGCGTGGCGAACGCCCCTTCATCTTCTCCAACCAGAAAACCGGCCAGGGCCTGGCCGAGATCATCGACTTCATCGAACGCCAGGGCCTGCTCGTCGCGCCCGAGCCTGTCTGACCGAATCCATCATGAGGAACCCGACCATGAAACGACTCTTCTCCGCCCTGCCGCTGGCACTCTTCGCCGGTGCCGCGCTTGCCCACCCCGGCCACGGCGGCCATGAATCCGCCAGCTTCTTCTCCGGTTTCGGTCACCCGGTTGGCGGTGCGGATCACCTGCTGGCCATGCTGGCTGTCGGCCTGCTTGCCGCGCGCCAGGTCGGCCGGGCACGCTGGGCGTTGCCGGTGGCTTTCGTGCTCGCCATGCTGGCGGGCGCAGGTCTGGGCGCACTCGGCGTGGCGCTGCCCGCCGTTGAAGCCGGCATCGCGCTGTCAGTGCTGGTGCTGGGCCTGCTCATCGCGCTGGTCGTGAAGCTGCCGCTTGCGGCAGCCGTGCCGATGGTCGCTGTGTTCGCACTCTTCCACGGCCACGCGCACTTCACCGAGATGGGCCACGGATCGGTATGGCTGTACGCCGCCGGCTTTGCGCTGGCCACCGCGGTGCTGCATGCAGCGGGCTACGTGCTGGCCCGCTGCATGCCCGAAACGCCTGCCGCCATGTGGAGCAAGCGCGTTCTCGGCGGCCTGATCGCCGCCGCCGGAGCGTTCTTCCTCGCCGCCTGATCGGCTCTGAACGCACAAGGCCTCGGCGATGTTCTGCCGAGGCCTTGTGCGTTGAACCAGTGATGCGGCGATTTGCCCGCTTACGGCCGCGCGTTCCCGTCGCTGAGGTACTTGGGGGATCTCGGTCCGTAAAGCAGGCCGTTGGGCATGCCCGCGGCGAGCAGCCGGCCGCTCATTACGCCGGCAATCGGGTGGGCCTGGTTGGTCGAGCTTTCGATAATCTGGCTGACCAGCGCTGTCACCAGTATCCCGAGTAGTCCGCCGCTGGAGTTGCGCCCCTCGGCGCTCGAGGCCGTCGAGGTGCCTGACCAGATCACGCTCCCCGAGCGTAGGTCGACGAGGCGCGCCGTGGCGGTGACGCGGCTCTCGCTCGCAATGACGGCGTAGGTTGTTCCGTACTGCTGCACCGTGATGTACAGCGCGGCGTCGGCGCCGAAGATCTCACGCAGCTTGGCGGGAGGTACTTCGTGAATCTCGCCCGCATTGGCCAACCCGTTCTGCCGGAACGTTTCATTCACCAGCGTGACCGGAAAGACGTAGTAGCCGGATTCAGCGAGCGGATAGGTGACTTGGGACAGCACGCTGTTGGTCGCCTTGACATCTGGTGAGCTGTTGAGCGGCGGCAACACCAGAATAGAAGTCGGGCGGCTCTGCTTGAAGGCCGTGTAGTCATAAGGACGCTGGGTGGCGCAGCCCGTCGCAAGCAGCGCGACCGCGACAAGCATGAATGCGCGCGAGACAGCAAAACGGGTCATTGAATGGCGCATTTAATTGACACTTCCGTTCTTGGACTTCATCAGAAAATCGATGAAGGCGGTGCTCTCAGGGTAATGCTGCTTTTCAGCATCGAAATAGCCCAGCATCTTGTCGCCGTCGCCCTTCTCGCCATAGAGAATGCCCAGGTGCGCAAAGTACCCCGGCGGCAGTTGCTTGCCCTTTGCCTGAGCTTTCTCGAGCCCCGCTTCGAGTCTGGCAATCTGCTCGTCCGGGCCTTTCTCCCCGGTCAAATGCCCATACACCTGCGGCTGGTAGTCGCCCCAGTAATACAGCTGCTCGTTCGTCGCGCATGCCCCAAGGGACAGCGCGCCGGCGATGACGAGCATTCGTGTGGCGAAGGAGAGTGACGGCGCGCGCACGCTGAGCTTTGCTGCGGCGGTCATTTACGCCCCGGCTGCCATGCGCCCGACTGGATGCCCGACACCAGTCCATCCACCGCTTGGCGAATGGCGAGGTCAAGCACCTTGCCGTTCAGCGTCGAGTCGTAGCTCGCGGTGCCGCCGAAGCCGAGTACTTCGCGGTTGTCCAGGCTGTACTCACCGGCGCCCTGGGACGAGAACATCACTTCAGAGGTGCCGACGTTGACCACCTGCAGGCTCACCTTGGCGTAGGCAACCTGCGACTTCCCGCGGCCGAGAATTCCGAACAACTGGTGGTCTCCGACTTCCTTGCGGCCGAACTCGGTCACATCGCCAGTGATGACGTAGGTGGCGCCCTTCAGTTGCTGCGAGGCACCTGAGAGGGCAGCTTCCTGTCGGATTTCGGACATGTTGTCGCGGTCGAGCACGTTGAAACGCCCGGTCTGATGCAGATGCGTCATCAGGATCGTCTTCGCTTGGCTCCCCAGCCGATCAACCCCGTCCGAAAAGACGCCGCGCATGAAGTTGGAGCGGTTGTCGAACTTGCCGACCGAAATCAGGCTGCGCTCTCCCGTGTACGGCGTGGCTGCTGCAGCAACCTTCGGTACCTCTAAGGTCCGGTGGCTCTCGGTGGCGCAACCGTACAGCTGCAGTGATGCAGCCAACAACATCAGGGCTGCGGCCTTCTTGCCGAATGCGGCGGTGGTGATCATTCGATTGACCTCGTAACCCAATGGGTGTGGTTGGCAGAACACGGAGGGCTGTGGCGATGCATCCTTGCACGCTATGGCCGGGACCCCGGCGCCCGAAGACGCGCTCTGGTGGCGGGCGAATATAGCAAGCGCCGTCCGACACGTCTAGAACATCGTCATCTTTTGTAAGCCGTGTGTGGCATTTGCGAGAAGCTTCTAATAGCCCCCCGTTTTTTCTGGGGGCGGTGTGATCTGACGAGACGTCGCGCGTGCGCTTGATCCACCATCATTCCAATATGAGACATCAGGGTCGAGACATCAGGGTCAGGTCTATATTTATATCGTTAATTTCGCACCCATTTCACGACGAACTGCCTCGGCCAAGGTAGTGAAATGCACACCGAAGAAATCACCAATCTGTTGGTGGCTATAACCGCCGGTCGAGTAAGCGGCGACCATGGCCGCACTAACGATATGGCGCGGTGCGACTTTTCCGGGGTATAAAATCTAGACCTGACCCTGATTCGGACCCTGATTCGGATTCGCTGAGATGTAATTTGAACTGACTGGGCCTATTCACATCCGGCACTCCGGTGGGGGCTTATTGAATGTTCTGTTTGGATCGTCGCATGTTTCAGTTTTAAAGGAGTGGCTTCGGCAATACTCTTGATTGATTTTGATCTTGCAGTACCAGCTGTTTATACGACGCTCCACGCTACGTTCTGGAGGCGAAGTCTCGGCTTGGCAGGCGGGAAGATGTCGGTGTCGGTCCCATAAGCAATACTCCAAAGTTGTTTTAGTTCCTGATGCGATGAATCCAGACTCTTCCATGCAACGATCCACCAAAAAGAAATGGTTTCGTAATTCGTTGGTGCCTTTTAATCCCAGAGCTTTTTCATAGATGTATGTGTCTCTGACGGTAGAGGGTTCACCGCATTCCAGCAGGGCTTTTTTAACCTCTACTTCCGTAGTTCCGGGCTTGACCCACAGCTCGTATGTGGGCGGGGCAGGCTGAGCAGCAATCCCGAATGGGCCATGAGTAATGCCGCACCCTGTGAGAGTCATTGAAACTAAACTCGTTGCCAAGAATTGGAGCTTCATTACGGAACTCCTTCAAGTTACTTCAGTTGGTTTGCGCGAATGTCAGTTGTTACCAGAATGCGAATCGGAGAATGCGAATCGGGGTCAGTGCGAATCGGGGTCAGGTCTATCTTTTATACCGTTCATTTCGCGGTCTTTTCACGACGAACTGCCTTGGCCACGGTAGTGAAGTGCACACCGAAGAAATCCCCAATCTGTTGGTAGCTATAACCGCCGGTCGAGTAGGCAGCGACCATAGCCGCATTTCTAT